>NZ_PDYY01000013.1 GCF_002743255.1 Sporosarcina sp. P2
TTCACTTTAGAATTCATGTGAGTCCTCCTTGGTTATTATTAGGGGTCAAGTAGTCGATGCCTTGACACCCCCGAATCATACCAAGGGGACTTTTCTATTTCAATAGGGCTCCACTAACCAAACAGGAATGCTCCTGGAGGATCAGCGTGAGTCCGAGACCCTGGACTGAACGAAGTGAGGGAAGCGGCTCGGGCCACGCCCTCAGGAAAGCGTCCCCAACTGGAGCTTCCATCCCCTCGTGCTCACTAATTCACTCTCTACGAATGTAATGTTCCGGACCTTGAATTTAATCTCCTCTTACTCCATAAAAAAAGCCCACAGCAAGTGTGAGCTTAGGCCATAACATACTCTTCAGCTGCCTCGTCTTGTACGAGCAACTCTTTCAGGTACTTCTTCGCGCGGAACAAGCGGGACTTCACAGTGCCGATCGACACACTCATCAACCCTGCGATCTCTACTAACGAATATTGATTCACATAGAAATACTCAATCGTTTTTCGGTAAATACCGTCCAACTCGCTGATTTTCTGTTGCACAAGCTCGGAAATATCATTCTGCTCCATCAATTCAGCAGGAGTTTTCGCATTACTAGGAACCAAATCTAAGATCGGAACGTCTAATGTATCAGGTTGATTCATCACGTATTGACTCTGACGTACATTTTTTCTGTAACGGTCGCGAAATGTGTTCATACAAATCGTCGTCAACCAAGCCTTCATACGGTTGACTTCACTCATTTCACCGCTGTAGCGCACTACTTTTACCCATACGTCTTGCATGAGATCTTCTGCTTCTTCTTTATTGCGAGTCAGTTTAAGACATAAATGATATATATAGCGTCCATATTCTTCGTATAATGCGTTTAAGTCGTTTTTCATAATAAGTAGCCTCCGTTTTATAACTGGTACCCTTATTATCATAGACACACACATTACGAGCTATCGCTTTCTCTTTCAGTAACCTTACAATTGTGTAAGGTTACTTGACAAACTCTACGCTTCAACGACCTCTTCTTTTGGTTCCTGCTTGGTAATCTTTAGGCGCAAAATTCGCGTTCTGTCCATTTCTTCAATTTCAAACAACAACGAATTATAACTAAACTTCTCGCCTTCTTCAGGGATATGACCCACTTCCTGAAAAACAAATCCACCGATCGTATCGTGATCGGTAGGTAACTCTATATCGAGTAGTTCAATCACGTCTTCAATCTCTAAACGTCCTTGACAGACTAGAAGATTCTCTTCTTTTTCGAAGACCATCGACTCTTCCTCCACGTCCGTTTCATCCTCTATATCCTGTCCAATCATTTCTTCAATAATATCTTCCTGTGTGACGATCCCAAGTGTCCCACCATATTCATCTAGCACAATCGCCATATGTTTCTTTTGCGTTAACATACGCTTAAACACAAGCTCAACACTTGCGGTCTGCACGACGAACAAAGGCTGGCGATCAATTACCTCCGCAAACGTTCGCTCGGGAAACATTGACCACTCAATCAACATTTTGGAATAAAAAATACCGACCACTTTGTCGATACTCTCTTCATATACTGGATAGCGGGTATAGAAATACTGCAATACGACGTCACGTACTTCTTCATACGTAGAATCCATCGACAATGAAATAATATCCGTACGGTGTGTTTCCATTACGTCGCTAACATCTTTATCCCGAAAATCTAGCATACCCTTTAGACGGATTGATTCATCCTGACCGAATGTACCTTCAGTAGATGCAATGTCCACCATGGAACGCACATCTTCCTTCGTCAAAGTGGCTTCCGTCACCGTTCCTTTTGAAATTAAGCGAACGAAGAAATTGGTAAACAATGATAGGAATAACGTCAATGGAATCATTAACTTCACGAGCACCGAAATGGGTGGTGCTACAAAATACGCGATACGATCCGCAAATGTTGCAGCAATCGTTTTCGGCAATACCTCTCCGAATATAATCAAAATAACCGTTAAGATCCCTGTCAGTAACCCAATACTCAATCCTTTATCGATTGCAATCATCGTCACAATCGTCGGCATCAAAATATTCGCAACATTATTCCCAATTAATATGGCCGTAATCATACGGTCCGGCTTGGAAATCAATTTTCGTAATTTTATCGATTTAATGTCTCCTTGATCCGCACGCAATTGAACTTTCATTCGATTGATAGCGGTCAACGCCGTTTCACTTCCCGATAAAAAGAAGGACAAAAATAAACATAGTCCCAGTGCAATAAACAATTGCGTCTCCTCCAACGTTTCTCCATTTATTTGTCATCATTCATCATATGTTATTGCCATGAATCCAACATTTCTTATTTCATAAGTATATCACATATATAAACTGAATCGTTAATGCAACATACAGGTAGAACGTATACTTTTATCATTCAGTTCCCTTACCCGTAAGTGCCTAAACCTTAATACCTCACGAATTTCTGCTATACTGTGATATAGAAAATATCCAAAGAAAAGAGGGTTTACCATGACTTCATCACAAGCATTGGATCACTATTTCACAACCAACCGTGACCGCCACTTGGAAGAGTTAACGAGCTTCTTGGCAATTCCAAGCATCAGTGCACTTTCCGAACATCAATCAGATATGCAAAAAGCAGCAGAATGGCTGTCGAATGAATTCGAAACAATCGGTTTGGATAACGTGTCAATTGAAAAAACAGCTGGACAACCCGTTGTCTATGCGGACTGGTTACATGCTGAAGGTCAGCCAACCATCCTGATCTACGGCCACTACGATGTGCAACCTGTTGATCCGCTTCACTTATGGGAAACACCTCCATTTGAAGCAACAATCCGTGATAATAAATTATATGCACGCGGAGCAAGCGATGATAAAGGGCAAGTGTTTATGCACAGTAAAGCAATCGAGGCGCTGATGAATGTTGAAGGAAAACTTCCTGTTAACGTCAAGCTAATTATTGAAGGAGAAGAAGAAATCGGTAGCCCGAGCCTCGAGGAATATATCCAAAATAATCAAGACAAGCTAGCGGCAGACTTCATCGTCATTTCAGATACAGGCATGTACGGCCCTGGGCAGCCCGCCATTTGCTACGGACTGCGTGGATTAGCCGGCGTACAAATCGATGTGAAAGGTCCTAAAGGCGACTTGCACTCCGGACTCTATGGTGGCGGTGTTCAAAATCCAATCCACGCACTTGTCGAAATCTTGGCTTCATTCCGTGATGCCGAAGGAACTATCGCAATCGACGGATTCTATGATCAAGTTCGCGATCTAACAGAAGAGGAGCGCGCGGGTTGGGCTGCTCTCGACTTCGATAAAGAAGCAGTGAAAAAAGAAGTCGGTGTCAAAGAACTCACTGGCGAGCCAGGCTACACATACACAGAACGTACATGGGCCCGCCCTACACTCGAAATTAACGGTGTATTCGGCGGATTTTCAGGAGAAGGTATCAAAACCGTCCTTCCTTCCGAAGCCGGAGCGAAAATCACATGCCGTCTAGTTCCCGATCAAGAGCCGGATGAAATCATAGAAAAACTACGCGCGCACATCGCGAAACACGAACCAGTCGGATGTGAAGTGACGGTTACTGAATTTGATAAAGGTAAACCTTATTTAACTCCATACGATCACGAAGTCATCCAAGCGGCTGGCAGAGCGTACGAGCAAGTATACGGCGTACCTACCGTCTACACACGCGGTGGCGGCTCCATACCCATCGTCGCTGCATTCGATGAAATTCTAAATTTACCCGTCGTCTTGATGGGCTTCGGACTGGATACAGAAAACTTCCACGCACCGAATGAACACTTCCATTTGGAGAATTTCGATAAAGGACTGCGTGTTATCAGTAATTATTATGGAGAGATCGAAAAACTAGGGCTATGATTTGTGATTTGTGAGCGGATAGATGGGTTGCTTGCGTGCATTGAGCGCTCGTGGCGTTGCATAGAGCGGACGCGTGAGTCCATTGAGCGCTTCTCCCTTCTCACATACAAGAAACAGGCTACTCCACAAATGGGGTAGCCTGTTTTGTATTTCATTCGTATATTTACATGAAAAATGGCACTTTACCACTCTCAAGATTCCTCTTCTTCGTCCTCACTACTTCCAAAGTACGTAATGATTTCTTCTACCGGCTTACGTGGTGAGGCTTTCGGTGACGTATCGAAATAGCCGAACTGCAACATGCTGATGATGCGTTCGCCCGTCTCTACGCCTAAACGCTCGCGGAATTTCGGGTGATCGATGAACGGTGGCGTCTTCCAACAAGTACCAATTCCTTTATCCCAAGCAAGCAATTGAATATTTTGAATTAGCGTGCTAGCTGCTGCGTAATCCTCCAGCCGTTCTTTTTGGCGTACATCTTCAGGTACGATGACGAATACAGCTGCACTGGCAGTCGAGAACTTCTTCATTTGTTTTTCAAGATCCTCAGCAGAAAGCTGCTTCCAATTTGCTACACCGAACTCCTTCAAGACGTCCAAAAGCTGTTCATACTGTTCACCTGTCGCTACGATCAATCGCCAAGGATTCCGGTTTCCGTGGTTTGGAGCCCAAACGGCATCTTCTATAATTTCTGGAATGATCTCTGGTTCGATCGGTTGTCCGTTAAAATTCTTAATAGAGCGCCGTGTAACAATGGCCTCTCTTACCGATAATGCTTGTTCATTCACACTCAACCTTCTCCTTTGCAATAAGTATCTATTTTTCATTATACCCTAACTTGGTAGTCTGTTGCTAGAGGCTATGAGAAACACTTTGATGCAGAACTGGATAATTATGAGAAATGATCATTAATTTTAAAAAAGATATACTTCGCATTTGGCGAGTAAGCATAGGAGTCCTTATAATCCCATGTGCGATGATATGCGTTATACGTATGGGCATTGACGAGCGGTGTATCTCCGTCCTTGGCAGTTACAATCGTCGTATGGTCGAAACGCCCGTCTCCATGGAAGTCATACGAAATGATATCGCCTAGCTGTAATTCTTGGGGAGTTTTTACTTGAGTTGCAGTCAGTCCTTTTGTAGAAGTCGCTAAGTACCATCGCATTGAGTGAGCGACGGTATAACTGAAGCTCCATGTGCCTTTACGCATCCACCAACCCTTTTCGCGGTTTGGTTGTCCATGCATCGGTGCTCCACCCGCCAACAGACATTGTGAAATAAAATTCGTACAGTCATCTTCAAAACTGGGGAAGGCAGGGTTTCTGCTATTCCACCAAGTGTCTGCATAGTCTACTGCCGCTTGTCGATTGTACAAAAAAATCCCTCCTTGCCATATCATATGACAACGAGGGACGTTCAATTAGTGATGTAATACTTTTGATAAAAAATTCTGGGCGCGTTCGGAATCGGGATTCGTGAAGAACTTGGCAGGTGATGCCTGTTCCACGACTTTGCCATCTGCCATGAAGATGATCTCGTCACAAATTTCTTTGGCGAAGCCCATTTCATGTGTCACGACGACCATCGTCATACCACTTTCAGCCAGTTTACGGATGGCATCGAGAACTTCGGTGACCATCTCGGGATCGAGTGCGGAAGTCGGCTCATCGAATAGCATCACTTGCGGATCCATTGCGAGCGCACGCGCTATCGCGACACGTTGTTGCTGACCGCCAGATAACCGGTTCGGATACGCATCAAATTTATCTCCAAGACCGAGTGAAGTCAGCAACTCCTTCCCTCGCGTTTCCGCAGCGCTTTTGCTTAGCCCTTTTACATTGATAGGCGCGAGCGTGACATTTTGCAATGCCGTGAGAAATGGATAAAGATTAAAGCTTTGGAACACGAATCCGATTTCAGAACGCGCTTTGTTAATATTCACTTTTCTATCGTGTATGGAAACGCCGTCTACTACAATTTCTCCGTCATCGATAGGTTCGAGCGCATTGATCGTACGAATTAATGTAGACTTCCCTGCTCCACTTGGGCCTATGATGGCCACAACGTGTGATTTAGGTACTTCAAGCGAGACATCTGTCAACACTTGGTTCATACCGAATGTTTTATTTACGTGTTTAATAGAAATCATATCTGGCACTCCTTCACGTCAAGCTTTATGAATTTTCTCTCGCTAATAACTTTTGTTCGATCGCACGAATGATCATGGATAACGTGAACGTCATGGCAAAGTAAACGAAACCGATGAATGTCCATACTTCTATGGAACGCATACTAGTGGCCACGAGATTCTTCGCGTTCAACGTCAATTCCGTCGCACCGATGACCGAGATCAAAGAGGAGTCTTTAATTAGCATGATGAATTGTGAAGCAAGTGGCGGTAGAACTCTTCGGAATGCTTGTGGCAAAACGATCAAACGCATCGCCTGCCAGTAGGTCATACCTGACGAACGAGCTGCCTCCATCTGACCTCTTGGCACACCTTGTATTCCTGAACGAACAATTTCTGCAATGAATGCTGCGGTAAAAACAGCCAACCCAATAATTGATGCCCAATAAGAACCGAGCTTTAAAAATTGACCGAGTACAAAGAAAATCCAAATCAATAGTACAAGCAACGGCACGCCGCGCATGACTTCTACATAGGCTGAGGAAAGAATACGGATGAATCTATTGCGGGAAATCCTACCCATTCCGATAATAATCCCCATCGGAATAGCCAGCAATAATGCGATCGCTGAAATTTCAAGAGTTTTCAGCGCCCCTTCAATAAAGATATCCATATTTTGCGATATTACACTGAAGTCATATTCATAGCCGCCCATATTATTCTCCCGAAACCTTATCTAGCCAGTCGCTTTCTTCAAACCAACGACTTCTTGATGCTAGTTCTTCCGGGCTGTCCACATAGCTGTGCAAGAATGAATTCAACCATTGAATCGTTTCAAAATCATTTTTCTTTACTGCAATTCCGAGATTCTCAGCAGACATCAAACCTTCTACTTGATGAACTTCTCCTTCATGTTCCAAACGCCAAACAGCAATGGCAGGTTCATCATACACAACGGCATCAGCCTGTCCTGAACCCATTGTCGTAGCTGCTAACGGGAAATCCTCGAAGTCTACTACTTCCGCATTTTTGAACTGAGACTTCGCAAGCAATGCGCCCGTAGTCCCGATACCTACCGCAATTTTATTCCCCTTGACGTCAAGCTCTTCCCATGATTTGATCCCTTTATTCGCAGCTGGCACCATGATCGCCTGACCTGTTTTATAGTAAGGATTGGACATGCTAATGGATAATGCACGATCCCCACGAATCGTCATACCTGCGATGACCATATCTACTTCACCTATTTGCAAAGCCGGTCCTAAGCCATCAAATACGAATTGTTTAAACTCTACTTCCGTATTTAACGCTTCACCCACTGCGTTTGCTAGATCGATATCATACCCGACATAACCGCCTTCAATGCTTTTCATTTCAAAAGGGAAATAACCTGGTGCAATTCCAACCACCAATTTTTTGTTGTCTTTAATATTCTTCAACGTGGACTTCTCTGTTGAGCCTGCCCCTCCATCGTTACTGCTACATCCCGCAACGACCAATAATAGGATTAGCAATAATGCTGTAAACATCTTCTTCATACATTTCCCCTTCTCTCTCTTTGCTAGTATAAATATTCTAAATTAATACAATTATAAGATACGGCCTACCAACTGTCTACAAGTATATGTATACGTTTGCTTGTATACTCCATATATTGGACAAGATCTTATAACGATTACTTTCTATAGTATTCAATATACATTACAATGAATAATTATACAATAGTAAATAGTTTCATTACGCATGGCGAAGGAGAAGATAGGTTTACTAGTACTGTCTCGATAAAAAAAACGACAGTCCGTTAGAGATTTCTCTAATGAACTGCCTTCTTTATTTTAATGGAGCATAGGGGGCTCGAACCCCTGACCTTTGCACTGCCAGCGCAACGCTCTCCCAGCTGAGCTAATGCCCCTTATATCTGATACAATATAGAGTATATCAATTGTTCGTTTAAAAGACAATAGGCAAGAAAGGTGGTTAATGGTATGCAGCATGAAGAAAGAGAGTTATCTGAAATTGTTTCTCTGTGTGACTCCAAGGGGCTTCTGAATCCTGAATCAATAGGATACGCACGCAGCCCTTTAGTGAGGAGCAATTTAAGAGGACAGTTCATGAAGAAGAAGCGCTGGAACAATTGGTGCATCTATGGGGAGGATATTTTATTAACCGCCTCGATCGTACACCTGGATCATAAAGTGACTTGTCTAATTTACATACTCAACTATGAAACACAGCGATTCTACGAGAAACATGTAACCCTTCCTTTTGGAAGACGTATTAAAATGCCTGAAGAGGCACTCGATAGTATCAAGTTCGCGCATGACGATATGACGGTTCAATTCGTACATATGCAAGGTGAAACGCATTTGTCCATTGTCATTCCTGATTTTGACAATGAAGTGTTGCATGCAGATTTACATATTATTCATCCCGAGAAAGATGAATCATTAAATGTAGTCATTCCGAAAAGTCGAGACTCATTCCATTTCACTTCCAAACATTCGATTATGCCGACCGGCGGATATGTACGTTTTGGTGATCGACGCTTTGATTTCAATCCCTATTACAGTTTTGCCATTTGCGATTATGGGCGCGGCGTATGGAATGCCAGAACGAATTGGGACTGGGCGATGGCTTCCCAGCGGACAAGCGGCAAACGGATCGGCTTAAATTTCGGCGGTAGTTGGACGGATGGTACGGGGTTGACGGAAAATGCCGTCTTCGTAGAAGGTACGATGCATAAATTTCATGAAGATGTAGTATTCGAAAGTGATAAAGAAGACCCGAAAAGCGCATGGAAAATTCACACAAAGTTTTCGAATGATATCCAGTTGACGTTTAAACCATTTTTCCAATGCCCAACGCTTGATGATTATATTGTACGGAAGATGTCGATTAATCAATATGTCGGCTATTATCATGGAAAGGTTCGATTACCAAGCGGACAAGTTTTACCGATCCGACAAATGCTCGGTTCAATTATGGAGCGAAAGTATCATTAATTGGGCATCTTCCCATTCTCCTGTCGACAAATAGAACATTTTTTTGTTTAAGGTAGTCGTTTTAAGGTGATAATACAAATAGTATACACTTTAGAAAGGGTGGCGCTTATGTCGTTCATGCGAATGTTATCTATTGCAGGAGTTTCATCTATTCTACTTCTCGGAGGTTGCGCGTCAAAAGACGAGGCACCAAACAATGACGATGCAGTCAGCATTGAAGACGAGAGTAACGGCAGTACCATTAACACGGGTGACGGTTATGGTTTCACGGATTTCGATTTAACGATCAAGAAAGACAATAAGAAAATCGAGACGGATTATGAAGATGTAAAACCTGACGATGCAGAGTACGTCAACGAGTTCCAGGACGTGAATCTGGAAGGCAATGAGGCCATTGACGATATGCATAAAATGTTTATGGAAATTTTGATTGATAGCGGGACTACTAAAGAAGAAGCAATCGATCGCATTTTACAGTGGTATGGACTCGATACGTATGATGAGTTCAAATTGGATGTACAGTTTGCAGATGATAAGACCCTTCATATTGATGAGAAGAAGTAATAACGCGGAACAGGCTAATTATCCGATTATGTCATCCATTCTGTTCACCGGTGCAAAATGAAGCACGTAAAAGGCCGCTAATTCGTTTATGAATTAGCGGCCTTTTACATGCTTTTTTATTACTGCTTTAACGTAAATAATAAGCAAATTATACAAACTCCATTACTAATTGACAGTTGTGGTTGGAACGCGTTCATTTAAAAACAATTTATTACCTCTTTACACTATCTAACAAGATAAATCCAAATACCACACCAGCTACTATTTGAATTGTTGAATTTCCGGAATAAATTATTTCCGGTACAAATGGAAGAATACTCTCCCCCGCTGGTGTAAATAGTAGTACACACATAGATAATACACCAAGGGATGGCAATCCAACCCCCATGAATTTAGCCCAATCAAAGGTCCATTGTCTATTCTCTTTAATCTCAATTATAAGTTTTGGCAACCTGAGCAGTATTCCAATACCAACAGGAAATATTGATGAAAACAAAATAAATGATAGTACTTCAAAGTTTTTCATATATTCTTGTTTCAACAGGAACTGATATTTTGCACCTGAATAAATAATAATCCCTATAACCATTGTCCATCCGAAGTAATAAAAAAACCTTCTCATAAGAATGCCCCCTTTTACCAAAACCACTCTTCTTCTATTTAACTCATTTCTTGAACAATCACCGTTCTACTATTTATACGTCCATAACGTGTGAAAGAGTTCATCTTTTCGAAGACCTTTAATTCAAGTAACTCTGTATAGACCTTCACATTCCATTCTCTCATTTACTCTACTACAGCTATACATAAAATCCCAAAGTTATTCTTATTACGTTTATATATAAAAAAGCACCGCTACATGCGATGCTCGTTTATGTTGTAATTATTCAATTTCATAGACAAACACGTAAGTACGTTTTGTCATCCACTCTCCACCATTAGAAAAAGACACTAGTTGATCGGGAATGGAGTCCGGTGATCAACAGCCCTTCACTTACCCATCATGATTCAACATTCCATGAAACACGCCTTTACGTTCCAGCAGTTCTTCGTGACTGCCCGATTCGAGTAGCTCGCCGTCCGCCAGTACGAATATTTTGTCTGCTTGCTTGATCGTGTTCAGACGATGCGCGATGACGAAGCTTGTTCGACCTTCCATAAGACGTTCCAACGCATCCTGTATTGCGAGCTCTGTCACTGTATCAATGCTGCTAGTCGCTTCGTCAAGCAATAGCAGGGTCGGATCGGCTACTAGCGCACGGGCGATGGATAGCAGTTGTTTTTGTCCTTGTGAAATCTCTTCTCCGCCTGCCGTCAGCACCGTATCATAGCCCATCGATAACTTGTTGATGAAGCTATGGGCGTTGGCTTTTTTAGCGGCTTCTTCGACTTCCCCGTCCGTTGCGTCAAGTCGTCCGTAGCGAATGTTTTCGCGCACGGTCGCTTCGAACAGGAATGGATCTTGCAAAACGAAAGCCATTTGGCTGCGCACAGTTTGACGCGGTAGTTCGTCAATCGGGATGCCATCGAGCAAAATTTGCCCGCTGTCTACTTCGTAAAAACGTGACAGCAATTGCATGATCGTCGTCTTCCCTGCTCCTGTTGCTCCAACGAAGGCCACTGTTTCGCCTGATTGAACATGGAAACTAAGGTTCTTGATAATTGCTTCTTCTTCATAACCAAATGTTACATTGCGAAACTCGATATCGCCATGTAATGTTTCGATCTGCTTCGTTGCTTCGTCTTTTTCAACAGGTTCGTCCATAATGGCAAACACTCGCTCTGCACCCGCGATGGCGGAGAGTACAGTGTTAAATTGATTAGCCAAGTCATTTAGAGGACGCGTAAATTGCCGTGCGTACTCACTGAAGATGACAATGGTTCCAACCGTTACGCCACCATACCCTGTCACCGCCAGCAGTCCGCCTACCCCTGCAACAATCGCAAACGACAGATTATTCAGCGTGTTCATCACTTTTGGAATGAAACCTGAATACGTCTGCGCCCAGAAACCTGTTGTACGTAGACGTTCGCTTTTTTGTGCGAACTCTCCCATGACATTCTGTTCTTGCGAGAATGCTTTGACGACTCGTTGACCTGAAATCGTTTCTTCAATCATGCCGTTTAATTCACCGATTGCACGTTGTTGTTCTTTAAATAAAATACCCGTACGCCGAGTGATCCAGCGCATTGCAATGAACATTAAAGGAACGATGATCATCGTCAGCAACGTCAATAACGGACTGAGATACAGCATGATGGATACCGTACCAATAAGTGTCAGCACGCTTGAAAACACTTGGATCAATGAGGAATTCAATGTTTGGCTGACATTCTCGATATCATTCGTCACGCGGCTCATTAATTCGCCGTGCTGGCGTTTATCGAAGAAACGGATGGGCAGCTTCTGTAGATGGCCGAATAATTGCGTGCGCAGACGATAGACTGTCTGTTGCGCGATTCCGACCATCCAGTAGTTTTGGAAATACGTAGACAATGAGAAGCCGGCATACACGAGCAGTAAAAAACCAATCTGCATACTGAGCCCATCCACTTTTTTCGGAATGATGAAGTGGTCAATAATGTTTCCGATCATTAAGGGACCGATTAGCGCTAGGGCTGAACTGATTAAAACAAGTGTCAACACGGTGATCAGTAAACCCCGTTGCCGATCAACTAAACGCCAAATACGTGCGAGCACGGACTTCCAGTTACCCGCTTTCCGAACTTTTTTTCGTTGTACTTTTGATAAATCTACTTTCTGGATAATAGGTTCATAGCCAAATGGTTTTCGCATCATGCCACTCCCCCACTCTGTTGCGATTCCGCAATTTCTCGATAGAAGCTAGACGATTGAAGTAGCTCTTCATGCGTACCATAGCCTACGATCTTGCCTTCTGATAATAATAAAATTGCATCGGCAATTTTAGCAGTTTGAATTTTTTGCGTGACAATCAGCATCGTCATATCTTCTTCCCGCAATTCGTCCCATAATGACGACTCCGTTTTAACGTCGAGCGCACTGGTGCTATCATCCAAAATCAGTAAGGATGGTTTACGAATCAATGCGCGCGCAATCGACAAGCGCTGTTTCTGACCACCAGATAAATTCACACCGCGCTGCCCGACACGTGTTTCATAGCCATCTTTAAAATCTATGACAGACGAATGAATTTGTGCTTTTTTAGCGGCCTCTTCGATTTCGTCGGCAGTGGCATTCGGTTTACCCCATGACAGATTATCAACGATCGAACCTGTGAAGAGCATCGATTGTTGCGGCACATAACCGATTAAATTCCGTAACGTATCGAGTGGCCAGTCTGCGATGTTTTTTCCATCTATCCACACCGTACCTTTCGTCGCTGTGAACATACGCGGGAGTAGTTGCATCATCGTGGATTTACCGGAACCAGTCGCGCCCATGACGACGAGTTTCTCACCCGCAGCAACTTCAAACGATACATCTTTGAGTACGTCTTCAGTCGTTCCTGGATAACGGAAAGAAACGTGTTCAAAACGAACAGAAACTGCTCCTTGGTGGCGATTGTCAGCTATCTCTAGCTTTTCGACATCAGCATCCGCAACTAGCAGTTCTTCCATTCGATCGGAAGACGCTTTTGCGCGAGAGAAGATGACAATTAAAAAAGAAAACATCGAGAAGGCACTTGTCATGCGCATCGTGTAATTGACGATCGCCACGATATCCCCGACAGGCATATCTGAATTGCGGACTTCATCTGCACCGAACCAAAGTACCGCCATGAAGCTGACGTTCATTATAAACAATAACACTGGCAGTATTAATTCCATTAAGCGCATCGCATGTACACTATCTTTTTTTAGTGCACTTGCCGCTTTGGAAAAACGGTCCGTTTCAAAAACACCTCGTAAATAGGCTTTAATGAGACGAACCGCTTGCAAGTTTTCTTGTACGAGATGATTGACACCGTCTAAACGGCGCTGGACTAATCCAAATAAACGGACTCCTTTGCGCGCCATGACAACGAGAAATACCGCTAGGAACGGTGCACCAATCAGTAGAAACACCGCTAGGAACGGACTGACGACGAATGCCATGATTAGACTACCGATCACCATCAATGGCGCACGTGCCATAATTCGTAGTCCCATGAAAAGGGCGTTTTGGACGAGTGTCACGTCACTTGTCAAACGTGTAATGAGACTCGACGTCGGAAAGCATAAAAATGCTGCAAGTGAAAACGTTTGGACACGCTGAAATAATGCTTGCCTAAGATCATAGCCAAAACTTTGTGCAGCATGTGCAGCGAAATAGGAATTGACGACGCCCGAAAAGAACGCCACGAAGGCAAGTCCCATCATGACACTCCCCCAGATCAAAACCGTGTTCAAATCCTCTTTCATAATTCCTTCATCTATAATTCTACCGATCAGCAATGGCTGGATTAATTCGACTGATAGTTCAAGTAACATGAGTAAAATGGCGATGAACATTGGCCATTTATAAGGTAGTGCATAGCGGAAAACCGTTTTCATCTGATTCACCCTTTACGTGCCGTCATTGCCTTCATTATGTCATATAGGAATATGGCGTGTACAGGCAAAAAGCTATACTTCGCTATGATCGTACTCTTGAATGGACTCTGGGAACGGAGCGTTTTTCTCCTTGCGATTCCCCCCGATCGATAACCAGATAACTCCCGCAAGCATGATGGCCGCACCACTTAGTTGCCAGACCCCCATCGTCTGACCGAGCCAAAACACAGAGATCATCATCGCGGTAAGCGGTTCAAAACTGGAAAGGACGCTCGTTTCAACGGGTGAAATATACGTCATGCTTTGCAAAAACATGATGAATGCCAGTGTTCCCATTATGATGACAAGTAACAACATGCCCATTGACGGACCGTCGAACAAAATACCAAGGTTCATGAAGAACATCGGCAAGTTAAGGATGAATAAAGTAATGCCGCCAATGAACATTCCCCAGCCGACAACAAGTAACACACCCCACTCCGCCATAAGAACTGCGGGATATAATGTGTAAAAAGTAAAGGCAAATCCCACAATTACTCCCCACACAATCGCGGTCTTATCTAATGAAATACTTGAGAATGAACCATTGGTCAAAAGCAAGAACAAGCCGAATAACGCCACGACCATACCGACTACTTGACTACCTGGTGGAAAGGACTTCTGTAGGATGGATAGTAGAATGATAATATAGACCGGCGCAACGAACTGGAATAATGTCGCAACTACCGCGTCACTATATGCAATGGTTTGGACGAATCCGAACTGGACCCCAAGCATTCCGATAATGCCAAACATCCCCATTTTGCGCAACCACAACTTCTGTCTCATAGGACGACCAACTTGTATGCCTTTTGCCTTTAATAATGCTAGTACTACAGCACCTGCAATGGTCAAACGTAGGATTAACATCATAGAAACCGACATCTCACTATAGTCCAAAATCCACTCCATCATAGGTCCAGTAGCGCCCCATAACATGGAACCTACAATGATCATCACAATTCCTTTTAATCGCAACATGGTCCATCACCCCTTTCTAAATTGTTGTTTTTTACTTATATAGTATAAAATTCACATGTCAGATGTAGACAACACTGAAACTTCATTTATAATAGTCATATAGTAGAAGTGGAAAGGAGTACCCCTATGCATGCAATTCCGTTACCAGAGATTAGCGAACACCAAGAATTGGTCGATAGTCTAAATAAATACCAATTAGTGACACATACTGATGGCGAAGGTCTAATCACCTATGCCAATCAAAATTACCTAACGGTTAGTGGTTGGACCCCGAAACGCATCTTAGGTAAATCGTTTTGGCAAATGTTTTCGGATCAACCCCACAGTCAGGAAATAGCGAACTCCATTTGGGATTGTTTGCTGTCCGGGAAAACATGGGCGGGTAAAATAGAAAAAATGACCCGCATAGGTGAACCGTTCTTTGTGAATACACTTGCCGTACCTACCCTATCCAACACCGGAGAACTACAGTCTGCGTTCTTTTTAGAACTTGATATTACGGAAGACGTTCGCTTGCAGGAACGCTTAGGAGAAATTGCATTCATTGATGTAGAAACCGGACTGATGAGTCGTCACAAGCTAGAACAAGTAGTGAATGAATCTATCGCAAAAGCCATGCATTTTTCATTTGTTTATTTGACGATCGATCATTACTACACTATGAAAGAGCTGCAATCTCAAGAATCTGAGACGCAGCTGATTCAAGAATTCACCAACCGATTAAAGCGCTACTTCCAGGATAGCCCTATCGCGCGTATCGATACGAATAGCTTCGTCGTGTTGACAGCTTTCGGTGATTGGTATATTCAAGGTTTCTATGAATTCTTAAAACAACAGCCGATCTACCTCAGCCACAATGCGCAAACACTTTCGATTAGTGGCGGGATTGTACGTTTCCCTGAGGATCAACAAACATACACACAACTATACAAAGTCGCGATGACTGCGGCAGCCGATGTCGTTAGTCAAGGTGGCGGACGGATTGCTTCATTATCTGCTCAGTCTCATAAAATTCTAAACCGCCGTTTGGAAATTGACCGCAAGATGCTGACGGCACTGGATCGCAATTCATTGCATGTAGCCTATCTGCCGCAATTTGATGTGGCGAGCGAGAAAATAACTTGCTACGAAGCGCTCGTTCGTTGGGAAGATGAAGATCTGGGTGTCATCAGTCCTGACGAATTGATTCCTATTGCAGAAGAAAACGGTTTGATTGAAGAAATCGGTGCATACGTCGCAGAAGAAGCAATGACGTTCGTAACGAAATGGCATCGGGCAGGTAATGATATGAGGATTTCCATCAACTCTTCCATTCGTGAATCTTTGAACCCACAATGGAAAGACCGATTGATCTCCATCTTAAATGAAACAGGTTGCCCAGCAAATAAGGTTCATCTCGAGTTCACGGAAAAATTCGCGCTCAAAGCGGAGGAAGAACAATCCGTACTGACGCAAATGTCCGAACTGCAAAACCTTGGTTTGCAGTTCACTCTCGATGATTTCGGTTCCGGATATGCATCGTTGCGATACTTGCAACATTTGCCAATCACCAGCGTCAAAATTGACCGCGTCTTTACCGAAACATTGTTGAGCAATCCGAAGACACAGAAATTGATCGAAGGATTGATCCAACTTTCAAAAAAACTAAACTTGTATACAATCGCAGAAGGCGTCAGCAATGAACAGCAATTTGAGTTGCTGAAAGAAATGGGTATTGATGCAATGCAAGGTCATTTCATCGGAATGCCGACGCCCGCTGAGCAAATCGAAATCAAATAAATTATCGCAATCAAATTAGATGGAGCTCCTTTCATAAAGAAAGGGCTCCATTTTTTCTATCTCATTCAGTTGTGGTACGTCTCAGTGCGTTTGATTACAGCTTACTGTACGGGAGTTGAAAAGACAACCTTTTTTGATTGGATGGTGGGGGTGTATGGCTGGATTGCGCGGGCGTGATTGAGCGATAGGCTGGGCTGATTGAGCGGGATTCGAACGTGATAGAGCGCTCGGACAGGTTCGTTGAGCGAAATTCGAACGCGATAGAGCGCTTGAATGGGTTGATTGAGCGGATCTCGAACGTGATAGAGCACTTGAACGGGTTCATTGAGCGGAACTTGAAAACATAAAGCGCCCACGTAGTTGTAGTGGGCGCTCAAGCCTTATTTTCCTATCGATTCTAGAGGTTGCACACTATTCGTTGTATGGCCAGCTCTTTCCAACGTATCCAGAGGGGCGAAGTGGTCTAATGTGTAGCTATTTACTTCATTTACGGACATCGTGTAGAGGGCATTGTCGCTATACAACAGCCGTTGAATTTCTTTTTCCCAGTCCATGTATTCATGCGTCATGTGTTTGGTCAAATCGGCTGTTTGGACGATGCCGCGTTCCGCTGTGATTTCGTAAATCATTGCGCCAGAGCTTTGAAGATCTAGGATATTTTCACGCTTGGATTGCTCATACACTGAAATTGGAAAGCCGAATAAGTGGCGTGTTGGATGGATGAACAAGGCGTGATGATCATGCTGGACAGAGGAATAGGTGCCTTGCCCGCCAATCACTTCAGAAGCGGTTTCTTTTGGATTGGCAAAATCGGTTACGTCGAACACTGAAATTTTCATGCCGCCTGTTTGAATAATAGGTGCGCCGCCTTGCGGATTTTTCTTTGCAATTGTTTCATAACCGAAGCCGATCAAATGGCCTTCGTCAAGCGGATGCAAGTAGTTGCTAAAGCCAGGAATCTTCAGCTCGCCAAGCACTTTCGGGTTATTCGGGTCCGCAACGTCCATGACGAATAGCGGGTCCGTTTCGCGGAACGTTACCATATACGCTTTGTCTCCGAGGAATCGTGCAGAATAAATTCGTTCATTGACCGCCAGATTCTCGACTGAACCGACTTGTTTCATATTTTCATCGAGAATGAATAAATGGTTCTTCGCTTTATTACGTTCATCCCAAAGATTCCCTTCTGTTGTGACCGTACGGAAGTAGCCATTGTGCTCATCCATTGAAAACTGATTTAAAATCGTTCCTTTCAGTTGGGCAGTTTGTAAGAAATGCACTTGTGTTTTGTCCAGACTGAATTTGAATACTTCGCTAGTACTTTGCTGATTGTTTTGGTAGTTTGTGGACGTCAGATACAGATGATTTGGAGACATATAGAGCTGTTCACCACTGCCCAGATAAGCTTTCTTATTCACTCCTCCCTCTTCTCCCGACTCGATATCGAGTGTCGTAATGACCGAGTAGGAAGGTTCCATGGCGCCTGGCAAAATCGAGATTTTATCGAGTGCTAGCGGCTGTACCTTTTGAGCCGCTGCGGAATCATAAACTTTTGGTATTAGCTGATCTTCTACAGAGATCTGATGATCATACCAAAGGAATGGCTGATTATTCGTGATCATGTAAACGAATTGGCCGATTTTACGTGTTCCGATGACGTATCCTTCTGCACCCGTTTCACGAATAAGTTTCGGATTCGTACGGTCTGTGACGTCATACACACGAATGACGGACATTTGTTGTGTCGGCATCATGCGGTCTCCCGTCCTATTCGAATCCATATTGGTTGTCGGCGCGTCTAGATTTCGGCCACCAATTAATACGACTTTATCTTGATCTATATACAGTTGGTTTGCATAAAACTCATCCGAAAAGGCTACCTTGCTGGCACGGACCATCTCGTTTGAATTACGGACATCTGTGATCATAAGCCCTTCGCCATTTAGGACATCATAGAGGAAATCACCATCCGTTTTGACAGTATCTGCTTCATCTACTCCCGCTACTTGCTGATTGGTCTGTGAATGATCAGCGACGCCACTAGTAGAAGCTTTATCTTCCGAAGAAGACTCTTCCATGATTTCACTGCGTCCCTGAGGTTCCACCCGTTCAAAAAAGTTCTCTATTTCCTTAATGGAAGTGACGGGCTGTACGGATTCGAGAACGGTGAATGAAAGAACTTGTTCTTCAGCACGTTTCCATATTCCAAAACTTTTAGATGGGATATGCAATGTATAGTCCCCTGGCTGTAGCCCACCTACTTGCAATGACGTGTTTTTATTTCCGTACGAAAGCTTGGCAGGTGTTTTCTTATTACCTTTCTTAATATGGAACTTCGAAGCATCCAAGTTTTCCCTAACCGGATTCGTAAAGTAGACATTCAGCGACTGACCCGCGAGTACGGACTTCGTGGATGTGATACCAACTTTCGGCCAGAACAAGAAACTGATCAGTACAACGATTCCGATCGTTCCAGCTACACCCAATACAATGAGCCATCTCCCTGTATTCATCGTTTTCATCTCCTCTTGTTTAGTATGTATAAGAGTAGACTGCAAACTCTTGGTTTCGTTACATCCTATTAAAAAAAGCTAAAAACGCTCTTTTTATAGAGTGATTTTAGCTTGGTCACAGCTTTTTCCATTTTCCATCGCCTTCTACGTTACTGATCGATTGTCCCATATGAAATAGATTTTCAAGCTTCAGTTCGTCCAAATATCCCTTGAGTTCAAGCATGATATGATCGGTATCGATCTTCTCCTTGTTGAAGAGACTGATATCAACCGGTAGCGGTACTTTCATTTTTTGCCCCGGTTCGATTTTCAATCCAAGATCAGTCGAGTACTTGAAGGGGTTCTCTGTCCAACCTTTCTCCAGTTTCACCTCGAAGCTGAAGGTTAATGTCGGCTGGTGAATGACCCTATTGGTGTCATTATTTATCTCAATTAGGTATTCAATTTTTCCATCTTCCAACGCTTTTTCTTGTAACACTTTAAGCTGTACATTTTCTAGATCTTCGTAAAGACCTACAGCTGGCACAACCTTTTCAGTTTCAGTGTTCGACTTTTGTAATAACGGTAGCACGAGTAGCAGAAACATCACGGTGGCTGTTGCGACAACACCCCAGATCACCAGGCTTTGCTTTTTTCTACGGGGTTGAATCCCGATTTCCTTCTTGCGGCCCTGGTCTTTTTCTTGTTCGTCCATCGTATCCCTCCTCTCTACATTTCATTTCTATGGATAGTGTACAGTAATAGTCTAATGTATGCAGTAGGCATCTATTATCGAATTAAATTCGACCCATTTCTTTCATAAAAAAAAGAAGAGCAGAAATTCTCTCTTCCTCGTTGTTATTTACACACTCACAATCGATAATTCTTTAAGCTGTTCAATCGCTTGTTCAATCAATTCCACTTTTTGCACGAGTGCAAGGCGGACGTACCCTTTCCCTGCGGTGCCGAAGATGCTGCCAGGTACCATGACGACACCCGCTTGTTTGATCACTTCGAAGACGAATTCTATGTCGTCTAGGTCGTACGGATATTTTGCCCAAACGAACATACCACCTTCAGATGGCGTCGTTTCCCAGCCCAGTGATGCAAGTCCGTCCATTAACGCGTGATGGCGTTTAGAGAACTCTGCGCGTAGGCGATCCGTGATCTCTTCACCATTATCAAGCGCCACAATAGCGGCTTCTTGGATCGGTCCGAATGTTCCATAGTCGAGATTGGATTTTAGTTCGCGGAGCACTTTGATCATTTCTGCATTCCCAACGAAGTAAGCGATCCGCGCACCTGCCAAGCTAAAGCTTTTCGACAGCGAATTGATTTCCATACCAACTTCCATTGCGCCCGGTGTCGTGAGGAAACTTGCCGGACGGTCGCCTGAGAAATAGTATTCCGAGTAGGCTGCGTCATGTAGTACGATAATGTCGTATTTCTTCGCAAACGCTACGACTTCTTTGAAGAAGGCTTCATTCGGCATTGCGGGTACTGGGTTTCCTGGCAAGTTCAGGATAAGTAGTTTCGTTTTTTTCAAAACATCTTCCGGGACTTCGTTTAGATTAGGCAAGAAGTCGTTCTCCGCAAGCAATGGCATGTAATAAGGCACAGCGCCTGCTAGTTTAATTCCCGCGTCATAGGCGACGTAGGCAGGATTCGTTGTCAGAACGTAATCTCCTTCGTCACAGAACGCAAAAGGTAAATGAACGAGGCCTTCCTGCGAACCCATCGTTTGCAAGATTTCTGTCTGGGGATCGATGATGACACCTGTCCGCCGCTTGTAGTAATCCGCGACGGCTTCATGGAATCGTTTCGTCCCTCCGAGTGTGTAACCGTAAGAAGATGCTAATGCACTTTGCTCAGACAACGCTTGGCGTACACGCTCGTCAGGCGGAAGATCCGGGCTGCCGAGGCTTAAATCGACGACTTGGGCACCTGTTGCTTTTTTTAACTCAGCAGCTGCTTTTAAGTCACCAAAGATCGCTGGTGAGAAGATGGACATTTTTTTGGAAGGTTGAAAGTTCATGAAGACACGCTCCTTAGCTGTTATATAGTACGTAATGACTTCATTATAACACGCGAAAAGGCCACTTGGATTAATTTTCTATCGAACATCTGGATGTTTGTTCTCCGGCAATCAGGGAATACTTTTCATAACTACATGCTGAGGAGGATGTCACATGAGTCAAGATTCATACGAAAAAATCGACGAGAATATTACGGGACAGACACAATCTACACAGCCCGGTGTCGAGGCAGAGATGCATCCCGCCCCAATTTATGATGATCCAACGTTTAAGGGTGCAGATAAACTTAAAGGCAAAACCGCACTGATCACAGGCGGCGATAGCGGAATTGGTCGTGCCGTTGCGGTTGCCTATGCGAAAGAAGGAGCGAACGTGGCCATCGCCTATTTGGCTGATCAGGAAGATGAAGATGCGGATAAAACGATCGAATTAATCGAGAAATATGGTGGCAAAGCGAAGAAATATCAAACGGATATTAGTAGCGACAAAAACTGTAAACAGCTAATTGGACAAGTTATTAAAGATTTTGGTGAGATAAATATACTAGTCAACAATGCCGGAAAACAATTTCCTCAACAGTCCATCGAAGACATTACCGAAGAGCAGTTGAAGGAAACGTTCGAAACGAACTTTTTTGGCTTGTTCTTTATGTCAAAGGCAGCCATAACACATATGAAAAAAGGCGACTGCATAATCAACACTTCTTCGATTACAGCCTATAACGGATCGCCTGGATTGCTTGATTACTCCGCGACAAAAGGAGCCATCACAAGCTTTACACGATCATTAGCCTTAAATGTATCGGATAAAGGGATTCGTGTAAATGCAGTAGCACCAGGACCGATCTGGACGCCATTGATCCCTGCTACATTCGACGCGAAAACTGTGGCTGAACATGGAGCCGATACACCGATGAAGCGCCGCGGACAGCCAGCTGAGAACGCACCCGCTTATGTTTTCTTAGCTTCTAAAGACTCGAGTTATATGACAGGACAGACGATACACGTGGATGGAGGGGACTTTGTCGGTTCTTAACTTGGAATAAATGGCGGTTGAAATGTAACCGCGCTATGGCCTTACAACTAGAAATTCCACGCAAAAAAACGATGCGGTAAGCCACACTAATTGGCTTACCGCATCGCTGTTATTCTTCAAACGGCCACTTAGGCAACATGCGATTCAACTTCTTATCGCTACGCTCTCCAAGCACATACTCCGCCTGCATGATCGTATGGATTTCTCGCGTGCCTTCATAAATGACGGGCGCTTTCGAGTTGCGTAAATACCGCGCAACCGGATACTCATCCGAATAGCCGTACGCTCCATGGATCTGCACTGCGTCATCTGCCGCTTGGTTGGCAAAATCACAAGCTTGCCACTTCGCGAGTGATGTTTCACGCGTGTTTCGAACGCCGCTATTTTTCAATTCACCCGCACGATAAACGAGAAGACGGCTCATCTGATAACCTGCTTCCATCTTTGCAAGCATTTGCTGAACTAGTTGGTGTTCACCTATTTTCTTACCGAACGTTTCACGCGTTGTGGCGTACTCTACGCTTGATTCAAGACAGGCATACAATAAGCCTACTGCGCCTGCTGCCACCGTGAAACGTCCATTATCTAGCGCCGCCATCGCAATTTTAAAACCTTCGCCTTCTTCGCCCAGTAGATTCGCAGCGGGTACGCGAACGTCTTCAAAAAATAGCTCACCCGTGTTACCTGCCCGAATACCGTACTTCCCTTTAATTGCCTTCGATGAAAATCCAGGCATTGTACGCTCTACAATGAATGCGCTGATGCCGTGGTGTTTCTTCGATTTATCCGTGTAGGCGAAAACGAGAAAATTGTCTGCCGCATCACAAAGTGAAATCCAAGTTTTCTGACCGTTCAATACATAGTCATTTCCGTCACGAACCGCTGTTGTTTGAATGGCAGAAACATCCGAGCCAGCGCCAGGTTCCGTCAATCCGAACGCACCGATTTTCTCACCTTTGGCTTGTGGCACCAAGTACCGTTGTTTCTGGTCATTCGTTCCCCACTGCATCAGTGTCATGCAATTTAAACCGATGTGTACGGAAACTGCAGTGCGAAATGCCGTGTCTCCACGTTCGAGTTCCTCGCATAGAATCGCTAAAGCATTATAATCCATACCGCTGCCACCGTATTTTTCCGGTACACAAACTCCCATGAATCCTAGATCCGCGAGCCGTTTCCAAATTCCCCCGTCAAAATTTCCTTGGGCATCCCATTTCGCAATATGCGGCATGATTTCGGCATCTACAAACTGTCTGGCTGTCTGTCGCAACATGTTCTGTTCATCTGTAAATGTAAAGTCCATCTTCGTGTCCTCCTTTACAATGAAACTAGGCTTTTTCGATACGTGCGTTCACCGCAATCTGCCCGACTGGTATACGGTATACGCGGTTATACAACTGTCGATAAAACTTCCTAAACTGACGTTCATTCAACGCGGGCAGTTGCGAAGTCGTCATCAGTAATAACGGGTGCTTAAAATTCGTCAGCTTCAACGTTTTATCAAGTGTCAGTCCATTCCGTTCGTAAAATGCAATACGTCGTGTTCGGATTGATAATTCTTCTTCGTTTTTGGAAAAGTCCGGGTCTTCCACTTCGAGTAGTATTCCCGATGGCGATAACGCATCCAGACGGCGAAGTAGCACGCTGCCTAATCCATACGAACGGAATTCCGGCGCTATTGCCAAATAGAGTACGTGAATACCTCCATATTTCGGGATTTCTTGATAGATAGCATAGCCGTAAACATTGATACCGTCCGTCAAGTAGACTGCACGCAAGATGTTTTTCTTGAGTGCTTTGCGCATAATCGGAAACGGAATATGGTCGAGAAATCCGAAGTCTACTGACATGAATTTGAATAACCTATTTACTGTCCGTCGATTGGTTGCGAGATGCTGTAATCCCATCTGTGATGAATTCAAAGTTTGTTGTTGCATTCCACTTCACTCCTTAGAAATACGAGGAGATGGTCTATTGAGATCTAAATCCACGCTTTCCTACCAGTATATACTGTATCAGGCCTGTTGTACGTCAATAACAACTCCGCGCTTCTTCATTTCTTCGATATACAATTCACCAGGCACGATCTTTTCCGGTGGGTACGCGCCTCTTTTCGTAATGATGCCATTGCCAATCATTTGCGCTACAACTGAAATGGTGTTGGCCGTCGCAAGTGCCATAGCCGTTTCGTTGGTGTTCTGATCTTTTTCGGTAATCATATTACACAAAATCGTATGCGGCTGTCCGTCTTTCGTACCGCTCACTATAACGCGAAGCAAGACGGCATCCGATTTATCCCCTAGGCGTAGTTGCGGCGTCAAATGAGCGAGCATAACGTCGCGTACACGTAACGGTCTACCGTCTACTCGAATCATGGATTCCCTAGACAGTAAACCGAGATCCACTAACACTTGAACTTTTTCAGCATGACCCGGATAACGGATCGTCTTGTATTCTAGCGTCTCGACAGCAGGGAATGACTCAAGCAGCGTCGACGTACCGCCTGATGTATGGAAGGCTTCCATTTCGCCGTAGCCATCAAATTCCAATGTTTCAATTTCCGATAATGAAGGCAATTCCTTCACTTCGCCTTTTCGCCTAACGCGTGATGTATCGGTGTAATGATCGAATAATCCTTCCAATGAAAAGACGACATGATAATTCAGTGGTGGCTCAGGCTTGACCGGAACTCCACCTACGTAAAGTTTGATCGACTGGGTTTCGTCTAGCAACGATGCGCCGTAACCAGCCAGAATATTAATCATGCCCGGTGCCACCCCCAGGTCCGGAATCAGCGTTACGCCTTTTGCGATAGCTTGTTCATTCAGCGCGAGCACTTTTTCCGTCGCGCCACCGATATGTCCGCCTAGATCCACAACGTGTACGCCCCGTTCTACTGCACAGCGAGCGACGGCTTCATTGAATGTATAAAACAATGCGTTGACGACAATATCACCCAATCCAATGACGTCGCTAAGTTGCTCTTCATTCGTAGCATCGAGCAATAAAATATCGAGTTTTTCATTCATTAGTTCTTCGGCAAAATCTTCTGCTTGCCGAATCGCACGGTCCGCGAGATACACTCTCTTCACTTCGTCCTGCTTCACTAAATCACGAACGACTTCTTTTCCCATTAAGCCTGCACCTAATACCACTACTTTCATCTGCTCATCCCTTCTTCCCGTAAGTTCATTCCGTATCGATTTGCGCGCGCTGCAACTTGCCGCTGTAATCGATGTAAATGCTCTTCCATTCCGTAAAGACATCCAGTGCGGCAACACCGGAGTCACGATGGCCGTTCCCTGTCCCTTTCGTTCCACCAAACGGCAAATGAATTTCCGCCCCTGTTGTGCCTGCGTTGATATAGACGATACCTGTATCTAGGTCGCGTTGTGCGCGGAATACTTTATTGACGTCTTGCGAGAAAATCGAACTGGACAAGCCATATGCGACGCTGTTATTCACTTCAATCGCTTCTTCAAGACTGCTGACCGTAATCAATGAAACGACTGGGCCGAAAATTTCTTCTTGCGCGAGACGGCTATCCCATGCGACATCCGCAAACAATGTCGGCTCAACATAATGTCCATTTGCGAATTTGCCTTCATTCAGCACATTTCCACCCGCCACCAGGTTTGCGCCTTCACTTTTGCCGATCTCGATATAGCCTTGGATTTTCTCCAGTGCCTTTTCATTGATCACAGGGCCGACTTTCACCGATTCATCCAGACCGTCACCCATCGTTAGTTCTTTCATGCTCTCGATCAGACGTTTCTGCAACTCTTCTTTCACATCTTGATGAACGATGACTCGGCTACAAGCTGTACAGCGCTGTCCTGCCGTTCCAAATGCGCTCCACAAAATACCTTCTACCGCTAGTTCAATATCTGCATCTTCTAGCACGATGACCGCATTTTTGCCGCCCATTTCTAAAGATACTTTCTTCAAATGACGACCACCTAATTCCGCAACATGGCGCCCTGTTTCCGTCGAGCCGGTAAATGAAATAACACGTACATCGGGATGTTCAATCAGCGCAGTACCAACATCTGCACCCGAACCGAAGACGATATTCGCCACACCATGCGGCAAGCCGGCTTGTTCAAAAATCCATGCCATTTCATACGCCATCAACGGTGTTTCTGTTGCCGGTTTCCAAATAAATGTATTGCCCGCCACAATTGCCGGAAACGACTTCCACGTAGCAATGGCAATCGGGAAATTCCACGGTGTGATTAGACCGACAACGCCAATCGGCGCTCGAACACTCATCGCAAACTTATCCTGCAACTCAGACGGAACCGTTTCACCGAACAACCGCCGACCTTCTCCAGCCATGTAGAACGCCATGTCGATTCCCTCTTGCACTTCACCGCGTGCCTCTTCTATGACTTTTCCCATTTCCTTCGTCAATACTTGCGCTAGATGTTCCTTTTTGTCTTTCATAATACGGCCAATTTCATAGAGATAATCTGCACGTTTCGGTGCCGGCACCAAAGCCCATTTCTTCTGCGCCATTTTCGCCGCGGCAACCGCTTGCCGAACCTCTTCATCCGTTGACAAAGGTACTTGCGCCAGTTCTTCCCCGTTCGCTGGATTGAGTACGGCAGTATAACTAGCGGCTTCCTCTTGCCACATGCCATCAATGTAGTTAGTTAGCTTCATTAAAATTACCCCTTTCTGCTCCATATAGTTTTCGTTCGTCGCCTCTATTAGAATTGTTCGACAATATATCATCCTATTCCTTTAAAGCTTGACATATTCCGAATAAATTAACTTGATAGGCAGGCATTGATAACAGGCATAGAGCGCTTACCTTATGTAATAGAGCGGTTAAATGGATTGATAGAGCACACTAGGAGGTTTATAGAGCGCGTATAAAGATGTATGAGCAGATGCCATGGATATATGAGCGCTTAAGATGAAAGTATGAGCGGGAAGCTCGTAGCACGGATCTACAGCCCCCTCCCCAACACTATGGACAGCCTCATTACGCAAAAAAACCGCCACAGCAAGTCGGAAATTCCAACTTGCCATGACGGCTTGCATTTATTACAACAAATAATAGATATAGTGTGCTTCCTCATGACTACCTGGTGTAAGCGCAACGCTTTTCGGATAATGCATCTTTTCCACAGCCATCTCCATTAACTTGCTAACATGCGGATTCAACTGTTCCGCCTTAGCAAACAACTCCAATGCACGCTCCGAAGACTTACCCTGCGCGCGTTCCATCTCTACCAACCAAGATAAATACCAATACGCAGCGTCTTCTTTAGAAACATCCACACATGCTTCTAACACCTGTGTTGCTTGATCTATTTCTCCTGAATGAATCAATGAAGAAATCGCCAAGTACCTTGCACTTTGATGGTCAAAGAGGTCGAGCGACAGTAGACGCAAGAAGATCTCGCTCGCTTCAACAAAACGATCTTGCTCATAGAGCCACACACCGTACTGCATCAAGCTACGCAAATACGGACGATTCGGTGCGAACTTCCACACATCTTCCGCGCGGCTGTCAAACTGCTTTTCACCAGAGAATATCGCCTGTTTAAAGAACTTCTCCTGCTCGTCCTTCGAATCTGTCAACTCCGTCTGAAGTAACAATGCATCGACATTCGTCGGATCAGCGCCATATGCACCTACTGCGAAGTCGTGTCGCTGTTCGATCGTTTCAGCATTGTACGCCATATAACACAGCATCTGTGCTTCTTGTTGTTGATTTTCCGGCTCGAATGGTTGCTGAATCGCTTCTTGAATATACGCTTGCGCTTCTTCAAACGAATCAAAGTTATGCTTTTGCGTCAACATATGCACTTGCCAGTTCATTTGCTCAGACGGTAGTGGATGGGTACCGATATGATACGCGGAATCCTGCTTCCCTTCCGCCATCATCTTTTCAAGTTCCTCAATCTTCTCTAGCAGAATATCCGTATGCTTTCGGAATGAAGAGACGGAAACCCCAAACAGTTTACCCACTTCCGCTTGCGTGTACGTATTCGGCATCATATTCGTATCGACTGCCAATTGGAACGCTGCCGCAGCGAGTACTTCGGGCTTGCGGAACTTCGGATCTTGATCGGTAAAGTAGTATGCCATCAAGGACAATAACATTTCATACGCACCCGGATAAAGCTCTTCCTTTTCGAGTTGAGCATCCAATATTTCTACTACTTGACGTTGCAGCGGTGTAAAGTTCTGCTCGACTACATCAGATAACGTCTGAACGTCCAGTTTACAAACCACTTCGTAAATGTCGACGAGATGCTTCTTGAAAAAATCGAAGCTGTTTTTCTCTTCGCTCGTTTCCGCTAGTTTCTGCACACGCGTCAATAGTTCATCACTCATATGACCATTCACTGCAATAGCAGAAATCGGCATGACCCAGCGCTCTTCATTGCGCATCTCTTCCAGGACGATAGCGATGACAGCGCGAACATCTTCAGGCTCACCTGCTTCTCTTGCCAATAAATACTCGCCTTCTCCTAGAATTTCTTTCATATGATAGACATCTTTATCAGCCTTCATCACTTCTGCGAATGTAATGAAAGCATTCTGCCAACTTCTCAAAATAGCACGTACTGCCCTATTTTGCGTGCGGTTGAGCGCTTTCACAAGGTGGCGTCTCCATAGATCTTTACGAACGATGAAGAAATAGTAATCGCTGACATTCGTCACGAGTTCCTCTTCTTCCATCCACTCACCAAGGCGTCCAGCCCAATCTTTCAATAACCCTTCTAATGATTGAATCTCAGCAGGAGACAAGGATGTTTCATAATAACTGTTTAATACTTTCCTTAATTCTTCTTGGACCGTATTTGTGCCCGGCATCTCTGTTTTGCCGCAGCAGTTCTCTACGATATCCCCACTTCCGCATGGGCATTTTTCTTTATTCCCTATCACATCGAACACAACCTTTTCTTTTTACTATACCATACTAAAAAGAAGCTCCGCATGCATAGCAGCATACGAAACTCCTTGTTTTAGTTTTCAGATTGTTCTTTCACTTCACCACTAGTAGGCGAAGTCGGTGGTATGACCCGTTTTATGAATAACGATAAGATCAATGCGATGAGTGTAATCACGGTCGAGATGAAGAACGCGTGATTGACGCCGTCGAGCATCGCCATCCGTCCAATCTCTTCTTTCATAGCGGAGACATCGACTCCAGATGCGATCAAATCTTGCACTTGGGTAGCTGCAGACACATCCAATCGCTTGGTCATGAGCGTCAATAACAAGGCCGAACCAATCGCGCCAGACACTTGCTGCAATGTGTTATTCATTGCCGTACCATGCGGATTCGAGATCATCGGCAACGAGTTCATTCCATTTGTCATAACCGGCATCATGACCATCGATAACCCGAACATCCGAAGCGTATAGACACCCATCAAATAATAATAACCTGTATCCATATGCAATTGGCTCAATAAATACGTTGTGAATACCGAAATACTAAGTCCCGTGTAAACGAGGACACGCGGACCGTATTTATCGAATAAACGACCTGTGATGGGCGACATGATTCCCATTAATACTGCACCGGGTAACATCAGCAGTCCGGCATCTAGCGGTGAAATTCCGCGCACGTTTTGTACATACAACGGTGTCAAAATCATTCCGGAAAACATCGCCACAGACAACACCATCGATACGACAGATGAGAGGGCAAACATCGAGTGCTTGTAAATACGAAAATCGAGCATGGGCTCAGTCATGCGTAATTGTTTTAGGATGAATAGTACGAGCGATACCGTACCAAGCGCGATCGTGCCATAGACGATCGGAGAACTCCACCCCAGTTCACCTGCAGAACTGAAACCATACAGCAAACCACCAAAGCCGATAGTCGATAATACTAATGAAGAGAAATTGATGCGTACATCACGATTCGGTGTAATATTTTTGAGTTTGAAAATTGCGAGAGCTAGTGTGAGCAATGAAATCGGTAGCACAAGCTCAAACAGTGTCCGCCACGAATAATGCTCGACTATCCAACCAGACAATGTCGGCCCAATTGCCGGTGCCGTGAACATCACAAGACCGAACATCCCCAATGCCGCTCCCCGTTTTTCAATTGGGAAAGCCGTCAACATTACATTCATCAATAACGGCATCATCAGTGCGGAACCGGATGCTTGGATCATACGTGCAACCACTAGTAAAGAGAATGTCGGTGCGATGATGGCGATCAACGTCCCTAACGAGAAAAGCACCATCGCGGTAATGAAGATTCTTCTATTTGTAAATTTCTGAATGAAAAACGCACTGGCAGGAATCATAATCCCGTTGACGAGCATATAACCTGTCGTCAGCCACTGAACGGCCGAAGGGGAAATTGAAAACTCTTTCATAATGACCGGCAATGCGATATTCAGTAACGTATTGTTCAAAATCGCAACGAACGCACCTATGAATAATATCGCAATGATGCCATAGGGCGGTTTCTCCTGCATTTTTTTAATTTCTGTTGATTCTACCATTTTACCCTCCTATAATATGTGGAAAATATGTCAGAAGTATATTTTATACCGGCAGTACATTTATTACAACTGAAAGATTTCAAAAACCTTAAAAGCTTGATGTAATAATGTTTTAGGAATAGTATAGATAGTATACACAGAGTATAAAAATTCAAATGCACAGGTGATTATCTATGAATGACCGCAAAAAGCACGTATTGCTTATCGCAAAACAACTATTCATCGACAAAGGCTTTCATGCAACATCCATCCAAGACATTTTGGATGCAGCACAAATTTCAAAGGGAACGTTTTATAATTACTTCCCTTCTAAAAATGAATGTCTAATGGCGATATTGCAAGACGCTTATTGTATAAGTTACTTACGGAGAAATGAGCTGGCGATCGGCAAAGACCTTGCAGATCCTGGTCTGCTCGCTGCACAAATTGAAATTCGTTTGACGATGAATCGACAACAAAACTTGCTACCGTTGTTTGAAACTATCGTTCATTCACCTGACGATGAGCTGCGTCAATTTGTGAAGCAGATGCATTTTCGGGAACTCGCATGGCTTGCGAAACGACTGGTCAACGTCTACGGTGAGGAAGTAAAACCATACTCCTATGATTGCGCATCGTTACTCTTTGGTTTCATCCAACATGCGCTTAATATCTGGAAAAGTTCAACTACCGAGCCAATCGATACGATGAAACTAGTGGATTTTGTTATGCAACGAATGGAAGTGATCGTACCCGATATCGTAAAACGAGACGCTCATTTCCTATCACAGAGCTTGCTGGAAGATATGTTAACGGCCGAAGAGATGTATCCGATGACATGCGAAGTGTTGATTGAGCATTTGCAAAAATTCGTTGGCAACTTACCAAAGGACGGAAGTCAAAGGACGTTATATAGCCAGTTTTTACTAGATGAGCTGTCCGCTGAACAACCGAGGATCTACTTACTGGAATCCGTTGTGCGCTCGTTCCGTCAAGCGTTCGAAGGTTCGGAACTACAACTACAAGCAATCGAATTATCCGCAGCGATTTGGGGGTTCATCAACCAATCTCAATGAAAAAAGAGACTAGCCAAGTCAGCGAGTATGACTTGGCTAGTCTCTTTTTATTTATTGTTGAGTATTAATATGAGTAATTTGGGGGAGTAAAATGTGTTAGGTTGGCAGTCGTTTGGCTACGCCTGCCGCTGCAGTCACCTTCTTTAGGAAGTGGAGACGAATTATTACACGTCACTATAGATAGTAGAATAAACTAGTTGATCTGCGTTCCAGGCGGCGACTCCAGCGGGAACAGCGCGAGCTGAAAGCCCCGCAGGGAGCGAAGCGGACGAGGAGATTGAAGCCGTGCCCGCGGAACGCGTCCGCCTGGAACGCAGATCAACGTCGCCCCCACGTCACCAATGTCTCGCCTGAGTCAACCACGAACTTGATGATTCGGTTCTTCCCCTTGTGCAAATGCAAGTAACGCTTCTACGTTCAACTTCATCATCGCCTTGCGCGTCTTCACCGTCGCGCTACCAATATGCGGAAGCACCGTCACATTCGGCAACGTCAGCAACGGATGGTCTAGCGGAACGGGCTCCGTCTCGAACACGTCTAGCCCTGCTGAATGAATCTTCTTCGTACGTAGCGCATCAAACAGCGCGTCTTCATCCACAATACCCCCACGCGCAACATTGATCAGAATGCCTGTCTCTTTCATCTCGGACAACTGCTTCTCCCCGATCATACCTTTCGTTTCCTCACTATACGGCACTAAAATCAACACGTAATCGGACGACGCTAGTAATTCGGAAAGCTCGGCATAACGACAGCCATACATATCTTCCATTTCTGACTTGCGGTTACGGTTGTGATACAGCACGTCCATATCGAACCCTTTCGCACGTCTCAACACCGCTTCACCAATTCGGCCCATGCCGATGATACCAAGCGTAGCCCCGTACACATCAGTTCCAGTGAAACCAAGGGGCTCCCAAGACGTCCAGCGCCCTTCGCGCAACGCGTTCTCTGCGCCGATCAAATCACGGCCCGTAGCCATCAATAAAGCGAACGCCAAGTCTGCTGTTGTTTCTGTTAGCACATCCGGTGTATTCGTTACAATAATATTCCGTGCTGCCGCCGCTTTGACATCGATGTGATTATAGCCCACTGCCATATTGACGATTAATTGTAATGAAGGGGCTGCGTTAAGCACTTCTTCGTCGATCTGATCGGAGATGACAGTCCATAGTGCATTCGCGTCAGCTACTTCTCTTAACAATACGTCACGAGGAACGGCTTCACTCGTCGACTCCCACATGCGTACTTCATAGTGTTCGCGTACTGGGGCAATCAGTTCTTCTGGCATCTCTCGACAAATATATACTGTTGGTTTCATGGACAACACTCCTTTAGCCACCGATATAGTTCATATTGATTTTCTTCCGGTTCTTTATCGTCTGCTCCGTCCGTTCATCGGAATAGCGGTCTTTTCTGCCTCTCCACACGGTAGCAATCGCTTCATATAGTTCTACATCAGTTTGATCCGAACGAATTAATTTTCGTAGGTCAAAGCCTTCTGATGCGAAAAGACACGTATATAATTTCCCTTCAGACGATAGACGAGAGCGCGTACACGTTGAACAAAATGACTCCGAAACGGATGTGATGAAGCCGACTTGTGCATCCGTTCCTATATAGCGATAACGTTTTGCTACTTCACCGTAATAGTCTTCTTCCGCAGGCTCCATGTCGAACTCAGCAGCTAGCATGTCGTAGATCTCTTTTTTTGTTACGACTTTTTCGAAGCTCCAGCCATTGTCATTGCCGACATCCATGAACTCGATATAGCGCAATGTGATGCCACGTTCTTTGAAATACGTAGCCATCGGGAGGATTTCGCTCTCATTGACTCCTTTTTGTACGACCATATTCACTTTGATGGTGAAACCGATGTCTTGTGCTTTTTGGATATTTTCGAGAACGAGTTCAGGTGAAATGCCACGGCCGTTGATCTGTCCGAATAGTTCTGGATCCAGTGCATCTAAACTGATGTTCAGACGGCGCAATCCAGCGTCGTACAGAGGTTGTGCGTATTGACCGAGCAACACTGCATTGGTTGTCAGTCCGATGTCTTCGATCCCTTCGATGTCGTGAAGCTTCTGTATCAACTCGGGTAAATTCCGGCGCATCAGCGGTTCACCGCCCGTCAAGCGTAGCTTCTTCACACCTAACTGAGCAAAAATCCGTGCCAAGCGCTCCAATTCTTCAAACGACAGCAATTCATTTTTAGCTAGAAATAAAAAGTCATCACCAAAAACTTCTTTCGGCATGCAATATGTACAGCGGAAATTGCAGCGATCCGTAACGGAAATTCGCAAATCCCGAATCGGACGACCGAGTTGATCTACAATGGCATTCATCTTCTTCATCCCCTTCCCAGTTCACATGGCGTGTTGACATTTTTAAAAGAAATTTCGGGTGTATCGGTTAATAAATCGCCTTCAATCCACCGACCTTCATGTTGTGCTTGCACATGCATCACGCGACGATTGCCATCGCGTAACGCTTGTTTTATTGTCGGTTTGACGTTAGCACTCCAGACCGAAACGAGTGGGTGTCGCTTGCCTTCTACCGTTACAGACGAAATATCTCCATGATGCAACGCTAGCAATCTTTTCATGATCCCCGCTTCCATAAACGGCATATCACACGGCAACACGACATAGCGGTCAGCTTGCACTAATTCCATAGCGGATAAAATCCCGGCAAGAGGACCCATTCCAGAAACTGCCTCCAGGTCCGTCGTCACATGCACGCAATCCGGAAACTGTTCCCTATATTCTGGACGCGCCACGACAACGATCTCCTCGCAAATCGGTCGCAATGCCTCTAACGAATAATGATAGAACGAGTGACCTTTATGCAGTGCAAACGCTTTTGGCGAGCCAAAACGCCGCGATTGTCCGCCCGCTAGCAACACACCGACTGTCTTCATCCGCCACTCACTGGTGGAATAAACGCGCAGACATCTCCCGCCTGAATGACATCATCCTTTAAGGCATACTCTTCATTCACCGCCACATGGATAGTCTCTTTACCGAAACCTGGATATGTCTCTTCTGCCCAGTTCAGCAATTCTTCGACCGTCATAGGCGCGCGATCCAAAGACTCTTCACCTTTACCCGTCAACTCGCGTAGTCTTGCAAAGTAATGAACTGTAATCATCATGATTCGCTCCCTTTCTCTGGATATTTCTTCTGTGCACCGATCCATTCTTCGCCGTCTTCCCAGATTTCCTTCTTCCAAATCGGTACGACTTCTTTAATGCGCTCAATTGCATATTCATTCGCCTCATATGCTGCTTTTCTATGAGGAGACGATACCGCTATGACTACGGCAATGTCTGATATTTTCAACTCGCCAATCCGATGCGCCATAGCGACTTGAACTCCAGGCCACTTTGCTTCCATCTCCGCACCGATTTCAGCGAGCTTTTTTTCCGCCATCGGTACATAGGCGTCATACGCAAGATACAATGTGCGAACACCATGCGTCCATTCGCGTACATGTCCCGTGAATACCGTCACCGCACCCGCAGCTGGATGCAAAACAAGATCGCTGTATTTCTGCACATCAATCGGCTGATCTATAATTTCATATCGTTTCATTGTCCCGCCTCCACCCATTCTTTCAACCAATCGTCGAGTCGTGTAATGTCTTCAAAAAGTTCGGCTGTTTTCACCGTTCGAATGATTCCAGACAACGACTCCAGCTCTTCCCGTTCTTCTTCGTTTCGGATGAGCACCACTTTCTTACCGGCTTCTTTTTTATAGCCTTCTATTAATAAAACGTCTGGTTCACTTAACGCTGCCAATGTCTTTAGCTGTACAAATGAATATTCTTTATTTTGTATCAATTGTATCATATCCCCCCCGGCGACAAGGGTTGAGACTGCTCCAAACTCTAAGAATTGCACCGTATCCGTATATGCTGGCGGCAGTTCAGGCGCTCCCCCATGCCCATGATGTTTGAGCACCGCGACTTCGTAACCAAAATGCTTCAGCACGGTAATCCAGTGCGAAACAAGCGTCGTTTTTCCACTGTTCTTGAAGCCCACGACGTGTAGCGTCTTCATAGTTCCCAATGCTCCACACCTTGTTCCGTTCCTAACAATAATGCGTCCACTACCATGCCTTTTTCATAGCCGCGAGTTCCGCTCGGCAAGACGATGATGCAGTTACCCCGTGCAATAGAAGACACTGCACTGGATTTATTGAAACCTGCAGGCGTCGCTATGATTCCTTCGTTTGTCATCGACCAGCTGGCGCGAACGAAACGTGTGAACGGATTCGCTTTCTTGAAATCATCACCAAGAACCGCTTGAATACGCGGCATATAAGGTGCTGTGCAACCCATCATCGAGTAAATGGCAGGCCGCGCGAACAATTCAAATCCTGTGAAGCAAGCAGACGGATTACCCGATAGACCGAATAATAATTTATCTCCTAACACCGCTACTGTCGTCACACTGCCAGGACGCATCGCCACTTTATTGAACAATACTTCCGCACCCAGACGCTCATAGATCATAGGTAAATAATCGTAATCTCCGACCGACACACCGCCCGTCGTAATAAGCAAGTCTGTTTCCTGAAGTGCTTTCTCCACGATTTCGGTACATGCATCCAAATTGTCTTCCATCATGCCATACGATATATACTCAATTCCCATTCGCGTCAACTGTGCACGAATCATCGGACCATTAGAATTGCGGATCTTCCCTGGTTCCAGTTCATCAGTGACATTGAGCAATTCCGTTCCAGTCGACAATACCCCAGCAATCGGCCGTTTTGCAACACGCACTTGTGCATAGCCAAATGTCGCAAGTAACGCAATAGTCCCTGGATGAATAATCGTTCCTGCTTCGATCAATGTCTCACCTTGCTTTGCATCTTCACCTTGACGCGAAATATTTTCGCCCGCTTCAAACGGCTTACGTAACGTAAACCCGCTATCATTCTCCACCGTTTGCTCCAGCATAACGACTGCATCCGCATGTTCCGGAATTAATGCACCTGTCATGATGCGAAACGATTCACCTGGTCCAATCGGACGATCCGCTACATGCCCTGCGCCAATTTCACCAATCACACGAAAGGCTTTTCTATCATTACCTGAAGCACCCGTCGAATCTTCCGCCCGAATCGCAAAACCATCATACGGCGAACGATCAAAAGGCGGCACGTCATGCTTCGCTACGATAGGCTCTGCTAGTACACGACCATATGTATCTTCTAACGGAAGAACTTCCGTCCCCAACTTATATACATTTTTCATCACACGCTCTACTGCTTCCGCCACTTGAATCGGTTTTCGAATTTCCACCACGTACATCTCCTACTTTCTTTTGTTATACTAACTAGTACAATGAAATGAAACGAAAGGATGATCATCATGTCCGAACTTACACACTTCAATGAACAAGGCCGCGCCAAAATGGTCGACGTGTCCGACAAAGAAACGACACTACGTACTGCGATCGCTACATCATCAATTACGGTAAACAAATCCATTCACGAGCAAATCACTCATGGCACAAATAAAAAAGGAGACGTCTTTGCAGTTGCGCAAGTCGCCGCCATCATGGCCGCGAAAAATACGTCCAACATTATTCCAATGTGCCATCCACTTCCTTTAACGGGCGTAGATATCCGATTTGATTGGGATATCGATGAAGAATCTTCCCATTATCATGTGTTAATCGAAGCCGAAGTCAAAACGAAAGGCGTAACCGGAGTCGAAATGGAAGCCCTGACTGCCGCTTCTGCCGCTGCATTGACGATTTACGATATGTGTAAAGCTGCCGGCAAGGACATGGTCATCGGACCGACGATGCTTCAGCATAAATCTGGCGGGAAAAATGGAGATTATCAACGCGCGGACTAAATGTCGCGCGTTTTTTTTGATTGGATTTGGGGTGTGCGCTCATACTTCCATGTTATCCGCTCTATCACCCCGCGAAGCCGATCATACTTCCATGTTATCCGCTCTATCAACCCGCGAAACCGATCATACTCTCACGCCATCCGCTCTATCACCCCGCGAAACCGATCATACTCTCACGCCATCCGCTCTATCAACCCGCGAAGCCGATCATACTTCCACGCTGTCCGCTCTATCACCCCGCGAAGCCGATCATACTCTCACGCCATCCGCTCTATCACCCCGCGAAACCGATCATACTTCCACGCTGTCCGCTCTATCACCCCACGCAACCGCTCATAACCCCAAGCTAACCGCCCTATCCCCCACACTCCTCATCCACTATCCCAAATGCTTTCCAAGCTCATGCACAATATGCGGCAACTCGGGCACGATCAACTTATCCATCGCAAGCTTCACGGCCTTCGAAGAGCCTGGCAATAAAAATACCGCCTGCAATCCGATTCCACCTGCCGTTGCGCGACTGAGCAACGCTTTTGATCCCACATCTTCGGTATAGCTCAAAAAGCGAAACAGTTCGCCAAATCCGTCTAACGGTTTTGTGAAATAGGGTGACACGGTTTCCACTGTAATATCCCGCGCGCCTATCCCCGTTCCGCCCGTGAAAATCATTGCCTGAATCGACGAATCGGACAACCAAATAGACAATTGCGCTTCGATACGTGACGCTTCATCGGGACAAATCTCGTATGCCTTCACAATATGTCCCGCTTCGAGTAGCTTATCGCATATCACCTTGCCGCTTTTGTCATCCGCTTTCGTCCGCGTATCACTGATTGTCAGTACAGCAACTGCAACCGATTGATCACGCGCTTTCTGTGGTAAATGAGTCTCTTCCATTTACTACCCCTCCTAGCCGAATAATGAATGATAGATTTTCCGTCCTTCTCGCATATCTTTTAATCCATGAATCAACAACCTGCCATTACCGAACAAAATACAGCGATAGTTTTCCGCCTGAAATTCCACGAAAAACGGTGTCTCCCGGTATTTCGATTCTAGTTGTTGGGCGACTTTCACACCGTCCGCCACTGTCAACTTGCGTCCTGCGTCGGGTATGATTTGCACTGTATCACGTCCGCAAAGCACAGCGTATTGCGTGCCCGCCACTTGATGCAACGCAGGATACGTTGGATGTTCACCACAAGTTTCGCATTGCGGATTCTTCATCCGGCTGATTCCCGCTTCAACGGATGTATTATTCCACACATCAAAATGCAGAAGTTTCGTGCGCATGGCCTCTTCATTTCCTGTCAGCCATTTCATCGCTTCCGCGCTTTGATGTGCAGCCGAAATCTGTACTGCAGGCGCAATTACCCCTACTGTATCACATGTTTCATTGACCGCTGGCATGACCGGTAGTAGACAGCGGAAACACGGTGTCTTACCGGGATTGAAAGGAAAGACGCTACCTGAACTGCTAACGACTGCGCCGTAGACCCATGGGATATGTAGTTTCCACGCGACGTCATTGATCAGCAAACGTGTTTCGAAATTATCGGTTGCATCAAGTAGAATATCCGCGCCGACCGCAATTTCTTCGAGCAACGGTCCATCGATATGATCGAGCACCGTGATCATTTCAACATCTTCACGAATGGCATGCAAACGACGTGCTGCCGCTACGACTTTCGGCACACTATTTTTCGCATCCGCTTCGACGAATAATTGTTGCCTCTGCAAATTAGATGCCTCCACATAATCGCGGTCTGCAAGCGTTATTTTACCGATTCCCGCGCGCACGAGCGTCTCGGAAATCGACGAACCGAGCGCACCACAGCCTATAATCACTGCATGTGCATCAGATAGCCGCCGCTGTCCCAACAACCCAATAGGTTGAAATAATGTTTGCCGTGAATATCGATTCTCCACTTCATCTACTTCCTTTCATGAAACAACAAGCGAGGCAACCGGTTAAGACCGATTGCCTGCATGTGTCTCTGGACTAATATCACTGAATGAACCTACGTAGCGAACGACGTCGCCTGTTCCATCTTTCACCGAACTGATGGATAGGAACTCCAAGTACTCTTCGCCACTCTTTTTCTTATTCCAAATTTCGCCTTGCCAGACACCCTGTTCATTAAGAGTGTGCCACATATCATTGTAGTATTCACGATCATGTCTGCCTGAACTTAAGATGTTCGGACTTAGACCGAGTACTTCCTCTTCACTATAACCTGTTAGTTTCGTAAATGCCGGATTGACCGAAACAATGAGACCTTTTGAATTGGTCACGAGAATACCTTGGCCAGTCGAATCAAATACTTCTTTAGATAAGCTCGTACGATCCATGTAGTAAAGCCAAATAGCCAATACAAGGCTGGCTAATGATACTTGTGAAAACGCCATGAAACCAATGGAGTAGGAACCTGTCATAGAGAAAATCGTTGCGAGTAATAATGGAGGGAAAAATCCACCAAGACCACCCATCATCGATACAATCCCGTTCACCGTACCTGCTTGCTTACTGAAATACATCGGTACTAATTTAAAGATTACACCATTTCCAAGACCCGCAGCTGCCGCAATCATAATACTACCGACTGTGTACAGTGCGATATCCGGTGAAAATGCCAGTACAATAGACGCTATCGTCAAACCTGCGAAACAACCCATTAAAATGAATAGCGGCTGGAACTTATCGCCTAACCAACCACCGACCGGACGTAATAATGTCGCGACGACGATGAAGCCTGCTGTACGAAGTCCCGCGTCGACCTTATCGAGTCCAAAGTAATTGACGAGGAAACTTGGTAAAAACACAGTAAATGCAACGAACGAACCGAATGTGATGAAATAGAACAACGAGAAGAACCAAAGTTTTTCATTCTTATAGACACCTTTAATTTGCTCGATAATCGGGGCTTTCACTTTTACTTCCTTACGGTCACCGAAGAAAAAGTTCAATGCGATGAATGCAAGCAATAAAATCAAATACATTTTGACGGTCATGGACCAGCCAAACTTCATCGCAAGGACCGGCGCTGAAAACGTCGTGATCGCTGTCCCGATGTTCCCCATTCCGTAAATACCATTGACCAGTCCGTGCTTTTCCTTAGGATAATACTTCGGTAGTGACGTAACACCAACAGAGAAAATCGCGCCTCCAATCCCGAGCAACGTTCCGCCAATTAATAGCCCTGTCACGGTTGATGTTTCACTTATGTAGTAGACAGGAAATAGCAATACAATGAAACTGATGAAAAACATCATACGTGCGCCATAGACATTGGCGTAGTACCCGAGTGGAATTCGCAAAATCGAACCGAGTACTACAGGGATTGCTGTGATGATGGCTACACGCTCTGGTGGAATGCTGATATCTTCGCTAATAAATGGTAATAAGGAAGAGATCAGGACCCATACCATGAAGCCGACAACTAGATTTGCCGTCTGCAGAGGTAATTGAATCTTTTGTGTCATAGGAATCCATCCCATCTGAAGTTAGTTGAAAATCTACCCAACACTCTTTCTTTTAAACTACTATAGTTTGTTACTCAGGTAAAATGGACGTATACAATTGTTCGAATAATTCATCTTGTTCTTTTGCACGTAAGACCGACAGAACCATCGGAAAGATGACGTTTTCTTCTTTTACAAAGTGAATCATAATGACTTCAAACGCTTCACCTGCGTCTTTTACGACGTCTTGCATCATCGCGAGTGTAAATTCCGATAGATCCCCTCTTGTATGATGGAGGAAATGTCCGATATACGCATCAATTTCATCGTGTTCTTCTTGCACTGCTTGAACCGGTCCTTGATCATTTCCTACATATTTCGCAAGCATCGGAAACAGGAATGCTTCTTCTTTTTCTGTATGGTTTTTTAGCGGATCGATGAACTCGATGACTAGCTCGCGCATTTTTTTGAGCGCTTCGAGACCTTCGTCACGCGTGAACCGTTCATTCTCAAAACCTAGCACAATCGCATGCCACTGCTCCATCAAAGACATTAAGTAACGATGTTCATTTTCGAGCACGCGTAGGGCAGGTAGCGTATGCGTCAGTCCTGTATTGCTCATCATCCTTCACCTCTTCATTAAAAACTTAGAAACTTCTTGCGTAGAGCGTATTCGACGAGTTCCGGACGGCTCTTCAATTGCAGCTTGTCCATCATTTTCGCCTTATGCGCTTCTACAGTCTTGACGGAAATATACAGCATTTCTGCTATTTCCTTATTGCCATAACCTTTTGCAACAAGCGGCAGAATTTCAATTTCCCTTTTAGATAATATCTTGAACGGATCATCTTCATCTGTCTCATTCGTTCCTTTTTTCACAAACTCCCTCACGAGCGAAGTAGCCATAGACGGATGAACATACGTCCCGCCGTCATACACTTCACGAATGGCGTGGAGCAACTCTTCGTCAGGAGCATTTTTCAAAATATAGCCCGCTGCACCGTTTTTCAGTACGTGGAACATATACTCCTCGTCATCGTACATCGTTAAAATAATGATCTTCGTTTCTGGAAAGTCTTCATGGATTTTGCCTGTCGCAATCAAGCCACTTTGGCCAGGAGGCATGCTAAGATCCAGTAAAATAATATCCGGTCTGTGCTTCGCAACTAGTTCATATGCTTCCAATCCATCTGCCGCTGTTGCTACGACTTCCATATCGTCTTGAAAATTCAAGATATGCATAAATCCTGTGCGGACGACTGCATGATCATCAGCTATTATGATTTTCACTCGTTGCTCTCTCCTTCTTCAGCGGAATATTTGCTTGGACTGTCGTGCCTTCTAGCTGACTAGAGACGATCGTTAAACTGCCACCTACTAATTCCACCCGTTCTCTCATCCCATATAGACCGAGGCCCGTGCCTTGCGGTGTAAAGTCATTGACATTGAAGCCGACACCTTCATCGCATACTTTTATTTGTAGCTGTCCGTCCACTTCATTTAAAGTTAAAAAAACATCTTCTACTTGGGCATATTTCATGGAGTTGAGAATCGCTTCCTGGCCGATGCGATACGCAACTGTTTCAATCGCACCATCATACCGTCTTTCTTTCACATCCGATTCGAAATGAACATACAGTCCGTAATTCTTCTCCAAATTCTTGATGTGCGTCCGGAAAGCCGCTTCCAATCCGAAATCATCGAGTACTGCTGGTCGCAATTCAACAGATAGATGGCGGATCTCATCAAGTAAACGCATAAGTGAACCTTCCGTTTGTCTCAACTTCTCAAGCGCTTTGTCGTTCATGCCCATATATTTCAAGACGCGCAAATCGACGAGCGAACTGAGCATTTCCTGCGCCACGCTATCATGTAGCTCGCGTGAAATTCGTTTGCGTTCATTTTCCTGCGCTAAAATGACTTGTTGCATCCGTAACCTTTGATGGAGAACTTCGGATGTCTGGGTTTGTCTCGTTAAATTACGCAACATCAACATGGATACGTGTTGCTCTTCATCTAACACCTGATAGGTTGCGCTGTATGGTTGCACGCCAAGATCTTTTGTCTCCAAAAAGAGTTGGAATGAAGAGACGGTTTGTTGTGGTTTCTCCATGAAACACGAGACACATGTCATCTGTTCGTCTTCACTTGTATAGCCACGGCATGTAAGACAAATTGCATCCGCCTCGCCTTGCAGCATCTTGTCATAGAGAGCAGGTTCCATTATTTGTTTCGCCGCTTCATTCATGGATAGAATTTTGCCATTCTCGCCGAAAAAAAACATCGCTTCTGTCGTACGATCGTATAGTTTGTGCAGCATAGTTGTTAACTGGTCATTGTTCAATAAAGTCATCTTTCAATCGCTCCTTCATGTGAAACGGTCCGAATTGAGGTCCTACCGCATGCTTGAATTGCTCAAACTTGTCAGCCGTTAACCGGTCCACTTCACGATAGCCAATCAAAAGTACGCCTTGCACATGATCATCACGGAATAGAGGAATCGCGCCAAAACTTTTCAGCTTTTCAAATACGACAATCGGATAGTTATAGAGATCTCCATCCACTATACTTGCTTCAACATTCTCGATCTTCATCGGCTTCCCTGTCTTGAACACAATTCCTGCCACACCTTTTCCTGATTGAAGGACAATTCTACGGTAGCGTAAACTGATATTCCCCGTTACATATCGCCACTTAAGGCCGTGATGATATTTCTTCAAATCCACTAACGCCAAGCCGATGAAATCCGCATGAAGCGTTTCTTTCAGTTCGTCAATCGCCAGTTGGAAATTACTATTTACTTGTCCTGTCATAGACTTAATCTCCTATTATTCATCATTCGCTTACCGGGGTGATTGTTTGGTCGGCTGATGTTTTCTATATAGAATATAACTTCTACCTACATAATTCAATGGCACACTCCAGACGTGAACGAGTCGTGTGAATGGCCACATCGCGAAAATAAGGAAGCCAGTTAAAATATGAAGCTTGAACGCTATGGGAACAGCTGCCATATATGCAGCTTCCGGCTGGAATATGAGCAAGGATCTGAACCAGACCGAAATCGTATCACGGTAATCGAATCCTGGCGTCATCGTGTTTGTAATCAATGAGCTATATACCCCAATGAAAACGATAAATAGCAAAAAGGTATTGACGAGTAAATCCGACCTAGAAGATAACTTGCGAACATTTCTCTTTGTGAAACGACGGGACGTCAAAATAATCATTCCCACTAATGTCACTACACCAAAGAATCCGCCACCCCAAACTGCACCGATGTGGTACATATGGTCGCTGATACCCATTGCCCGTGTCCACTCTTTCGGAATCCCAAGTCCTGCCACATGACCTAAAATGACGGGGAAGATACCGATGTGGAACAGCAAACTGCCGATCATTAATTGCTTCTTTTCAATAAACTCACTCGACTTCGCGGTCCAGCCGAATTGATCATTCTTATAGCGGAAAATATGTCCTACAATAAATACGGCAATACAGATGTAAGGAAAAATGACCCAAAGAAATTGACTAGTCATTAGCGGAAACCTCCCGTTGAATACATGATTTACATGTTTCACGCAGTGCACGGATCAAATGAAGCCATGGACTTTGATACTTTTCAAGTGCTTTCATTAAAAAGTAGGAACCATCCTCGATGACCGCGAGCAACATGGAAAAGCTTTGTTGCGCTCGCGGATCTCCCTTCCATTCAGCTGCATAAATAAATTCACACATTAACGGAAGCAAGTCGGATAGTTCTTCATCCGGCATTTCGAGCCCGAACATTTCGTATAACACTTTTAATTGTGCCAGCGTCTGACCGCGCTCTTTCGAGTCTGCAAATTTCACATAGGTCATGAACAGCGTGGCGTCTTTCTGGAAATCGAATGTGTACGTGTACAGTTCCTGTATTTCATCCAAACTATATGTTTGCATCGCTTCCCAGTAGAGCTGCAGGTCAGCGTAACCCGCAGCATCTTCCGTTACGTACTCATTCCACATATCTGGATGGAATGTTAGCTTTTCCGGATAGTTCAGTTGATGGGAGAAAAAGCCGAAGATATGCTTCTTGTCATATAAGAGGTCCAGATTAATCACGCCAGATCCCCCCGTAGAAGTTTTCTTCATAGATTTCCTTGCCCGTTTTCACTGGAGCAGCTCCCGGTGTTACAGGTCCGCACCCGTCACAACCTCCGTCCGAGCCCATTACAGAAAATGAAGAATACGGATTCTGAGCCGGTGCTTGTTCACCGTAAGTTCCCATACCGTCGTAACCTGCTGAACCTTGTGAGCGGTAGACGTTCATTTGACTTTCCTTATGAGATGTTGGAATTACGAAACGATCTTCGTATTTGGCAATGGCAAGCAAGCGATACATCTGCTTTGTCTGTTTCGCAGTCAAACCAACACGCTCCAATTTCGTTTCGTCGAAGTCCTTGCCTGAAGAAACCGCACGCATGTACGAACGCATCATCGCCATACGCTGCAAGCCTCCTTTGACAATATCCACGTCTCCAGCCGTTAGCATATTTGCCAAATACTGAAGCGGAATTCGCATTTCTTCAATAGCCGGGAAAATCATGTCCGGATTTTTGATGGAATCTTTGCCTTCAAAGTAGTTCATGATCGGGCTAAGCGGCGGGACGTACCATACCATTGGCAATGTCCGGTATTCCGGGTGCAATGGGAAGGCCAACTTGTATTCGATCGCTAACTTATAAACCGGTGAGTTTTGTGCTGCGTCGATCCAGTCCTCGGAAATGCCATCTTTCATTGCTTGCTCGATGATTTCCGGATCATGCGGATCTAGGAACAAATCACATTGTGCTTGATACAAGTCTTTCGGATCCGGTGTAGATGCGGCTTCTTGCACGCGGTCTGCATCGTAAAGCAAGACACCTAGATAGCGAATTCGACCTGTACATGTCTCGGAACAAACTGTTGGCAAACCGGATTCCACGCGTGGGAAACAGAATGTACATTTCTCCGCTTTATTCGTTTTCCAGTTGAAGTATACTTTTTTGTACGGACAACCAGTCATACAGTACCGCCATCCGCGACACGCTTCTTGGTCGACCAGAACGATTCCATCTTCGTCACGCTTGTACATAGCGCCTGACGGACAAGAGGCTACACAGCTCGGGTTCAAGCAGTGTTCGCATAGTCGCGGCAAGTACATCATGAACGCTTGTTCAAAGTTGAATTTGATTTCTTCTTCAATTTTCTCGATATTCGGGTCAGTAGGTCCTGTAATATGCGCGCCAGCTAACTGATCCTCCCAGTTCGGGCCCCACTCTGGATCCATGTATTCGCCCGTAATGACAGACTTCGCACGTGCAACCGGTGTATGCTCTCGATCCGGTGCGGACGTTAGTTTTTCATAGTCATATGTCCATGGCTCATAGTAATCTTTCATTTCTGGCATATCGGGATTATAGAAGATTTTGCCGAGTGCGATTTTCGACAGCTTGGAACCCGATTTCAGTTCTAGTTTGCCCTTTCGCAACTGCCAGCCACCCTTATAAAGTTCCTGATCTTCCCAACGTTTCGGGTAGCCGATCCCGGGTTTCGTTTCCACGTTATTGAACCACATATACTCGGCACCTTCACGGTTCGTCCATGTCGTTTTACACGTCACACTACATGTATGACACCCAATACACTTGTCTAAGTTCATGACCATTGCAACTTGCGCTTTAATTTTCAAGCCAGTTGACCTCCTTCATCTTACGGACTGCGACGTAGACATCACGTTGATTACCGATCGGTCCGTAGTAGTTGAATCCATAACTGAGCTGTGCATAGCCACCTACCATTTGAGTCGGCTTCATGTGAATTCGCGTCGGTGCATTATGGCTTCCTCCGCGCTGCTCGGTGATTTCTGAACCCGGCATTTGAATATGCTTATCCTGTGCGTGGTACATAAACATCGTACCTTTAGGCATTCTGTGACTGACAACTGCACGTGCGTTGACGACACCGTTTCGGTTATATACTTCGAGCCAAGCATTGTCGTCGATTCCGTGCTCTTCTGCATCGAGATTCGATAACCACACGGTCGGACCACCGCGGAACAACGTGAGCATGTGCTGGTTGTCTTGGTATGTCGAGTGGATATTCCACTTACCGTGCGGTGTTAAATAACGCAAGACGAGCGCATCTTGTCCGCCTTTAATGTCTGCATCACGATCCGCAAAGACGAATGGTGGAAGCGTCGGTTTATAGACTGGCAATGATTCACCAAATCCTAGGAATAATTCGTGGTCGACGTAGAAATGCTGTCTACCCGTTAATGTACGGAATGGCACGAGACGTTCGATATTCGTCGTAAATGGCGAGTAGCGTCGGCCCAATTTATTCGAACCACTGAAGACCGGTGTTGGAATCACTTCACGTGGTTGGGCGGTAATACTTGCGAATGTGAATCGCTCTGCTGCGCGGTCTGCGGAGATGTCTTTTAGTTCCATGCCCGTATCATGCTCCGCGGCTTCAAATGCTTTTTGCGATACACGGCCGTTCGTTGCGGAAGATAGCGTCAACATCGCTTCTGCTGCGTGTTTCGCTGTGTACAATTTAGGCAAGCCGTCTTTCACGGTGTCGTCTTCATAAATACCGTTGATACCTTTCATCAGTTCATATTCATCCGCTACTGAGAAACTAACACCGTGTGCGCCGGTTTTCCCTGTCGACAATAGCGGCCCGAGCGTAATATATTTATCGTAAACCTTCGTAAAGTCTCGCTCTACAATCGTCATACCCGGCATCGTTTTGCCCGGAATTGCTTCAATTTCACCTTTACTCCAGTCATGCACTTCGCCCATCGGCTGAGCAATTTCCTGAACCGAGTCATGCGCTAATGGAGAGGTAACCAAGTCTTTGTAGACACCCGGCAAATGCGTTTCCGCAAGTGTCGAGAACGTTTTTGCGATTTCACGATAAATGTCCCAGTCCGATTTGGATTCCCATAATGGGTTGACTGCCGGATTAAATGGATGGACAAATGGGTGCATATCAGTTGATGACAGATCCACTTTCTCATACCAAGTAGCAGCTGGTAGAACGAGATCTGCATATAGCGGTGTCGCAGTCATGCGGAAGTCGAGTGCCACTAATAGATCGAGCTTTCCTTCCACGTCATCACGCCAAACCATTTCTTTCGGTTTCATATCCTCATTCGGCGTAGCAAGCAAACCGTCCGAAGCACCGAGTAAGTGCCGCATAAAGTATTCCTGCCCTTTCGCAGAACTTGAAATCAAGTTCGAACGCCAGACAAATAATGAACGCGGGAAGTTTTCCGGTGCATCTGGATCTTCTGCTGCGAATTGTAGTTCGCCAGATTTCAGCTGATCTACGACATGCGAAACGACTTCTTTCGTATCCGTCTTGCCTAGTTTCGCTGCTTCTTCCGCGAGCAGTAAACTATTTTTATTGAATTGAGGATAAGATGGCAACCAGCCGAGACGCGCTGCGAGAACATTATAGTCTGCTGGATGCTGGTATCTCGCTTCCCCACCAAGTGGTGACATGAGCGTATCCGTACCCGCTTCTTCGTACTTCCATTGATCGGTTGCAAAGTAGAAAAATGATGTGGCGTTTTGCAGACGTGGCGGACCTTGCCAGTCTTTCGCAAAGGCAATCGTGCTCCAGCCCTCGATTGGACGACATTTCTCTTGTCCTACGTAATGCGCCCAACCTCCACCATTCACTCCTTGTGAAGCCGTCAACGTGACAAGGTTGAGAATCGCGCGGTAGATCGTATCACTGTTGAACCAGTGATTGATTCCCGCTCCCATAATAATCATCGAACGTCCACCTGTGTCGATAGCGTTTTGTGCAAACTCCATTGCGATTTGCGTAACGAGTTCCGGTTTAACGTTGGTGATCGCTTCTTGCCAAGCTGGTGTATAGATAGAAGTAACATCGTCATAACCTGTCGCCTCTAGCTCACTGTCGATTCGATTCACACCGTACTGACTCAACATGACGTCGTACGTTGTCGCAACTAAACGCTCCGTGCCGTCCGCGAATTGTACTTTCATCGCAGGAATCGGACGCTTGAATGTGCCATTTCCTCGGTTATCGAAGTATGGGAAATGAATTTCTAGCCATTGCTCGGCTTGCTTTTCGATGGATAATGCGGGCTCTATGCGTGTGCCATCTGCATTTTCCAGTTGCAAATTCCACTTGACGTCTTCTTCCCAGCGCTGCCCCATCGTGCCGTTTGGAACAATGATTTCCTCTTTTGCTTCATCAAATAACACAGGTTTCCACTCCGCGTGCGCCGTCTGTTGTCCAAGATCGCTTGCACGCAAGAAACGCCCAGCTTTATACGAATCTTCATGCGGATCAAGTAAAATCAAGAACGGCATATCGGTGTATTGTTTGGCATAGTTTATAAATGTTGGTTCTTTACGTTTTTGATAGAATTCATCCAAAATGACGTGGGTCATCGCTTGAGCAACTGCTGCGTCCGTTCCCGGATTTGCTGCGATCCAGTCATCCGCATGCGTTACACTTTCCGCATAGTCGGGTGCGACGGAAACGACTTTGGTTCCTTTATAGCGGACTTCCGTCATGAAGTGCGCATCCGGCGTCCGGGTAAGCGGTACGTTTGATCCCCACATGATGATGTAGCCTGCGTTAAACCAGTCACTCGATTCCGGAACGTCTGTCTGTTCACCCCAGATTTGTGGAGAAGATGGCGGAAGATCCGCGTACCAGTCGTAGAAACTGAGCATTTCGCCACCAAGTAATGAAATGAAGCGCGCCCCCGATGCATAACTGACCATGGACATCGCAGGAATTGGTGTGAATCCTGCCACGCGATCCGGGCCGTATTTTTGTACCGTATAGATGAGTTGTGCCGCAATGAGCATCGTCGCATCCCGCCAATGAATCCGGACATGACCACCTTTCCCGCGGGCTTTTTTGTATTCATTGGTTTTCTCAGGGTCTTCAACGATTGCTGTCCATGCTTTTACAGGATCTTTCGTTTCCTCCAACGCTTCGTTCCACATGCGCCACAGCTTGCCGCGTATATAAGGATACTTCACGCGCAATGGACTGTATTCATACCAAGAAAACGACGCGCCACGTGGACAACCACGCGGTTCGAATTCAGGCATATCAGGGCCACAGGAAGGATAATCGATTTGCTGATTTTCCCATGTGATAATGCCATTCTTGACGAAGACTTTCCAGCTACAGGAGCCTGTACAGTTTACGCCATGCGTCGTACGGACCACTTTGTCATGCGACCAGCGTTGACGGTACATGTTTTCCCAATCACGATTTTTCTCTTCTAACACTGACCAACTTCCAGAATAACTCTCGACAGGTTTAAAATAATTCAATCCGAATCTCTTTTTCATCGAACATTTCCACTCCTTTTTAGAACGTAGCAGTAAATGAATCAAGTCTACTAATCTTCTTACCCCGAAATAATCTGAGTAATCTGAAATCAAACTGAGGGAATTCCCTATTAATTACAATGTATTGTAGGTCTTTTCTATCAAGTCTTATAAAATATCTTTATATTATATAACTATACGTCTTTCTCTACTCGTTTCTATCAGGGAATTCCCTATTCTCCTTTCACGAATCCCTTATTTTACTTTCTAAGTAAGGGAAAACACTTTATACCGCCTTCTGAATACGCTTTAAAATTTTCATAATTTTAAGTGTTTTTATTTATCAAATGGGAAATTTAGTATAGTTCTCATAATATTATGTTGATTTTATTTATATAAATGATAGAATTATATACAAAATGAAAGGTAAGGTGGATGATACCGTGGCAAACGAATTAAATAAGGTACTTCGTTGTGAAGCACTGAAAGATAAAATTGTTACAGCAGAAGAAGCAGCTTCTTGGATCGAGGATGGAATGTCTCTAGGTCTGAGTGGATTTACTTTGTCCGGAGACGCGAAAGCGGTTCCATTGGCATTGGCAGAACGAGGAAAAACTGAGGACTTCAAAGTAAACGTTTTCACTGGCGCTTCAATGGGTCCGAACGTTGATGAATTGATGGCCAATGCAGACGTAATCAACTTACGTGTTCCTTACCAAGGTAACCCAGCAATGCGTGGCAAAATCAACTCAGGTGACTCATTCTATATCGATCAGCACCTTTCCCATACAGCTGAATGGATTCGCCAAGGCGTAATCGGACCAATTGACTATGCAATCATTGAAGCAGCTGCTATTACAGAAGAAGGATATATCATCCCAACTGGTTCTGTAGGTAACTCTCCTATTTTCGTTCAAGAAGCGAAGCATGTCATCATCGAATTGAATGTTAACGCTCCTATGGAGTTTGAAGGCTTACATGACATCTACATCCCAGATGCTCAAAACCAACGTAAAGAAATTCCTGTATACAGTGCAACAGATAAAATCGGTACACCAGGAATCAAAGTAGATCCTGAAAAGGTAGTTGGAATCGTTCTAACGGAGAAAGGTGATATTCCTTCCCCTATCGTTCCTCCAGACGAAGAGACACAAGAGATTGCAAACAACTTGTTGAACTTCTTCCGTGACGAGATCAAATTGGGCCGTATGGATGAAACACTAATGCCTCTTCAATCAGGTGTCGGTTCAGTTGCGAACGCAGTACTTGACGGTATGAGAAATTCGGAGTTTAAAGATATCGAAGTCTATTCTGAAGTACTTCAAGACGCAATCTTCGACTTGATCGATGACGGCGTAGTGAAATTCGCTTCTGCTACTTCATTGACTCTATCTAAAAAGCGTTTGGACAGCTTCAAAGACGATATCGCTAAATACCGTGATAAACTTGTATTCCGTCCTCAAGAAATCTCAAACCACCCGGAAGTTATCCGTCGTTTGGGTATCATTTCATTCAACACAGCGCTTGAGCTAGACATCTACGGAAACGTTAACTCTACACATGTTAGCGGAACACGTATGATGAACGGTATCGGCGGATCTGGTGACTTCGCTCGTAACGCACGCATCGCGATTTTTGTTACGAAGTCTTACGCAAAAGGCGGAGACGTATCATCCATCGTACCTTTCTCTTCTCACGTGGACCACACGGAGCACGATGTAGACGTAATCGTCACAGAACAAGGGTACGCGGATCTTCGCGGCTTGGCTCCAAGACAGAAAGCAGAATTGTTGATCGAGAACTGTGCTCACCCTGACTTCAAGGAAGAGCTACGTGATTATTACAATAGAGCAGTTGAACAAGTTGGCGGACAAACTCCACACATCTTGGAAGAAGCGCTATCTTGGCACGTGAATCTTGCGAAAAACAAAACTATGCACAAGACTGTAGAAGCTCAGAAGTAATTTTATAGTAATGAAACGACCAAGCGGACTTCAATCCGCTTGGTTTTTTTGTTTTTGTGAGGTTAGAGCGGTCAACTAGATGGATAGAGCGGCTGCGGGTCTTCATTGAGCGGTTAACTGGGGGGGATAGAGCGGTTTCGAGGGATCATAGAGCGGGCGGAGAAATTTATGAGCGGATAGCGTGGAAGTATGAGCGCTCAGCCATACGTATAAACGACTTCAATTAACGAAAACGGTGCTCTCCCCATCCTCCACGCATAAAAAAGAGGAACCCGTCACGGATTCCCCTCCCTTTATTTATTACAAATCATCAAAGCCGTTCAAATCACTAGTCTTCACATATTGACGGCTCGTTTGTTCGAAGAAGTCCGTTTTCGTATCGTCAAAGTTATCGACGTACGCACGGATCCACTTCATTGGATTATCTGTAAACTCTGGATAAATTTCGCTTAAGCCAAGCATGCGTAACATTTTATTGGCGCGATACTTCACGTAGCCTTCCATCTCATCCAACTCAAGGCCATCGATCCCTGCTAATACATAGCGACTCCAGATGACTTCTTGCTCGACGGAGTGACGGAATTGGTCATAGATCCATTCCGTGAACTCGTCTGTGTTGTACTCTGGATTTTCAGCTAAAGCTGCACGGAAGATATCGCTGATGGCTTTACCATGCTGTAGTTCGTCACGGTTGATGTACGAAATCATTGTGGAGGTGCCGACCATTTTTTGATGGCGTGCCAAGTTATAGAAGAATGCGAAGCCACTGTAGAAGAATAGGCCTTCTAGTAATGTCGTATACACCATCGCTTTTAGAACCGTTTCAATTGTCGGGTTCTCCGCAAATTCATTGTAGACATCTACAATTCGTTCATTTCGCTTCATTAATACTTCGTCTGTACGCCCCATTTCGAAAGCTGCCATTTGCTTGTCCAAGTTCGTGACTGATGAAAGTACGTACGCATAGCTGTGATTATGTTCGCTTTCCTGGTCTGCGATTGTCGCGAGAATCGACTTGACGGAAGGATCCGTTGTGAAGTCGGCGATTTTCATTGCGATGACAGTTTGTGGACCATCAAGTGTAGCCAGTAGGCCGATAATTTTTAGGAATGCGGATTGTTCTTCTTGCGTCAGGCTCGAGAACTGCTTGACGTCTTGCGTCATGTCAACTTCATTCGCTGTCCAGAACAGGGAACGGATTCGCTGACGTAATGTATAGAAATGGGGATGCGCGAGGTCGTTCCAGTTTAGAATGCCGCTTGCTTCCCCACCGAAAATAGCTGTTGCCTTGTTCGGGTTTGCAGGATTTAATACTTTTACTCTTGTAAGTGTCGCCAATGTTCGAGCACTCCTTTCGTCCAATTCGTAACGGTTTTTTCTTGTATGCCGCGTGGGCTTTGCTCAATCTTTAATGGTTCAAAAGGTGAATGATAGAATTTCGCCAGCTTGTCTGCGGCTTTGCAAAATAATTCATCACCTCCAAACTGGGTATCCCCTGTTCCAAAGACATAGACGAGCTCGGGTTTATAGCCGATGTCCGCCACGAAATCTTTGACTTCATCCGGTGTTGCACCTTTCTCCCATGTGAATGAACCAATACAAAACGCGTCGTATTTTTTAATATCAGGGAGGACACCGATGCCGATACGATGAGTATCGACTTCGACGCCTTCACTTTGGAGAATTTCTGTAATCAATTCCGCTACTTCCTGCGTGTTGCCGCTCCAGGAAGCATAGGCGATTAAGAATGACACCACTCACACTCCTCAATTTCCGCTGCAGTTGAACGCATATAGTACGTGGTTTTCATGCCCGATTTCCATGCCTGCAAGTGCAAATCCAAAATCACAGATGCGCGGATCGAGTTCGGTACATAAATATTGAATGAAATCGACTGATCGATATGCTGCTGACGAGCGGCGTTTTGCTTGATCGACCAACGCTGGTCGACGATGTAAGCTGAACGACGGTAGATGTCATACGTGTTGTGGTTCAAATCCGGTGCAATGACCGGTAATTTATAGTCTTTCTTCTCTTCATGGTAAAACGGCTTGAATACTGGGTCGATTGACGCTGTTGAGCCTGCGATAACCGATGTCGAACTGTTCGGTGCGACTGCCATTAAATAGCCGTTACGCATACCGTTCATTGCCACATCCATGCGCAGTTCACGCCATTTATTTGAATCGTATTCGCGTTGCTCAAAGTATTCACCCGTTTGCCAGTCCGATCCATCAAATAATGGATACGCGCCTTTTTCTTTTGATAATTCCATTGAGGCTTTAATTGTCAAATACGCAATATTTTCATATAGCTCGTCTGCGAAATCCACCGCTTCGTCCGATTCCCACTGAATGTTTTTCAACGCGAGTAAATGGTGCCAGCCGAATGTGCCGAGTCCAATTCCACGATAGCGTGCATTGGTGCGTTGCGCTTGTACAACTGGGATTTGGTTCTGATCGATGACGTTGTCGAGCATACGCACTTGAATTTTGATCAAACGGTCTAGCACGTCTGCCGTTACTGCTCTTCCAAGGTTAATCGATGACAGGTTACATACGACGAAATCACCTGGCTTTGTGCGTGTGACGACCATATCGTCTTCTAGTGTTACGGACTCATGTGTACTTGCTGACATATTTTGTAATATTTCTGAACACAAATTACTAGAATAGATAATTCCTTCATGCTTATTCGGATTCATGCGGTTTACTTCATCACGATAGAACATAAATGGTGTTCCCGTCTCGAGCTGGCTACGCAGAATACGTTTCATGATTTCAATCGCTGAAACCGTCTCTCGTGATAAATCTTCATTACGGACGCATTCTTCATACTTCTCGCGGAATGTTCCTTGTCCTTTCGTTTCATCATAGAAGTCTTCCAATGAATAGCCCATTTTCGTGCGGACTTCATGTGGATCGAATAAATGCCAGTCTTCACGGGACTCGACTTTCTCCATGAACAAGTCTGGCAAGCAAACGCCTGTGAAAATGTCATGTGCACGTAAACGGTCATCGCCGTTATTGAGCTTGAGATCAAGGAATGTGAAGATATCTTGATGCCATACGTCGAGATAAACGGCTACGGCACCTTGACGTTGACCGAGTTGATCGACACTGACTGCCGTATTGTTCAGCTGTTTGATCCATGGAAGAACACCGCTTGACGCGCCTTCGAAACCGCGAATCGATGCACCACGAGAACGAACTTTCCCCATATAGACGCCGATGCCGCCACCAAATTTCGACAAGTTTGCGATATCGGTGTTGCTGTTGTAAATTCCTTGTAAGGAATCATCCACTGTATCGATAAAGCAACTGGATAGCTGACCGTGCATCTTGCCTGCATTCGATAATGTAGGTGTCGCAACCGTCATGTACAAATTGCTCATCGCCCAATACGCTTCGCCAACTTTATGAATGCGATCTACTGTTTCGTCTTGCATTAGTGTCATCGCGATGATCAACCAGCGCTCTTGCGGCAGCTCCACTGGCTGTTTCTTAAAGTTTACGGTTACGTATCGGTCTACCAATGTTTTCAAACCGATATATGTGAATAATAGATCACGGGAAGGATCGAGTAGCTTACCGATTTCCTGAAGCTCATCTCGGCTGTACTTCTCTGTCAGAACAGGTGTATATAAACCTTGTTCCACCAAGCGTTCTACATTTTTCGCAAAGTCGGTATAAGCATCCGCCCCACGCAATGCTTGTTGCTTTGCATAGACGTCGAATAAATAAATTCGTGCCGCTACAAACGTCCAATACGTATTTGCTTCATCAATACGGCTTAAAGACTCCAGCACCATCGCGTTCGTCCATTCAGTTGCCGTGCTAGCCGGGTGGCGCTCCTGGAATTTCTCACTCGCTTCGATTAACGGCTCCATTTGTTTCTTGCCGAATTCTTCTTGTAAGTTTTCCAACACTTGATTAAGTCCCTTAGTTTCTTGAATAATAGCCATGATATCCGCTCCCTTTAGTTAATTAATTCGGTTATGTACTAAATAAAAAAAACTCCCAATAAAATCGGGAGTCGTCAATTGACGCTTAGTAGATCGCGGAAAGTTTTAGGCAGACTGAAATAAGACTGCTTTGTGCTTTCACTCTCCAACCCCGAAGAATGTTTTGCTGAGATGACTGGCAGGTCTACTGGCTGGCACATCGTTCTTCCATCTTTCCTTCCCGCCGAAGCAGTGGTTTTATAAGATAGTCGTCCGTGCCCTCAGTTGCGGGGGCAGCTCCGTTAGTGGCGGATTCCCTTTTAAACGTGGTGGGTACCAATTCATCTATTTGCTGTTACACACTATATATAGTGTGTTGATTCATATATAACCCTAACATGTTGTGTTCAAACATGCAAAACAAAAATCGAACCGAAGTTCAGAATCCTTCTTCTGAACTACGATTCGATTTTTGTTATTCAGTATTTTATAGTATATCAAACTTTTTACTTCTTGACTAAATGGTTTGTGTGGATAAGGGATTTCCGCTACAATCCTAATTTATACATGGTAATAAGTTAAAGATTAAAAATCATATCCCTCACATCCACAAACCACCCCATTACAAACGATCTTCTGCTTTTTCCGCTGTTTCTTCCCAACATTCCGCGCCTTTTAATTCAGGGATGCTGGCTGACTTGAAGACAGGATTTCTGCCGGCTTTACGTTGTTTAGTGAAGTCGTCCAGTACTTTAAAGGCAATTTTACCAAGTAGTAGAATGACGACTAAGTTAATGATGGCCATTAGTCCCATGAATAGGTCGGCCATATCCCATACAACTTGTACTTTTGCGATTGCACCGAAGTATACCATGACCAGTACGAGAACTTGATAGATTCGTTTCCATACGATGTTGGCATGAATGAATTCAATATTTGTTTCGCCATAATAATAGTTACCGATGATAGAACTGAAGGCGAAGAACATGATAGCACCGGCAATGAAGTACGGTGCCCATGCGCCTACTTGAACAGCCATGGAGTTTTGTGTCAAGATGATACCGTTTGTTTCACCTGTTTGATACAATCCGCCTAGCAAAATGATGAATGCGGTCGCAGAACAGATGATGATGGTATCGAAAAACACACCTAGACTTTGTACCAATCCTTGTTTTGCCGGATGCGATACGTTTGCTGTAGCAGCCGCGTTTGGCACACTACCCATACCTGCTTCATTGGAGAAGAGACCGCGACGTACACCTTGCATCATGGCCATCCCGATTCCGCCACCCATGACTTCTTTAATTCCGAAAGCATGCTCGAATATCAATACCATAATGCCTGGAACTTCAGAAATATTCATAATCACGATATATAATGCTACCAAAATATAGAAGGTCGCCATGATGGGTACGATGGTTTGTGTTACTTTTACAATCCGTTTGACACCACCGAAGACGATAATCCCTGTTAATAGCATTAAGCCAACCCCGACACTCCAGTTCGGAATGCCGAATACTTCAGTGAATGACTGACTGATGGTGTTGGATTGTACTGCGTTAAATATGAAGCCGAAACTCATCGTCAGTAAAATCGCGAAGACAATTCCGAGTTTCCGCCAGCCTAGTGCTTTTTGCATGTAATACGCCGGCCCTCCGCGGAATGTGTCACCATCTTTCACTTTATACACTTGCGCCAATGTACTTTCGATGAATCCAGTCGCCATGCCGATTACGGCGATCACCCACATCCAGAATACCGCACCAGGCCCACCAATTCCGATCGCTAGGGCTACCCCAGCTACGTTACCTGTTCCTACGCGCGACGCGGCACTAATTGTGAATGCCTGGAACGGCGATACCCCGTCATTGTTATCCTTCTTCTCTACAATCAGGCGGAACATCTCACCAAATAAGCGCACTTGTACAAATTTCGTGCGAATCGTGAAATATAAACCCGCCGCCAATAAAAGTCCAATTAAAACATATGTCCAAATGAAATTAGTCACCGGCCCTACAAGCCAGTCAATCGCGTCTTGAAACATCTGACCACCTCCTTGTGATTCTATACCCTACTCGCCTACTAGCTATGCATGGTATAAGAAAAAACTATTTTCTACTGTCTATGTTGCAGGACAATTGACGCTTTGTTCTCCAATAACTTTGCTGCTTGTGCCATCAATTCAGCTAACGATTTTTTTCCATCGTCTAATGAATACAATTCGGTGAACCACTCCAGTAGTTCCTGACGCGCCGCTTCTTCAATCGCCCCTGAAATGACGATGACCGGAACATTCTCTACTCTCGCAAGCTTGGCAATCCCCATTAATGCCTTGCCTGCAAGCGTCTGCCGATCTGTCTTCCCTTCCCCTGTGACGATGAAATCTGCTGAAGATAGTTGCTTTGCGAAATCCATCGCTTCGAGCACGACATCAATTCCACTTTTAAGATTAGCGCCACAATACGCAAGTAATGCCCCTGCACTTCCACCAGCCGCCCCCGCACCGCGCAGCTCATGCAATCGCACGCCTGTCTGCCTTTCCGTCATGTCCGCCAGATGACGTAACCCTTCATCCAGACGCAGAACCATCTCTGCATCCGCCCCTTTTTGCGGACCGAAAACAAATGACGCACCCTGCTCACCGACAAACGGATTTTCTACGTCGGACGCAATGCGAATGTCCGTCTCCAGCAAACGTTTATCCAGTTGCGAGATATCAATTTCATCGATTATTGACAGCGTTGAGCCATTCATCTGCACTACCTGTTCGTCGGCTAAAAAACGAACGCCTAGTGCTTCGAGCAAGCCTGTTCCCCCATCATTCGTCGCACTCCCGCCAAGTCCAATAATCATTTTCCTGTAACCTGCATCAAGCGCATGACGAATTAATTGCCCTGTACCAAATGTTGACGCTTTCATTGGATCGAGTTCATGATCCGCAAGCAACAGCAAACCGGACGCTTGTGCCATTTCAATGACCGCTGTCTCGCCGTCACCAAGCACACCAAAGTGCGCATCCATTGCGCGACCAAGCGGATCTTGCACAGACACGGTTCGCAACGTCCCCCCAGTTGACGACATGAGGACAGACAGCGTCCCCTCACCACCATCCGCAACCGGTAAACGGACGACTTCTGCGTGCGGATATACTTTTTTTACGCCACTATATATAGCGTCGGCCGCTTCTTCTGCATGCAAGCTTCCCTTAAATGCATCAGGCGCAATAACAATTTTCACGGCTCTCACTCCCTTTATTCGTATTCTAGCAGATTATGCGGGAAAAGTTACCATAAATTATTGGATGGCTACTATATTTTTATCATGAAAGCTTTCCGATGTGGATGTGTGTACGCTCAATGTTTGCAGGTATCCGATCATACTTCAGCGGAGTGCGCTCTATGTGTTCGTCCATCCGCTCTATTGCGACGCGTATCCGTTCATAGACCCCGGTAAGACGCTCTATACGACCGTGTATCCGCTCAATGTCTACGGATATCCGATCATACTTCGAGACAGAGCGTTCTATGAGTCTACCCATCCACTCTACTAGCCACGCAACATGTTTTAAATGCCGCATTTTTAGGGAACACTGCGTATAAAAGGAAAGGAGTGAGTAATAGATGGCTGTGTTGCAAGTGAAAAACTGGACGAACCGAAGAAGTTATCAGAAGAGAAATCTATGGGCGGGTATATTATTCGGACTCGGGTTCGTGGCGTTTTTAGATGAGACAGTATTCCACCAGCTACTTCATTGGCATAAGTTTTATGATAAATCTACGGTGGCGGTTGGATTGGTATCGGATGGTTTGTTTCATGCATTTAGTTGGTTTGCGACAGTGGGAGGGTTGTATTTAGTGGCGGATTTGCGCAGAAGGCATGCGTTATGGCACAAGATGTTCTGGGGTGGCAAGTTACTCGGGGGCGGTGCGTTCCAACTGTATGACGGGACCATTCAACACAAGGTCATGCGCATACATCAGATCCGATATCACGTGGACATTGTTCCGTATGATATCGTTTGGAACGTTACTGCTATTTTGATGATTGCGGCAGGTTTGTTGCTCATCAAGTCCGCGCAACGGAATGCACGCTCGGCGGAAAGGCTGATGCCTCATGCCACATGATTCCTATATCAGTGCAACCGATTGGTTATTTGGGATGCTTGCGTTGCTCGCCATCGTATTCTACGGGGGCGCTGTCTTTCATTCCAACCGGCAAAGCCGCTTGCGTAAATGGCCACGAAAACGGATCGTGTTATGGATTGCGGGTGTACTCGCTTCAGCAAGTGCTGTTGTCGGACCGCTTGCCGAACTGTCACATGATTTCTTCACGTGGCATATGTTGGGACATCTCTTGCTCGGTATGATCGGTCCTCTTCTGTTGGCGCTCGCCGCTCCCATGACATTATTGCTCCGGACATTACCCGTTCGACAGGCAAGAATGGTAAGCTCCTTGCTAAGAAGCCGACTTGCGGGGTTCTATACACATCCCGTCACTGCCTCCATTTTAAATATCGGCGGACTTTGGCTGTTATACACGACAGGCTTGTTTGCGGCCATGCACCATCATCTTTGGCTCCATGTCTTGATCCACATGCATGTGTTCGTTGCGGGATATCTATTTACCATTTCTCTTTTATACACCGATCCTGTATCTCGTCGGTACAGTTACCGCTTCCGCACTGTAGTCTTTATTGCGGCTCTTGCGGGACACGGAATTCTATCAAAATTCCTATACGCCTATCCGCCTGCCGGTGTACCCATTGAAGAAGCGCGCACAGGGGCCATGCTTATGTATTATGGAGGCGATGCGGTGGATCTCGTGTTGATCATCCTTTTGTTCAGGAGCTGGTATCATTCGGCCAAACGTCAACAGACCCACATTCCGTCCACTTCAGACGGTCATGTGTATATGAATGAAACGACACAAAACGCACCCGCTGGCTAATGGGTGCGTTTTATATTTTCTATTCATTTCATGAGTCCGGTATACCTGTCACAATGGTCCCTTGGGCAGCGGCACACAACTTCCCGATAGTGAACATTTCATTTTGCGTCATGCTCTCCCCTTATAGACTGTAGGCCTTCACTTGGAATGAAGCGAATATTTTTCTTACGCCAATCGCTATTACGATCTAGGTGCAAATAATATGACAGACACACCAATTAGGCAAATACCGGCTCCTATGAAATCGTACAAATCAGGAGTTTTTTTATCAATTCCCCATCCCCATAATACGGATAGAAAGACGAACACGCCTCCATATGCCGCATAGACTCTGCCAAAGGTTGGAAAGGTCTGAAATGTGACCACTACGCCATATAAAATTAAGGCAATGCCGCCGAATAATCCGAACAGTGCAGATTTCCCTTCGCGCAACCATTGCCAAATCAAATAACCACCGCCGATTTCCGCCAAGCCGGCCAGCAGAAATATCACCACGACCTTCAACATCAGTAAACCTCCATTTAATCACTTCGGATCATCCAACATATAATTGTTCACATACACAAGTCTATTTCTTGAAAACTAGTATTAACTATATCATGATTCAGACAACTTAAAAAAGCTAACTATATTCTGAACAGATGAACTTGGCGTGAAGCTAATTAAACATGACGACTTTACTTTCGTTTGTTGCTCATACATAAAAAGGGTCTGCAACGTAACACATAAAAACCAAAATAGAAAAAGGCTTATCGAAGTTCGATAAGCCAGTTCATCGTATCTTCCATTATTTCGCCAAAGCTATCTCAATATGCGCTAAATGATGCGCTTCATGCCAAGCCAATTTCGCTACTTTTGTCGCTACGGCAATCTCGCCGTTGACTTCATGAGTAAATGTTCGTTGTAGTTGCTCTTCCGTCAGACTATTGCCTAACGCTACAATACGCTCATTGATCCCTTCAAGCATCTTAATGGAAGGCTCGACTGGTAGCTCATTGTCAGGTAGTACAGCCCATTTCTCTTGATCAAATGCGGGTACTGTTGGATGGTCGTCTGTTAACGCAAGCTTTAATCGCTGATACATAATCAACTGCGAGTCTGCAATATGATGTACCAATTGACGAACTGTCCATGCACCTGCGCGATACGTTTTAGTTAGCTCTTCGTCAGTCAATGAATCTACAGTTCCCCTTAATCGGGTAGTATATGTTTCAATTTCTTGTAACCACTTTTGAATATCTTCCAACGTCACCTGTTCAGGAACGTGTAATTTTCCGATCGGAAATTGATTATCCATAACGAACCCCCCTCTTCATTGCCTTCATTATCCCATAAACTATCTAATTATTCTACGAATTGAATAGCACTACTTATTTAAAAAACTCTACTGACTGTATTGACCCTCACGTTACGTTACACTTTATACTACATAGTAAGGAGGTGTTGATAATGAAAATGAAGGTAAAGGAAGTCGCGGATTTAGTCGGTATTAGCGTACGCACACTTCATCATTACGATGCAATCGGATTGCTGACACCCGAGGAGACAACAGACACGGGTTATCGCTATTACTCCGAACGGAACCTTGAGACTTTGCAGCAAATACTATTTTTCAGAGAACTAGAATTTCCTCTTAAAGAAATAAAGAACATTCTCAGCGAACCGTCATTTGACCGCCAGCAAGCTCTTCAGCTACATCGAAAACTATTGCTTGAGAAACGCGAACGGATCGATCAAATGATTGCGACTATTGATAAAACTACACAGTATATAAAAGGAGAGAGGGACATGTCGAACGAAGAGAAGTTTCAAGGATTTAATTTTAATCACAATCCCTATGAAGAAGAGGCTCGAAAATTATGGGGAGCAAAAGCGGTTGAACAATCGAATACCGCATTCGAAAACAAAGCAGTCGGTGAAAAAATGAATGACATCTACCGGAAATTAGCACATCTTACAAACACACCGCCTGAATCCGCTGAAGCACAAACAGCTATTACAGAATGGTATGAGTTTTTGAATACACACACTGGCCATCACTACACATTGGAAGCATTCAAAGGTTTGGGGCATATGTATATAGCAGACGAACGCTTCACAACGAATATCGATCAATTCGGTGCAGGTTTGGCACAATTTATGAGCGAAGCGATGACGTTTTTTGCAGATCATAACAAAAACTAAACATCCTGTTGCATGCTGTTTATCAATCAATAAATAGGGCTACCTCCACATTTCGGGTAGCCCCCATCCCTGTCTATTCACCGATGTTTCCGCGCTGCTTTCATCATGTAACTGACGACTATGACAAAAATCAACGCACCTACAATAGTAGGGACGACATAAAAGTCACCTAAACGCGGTCCCCAACTGCCAAATAAATTGCCTCCAATCCACGCACCGATGATACCTGTAATCACATTCCCCACCACACCGCCTGGGACACTTTTGCCAATGATCAGACTAGCAAACCAACCCATCACACCACCAATTATTAAATATAAAAGGATACTCATTTCACACGCCCCTTCTCTTATTTTCACGCGTTTTTATTACGTACATTTCGAACATAATAGTGAAGTGAAAAAGTGATATCTTATTAACAATCTATTCTTCGTTACAGCATACTATTCGACAAATGAAAGTCTGTGTAGGTGCATGTATGCGAAAAGTCCATTCTCATGTTATAGAAACACTGAAATCTCTTTTCATAATCGATATGACGGAATGAGTCCCTTTTTATACAAGAACGCTACACCATTCAAAAACGAACTCGGGACTTTCTTCCAAAAGAATCGTTTTTGATAAAATTGACGATGGGCTTTTTTCAAATTACTCCACTGTTTGCAGTCTTTTTTCTGTCTGTACCGCGCCACATCAATCAGCTTCACTCGATTGTCAGGCGTGATCAATATATTGCGTAAATGAATGTCTGAAGGATTCAAACCTGCGTCGGTTGCTAACGATAAGGCATAGTCGATTTCTTCTATATGAGCTTCTGTAATCAAACGCCCATTTGTTAGGCAATCAAAAAGTGTATCTCCTTCCACGTAATCCATCACTAAGTAATTCGCGCCTGCCTCATAAATACGTGGAAAGTACTGAATATCCTTGAGCGATCGATAAATCTCCGCTTCTTCCTTCGCAATATACTCAAAGTTTGAAAAGAATACCTTCATCGCCTTGTTCGAGAATTTGATTCGAAATACAAACGCACTCCTTCCTGTTCCGACGAGCTGCATAGACGGATGAAAGTCTATCAGACGATTCTTTTTATTCACGACAATCGACTGGACAAGTTCTTGATATATACTCAAAGTGTAACCTCCTATAATTTTCAAAAACAAAAGAGACATCAAAACCAATTAGTGGCTTAGATGTCTCTGTTACAATCACAAAAGACCTCACCAAATAATTGGTAAGGTCTCGCAAACAACGTTAGTTGCCAGTAAAGCCGAGGACTTCCATCCTGTGTTGACGACTTTTACTGTCATAGCTACTCCCCTTAACGGAAGTGTTCGTATACATGTATAGGCTCACTATAAATTGAACCGATTTAGATGTCAACTAACTAAGCATGCATAGGTATTCATTGACACATTGTGATAAAACAACCAATTACTTTTCTGCTGAACCCCTTATTCCATCAAACGTTTCACTAGTGCACCTTAAACTGTTTCTTCTCATCTTGCAGGTTGACTGCTAAATTTACTTTTTACCATACCGATCAAAGCAGGCAGAACAGATAAAAAGATAATCGCAAGTAACACCGTGGAAAAGTTCTCTTTAATAATAGGAATATTTCCGAATAAATACCCTAGCATCGTGCACAGACCTACCCAAAAAGCTGCCCCGACGACATTATAGAAAGCAAAGTACCGGTAATTCATGCGGCTCGCGCCCGCAACGAACGGAGCGAACGTCCGGACAAACGGCATAAAACGGGCAATCAGGATGGTTTTCCCGCCGTGTTTATTAAAGAACGCCTCCGCGGCTGTCATTTTCTCTTGGTTTATGACTTTCCCTAGCCAACTGCCAGGAGAAATCGACATGCCCACTTTACGTCCAATATGGTAGTTCACTGTATCGCCTATGACCGCCGCAACGAAGAAGACCGCGACAAGCAACCAAATATTAAAAGCATCTAGCGCCGCAAATGCACCGCCTGCGAAAAGTAAGGAATCTCCAGGTAGAAACGGAAATATAACGATTCCAGTTTCAATGAAAACGATTAAAAATAAGATGACGTACGACCAGCCGCCAAATATTTGAATAATATCGACTAGATGCTCGTCAATGTGCAAGATAAAGCTGATCAGACCTTGAATGAGGTTCATGTAAAGGCTCCTTTTTTGAAAAAATGACTTCGACGCTACGCAAGTGAGGATACCAGGCGTATACACACTATCTATACACCTTACGTCCGGCACAAGGTATTTATCCTTGAAAAGCGCCAAGCTTGTAAAATAAATAAGATTCTCTTCCCATTTGAAAGCAAACAGGGAATGGATAATAAGCGGTTGCGTCTACTTATGAGACTTATTAAATATACCATGGATTCCCGTAAGTTCATCCAACTTATTATATTTTCCATACAATTGAATCCCAGATACGCTACACACGAACCCGATCAACGTATCGGATGACTAGGCTAGCAACGAGCACACTAAAAATCAAATGACTTACCGTCCAGTATAACCACGCCATGCCGTCATCCGCTGCTGGCGGCTGATCGGTTAGCAAGGTAAGGAAATACAATACGCCGCTCCCCGCTGTATACACCACAACATACGGCCACATGTTATATTGCCATTTGAAAAATTTTAATAAGTAAAACAGCCCCAACACGCTGGCAATACAAAAGACGAAGTGAAAGACGATGCCGAACCAAGCGACGTGCGAAAAGACATGAATGATGGGGAAATAATCTACATTGTACAGCAAAATATACGCTTCATTTCCTGTTACAGCCCATACGACAAGCATGAGTAGCGCCAACACGGCACCACCGGCAATTCCTATGCTGACCAACTGCAAAAATTGCTTCATCTGCTCCCCCTCTTTTCGTTAAGGTATTTGGTTATCTATTCCCTCGCATTTTCTAAATAAACGACCCTATTCCATAGTCTTCTATACTACAAATCTACAGTCTAGAGGCACTACTACGTGCCATACCATCACAAAAGAGACCTCACCCAAAACGGGAAGGTCTCACAAAAAGAGTTGAGTTGTCAGTGGCACCAACCAGCTACTAGTAGGATGTAATACATAGCAGATGCAAATCATGGACGAGCATGTCGACATGTTCTTTCTTAGTAGACCAACTGGTACAAAAACGAACCGCACTATGGCTAGCGTCGACTTTTTCCCAGAAGGTGAATGAATATTTTTTGCTCAACTCCGTCATGACATACTCCGGCAATATCGGGAATTGCTGATTAGTTGTCGAATCATAACGTAATGCAAACCCGTTCTCTACAAATGCTTGTCGAAGGATCAACGCCATGTCCACCGCATGTTTCGAAACTTCATAGTACAAACCATCTTCAAACAACGTTTCAAACTGGATGCCTAACAGTCTCCCTTTAGCAAGCAAGCCGCCCCGTTGTTTAATGAAATATCGAAAATCTTTTTTCAATGAATCATTGGTAATGACAACTGCTTCACCAAACAATGCACCAATTTTCGTTCCGCCAATATAGAACACATCACATAGTCGTGCATAATCTGCTAACGTAATATCATTATCAACCGAAGCCAACCCATACCCAAGTCGGGCACCGTCCAGTATTAATGGCAATCCGCATTCCCTACACACTTTATTCAAAGCTTCCAATTCCGCTTTAGTATAAGTCGTTCCATTTTCAGTAGGGTTCGAAATGTACACGAGACCCGGCTGTACACTGTGCTCTGGACTTGCGTCATTCCAATGGGCATCCACTAGCTCTTTTACTTGCTCCGCTGAAATTTTCCCGTCCTCGCTAGGTAAAGTCAGTACTTTATGTCCCGTAGATTCAATTGCGCCTGTTTCATGTGTCGCGATATGTCCACTCTCCGCAGCGACTGCGCCTTGGTAAGGACGTAAAATCGACGCGATGATAGTAGTATTTGTTTGGGTTCCCCCTACTAAAAAGTGAACATCCGCCTCTTGCGCTTCACACTCTTTACGAATATACTCTCTAGCTTTTTCGCAATGTTCATCCATACCGTATCCTGGAGTTTGTTCTTCATTTGTTTCAATCAATCGTTGCAAAATTCGCGTATGCGCGCCTTCCGTATAATCATTTTCAAATCGTATCATCGTTGTCCATCTCCAAATATGCCTGATTTTTTCTGCAAGTATACCATAGAGTGATGGATTTCTGTTACATCTTATATTGTTCTTACAATGATGAATTTTCCGTTTTTTATTCCGCAAACCGCTGTTGTACTTCACTGTCATCTTGTAATTTTTCTTGAATAAAAACATCCAATTCTTCTTCATTCGTAAAGTCGTTTAACTCTTTCCCATACCAGTCTTGTAATTTCGTTTTATGAATTGTATAGGCATAGTCTCCAAATTTAAAGCTAGCCCACTCCGCATTATCGATGAGCGCGAATAAATAACTAGCATTGTAAACCGCTGTCTCTTTATATTCACTTTCCCCTATCGCCGCGTCCATATTTTCATACTTGATCGTCATACCATATGGTTCTGTTTTGGTTTCAAGCGACACTTCCTCAAACTTTTCGGCATAACGCAGTTGGCCAATTATATGGATGACTGCACTATTATCACCAATAAATGATCCTTTGTATTGGAATACATCTTCACTTGGTTGATCGGTAGTGGAATTGCAACCAGTTAAGAAAAGTATTAGTATTAATGAAGACAAAAAGTATTTTGTGAAGTTTTTCATTGGAGTCTCCTTCCTTAATATGTTTTACTCTATCGCTCAATGATCATGACGATAGACGTTATTTGGGTTTTCAAGGATTCCCATTCTATTTTACGCTATAACTATTCCGTCTTCCAAATCATTTATCCATTTACAGTTAAAAAAAGAGGGAAGTAATACTACTTCCTCTCTTCTAATCGATTGTTTAGATTTTTATGTTGCTTGCCAACTTTTCTCCATAACGTGGTGCCCTTTTAGAAAAAGCACGTCTACCAAGTGATAAATGGTGCGGATCCGGGTGGGGCGTTTCGTATCATATCAACTAGAGGGAAAAACAGCGTGAATACTATGCCACCAATATTAAACAAACTAATTATGGACTCTAAATTAATCTCTCTCTCCCCTTTTTCAATATCTGTTAACTGGTCCGTTAGTTCAATAAGAAAAGCGATTCTTATTTAAAGAATCGCATAAAACGGCAGTTTCCTTATGCTTGATATTTCTTAATCAAATGAACAAATGCATCAACGAATGTTTGTAAGAATTGAACAGTTCCTTGATCTTTCACTTTGTCGTTTTCCTCCAATAAAGCTGCAGCATTACTAATATAAGCTTCCGGTTGTTGAACCACTGGCATATTTAAGGGTACAAGGATTTGACGTAAATGCTGGTTTGCACCAAATCCACCCAAATTACCAGGTGATTGGCTGATAACCGCTGCCGGTTTACCATTCCATACACTCGCTCCATAAGGACGTGAACCTACGTCTAATGCATTACTTAATACAGCAGGTACAGAACGGTTATATTCAGGCGTTACAAATACAATAGCGTCAAATTCCTTTATTGTGTTACGAAATGAAGTATATTCTGCTGGAACATTATTTTCCCCATCTACATCCTGATTATAAATATTAAAGAAAAAATACTTCCCCCATGATATATATCTTTTCAGCTGCTTCTCCTATATAAGTAATCGTGGCATAAACATTAAGGTCTTTCTCGACATGTATTGATACTTTGAAATCATCCACCTGTTTAGACTCATTAGTAATCGGTTTACCACTTACATTTTCTTCATTAGTGTTATTGGTTACACATCCGTATAGTCCGAAAATAGAAGTTATGGAGACAACGACAAATAATCTTCCAATTATTCCCGACCCCTTTTATGATTAGACGTGATACTAGTCGGTTCGTTTCAAATTTAATCATACTAATCTGGCCCTATTTAGACTAAATCATCTTCCACAACTGCACTCATTTGCATGTAAACCATTTAATTATCTAAATTATCATCAGTAAATGACTTTTTATTTACTACAGGCTCGGTTGTTCTTTCTATTGACTGTCCCACTACAGACTTGTTAATTCCTTCTTTGACTGCTTTGTAGATCACTAGATAAAGAATGAATAGTCCTATAATCCAGAGAATAATCATCCCAAAAACCTGGCTTGCCATTAACTCTCACTCCATTCTTTATACAAAGCTTCCCCGCTGCTGGTACGGTGTTTATTCAACAACTGCTTCCATTTGCTGAACCCTGAACTTATAATTCTTGAATCATTTCTACTCTGTTCCCAAACGGATCTCTAAATTCAAATCGGTCATAACCTGGAATTGGTACGCCTTCAATGATTTGAATAGTATGTTGTTCTAACACGCCTTTCCAATGTAAGAGATCCTCTACCAGATAAGCTAAATGCGCTTTTGTCGTTAAGCGGTTAAAACCGTCTTCTGTGCCTACGTGAACCTCTCTGTCTCCGACTTTCAACCAGAATCCTCCACGACCAGTAAGTGAATCTGGCTTTTCTACTACTTTCAATCCCAATACATCACAATAAAAATTCTTACCTTCCTCTTCCGCATTTTTCGGAATTGTGATCTGCGCATGATGCAATCCAAGAATCATTTACCTCTCCCCCTTTGTATTGAAGACTTTACCTATCAAACAATCCGGCCAAATTACTAGATCGTTCACGCCCCTATATCAGATAACCATTTACGAAGTTTTGCTTTAGGGTAATATATTTTATTATTTATAACTACGCGCGGTATGTTTGGATATTCTTGAATCAAGTGTTTCGCATCTTCTTTGGAAATCCCCATGAAGTAATGAACATTATTTTCCCTTATCAATTCGTGTTCATCATCATCGCTAAAGATTTCGCTGATACTATCTTTAGCATTCGGATTTTTAAAATTTTTGAGCCCATCTCCTACAAAATATCCAGCTGCAGCAATTCCTAATCCAATCCAAATCAAATCAAATTCCATATCATTATCTCCCAATTTTCCAACATACTGTATGTAAGTAAGTGGTCCTTATATAGATCAAACGCAATTCCTTACTATAAAATCGCACTCGATTCTATAGTAATCTCTGATCATATAATGATTTCCAATCCACTTCTGTTTTCTGCTACACCAAATTCGATAAAATTATTTTGTGCTTCTTGTAACGACGGCTCGTTAGCTCCGCCAGTATAGTCTGGATCAGCAAATTGAATGTTATCGTCTTCCCAAAAACAAATACCGCAAATATCGAAAGTGCCGGATGGCTTTTCATCTAATGTTTTATATCCATAACTGGGACATGTATATTTTCCACCATTCCAACACTTTTTCAGCTTTAACAATCTCGTATGATAATTGACTATAACTATCCTTTTCTATTCAATTGAAGGAGTGTTCAATAATTTGACCCGATCCCCTGTTAAGCAATCGCGTTACGAATATGGAAATGATAGTACCTCTACTTTTCATTGAATTCCAAAGAAATCTTGTCTATTTGTATATTGGGGTTTACAGCTAACAATGAATGTATAAGTTCACTTTCATTTTTGGGAGATATATTTATCACATCATATTTGCCAAAAAGAATATCCAACCTGTCAACGGATAGAGCAGGCGCTGTAAATGGACTTTTTGTTCTGCTGATTTTTTTGATCTCTTTGATTTGTACTTTACTTTTATACGGACCAAATTTTAATTTCAGCAATTCCCCCTCAACCTTATAACCTGTTCCAAACCAAATCCATATTAATAAAGCTAGAATCGATGCACCTATGATATATCCAGGTACACTTTTATAAGTGATTATTTGCCAGCCAACAGGTTCTCCACCGAAAATGTAAGTTAAAATCATGAAAAGAATAAAACCCCAAATGATTAAGAAAAACCAAATGTCTTTCTTGGTTGGAAAATACAATTGAATCACCTCTATTTAGATACCTATTCCATTAAATGGACCGTTAGTTGCACAAATATTATTGTTTATTTTTGATTTCTTCCAAAAGAGAAATCATCTTATCATTTTGTTCAATAACTGTTTGATTCTGTTTTCTAATTTTTGCAAAGTCGAATACAAATACTATTAAAACCAAGATTAAAAAGAATAACACGTTTTCCCCTCATTTCTATACCAGCAATTCATTTTATTTTTCAAAAATCGTGTAGTTGCCCTTTTATACTCGACATCACCTTAAACTCATCTACTTTTATTCAATCCCATTAAATTTGTTGATACACAATTTGGACCTCTTGCGAGAAAAAAGTTATCCCATAAGATGTGTTATAAAATATAGAAAACCATATGACCCTAGCGAACCAATACTAATTACTAAAACCATAACCGCTAAGATTAAAGGTCTGTAATCTGACCTTTCCTTTGAATTAAAGAGGAAAATAAGGGATACACCTATACTGGCGATAAAAAAGATTAGCCACAAAATATTTAATGTGAAACTTTCAAAATTAATAAGGTAATTAGCTATATACAATAAGTTTATTAAAAGCAGTATAGTTAAAATCATTTTTTTCAAAATAACACCCCTAATCACCTAGATTATCTTTCCAATTCACTCGACAATCTGGCCCGATTGTGGAAAATACTTATTTAGTTATCGCGTCTATTTATGGAATTACCAAACGGGTTCATCTATTCCACTTAATTTAATTTTAGAAATAATAAACGGAACAAATAGTAGACTTAACCATCACAAAGTTAATAACCTTCGCGATTCAACAGAGATGTATTGGCTGTCACCACAATGGAGACAGTCTTTTCCCTTCTTTGAAAATCCAAGAGCGATTATGTCTTTGACATTCCACTTGTAATTACAGTTAGTGCAACGTGGCATGATTATCCCCTCCTCTTCTTCATTACCCTATATTCAGAAAGTGGCCCGGTTGCGATATTAGGGCGATTACTCGTGTAGCAAACACCCCTATTTATTGTCAGGTGATTTCGATTTGCCTTTAAAAAATAACACAGAAATTAACATAATTATGCCTATAATCCCTACTATGAATTCAGCGATGTAAAAGTCAGAATCTCTTATTAAACGAATAAGAAATCCTCCACCAAAGATTATTGTCATACTCATACCAAGAATTAGAAATGTAGTTTTCATTACTTCCCCTCCAAGCATAATTTTTTCGCAAAATGGCTCTATTACTTAATAGGATGCAGGTCTCTTATACAAGAATTGAGCCCTATTCTTGTATAAAACTTCTTGTATAAACCTATTCACTCGCGATCTTTTCACCATATTTATTTTCCCTAACGTAAAAAACAAAAAGTATTATGAGAATCACAATTGGAGTTGTACTATGCTCCATTAACTCGAAGTACGGCAATATTAAAGACAGAAGTATGAATGTTGTCGCTACCAATCGTATGATAATAAGGTTTTTAGGATGTTTTTTTATTATCGAACTTACTCTCCCCTTTTCTAAAAAAATGGCGCTATTGTGGAAAGGACGCAACTCCTTCTTCAAGAATTGCGCCCGATAATCGAATACGGCTATCTTTTTCTATTCATTTGCCAAGCTGTCATGGATGCCGAGAACATCAACAAACCTCCTCCAAAATTCATTATTCTATTACCCGTGTCGCCCAAACTATTAATTGTCAAGGAAACCATAAATACCCCAATTACCATTGCGAAAACTATTAATACCTTTTTCCACACGCCAATCCCCCCTAATATTTACATCAGTATGCTGCAAATTGGCCCGATTGCGATTTAGTCGCGATCACTTGTGCAACAATCGCGCCCGATTGTGGAAGTATTATTCGATAATAATATTCCCTGCATATTCGGCGTTACCTTTATCCGTAAGAAGCTTCACGACAATAATGTATTCTCCTTCTTCTTCCGGCAAATTAAAGAATTTATCTTTAACTGGTAAATTCATTTTTTCGTCGTTATGGTGCGCATAAACACGCAGATCCTCAATTTCAAAGTTATGATGATCAAATGATATCTCCATTTGCTCGCCAGAATCATGGTTTAATGGCTCTAGCCCGTTTTTAAAAAAAGACATATCATCTGTTTCTACTGTGTATTCTCGCCATTCTGCTTTATATGATTCTAACTCTTCTTTATCTGCCTCATCTGAATTGTTATCAAGTGAAACCCTAGGAGGATAAGGGTTATCATCTCTTTCCCGAATATCAAAATTTCCTACATATTCCGTGTTTCCACTATCAGCTTCAAGCTTCACAACAATAAGATAATTGCCTTCTTCTTTCGGCATCTCAAAAACTTGATTATCAACTGGAAGTTCCGTTTTTTCGCCATCTTGTTTTACATAAATATTTATATTATCAATCCTTATATCCCCGTTATCAAATCTTATATCCATCTTTTGTCCAGAATAATAATGTAATGGCTCTTGTTCTTTTGCAAGGGAATCAATGTCATCTGTTTTTTTCGTATACTTCTTGTCGGAATCCCAATTTATATTCGCAGTCTCCAATTCTCCTTTAACAAAATCAAGCTGACTCTCAATGAAGGCGTTAGGAGGGTTAAAATCATAATCTTCACCTATACATCCCGTAAGTAAAAAAACAAAAAACAAACTTATAGAAATCATTAATTTCCGCTTCATATTAAAAACACTACCTCCCCTTTTTATTCCACTAAATGGCCCTATTGAGGCATAATTCTTATTCAACAACTGCTCGCGTTCGTTGAAGTACACACTTTCCAAAATCATTTATTTTCCTTTGGTTTTTTAATACTGAAGTATGCTCCTAAAATTAAACCTACCGCTGACAATCCATAGATCACAGATTTACTATCCGTATGAATATTTAAACTAGATGTAACCACAGCCAATATAATTGAAATCAATATGAGTAAATAGAATGTAGATTTCATTTTCTCACAACCTTTGTCTGCTAAAATTTGCAATCTCTAAAAAAGCCCTAACTATATTAAATTGGCCGGTTCCTTGTATAAGTTGTATGATAATCACATCCTTTTCTAGCTCATCAAATTCATATCAAAAGCACAGCCACTTCACAACAACATCTACTTCACATTTCCTTAAACTGATTTGACACATGAACCAGAACATACTTTTTCGTCCACATTTGCGTCGTAACGAGCAAGGTCTCACCTTCTTTTTCAAAGAAAAGGCCTGAACCCTCTTTTGCTTTAAATGCCCACCCTTTGGAGCCAATCATTTCTTTAATCGTTTCATCAGCTATTGAAATACCTTTGTTCTGGCTTCTTGTGATATACCACGCGGAGTCTTCATCCGTAGCGACTTCTACAATCTTTTGATCAGAATCATTCAATTGTCTGATGACTTCTTTCGCCGATAGATTTTCTATTGGTAGAGAAGGATAATAGGATTTATTTACAACAATCCACACAGACACCATAACTACAAGTACCGCCACGATCATGCCAATCCATTTCACACGCGCTCACCCATTCCCACAAACTGTCGATACACATACACCACGCTGTGTCATTCACTTCTTCCCAACTGAAGCTCTAGTCTCAACCATCTTGCTCCGACTTTTCCCGTTCCTCTCGTTCAAAAATATATCTCTCGTATGCAGCCTTCACGCCATCGTACGCATCGACTGGGACGGTATGTTGATGTATTTCCTTCAACAACCAAAACGACCTGAAAATCACTCCGACGATGATGGTAGCTAACATATACCAACCTATAGGTCCCGTAAACGCCAAAATTCCTAAAACCCCCGCCATCAAAATACACCCTACCAACTTCATACCATCTCTCCTCGTACGTAACATGTGGCGACAGATTTGCCGCCACTATGATTTCTTCTGTTTCATAATCCAATCAACTTGAAATATGTTTCTTCATCATTTTTAAAGATTTGCATATATTCATACGTCCGATCCAATGTAATGTTGTATAACTTATACTCGTCTTCTGTCGGGTCATCATTCTCCTGCAAGTATATCTGGATAGAGTCCTCATCCGTTTTAATCTCCACATCGCCAAATCCTTTGCCACTTTCCAGGAAGTCTCTATTTAAATACAAATATCGTTTTACTTCTGTTTCATTGAACATATAGATGCCATTTCCCTCAGGATCATCAGAGGTTTCTATACCGTCAATGAAACTTTTCACATCTGCATTCACTTGATCGATGGTCACTTCAGAATAGGATAATTGCTTCTCGCCACACCCTACCAACACGCCCACAACCATCAGCAACACGAATAATTTCCTCATTTTATATACGTCACCTTTCAATTTAATTCCATAAGCATTGCATAAACACTTCCAATGAATATACCACCACTTCCAAATATTACATACCGGTTATGTACTATTCTACAATAAAAATTAGCGATATATGCAATAATTCACAATTGTTCATACGTATATGATAAAATGGAATAGAGTCACATTCTCTTTCTTAAAAAGAACACTATTGTTTAGTATAAGGAGGAATTGCAAATGACTAAAGATGACAGACAAGAGATTATCAGAAAGAATGAAATGCGGTCGAAGGAAATTTCCAAAATGATTGGCGAAGGCGGAATCGGTGCGGAAAAGTATTATGATATTAGGAAAAAAACGTCTACTGAAGATACTCCAGAAGAACAGAAAGAGAATGTATCTGACGACAATAAATAATCTTGTTGCATACTGCACGATTCCATAGTACAACCAACGCGCCGCTTTCCTATTTCAAGGAAAGTAGCGCGTTATTTTGCGTGAACACAAAGAAGACTTCCGTAGGGCACTACCGTGTACGATATGTGAAGAGAAAACGCGAAAACGTAACCCAATTAACAATTCATTTAGCGTATGATTTGCAACCGAATTGACAGTAGAAAAAGCAAGAAAAAAATGCTTAGGCATAGAAGCCTGAGCATTTCTTTATTCAACAATCGTACCTGATTGTTGCACAGTCTCTAGTATTTATAATACAAAGTTACCCTCCCGTAGGAGCGACACAAATAACTTGAACCTTACATTTTTTTAGATTTGATTTTCTTACAATCTTGATTTGCCCGCCGTTACATGGCGCAATGCGAACAATAATGGGCTGCCCATTTTCATCTCTGCTCCAAACTAATGTAGGACATTTTTTTAATTTGCCTGCATCATCGATATATGTGAACCGATGAGCCAGTAGTTCCAGTTCGCTTAGAGTAGCGATACGAAAAGGATCCCCTAGACTATGACAATATTCAACTGCCTGGCGAAAATATCTGTTTATTTGAGTGTAATTATAAGCTATATTAGTAACACCATCATAACCCTCTGAGGCAATCCAACTTCTGATTTGTTGACATTGACTTCCTTCACACCGGGTTAATTGTTGTGGACATTTCTTTTTACACTTACAACGGCAACCTGTTTTTTTCTTTTTGCACATACTATTTCACCCCCTACAATTACGATATTCATAAAGGTAGATAAGGGATTGTATGTATATATCAGAAAGTGCAAAACAAATAATTAGAACGCTAATACAAATGTTTTCACAAAAATTGACCCTCATACTGAATATGCGGGCGCTAAATCTTATTACGGAATCGTGCCCGATTGTAGAAGTCTTTTTTATTTAATCTCTTTTTAAAAATATAAATTGAATATCCATGTTTACCTCCTGGATATAAGTTATGACTACTATCGATAACCAATTATAAATCTGTTAAATTAAGAAAACCCTTTAAAAATATTAGGAAATAAAAAATACACAGATTATGATCTGTGTCATGAATGATTATTAAATCTCTTTTACATTTTTAGTTGTTTGGGTGACTGGCACTCGACGACAAGATACCCGCTACATTAAAAGTGGTTGGTTTAAATAACCCCTAAGTGGATGGTCCCCGAAAATGCTTTGTATTATAGAATTATACTGTATAGAATGAAGAAATGTATTTCTAAAAAGGAGGAAGGCGTAAAGGTGTTCCTTATTGCATCAATGATTCTCGTGGTCATTATTTTAGCGGTCGGACTAATTATGACCATATCCACTGCTAATTCTATGAATAAAGATTATAGTAGTAAAAAAAGTTTTTCCAATTTGCTGTGGATTTATGTTTTATCACTCCCAGTTATTGTTATATTGACTCTTGTATCTATATTTATATTTTATTAACATCGGTGGACGGTTCAGGTCCCGTGAAAAGGCATATGTTTTCGAGTCTCAGGAACCGTCTAAGTCCACTGAAAAAGTTCGTATTTCACTAATACATTCTGTAGATTCTTCCCTGTAGGTTCCTTGACCGCGGGGTGGATTATTCATCATCGTTCCCTGAATTATGTGGTTGACGTTACAGTACGACAACGACACAATTCTAGGGAGCAAATGTGGCAGCCAAACATTCATTGGCATTCTTCAAACATTATCCCCTGTAACTTCTTAGCGCGTAGGCGAACCTTGAAATGCCTTCTTGTATGGAAGCTCCGTTACCTTTACCATAAGTAAATCGTACGTATCCATTCTTTGAACCCATTAGTCTTCCAGGTACAAATGAAACGCCATTTTTCATAGATTCTTCAAGTAACTTATATTCATCCATTTCGTGGTGTATTTTACACCATAAATGAATTCCGCCTTGTGGCACTACATATGTAACTTCATTTTTAGTTAAACTGTCCAATGCTAAAATTAACGCATCTCTACGCTCCTTCAGTTGGATCCTTAAATTTGAAACATGTTTATCAAATTGAGGGGAATCTAGAAATTGATTTGCTATCCATTGTGGAAAAACACTATGACCGAAGTCTATTTGCTGTTTGCCGTCTGATAAACGCGTAATCACTTTTTCTGGTCCAATAATCCAACCAATGCGTAATCCTGATGCAACCACTTTTGATAAGGAACTAATGTATAGAACATTTTCATTATCATCCATTGACTTTAACGTGGGTCCAATGTCCCCATCGAATGACGTCAAATTATACGGATCATCCTCAATTATGGGAATACCGTACGTTGAGGATAATTCCACTATTCTCTTTCGACGTTCTAGCGACATTTTTGTGCCAGTAGGATTTTGATAATCAGGATTTAAAAAAAGCATACGAATTCGATGTTTTCTTTGTAAAGCTACAATATCATCAGGATTTAAGCCATATTGATCAACTGGGAGTAATAGCGTTTTAATACCAAACGATTGAAAGATCGGTAAAGAGAATGCGTAGGATGGATCTTCAATAGCAACTGTATCACCTGGTTTTAACAGGCACTGAACGATTAGGTGGATGGCTTGCTGAGCGCCCGATGTAATCAGTATGGAGTTTGGCTCAACTTCCATATTTTTATAGGTTTTTACATGTTGACAAATGGTCTCCCGTAATTCCACATCGCCTAAAGGATGATCGTACCCTAAATTCCCATCAAACGCATAATCCTTAAGAATCCTAGCGAATTGAGCGTTAGGTTGTAAATCTGCTGCAAGTTCCCCGCTTGATAGGTTAATCATTCCTTCTTGCTCCGTTTCATTACGAAGTTTCTGTACAAGAGGAAGATTCGGAAGAAATGATCCATCCTCCACATATCTACCCCAATTCGGAACTCTTTTATGAGTTAGTCCCCATATATCCGTATTGATATACGTTCCGCTTCCTTTTATTCTGACAATTAATCCACTCGCCTCTAACTCATCATAAGCAGTCACAACTGTGCTCCGATTGATCCCTAACTTTTTTGCTAACTTACGTTCAGATGGCAATGGCTGGTCCTGAGATAAATCCCCAGATAGTATCCCATTCTCTATTTGTTCCGCAAGTTGCCTATACATCGGTTTTTTTATTGAACGGTCTAGCATAAATTGCATTAAACTCCACCCTCTATTTATATGTTTTCAATATACTAAATTTCGTCGTATGCTCGTAGTGAATTAGTACATGTTAGTATATCATCCCTTACCAGCTGTATCTCTATAGAAGTGGTAAAGATGATCTTGGCCATTTCAACTACATCTGTATCATCATTTGTAGGTAACTTTCGAAGTTCAATCTAATTCTCCCCCACTATGGTTCGTTACTCCGTTCTTATTCCCCTTCGTTACACGTGGTATTTGGTTCTACATGAACGTGAACATCATATACATCATTTTTTTCTTTTAGTTTTTTTTCAACTAATGTGGAAATGTCATGTGCTTGTTTGAGACTTAAGGTTGGTTGAACCAGAATTACAATATCAACTACTGCATTATTACCGTAATACCTACCTTTAATTTCTTTAATTTTTTGAACATCTTTTATGGTTTGAATGGTTTTTTTATAAATTTCAATTTGATTTTCATCAAAACCATCACTTAAATCATGAGAAGCCTCTCTGAAAATATCCCATGCTGTTTTACAAATAAGGAATCCTACTGCTAATGCAGTCAAAGTATCAAGCCATGGCATATTTAACTGTGAACCGAATATGCCTATAGCAGTTCCGATACTGACCCAGGCGTCTGAAATGTTGTCTTTGGCAGCAGCCATGACAGCTTGGCTGTTTATTTTTAATGCTAATTTTTTATTGTATCGATAAACAAAGTACATAACTATAAAGGAGAAGATACCGACATATCCTGCCATGATATCTGGCGATTCCTTTCCTCCCTGGAAAAAGGAAGTGGCTGTGCTAATTAAAACTTGTATACCCACTGCCATCATAATGAAAGAGGCAACCAGCGATGCGATTGTTTCACTTTTCCAATGGCCATATTTATGATTTTTATCTGCGGGTTTCCTCGATAATTTTAGTCCGATCAAGACAGCAATCGATGCTATAATATCCGTTGTATTATTTAAACCATCTGCCTTAAGGGCTTCAGAGTCGCTCAGATACCCTATAAATAATTTTAAAACGGATAGACATATATAAGCGACTATACTGAGATAGGCTCCTCTTTCACCTAATTTCAGATTATGATACCTTTGCTCTTCCAAAAAAATTCAACTCCTTATCATAGAGATTTATCAGAGACGATGTTACACAGGATGAAAACTCGCCTTCAGACAACATGAACCTATGATTACGTCTAGCCAAAGGTTCATTTTTTTTGAAGAAGTATATTTTATTGATACATTTCTTTTTTCAGCTTCCCACAATCTGGCGTCCCCAGTATCTTACATAAGCGCGCCCCATTTTTGAAGATATAGCTAATGCTACTCGAACTTTGGAGGCTCACTTAGCCATGATTTCAGATATTCAATGAACTTTTTCGTAGATGGAGCAAGGGTTTTAAAAGATGAAACCGCAATACCAATTGTTCGATAATTTTCTCCCTCTAGTTTAAGGGCTCGAACATTAGTTGGAATCCGATGTAAAACCATTTCAGGAAGTATACTGATTCCCATACCATTTCCGACCATTGCAATAATTGCCTGGTCATCTGTCAGTTCAAATTTTATATTAGCTGTAACATGGTGTTCTTTTAAAATTCTTATTAAATCGTTATCACTCCCTTTTTTCGACTTGATGAGAGGCTCCCCTTTAATCATTTCAAAACTAATTTCATTTTGATCGGCAAGAGGGTGCTCGTTTGAAAGGATACAGAGCAATCGATCTTTTCTTAAGGGAATTACTTCAAAGTGTTGCGAAGTCGGTAGGGACACAAACCCAAAATCAACTAAGCCAGTTGCGATCCAATGCTCGACATCGTCATAGTCCCCTTCCATCAATTTGATTTCGATCGAAGGATAATGGTCAGTAAATTTTTTTAAGATTTCAGGTAACCAGTGTACAGACACGCTAGAAATCGTTCCAATACGTACTGTACCAATTTCCAACCCATTGATACTGGCTATTTCTTGACCCAACTCTTCGTTCCATTTTAGTATTTCACGTATGTATGTTAATATGCGCTCTCCGTTACTGGTCAATTGAATACCTGAACGGTCTCGATTGAGTAAGGTAAATCCCCATTCTGATTCAAGGCTGGCTATAGCATGACTCACAGCCGATTGGCTTAAACCGATTGTTTCGCCCGCTTTTGTTAGGCTCCCTAATTCCACCACGGTACTGAATATCTCAAACTTCACTAAAGACACTTTGACCCCTCCTCTAGCATGAAAATCATTCATGTCATTCTTCACAAACATTCATTTTTCTAATCTTCAGTTTACAGCTATACTTATAAACAATCAATTCGTGATGGGATAGGTGATCAAAATGAATCGGAATACGTCGTCCGGGGTAGTACATGGGATAGGATCGGATACTCAATTAAAGGCAAATTTCATGATGCTGATTGTGACGATGCTTTGGGGTTCATCCTATTTGTTTACAAAAATAGGTCTTGATTCTATTCAAGAGTTTAACCTGATAGCACTACGTTTTGGCATAGCCTTTATATTAGCCGGCGCTGTATTTTACAAGCGGTTAATACGTATAGATCTCAAAACAGTGTTTTATGGATTTCTACTAGGGTCCATCTTATTCGTATTATTTACGGTTGTTACGATCGGATTAAAATTCACATCTATTTCAAATGCAGGATTTTTATTTAGTCTATCCGTTGTATTTGTTCCATTGTTACTAGCCATCCTATTTAGAAAAAAACCTGAAAACAAAGTGATTTTTGGTGTGGGTATCTCCATTACTGGGATTGCTCTATTGACGTTAACTAATGAATTGACGATCAATTCCGGGGACTTCCTCATCATTTTAGGTGCACTATTTTATGCCATTCTCATCATTGTGACAGACAAGTTGACGAAAAACGTTGATTCGATCGCACTCGGGATTTTACAACTCGGCTTTACTGGGGCATGGGGGCTTCTATTTTCATTATTTCTCGAAAAGCCACATCTTCCTGACACAACCAAGTCATGGGTTTCTATACTGGCTTTAAGCATACTTTGCAGTGCCATTGGATTTATTGGCCAAGCATGCGCACAAAAGTATACTACACCAACGCATACAGGTCTTATATTTTCATTAGAACCCGTTTTTGCAGCATTATTTGCTTTTATTTTCGTACAGGAAACACTACAAGCTACAGGATATGTAGGGGCAATTCTTATTTTAATTGGTATCTTAACCGCTAAGTTTACTGTTAAACGGCCTTTTAGAAAAAGATTCAACCAAACTGTTGATGGTTCTGAATTCTAGCCAACTATCCACGATCAACATGGTAAAGGGTATGCAAAGGCATGTAATTATTCATTGCAAGGGTCCGGCTAGCCTCCTTAGTGTATTGGGAGATGTTAGCATTCACGTAAATACGCAACTTTGCTTAGGTTTCTTTCTTCATCAAATGTCCCTTTAAAAGAAAAATAAGCGCTATTCTTTATTACAGAATAGCGCTCGTTTGTTGAATAACTAATGAGCTTTTATTAACTGATAGTAACTTACAAGCGTTAATATTTCATATGTGCATAAATTCTTGCCATTGTTAAACTAAATTAATAAGGCACTGAAATTATAATTGGAGCCGTTTATTACCTGATTGTGCAATTAACAACTCTTATCCTAAAAAATTTGGGGGAATTGTTTCACAATCGCATTAGTTAGTGTGTCCGCCATTTGTAAAGCTTCTGCCTCAATTTTGTTAAACACATCAATACTTGATTGAATATTGTTTTGGAGTATAAGTACTGCTTCCTGTTTAGTAAGAGCCAGATGCTCGAAAAACATTGCTTGAAATTTATCTTTTGAAATAAAAGGATTTATTTCACTTAGAAATCCAGCAATTTCTTCTCCATTTTCGTGCCATCTTCGATCTATAGCTGCTACAGCTCTCTGATCACCGGCTTTTGCAGCTTTGACAAGTTCCGCGGCAATTACCAGGTGCTCCCTTATTAATTTGCTGTACATGTCGGCTATTTTATTTCCATAGTAAGGTCTCAATAAATTTCCATTATCTGTAGCGTTTTGGAGTAGACGTGCGGTAACAGCATCTGTATCAGGTGAATTAAAAGCAATGCTATTTATTATCATTCTTGTCCAGTATACGTGTTGTAACCAAACTAAACGCATGGAATTACTTAAACTTTCTTTCTGTTGATTATAAATAGGTTTGTCACCCCATCCCTCATGACATTGAGGGTTATGGTCAAATTTATAATTCGCTCCACATTGGCAATAAGGGTTTAAACAATTACGTTGATAATAAGGGTAACCGCCGTAATACCCCTGATTATTTTGCCACATCTTTCATCCCTCCAAAACCTTTAGTTCTCATTAAATTACTATATGTAATATAATTCAATTAGGTGTTTGTCCTTCCTAGTTGAATGATTCACATTCGTAAATCAGCAATTTTTAATTTGAAACTTTTTCGGGATTGCTTCACAATCGCATCAGTTATTGTGTCCGCCATTTGTAAAGCTTGCGCTTCATTTTGTTAAACACAGCAATAATTGATTAAACATTGATTCGGAGTATAAGTACTACTTCCTGTGTAGTAATATCCACGTGCTTAAAAACATTTCCTGGAATTCATCTTTTGAAATAAAAGGGTTTATTCTACTCAGATATTCGGCAATTTCTTCACAATTTTCGTACCATCTTCTCGTTATAGCTTCCACAGCTTTCTGATTGCCAGCTTTTGCAGCTTTTGCAGCTTTGACAAGTTCCACAGCAATTAACAGGTGCTCCCTTATTAATTTGCTGTATCTCTCGGCTACTCTATTTCCATGAAGAGGCTTTAATAAGCTTTACTACCTCCCTTTACTACAAAATGGTCCTATTGTGGAAAGGTCGCTAATCCTTCGTCAAGAATTGCGCCCAATTCTGGAATTGTAACGCTCAATTGCCTACATTTTTTCTAGCTACTCTATCTTTACAATTTAAAACCAACTCAAACATGAAAAAAGCTAACAATCCACTCCAAAAAATAAAAACTGGAGGAAACAAGCCAGTTGATGTAAATAAATAATAAAAATAATCGATTCCCGAAACGAACGTGTACGTAAAAAACCCAAAACCCAACCCTTTTTTAGAGTTGAATACTTGTCTATCATTCATTTTTCTGAAGAACATCACATGTCACATCCTTAACTTCACAATCAGGCCCGTTGTTGAATAAGCCGACCTCTTATATCTCTATTTTTTCATAAAATCATTTATTCCCTTCAATGGTATCAGTTATTTCAAATACCATGTCCGAAACTTCTATCAGCCATGCAATTAGCAGAGCGACATAAATTTACGTGTTGCTGTTTATTGGTTTACCCATTGCGTTGTTATTTTTTGCTGATTACCGCTTTACGCATGGATATAGGTACAAAAATAAGGACGCTAATTCATATGCGAATCGCGTCCCCAATTGGTATGCTATTTACTGTTTTCTCTCCGTGTTCTGAATCCGTTCACAGTACACGAAAATCTTTTTTACAATATATACTTATCGATCTTCAATACCAATTCTGCGATTTCCGGCTTACTGACTTGATCGTCAGCTCCAACACTATCTCCTTTATGCTTCAAGTCATCTGTGATGAGTGAAGAGAAGATGATAATCGGCAGTCCCGCAAGTTGAGGCGTTTCACGAATTCGTTTTGTGAAATGGTGTCCGTCCATTTGTGGCATCTCGATATCCGTGATGACCAACTGGACTTCCTCTTTCACATCAACACCATCCGCCACTAGCGTTTCCAAATAATCAAACGCATCTTTGCCGTTTTCATAAAAGTCGAGATTCGCGTAGCCTGCTTCATTGAGCGTGTCATACAATAACTTACGCAATAACGGGGAATCTTCCGCAATCAAAATGCGTTTATTTGATCGTTCACGCTTCCCAAGCTTCTTCACTTGCTCCAAGTTAATACCTGCGTCTGGATTAATATCCATAATGATCTTTTCGAAATCAAGCAACAGCAACATATCGCCATCGAGCTTGATGACGCCAATCACCTGAGAGTTTTCCGCTGCATAAATGCCAGAAGGTTTCTCAATTTGATTCCAAGAAATACGGTGGATCTGCGTCACGTTATGTACGCGGAAAACGACCGTTTGTTTATTGAATGATGCGACGATATACTTTGCATCTTCCGGATGGCTTGAAGGGGCCATTCCTAAAATTTTCTCCATACTGACGACGGGCAATACTTCGCCACGCAACTGAATAATTCCTTCCACCGCAAAATGTGCATGGGGAATCGGCGTGATTTTCAATGGCATGATAATTTCCTTCACTTTGATCACGTTAATGCCATAACGGTTCCCTTGCATCTCAAATCCGACAATCTCCAGCTCATTTGTGCCACTTTCCAATAAAATTCCTGAATCATTGGACACGCTCTTCCACCCTCTCAGACGATATGGTCAATTGCTAATATATGTATTCCAAGTATATATAATTCATTGGTGCGATAGAACTAGTATATCACACCAATTGACTATCAATCTATGGGTATATAAATAAATCTAGTAATGAGTTCGAGTTAAGGATGTACGAAACCTCGCGTATTTGACTCTGCCAGCCAGCTTTCGAGTTGTGGAACGGTCAAGGGTTTCGAGAAATAGTATCCTTGGAAAGTCAAATCAGACTTCAAACCAAGCAGAAATTCCACTTGTTCTTCTTTCTCTACGCCTTCGACGACTATTGTCAGATCCATCGAGCATCCGATCGCTATGATGGCATTCAGCACTGCACTGTTCTTCGCTGGCGCGGGTACTCTGTCTGTAAAGGACTTATCGATTTTCAGTGTCGTAATCGGCATCTGCTGTAAAAAGGACAACGACGACACGCCAGTCCCGAAATCATCAAGCGCGATCGAAAACCCATAGCGCCTGAATCGTTTCATAGCCGCAATAGCCTGGTTAGTGGACTTCGCCGTACTCGTTTCCGTTAGCTCCAGTTCAATACGACTTGGATCGAATCGATACGCAGTGGTTTCTTTCCATAACAGATCGAGTAAATGTGGTTCTGTCACGTATTCGCCAGGAATGTTAATGGCTACTTGCGGTACATGAATACTTTGCGAATCCCAGTTATGAATCTGTCTGCACACTTCGCGAATAACCCAGTCCGTCACTTCTCCCATTCGCCCTTCTTGCTCTAGGATCGGAATGAACGTCGTTGGGGGGATCGCGCCAAGTTTCGGATGCGTCCAACGAAGCAATGCTTCCACACCGACAAATTCATGGCTAGCCCCTTTTACTTTCGGTTGATAGACGAGATAGATCTGTCTTTCATCCAACGCTTTGGAAATATCGCGCAAGACATCTTGCTCATACGACATTCCGTGGGTCACTGGATCGAACGTCACCAATCCCCACTCATGTGAAGCTGCCGCTTGTTCCACAACCATCAATGCTTCCTTATATAACGTCTTCACGGATTTGTTTTGATCAGCCTTAGCTAATCCACATGCATAACGCATCTCTTGGTTCTGAATAGGTAATAGTTGATCGATATCTCGTTGCATAAGGACTAAGTTTTTATAAAAATCTGCGGTGCGTCCCGTAGATTCCACACAAAATAGATAACGATTTCCGCTGACACGATATAACTGTGCATAGGAAGGTTTCCACTTCGCAAACAACTCACCGATTTGCTGCAGGATCTTATCTCCTTCTGAGTAACCATATAATTGATTGATACGTGGCAGATCAGGGAAATTCCAAATCGCAACATCTCCCGCTGCGACTTCATCGGTCAAACAACGTTCCCAATTCCGTCGATTCGGCAGTTTTGTCAAGACATCGAAATACTTCAGCCAATAATCGACATAGCCGTCAATATAGGAGATCAATAACATGCCGAGAAGCAAAAGCCCAGAGCCAACGCCGATCAAAAGATTCATCACTTGCATATGCATAACAGACTCACTTAACGCTTGTCCTTCTTCTACATAATACGTAGTAGCGAGTATGCCTAGATAATGCATAGAAAGTGTCCCGACTGTCAGGGAAAATGTCGCAAGTACTTTTGATAGCGAAATACGTTCTAGATTGCTGATTTCCCGCAATGCGAGATATGCAAGCAATCCAGCAATCACGTTCCCCGCTATAAGTAATTTCCAATCGTAGACGATTACAGCATCCACCTTCATCGCTTTCATACCTATAAAGTGCATAGCGGTCGTACCTTGCGCAATCAACGCTGCCCCTACTGCATGACGCCAACAAGCTTTCATCGGACTACATACAAGCTGGAACGCAAGTAATGTCGCAAAGAAAATGGGCAATATACAAACGAATGCCCACCCATAATGCACATGCACTTCAATCGGCAACAAGAGTGAATTCATCGCAAGAAAATGGGTTGCCCAAATCCCAAACGATAATGCCAGTGAAGCCAATAAGAGCCATACTTCCCGCTTAAAGAAACTTGGCTTTAGCATACGATCATATAATACGAGTGTGGTATAGGAAGAGAACGCTATCACCAAAAATGATGCGAGTATCATTTTCGGTGAAAAGGAACCGATTAATTGTGTATAGTCTTGGTAGTCTGGTGTCGAAAACATCCGTTCCACCTCCTTACCCCGTTAGATAGGGAAATTCATACTTTATCATGATTCTAAGTACTCACAGCTGACATTGTACAAAATGAGTTGCTTACTACTTATTATTTACTATTCGACAATACTAGTCAATCAATTTTGTATATATTCTGGACATTTAGCAATCTAATCCACTAGTAATGTGGTAAGTGTATAGGGTTTTCCGTTAACCCGATGGCAAAATCTCTTTGGTTATCACAGTTTGTAAGGGATTATGGTAGAATAAAGCAAATTACAGAACTAAAGGAGAGATACAAATGCCCATCTACAATAAACTCGTTCGCGACCTCATCCCGGAGATCATCGAAGCGGATGGAAAAACTTGCGTGACCCGCATATTGAATGATTCACAATATATAGCTGAAATAAATAACAAGATGCATGAAGAATTGGCGGAGTATGAGGAAGCGAGTTATATTGGTATAGAGGCATTTAAAAAGAAAGTCAGTAAAATATATGAAAGATTCTACTCTTCAGACCAATAAAAAGACGTCCAATTTTTCTAAAATCGGACGTCTTTTTATTGAGTAGATTATCACTTGGAATTTACGGTTTTTGTCCAACGAACTGGATGACATGAGAAAGTCCTTTATGGAGGTCGCCTTCATGGCGTGTGACCTCTCCAACGAAAAAATGAATGATTCGCCAATCACTGAATGCGTCCAGAAAGTCTTCCGGTCGGTAGAGAAAATCCAGCTCTTTGGGGCCTCCGCTTTGATAAGGGATTTGGTCTTGTGAATAGACTTCCGCTATAAAATACCCTCCAGGCTTTACGGCTTCTTTGACTCCATGAAGGGTTTTCAGTCGGACTTCTCCTGGGAAGTGACCAAAAATATTCACAACTCCATCCCATTGATTCTTCTGCCACTGTGCTTCTGCCAGATCGATCCGTTGCGTGTTCACCTGGACACCTTGTTTTGCTGCCAACTTTTTCAACTTATCCAATCCGGATTCGGCATTGTCCCATGCCGTGACGTGCAGCCCCTGTCTGGCCAGGAAGACAGCGTTTCTTCCTTCCCCTTCCGCGATGGTCAAGACCTCCCCAGATAAATTCCCCTGCATATCCTTTAGAAATACATTCGGTTCGGTCCCATAGATGTATTTCTTGTCTTTAAAGCGTTCATTCCAGTTCACCATTGTACTGCCTCCTTAGTTTTGGAGTAAATTCTGCAACTCCCAACAACGGTGGGTTTGCAATCGGTATTGGGCAAGCAAGTCCTTTTGCATCAAATGATTTATCTGTCTAAATCATTTAAAACCCTCTATACTGCGCAGTTGTTCGGGCCAGTCTCCATTTCCTTCGCTTCTTCAGGCGGTGGATTAATCTTGCCCATATTTGTCTGTCGGATTTCTTCATATGCATTCGGCTGATCTTTCAGACCTTCCGTTACCCGCTTGATAAACTTTTCTTCATCTTTTATCTGCAGTCCCTCATTGTTCTGATAAAGAACAGACAGTTTCGCTGACACACTGCCGTCTTCATTGAGCTCACTGACGTCCGAGTAATGAGCCGGAAGCACAAGCAGGTCATCAGCCAATTTTTTGTAGCGGCTGTAGAGGGTTTCGTACAGATCTTCTGCCCAGTCGCCCGCTTTACCGGCAAGATCCGGGCGGCCAATGGATTCTACAAACAGAATGTCACCCGTGAGCAAGTACTGATTATCGACCACGAATGTCGTACTGCCGATTGTATGCCCAGGAGAGTATACAGCTTCAATCTCTGCGCTGCCGACTTGAAATTTCATTCCATCAACGACTGGTTCAAATTTAAAAACCACTTCTTCCGCATCATCCGGCGGCAAATAATAGGTAGCATCCACTGAGTTCGCCAGTTTTTTACCGCCTGAAATATGGTCCGCATGCAAATGCGTATCAATGACATGTGTTATCTTCAGACCTTTTTCCCGCGCAAACTCTTCGTAGGTTTCTGTCATCCGGCTAGCGTCAATAATTGCCGCTTCCCCGTCGGATTCGATCATATAGGATAAGCATCCTTTGCCAAGTCGCACGAATTGATAAAGAGCGCCTCCAGGCAATTCACCAATTTCAACTGCTTCCAGCTGTTCACTCCAGGCTGCCATGCCGCCTTCAATCGAGTAGACATTGTCAAAGCCCTGTTCTTGCAAATAGGAAGCCGCTTTTTGGGAATTGTTCCCTCTTGCACACACTGTATACACGTTCTGGTCTTTCGGCAAATCCTCCAGACTCGTTGAATTGGGATCACTCAGCTCCCTGAAAGGAATGTTGATGTATTTGACTTGATCTCCTTCAATCTGCCAGTCAGCCGCCTCGTCTTTGCTGCGTACATCCAGCACATAAACCGGTTCTTTCTGAAACACCTGATTCGCCACTTTCTTTGGGGATACTGATTTAATTTCCATAAATAATTCCTCCATTCCATAAACTCTTATTTACCGTCCGAGTTATACTGTACGGTAAAAAAATCAGCTTAAACTGTCTTATCAATACAGCCAATCAATCTCTTTTCAATATCCACCGCAATTTCCTTCAGCGAGTCGTTATTAACCATTTCTATCAGCGCACTCGGTTTCGGCATGCCTATTTTTGTTGTACCCTCTTCTTCAAAGATAACAATTTTGCATGGAAGGAAATACCCAACGAGCAGATCTTCGGATAGTACGCGGTTTGCTTCCTGCGGGTTGCAGACTTCAAGAATCGTATATGGTGTATCGAAATCAGTGCCTTTTTCCTGCAGTTTCGCAGTCAAATCGAAATTCCAGAGCACACCGAATTTTTCGTCCTTCAGATTCGCTTCCAGATCCTTCACCGCTTCATCCTTGCTCTTGCTTGTTTCCACTGTGTAATCAAACATTTGTATTGCTCCTCTCTTGTGTACTCATTCTTTTCTTAAACTTCCCGTATTAATCCCGCCAAAACATTTCTTCTGGAAATAAGCCTTTACTACTTAGTAAAAATAACAAAGAACAAAAGCGGTCATCGTTTTATTTGCTATTTTATTTTCCAAAGCAATTAGCCATTGAAATCGGGAAATAAACACTACCAAAAGCAAACAAAGACGCAAAACCATCCAGTAGAAGTTCTAGACGTATCCGATTCTTTTGAAGTATGCGGATGAGCTAAGTGAATTGGAGTGGATCTTCGAGAGGAAAGATTTTATTTGAAGATGGTGTGTTTGGTTGGGTATGGGAGATTTATGAGTATCGATTGCATTGGTATTTTGAGAGGAAGAGTTCTGTTTAACACACAAAAAAGTTGTAGCCATTGCGCAACTTTTTTGCGAGTCGGATCTAGGCTACAACCCTTTAACTACTTACGCAAAGAGTTGTCTTTGAAATGTTTAATTTTCTAAATAGGAATATTTTAATATAAATGAAATGAAACCTAAAACTAACCTCTTTAACAATTATATCTCCTCCTGTAAACATACCCTTTCAACATCTTACAGCTAAGTGTAGTACCTTGTAGTTATAATGATAAAGAGCTCTTAACAATAGGTTGCTACTATCATTTTACTTTTAAAAACAGAAATGTTAAAATCCACACAAATAAGTAGCAACTACATCTCTTCTATCAAAAATAGAGCAATGGGTTAACTAAAGTGTTAATTTATCCATTGCTCTATCATTTATTTAAATTTTATCTATTTAAACGCTCTAACTTTTTGCTTTTCTTTAATGCCGCACCTAAACGATGCAATGCTTCCTCTAATGCGTCTGTTGGCAATGCTAAGTTAATCCGCTCAAAGCCGTTGCCTTCTTCGCCAAAGATGTACCCTGACGTCGTAAAAAACGCGGCATCCTTTTGCAAAAATGATTCAAGTTCTTCTTGATCCAAACCTAAAGCATTAAAATCTAGCCATTGCACATAAGTCCCTTCAATCAATGGTGCTTTGATTTGTGGGAAATATTCCTTAAAGTAGTCATGTACTAAATGTTGGTTGGTATCAATCACCTTTAACAACTCATCAAGCCAAGCTTCTGATTTTGTATAGGCTAATTCATAAGCCTTATACCCTAAAATACCAACCATATTCCCAGTTTCTACTGCCAATTCTTGATTGAATTGTTCACGAATTTTTTTATTTGAAATAATGATACTAGAAGCCATCATCCCCGCCAAGTTGAAGGACTTGGAAGCTGCTGTACAAGTAATTAACTTATCTGTCAACTCTTCATTAACCGTTGCAAGCACCGTATGTTGATGTCCTGGCATGATAAAATCATACCAAATTTCATCTGAAATCACATATAAATCATGCTTCACAGCAATGCCTGCTAATTTTTCTAACTCTTCCTTTTTCCAAACTCGACCCACAGGGTTATGCGGGCTACAAAATAACAATATTTTGTTGTTCGGATCTGCTGCAGCTTTTTCAAAAGCCTCAAAGTCAATCGTATAATCGTCATTATTCTTTAGTAACGGTACATTTACTTCCGTACGCTCATTATCCTCAATTGCCATACTAAACGGATAATAAACGGGACGAAAATTGATGACTCCATCTCCCTTTTTTGAAAACATACGAATTGCTGTATAAAAAGCGGATACAATCCCTTGAGTGGGAACAATCCATTCCTTTTCAATTTCCCATTGATGTCGTCTTTTTTGCCAGTCCACTACAGCCGTTAAAAAGGATTCATAAGGACCTGTATAACCAAGCACTGCTTCATCTAGATATTCCCTTAATCCTTCTATCACTTCAGGTGGGTTTTTAAACTCCATATCAGCATCTGACAATGGGATAACATCTTCACTCACATCTGGATTCAACTTATACATTTGCTCCCATTTCAATGCACCTTTATCTTTTCGGTTCACTCTTGTTGTAAAATCGTATCCCATTTCTAACACTTCCTTATATAGATTGTACTTTTTATACTTTTTATACCTTTTCTTCCTATCTTAATCGTCTATTCACAAGAATCATATATTATTTAGTTAGAAAATCTACTGCAAATTTAGACGTTGCCAAAACTCCGTTAATTAGCGCATTTTCATCTATATCAAATTGATTATTATGATGCTCTGCACCACTTCCGTACCCTTCATTACGAACACCTATAAGAGCAAAAAGCGTAGGTGCTATTGTTCTATACTCACTAAAGGTTTCAGTCGCATACCAGATTACATCATGTATGACAGAACCTGGAATAATTTCTTCATTACCAGAAATCGCTAGTTCCGCTAGTTTTTCATCATTTATAACCGGATCCCCACCAATTTCGAGATTTTCTCCAAATTCAACGGTACAATTATGTGCCTGTGCAGTAAATTCTGCAATTTTCTTTACTATATCCAAAGCCTTTCTGCCTTCTTCCACATCAAAAAATCGGAGAGAACCCCGAATATTCACCTTATCTGGAATGATATTATCTATCTCACCACCATGGATTTGCGTCAATCCGAGTGTAACCGTTTTTGTGACGTCAATTTGATTCGCCCATGCATTTGTAAGTCCAGTTAAAATATTGGCTGCAGCAAAAATTGGATTAATGGATAGATCCGGACGTGAACCGTGACCACTTTTCCCATGTACAGTGAAATTAACTAATTTACCTCCGGCCATTCTCGGACCTGCATCAACACATATTGAACCACTGTCCATAAATGCCGTTAAGTGGTTGCCGTAAATGGCATCGATTCCTCTATTAACTAAGTGTTGAACCATCGCCTCAATACCGGAGCCAATTTCTTCCCCTTCTTCAAAAATAAAGTAAACTTTACCACTCAAATCATGCTTCATTTCTGTTAGTATTTTCATTGTGGAAAGTACAATAGCCATATGACCATCATGTCCACATGCATGCATAACTCCTGGATTTTTAGAGAAATACTTTCTTGGTCCAGCAAGATTCTTCGGATTTTCTTCTATAGGAAGTGCATCAATATCTGCTCTAATTCCTAATGTCTTTCCTGGTTTTCCTGTATCAAATAAAACGGTGAAACCAGTGCTGCCAGGTACTTCTTCAACTTCCAATCCTAATTCCTTTATTGTATCTTTTAAAAATTTAACTGTTTCGTCTTCCTCAGAACTTAGTTCTGGATATTCGTACAAATACTTACGAATGCGAATGGTTTCTGCTTCTAATTCTTTCGCTCTGTTTTTTATGAATGTATTCATTTCTGTCATTGTCGTCATGTTATCGCCCTTCCCTCATTTATTTAAGATCATATAAGTGAATCCATTTCATCGTGACAAAAATCGCTACATCAAGATATGTGTTTAAGAAGTTCACAACGAAACCACATATCAAACTGACGTGAAGTTAAACTCGTATGATGAAATGGATTAAAGTGTATATTAAACATGCATTTGTAATCATTTACTTTTCATCCTATTTATTCGCCACCAGTCCAGCCGACAATTGTTAGTATATATAGAATGACAAAGCTCATTAGCATGAAGATTAATACTGCGGGGAAAACCCAACGTACCCATTTTGTAAAGGGTACACCTGCCATTACACAAGAACCGATTGTCCAACCAAGCACTGGAGACACTAGATTTGTGAAACCATCACCAAACTGGAAAGCTTGAATTGCTAACTGATTTGGTAGACCCAGCGTGTTGGCAATTGGTTCTATGATTGGAACAAGAATCGCTGCCTTACTTGTAGCTGATGGTATAAGCGGATTAATTATAGCGACAACTATACTTATTCCAATTGTAGCAAAACTTTGGTTAAGCTCCATTAATGGCTTTGTCATGGTAAAAACAATTGTATCAATGATATTTCCTTCCGTTAAAACCAATGACATAACACGAGCTAAACCGATAATAAAGGCAATAAAAGCTATAGAAGCAATTCCCTTAGAAAAGTTTTCACCAATATCATCAAAGGACATACGAGTCAATAGTCCAATAACGATAGCAGCTATTATAGCAACAACAGTAAAGAAGTGGTAAAGCTGTTCTCCCCCAAATACAGAATAAGCGATGATCACTAAAAAATGAGCAATAAAAACCAATAGTGCCAAAATACTTGTTAATTTAAGTTTTTCTTCTTTTATTACATCGTCTCCATATTGATTACCTAATTGGTGTGCTCTCCATCCATTACTATACATTAGAGAAGTTTTTTCATTACTTTGAATTTTTTTGATGTAACGCATAAGATAAATTAAGCCAACAATCATAAATAAGTTTACAGAAATGAACCGAAATCCGATTCCGGAATAAGGTGTAACACCAATCATCAATTGAGATATAACATGGCCTTGAGGTCCAGTTGCGAATCCAATTAAGGTCGGAAAAGTTGTAATACCGATAGCAACAAGTGGATCCAGTTTCAACTTCCTAGCAAATATGACACCAATTGGTACTAATGCAATCAGTGAATCACTACCTGCAAGTGCACCAATATAAACCATCAATATAAACATTACACTAACTAAAATACCCATCCCTTTATCTTGTAATTTAAAAATAGCCCAGTTCAAAATATTATCTATTGCACCAGATGCGAGTAGTACAGCAATTGTTGCACCCGATACTAAAACAAGGTAAATAATGATGCTAGACTCATTCAATCCATCCAATATTAACATCATCATCTTCCAGGGACTTACAGGAGTTTGATGTCCGAGGAACGCAAACTGATTTCCTAAAACAGTCCCATCCTCATCCGTCGCAAAATTACCTGCTGGGATTATATATGTTGCAATACTGCCCAATAATAATATCCCCATCATTATCCAAAATAAATGTGGCAACTGGAACTTTTTCTTATTAATAATTAGATTTTCATCTGCCTTAAATTGCTTTTCCATAATGAGAATCCCCTTTTTAATTTAGATGTATTCTTATCATTTAAAGGATATATTCTAAAACACTTTCACTTGGAAGCCTTATATGTTTACATTACTTAAGCACTAAAATTTTATACCCATCTCAAAAAACTTCTAATCATGAACTGAACGAAAGCGCTTACACATCTTTCATTCAAGTTTAATTATGTCTAGATGTAGTATTTCTCTTCAAATGAATACTACATCTTTTAACCAATTAACTTCTTATAATGTTTTCTTTCTTTTGAAATACTGGCACATCTATTTCAATAGTCTTCGGATATTTAATTCCAGCCCCTGTATTTAGTACAACGACTTGTCCATCTTCTTTAATCCAACCATCTTCCCGAAGGTGCGGCGGCAAATGCTAACGTACCTTCGGGACAGACAAATGTCCCCTCTGAAGAAGCGATAAAACTTAATTCTTTCATTAGAGCGCCGTTACTTATAGCTATTGCACAGCGGTTTGTTTTTTCAATACCTTCCACTAATTCTTACAATTCACGAAGTCCTTTATAAATGCCAATATAGCTATAAGTCATTTATTAACGAATGGCAATCGATTCAATTTCAACCAAAGCGTTTTTGGGAAGTTCTTTGACTCCTACCATGGCTCTAGCTGGTTTACTATCACCGAAGTACTTATCGTATACTTCATTTACTTCTACTACTTTATCTAATGAAGTAAGGTAGACTGTATTTTTCACAACATTTTTTGCAGATAAACCGGCGGCTATCAAAATCGATTCTATATTTTCCAGACACTGCTCTGCCTGTTCCACGATATCTTCATTCATTTTATTGGTAGTTGTGTTAATAGGTAATTGACCCGAAATGAATAAAATATTATCCCTTTCTACTGCTTGTGAGTAGGCACCTACTGCTGCTGGAGCATTATCGGTATGAATCTTCTTGAACATATTAATCATCTCCCAAACTATTATTAAAACTTTGCTCCATACGAACTTTCTGAAGGTAATTGTAAATAGTGAACTTCGACACTCCTAGAACACTAGCGATATATTCAGTAGCACCTTTAATTAAGAATGTACCCTTCGACTCTAATTCCCTAATGACTTCTATTTTTTCTTCAGTATCCAACAGTGCAGGAGCTTTAAAGTGTTTTTCAAGTGCTTGCCTTGTCATTGATTGGATCACTTCATGTACATCGGTATAAAAGTTTTCATTTCTTTGCACGTCCTCTTTGAAACTAATAATTTCTTGAACTTCACCTCCCAGTTGAATTAATAAACTAATATCAAAATTGATGCATAACGCTCCTATTACCCTATCGTGAGAGTCTTTCAAAAATACAGTTGATGATTTCATAACGGAACCTTTTCCAGATACTGTTTTGTAGTTCGCAAAATCTTCCCCATGCCCATTTTTTAATTGCTGTAACACTAAATCCGTGATTGGTGAACCAACATCCCGACCTGTCACTGATCCAGCCAAGTGGATAAGCGATTTTTCCAGACTACTAAAATCGTGTACAGCAACTTCGCACTTCGATCCAAACATCTCGACTAAAATATCAGCAGTGCGAATCGCGTGATCAAAAACTAATTTATTTTCTTTTTCCAATTCCATCCACTCCCACCTCTCGTTATCTAGGTAAAGCAACTATTCGGATAACTATATAATCAATATTATCAGACTGTTATTTTAATTACAACAAATTTTTAACCATTAAAATTTTGTTGTAACTGAAATCTTTTTATAGGTTATAAAGTTTATGGCTATCTGACAAATCAACAAATGAGAGTTTGGCGCATTTATCACAGTAATTTTAAATACTATGAAATGGCTGTTTTAACAGAACTTCGCGAGTATTTTCGGACAGGAGATGTTTCTATTGTTAGGTAGCAAGTTCACATTCACTACGTCCACTTGTCCAATAAAAATAAAGCCGATGATTCCTTAGCGTAGGAAAAATCGGATTGGTGGTTGTTTTTAATAACTTTTTGAACGCAATTAAAATACCATGGTTATATGCTTAAGATGAATTGTTAATTTGTACATCATTTTTTGTTTGAAAAGACATATGTATTCTCCATGCTTCTTTAGTTAACATAACGACACTTCTAGTAGTTGATCCAGGCAGACAAGCACTTGTAACACTTCAGTTCCCTCTATGGCCTTTCCCTTTCGTTATGTGTGAAATATACATCGTTATATTAACGGGCTTTTGGTGAATGACAGACCTGTCTAACTGAATAGCTATGCAGATTGACCTCAACGATGAGTAGATGAAAAACCCTCGCGGAAAGTCATGGGGAAATTCATTCAAATTTATCCATAATTAGCATGTGAATCCTTTTTATAAGTAACGACATTCCTCTAATACCTATGTCTATGTCCTATACGCCGTCAATACGGACCCATGTTTCATTCTTATATGCACCTACAGGTACCAGGTCCCTACACAATTAGGGTGTCAGTTACTTTTAAAAAACGTACTATTAGATATACCAGACCCGAAAACATGTTGCGATAAATAATACTCAACAAACAAGCATTTTTGACTGTATCCGTATCAACTCGTATATACTACATACAAAAGAGAAAAGGAGCAAAACCCATGATTAATAAAATCGGTCAAATTATGTTATATGTACACAATCAAGAAGAGGCAGTGGATTTTTGGACGAAAAAGGTTGGATTTACTGTAATTTCTGATGAGGATAACGGTCAAGGTATGAGATGGATTGAAATAGCTCCAACCAAAGAAGCGGAAACGAGTATAGTCCTTCACAACAAGGAAATGATTGCTGAGATGCAGCCGGAATTGAATCTTGGCACTCCTTCTTTACTGTTTTTCTCAGAAGATCTCGAAACGTTACATAGTACCTTGTCAAATGAAGATATTACGGTGGGAGAGATAGTCGATATGCCTTCGGGGAGGGTATTTAACTTTGCCGATAGCGAACAAAATTATTTTGCGGTTATGGAAAAAGTACATAACGAATCGTAACGTGTTGCATGAAAATACTAGTTGTTCCATTCGCTTCCACTTGTATACATGGGAACCGCTTGAGATTGTCAGATCAGTTCAGAAGCTAACACTTAGTTGGTTGGAACATGTCCGAATGCAGTTAGGATTCATTCTGATTCAACAAACTAGATATTTCATTAGACAAAAATAACGCCATGGCATCTATATACCACGGCGTTTCATTTCTTCTTCAAGCAGTTCAATAAATTCTGGTTCTACCTGTACTTCCCCTGTGCGCTCATAGACCTCAAGCAATGCTGCGTTTGATAAGTTTAGCATAAGACCCCTACTTTCTTGTATATGAACTTTGTTTGTTTACCATACCCCTAAATCAAGCATTTAAACCTTTACGTACATAATCGTATCAGTTTTTTCACTCATTTTGTTGCTCGCTGCACGTCCAGCTAAAAAGCAGAACAAAGAGTTCCAAACACCATTTCTTTTACAAGCACTAGTGAAAATTCACTAAACGTGATAAAAGACTGAATATTTAATACGCTTTTTAATACATTATCTGTTATAATTTTAATAAATATTTTAAAGGAGTTTTAAATATCACATACTTTATCGATGAAGGTAGAAAGACGGAACTGGCTAAAGGCATAGAATCGTTACTAGTGGGCCATGTGGTATATACGTATACAGACAGTAACAAGTATATAGAACACGCTACATCATATATAGCTGAAGGATTGGATAAAAATCACGTCATTTTGTATGTAGATCAGCCACAGAGTTTTGCATCTGTTAAAGAAAACCTTAGAAATAACGGTTATTCGGAAGAACAAATGGATAACATTTATTTTGTTGATACCCACATAGCATATAAAAAGCATGAAGATTTTAATCCTGAAGCTATTTTAAAGGATTTACATGACTTCTTTGAACCTCATGTGAAAGAAGGTAACGTGCTTCGCGGGTGGGGATTGGTGACTTGGCGTCCTCAAAGTATAAAAACGTTAGTTCCTTCGGTCGCATTACATGAACAAAACTTTGATGAATTTTTCTCTAGAGTAGCTAATATCACACGTAATTATATCAATGTGTGCGCGTATGATAGTGTATCTTTATCTAGTTCACTCTTAATTGAACTTTTGCAAACCCATGAATACCATATGACGGATACGCATTTCTTACCTTCTCATTTATATAAAAAAGAGTCTCTTCGTTTCACAGGAATATCCAAACAACTGCAGTTTGAAAATGAACTACGAAATCATGATACGCGTAGAGATAAATTACACATCACGGGAAAATTGGCTACCATTATTGCCCATGAACTTCGCACTTCCCTAACTGTCGTGCAAGGTCGTTTACAATTATTGGATTTGACTGACGGCAATCGTAGTGAAGCCGGTCAACTACAACTTGACGGGATCAAAAAGGAATTACAGGAAATCGAACAAATCGCTTCCAAATTCGTATCTTTAGCTGAAACACATGTAGTAAATAAAAAAGTGATCAATATTACGGAATTAATCGAAAGTGTTAAGGTCCGGATGGAGTCGGATATGGACATGAAAGCCATTGCTATACATGTACTATCGGATAATCCCAAAATGACCATTTTTGGTGATGAATTAAAAATAAGACAAGTATTTATTAATTTAATAAAGAATGCGGTTGAGGCTATGGAAACCGGAACTATTACAATTGATATGAAAGACGATGTTGACCATGTGACTATCGACGTTGCTGATAGTGGTCCAGGTATCCCTGATGTTATTCTACGTCAAATAGGTGAACCATTCATGTCATCAAAAGTACATGGGACGGGATTGGGATTGTTGATCTGCGAAAAAATCATTAGAGATCATAATGGGAACTTAGTACTTCAAACGGAGGTTGGAAAAGGGACGACCTTTACAGTTAGTTTGCCAAAATCATAACTAGGTTTATAACGTTGAATGAGTCTCCTTACGAAAAGAAGCAGAAGCCATTTAGGGCTCCTACTTCTTTTTTGATTTTCTCGAAAAGTTTATGACTAGTCGTTCAAATCAGTACATTCAATAAAATACTTAACGTAATAATACTAAGTAGCGTAGAAATCAAGGTGATCATCGAAACTAGTTCCGGCTCGGTATCAAATTCAATCGCATACATCGTCGTGGTGGCCGCTGTAGGCATTGCGGAAATGATGATGAGGACTGTCCCTACTAGAGGATCCAACCCTACGAACAGCACGAAAACAAAAGCAAGTATAGGCGCAATGACCATTTTCAATACTACGCCCGAAATGACAACTTGCCAATTTGGCCTCTTACTAATCACTGATCCTAGTTGCATGCCGAGCAAGATCATCATTACGGGAATCGCGGCATCCCCGACCATAGACGTCGTAGACAAAATCGATTCTGGTACGGAAATCTTGAAGTACTGGAAGAGGAAAGCGAAAATCGCAGCATACGTTGTCGGCATTTTGAAGACCATTTTTATGGATCGACCTATTCCGCTCGTACTGCGTGACGCGTAATACACACCGAAGAAATTATTTTGTAGCGATTGAATCACCATGATGAAGATGGCATACGGCAGCGCTTTTTCTCCTAAGCTAAATAACACGACTGGCAAACCATAGTTTCCCGAATTCATGAAACCTGTGGCCAGTATGGAGGCACTTTCTACTTTCTTCTCCCACTTAAAGATTTTCGCAATCACCTTGTTTAGTAAAACCATCGCATAAAAAAGTGAAAACATATAAATCAGGATGGTCATATAACTCGCATTGAAATCCGCCTTATATAAGGAAGTAAAGACAAGGGCTGGCGTTAGTATGTAAATTGAAAGAGAAGAAATCGATTTGATATGTAAGTCTTTGACTCGTTGTAAAATGAATCCGACTGCGAATACTGAAATGATTGGTAAAATAACTGTAAAAAATAATCCCATTTATACACCTCTATTGTTCCTGTCATCTCAGAATCTGGATTGGACGTAGGTGCCTTTGATAAACTTCAAAGACACCTTACGGATTCCATACTACTAGTAATCTTGTAGATTGTCTCCTTATATGAGATGTTCATTTGCAAATGGTACATTACTTATTACATTACGTTCCACGAATTGCAATGGCTTCATCATGCGTTTCATGAATATAGTTTGCAATTTCTTCTTGCTCCCCTGCCAATTCAGTCAGCGTGGCATTTAACTCTTCCACTGCTGCTGTGCTTTGCTCAACTACCGCAGCAAATTCTACCGTGCGCTCACGTATCGTTAATGTTCGTCCCGTAATGACATCAAATTCACTTATGAATTTAGCTAACCCATTTTGCAATGCAGACATGACTTCATGCAACACGTTAAATGACGCACTGGATTCATCCGCCACACTGTTTTGCATCGTCAACTGCTTTACCCCTTCTTCTAATTTTCCAACCGCAATCGTATTCGTACTATTTAACTCCATAAGATTCGTGTCGATCTTCTGAAGTGTCTCATCTGTCAATCTAGCCAGTTTACGAATTTCATCTGCGACTACCGCAAAGCCTTTGCCATGTTCGCCTGCACGCGCTGCTTCAATCGATGCATTTAATGCCAATAAATTGGTTTGCTCTGTAATTTGTTTAATGGAACTTGCAAACGCATTGGTCTCGTCAATTTTACTTGAAAGAATACCAAATGTATGATTCAAATCTATAAAGAATACGGCAAATGTATCAAGGCTCTCTTTCAATTGAGTCATTTGTGCAGTTCCCGCCTCCGCTTTACTACCTGCATCATTTGTTTTGTCGCCCAGTTCACCAAGGCCTGTCGAAATCTCTTGAATCGCTTCATATGTCTGTTCCGCGTTTTCAGCAATCTCCGAAATATGATCGGCTTGATGTTGGCTACCTGAACTCACTTCATTGACCGCCTCTAACATTTCGCGCTGGGAAGTCGTTGACCTAGCCGTATTCGTTTGAATAAACGCTAGATTAGACGTGATTTTCGTCACGGCTGCGTCAAGCTTCTCAAACAGCATTTGTTCTTCTTCGGCTTTCTCCGACGTAAGTGCAAGAAGCTCTTCTACGTGATGAAAGACACGATCATTCTGTCTCACTAATAAAAACAAACAAAGTGCAGTGAGAAAGTGAAGTAGAATCAAATTGGAACCGCTTCCAATAATGATTTCAGGTGATATGAAATATCTATTGTTCACGAGCAGTGCAATCAAGCTCAGTACATAGGCAATTCCAATAATATGCATTTTCCCATGAACGGCACCTAACACTAAGACTAGATAAATCACGCCAATCGTCCCTAGGTTAGCATTTGAGAATAAAATGAGACTCATGGAAATGCAAAAAGTCAAAAAAATTAAAATGTAAGGAAACTGTCTTGCGATGAAAGTTGATTGATTCATAAATAAGTAAAAAATGATGGCCACGACGAACGGAATGGCAACGGATGTAATAATAATCATGGACGACTGAAGAATGATTTGTGCAAGGAGTCCAAGTCCCGCTGTTAGTCCAAAACTGAGCGCCATAATGTTGTTTTTGTTCATCCAATCCGTGTGTTTTAGTTCTTCAATTTTCATCTTTCATTCTCCTTTGGTGGCAATAGGCCCAGGAGGGTTATGGAATACCCTTATGTATAAGGTATCATTTATAATAATCTAAATACATAGGTAATTTGATTCAATTATATTCATATAACTTTTCAGCAGAAGAGCTATATGACGTTTTCTGAAAGTATAGCTACGTCTTGGATGTTTCTCTATTTCCTATAATCTAGTAAATTTCCATCACCACTTGGCTATAATCCTTTCATACAATGCTTCCAACTCGTCATCCCCCATCCTCTCTACATAACTCATCGAATAATTCGAGCGCAAGCAAATTATCAAAACCAGCACTCCGCGTTCTTCCACTGTCATGCACCCACCTCCACCCGATACAACACACGCTCTCCTGCTTTTGCATGGCCCACATATGCGGGGTACGCAATGATCTCTTTCTTATGCTCATACAGGCATTCTTCGGCACCCGTTTCCATAAAGGTCATGCAGTTGATCATCAGTCGATCGGCTCGTGTGATTTTTGGTTGTTGTTCGCGAAATAATTCTTCATGTAGTCGGTAAGCATCCAATGAATGCTCTGCCAGATAAAAAGCGTACCACTCATCGGGGCCGTCCATGACAAATAGTTTCACTTTGCCGATATTCAAGTCGTTTTTCTCCATCAATCGCTTAATTTCCACTTCGTCGAATTCGATTGCTTGTAGTTTTTTACTGTCATCTTGGAATGTAACTTTATCTTTCTGTAAGGCCCAGTAGATGCTGTTGGCTAAGTGTGATAAGTCCATTTCTAGTGCGTAGTCGAACATGTCTTGAACGGTGATCATTTGTTTTCTCCCCTTTTATAGTAGTTTTCATCAAAGTTATATAGCTTGCCGGTTTCTTTGCTGTAAATGGTCTTGATCGTGCCGGTTGGTCCATTACGGTGTTTGGCAATATCGATTTCTAGTAGATTCGTTGGCGCTTTGTCTCTTTCGTAATAGTCCTCACGGTGGAGAAGCGCGATCACGTCGGCGTCTTGTTCAATATTTCCTGAGTCACGCAAGTCACTCATGACGGGATGTTTGTCATGCCGCATTTCAGACGCTCTTGATAGCTGCGATAAGACGACGACGGGACAGTCGAACTCTTTTGCCATCGCTTTTAATTCATTGCTGATCTGTCCGATTGCTACCGTTTGATTGTGTACATTGCCTTCAGGACGAATGATTTGTAAGTAATCGATGAATAAAATCGGTCGTTTCGTCGGATTGGTTTTGATGATATACCGAGCTTTTGCTTTGATTTCTCTGACGGTCATACCGCTTTTGTCGTTGATGTGAATCCCTCCACCGTTCAAGTGATTCAGCGTGGGTGTCCATCGATCTTTTTGTGGTTCGGTAAAATATTTATACGGGTCGCGCATTCGTAAACGATTGTATTCACCTGTCGATGCGATCATTCGATCAATCATTGTTTTACGATTCATTTCAAGCGAGAAGACGATTGGCATATGTCCATCTTTGCTGGCTTGCAGTGCCAAGTGATTGAGCACGTCCGTCTTTCCCATAGATGGCCGACCCGCGACGACGATGTACTCACAGTCTTGGAAGCCGTTCAGGATTTTATCCAAATCGATTAGTCCAGTCGATATGCCAGGCTTTGTTTGATCTGGCAAGAACGGTCTTTCAAATTGAGTGACTAGATATTCCGATAATATCGTCACCTCTCTGCCGTTATTCAGTTCATCCAGTTCTTCTAGGACATGCACTACGTCACCCCCGCTCCACTCATGCTCAATCGCTTGCTGTAATATCCGTGCCGTTTCTTGCTTTTTCCATTGGTCGATGATCATCTCTTCGTATTCATCAAAACGTACGACATTCGCAAATCGTTTGAGTCCATATACGTAATTGACTCCTCCTAGTTCGCTTGGCTCTCTCCTTGTCAGAACCGTGATATAGTCTACCGGTTTCCCTTCCTGCGCCAATTCCCGCATGACAGTATAAATAGTTTGATGGACATGCCCTTGGAAAAATCTCGCTTGCATGTGACTATCGAGAATTAAGTAATTTTCTTCAAACATCGAACCTAGTATACTTTTTTCAGCAAATTCGTAACTCATATGCATTCTCTCCCTTTTCAAAATCTAATGTTGGTGACGTATAGGCTTCCAATCCGATCGTTCGAGCCATTTCAGCTGGGGCTTCATTTAAATAATTTTCGAATTTCTCTGCTTTGAATAATGTTGATGGTTGCAAGTAATAGCGAAATTGCGGATGGTGGAGCCATTGAGCCACTTTCGTATCGATCACTAGTTTGAAATCATCCAGTGTGTAGCCTTCTTCGATACGCTCATGGAGAAGGTCCATCGTCGTATTCGTATTATGCTTGAATCGCTTGAACGCTTTTTCGTTTAGATAATCAATGACAGAAGAAATAGTGGCGAGATCTTTCTCGCTATATCTTTTTTTCTTTGTAGTCTGTTTAAGTTCTTTGGTTATTGCTGGGTGCAAAACGTTCTCCTCAGACAGACGTTTTTGTTCGACTCTATCGACCATTTCCGTCTGCTCGAATGGTACAAATTCGCCGCACGTCTGTGACAGCTTTTCGTAATCAATCCGATACCATTTTGTTCGATCCATCGGCATTTTATTGTACGCAGACGTAATGATCAGTTGGTCCGTTTCCAATTTTTTCACTAGCCTCTTGACCACATGCATCTTCCAACACGGAAATTCACGCGTCCACTCTTCATACGTGTTATACACCCATCTATGGCCTTCGTTGTGGTTTTTAGATATTTGCAATCGGTAGTGCAATTGCTGGAGAAACAGCGCTTCATTTACGCCAACTATTGCTGCAAACTCCGGTGAAAATGGGATTCGTACGTCTTGATTTTTTTGTTTCATTTCTCTGCGCCTCCTGTTCAGTTGTTTAATGATTTGCTCTTTCATACGTCATATAGACGAATTATTCAAAAAGGATACTGGTTTCTTATTTTTATTTTTACAAAGCTGATATTTGCACACAAAAAAAAGAAGTTACGGCTCGTTTTTGAGCTGTAACTTCTTTTTTGTAGTGATAAACCACAGATATTTCTCTAGAGTGTTGATCGCAAGACTTACTTCTTACCCGCAATAATTTCAAAGATGATATCCGCCTGATCCGTATTATCTAACAAACCTGTAAAACGCTCTTTGGATGGTCCATATGCATAAACCGGTACGTCTTCACCCGTATGTCCACCAGTTGTCCAACCCGTAAAAGAGCGTTTGTCGATGATCTGTTTGATGGCTGTTTCAATATCACTTGTCTCTGTACCTGCCGCTTGGATGGCTTCGATTTCATTCTTCTCTATTGGCAAACTTTCTTGATCGATATAGCGTTTCAATGTTTCTTCTACATCGTTACCGTTCGCCATTTCTTGCGCAATGAAGGCGGGCGTTCGTTTCACTGCTTTGATCGCATCCGCTGACCAATCATATATGTCATCTGCTCCAATGGAGAATCCTCCAGTTGAGTGATCCGCCGTCGCAACGACTAATGTGTGGGGGTCGCTTTTTGCAAACTCAATAGCTGCCTTGAATGCATTCTCGAAGTCTTCCATTTCACTCATCGCACCGACAATATCATTGTCATGTCCTGCCCAGTCGATTTGGCTTCCTTCCACCATGAGGAAAAATCCATCTTCGTTTTTTTTCAATCGCTCAATCGCCGCTACCGTCATTTCTTCCAGTGAAGGAGTTTCTGCCGAACGGTCAATCATTTTCGGCATGCCGCCATCTGCGAACAATCCCAGTATTTTGTCATTCTTATTGTTCAATAATTCTTCTCTTGTCGTGACGTATCCATATCCATCCAATTCGAATGAATGCGCATGGCTCAAATCTTCTCTGACAAAGTGTTTTTTTCCGCCACCTAGAAGAACATCGATCGTATGCTCACCATTGATGCGTTCATTGTAATAATCATCGGCGATCTCGTCCATATTCTTTCTGCTTTCATTATGGGCACCGTATGCGGCTGGAGTGGCATGTGTAATTTCAGAAGTAGCGACAAGGCCTGTCGATTTCCCTGCTTCTTTTGCAGCTTCAAGGACAGTTTGCACGCGCTCTTTCTTTTTATCCACTGCAATGGCGTTATTGTATGTTTTGACACCTGACGACATAGCCGTTGCTGCAGACGCTGAATCTGTAATCGACTCCTCGTCATCGTCAGGATATGTCATCTGTTGACCAACTAAATGTTGATCGAACTCGGTTAACTCGATCTCAGGGGTTTTCGGATCATCCTTGAAGTAACGATAAGCCGATGTATAGGAACTCCCCATGCCATCGCCAATCAAGAATATGATGTTCTTAACTTCCGGAGCGTCATCTTTTTTCACTTCGTCAGCTGAACTCGCTGAATAATTCCCCGTCCAGATGGCCCCACCTATTAAAGCAGCGGATAGCATGACGACGGGCACGATGGTCTTACTCATCTTCTTCACCAATAAACAACCTCCTGTATGTGTAATCAACTTTTACTCTACTGGAAGATTATTAATATACGAAGAAGGCTGTGTAAATGTTTGGTAAGGAAAGTGCTTTTTATATAGTGTTTCGTCGTTAAACTAGCGGATACTATTCCATACTTCACCATCTACTACCTACCCAACAGGAGGAATAGATTTATTTCGACTTCGTATAAACATCTCCAACGTTCCTGAGCCGAAGAGGACCCCTGCCACAATAAATACCAAACCGATAAAGTGAGCGGGGTAAATGGATTCGCCTAAAAATATACTTGCGCCTACTAGTGCGAAAAACGTATTGAAATTTAAAAAGATTGAAGCTCGTGCTGCACCGATGGTTTGAATGGCTGAATTATACGCCATGTGACCAACAGCGGTCGCGATGAGGGATGAGAATATGAAAACGGCCCATACTGTGGGGGTTCCTTTACCCAATTCCGCAAAGCCACCTGGTTCTTTTATAAGGGCGATGATGACTAAAAGGATGGAGCCGACCAACAACATGTATCCTGTCAGTAGTCTTGCATCCATAGTTCTAGAAGCTTTTTTAATGAGCATAAAGCTAATGGCTTGAGACAAAATCGATAAGAAGATTTCTACATCTCCGAATGACGTTTTGCCTACTGTTCCACTCCCTCCAAGCACGACGATACTTACGCCTATCCCTCCAAACAGAAAGCCCATGGCACGTACGCCTGTAATTTTTTCTTTCAAAATGAAAACAGCCAACGTCGCGGTCAATAGCGGTCCAAGTCCTAAAATCAGTCCTCCGTTAGCAGCACTCGTTCTAGAGAGCCCTTCCGCTAGAAAATAATGATGCATCACGACATTCGTCGCGGCACCCAAAACGATATATAGCCATTCCCTATTTCTAGGCAAGCGAATTTTCTTAAGGAAGAATAAGATGATAAATACTAAAACGGCTGCGGACATAATACGCATAGACGTCATAGTAATCGGATCGAAATAGGTCACAAGATACTTGAGAGCGGAAACGTTCATTCCCCATGTGAACATGACGAGTACCAATGTGATAATGACTTTTAGATCTTTCATAGTTCACTAGCCCTCTCTGCAGATTATTTTCGTATTGGGCTAATTATAGAAGCTACATCCATAATGTCAATGCCGCCAAACTTTCACTTCCCTCCCGCACATGATTATGTATATACTGAATAATAAAAGTAGTTAACAAACTTACATCTCAGAAAAGGCGGGTTTCGATGATTAAATTACGCGGACACCATATCTTTTGTTTGCTTGGGTACCGGGGAATGGGCTATTCGGAAGAGTACACCGCAAATATGACGAAAATCCACGACGTGTTACGGGAGCGGCCCGATACGTTGATTCAGATCATAAAAGGACCCGATTCTTTATGCGCAAAGTTTCCCAAAGGGCAACCGTATCATTGTGAAGATGACGGGATTTATGAACGCGATTCGGTGATTTTACATTCGCTTGGATTGAAAGTCAGCGATGTACTACCTTGGCGTGAGGTCGAAAGAAGGATTCGGCTACATGTCGTGCCGGATGATATTGTCGTAATATGTGAGACGTGTTCTTGGCGTTCGTACGGGTATTGCCAGGAAGGTGTCGAGGATATGCTAGAGTTAAGAGGTTTGCGGGAAGTTCTTCACAATAAATAATTTCCTTAGAGCAATAGTCCAAGTCGAAATAGCATGATATGATAAGTACATAGATATGAAAGCGTATTCATACACTTTCATTATACGAGGAGGAGATTTCAATGAATATGTCTCTCCAGCAAAAACAAGAACTCGGCTTGCGCATGACTACTGAACTTCGGCAAGCGATCGAGCTATTGCAGTTATCAACTTATGATCTAGAACTATATATACGGGAAAAAGAGTTGGAAAACCCCGTGATCGAGATACAGGAAGCTGAAAGAACGGATTCATTCCAAGAACGACAGTCCACAAATTATTCCAGTCAGGAAACTCATTCAACAGAATGGGTGAAGCAGCAAGAAGTCAGTAAGCGTGACCAAATGCTTCGCCAAGTCGAAATCGATTTCGAAGATGTCGAGACGAAGCAATTACTTAAGACGTTGATTCATAACTTGGATGATAATGGCTATCTATGTGCAGAGATGCAGTCTATAGAAAATGTAGAGACAGGTATTGAATTACTGCAACAAATCGGTCCGCCTGGCATAGGTTCTCGGACACTGCAGGAATGTTTGTTGCTACAAGTGAAAAGTTGCGATGAGTATCCCGCTTTAATGGAAACGTTCATATCGAAGTATTTGCCCTATGTGGCCGAACGTAAATGGGCAGATATCGCAAAAGGTATGAATATTACGCTGGCTCAGGTAAACGAATTGCATGAATTTCTGCTGACGCTGCATCCAAGACCTTGTCCAGAGCTTGGTAACAGTGAAACAGAATTTATGATGCCTGATGTGAACGTAGAGGAAAAAGACGGAAAATTGTCATTTCATTTGAACGATCGGGATCTCCCGAAAATTGGTCTGCGCAGGGAGTATGTATCTTCACTTACAGGTACATCCGATCTGTCTTCCTATTTGCGCAATTACCATAAACAAGCGCAATGGCTGCTAACGAGCATCGAACAGCGACGCAATACGATCATTCGCATTGTCACGGATCTTCTCGAAAAACAGGACGCATTTTTTCGCCATGGAAGGAAAGCCTTGCAACCCATGACGATGAAAGATGTGGCGGACAGTATTGAAATGCACGAGTCGACAGTTAGCCGTGCGGTGTCCAATAAAGTGATCCAAACACCTGCAGGCACGTTCGAAATGCGTTCTTTATTCACTTCCAAACTGGCCGCACAGGATGGAGACAGTGTGTCGCCGTCCGCTGTCAAAACTTCCATTCAGTCACTGATTACACATGAGGATAAACGGAAACCGTTATCTGATCAAAAGATTGTGGATTTGCTCTTAGAACAACAAGGGATCACTATTTCGCGCCGGACGGTCAGCAAGTACCGGGAAGAACTTCACATCCCGTCGTCTAGTAAACGAAAATCCATTTTATAAGCCGTATTCCTTCATCTTCAGTCATGTTCTTTATTTTTAGAATGTTCCCTCTTCACTTGTATTGTTACAGTAATTCAATGAGCCATAGCTAGACAAACAATACATCCAACATTATGAAAAGACGTTATAACATTCTTGTGTATCAGTCTCCAATTAAAAAGCAGCATACCCCCAGTCGAAACTAGACAGGGGGTATGCTGCTTTTTGCTTTGTCTGTACTTATTCCTACGATGCCCGCTCCAAAATCTTAATCGCACGTTCCTTTATTCAATTCACAAACGATGTGAAGCCATCGGAAGAATTGAATTTCACTTTGAAGCGTCCATAATCTGAATCCAGATTAAATGTATATTGGTCAAATGTGTACTTCGCATCTGTTACCGGATCCAATTCAATTTGCTGGGTAGTTGTAACATATTTAGCCACCATATTTTTATGTCCATAGGATGTAAACTCGGCTTCCAAAACTTTTTTGGCTTCATTAATTGTCAGCTGGAAGTTCTTCGTACCAACCTTCGTATACTTTAACGAATTCATCTTCCATTTATTATCTTGTTTTTTAAATTGATAGGCCACAAATCCGCCAACAGAATAGCCATTTTGGAATTCCACCGTGTTTACATTCAGTGTATTGGAATCGGGCTGTGTAAACTCGAACCGTACCAATGGCTCATTATTAATGTATGGCAAGACGTTAGTATAGCAGTCCAGGCATTTAGGATCGTAGTAACCTTTCAGATCCCCGTCTACAAACGCTTTTGTTGCATTCATACGTAGCGTAGACTCTATATCCAAATATCTCCATTGATACATCCGCGCATCACGCATAGTCTTCTCAAGTTCAAATGTTCTGCGATTGACGAGATCCCATGCTTTACCTTTTGTCACTTTATCTGTCGCCGGACGAGCTTCCTTCACCTTGATAGCTGCGTATAAGAACTGTGCATAGTGCGCGCGCGTAACAGGTTCATTCGGTTTAAATTCACCTTCAGGATAACCGTTCGCAACTCCACTAGCTTTTAGCGCATTGGCATGTGTGTAGCCCCAGTGGTCAATATACACATCATAAAATGAATTTTGTTTCGTCATATACAAATCAAACGCGATATCGAGAACTTTCGCCATTTGAATCCGTGTAATCGGTGCGTCCGGATTGAAGTAGCCATCTGTTCCGCCACTGAAAATGCCAGCTGCGGTCAACTTCATGATTGGGCCATAGTACGGGTGACTTTTCGGTACATCATGGTACGTGACGGTGCTGTTTGCTTGCGGTAACTTCAGTGCCTGATCTAGTAACTTTGCCACGTGTTTACGTGAAATCATCTCTTGTGGTCGGAATGTGCCGTCTGTATAGCCGGCTATGAAACCCTTATCCTGTAAATAGTGGATCGCTTCATAGTTCGGGTGATTTTTCGACACATCCTTGAATTCTTTTGTTGCTGCTTGCGTGGAACCAAATGATACAAATGAAAGCATAACGAGCAATATCGTCCAAACGAAAATCCGACTCATCTTGTTCATACTCTTTCCTCCTCAGTGAATTATTTTGTCGGCTGTAGGTTACTTGTTATTAGTATTCTACCAAGTTTCAAATGATTCGTATATACTTAATTTCAAAATATTGCAAATAATTTAATATCTTCATTCATTCTGCCTTATTTCAAGCTTTTGTCATAGTGAAAATGACATTTGACCTATCATATGAAGTCTGTTAGCATGAAAAGATTGTTATCCTTTCGACAAACTTCGATGATATGTAAGACTACAATGAATACGTTCATAGTTCTAAGTCTATTGGTAGAACAATTTATCATGTTACGGGGGATAATTTCGACTATAGCGGTCTAGACTTCATTAACGTACAAAACTTATTTGTTGTGAGTGTTAGCAATTTCACTCATAATAGTGGATACAACAATACTGCAACAGTCGGTGCACTTGCCTCTCGTATAAATTAAGTAGGAAGGATGGATGGATTATGAATTTAGCAGCAATCGGTGTACCAGGGCTCATCATTATCCTTGTAATTATTTTGATACTTTTCGGACCTCGTAAATTGCCTGAAGTCGGCTCAGCAGTCGGTAAAACTTTGGCAGAGTTCAAAAAAGCTACAAAAGATATTATGGGCGATGATGAAGAGAAAACAACTAGTACTACACAAAAGACAATAGAAACAGACAAAAAAGATATAAATAAGTAGGTGACAAGATGGATCCGTATAGTGATCAAAACTCAAAAAACCAAAGCCCGTCAGACAAAAAAGCAAAAGATGAAGAAACCGCGCTACCCGTTCACTCTGCGGAGACTTCTTCCACTGAACGGGCTGTACCAGAAGAATTAAAACCAGAACCACAGCCGGAAGAACCAAGAATGCCGCCTCCAGAGCCATCTGAAGATGAAAAGAAGGAGACAGATCCTGCGCTAATCGAACATCTCACGGATCTTCGGAAGCAGCTCATCAAAAGTGTCGTCGTATTCCTGGTTTTCTTCATTGCCGTATTCAGCACCATCAATCTATGGTTCCCATACGTTACACGGGGCTATAAGCTGATCGTTTTGAGTCCGCTTGAAGTCATTTCATTCTATACGACGATTTCCGCCGCGATGGCATTTGGATTATCCGTCCCGTTCGTCTGTCATTTCCTCTGGCAGTTCGTCAAACCGGGTCTGACGCAGAAAGAAGGACGTTTCCTAAGCCTCTACTCCCCTGCAATTCTGATCCTGTTCGTCGGTGGTCTGGCATTCGGTTACTACGTGGTCAATCCGCTAAGCTATAACTTCTTAGTGAAGCTCGGAAAAATAAATTTCGATGTCATGATCACAGCAAAGGAATACGCACGTTTCCTATTAATGACTACCATGCCGATTGGCTTGCTGTTTGAGCTCCCGATCGTCGCACTATTCCTGTCCGCTATCGGTATTCTGACATCTGAAACTATGAAAAAAGTGAGAAAGTGGTCGTATGTGATACTCGCAGTTGTATCCGCATTGATCACGCCCCCTGATTTCTTAAGTCAGTTGATCATTCTCATTCCGATGATTGCTTTGTATGAAGCGAGTATTTTCATTGTCATGAAAACTGAAAAACGACTGGTACCTGAAGCAGAGGCATCGTAAAGACTAGAAAAAAGCGTTCCACTTGTAAAGTGGGACGCTTTTTTTGCGTGGGGAATGTATTTAATGACGCGGTCGCTTACTAATTCGAGCAAGCTGCTCTATGCCGGGCGTTAAACGCTCTATGCCAAGCGCTATCCGCTCTATCCGTCACGCCTAACGCTCTATGTCCAACGCTATCCGCTCTATCCGCCACGCCTACCGCTCTATGTCCAGCGTCTAACGCTCTATCCGCCACGCCTACCGCTCTATGTCCAACGCTAAACGCTCTATCCGCCACGTCTAACGCTCTATGTCCAACGCTATCCGCTCTATCCACCACGTCTAACGCTCTATGTCCAACGCTATCCGCTCTATCCGCCACGCCTAACGCTCTATGTCCAGCGTCAAACGCTCTATCCACCACGTCTAACGCTCTATGTCCAACGCTATCCGCTCTATCCGCCACGCCTACCGCTCTATGTCCAGCGTTAAACGCTCTATCCGCCACGCCTACCGCTCTATGTCCAGCGTCAAACGCTCTATCCGCCACGCCTACTGCTCTATACCCAACGCTATCCGCTCAAAATCCCCCGCCAACCGCTCAATACCCACCTCCTCCCCATCAAAAAACTACAATTATTCCCCCTCATGATTTAATTTATTTAAAACTATTTGACAATTAGTCAAATCGGTTTTATTATTAGTACAAGTTCTTTAAAAAAATTAAAGGTGGTTATTCATATGACAGAGATGATCTACGGCAATACTCCATGTATGTTGGGGGCTAAAAATATATCAGCAACAAAAGATTTTTCGGATGTAGACGCGATTGTATACGGTGTTCCTTGGGAAGGCGCGGTTACATGGGGAGATTACACAGGTTGCGAACTCGGTCCAAAAGTAATGCGCTTATGTTCTGCACGCTACTCGGGTTACCTTCCTGAAATCAACGACATGGATGTTTTCGAAAACGTCAAACTAGGTGATATGGGAGATGTCGACGTCGTGCCTTCTGATGTAGATGAAACAATGAAGCGCATCACCAACTTCACTTCGGAATTATGGAAATCAGGCAAGTTCGTCATCGGTCTTGGCGGCGATCACGGTATTACGTACCCTATCGTGAAAGCGATTGCAGAGCAAGATAAAAAGGTTGGAATCATTCATATGGATGCACACTATGACAACCTTCCATCACATAACGGTGACGAGTTCGCTCGTTGTAGCCCATTTGCTCGTTTGTATGAACAAGAAGGCGTACGCAACGAAAGCATTATCCATACAGGGATCCACGGCCCTCGCAATAAACCCGAAAGCGGACGCAATGCGAAAGCTGCTGGTGCAGTGACTATTACGGTCAATGAAATCCGTGGCCATAAAGATTTAAAAGAGATGGCTAAAGAAATCTATGCACAGGCGTCAAAAGATGTAGATTGTGTATACTTGACGATTTGTAGTGATGTGTTGGACTTCGCATTCAATCCAGGCGGTCCAGTAGACGGAAATGGCTTAACTTCTTATGAATTACTAACATTGGTACATGAAATTTGTAAACTAGGCGTAATCGGTATGGATTTCGTGGAAATTTATCCGCAGCAAGATCCTAATCAATTTTCTGCTCACTTTGCTTCTACGTTGATCCTATATGCACTAGCAGGAAACATTCTTCATAATCAACAAAAAGAAGGAAAATGAGCTACTACTTCTCAGACTACTAAACCTTTCGATTGAAAATAGTCGATTTTTCCAACTTTATATAGGAAAATAAGGAAAAGTAATAAAACTGAGGAGTGTTAGAAGTTATGAATCCAAACCAATTGATTTTCGATTCTTATATACGAATGGCTGATGCCATATATAGTGTGTTCAATGTGAGTTGCGAAGTGGTGATCCATGACGTGACGAAAGTAGAATCTTCTTTAATTTATTTAAAAGGTGATGTCACGGGCAGATCGGTTGGTGCCCCTACTACGGAAGTCATTTTGAGAGAACTGAAGAAGAAGCATGAGGATATTAAAGATCTGAATGGCATCATCACGAATACGACGCGTGGAAAGATGATCAAGACTTCCATTGTTTTCATTCGAGATATGGATGGCAAAGTGATTGGTTTCCTTGGTATCAATTTGGATATTACGGAAATCAATCGTTTACACCATGTGCTAGAAGAAATGATTCGACCGGATACGAGCTACGACGGGCAGCATTTTGATGAAACGTATGCGACTCATATCGATGAAGTGTTCGACAACATCACCAAAAGCACAATAGTGGAGCTTGGAATCGATGTGGAAAACTTGAAGCGTAAGGACCGAATTACTTTTGTGCGGCAGTTGGAAAGTAAAGGGATCTTTCTAATTCAAGGATCAGCTGATCGAATTGCAGAATTATTAGGTGTATCCAAACAAACCATTTATAACTCACTCGAGGAAAAGTGACTTTTCTTTTCCTCGCCTATACAGTGAGGACACGTAAGGGAGGAAAAGAAGATGGTCGCTAACGTACCCGCTACACAGCAAGCTAAGAAAAAAGGGCTATTATCAAAGATAAAATCGATGGGACCAGGAGCCATTATTACGGCTTCATTCATAGGTCCAGGTACTGTCACTACCGCCACTCGTGCAGGTGCTGGATTTGGTTACGCCATTCTATGGGCAGTAGTCTTCTCTATTATCGCAACCATCGTTCTTCAGGAAATGTCTGCACGACTTGGTGTCGTGTCAAAAAAGGGATTGGGCGAAGCGATACACGACCAATTTAAACAGCCTTTACTGAAATTCGCTTCTATATGGCTCGTCATTATATCGATCGGCGTTGGCTGTGCTGCGTATATTTCGGGAGATTTGATGGGAACATCCCTTGGTGTCTCTACATTGACGAATATTCCAGCACATATTGTAAGCCCTTTCATTGGCATAGCGATTCTGTTTCTCGGATTGTCAGGTAGTTATAAATTAATCGAAAAGTTAATGATTTTCCTAGTCATCGTCATGAGTGTGACGTTCATTACGACTATGATTGTCGTAAAACCTGATCTCGGCGCGGTATTTGCGGGAGCATTTATCCCAAGTGTACCAACTGGTTCGATCATTATTATTATCGCACTGGTCGGAACCACAGTCGTTCCATACAACTTCTTCATCCACTCTTCTATGGTGCAAGAACGTTGGACGCAAGTAAGTGACTTGAAGGAAGCAAGATGGGACACGATCATTTCGATTTGTGTCGGTGGATTAATCACTGCTGCCGTGTTAATCACAGCTGCCTCTACGATGATGGGCATGGAAGTAACGAGTGTTGCGGATCTGTCCGTCCAATTGGAACCTTTATTCGGTTCATGGGCAAAAGTATTTATCGCGATCGGCATTTTCGCAGCAGGCTTCTCCTCCGCTATCGCAAGTCCACTTGGTGCAGCAGTTGCAATCAGCAGTGTGCTGAAGTGGGAAGGCGGAATGAAGAATAAAAAGTTCAAAATGGTATTCTCCGGTGTAATTATCATCGGTATTATCACATCCGCAATTGGCTTCAGCCCACTTGACGTATTGCTTGCAGCACAAGCGTTGAATGGTATTTTGCTTCCGATTGTTGCGGTATACTTGTTTATCATCATGAATAATAAACAATTACTCGGTGATCAGCGCAACTCCACTTTACTCAATATCATTGGAGCGATCGTTATCTTGATTGCAATTTTCCTCGGTGGGTATAGTGTAGTTGATGCAGTTCAAATGTATTTGTAAGAATGATTGTATAGGAAAAAGCGTTCCATTATAAAAGTAACGGGTTCAGTTAATGGGGAGAAAACTATAAAAAACATAGCATTTGGGGACACAATTCGCATATGAATTGGTGTCCCCATTTTTGTTGTTATATCAACGTTTAGATGATTTATATAGACGAACCGGAACAGCAATTAGCACTGGTATTAGCGAAGGCACATAAATTTATGTGCCTTCGCTAATACACTTGTGAAAATACTTGCAGATTAGATATTGGAAAGAAAATTATAGAAGGAAGATAAGAAATTTACGTTAAAATACATTGAAGATTATGGAACGATGTTCTTCAACTAACGGGGTAGTTTAGTTCAAGAAGGTGGTAGACTAAATGATATAATTAAAAATGACAGAAAATACTGTATCTTGAGGGAGTGATTTTATGAGAAGAATAACTATGATGTTAACTTTATTAAGTATGTTGTTTTTTGTTGTGGGTTGTACATCAGATAAAGCAGTAGATAGTAAGACAGTTTTACCTGATGATATTCCAAATTTTGTTCAAGAAAGTGATTTGGAAACAATCAATTGGGAAAGAAAAGCCGTTGAATTTGGTGACAGAGGAATTATTGGAAATGAAAACAAATCAGGTGTTATAGGTGCGGATATGCCAAGTTTAAGCAGTCAAAAGTGGATGTGGCACCTTTGGGGAATTGAGAATCCCGTGGCAACCAAACTAACGGTCGTTGGTCTTCACAAAGAAACGGGAACTGTCCATCAAATTCTGACAACAGGTTGGACTACAAACCTTTCAGGAGAGAATAATGGGGCAAATGCACACGCACCTTCAAATGTGAAGATTCCAAAGGCAGGAGAATGGGCAATTTTGCTTTATACCGACGAAAAATTATTTGATGTTTTAGTTTATGAAATTAAAGAATAAATAAAGAAAGATTTGTGTAAGCACCCTATTGAGCTAACGGGTAGCTTTAGTTCAATAAGGATAGTAGAATATTACGCTAAAAAGCGCTCGTAAATCTGAGCGCTTTTACTTGTTTGTATATGGCTATTTCACTGTTGAAATGTATGCTGATTAACTTGTTATTTGCGTTGATAATTACACTTTTCACCCCATCAACCGAACTCATTACTATAAAAGTGAAACGCTTTTTAAATTGGTTTTATGGACGGACTACTATGCAATGATTCTAGTATAGAACTAGAGCCCTCGCTAAACGTAACAGGAGCAGGCATACATGAACGTACATTTCATGACGAATAGACCCACCTCTATCCTTCTATGTCTCGATTATTATACCGATTCATACCGAAAATAAGCAAAATAACCGCCACCGCTAGTAACCCACCAGCAGACAGCCAGTTCATGTCCTCTATCGGCAACTTGGAAACAAAGCCGAACGGTGAAAGTTTTTCCATCCAATTAGGAAACTGGAATAAGCCACCTAAATATAGCGTAAGGAATCCGTAAAATAAATAGAGCCAAACGAAGCCTGTCGCTTTTTGTGCGACGCCAATCAAACATATGCTGATCGCAATCATCATAACCAGCGCCGGAAAATGAACGATGCTAGCTTGCCATACCATCGGGAACGTGAATGGATCTTCCATTGACGTAGTGCCCGCTAACCATAAACCGAGTGCCGAGAAGCTCAACATCAGAAATCCAGTGAACAACGCCAACACCAAATAGGAAACGAGTAATTTTTTTCGCGAAACAGCCCGCCCTAGCAAATGTTCTACGCGTGACTTCCGCTCCTCTCCTACTACTTTATGGATAGAAAGCAATGCGGGAATCGTGCTAATAAATGCAAGTACCGCCATCAGCGTCGGCAGGAATTGCGCAGTCAATGAACTATTTTCATCTGCTACAATCATCGAAGCGAGCAGGTCATTTTCTTGAAAAAATGAATCCAAATCTCCGAGGACCGAACCATAAGACAACCCGAGCACGAACATGCCAATTGACCAGGAAATGAACGCAGTTCTTTGCAGTCGCCAAGCGAGCCCAATCGGATGACGCAATAAAATCGAAGCATGCGCACGGCCGCTTCTCGAAGGAAGAAAGCCTGAGCCGATATCGCGTTTGCCTTGAAGAACGACTGCCAGCACGAACCATAAAATACTTGTGCCTATCAATCCCACTACAGGCACCCAGTTATTATCGCTGTACGGCTGAACTTGCGTAAGCCAGCCAAACGGTGGAATCCACTCCGTAACCGACCGTATTACATAACAGCTGATCATGATGGTAAATGAGAGCCCCACTGCCCCCCGCGAACTTTCCGAGAGTTGCGCGCAAACCGCTGTAACACCTGCAAAAAATAAGCCGATTGCACCGAGCGACGCACCGTAAATAAGCGATCCAGACAGCCCCATACTTTCAAATGAAAGACTATATAAGCCTATACCGATTAGCGATGCTAGTAGCGAATTGACGCCGAACAGCGTAAACATCGAAGCCAACAGTTGCGAATGCCGCGCAATCGGCAACGAACGTAGTAATTCCGCCTGCCCATCTTCTTCCTCTGCCCGCGTATGACGTACCATTAATAAACAATTCATGATAGCGACTGCGATGGCGGTCATCAACAGCATCTGATGCGAGACCATGGCGCCTAGTGTATAATTCGCCAAATCTCCAGGACCTACCATCGCCTCCATCGCGGGATTTTTCATCGTTTCTGCCATAATATTGCGATCTTGCTCGGTTGGATATAATTCATTGAAAGCCGGTGGCACGATAAGCGTCATGCCGATAATGCCAACGAGCCACCACAAATAACGCATGCGATCTTGCCGGATAATGAATCGGGATAGACGGAGAACACCTGAAAACGGGACCCCCTTCATCACACTTCCCTACTTTCCGTAGTTTCTTCATAATGCCGCATGAACAGATCTTCCAGCGTGGGTGACGCACTTTCAATTTTTCGTATACCGTGCGCGCTTAGTTTTTGCATAATCGCTTCCATTTCATCTGCATCCGCATGAAATGTCCAGCCCGATTCCGTTGGCACGACATCATGGACACCTTGCCACGAAACAAGCGACTCAATCGGATTTCGCGTCGCCACCGTCAGCTGCATCCGCGTCAAATGCCGTAGTTCATTCAACGTACCGCACTCGATCAGACGCCCTTGTCGGATAATGCCTACGCGGTCACATAGCTTCTCGACTTCCGATAAAATATGACTCGATAGCAACACCGTCTTCCCTTCAGCCTTCACTTCCTCCACACATTGCTGAAACACTTTTTCCATTAACGGGTCGAGTCCAGAGGTCGGTTCGTCTAGCAAAAACAATTCTGCATCGGAGGCAAATGCCGCCACCAAAGCAACTTTCTGTCGATTCCCCTTCGAATACGTTCGGCACTTCTTCGTCGGATCTAGCTGAAAACGCATAAGTAATTGTTCACGTTTTTGTTCATTAATCTTCCCTTGTAAGCTCGCGAATAAATCAATGACTTCACCGCCCGTCAACTGCGGCCACAAATTTACGTCCCCTGGTACATACGCTACACGTCGATGAATGTCCACTGCATCTCGCCACACGTCTTTGCCGAAAATCGTCGCGGTTCCGTTTGTCGTACGAAGCATGCCAAGCAGCACCCGAATGGCTGTCGACTTCCCTGCCCCATTTGGTCCGATGAAACCGAACACTTCACCGCTCTTCACTGCTAGATCCAGTCCATCCAACGCCTGATGCTTGCCGAAAACTTTCGTCACATGGTTCATCTCAATCACATTCATCTACACGCCCTCCTTTAGTTTGTGTCAGAGTTTGTTAGTAGTTTCAGTGTAGCATAGGACAATACTGCTCGGGATATTTTTTGCAAAATTGAAAAAAGCAGACACGTAATGCATGTCTGCTTTGCTCAATCCTATTTAATTAATTAAAAATCATATCGTCTTCTTCACTAACCGTTGCATCTACATGCAGATAAGCGCCTAGTTGACGGACTTTCACTGTGATGCCGTAGTAAACTCTATGATTTCCCTGCGACACGCCCTTGGCTTCCGGGAAGTCGACAAAGAATTCTCCTGGTTTCTTCGGTGTGATACGGAACACATTCGTCCCCGGATCTCTTGTCACTGTCGCAATCTGTTCACTTCCTTTAGGCAGCACGTGCTTGCCCAATTTAGCGCCCTCCCAAATGCTCAGCACCTCTTCCGATTTGATCGGCGTGACATGGATGTAATAATAAAATTGTTCTTTAATTTCAGTTGATGAGACATAATAACGTACAATCTTGCCATCCGCATACGTAACCGTCGCAATAAATTCGCCCGGCTGATCCAGTTCGATGACATGACAATATTGTTGCAACTGATTTTCGCATCGCTTAAACTCTACCCGATCATTCACCAGTTTTCCCGCTGCTGTCGAAAGGGAAATCGATGTAGCATCTATGAACGGTTCGTTATTTTCTCTTCTTTCATAATGTTTCCACAGCACGACAGGTGTGGAATAAATGTCTTCAGTCTCTTCCAATGAAATATCCCATGCACCATTCACTTTTTTGACATGCACATAGTATTTTCTATAACTTTTATCGGATGTATCAGATGAAGCTACCCCTGAAAAAGTCAGTGTAGCTGTTCCTTCTTCCTTTGGAACAATATGAATCTTCGTTTGCAAATTGACTTGACTTGGGATTTCACTGTCTGCCACGACGTCGAATACATTCGAGTTCGTTTTGCTGACATTATTGAATCTCTTCCATTTAAAATCTTTCGCATGCATCGTTAGAATTCCAGGCTTCACATCTTCCGCCGCTTTTAGTAATTTCGCTGCTTGGCCTCTTGTAATAGTGGCGTTTGGACTAAATGTCGTAGGAGATGTACCAGTTGTCAGCCCGAGTTGATACAAACTATAAATTCCATCTCTGTGGCCATTTTTATGCACAACGTCTTTAAATCCATAATCGGGATCACGATATAGTGGTAATTCAAACGCTTTGATGATAATCGAAGCCATTTGCGCGCGCGTAATCGAATCGTTTGGTCCGAATCGCCCGTCTCCATAACCGTTGATGACTCCTTTTTCCGCCAGTACCGCAATCGCTTTATAGTAGCCATTTGCAGTCGACACGTCTTTGAATTTTGGATCTTTTATATTCGTAGTAGAAAGCTTCGTCATCTTCACGATAATGGCAGCTGCCTGCCCTCTCGTGATAGAGTCGTTCGGACGGAATGTACCGTCTGGATAGCCTCCAATTATATTACGTGACGCCAAGTCATTAACTGCTTCCGCGAAATGCTTCGAATCTGGAACATCCGGAAAACCCGAATTGCCTGCCGCTGCGCTTGATACAGGTACACTACATGCTAGCAAAATCGCACCGAGTACCGCTATGATTTTATTCTTCATTCGACTTCATCCTCTCCCTAATCTAGTAGTATGCCGTACAGACGTAGAATTACAGAAATAGTTTCAAATTAGTTTCACTTTTTAAAATTTCTTTCCTTTTAAAATAATGTGCAGTTCAGGAGAATAACACGCATTTCTAACAGGAGGGCCATGTTATATATATCCAATTAAAAATTCTCCTCAACATATTTGTCGAGGAGAATACATTCTTTTAGATTAATTATGATAACTCGCGATTATTTTAAAAAATCCACTTCCACTTCATTCTTTCGTGGTTCACGCTTAAAGAGATATTCACCATTCCTAACGGACATCAGCACTTCTGCACGCTCACGAATGGCTTCATACGGATCTTGTGCATCCAACACGATGAAGTTCGCTGGTTTCCCTACTTCAATACCATACTCATCGTTTACTCTCATAAGGTTGGCCCCGTGGTATGTGATCAAGTCGAACGCCTTATTGATCTCATCAATATGTGTGTAATGCGCTAAGTGAATCCCATTGTCTAAAATATTCATCATGTTTCCATTGCCTAGTGGATACCAGTAATCCGCTATGGAATCTTGAGCAAATGCCACATTGTTTCCATTATTTAAGAGTTCTTTTACTCGTGTTAGGCCACGACGTTTAGGGTAACTGTCGCCACGTCCTTGTAGATGGGCGTTTTCAGTCGGACAAGAAATAAAATTGATTTGTGATTCTTTAAATAACCCTAACATTTTATTGGCATAGCTATTGTCCACAGAACCGAAGCTACATGTATGACTGGCCGTTGTATACTTACCATAGTCTTTTTCCATAACGAGCGCATTTAACACTTCCAAGAACCGACTATTTGGATCATCGTTTTCATCACAATGAATATCAATCATCACATTGTGCTGTATGGCCATGTCGACAATACGTCGCAAGGATTCCACGCCATGTTCGTAAGAAATTTCAAAGTGAGGAATTCCCCCTACTACGTCCGCACCCATTTCAAGCGCTTCTTCCATTAAACGCTCTGCACCTTCGTATCTAAAGAATCCTTCTTGAGGAAAGGCTACGAGTTGTAATGTAACGAGATCTTTCAATTCTTCGCGTAGTGTAATTAACGCTTTCATCCCGGTCAAATTAGGATCCGTAATGTCTACATGCGTACGAATGAATTGAACCCCTTTGCTTAATTCTTTTTGAATTCCTTTAATTGCCCGTTCACGCACCATTTCTTCAGTCAATGATTTCTTATTATCACTCCAACGCTGAATCCCTTCAAATAACGTCCCGGATACATTCGCATTTCCCTCGCCTAACCCTGAAAAGATATAATCCAAGTGTAAATGAGGATCCACATAAGGCGGCAACACTAAACGGCCTTTTAAATCAATCACTTCATCTGCGTTGCCTATATCATTCCCTATTGTTCTAAACTGCCCATTTTCCACTAAAAATTCATGGGAATGTGGATCACCATATATATTCGCATTGATAAATTTTTTCATAAAATACATTACTCCTTTATCCGTTGTACTAGTACTGAGTATAGCATTTACAATAGACTTAAAAAAATTCTTGCGCTCCACACGACATGATCGACCTATTCTCCAAACATCCACCTCGTATTCAAGTGTTAATTTCTCTTCAAACGTATCGATTGACATCGTAACGTCCCTATTATATGATTACCTTGAATTCGAGATAAAAGGAGAACGTCATGGACAATCAAAATGTAGAACGTTATGAAGAAGATTTGTCTCTAAAGGCATTTATAGTTTTAACTCGAGCATTGCAATCCATTAAAGTACGCGTGGAAGAAGATATAAAACGCTCGAATTTAAATCCAACAGAATTTGGCGTTTTAGAGTTAATTTATAGTAAAGGCGATCAACCGATACAGAAAATCGGTGAGCAAGTATTAATTGCCAGTAGTAGCATCACGTACGTTGTAGATAAATTAGAAAAGAAAAACTTACTAAAAAGAAAACCGTGTCCAAAAGATCGACGGGTCACATATGCGTCTATAACAACTGAAGGCACGGAACTGATGAATGAGATCTTCCCCCCACACAAGAAAGCAATTAAAGAAATTTTTAGTGGGCTAAATATATCAGAAAAAGAACAACTCATTACACAGTTAAAAAAATTAGGTTTACATGCACAAAATATGTAATAGTAAATCTAGTTTTTTTAACCCGATATCTCGAATTAGTAACATATTAATTAATTACAATTATAAAGGAGTTTTAGTATATGACAAACGAATTACTGGGCATTCACCACGTTACCGCAATGACAGACAACGCAATGAGAAACTATGAGTTCTTTACAAACGTACTTGGGATGAGATTAGTTAAGAAAACCGTAAACCAAGATGACATCCAAACGTATCACACATTTTTCGCAGACGATATCGGTTCACCAGGGACAGACATGACGTTCTTTGACTTCCCGAACAATCCAAAAGGGACACCCGGGACAAACTCGATTTCCAGAACAGGACTACGAGTGCCTAGCGACGCAGCACTTGAATATTACCTAGAGCGTTTCAAAGAGTTCGGCATAGAAAACGACGGCATTCAAGAGCTTTTCGGAAAAAAGGTGCTACCTTTCCAAGAAGTGGATGGGCAGAAATATCAACTGTTCTCCGATGAGAATAATGAAGGCGTAGCACCAGGCACACCTTGGAAAAACGGACCCGTACCTGAAGAATACGCAATTTACGGCTTAGGACCAATTGAAATCACAGTTAGTTATTTCGAAGACTTTAAAAAAATGCTTACTGATGTGTATGGTATGAAACCGATTCTTGAAGAAGATAACGTCACACTGTTTGACGTAGGTGAAGGAGGCAACGGCGGACAGGTCATTTTACGATATGATGATTCCACACCAGGACGTCAAGGCTATGGACAGGTTCACCATGTATCGTTCAGAGTGAAAGACCATGAAGCGATTAAAAACTGGGAAGCAACATACGATAAAATGGGGATGCAGCATTCCGGTCATGTAGACCGTTTCTACTTTGAAGCACTTTATACACGCATCGGTCATATTCTCATCGAGCTATCAACAGACGGCCCAGGTTTCATGACAGATGAACCGTACGAAACATTGGGTGAAAACCTTGCACTTCCGCCATTCCTTGAACCAAAACGTGAATATATTGAATCTCAGATTCGCCCGTTCGATACAACACGTTCATAACCGTTTTAAAAGGAGTTTTGTAAATGGAAGCCATTAAAAGAATTCACCATATTTCAGCCATTGTAGGAGACCCCAATGAAAACTTGAAATTTTACAGAGATGTTCTAGGGCTCCGTTTGATTAAGCAAACGGTAAACTTTGACGATCCGGGTGTCTATCACTTGTACTTCGGAGATCATCGTATGACTCCTGGTACGGTCATTACATTCTTCCCTTGGACAAACGAGAATCACGGACGTAAAGGTAGCGGTCAAGTCGGTCGAATTGCTTTCAGAGTACCTAAAGGAAGTATGAACTATTGGAAACAACATTTAACCGCCCAAAACATCCACATAAAAATGACTCAGCTTTTCGGTAAAGAAACACTTGAGTTCGATGATGTGCATGGATTGGAGCTCGCCATTGTCGAAGGCGAAATATCCGCGAATCATTTTGACATAGTTGATTTCCATGGAGCTGTGTTATTGTCGGGAAACCCGCAAGGCACAAAGGATTTACTTACAGGCATTATGGGATTAAACGAACTAGATATTGAGGATCAGAACCACCACTTTGAAACAGCGGGCTTGGAAAAGCATCACATCATAACCTCCATCCCACCGCAACCTGCTGGTAGATTCGGCATTGGAACGGTTCACCATATTGCTTGGTCTGTTCCACATATAGATGCATTAAAAGAATGGCAGTCCACCCTACAAGATGAAGAATTCGGGGTCACTGAAGTAAAGAACAGAAATTACTTTAACTCGATCTATACAAAAGAAAAAGGAAAAATCGTATTCGAGTTCGCAACAGACGGTCCGGGATTCGCCAAAGATGAAAATATACAATCTCTTGGTTCCACGCTGAAATTACCGGAACAATACGAACATAAAAGGCAAGAATACGAAACTCTACTTCCGAAATTGGAAATATAGGAAATGGATAAAATACTGTAAACAGACTTGCTGTTAATTAATTGGAGGCGTTGAAGCAGTGAAATATATTTACAATGAAAAGAAAAAAGGTGCACCTGTATTTGTTTTGCTACACGGCACAGGTGGTACGGAAACGGACTTAGTTTCCCTAGCCGAACTACTCAATCCTGAATACAACGTTTTAGGAATCAGAGGTAATGTGCAGGAAAATGGCATGAATAGATTCTTCAAACGTCACGGTGAAGGTCAGTACGACTGGGAAGACCTGGAGTTTCGCGGCAATGAACTGTATGAGTTTATCGTGGAAAAATCAAAGGACTACCATTTTAAACTAGAGGATACGGTTCTGGTTGGATTTTCAAACGGTTCGAACATTGCCATACACATGATGCTTATGCAGCCAGGTACTTTCAAAAAAGCGGCTTTATTCGCACCACTGTATCCAGCAGATGTAGCGGAAACACAGGATTTCAGCGATGTGGACATATTCCTTTCACTAGGTGAAGGCGACCCGGTTGTACCAGAATCTGAAAGCAAACGAGTCATTCGTCTTTTTGAAGAAAGAGAAGCACAGGTCACAACAGCTTGGGTGAAGGGACATAGCCTGACACAGGAAGTCGCGCAACAAGCGAAAAATTGGTTGAATTCAACACGACGTACGTGATAAAAAACGTAACTAAAGTAATCATGGTGAAGATCAAAAAAAGCGATGAATATGAGGACAGTATGTAGATGTTTTACAAGCAAACTAACGGACTGACTGCGATTTCTTTGCAACCACATAACGTTTAAACAGCCATCAATAGAAAGATACGACTAGAACGACTTCCATCGAATCCCCTACTATACGCATATATTTCCCAAAAGAGGGTAAATAGTTCTTAAGTGTTGGTAGTAGTATTTTTTCCAAAACGAATAAAAACGAAGCCATCACCTTACTGCTCGTTTCTCAGATTCTTCGGATTGTTCATCTTGAATAGGCTGCATGTAAGTTACTGAACGCAACATAAAAACCAACCATTATCGGAGGAGATTTATATGACAAAAGCAAAATGGAATGTTGACACAGCACACAGTACAATAGAGTTTTCGGTAAGACATATGATGATTTCAAACGTAAAAGGTACATTCAACGAATTCCAAGGAACTATCGAGGCGGATCCCCAAGATTTAACGGACGCATTAATCGATTTTACAATTGATGCAAACAGTATTGATACGCGCAAGTCTGATAGAGACAATCATTTACGTTCAGCTGACTTTTTCGATGTAGAAAATTACCCAAACCTCTCGTTTAAGGCGACAACTATCAAGAAGACATCAGACGATACGTACGACGTGACTGGCGACTTCACCATTAAAGATACAACGAAACCTGTCACATTCAATGTAACGTTTGAAGGCATAGCGAAAGATCCGATGAGCGGAGACGAAGCTGCTGGATTCTCGGGTGATACGAAGATTAACCGTAAAGACTTTGGTTTAACATGGAATGCGGCACTTGAAACTGGTGGCGTGGTCGTGAGCGATGAAGTGAAAATCCATATCGAAATTCAATTACGTAAGTAAGCTGTATATGATAAAAAGTTGATTACGTACAGTATATACCAAGCCCCTAAAGTAAGATTTTTAACTTTAGGGGTATTTCTTTACATAACAAGTGCTCTTTCAAACTATAGAGCTAACTCTTTCTCCATCACAATATGTGGAATGCCGTCTTCCATGAATATATCAGATGTAGTTGCGTACTCAAGTTTTCGATAAAATTCTTCTGCATGTGTCTGTCCATGCAATTTCAACGACACTATCCCCTTCTCCTTTGCGATATCTTCTAGCCCTGAAACAATGACTTTTCCTACGCCTAAACTCCGATGAGAAGCTAACACACAAATGCGTTCTAATTTCCCCACTCCATCTACTATTCTTAATCTACCTGATGCGATCGCTCGTCCTGTATGTTCCACTAAAATATGTTCACATAATTCACCCAGCACATCAAATTCATCAAACTCGTCCTCTTCCGGAACATGCTGTTCTTCTACGAATACTGCTTTTCGTATGTCAAAAGACTTTTGAAGATCCGCTTCCGTCACTATTCTCTTACTATTCATTAGACATCTACTCCTTTTTCTACTTTTATCTATCAAGCAAAAAAATAAGAAACTTCCACAGATCACCTTTCATTCTGTGGAAGTCACGTGTTCTAGCTCGCATTTCAAAAATACATAGCCCTCTTTTTCGATAGTTTCACTCATTTTCACAGGAATACGTTCCTTGAAAATCGGTCCATCGACAACGACAGTATGGAATTCTCCTGACTCACCACAGCTATCGATGCCGAGTGCTTCCAGTTCATTCATTAATTCAATCGTGAAACGTCTGCCTAGAAATTTAGCAGGCATCATCTTGGTATTGACGACGACCACATAGGCTTCAAAACCTGCCGCTATAAATTCTTCGAGTAGCATCCGTCTGGGTTCTTCCCAAAGGGGATGATACGTTTCCATGCCGACTTTGGCACACATCGACTGTACCCACAGTAAATGATCTTCCAAATCGATGTCACCAAATACTGCTTTATGAATACCTTGTTCTTTAGCAGCGCGCATCGCATCTAAAAATTGTATTTCATAGCCAGCCCAGTCTGCTTTTCGGATCATCAGTGGTATATCCATCTGCTTGGCTTGCGCTTGAACAACCTCAAGTGGTAATGCATGTGATTTAGAATGCGGCTGATCTTTCTCAAACATGGTCCACAACATCGCTGGCGTATTTCCCTCTTGAATCGCGCGATATGCTGCGAGTGCAGAGTCTTTGCCGCCACTCCATGACGTGACGAACTTCATGCCGGTCATTGTCCGTCCGCCCATGAGATTCGTGCATCCACTGTTCGCGCCATGCGAATCATATACGAACGGAATCCAAGCTTTGGCCAGAAATACGACGCTAAATGATTCGCCGTCAGCCAATCCGTCATGACATATTTAAAGCCTGCATTTTTCATTTGAGTAAAGCTATGGTTAGCAATCGACTTACCGATGCCTTGTCCACGCATATCGATATTCGTCGTCCCCTGCACAAGCACGGCCGACTCATTCGGCGTCGTCATCTCATGTCGAGCGTCCGCCGGCGTGAATAGATGAAAGGCTACAGGTACATGATCTTGCTCAGCGACCCAGCTGCGCGTACCTTCTTTGCCTTCATACGCTGCAAATACATCACGCTCCGCATCCAAAGCTTCTTGCGTAATCGGTTTCCACGCGGGAGCTTTCGCTTGATGCAAACTGTTCCACGGCGCCATCTTATGCAATATTTTTTGCTCGTCACCTACTAGCTCCTTCATCTTCACGAGACTATTCTCTCCGGGCTGTGAACGATACTGTTCAAGTGACAACGCCGCAAAGCGCTGTTCAAAATGAAACGATTGCTCCAGCATTTCGAGAATTAATTCATCATTCCCGACGGGTATATCTAGAACATGCTCAAAATAGCCATTGCGAACCCATTCCGCTCCAACTTCCGTGTACATCAAACGTGCTAATCTTGGATGCTCGTCCTCATGTATGACAAATGACGGATATCCAACATACACTGTGCGCCCGCGCGTAGCATCTTGGCGATATTCGTATAGTAAATAGCCGATAACCTCTTCGTCACGCAAAGTCACGAGGCCCCCTGTATATGGTTTCTCCAATTCTTCACGCAAACGTTCTTCTGCTTGTTCGACATCTTCAAAACGTTCCTGCAAAAATGGAAAGCGTTGTCGTTCATCTGCATGTCTCGCTGCTAATAACACGGCCATCTTCGGTATATACTGCTCTTCAAATTGAACAAAATGAATCATCAGAATCCCCTCCTGCCTAATTTAACTAAATTATACCACATCCATTTAGCTTGCCAATGAAATGAATAGATGTGGTGCTTTTGGGAGGGATGAATTGTTGATGTAGAGCGGTTCTCCATCCATATAGAGCGGATAACATTACTGATAGAGCGCTTGCGGAACTACATTGAGCGGGTAACGAAAAACTATGGGCGGATACGGATCGCGATTGAGCGGATTACACTACGCATAGAGCGCTTGCGGGACCTGATAGAGCGGGTAACGTGATTCATTGAGCGCGCCGCTGCGAA
>NZ_PDYY01000014.1 GCF_002743255.1 Sporosarcina sp. P2
GACCGGAGGTTTGCCGCTCGCTTCCTTCAGATTCCACGTCACCATGGACACCCTTGCGTTGAGCTAACTGTTACTTCTGCCTTCACAGTTCGGGACTTGCACCCTATAGACTACACCCATGCTGGGCGCACATCCAAAAAACGACCCGATGAACATTCATCAGGTCGTTTTTTTACTCAATTGTATGAATTTTTCCACGCTCGTCTTTATAGACTACATGATGTCGCTCAAACTTTGTTGGAGAATCCAAGCCCGCAGCCGCGGCCACACGGAATAATCCTTCCCTCATCGTCAAAATATAGTTGGTTACACGGAATTTCTTTTCTTCTACAACAAGCGCCCGCTGTAAACTCTTATCCGTCGTGGCAACACCGGCTGGGCAAGTATTCGTATGGCACCGCTCTGCCATGATACAACCTACCGAAATCATGAAGCCACGTGCAACTTGTATTAGATCGGCACCTAAAGCCAATGCAATTGCTGCTTTATCAGGTGTGATGATTTTCCCTGATGCAATAACTTTTATTCGGTCCCGCACTTCAAACTTACGCAGCGCATCATCTAATAGAATAAGAGAAGAACGAAGTGGTAAGCCTACACTATCCGCCAAGTCTTGATAAGTAGCCCCAGATCCTCCTTCCGCACCGTCTAGCGAGATAAAATCAGGACCCATACCTGTTTCGGCCATATATGATGCCAGTTCTTCAGCATCTTGTTTTCCTCCAATGACTATTTTAATCCCTACTGGTTTACCACCCGCGTGACGGATATCTTCAATGAATGAAAACAATGTTGGATAATCGTGGAACTGTTTAAAACGGTTCGGACTGTTGATAGAAGTATAAGCTTTCACATTTCGTATAGCCGCAATCTCTTCTGTGACTTTCTCTCCCTCTACGTGCCCTCCACGCATTTTTGCTCCTTGGGCTAACTTGATTTCAAATGCCTTTATTTGTGGTATTTGTGCTTTCTCTTTTATTTTGTTCATATCGAACTGCCCATCTTCTGTTCGGAATCCGAATAAACCTGACCCGATCTGCGCAATGATATCGGCTCCACCTACCAAGTGGTGGTCTGATACACCACCCTCCCCTGTGTTCATCCAAGCACCTTGGGCCATACCAATCCCTTTGGATAGCGCAGTGATTGCATGATCTCCGAGTGCTCCATAACTCATCCCCGATTGCCCCAACAAACTGCGCACGACAAATGGATGCTCACAATTCGGACCTAATACAATCGCATCTTCCTCAGGTAACAACCAAGGCAATGTTGTCAATTCTTCGCGGTGTTCTTTACGCGAGAATAAATTGTCAGTATCCACTTCATAACGCATTGTGTTTACTAGATTATCATTATCCACCCGCATTTCTTCATTTTGCTTCGTGAACATGGCATTACGAATGTAGTGACCAGGCTCCTGAAAGTCACGTTTAGATCCAAAACCGATGATACTGTTTAAATACTTCCCCGGCATCACCATATGTAAATATTCTTCACGGCTGAATGGCTTGCCGCTATTGTCATCGTTGAATAAATACTGCCTCACCTCTGGCCCTGCCTTCTCAAACATATAGCGGACTCTGCCTAAAATCGGATAGTTGCGCAAGATTGCATGCTGCTTCTGACTGCGATCAAAAAAGTATAGAAAAATTCCAATACTAATCGGGATCGCCAATATGATTAGCACTACCAATGAAGTCGTGAAATTAATTCCTTCCAACCAATTCATAACCCCTCTCCTTTCTGATTGTTTGTACTGTACCTGTACCCTTGATAAGTAGCTGACTAAACGTAAAAAAGCCCTAATCCTTGAATGACTCTCAAGGATTAGGGCTGGATCTTGCTAGATTGTTATTTTGTAACTGAAATTAGATTATTTGCTTGCTGGAACATTTACTTCGATAGTTTTTGTACCAACCGGTGTAGACTGTCCTTCATTCTTTACACTTACTACTAGGGTACCTTGCGCACCAGCTTTTACAGTACCAACAAGTTTACCACCGTCTAATTGTAACTCGGTAACATCGTTAGTACTACCTGAATAGCTTTTTGCAACTGTACCTAATTCAATTTTTTTGTCATTGTTTGTAATGAAAATCTTACCCTTATTATCAATACCTGGAGTGAATTCCGTTGATGTTAATTTAATACCTTCTTTTTTAAGCACTTGCATATCGACAGCTGTAGTAGTTATAGTCTTAGTATCTTCAAATACTACTGATGAAATAGTTGGAGTCGAATCCTTTACTGTAATAGTAACCGTCGCTCTAACAATATTTCCTTCTTTAATTTGAATATCAGTAGTACCTGCTTTTACCGCTTGAACCGTTATTATACCATTAGCGTCCTTACCAACTGTCGCGATATTACTATCAGAAGAAGTTACGGTGTAATCAGCCACCGGAATCAAATCTTTAGCGATAAAGAAACCTTGGCTATTGTATTTATTCCAGGCTAGTTTGACTGTACCATCTTGTGAACCATCAATAGCATCAATTGTTAAGTCGTCTGACGCAGAAACGGTTTCCAACTTTTTAGTAGCTACTGTTACATCATCCGATACAGCAACCGCTATATTGCCTAGAACCGTATCGCCAGATTTAACTTGGACAGTTGTTGTACCAACTTTTACTGCTGTTACTTTAACAACGGCCTTACCTTCTGCAACTGTTACAGGGGTTGCAGATACAGTAGCAATCTCAGGGTCATTTGACACGACTGTTACATTGCCAGCAAACAAATCACCATATTGGTCTTTAACTACAATATTCGTGTCTTGATTTGCACCTACAATTAATTTAGACTCTGTTGATGATAATGTTGCACTGCTTGCAACACGTTTACCAGCACCTACTGTAAGCTTAATATCCTTCGTTACATCTCCAACTTTCGCAACGATTGTAACTTCACCTGTACTGATTGGTGTTACTTTTCCAGAAGAAGTGACTGTTGCTACACTTGGATTAGAAGAAGTGAATGTTGCTGTCGAATCAGTTTTTGTTGCTCCGCCTAGAGTAATAGTTTCTTCAACTTTTACATCTACCGCACCGTCTTCAAGTGAAATTTTCCCACTTTCCACTGTTACTCCAGCCTGCTTAACTGAAACTTTACTAATCTCAGAGACCGTAGTAGCGAAATCTAGTACTTTAACGTCTACTAATTCCGATTCAATAGTTTTTCCATCTTTGTCCGTAATAACAACTTTATAAGAGAAGTCATTGCCCACTGCAAGTGCCTTCAACGTACCAGTTGCCTGCTCTGAGAACACAGCCGGTTTAGTAGACTGGAACGCAACCGTATAACCAGCATCCGTTAATTTCTTCATATCAACCGACTTACCATCAACGTTGAACGCTAACTTCTGACCAGCCTCGCCAGCTTTCACTTGAGTAGTAGTAGCTGTAACTTTTTCTACTTTAAACTCATACGTAAACTTATAAGAAGTAACTACGTCTTCTTCGCCTTCAGCTTCTGCTTTAGTCGTCAAGTTAAGAGTCGTTTCTTTACCCGACGTTAGTTCGTTTTTTAACTCGATTGTCGCTTTTGTACCGTCTTCATTCGCTTTAAATGAAGCCAGTTCATTTCCTTCAATCTTTAATTGTTCTGCTTTCAATGTGTGTAAGTTCTTACCAACTAATTCAAGTTCCTTTTCACCAGTCGCTGTTACAGAAGTTATTTCCGCTACTTCCGGAGCTTCTGGAGTTTCAGATACTTCTACTTGAATCGTTTTATAAAGGAATGAAGCAAATTGTGCACGAGTTGTTGTTTCTTTCGGTCTGAAGTTTGGTGCAGCTGGGTTCGTAATGTCGAAGTAGTCTAATACGTCGATTGCAGTACGTGCTTCAGCTTTCGCCTTATTCAAATCTACTACATCTTTATCAAATTCTTGTCCTTGAACGTAAGATAATAAGTCCGTTTTGTTAACTGAATCATATGCACGAACTAATACAACCGCCATATTTTCACGGGTAATAGAACCAGCCGCGCCTAATGATCCATCTTCATATCCTCTAAATACATTGTTATCCTTTACGATTGCCGCTGATTGCAACAATTCGTCATTTGACTTCGATGTTAAATCTGTGAAGCGTGGATTTGTTTTATAGTCTGTCGGAATTGTATAACCTTTTGATACAAGCCATTTTCCCATTAACTTTACTACGTCAGAACGCGTTAAAGTTTTATTAGGCTTGAATGAACCGTCCGGATAACCACTGATAACACCTTCTGCTGCTAGTGCATCAATTGCTTCCTTATGTGAGTTAGTGTCGGCAACGTCATTAAAATCTGCTGCGCTGACTACTGGTGCCACCGCTGATGCAACTAATGCCGCTGATGCTACACCTGTTAGATACTTGCTGTACTTCTTTTTTGATTGTGATTTCATTAAATAATTTCCTCCTTTAGTTCGTTTATAAGCGTGATTGCTGGTTGGTTGTAGAGCAGCAGAAAAACCACTCTCTTACTCTCATACCCTCTTTTCCATTAAATAATCCGGCAGACTATTAAATAAATAAAGAATATGAAATAAAAAAGTGATTACTAGCTACTCCACTTTATATTAGCATACTTTTCCACGATTGGTAATGGCAAATGATGGATAGCTAGTGCAAATTATGGAACCAGCAACCTGAATGTACTATACAACTTGCATATTACATTCAGGTGACAAGCTTGTAACTTTGTAATGTCAAATAAAAATATAACTTGCTTGCATCAGAAGTTACTTTTCATGATACAATCCCCATATGAAAAAATTACTAGCTCTTCTCTTACTCATTAGCATGTTAGTCGGGCTGTCCATCTCATCCAGTCAGACATATGAACAGCAATCGCTTGTCTCTACATTACAAGAGTTGCTACCGGGGGAACCCGGGAAAGCTATCCTATCCACTTGGGAATTCAACTATTGGAATAGAACGATCTCTATTGAAGAACGTGGATATTATCACTTTGTAGAATTCCTGATCCGAAAAGCTGCACACTTCTTTACATTTGGTTTTTTAGCTTTGGTAATTTATTGGCTATTACCTAAACGGACAGGTCGCTTATTATTGGCCGCTTTATTTACCTTTCTGCTAGCGTGCGCTGATGAATTGCATCAATATTTTACAGGAGGCCGCACAGCAACCATGCAAGACGTGTATTTAGACACGGCCGGCGCTGTAACGTTTCTTTTACTAGTAGCTATCGTTCGTGTAATTAAACGCTTACGTAAGAATTAGGTCCATAGCAATATTTAGGTTTTTAGTATTCCTAACGTTTTTATGAGCATAATACTCTATGTTATGATAGTAGCGAAACAGGAGGGTAATTAATGAATAACTCAAGTGATCAGTTGATTCATTCGCTTAGCTATATTTCCATAAACCGAGTCGTGGATCGCTTAGAACAAACCTATCAAAAGTCTTACCACACGATTTGTTTATTCCGAGATCGGATTACGACGTCCCAGAGAACTTTCCCTTTACAACATGTTTTTGATTTATCCTACCGCCCGTTCTCCGGACAATCGGGATTATTTTACTTGCACACAAATGAAGGAGTTTTTACATTTGAAATTGAAGAGGAGCCAGAACACTTCATTTCTCTATTCAAACAAATCCAATCAAAATAAGAGTCAAATAGTGTATAATTCAACGTCTTACTTCATATTTTGAAGTAGGACGTTTATACTTTTGTCTCCCAGGGTATAAACAACTAAATAACAACAGAAACAAATTAAAACATTCATTAAAATGGCCTATTTGATTATATCTATTTATTCTCAAAATGGTATAATGTAAATGTATTCCAAATGTAAAAAGTGATGAATGAACTAGTGAAAAGAATGATACTTCCTATATCGGAGGAGAGAAACTATGACGGGGGAAAATGAGATAAACGCTGTGTGGCGTAAAATTAACGAAGTAAAAAATGATGGACGCCATGATTTAGTCATTAGACATGCAGAAGATTTATTAAGTAAAGGCATTTTGTTTTCTAATAAAGAAGCTATTTTATCCGCTCATTACATTTGCGCTATATCCTATTACTACGTTGGAAATTATGAAAAGGTTCTTTTCCACATAGAAGAACATCACACACAGTGTATTTCGCATGGCGAGAAGTCCGATTGGATGCGCTCTTATTATTTGCAATACTTTGTCAGCTCATTCGCATTGGATTATACAAGAGGACAAAAATTACTAGAAGATATGCTATCCATCGCGCTAGAAATTGAAGACTATTCGTATATTAGCATGGCATACAGTCAACTAAGTCATCTGTACAATAAAATAGAACAATACGAGAAAGCTTTGGAGTTTGCGCAGTCGGCCATTTCTTTCGCAAAGAAGAAAGGTGTGGACAGAGAAATTTTAATGATTCGTGCGCATTTATACGCAATTGAATCCGCTATCAATCTACAAAGCCCTAATTGCGCGATGACTAGCCTACATTATTTAAGTCAATTACCTACTATAGACCATCATCCCCGTGAATTAGCAGTTCTTGAAATTTTGAAAGGCAGATTTTATGAGTTCATAGGTGATTCTAAAAAAGCCTTCCATTTTTATACCAACGCCAAAAAACGAGAAGAAAAATGGAGAGATTACACCCTCCTAAAAGAAATTCAGCAAAAACGCATTGTGTTAGCTGAAAAACTGTGTAGCTTTGATGAATTAGCCATAATCCAGAAAGAATACATCAATTTACTGCATGAAATTGAAGACAGTTGCTGGGTAAAAGTAGCGCTCGAATTGCAAATTCGTTTGCAAAGCTCTTCTACTAAAACTAGCGAAAACTTGGATTATTTAACAGGTATCTATAACCGAAAATTTTTGGAAAAAACGACTAATTTATGGTTGGCCGAAGCAGTAGTAACTAAAAAATCCGTTGTGTGCTTGGTCTATGACATCGACAATTTAAAAGCGATTAATGACACATATGGCCATCTAATTGGCGATGAAGCGATTAAATTCGTAGCGCATACTTCTATGAATGAAATTAGAAAAGAAGATGTACTTGCTCGATTCGGTGGTGATGAATTCGTTTTAGTAATGCAAGACATTTCATTAGCAGACGCAATAAAGAAAGCTTCTTTACTCGCTAGAAAAATTGAGTCTTTGTCTACTTCTTCTAATGTGATACCCATTCCACTTACTATTAGCATAGGGCTTAGTGACAATAAAATGTGTAGCAAGCAATCTTTCAATGAATTGTTTCATTTAGCGGATCTCGCTCTATACAAAGCAAAAAAGAATGGCAAAAACCAAGTCGTCTCTTTCATATAACCTACACATGATACCTGTAAATTGGGTTTCATGTTTTTTTGTTAACGAGAAAGTATAAATGATCGTACGCACTATTCAAAAAAGCTCACGCAGCAGTTATGCTGTGTGAGCTTTCAATTTCTTAGTTTAGTACTTTTACTTTTACATTCTTACGTCCCCATTCGTAGGCACGTGATTTATTCGGAATGAATACGTCGATTTTATTCCCTTTGATTGCCCCGCCAGTATCTCCAGCGATAGCATATCCGTACCCTTCAACGTGGACTTTAGTTCCTAATTCTATAACTCGTGGATCTACTGCAATGACTTTCAAGTCAGGATTTTTACGTAAGTTCAAACCTGTTCTTGTAATACCTGAACAACCATTACAATGTGCTGTATACGCTGTTGCACTTACCATAAGTTCTTTAGAGACATTCGCTCCATTTGAACGTGAAGGCGTGTTTTGTTTCTTCGGAGTACTAGCCGCCACTTTAGAAGACTTTACTAAACGTAATTTTTGTTTTGGATAAATAACTGTCGATTTTAAGTTATTCCATTGTTTAATATTTGAGACAGACACTTTATGTTGTTGTGAGATTTTATATAGTGTGTCACCTTTTTTAACTGTATGAACTGATGCTGCAGCAGACGTTTCGTTCATTCCGCTTGTGAATAGTGTGATGAACATGGCTACTGTCAATGCAAATACTAATTTCTTCAATATGCCACCCCTAACGATTTAATAGCTTTAGCTTACCAAGACTATATTACAAAAAGATTACAATCGTGAAACAATGCCGTGACATCGGTACGTCTTATATTACAAATGGCAGGTTTCTAGTCAGATTTGTATGACAAATGAAGTCTTAAGTCCCACAAATTACATTGCATTTGGGTAGCTCCATACATTTTCAAGTGTTAATTGGATAAAACAGGGTAGTAATAAAACAGCCTAAAACATTTTCTATAAGACTAGAACAAAGTATATTCATAAATTAAGAGCCAACTGGCAAAGACTTTCTGTTGTAAATCGAAAGAAGTCACTACGGAGGCTTTTTTATTGGCCAAAATGACTTTAAATTATGTCTTATGGTTTCTTTCCCCCTATATGAGGGAATGATTGAATGACCGTAACTATTTATAAACAAGAGAGGTGCGTTACATGCCAGTGACACGGAATCAAGACGATGTTTCACGTGCAATTATACAATTGATTAAAGATGGTAATCTGGAATCCTTAAAAAAAGCAATTGGAGAACTAGAACCTGCTGAAGTCGCAAATCAATATAAACGATTGCCGCTAAAACGACATACTACATTTTTGGAAGTATTAGATAAAGAAACATTAGTACACATGCTAGGATTTCTTTCGAAAAATGAACAATTACGAGCATTAGATTTAGTAGGACCAGTCCGTTCCACCGAACTACTAGAAGAAATGAAAGGTGAAGACCTATCTTATCTTTTGACCGACCTTTCAGATAAACAAGTGGAGAAACTCATAGCAGATTTGCGACACGAAGAAAAAAGAAATATTCGACAACGACGAAAGTATCCAAAAGATTCTGCCGGACGTATTATGACGACGCGTTATGTATGGATTCATCAGTCATACTCCGTGGAGAAAACGATTGAAAAGCTCAAGCATTATGAATCATTTGCTCATTACTTAAATTACGTCTATATCATTAATGATGAAAAGCAATTAATCGGTGTACTTTCTTACCGCGATTTATTACTCGCGCAGGCAGATAGTAATGTAACGGAAATCATGGAAACTGGTCTCGCCAAAGTATTCGATACAACGGATCAAGGCGATGTAGCCAAAATGATTGGACGATTTGATTTCGTCTCGCTACCCGTTGTCAACGAAGAGAATGTCTTAGTAGGAATTATTCGCACTGATGAAGTACTCGATTTAGTTGTTAGAGAGGCAAATAAAGATATTGAAATGCTATTTGCTTCCGGTAAGTCTATTGACTTCAATACTAAACCTCTCGTAGCAGCCTATCGTAGACTTCCTTGGCTAATTCTTTTACTATTTATCGGGCTCGTTTCAGGCAGTATCATTTCCAAATTTGAAGCAACGTTGGAAGCCGTTGTCGCCCTCGCTTTCTTCATGCCGATGATTGCCGGCATGACCGGTAATACAGGAACTCAATCTTTGGCCGTCGTTGTGCGTGGACTAGTATCTGAAGACTTAGATATGAAAAAGTCCTTGCATTTAGTCTTTCGTGAATTAATTGTCGGCGTTATACTAGGTGTCGTTTGTGGTGCCGCTATCGCAGTGATTGCTTATGTATGGCAAGGCAGTTTTACACTTGGATTAGTTGTAGGTTCGTCTTTGGTCGCTACACTGATCATCGGTACAATTGCGGGAACAATTATTCCTTTAATTCTTAACAAATTTAAAGTGGATCCAGCAGTAGCTTCTGGCCCTTTAATTACGACGATCAATGACATTCTGTCGTTACTGATTTATTTCGGAATAGCTACCATGTTCATTTCAAAATTAATGTGATTGAATATTCTGATTTATATGTATAAAATCTAAATATTCAGCATACTATAGTGTATTGAAAGGTTAGTGTAAGGTTGATGTAATTTATCTCAATTTGATGCCAAACACTACAGAAATATGACATTCTTCACAGTTTGATGATTTGCGTTTATTGAGCTTTTGTTAGGTTATACTACTAGTAACAGCAATTGCACAAACGGATTTGGGTTGAAGTTTGGTGCAGCTGGGTTTGTGATAGTGAAGAAGTAAAGTCGAATTGTCTGTACCGCTTCGTCGAAGAGCGAGTACATAACGAAAAACTCCGCGGCCATGGGTTGACCGCGGAGTTTTTTTCATTTTATGCTCTTGTTAGTAAAGCGGGTTTTCTGTTTTTCATAGGATTTGTCTGTTCGATTGCATAACCGACATCCAGCAATAAGTCTTCCGAAAAGGCAGGTCCAATAATTTGTACACCTACAGGAAGGTCTCCCTTGAAGCCACCCGGCACTGACAATGCAGGATTACCTGTTAAGTTACTAGGTCCCGTAAAGCGTATAATATTGTCAATTAAGTCCACTTGCTTGCCATTTAAGTCCACTGTATCTTCACCGATTTTACTGGCCACTACAGGCAGTGTAGGTGCAATCAATACATCGACCTTCTGGAATACTTCATGGAATTCTTGCTTCAACTGACGACGTACTTGCTGTGCTTGAAGATAATCGACAGCCGATGGCAGTTCTCCTAGCTCGAATAGCATGCGGATATCATCACCGAAATCTTGCGGTCGCTTCAGCATATCTTCGTGATGAATAGTTGACGCTTCTGAAAGTGACGTGACCAGCTCTGCCCACTCTGCATATTTAAGTGTTGGAATCTTAACCACTTCTACTCTCGCACCTTGATCGGTCAGCGCTTTAATCGTTCCACGCACCACTTGATCTACATCGTTGTCTACTTCATTGAAGAAGTATTCCTCATTAACGCCAATAACCAAACCATTGACATCGCCCTTTATTCTCTCCAAATGTTGGCCTACAGGAGTATCGACTGAAGTTGGATCTTTTGCATCGTATCCTGAAATAATATCCATCATTCCCGCTGCGTCTTTAATCGTCTTAGTCATCGGTCCGATATGATCGAGCGACCATGCCAATGGATAGCATCCGTATTTACTGACTCGCCCATGTGTCGGCTTCAATCCGACGATGCCGCAAATTGATGACGGAATTCGGATAGAGCCAGCCGTATCGGTACCTAATGACGCGACACTGGAACCGACCGCAACAGCAGCTCCCGAACCACCACTCGAACCGCCAGGAATTTTATCGGTATCCCAAGGATTTCTGACTGGTCCGTAATGAGGATTATTGTTCGTAATTCCCCAAGCATATTCGTGCATGCTTAGTTTACCGGTAAAGATCACACCCGCGTCTCGTAACTTACTGACTACAGTCGCATCGTCTTCCGGAATGAAATCCTTATGAATTTTAGAAGACATGGTCGTCACTTTACCTTTAAAATATAAATTATCTTTCAAGGCCATCGGAATTCCGTGATACATGCCTCGATAGTTTCCATTTTTGATCTCTTTCTCTGCTTCACGCGCCGCGTGTTCTGCTTCTTCCCGGTAGATTGTCATATAGGCATTAATTGTATCCTGCGTTTCTTCCGCATGATCAAGCACTGCTTTCGTTAGCTCAACTGGTGAAAGTGATCCACTTTCTAAAAGCGGTGCCAATTCCTCGACTGATTTCTGAATCAAATCTTTAGCCAATATGATCACCTCCGGGAATATTTCGAAGCCCGATATCCGCGTCCTCGATTTTTACACTCTCTAGCGTACCTCTTAACTTTTTCATCCCATTCCAGCGACTTTCTAGGATTTCCAAATGTTCTGGCTTAGCTTGAATCCCTTTGCTTTCCAATAGTTGCTGCACCGACAAAGACAATGCATTCACTCCTTCAGTTTGTATTTATCTTCATAGGGTTCCCCTAGTGAGATCAAAACGAAAAAAAGGCTACTTTTCCTATACAACTCGGTCGCTAAGTTCATATGAACGTCTCTAGATTACCAGTCATCTAGATAATAATCAAATAATTTTAAATAGAACGATAATTACACAATATTCGACTTTATTCGATTCACCATATAGGATGTTCTGAAATTATGTGAAAGACCGTTTATATTCGGTAAAAAAGGGAATTTGTGAAGTAGGAGGTGATGTCGTATGCCATGGAGTAAAAATGATTATCCTGCTTCTCTGAAGAATCTGGATCCGACAGTACGTAATAAAGCAATCGAAATAGCGAACGCTTTACTACGTGAAAACTATTCCGACGAGCGCGCGATTTCTATTGCAACTGCTCAAGCACACGAGTATGTACAAGGCAAAAGTGAAGGTCGTCCTCACTATGAAGTGAAACCACGCGAGAATGAATGGATTTTTAGTAAGACCGGAAGTGATCATGTACTGTTTAAGGAAGATACCAAGTCCGTATTACTTGAAAAAGCAAAAAAATATGTGAACGAACATGAAGGTATTTTAAAGGTCTTTCATGCTGACGGATCACACGATAAAACGTTATACGAATAAAATCAGTGCCTTTTCTTAAAAGGCACTGATTTTATTCATCTTCATTCTGTTTAGGAGGATACGTCACTTCTCCATTGGCTGACACAACGGGTTCAGCTCCCCACTTGCCTACTTCATGATCTTCAATCAATGTTTTTTCCTTAGGTCCATCTATAATATGTTTTACGTTAATGCCATGTGTGGCGAGCCAATTACTAATCAACAAGCGATGGCATCTTGCTGGGTGACGTTCGGAACAGCATATCGCAATGCGTTGGCCTGAGGCTTCCTTCATCAATTCCTCTATACCTTTTTCGAATTCAGGTGTTAATGTGTAATCCGCATAGTTGTGGAAGGATTGATTATTCCATCCTTCGTTGACTTCATTGTCGATAGTTTTAGATTTCCTTCTACGTCCACCTAATTTTCCACAATGTCTATAAGCAATACCATGTGCCGGTAACCATTCAGTCATTCGATCTTCATGAAAATGCGGAAATTTACGACTACCAGGAAATGCACGTACATCGACCAATTTCTCGATACTTGCATCATCCAATAATGTCAAAAACTCTTCTTTTGTATGTGTGGAATGTCCAACAGTGTAGATTTCCAATATACTCACTCCCTTTATAGCTATTATTCCCTAAGTTTCATATAGATAACCTATCATTTATTCTGATTTGTCTTGCCCAGTAGTGCATTAAACACTCTTGTCGTTAGGTATTCTACTAGCTTTGATTGAAGAAGCCTATTCCTTCCCCTATAGCCCTCCCCTACTATTTACATAACCATTACTATTTAATTTTGCGCACCACATGGTATTCTATAGTTACAAACATCTGTATCGGGGGTTTATCATGATTCGTATCCGTAGAGAAGATTTATCCATCCATCGAAAGAAAAACAAACCCTTTGTCAATCTCCACTTGAAAATGATTGGCTTAATTGGCGCGCTCTCTGTCACGATTATTCTGTTCATTGGTGGATTTATGAGTTACTTCGTCACGGATACATTAGAAGCCCAAATTGGAGAAAGGGCTCTCAGTGTAGCAAAAAGTGTAGCTGTGATACCTGAAATTTCCCAGGCTTTCGAATCGAATAATCCTTCTGCCATCATTCAGCCGATCGTGCAGAAAATCCAAGCTCAGACCGATGCAGAGTTTATCGTTGTAGGCAATCAACAAGAAATCCGTTATGCACACCCGAGTCCTGATCGGATTGGTAAAAAAATGATTGGCGAAGATAATGAACGTGCGTTGCATAATGGAGAATCCTATACTTCTATATCAACCGGTTCATTAGGAAGCTCACTGCGTGCAAAGGCTCCAGTCTATTTAAACGGTGAAATTGTCGGTGTCGTTTCGGTCGGTTTCTTGGTAGATTCTATTGATTCAATCATCTGGGAGTATAGCCTAGAAATTTGGCTCGTCCTTCTAGGCATTTGCACAGCTGCTATCATCGGAGCTGTATTCATTGCGAACTATATCAAGAACGTCTTATTCGGATTAGAACCGGAAGAAATCTCGCATTTACTGTTTCAAAAAGAAACGATTTTGCATTCTATCCATGAAGGCATTATCGCTATCAATACAGATGGCCATATTACGATGGTCAACACTGCTGCATTGAAATTATTGACAGGTGGCGAGCAGCAAGCAGACGATTGGATTGGTACACCTATACATGAATGCTTCCCGAATTCAGACTTACCGTATGTGCTAGAGCATGGCGAATCAGTTTTTGATCAGGAAAGACTTCTTAGTAACCATATCGTCTATGTAAACAGTGTGCCGATTTTCTACGAACATGAATTGCTCGGTGCAGTCGCTACTTTCCGGAATAAAACCGAGATTGAGAATTTGACTAAAAAATTAGCACATATCCAACAATATGCCAATGCCTTACGTTCACAAACACATGAATTCGCAAATAAACTGTATACAATTATGGGACTAACTCAACTGAATAAAAAAGATGAAGTGCTCGACTTTATCCAAGAAGAAACAAGTATCCAGCAACACTGGACAGACGCACTACTTGATACTATAGATGATCCCTATATTAGCGGATTGCTTGTCGGAAAGCTGAATCAAGCGAGTGAGTTGCAAATTAATGTATCCGTCCAGCCTGACAGTCAATTACATTCCACACTTTCCGATGTAAACCGCCAAGCATTGCTAACGGCTATTGGAAATTTGCTTGATAATGCATTCGATGCTGTATATGATGAACGCGCCATTTCCCGGGACATATCGATTTCTTTTACTGATATCGGACAAAATCTGCTGTTTGAAATCGATGATGCAGGACCAGGAATTGATGAAGCTTCGCTTGATAAAGTCTTATCCCATGGTTTCTCGACAAAAGATGGAGCTGGAAGAGGTTTTGGCTTGGCTTTAACAAAGAATGCCATTGCAACAGCGAATGGCCAGCTGTCCATTGAACCGAGTGAATTGGGCGGTACATATTTTGTCGTGTCATTACCAAAAGATAAATGAAGGAGGGATCCCCCGTGATCAGTACTATACGAGTACTAATTGTGGAAGATGATTTTCGAGTCGCAAAGATTAATCGCCAACTAGTCGAACAGATCACCGGCTATGAAGTCGTGACAGAAACGCGAACTGCCTCTGAGACGATCGATTTTTTGCAACAGGCAAAGACGCTACCCGACCTGGTTTTATTGGATGTGTACATACCTGACAGTCCAGGGCTAGATTTGTTTTGGCATCTACGAAGAGAATTCTCCGCAATCGATATTATGCTGCTAACAGCTGCTAAAGAGACTAAAATAATAGAGGAAGCACTCCATGGAGGCGTGTTGGATTATTTAATCAAACCTGTTGAGCCTGTGAGGTTTGCGGAAGCATTTAGACGGTACCGTTCGAGGAAAGTATTGCTGTCATCTAAAAGTGAACTTTCCCAAGAAGATCTCGACCGCGTATTATTTGGTACGGAGATGCGGCAGGATTCTGCTTCTGACGCATTGCCAAAAGGTATCGATCGTCTGACGCTTGAAGTGATAGAAAACGTTTTGCTTCAAAGTCCGGCTGAAGGAATAACTGCTGTTCAAGTAGGTAAAGCAGCCGGTGTTAGCCGTTCTACTGCACGTCGATATCTAGAATACCTTGTATTGATTGAAGTAGTAGGAGCACAGCTGCATTATGGAGATGTCGGTAGACCTGAACGGACATATAGAAAAATCTAAATACGCAACCGTGAACAAAATGAACAAAACGCATAATATGAAGTATATCGATCTTATGTAAACAAGCTTTTTAGCGGCTTTTCGACATGGTACATTATGGACAGCTTAAGTGGAATTATTCAGATACTTCTATTTGTATCCGCTTACAGACTCTTTCACCATTTTATCCATTGGAGGGAAATCGCTATGTTAAGTATTATTGGAATACTAACGATCTTTATTATCGTCGCATTATTAATCAGTGGCCGGATCACACCCATTGTTGGGTTGGTCATCGTTCCGATCTTCGGTGCATTTTTCGCTGGATTCAACTTCAAGGAAGTCGGAGAATTTTTCAACAGTGGAATTGAGTCTGTCATTAGCGTTGTGATCATGTTCATCTTTGCGATTTTATTCTTTGGTGTTATGCAAGATGCCGGTGTATTCAACCCGCTAATTAATACTATGATTAAAATTTCACGAGGAAATGTAATTGCTGTTGCTATGGCGACGGTGGTAATCGCTGCTATTGCACAGTTAGACGGCTCTGGCGCCTCCACATTCCTCATTACGATCCCTGCGCTTTTACCGCTCTATAAAAGGTTGAAAATGAATCCTTATTTACTGCTACTACTTGTCGGTATCTCAGCGAGTATCGTCAACATGGTTCCATGGGGCGGCCCGCTTGGACGGGCAGCAGCTGTACTCGGTGTCGATGTTACGGAATTATGGCGACCACTTATTAAAATTCAAATCATCGGTCTCCTACTATTAATTGCAGTTGCTTTCATTCTCGGATTACGTGAAAAGCGAGTTATCGCTAAGAAAGTAGCTAGTGGGGATTTTGATGACAAATTGGATGAACTGGGAGAAGTGGAAGAACAAAAAGTAGAATCAGAAGGCACTTCTCTCCTGCGTCCAAAAATGTTATGGATTAACGTGATTATTGCCGTAACCGTCATCGGCTTACTCGTTTGGGGAAAAGTACCTGCAGGCTTTATCTTCATGGTCGGATTCAGTATCGCACTTCCATTAAATTATCGCTCTGTGAATGAACAGATGGACCGTATTAAAGCGCACGCACCAAATGCTCTACTCATGGCGGCAATCATTCTAGCAGCCGGTTCATTCCTCGGTATTTTGAATGGAACCAATATGCTAGATTCGATAGCGACCGATTTAGTAAAAGTATTGCCGGCCATCATTGTACCGTATTTGCACATCATCATCGGCCTATTCGGGGTTCCGTTCGATCTATTGTTAAGTACGGATGCGTATTACTTCGCATTACTGCCGATTGTAGAGCAAGTCGTCTCCGGTTTCGGTGTTCCATCCGTTTCCATCGCCTATGCATTAATCGTTGGAAATATTATAGGTACATTCGTTAGCCCCTTCTCGCCTGCACTTTGGCTGGCATTGGGACTTGCAGGATTAGAGATGGGCAAGCATATTCGCTACTCATTCGTTATCATGTGGGGGTTCAGTATCGTCTTATTCCTCATTACAATGGCTATGGGCGTTATTACGTTGTAAAATCTCTACTCATTTCATATCGTTATTAGCCCCATCATAAAAAATAGGCTGTCGCGGAACGTCATGTAAATGATCTCCTCGCCAGCCTATTTCTATTCACAACGCTATAAGTAGCTGAAGAACGATTGCACTAGTTGTTTTTTAACGTTCTATTTCTAGTATAGATTCATTAGGATTAGACGTACCTGCCAATTCATCACGTAATAAATACGCCCCCAACATACTGTAGACCGTTCCGTTCCCGCCAAGACCAATCAAATAATAAATATTCCGTTCAAATGGATGGCGGCCAATGACCGGTAACTCATCCGTCGATTCCCCAAACAACGCTGTCCACTCATACTCAAAATTGAACTTTTGATTAGGAAACAGCTCTTGCAATTCCTGTTTTAATTGCTTAAATTTCTTATCGATTTCTTCTTGTGAGCTTGGTAATGTATCCATATTTTGATCCAAGCCACCTGCTACGATGCGATTTTCATCCGTCAATCGCATATACAAATAAGGACGTTTGGTTTCCCAAATCATCATACGATCGTGCCAGAATGACAAATCTTCTATTGGCTGAGTTGCGATGGCATATGTAACTTTTAAGTCTTTTTGAGGAATCACCATATCAGGAGTCGGTGCATAACCAGTAGTGACCACGACGGACTTTGCCTGAAATTCCCCGTTCGTCGTTTTGATGAATACACGTTCTTCTGTATCTTGAATCCCGAGTACTTCGGTATGTTCAAATATATCCATACCCTTTTCATATGCATACTGTATCGCACCCATACACAAACGCAAAGGATTCACTTCTGCATCCCCTGCCGTCACGATAGCGGCAGGTTGTGAAAACGGGAAATGCGCTTCAATATCTTCAAGTTCCCAGAACTCTACCGGAAAACCATATTTTTGTAACGTCTCGAACTCTTTGCGTAATTTTGCTACATCTTCTTCTGTGCTGGCATAATATAAACTTTCGCGTGTATGGAAATGAACATCAAATGGCGCATGTTCCGCAACATCTTGCAAATTTTTCATTGCTTCTTTACACGCCCGATAAAATTCCACAGCTTTTTCTTCGCCAATCTGCTCTATTAATTCATGCAGCATAATATCATTGGAGAACTGTAGTAAACCAGTATTTGCAGCAGTACTACCCCCGCCTACTTCCTCTTGTTCAATCAACACGATCGAATACCCTTCATTCACCAATACGTATGAAGTCAGCGCACCCGACATTCCGCCACCTACTATTGCGACATCATATAGATCTTGACGTTTCACTTCTGCAAAACCTTCTTTTGTAAAAGTCGACTCCCAATACAATGACCCCGTATGTAACTTCATTAGTAGCAATCCCCTATCTATTCGTTTTTACTTTATTTACCCTGTAAGACTGGTCCTATAAACATAGACAAAAAAGGTGCTCAGTCAGTAGCTGAGCACCTTTCCTTTATCCTCTAAACGGCCACCAAACACCGCGTCCGAACGAAATCGTAATGGCTGGAATTAATAATGGCAAAATAATTAAACCATAGAGCAGTAATCCCGAAATCACAATCGTTGCGATCTGCATGAGGCTCAAGACACCTGAAGGCATCATAGCACCGAATGTCCCTGCCAAAATAATAGCTGCCGTAATAATAACAGTACCCATCTTCGCCATAGAATACATCAACGCTTCCCTGACCTTCATACCCCCAATACTCTCTTCGCGGAAACGATCGAGTAAGAAGATGGAGTAATCTACGCCAAGCGCAATCAGCATGATAAATCCGAAGAATGGAACTGCCCAACTGATTCCGTCATAACCAAGACCATTGACGAAGATCAATTCCGTAATAGATATAGCCGTGTAATATGTCAGCAATAATGAACCGATCATATACAATGGCATGATAGCTGAACGGAATAAGACGAAGAGAATGATGAATAACCCTATTAACATAACGGTTACTGTACGCGTAAAGTCAGCCGATGAAATATCACTCAAGTCCGAGTTCATGCTCGAAATACCGCTGAATGCTAGATCTGCATCTTCAAATGGTGTATCGATGACCGAGCGCTTCACAGTATCTTTAATATCTTTCACCGTTGAAATAGCTTCACGTGAATAAGGATTTTCCTTCAAGATCACTTCCATCAAAATTCCTTTTTCACCGTCGAATGTATAGCGCTCCATGACTGGTGCAAACTCTTCACTATCGAGTGTTCCTTTAGGAATGAATAAACCCGTGTCGCGCACACTTTTCGTATCCGCCATATCGTCAAGCATTTCCGCAATTTCTTGAAGACCTGTCGTCACTTCAGCCAAACCGTCTTTGGAAGCTTTGACACCGCTACCTAGCTGTTTCAAACCACTTTTTAAGAGTCCGATTTGCGAACCACTTTGGTTGATCTGTGATCCAGCTCCGGCAATGCCTTTACTGATCCTATCCAATTCTTTACCTAGTGCATCCAACCCTCCAGCTGCTTGTGCGGCAGGAAGACCTTGTTGGAGGCCGCCAGAAATTTGTGCTAGCTGACCATTGATCTGCTCAATACCATTTGCAGCCTGGATTAAGCCGCTACCCGTGCCGCCGGAAGGCAATTGATTAGCTGCGTCGCGTAAATTATACTGTACTGTCGCCAATCCTAAACGAATTTCCTGTATACCATCATTCGCTTGTTTCAAGCCGTCTGCCATCAAACCGATTTGATGATCTACATACAAGTCTTCCAATAACTCACCAGTCGGTCGTGTAACGGTACGAACACTTTTGATGCCTTCTACTTTCTCCAAGTCTCGGGCAATCGCTTCTAAATAGGTGATATCCCCTTCTTTAACGATTGGAGAATCGTTCTTTAACAATACTTGTACAGGCAGTGAATCCCCTTCACCAAAAGCACCCGAAATAAGATGTAATCCCTTGACAGACTCTTTACTACCATCAATTTCATCTACCGTATTGAATGATAGATCATTGTCATATGTCAATAATAGCGGAATCGTGATGATGGCTACGATGGCCATAGAAAGTAATGGGCGCATAACGGATAATTTACTGAATGCAATCCACAATTTACTATCTTTATGCGAAGCCGCGCCTTTTGAAGGCCAGAATAATTTGTCTTGTAAAATGGACATCAACAGCGGTACGACAGTGAATAGAACGAACATCAACACCGCAATCCCTACTGCTACTGCGACTGCTGATTTAAATATCGGAAAGTCCGCAAATCCGATTGCCGCGAAACCGATAAAGACCGCAAGTGCACTGATGAATAGAGTGCGTCCAGCTGTTTTATACGTGTTGATAATTGCTTCTTCCACTTCATGTCCAGCTAGTAATTCTTCTTTATACCGACTTAATAACAGAATACAATAATCTGTTCCAAGACCGAATAAAATCGCGACTAAAAATATTTGGGTATAGTTTGATACCGGGAACCCAAACCAGTCGATGAAGAACGCTACAAATGACTGACTTAATAAATAAGCGATTCCTACCGCGACTAACGGAACGAATGGTGTGACAATCGAGCGGAAAACAATGAGCAATAAAGCAAAGATCAATACGACCGTAATAATTTCTGTCTTTTTCAGTCCTTCTTGCGCACTTTCATTTACGTCATGATTGATGATTACTTCGCCCGTCATATACACTGTATCTTCTTTAGATACGATATCTTTTTTTATTTTTTCAGCCAACTGAATGATTTCATCATCTGTACCGTCTACCATGATGGGGAGCAATACAGTTTTTTGATCTTTAGAAACGAGCTGATCTTTCATTTCTTCACTTTCAAACGGATCTAGAACATCCGTTACAATGTTGCTGGCATCCCGGATCTCTTTGGCAGTTGCAGAAATTTCCTGTTTTTTTGCTTTATCTGCCGGTTTATCGAGGTCATAGACGAGCGAAATGGTTTCATCCGCTTGTCCCGCATCTTCTAACATTTTTGCAGCCTTCTGGGAATCTGCCGAATCTAGCAATTGGAAAGAACCTGCTTTTTCCGCCTGCTTTGCCAAGTCAGGTGCTAGTATAAATAAAACAGCCGTCAGTATGACAATACCGATCGCAATAGGCCATTTAAATTTTAGTATCGTTTTCACGCCTTATCTCTCCTTTGTGACTAAAATCGATTTCAGTTTACGAAATGTCTTGATGAATTGTTCAAGCTCCTGTTCATCGATTTGATCTTTCAACAAGTTTTCGATGCTTTCATTTATTGCGGCATTTGAAATCGATAGTACTTCACGACCTTTTTCGGTTAGTGATATTCGATTCATCCGCTGATCATTCACGTCTTTTTCAGACTGTACAAGATCTTTTTCGACTAGTTTTTTAAGACGACTCGAAATGGCGCTTTTATGTACGCCTTGAATCTCCGCCAGTTGTCCACTGGATAGCTGCCCGTAAGCAGATAGTATTTTTAGTACGTGGATTTGTTCTGGTGAGTAATCCTTCCATATAGGAACGTCCAAGTTTTTCACAACATGCTCTGTACCGTAGATCATGACTTCTTCAAATAGTTCTACTGCTTCTTGAAGCTGATTTTTCAAAGTAGTCCACCCCCTAAACCAATAATTAATAGTTTAGGGGATGGACTAAATAAAGTCAACTAGTTCAGTCGCGTTTTATTGAATTTTTATTGATTGCCAGTTATGGATAGAATTCACTACAAAAAAACCAGCCTACGAGATAGTTACTCGTAGACTGACTTTTTATCGGTATGGTGTATTAAATAATGAAATAGGCGATGACGGATAATAGTATGGATGTGACAGTCATGGCGGCAAGTGGACGCATCGCGCGGTCTTTTACATCTCGTAGACTGACGTTTAGGCCGAGTCCAACCATGGCTGCTGTTAGTAACCATGTCGTCAGTGTAAAGACGCCTTCCATTAGGTGATCCGAGACAGGAATGGAGTGACCGAACACATAGCTTCCTAAAATACTTAGAATGATAAAGCCGACGAGGAACCAGGGAAATTCAATTTTAGCGCCCGTTTCGTCTGTATGCTTACGTTTCATGATAGCAATGAAGATGAAGCATAGTGGCACCAATAGGAATACTCGGCCAAGTTTAGCCAATAAGGCAATCGCTAAGCCATCTTCTCCAGCCGGTGCACCCGCCAAAGCCACGTGCGCAACTTCATGTAGACTGATTCCTGCCCACATTCCGTACTCGATTGAATCGAGTGGAAGAATGGGGCGTAAAATCGTGTAGCCAATCGCAAACACTGTACCCATTAATGCGATGATTCCTACACCTATTGCAGTGTCTTCATCTTTTGCTTTAATAATCGGTGCCACTGCTACAATGGCCGCTGCACCGCAGACTCCTGTCCCGACACCTAAAAGCAGGGAGATGTTTTTATCTGCTTTAAATACTTTAGCGAGCCAAATGGTCATGAATATCGCGAAAATGATCACACCTACATCTCGAGAGAGTAAACCAAGCCCGTCGCTTAAGACGGTATCTATATTTAATTTCAAACCGTATAAAATAATTGCCGTGCGAAGTAAACGCTTGGATGAGAAGGCAATTCCACTTCGAATCATTTCAGGATAGCCAAAAAATTGACGGTATGCCACTGCGATTATGATTGCGCAGGCCAGTTGTCCTATATGATTGAAACCTGGTACTTTTGCTAATAAATAACCTAAAAATGCAATAAAAAATGTAAAAGCTATTCCACTGGTCCATGATTTCCATTTAGATGGATGTTGTAGTGCGTGCTGTTCTGGAGTCATTTTCGAACAAATCATGATGACACCTCCCTAGTAATAGTATAGAAAACAGCTGGCTATAAGTGAAATAACTATTTATAATAGCTATGATAAGTAAATCTATATACGCGGAAAGGAGTTGCCGTCCTATCGATCAGCAACTGCAAGTATTCATTGAGGTAGCCGAGCAAAAGAACTTCTCTAGAGCAGCAGAAGAACTGCATATGACACAACCTGCTGTCAGTCAATATATTCGTTCATTCGAAGAATCCATTGGTGTACGATTGCTCGAGCGGACGAATAAATATGTACGACTTAACCAAGCTGGGGAAATTGTCTATCATCACGCAAAAGAAATTGCGGGCTTGTATTCAAAAATGCAAAACTTAGTAGATGACTTAGCCCATAAAGCTAGCGGTCCTCTCGCCATTGGAGCCAGCTATACTTTCGGTGAATACGTCTTGCCTCATATTCTGTCTAAACTTGTCGCAGACTATCCGGCGATTGAACCACAAGTCACAATTGGAAATACAGCAGACATCGCGGAGTTAGTCATTACTCACCAACTCGACATCGGTTTGATCGAAGGGCATTTTAAGGAAGCTGCACCGCTTCAAAATGAAGATTTTGCAGAAGACGAAATGTACATCGTCACGCCTAGCAATCATCCACTAACTCAGAAAAAAGGACGACAGTCAATCACTGCACTAGAAGATGAAATCTGGCTATTACGCGAAGAAGGTTCAGGTACACGGGAAGCTGCAGAATTATTCTTTTCCCAGTCTGGATTTTATCCAAAGCGCATTATGCAATTCAGCAGTACGCAACCGATTAAAGAATCTGTCGAAGCGGGGCTTGGCGTTAGCTTGCTGTCACAGTGGGCGATACAAAAGGAATTACGTTATGGTGATTTGACGACGCTATCGGTGAAAGGAACGCCATTCAAGCGGCATTTCTCTATCGTGACCAACTCGCCGTTTCAAACGAAGGCGTTGCAAGTGTTTATTGAGTTGTTAAAGAATAGTGAGGAGTTGACGGTTTTGAATGTCAGGACAACCTCGTGACATTCATTTCCTAGCGAGGGGTTGGTGGAGGGTTTACGTGAGTCACTGCATATACTCTCGCATATTCATAGCAAAAAGAACTGCAGACACTTTCACATCATAAACTGTACTGCGTAAAACAGACTCCAAAAAAGCAGAAGTGGACTACGCCACTTCTGCTGATTACACGATTAAATTACGATAATTTGAATCGATCGACTACACTTCGCAATTCCCCAGCGATCTCATTCACTTGATTTGTAGAATATGCTACTTGTTCCAATTCACTCTGTTGTGCGGCAGCCGATGCACTCACTTCTTCGGAAGAGGCAGCCGTCTGCTCCGAAATGGCAGAAACGTTTTGGATGGCTAGAATGGCTTCATCTTTATATTCCATCATTTCGGCAAGCTTCTCGGATAGCTCCGTGATGGATTGGCGAATTTGATCAATGATGTCCGCGTTCTGTACGAATGATTCTTCCGTATCTGTAACGGACTGATTTTGACCGTCCATTGATTTCATGTTCAATTCAATGACATCAACTGTCTGCTGTGATTCTGACAAGATTTCTTTCACGGTTTCTTGAATTACTTCAGTTTCTCTGCGGGACTGTTCCGCTAGCTGACGTACTTCATTCGCAACAACCGCAAATCCTTTACCACTTTCACCCGCTCGAGCCGCTTCAATGCTTGCATTAAGCGCCAGAAGATTCGTGCTTGCAGTAATACCATGCAATGTTTCAATGACTTGATTAATAGATGATATTTTAGTAGTCAAAGTTTGTATTTGAAGCTGTACTTTTTTATTCATTTCATTTGCTGTTGTGTTATGAACACGTAGTTTTTTCACTTCCGACATTCCACTTTCAGCAGAATGAGAAGCGTCTGTAGACAACTGATTCATTGTCATGAACATCGTGTGGATATGATCCATACGGTCCGCTAAATCAGAAATTCGTAGGCTTGTCACCTCTGTATCTTCGGATTGTTTAGAAGCGCCTTGTGCAATTTCATCTGTCGCTACTGATACTTCCTGATTCGCAGCTACTAGCTCTTCGAAGGCATGTGTGACTTGCGAGGATGAATCACTCAACTGACTCGAAGATAATTGCACGGTTTGTAACGCCGCATTCGTCTGACGCAACATATCGTTATAAGCAAGTGTTACTAAACCTATCTCATCGTGGCGGATTTTCTGTTCATCTACCATCATCGTCAAGTCACCTGCGGCAGCGGTTTGCATGGATTGCTGTAAGGTTTTCAACGGTTTCAACAGTCGATAAATGAAAATCGTGGAGGCGCTTGACATCAGTAACATAATCACGATTGCAGATACAATTGTAATCCACAAAATAGCAGTGAATGTATCCAAAATCTCAGATTTCGGTGTAACAGTTTGTACTGACCATCTCTCATCGATTCCTTTTAAGTTGATTGGAGAGAAGGCATTAAATGCTCGTTCACCTAGACTCTGTGAATCTACATACATACTTGCCAATTCACCTTGATCAATATTTACTTTAGCAGCATTCCAATCGATTGCATCTGCCATATTGCTATTGTTTAGTTCAGGCTTTAGACTGTTCGCCGTAATATATCCAGCGTCTGTAATAATAGAAGCATAGCCGCCTTTTGGTTGAATCGTCTTCACCATATCAGTCAAGAAATCTATTGATATATCTGTGGTTAACAAACCAAAATAATTTCCTGATGCATCGACCATTGGAACGGAAATAGTAGTCATGAGAATCGTTTTACCATTTGTTTCGTACGGGTAAGGTTCTGTTAATATCGCACGTGCTTCATTTTTTGGAACGGTATACCAACTATTCGCTGTAGAATCATCCATTCCACTTAATGGTTCTACATCAGTAGTATTGTCTTGTTTAAAGACATAAGGAATGAATTGCTGATTTTCATCTAGCAAGTTCTTTGGTATGACTTCCCCTTCAGCGAATGCGGACTGATTGATTACCGCTGCCATTCCGGTAGCATCCTCATTTTTCTTCAAATTGTTTTTGATGATCCGAATAATTTCCTCCGGTTTCATATCACCTGTCGCTTGCAATGTTTCCAATATGTGACTTGTTGTGCGTAACATATCATTTGTTTCATTGAATTTCGCACTAAGAACAAGTGAATTTTTATTTGCACTTTCCAACGCAAATTCCTCAGCATCTTTAATGCTTTGCTTATGTAACATGAAACTGGTAACAACTGAGTATACCAAAAATAGTGATAAAAATAATGCGATAATTAGTCCTGAGAGTTTCATCGCAATACTTGCAGACTTCTTCACTTCATGTGCCCTCCTAGTAAATTATGATCAGATCATCATTATACCTTTAGTCCTTACTAAAAGTATACCTTTTTATCTGAAAGTCATATAAAAAAACCTTGTCGGGTAGACAAGGTCAAGAATTCGAGATGTTTAACGTCTCTCGGTGGACTTGAATAAATTAGTTAGTTCTTTCGGTCATTTGACGCCAAATAGAGCCTTTTGCTTCTTCGCCTTCTTCAATTCTAGCGATCGCCATACGGACTTGAAGTTTCACTTCAAATTCATTATCGTTTTCTGCTTCATGCAGTGCGGGTAATGCTCGTTCTGTTCCGGATTCATAGAGGAACATTGCGGCACGCCAACGAACCAACTTGTTCTTATCTTGTAGTAAACGGATAGCAGCTGATTCGAAACCAACATAGCCAAGGTCACTCATACAATCTGCGGCTGTACGACGAACCGCCCAACTTTTATCTTCGAGTGCTTTTTCGATAAACGGGATGACTGTTTCATCTTCAATCATACCGAGGTAAACTGTAGCCAATCTGCGGATGGACATCTTCTCATCTTCAAGTGCCAGCGTAAGTACTGGATAATCCGAAACGTCGGGATTTGGCATTTGATCCAATAAGCGAAAGCGCGTTTCCCATTCTGGAACAGTAAATTCCGCCAAAGTCACTTTCTCTCCACGAACTTTTGCTTCTCCGTCTGCCTTCTCCGCTTTTTCCACAAGCTCATGCAGGCGTGCTTCAGGATACGCGGCTTCAAGTTCTTGTACAACTTGCTCGCCCACTTCCTGCAATTCTCCGTAACGAATTCCGTAATCTACCCATTTTCGCAGTAAAATGTAGTTTTCCACTTCAGAATGGTGAACGGTTTCCATCGCTTGGATGAAACGTTCACTTAATCCAAACCGTGATTCCTCATCACTATTGAACACTTTCACTTGCAGCGGGATCTCTTTATACGTCTGTACATGAACGTAGACTTCACCGAAATGCTCGTCTATCTTCTGTTCTTCAGCTTGTTCAAGCGATTCGCCGTCTTCATTTAAAACGGAACGTACTTCGGCCAGGATGGATTCCCACGCAACATTTCCAATTCTCTCTACTGCCATAAAATCTAATACGTGATAGATTCCTTTAATTCCTTGTATAGCCAATAGAGAACGAACCGGCTCAGGTGCTTGTGCCTCATCTTTCTTCTTATAGTTATGGCTTACTCCATCGGGCAAAGGGGTATCTAAAATAATTTTCATGGAATTTGGACTCGGTGTCGGTTCAATCGATTTGATTTTCAAGAACAATCTCCTCCAATATAATTAATCGGCTAATTCCTGTAAATAAGACCAGCGCTCGACCAGTTCTTCGTATTGTTGATTCAGCGTTACGAGTTCTTCATCCAGTTGACGGAGCTGATCATAGTCTGAGCCCGTAATCGTCATTTTTTGTTGTACCGCGGCTATTTTTTCTTCTATTCCTTCTATATCCGTTTCAATGGTTTCCCACTGACGTTTTTCCGCGTATGTCATTTTCTTTTTAGGTTCTTTAACTTCTGGAGCCGGGGCAACAACCGCAACTTTAGCTTGGGGCTTCACGTCTTTCGTACTCTTTTCTTCAAGATAATCTGAATACAAACCAAGACGTACATCGATTTCTCCCGAACCATCTAGTATCCATAGCTTACGTGAGATTCGATCCAAGAAGAAACGGTCGTGGGAAATCGTCACGACTACTCCAGCGAACGTATCAATGAACGACTCCAAAACGGATAACGTTTCAAGATCCAAGTCATTCGTCGGCTCATCCAGCAGCAAAACATTCGGCTGTTCCATTAATAACTTCAATAGATATAGACGTTTACGTTCCCCACCTGATAATTTACCGATTGGCGTTCCGTGTGCAGAGGAAGGGAATAAGAATCTCTCCAACATTTGTGTCGCGGACAATCGCTCACCATCTCCTGATTCAATGTCATTGGATGTCTCACGAATATACTCAATAATCCGCTGGTTTTCATTCATTGGTGGCAAATGTTGATGGAAATGAGCAATCTTTACGGTAGAGCCTATATCGACTTCACCGGTGTCCGGCATCGTCGTCCCATCCAGCATTTGAAGAAGTGTCGTCTTCCCTACACCATTCGGTCCGATAATCGCAATACGTTCTTTCGCTTGTAGAATAGCAGAAAAACCATTCAATATCACTTTATCGTCAAATCTTTTTGTAATATTGTTGATTTCCAACACTTTTTTACCAAGACGTGTCGTTTGTAAATCCATTTCAAAGTCCAATGACTCATCAGTCTGCTTCACTTTCAATTGAAGTTCATCAAAGCGGTCAATTCGCGCTTTCTGTTTCGTCGACCGCGCTTTAGCACCGCGGCGAATCCATTTCAATTCACTACGGTAGCGATTACGGTCTTTTTGATCCGAAGCAGCTGACATCTCTTCACGCAGTGCTTTTGACTCCAAATAATCTGCGTAATTTCCGGTATGCGAATAAAGTGTTTTATCCGCTAACTCGTAAATATGTGTAGCGACTTGATCCAAGAAGTACCGATCGTGTGTAACAAATAATACTGCTCCTTGAACATTTTGTAAGAAGTCTTGCAACCACTGAATCGATGCGACATCCAGATGGTTCGTCGGCTCGTCCAACAACAATAAATCTGCCGGTTCAATTAATACTTTAGCGAGAGCCACACGCTTCAGTTGACCGCCGGATAATTCGCCCATCTTCTTATCGAATGTCTCGATACCTAGCTTCATTAATATAGTACGTGCTAATGCATTCAAATCCCAGCCGCCCGTTGAATCCATTTCATTTTGATAGAATGAGTAACGTTCCTGATATTCTTCATTTAAAGGATCTTCGGTTAGTAGTTGCAATGCATGCTCGTAATGTAGATTTGTACGGATAACAGGTGCATCACTTTCGAATACTGCTTCCATCACGGTTAAGTCCGGATTGACAATCGGTTCTTGAGGCAAGTATGCCACACGGAACTTATTTGGATGATCCATTGTCACCGTATCCGCACTTCCCTGCCCCGAAATTATGGAGAGTAACGTAGATTTTCCCGTGCCGTTAATCCCAATCAAACCGATCTTATCTCCACTTTTTAAATTAAATGCTACATCTCTAAAAAGTGTTTTTTCTCCAACTGTTTTAGTTAATTTTTCTACCACTAAATGACTCATCCTGGCACATCCTATTCTTAAATTGCTTCTACTCTTAGTATAGCTGAAATTTAGACAAGTTGAAAACATGCACGTTTGCGTACTATGTATGGTGGTGTTTGATGGTTAATGAAAGTGAGTGGGGTGTAACATGGGGAGGTTGTTTTGCGAGCCATTGTAAGTGGAGAATCCATTGGCCTCACTTCGGCTCAAGTAGATGACTTTCGCAAGAAGCTACAGACAGGATATTAGCCTGTCTATGCCTATTGCTTTGCCTAAAATTCGTTATTAGTACTATCAATACGTTGATTTTCTATCGGGTAGGGCCACGCACCAATGCAGGTCAAGAGTGCGACACTTTCAAATTCTAGTATCCAAACTACGTCGAACGCCGGTCCAACACTTCTATCCATTAGACCCAAATTGTTTGAAACCTCATCTAGACTTCGGCTGATTCATGCCCGCGAGCTTCTTCACCAACTGCTCCAACAACACTGGCATTTCCCTAAACGCACTATCGATATGCAGCCGCTCCGTCTTTTGATGCGCATCCTTACCAAACGGACCCACATTCAACACCGGTGCAGTTAGCTTGCGCATATCTTCAAACGGGATCGAATACGTCGCACCATAGACTGGCGTATTCTTTGCGAACGCCTTCCAATGATCCTCTTCATCCTTATAATGCACATAACTCAAATCGCAAATTCCATTGAAATAATGTACTTGTTCAATTGTTAAATTAAATACTTGCGCTCGCTCTTGCACAAACGCAATCGATTCCTTCACAAGGGGATCGTCAGACGAGTTAACAGCCGGGTAATAAGGTGGCGCATAGAATAGGACGGTCGCTGGACCTAATTCCTGGCACGCCATCATGAGCGTATCGACAATACGTATGCATTGCTCACGGTCATCCCATTCTTCTTGCAACAGCACTTCCTGTTTCAATCTGTTTACTTCATTTTTTCCTAACTGATCTTCAGCGTATGTTAATAACTCTTCAAAACGCAGTACACGAATATCTCCTAGAGGCACTGCCGATTCACGTGCACACACCGCTTTATAATGTTCAGTACAAAGTGCCATCGCTTCATTCGCCACTTGTTCAAATATATTCATGATTTCAGCAGCTGTCCGCTTGAATAGGAAGACATTATATAACGCAGCTGCTCGCTGTGGTGTTTGTGTAGAGTACTGGATTTTCAAATCTTTTTGGTGCAATGTGACGGGAAGAGGTGTTGATTCGTTCTGCTCTATTTCAAGGAATAGAGGATTCCATTCCATCTTTTGTGTCAAAAAAGACGCCATATAATCTGCAGTAATCCCTTTTAAAGGTTCACCCACATGCGTTTCTTTTCCATAAAATAATGCGGCTGGCATAATCTTTCCGATTGTCCCGGAATAAATATATTCTTTCGTATCCGCAGGTCCTTGTGAAAATGAAGGCTCTCCGTTCAAGAATAACTTAAAGCGATGCCCTTCTTGTTCTTGCAGGCGTACAAGTTCCTTTACGGCAGCACGCATCCCCGCTGAGTTCACTTCTTCGTCCGGTACTGTACACAATAATAAATTAATAGGCCAATTCTCCATACTTGCTCGTTCGATCAACTGTATATGTAAAGCCAACCCCATCTTCATATCCATCGTACCTCGGCCGAATAGATATTTTCCTGATTCCAAGTCAAGGCGCGCAGCTTCAGGCAACATATCTTTATTTTCTAGCAACTTCTTAGTCAGCTCTTCCGGATGAAATGCAAGTGGTTCAAGTGCTCCGTATTCATCCGTTTGTACAGTATCAAAATGACTGATCAACACAATCGTATCTGTGGCGTCAGGATGTTCATAAAGGGCATGCACGACATGCCGCCCGAGACCCGCATCATGAAGTGTAATATTATCAGCATTCTCAGTGAAGTATTCCAGTTCGCTCAACTTATTTTGTAGCTTCCAGGAAAAGAAACGCTCTCCTTCCGTTAACGTACGACTATCCCAACTTACTAGTTCACAAAGCAATGCACGCAGCTTTTCAGGGGTATCAAAACGGTATCGATTCATTCCATCTCCTCCTTCACGGTTAAGTAAAGTATAGCTGATTCAAAGTAAAATGAGAAAAGAACTTGTGCCCTAGGAGGCAACAAGTTCTCTTTTTATTATTTAGACGTTGAAACTAGCGGTACGCGAGCCGACTTCACTTGCTCTACTGTACGTTTCAGCTGTCGTAGATGACGTTTTTCGTGGAATCCTACGAAACGGAACCATTGAATTAACGGCACATTTCCAAAAATCGGATGCTTTAGTGATTTACAGCGAAGTTCTGTAATAGTGGCAGATTCATAGATATCCAGTAAATAATTTCTGGATGCATGCAACTTCTCTTTAATCTCTGGAATGGAAAGATGCATATCTGTTGGTTGTGTATATTCCATGAAATATGCCTTTACTAAAGGACTAGCCGATACACTGATCGGTTTTTTGAAGACACGTAAACTCTCAGGATTTTTCAATTCTTGGGCGATGTTTGTAGCAACTCGACATTCCATTAATGCTAAATGTTCTACAATTTGTTTGGGTGACCAGCCGCCATGCGATGGTGTTCCGTTAAATTCCTCATCTGTTAAGCCATCAATCAACTGCAAGATGCGTTTACGGACCTTTATATTCTCTCCAAAAACCATCAACATCTACCTCCATTTTTCCTCGTATTCCATTCTATTGCCATAGCATACGCCTTTTGTTCAGAAATTTAAAGGGAGAACGGTTAGATTTTTAGTAATGCCTGTCAATGGTGACAGATGAGTGCCAATCAGGCTTGATATAAAAGGATTTCCACTCTTTTCTATCTGCAAGATTTTCTACTTCTTTTACTAGTTCTAAAGCAGTCGGCTAGCGAGCGCTCCGTTAAATTTCTCTCCTGCGCCTGTCGTGCTGATCAGCTGCACTTTATGGCCAAGTCTTGCACAGGCTACAGTTTGATTTGTTACCAGATGCCCTCTGAAAGTTCTTTCCCCTAACCATCTCACTTCGTAAAGGAAACTTGTCCGCTTGTGCAATCAAATCCATCTTTGCGCTACCGATTACTGTAATCCTACATAGTATTTTACCGACCATCTGCCGTTACATATCCCATTTCCATATAGACTGCTTGCTGACTGAAAAGTTACACTTTGTGCTAAAGTATTTACATCGACCCGTTAAACAGTATAATGAATAAATATACATCAACTAGATTATGTGCAAGGAGAGAAATACCTTGAAAAAATATACAGCTAGCACTTGGCTAGTATTCTTAATCCCGTCTATACTCGGAGTCATATTATTCATGATTCCACTACCTTTTACAGCAGGTTGGAAAGTACCGATTGCGAAATTGGCGGATTTATTGTCAGGCTCATTGGAACCGATTATTCCACAACTTATGATGTGCTTGATCATTGTGTCTGCACTCGGATCTATACTCTATCTATTTGTTAAAAAAGATCCAAACAGACCTTCATTCTTTACAAACTTATTCAAAGTTACACCGTTTTGGACGATTACCCGAATTATAGGGGCAATCTTCGCCATCATGGTCGTCTATAAATTAGGTCCTGAAGCGATTTGGAGCGAGAATACAGGTGGATTGCTACTTGCAGGTGATGGACTCGTTTCCTTCTTGTTCAGTATCTTCTTCTTCGCAGGTCTACTGCTTCCTTTATTATTGAACTTCGGATTGCTCGAATTCTTCGGTACGTTAATGGTAAAGGTTATGCGACCTTTATTTAAATTACCTGGACGTTCTTCCATTGATGCACTGGCTTCATGGATTGGAGACGGAACAATTGGTGTCTTACTTACAAGTAAACAATACGAGGATGGTCACTATACACAGCGTGAAGCAGCGATTATTTCGACTACATTCTCTGTTGTGTCGATTACATTTACGCTTGTTATTATTGACAAAGTCGGACTTGGAAATTACTTCTTACCATTTTATGCGACGGTTCTGTTCACAGGAGTGATTCTTGCCTTAATTATGCCAAGAATTTATCCATTACGTTCTATTAAGAATACGTATATTGATGATCGTGAATATTCCGAAGAGGACGAAAAACTGCCCGCTGGAACAAGCGTCTTCAAACTAGGACTCACTAGCGCACTAGATACAGCTTCAAAACAACGCTCTGTTGTGAAGACAGTTCGCGCAGGAATGCAGAACGTGCTTGACATGTGGTTCGGCGTCGCGCCAGTCGTTATGGCTTTCGGGACGGTTGCTTTAGTAATGGCTGAGTATACGAGTATATTCCGTATTCTAGGTAAGCCGTTTGAATACATCTTGAATTTCTTGCAGATACCCGAGGCTGCAGAAGCCGCACAGACGATGGTCGTCGGATTCGCGGACATGTTCTTGCCTGTTATTTTAGCGGAAGGCGTCATTACATCGCCTATTACACTATTTACGATTGCGGCAGTTTCCGTAATTCAGCTAATTTACATGTCCGAAGTCGGTGGCTTGATCTTAGGCACTAAAATTCCATTAAATATTTTCGACTTACTGATCATTTTCTTGTTGCGTACACTCATTGCCTTACCAATCATTGCCGGAATTGCGCATTTGTTATTTTAAGTAGAGTGAGAACCCGTTACTTCTTTGTGAAGTAGCGGTTTTTTTGTTTGGATAGAGCGGATTAATCGAATGATTGAGCGCATCATGACTGGCATTGAGCGGAGCACTCGAGTGATAGAGCGCTTCACAACTGGCATTGAGCGGAGCACTCGAGTGATAGATCGCTTCACGACTGACATTGAGCGGAGCACTCGAATGATAGAGCGCTTCCCGACTGTGACATTGAGCGGAGAACTCGAGTGATAGAACGCTTCACAACTGGCATTGAGCGGAGCACTCGAGTGATAGAGCGCTTCACGACTGACATTGAGCGGAGTACTCGAATGATAGAGCGCTTCCCGCCCGACATTGAGCGGATCACACGACCAATAAAGCGCTTACCCAACAACACAGTCTACCTTCATCACATTTCAACACAAAAAAACTGCCCTCAATAATGAAAGCAGCCAAATGAAACAGCTTGAAAGCAACCCTGCTGGAATGTCGTGAATGTCCGCAAGTAAAGGGAGGGTTGCGTTTGGGAATTAGCGTGGCAAAGCAATGGTGGGCTTTTGTACGCTAATTTCCAATAAGTAGACGTGTACAGTTTGCTTTCAAGTGTTTACGCAATGTACTGTGTGCTAACGGGTTACCGAAAGCCATCTATACAGTGGAGGCCTATTCCACTGCATAGATCACAATCGGAATGCCAGCGACAAGTTTGTGCTAGCCACCGTAATGAATTACCTCGTACTAACACACCAGTGATTACAAGACTAACTCCGACTAACACACGTGGAAAGTGAAGATCCCATCTCAAATTTACTGTATGTAGGAAGAAACCGGGTCAATCATCAGGCTTAAGATAGATGCAACTATGGGTAAACTGCCACTCGTTAAGAGGAAGATGATGTTTCCCACCCGCTAACTTTTTAACCAACTTCATTTTTCTTGAACACAATGAGAATGTCTCTCAATAAGTATTATCATAGTCGATAATGAGAATCATTGTCAAATAGATTTGCAAGAATGAATACTTTGTACTAGTGGCAGGATATTTAAAACAATGATGGTTACGTCTACATATAATGAGCGACTCATCATCGGAACCTCTAAAGTTCTTGAACGACAAAAAAGCCTCGCTCCTTTGTTAGGTAGGCTTTTTTGCAGTGACGTCTATTTTCGAATAGCTAAGCTTGTCTTATACCAAGATGGTTCCGTGGATTCTCCATATTATTATTGTTACGAGTCGTACAAAATTTCGGCTTGTATCACTTTAAAGAGTACTCGAAAAGTAGTTACTTCGAATGCTCTTGTCGTTGTAGCATTTGCATGCGTTCATTAAACAATGTTGGATAGGAGAGTAAACCTAAACAAACACTCGTTAATGCAGCAGTTGTCAGTAATAAAAATATGACTAAGATTTGAAATTGAACAGCCTCTAAAGGATCGGCCCCTGCGATAATTTGACCGCTCATCATACCGGGCAATTGCACCAATCCGATCGTCTTTTGGCTTTCAATTGTCGGAATCATACTTGCCTGAATAGAGCGGATCAATTGCTTATGTATCGCTTGTTTTGGTGTGCCGCCAAGTGACAAGATTAGTTCACTTTCTGGTCGATGCGCTTCCACTTCCGCCACGAAACGATTGAGGAATAAAATCGCAAGTACCATCGAGTTTCCGATCACCATACCGGTCAATGAAATAATATATTGTGCAGTAGCTGGGACAATCTTGAATCCAAGTAAGATGCTTTGCGTCAACACTTCTAGCAACACAAAAGTCACAATCAGCTTCCATGTGATTCCTTTAATCCCTTCTCCTTTTTTACGCGCATTTTGCACGGCCGCGCCGATCATCAAGACTACCATCAAAAAGATGAACAAATAACTTTCTGAATCAAAGACAAACTTTAATACGAAGCCGACCGCCACTAATTGCACAGTTGAACGAATCGTTGCGATAATAGTATCTTTCTCCAACTGCAATCCAAGCGTTTTGGAGAGTACTAACGGTATCAACACAAATATCAGTGTTAGGAATAAGGCAGTGGTACTCATGAAAAGTCACCTTTCAAAAAGCGATTGACCGAAGGGATATCTGAATCATCAAGTACGGATATTTCGCCGGCATCCACTAACTTCCCGTCCACCATAATCCATGCATATTGCCCCATTCTTCTCGCCTGTTCCAAATTATGCGTGATCCAGATGACCGTGATGGCATGCTTTTCATGCAGTGTACGAATTAAATCTTCCACTTCATTCAATGAAGACGGGTCTAGCGCGGATGTAATTTCATCCATCAATAAAATCTTCGACTGATTCAATAATGTTCTTGCAATCGATACTTTCTGCTGCTGACCACCCGACAAGTACTGGCTGTCACGTTCGAGATACTCACCTTCAAGACCCACTTGATCTAAAATATCTAACGCTTTTTCTTTACTCAACTTCTTGCCTTGTAAACGTAGTGGCAGTGCCAAATTATCATAGACACTTCCGGTGATCATTGGTGAATTTTGTAACACCATACCCGCTTTTCGACGTAGATCGATTGGTGACATTTCATGAATTGCCTGCCCTTGTACTGTAATTTCCCCAGTAGTAGGACTCAGCAGACCGTTACACATTTTCAATAACGTCGTTTTCCCAGCACCAGAAGGACCGACCAATACCGTGATTTGATTTGTAGGGAATGATCCGGTTATCGCATCGAGAATCTTCGTGTCCCTTACTTCAAACGACACATTGTGAAAATGAATTGCAGGCTCATACAATAATTTATTCTGTTCACTATCCATCCATTTCACCTTTTCTAAACTCTTCATTCATCTATTTTCAGTAAATCCAATGGCGTAATGATGCCAAGTAGTTTCTCATCTTTACCGCCTTGTTCGGTGATGAGCAGTGCTTCGAGTCGTTTCCCCGAAGCAATGGACTTTCTAAAAAAACCTTCTGCTTCATACACCGACATGGAACTTTTGACGAAACGATAGGTTTTTCTTCTTTTCTCGTGATTATATACGTCTAATAATGTCGGTATTTCCCGGGAAATGCAATCTGTTTCCTGATCTGCCAGCCAATTCATAATGCCATCTGCGGTAATTAATCCGATAAATCGACCCTTTTTGTAAATAGGCAATTGATTGATCTTCCATTCTCTAACTAAACGCAGACCGGTGGCGAGTGATTCATCCGCTTGCACAATATGTACTTTGCCGGAAAATAAATCTTTGACCGTTAACGGATTGGCTAATTTTTCATCTATACTCTCAATCAGTTTTACAATTTCATCATGGGGCTCTGCTATAGCATAATCAAACCCCGTCCGATTATGCACAATCGCATTACGTAAACTGCCAAACTCCCGTAGATCCTCTTCATAATGAGCAACCAAAGCATGTTGTGTTTTTGCTCTATCAATCTTCTTTGAGAATGAAAAATGGTTCGGCAAATCTGTAATCTTCATCAACGATTTATCAATTCGGTTAAATGCAATGAGAAAACGCTCTGAATTTTTATGCTCCATGAATGATCGCCTCCTACTCTAGGAAAATTATAGCATATTTTACTACCATTCAAGCCTGTAGAATTCATAGCATATTCTGCTTCCAATAATACAAAAAAGCCGTTGCAGTGCCTCAACTCGGACATTTCAACAACTTATTATTGATTCGAAATCTGTTGAATTTGATGATCACCATACTCATCATTCACCACTGTATACAACTTCTTCTTTTCCAAATACTGTACCGTTCCATCTTCTTTCGTGAAATTCAATGTTTCATACGTATACACTTCAATCGATTGATCAGTATAGATCACATCAGTCACGGACGTATCAATAAATTCATAAAACTCATTTTTCACGGATAGCTCATTTAGGAATTCTAGCAGCTCACTCTCCGCCGAACTTCCAGTTGCAATATAGGGCGCAATATAATCGTAATCGTTATGGTCGATGGCCGCTTCATATTGACTTCGGAAATCATGAATGAAATACTCTACCTCTTCATCCATTACTTCTGTATCAGGCCCATACTCTTCTGGCTCTTCTTCGTAATTATAGTCTTCCTCTTCAGAGTCGTCATAACCACCATAGTCCTCATAGTCAAACGAGGTATCATCCGAATTTTGATACGATTCCGGCACATAATCATCGTAGACGTTAAATAACGCATCCACCGCTTTATTGCTCATTGGCTCGTCAATCCAGTCGTCAACCTGTTTTTGCATACTATGCATCGGAATAGAAAACCCGAATACGGTATTGTCTTTATAGAGTAAGGAATTAATGCCAATCAATTTACCCGTAATTGCATCTAGCAACGGACCGCCGCTACTGCCGTGATCAATTTGTGCATCAATCTGGTAGATTTTTTCATAAATAAAATCCATTTCCATGTCCCGATTTAAACCCGTCAAATACCCAATAGACGCGGTATTCTCAAGACCTTTTGGGCTCCCTAGCGCAATAACTTCCGTACCGATAGGAGTCTCTTTCATCTCAGTCACAAATGGTTTCACATGTTTATTCGCTTCTGATTTGATCAGCGCGATATCATAACGATCAGAAATTCCAATGACAGTACCGTTAAAATCTTTACCCACAGAATTCTTCACGGTCACGTCGGTATAGCCTGCCACTACGTGTGCATTCGTCACGATATAGCCGCCAGCCTTATACAGAAAACCTGAACCCGAACCGTCTCCTGTACTAATGGTGAAAACACTCGGTAACGATTCTTTAATGAGCTCTGTTTTATCTTTTACTTGCTTCTTCGTTTCATTGACAACAGTAGGCGCCTTTTTAATCTTCAATTCGGTTTCATCTTTACTAACAAGTTTTGTTTTAACGGAAGATATCGTTTCTGTCGGCCAGCGAAAACTCCAATCTGTCGCGTAGCCATAGCTAAGCCCACCGATCCATAATGCCAAGATCATTGCGAAAATAGGTTTAGTATTGCGCACCGCTCGTATCGCCTTACCACAGCCCCCACAAAAATTCGCCTCTTCTGTATTTTTATGACCACATTTCGGACAGTACATACGGTTCCCCCTCTTCCATTCCCCAATGGATTCAAATGACTTTTCTCTCATAATTATATCATACGGACTGATACAAAAGACATACTTCTATTCAATTTACTCTAGTTCTACTATCCCTATCGACATTGCAAATATGACTTTCAGTAATCTTTCTTTCAATATATATACACCAATCCATTCTTATTGCATATATCCAATGAAGCTGCACAGTTCTCTAACCAATTTCTACATACGCTAAAGAGAGAAGGAGGTGCATTAAAACATGTCATCTAAAAGGTTCCGACCACACCATGATTATGACGTGCCGTATATTCCGAGAAGAAAAGCACGATGTTATGATGAAAAGAAAATTATTCATATACTTGTTGATTTGACAATGGGCGCACCGGTAGAAATTACACTGAAGGATTCAAAGGAAGTACAACATAATGGATACTACTTACAATTCGATAGAAAAATTCGTACAGTCCACTTTCAGCCATTTGGTGATTCAGAAGTCCAGATGATTGATGTAGATGATATTTGTACTATTAGATATGGCTCCTAAAAGAATAAAAAAATGTACACAGCGCACTGTGTACATTTTTTTATTCTATTTGGCTATGTTTTTTCTCCATTGCTTTTTTAATGTGTTTACTATGTTCCTCATTTAGCTTTTTAGAGCGCCCAGGGGATGTGATAGAGCGGATGAATGAGGTTATAGAGCGCTTGCGGACAATGATTGAGCGAATAAGCGGGCACATAGAGCGCTCGGTGGCTACGATTGAGCGAATTAGCAGGCACATTGAGCGTTGATCAGCCATGAGTGAGTATTAAGTCAAAATCTAAATCGCAACATCACTCTAGTTCATCCGTATGCGGCATCGCGGAAAGCGCGCCGACTTTCATTGCGCATAGCGCCCCCATTTGATTGCCGAACTCGATATGTGCAAGCATTTCTTCGAGTGATTCTGGCTTGCCATTTAAATGAAGACCGCGAAGGACGCCCGCCAAGAAAGCATCTCCTGCTCCTGTTGTATCGACGGGATCAATTGGCTCAACCGCTACATGATGTTGTGCTCCTTCAATGACGGCAAGAGTTCCCGCCTCGCCCATCGTCAGTATGATAACAGGAATATTATAGACGGACAGTCGCTCTAGTGCTTTTTCTATACTCGATTCTTGCATAAGAAACATGAGTTCTTCTTCGGTTAGTTTAAGCAAGTCCGTTTGATCTAAAAATGAAAGGATCGTATCTCGACATTTCTCCTCGCTTTCCCAACGTAACGGACGTATATTAGGATCTATCGAGAGATATACATTGTGTTCTTTTGCTAATTCGACAGCTCTCTTCGTTGTTGCCAAAGCTGTTGGCTGGAACATCGTTCCCGAGCATATATGTAAAATTGAAGCGTTTTGGAAAGCTTGTTCTTGTAAATCACTCGGTTGGACTTGGAGGTCAGGCGTGTCATCTATGTATTTTACAAATACTCGATCGCATTCTGGAGTCAAATGTACATAAACACGATTGACTTTTTTCTCTGGAGAACGGACAGAAAACGTTATATCCACACCTTCTTGACGCAACTGATTTTCTGCAAATACCGAGTCCTCGTCTTCTCCGATTACGGTGATTAATGAAGACTTTGCACCTAGGCGAGAGACACCCGCCGCTACATTGATTGTTGCCCCACCGAGGAATGTCGAGAATTTGGTGTTCGTTTCATCTGTTGCGATATAGTCTACGAAAATGTCCCCGTATATTAGGACGTGTTTTTCTTGTGAATGAGTCATATGATGGATCTCCCTTGGGCGTTTCTTTCTATACTATCACAGGAAAAAGCCATCTTCTCTGATTATCTATCGATCAGTGAAGATGGCTATGTGTAGTTAATTAGGTTTTAAAATATGTTGCTTTGTTTCAAGTAGATTTCCATATTTATCATACATACGGAATGTGACTGTTGAATTCGCCGGGAAATTCGAACTGATTAAGCTGAATTTCTTATCTCCTTCAAAATGCATGTTATACGTATTGTTAACCGTTACTTTATAAACGTCTGTCGACACATCGACTTTAATCGTATGGAGATTCAAGAACTGTACAAATGCGACTTTTACGTCGTTTAAGTAATTCGTCGATACGACATTGACTTCAACACTTACCGTAAATCCGCTGTCCCCAATTTTCCCTTTCGCAATCACTGTTCCGATTTTTGATGTATCTATTGGCCCCCAGCTGACTGCTTCTTTGCCTGTTGTTTTGTCTTTATACGTGACATTCACTTTTGTCGGTAGTTCAGGAGTACCGTTCAATTTGACGTTGATTGGCAGTGGTTTTTCGACGGACAAGATATTGGAATCAATGACCTGTATACTGAATTTCCGCTTTTCTATATCACCGACTGCATCAGTTACTTGAATATCGAAAATGAACGTTCCTGCTCGTGTTGGTATTCCGCTGATTTCACCTGTTTTTTCATTTACTGTCAAGCCTGCAAGGAGGGTACCTAAGCGCTTGAATGAATAAGGTGCACGACCATTCATAGCCGTTACTTGCTCAATATATTCGCTTTTTAATACCGCGTTGTCAAACTCTTTAGATTGAACGGCCAAGAATGTAGAGCGCGTTCCTGCAATATAGTCTAGGATGATTTGTGCATCTTCTTGAGTTAACACTCCATCTCCATTTACATCAGCAGATAAGAATGCTTCACGATCTGTTATTGGATTATTCAAATGCTGCAGTATTCGGATAGCCGCTGCGGGAGTCGGCTTATTGTTCCCTACCACGTCACCGACTGGCATCTTGCGCACAATTTTTCCGTTCATGGGTGTCACAATAACATCTTGATTTAAACGGCCTTTCATGTTTAACGATGTGATGGAAAGATCGACAGAATCCCCAGCTTTAAATGAAGAGGAGAGTTCATACACTAAATAGCCTACTAAGATTTTATTTCCTATCAGACGTTCTTCCTTTCCTGAAATCGGCACAAAGTTCAAATCCAATGTATTATTCGTAATAATTGATCTCGTCCGGAATTTTTGATCGTCAAAAGCTGATGTTGGTCGGAAACTTTTCAACGTAACTCCTTTATCTGTAGGAGGCCCAGTGATCACAAAGTTTCCTGACGTTAAATACGAAGTGTCCCGAATGGTAATCGGTACTTCTACTGTTGTACCGAGTGAACGACTTTCGCCGACTTCCAGTATCTCTGCGTATGTTGACTCTGTCATAAAATCTGATACTCCGACTGCGACCATCACTAGTAGAAATAATAAAACTTTATTCATTATATTTTTCATATCCTTCACCTCAATTCACCTTAAACTTAAGCCGTACTGGCTGAGTTAATTTCGCACCATTAATTGACCGAAGCTGATCCGTAATTTCTAATGTATACGTAGAGCGTATATAGGATCCAATTGGCTTCACCCAGAACTGTGTGTCATTAGCTACTACTAATTCAATAGGAAAATCTGTGGTTCCACGCTTTAAGCTGACAGCGCTTGTGTTCAATGTCGCCGGATTGTACGGTTTGCTTAATGTAATAAGCCATGGCTTATCCACTTCAACTGAATTCGGATGCGTGGATTCCTTGCCCACGAATGGCTTGATTTGTCCATTTATTAATTGAGTTGTAATGCGCTTGCCCTGTTCATCATACAATTCCACGTTTTGTAGCGTTAGATTGTGTATATTCCCATAACCTGCAGACAGTACGGTGGCTTTCACTTCCATGACAGTATTATCAATCAGACTACCACTGGATTTTGCAAACGACATAGAAATTTTCCCTGCCGCATCGCTCCCTCCGGCTACTAGATATTGAGACAGTGTATCCGTCATTTTGACATCCGTAGCATTGATTTTTAACTGATCCGGATTATAAAGTATATCAAATGAACCGCCTGCAATTTTTTCATCACTGCTGATAAATACAGATAATGTTGTAGAGCCGCTTCTTTCTATAAAGGCTGTTGATACACCGACCGCCGTTTTTTTCACAGTTGCTTTTGCCGATATAGTTGGGATAAATAGCAGTAGAATACTGAACAGTAATAGAATTTTTATTTTTTTCATAGCATATATTTGGACGCACCTGTGCACGCCCTGCCTCCTTTTCATCATCTGGCGCTAAACCGTAATTGTTTCGGTGAGTATTCATCTAAAATCTGGTTGAATAACGCTGGTTCTTCTAACAATCTCTTGATTGAGTAATAACCGGGTGACACACCGGAAGTTGATGTGAAGTTTACCGGATAAGTAGTTCCAATTCGTTCGAGTTCATTGGATGCAGCATCATATGCGATAACTTCTACATAGTCGGTGACTTTCATGGATGCGCGGTTGAATAGATAATTGGCATTCACCTTATTAGTACCCAATGTACTGCCGTTAACCCGAACTTCAACACGTATAACGCCACTGCCTGTTTCAATTGTTCCGCCTGATAACATACCTGAATTTGTAAATGTTAATTTCTTGATATAATTTCCTGGTACAACAATTCCGATGTTTTTAATATCATACAGTCCGCCCATAATCTTATCGTAGCGGTCATTATCACTAACAAAATCGTCCAGAGTTTTAATTCCCTGAAGTAGATCATTCTGACCCAATACTTTCACCACAGCCGAATCGATCAATCCCCCATCCGCTGTAGTTGCAACAATACTTGTTTCCCCCTTTGCACGGGGTGTTACCATTCCGCTCGGATTCACTTCTGCAACAGCCCGATTAGTTGATGTCCAGTTTACTTGTTGATTCGTTGCATTTGTCGGATAAACTGTATATCCAATTGCGATTTTCTCAGGCTTATACCCCCCAGAATCATTTTCCGTAAAGATGATTTCATGTCTATCTAATTTAATAGAAGTAACTTTCCCGCCAGATCCAGGACCGATCTTCACTTCTACCGTATAGACGCTTTTCGTTCCGTCAACAGCAGTCACCTGTATCTTTACTTCTCCTGTACCATCAGAAGTCAAGGTCCTGTCCAAAATATCGACGATTGCATTACGATCCTGCGGGCGCGCATCAACTTTTACTGTTTGAGCTCCGCCTGCTGGGTAATCATCTGCCGGTACTTCAAATCTGAAATAATTCTTTACAGCCGGTGTGAAGCCGGGAACTGCTTTGTCGTTAATCGAAAGACTGACCAAATTGGCATTGGCCGATTTTACGACTTCATTCAGCTGATTCCACCGGATATAGGAGTCCATCGGGTAATCTGCCAACCTGCCATGTAACTCCAGCAAATTAAATGTAAATCCTTTCGCCTGCGCACTGATCTTCCCTTTGTTCATCAACGCTACTTTATGTCTGCCTTCTGCATGGAAATTATAGCGACTGTAGTCTTTTTCGTACTGTAACATCCTATCTGAATAAATCGGATGTCCTTCTCCGTCACCCGTTTGAGTGAATGTACCTTCTATTTTTAGCACACCGTCCGTCAAATGCCCCTGGTCATTCATTGGCTTGCTGAGATGTATGTATGCTCGTGTGGCATGGTTCCGTTTACTCGCTGTTGAAAAATCGCCATGAACATGAACATAATCTCCGTCGCCTTCGCCATATTGAGGAGTAGCTGTATCCATTGAACCTTTGATCATGGTCAGCCAGCCGTCAACAATTGTATAATCTCCATAAATTTTAACCGTTCCGTGATTAACGAATAATTGTCCATCGACTTGCCTGACGTGACCTTTATTATTAGTCATCTCCATGGATTCTTTAGACCCTACTTGCAACAACCCACCGCCTACATCTAGGGATTTATTCTCCGTAAACGCATCGTCAAGTAAAGGTCCTCCATTGATTGTCAGATTACCGTCTACTTGTAGCTTGCCTCCCTGCACATTAAAGCGACCTTTTTGTTCCAAATCACTTTTCGCATGGAATGTTCCACCATTTAGATCTATATGACCTTCTTGCAAAATGGTTGATGTAATTAATGCTTCCTGGCCGTTTAGATTTACATAGCCGTGAGTTCTTTGTGTATAGGAGCCAAGCGTCAGTTCAGGCGCGGCTGAATTTTTATAGTTTCCATTCACTACAATGGAACCGTCTTGTTTTACATTTCCCGTCACATTCAGCTGGCTGTTATTCAGCCGGATGCTCGAACCTGATTTTTGATCTAGATTCTCCGCCTTGATGACAGCACCATTGACAGCACGGAGCTCTGTACATTTCAGCATGACTAAATCATTCTCCACAGTTAAGCTATAACCATTCAAATCGATTTTCACGTTTTCATGTACAAGCAACCCTTTTGGCTCCGTTACATTACTTGTCAACGTCCAGTCACTGCGAATTTCACGCCCCGGAAAGCTAACAATTTCTTGGTGTAAATTGGAAAGAACTTTTCTTAAGTACGCTGCATTCACTGCGGTATTGAAATTCCCGCCTGTTATCGTTGAGATTTTCCTTAATGTCGTTTCATCGATACTAGATGATGGCGTACTGCCAAAACTGATTGTATGAATTTGAATATCTTTCTCATACGCTTCATTAGCGAGCGACAGATTTTTCTCATTGTGTATGGACGTGCCAACAGTTATCAGTATAATAATTTTATCATTTATAGATTTTGTATCAGACAAGTCACGGATCGCTTTTTCCAAGCCCACACTTGCATTATTTGCATTTTTGTCGGAGTATACCGCTAACTCTTTCAGTGCGGCTTTTGCCTGATATTTATTGGATGATAACGGGAATGGCTTTGTTACGGCTTCATTGAAACCAACTACACTAAAACGATCCATCGAATTTCCCTGATCCACTGCATACAATGCTTCCGTAATTCTGTACTGTTCCGGATCTTGCGCTTGCATTGCAGGAGTATCCTGAATGACAAAGACAATATCCTTACCCCGTTCTACTCCACAACTTTTAGCGGAATCATTTTCAGCCGCTTTTGTCTCCAAAGGCTGCGTCACTGAAAGCATAACCAGAAACAGCGACAGCATAGCAATGAATTTCTTATGTATCTTCATTTTCCAACTTCCTTCCCGATAATATAGATAGAGCGTTTTTTCCTCTTCGTAGTATCCACATACTATAAACCCACACATAAAAGGAGAATTTACTATGCGATTACGTATTGTTACTGCCGTCGCGTTACTGTGTTTCCTGCTGACAAGTCTATTCAGTAATCAAATCAGTTACGCAGCAGATATCGAGCCGGTTACCGATCCTGTAAAGCCATGGACTATCACATTTTCGAAAGAAGTATCTGATCAAAAAGCCAATCTGGAACTCATTACTATACAAACTCAAAATAACAATCTGTCTCTTTCTCTATCGGCAGATTTTGATAAAGTTATAGTAAAACCGAAAAATCCATACTTGTTTGGCGAACGCTATACATTGACGATTCCAGCTAGTTTTAAAGCTGCTTCAGGCAAAACTCTTAACAAACCAGTAACGAAGAAATTTGAAATGACAGGTACATACATAACAGATGTGTCCGCCACGATGAACCCTTTAGCAACTTCAGTTTCCGTTAAAGTAAAACCGGAAATAGCAACAGTGTCCTATTCGATTAATAATGGGAACTCGATCAAGTTGCTACGGGATGGTGCCGATTCCTTTTCTAAAGGACAGATCGGTCTGGCGAAAGGTAATTTATTGACGATAATGGTATTAGATGAAGCGAACCACATGATGGAGACGCAGTATTATGAGGTTAAATAAGAAAGGAATGAAGAGGATGAAAAAGTTTTTCCCTGCGTTTTTGGCTTTTTTGTTGGTGTTTTCTACTGTTGGGCCGTTGCCTGGGGTGGCTGTTACAGAAGATACAGAAAAAGTTTTTCCAGGTAGTGTTAACGGTAGTGTTGTAAACGAGAATAATACTGGTACAGTTACTGTAAAAATGAATGGTGGAAATACCGATTGGACAATAACACTTAGAAAACTATATGGAAATAAGGACCAACAAGGCATGGTATTAGATAATAGTTCGGTCTTCACTAACGTTCCAGCAGGACTCTACATTGTCCGGGCAGAAAAAGATACTAATGTTATTAGAGAGTCTGCTCCTATTATGGTCAAACCCAAATCACTTACAGTTTCAAGTAACAGTAACGGTAATATTATCACTACTCTTCAAAATCCTTATAACGTTAAAATTGAAAACGCGTTTCCTTCAAGTACTATTAAGCTCTATATTAAAGATGCTGTGGATAATCCCTATCGTGAAACTACAGCCAGCGCCAATGGAAATGCGGTGTTTGGTGTATCAGACGCTATCGATGCACGTTCTAATTACTATCTCACACAAACAATTAATGGAGCTGTAAGTGACGATTCAGAACTATTCACTGTTTACCCTAGTAAATTGACAATTGAACGAATGAAAAACTCTGGTTCTTCGAATAATGAAGGCTCGATTTTAGTGAAAAATATAAAAGCAAAAAGCAAAATCGTTCTTCATAGCGGCGGACTTCCAGTAGGAGATGAAATAACACCTCCTACCAATCAATTCACATTCAAGGAACTCCCTGCAGGCAAATATACGGTTATACAAAAAGAGAATGGTGTCCAAAGTTCACCATCGAATGAGATTGAGATTTATAACGAACAACTTCCAATTATTAATTTAAATGGTGACGCAAATTTAGAAATACGCTATGGGATTAATTCGAATGATATCGTGTCTAGTGTTAAATATACTGAAGCTGGATATAAGGTGACTGATAAGAATAAGAAAGTTTATGAAGGCAAAGAAACAGCTTTTTTTTGTGAAAGCGGAAGTGCGGTAGTCTTACCATGCACACCTTTAAAAATGAAAGTAGAAGTTACGGGTGACCTTATAAACGAATCCAACAGAACAATTCCTGGTAAGTATACAGTGACCTATAAAGCAACAGATGGAGAGTTTGACAATTTAAGTAAAACTATTCAACGTAATGTAACAGTATATCCGAACAAAGTGAATATTTATAAAGAAGATACTGATTATCAAACGGAAATAGCCTTTAATCAACGTAAGACCGGTACTATAACTGTTAAAGGTGTATATGGTGGTGCAAATTTAAAGCTCTATCAACGAACTACAGATGGTAGTACATCTGAAATTCAATCTAAAATTGATAAAGTTAGTGACGGTGAATATAAATTTAGTAATGTTCAAGTTGGACAAGGCTATTACGTCGTTCAGACTGTAAATAATGTAGAAAGTCTTTCGTCAACTGAGATTGAAATTCGCGATAATACATCCCCAGTACTAACTCTTATTAACGATAAGGAAATTACTTTGGAAGTCGGAGACCAGTATATTGAATATGGTGTCACTGCTTTAGATAATATTGACACACCTGAAGAGCTTGCTGAGAAAATTGTTGTTACCGGCAAAGTAAATACCGAAAAGCCTGGAACCTACAAAATTACTTACAACGTAAGAGATAAAGCAGGAAATGAGGCAGTACTATTAGAAAGAACTATCATTATAAACCCTCGTCCTGTAATAGCAATCGGAAGCACTGCAATAACTGGTGAAGTCGGTGTGAAAAATATATACCCAGGAACATCCAACCCTAACTCGTCAACTACTCTTAAACTCTTTAAACTTAATGAAGATGGTCAGACCTCTACTATTAGTGGCGAAATAGAATTGAACGCAGAAGAAAAAACATACGTATTTAAAAATGTAGTGCCTGGTCGCTATTATGTAACACAAACGGTTAGTAAACAAGAAAGCCGCCAATCAAACGTTATAGAGATAGTCGATCTTGATAAGCCATACATCACATTAAATGGTCCTGAAAAGCTTTCGTACGTTATTAATCAATCAAAAGAACCTTACTATACAGAAGGCAGTCCTTTACAATTTGATGATCCCGGTATGGTTGCAAAAGATTATTTAGAGGTTAATTTAGAAAACTCTACTAAAATCATCACACCTGATGGAATTGAGAGCAATTGTAGTCCGAATTCTAAGTGTATTACCTCATTTAGCCAACCAGGTTTGTATAAAATTAGATACAGTTCAATCGCACCCAATAGAAACTCAAAAGCCGATAATAAGTTTCGATTGATCACAGTAGCACCAAAGCAAACAACAAAACCAGAAGTAGCTATATCTAATAATATTCATATACTTACTGCAACTGTAGACACATATACAACACCTACTATTGCAAAACTTTATAACTCATATAATCAATATATCGGAACTGGTACTATAACTGGTTCCACTGCCACATTCAAAGATATTCCAGCAGGCATCGGCTACTACGTCACACAAACAGTAAACGGCATCGAAAGCCAGCCCTCCCTGCCGGTAAATGTCAACATATTTGAAGATGCAAAACCAACTGCATTGATTACCTCTTTCAACTTTAAAGAAGTAGATGCAATCAGTGTCATTGATCAAAAAGCAGAAAAGATTACTGTAACAGTACCTAAAACAGCAAATTTAGAAAGCTTAACGCCTATCATTACAAGTATCGGTACTGTCACACCGAACCCATCAGTAAAAACAGACTTTTCGGATGGCAAACCTAAATCATACAGTGTAGTAAATTCAGCCGGCAACAAATCGACTACGAAGACCTACTCTGTTACAGTAAAACACGCGGCGAACAGTTCGGTCGGTAGCCTGCCGCTTGAAAAAGACGGAGTACTTACGCCACTATCCCCTTCCGTTTCACTTAGTCCTATTGAAATGGATATGGCAAAGGAATATGGTGTAACATTTATAACAAAAGATAAAAAAGTGGAAGCCCATGTCCCGTCAAGTAACGTAATAGAATCCGGACACTCTACTTTTACATTGAAACAATCTCTTGCCGGCGAATCGTATGAAGTAAGCTTTGGTAACTTATCCCGCTTCATGCAACCGATTGAGTTGAAGCTACCAAAATCGGGAACTAAAGTATTGGCGAAACTGGTTGATGGATACACAGTTGCCGTGCCAAGTGCAACTACTTCTACTTCAACTATAGGTCTTGTGGATGAACCTGGAACGTACGCCTTGGTTGATAGTGTGAGTGCACCACGTATTAATCCAGCGGCAACTGGCAGTGCAACGTATACGCTGCAGTTAGCACGACTTGAAACAGCTGGCACAATTTATTACACAACAAGTAGTAAAGACATATCATTCACTACTAGTCCACAGTCAACTAACGCTCAATTAAAAAATAAATATGTAGCTACAGCTTCACCTGCAGATATTCTGAAGTGGACGAAATATACGCCTAACGACAAGATTTCAACGCCAACAGGTGAGTTATATGCAGTCGTTGTAAACGGAAATCAAATCAGTCAGATCACGGCACTCGAAGCCGCACCGGCAGTTGACTGGAGCAAAAATATACCTTCTTACGATACGCACAAAGTTCTGAACATTAATTTCAACGCTCGAGTAGACCGCGAAGCGTTGTACTCCGGCCTGATCTATGTTCTAGATGATGCAACTAATGAAAAAGTGGCTACTACATTGCAAATGAGTGGCGACGGGAAGACAATTTATGTCGTTCCAAAAAAGGCTTACACTCGAGGTAAGCAGTATACTCTGCATATCGACCGTCAATTCAAAGGAAATACGAAGAATAAGGAATTCTTGAAAAAGTCTTTACTTCAAACATTTAAAATCAACTGATGGCAAAAAGGAGTTGCACCCATATGGGACAACTCCTTTTTTTGCTGTGCAGTTACAATTTAATCTGAAATTTCAACTGCACTTTTTCTTTCAACTTAGCGCCGTTCGATGACTTTACCGTATCTTCTATAAATAGATAGTAGTTAGCACCTTTTTTATACTGATAGCCGTTTTGCAATCGAATTTCCATCGTTCGGTTATTATTTGACACTTGATAACCAAGTGGAATCTTTACACCCGATTCATTCAATACGTAGACCGAGTCTGGATTAAATGTCTTGATGTCTAGTTCTTGATTCAGATTGATTTTCCAGGCTTTTGTAGGCTCCACGTTTTTACGGTCGTCTTCTGTTTTATATCCTATGCGGGGGTACGATACTGCACCGTCTTGCTGTTTTACAGTAACCGTGACACTGGCAATCTTCCCGCCGTCCACAGAAGTGACTGCAATGGTCGTTTCTCCTGCAGAATGCGCTGTGATTTTACCGCCTTCCACACTCGCTACGGTCGGTTTGCTGGAATACCAGTTAACATTTTGGTTTGTCGCGTTTGATGGACTGATTCTGGTGGTCAATGTGGATTGCTCACCCACGATTAAGTCCATTTCAGGTCCTTTGCTGAGTGTGATCGATGCGACAGGAATCTTCGTCAACACATTTTCTGCTACGACAAATGTGTTACGGGAAATATTCGTCAACGAATCTGTCTGTAAGAATGGATTTAACGGGTCATTCCGCTTCACAGCGACTGCACCACTTTCATTATCCCGCACAACAAATGAATAATAATAATCTCTCGGCTTTAATGTTCTTGACACTTTCCATGTATTATTCGGCTGCTTGATCATTGGAATTTCGATCCAGTGGTAATTATCACCGAAGTTACCCATGACAGAAACAGATTTCGATTGTGCTTCTAGTTCAAGCTGATTATTATAATCGTAGCTGCTGTAAGTGAACGTAACCTCTTTGTGGTCGATGATCGGACCCACAGTCGCGTACGGGGCAACTTTCAGCACGCTGAATGTCCGTCCGAAGTCGTCAATGGTTTTATCTCGGTTGAGCGGATCTACTGTCCAGTCACCGTTGACGCGGAAGCCGTATTCATACTGCCCGGGTTGCAGTTCTACTTGCAGTTCCCAGACGTTTCCGGGTTTGCGTTCCATTTGCAGATCAATATTATCGTTGAAGCTTCCGTTCAGTTTTACGTCTTCAGTCAGACTGTTTCCGATGTATTTAAACTTTACTTGTCCGCCTTGAACGTAGGGGAACTCGTCTAACTTCATAATACCGTCAATCCCAGAAACTTTCTTAAAGATTGGTAATTTAGTTGTTGAATCTGAAGACGCTTTATCCCATTGCCAGACCGTGCCATCTGACTTTACTGCCAGTGTGAAGCTGTCCAGATAACCTCCGCCGCCAATAGCTACTGCATCAGACATCCCTGTTATTTGAATAGGTGCGGTCTGCGAAGTTTGAATACCTGATGTATTGCGGCCCCATTGCCAGACTGTGCTATCATCTTTCACTACAATGGTATGGTTATCTCCTGCTGCCACAGAGCGAATATTATTTACGCCTTTTACCAAGAAAGGTGTCAACTTATTTTCATATCCACCGTCACCTAGTTGACCGGATATATTACGGCCCCATGCTAATAATGATGTACGATCTTGTTTTAGAGCTAATGTGTGGTTGTCGCCGGCTGCAATTTCAATGATTTCGCTTAATCCTAACACTTGTTTTGGAATTACATTGTAATCTGCTGTTTCCCCATTTCCAAGCTGACCATATGTGTTGCGTCCCCACGCCCAAACTGTACCATCTTTTTTCAATACAACGGAATGATCTTTCCCTGCAACCACCGCTGCTACATTAGTTAACCCAACAACTTTTTCCGGTATAGCTGTATAGGAAGATACTGTTCTTCTACCAAGCTGACCAAATGGATTATGTCCCCACGTCCAAACGTTTCCCATTTCATCAACCGCTAACACATGACTTTCACCTGCTGAAATGTCAACCATTGTAGGTATACTAACCTCAAGCGGACTTGCATCCTTATTTCCAATTGTAGATCTTCCTAACTGACCATAGGCATTCAATCCCCAACTCCATACAACCCCATCAGCATCGAGGGCAACTGTATAGTAGCCCCCTGCTGAGATTGCGGTAATTTTCGAAAGTCTATCTCCACCCGTCAATTGAATAGGCAAGGGGGCATTCGAAGAACTGATAATACCTGCACCCAATTGACCGTAAGTGTGATCACCCCAACTCCATACACTTCCATCCTCTTTTAAAACTACTAGATGGCTCTTCCCTACATCCACTATATTTTCATGGTTAGCAATTCCATAAGCATCTGCAGGATCCGCAAAAGTTATTAGGAAGCAAGTTAGCAGTGAGCAGAACACCTGGTATTTCCTAGCAAATTGAGTAAACAAACTCAACTCAACTCCTTTGTTTTACTAGACTTGGGTTTATTAAATCTAGCTAGTAATTTTAATCTGAATAGGCAAATGATAGACTGTGTCCCCATCAGATGTTTCCAATGTAATGAATCCATCTCCGGAAACTTGGGAAACATTAAAACCATCTGTTATCTTTATTATTTTCCATCCTTCTGTTTGATCTACTACTGTCCACTCTTCTAATGTTTTATCTTTGAGAATAGTTTCTGAATATAATTCACTTATCTCAAAGTTTTCAAGAGAAAACTCTCCATTTTCGTTTAAAACCTCTATAAAACGGCCTTTAGTATCTATCTTTTTTATGCCTGGCGTTTCATCTAGTTCCACTACTTCTTCATTAAGGCTAAAGTACGTATTATTTGTTAACTCAGAGGATACTGTCACATCGTTTTTATCGTTTGCGAAAACAGTGAACTTATTACTTTCCGCTAACATGTTATCTTCACCTAAAGTAAGATCTACTTTTCCACTCACTACCTCCAACTGAACAGGTGCTTGTGCTTTATAATCGAATATTAAAGTATCTTCGAAAGTATTAGTTGTGACAATTCGGAGTTGCTTTATATTCGACACTTCTATTCCATTCCTAGATTTGAAATCATTCAAATGAATAGATTTTGATCCTCCACTCACTATTTTTGTGTGCGGATCTGATGTATTGCCTGTAACAGTCACTTTATCTAGCACAGCAGTGCCGTTAGCGCCTACATCAACTATCAGGTTGCCATTAATCTTTGTGCCTTCCAGACGTATGATTCGATCTTTTCCGTTACCTAATTGAATGTCTCCAGTAATAGTTCCACCTGCAATCGTCACATCACGATCAATCACAAATGGAACGGCAGGTGTATTAGCTAAGTTAAAATTCCCTGATAAACTAATTTTCTTAAGTTTGTCATTTATTAATGCTAATTCCAATTGTTCACGAGTTGTAACGGTGGCTACAGGCGCTACAGAATAACTAACGCCTAAATCATTCAATGCCCTTACATCAATTTCTTTCATAATGTTATCTAGTAAAATAGGCGATAGCATCAACTCATAAAGCGATACCGGTTTGCCGATGAATTTAGTATCTGCTTTTACATAATCATTTATTTTAAAATCTTTTTCCTTGTCACTGACTCGTATTTTAAAGTTTTTCGTTTCAAGCTTGCGACCATCTTTGCTAAAAGCAGTTAATTCAAAATCGTCATTTAGAGTGTACTCTTTACAACCATCTTTTGGTGGTGTATTTGGCACACAAGCGAGATCATCAATACCTGCTTGTCCCATTGAGAAACCGTTGACGCCTGCTGTGGAGCGATCTAAATCTCTTTCATATTGCGTATTGTTTGTTCCTAACTTTACTTTCAAACGCTTCGCTTCTTCGTGTGCAATGACATCAATATTTGATAAGTTCGGTGCGCTCTTAGCCGGATCAACAACTCCTTTGTAGCGATGAATTGTTTCAATCTTTGTGATATAAATTGGTGGCACTTGAATCATAATATTTCGCGGCTCATTGTGCTTGAAGATTTTCTCGTTAATAAGCGTTGCGTTGTTTGTATTAACAAACACGGACTCAAATCCAGGTGTCAGATCATAAAATTTGAATGGGAATTCATAATTAGTCAACTGGTCAAAATAAAGTTTTCCTTGTTTTACCACCAACTGAAAATCCTCTTTCCCTTTATAGTCAACAAGCTCTAGATTTTTAAATGTAATAGTAAGTTTTTTTCCAACTGGATCAATATTTTTAACTAATGGTAATGTTTTATTTCTACCTTCAACTATTTGTTCCACGTACACGTCAGAGGGTTTGATAGAATTTATATCCTTATCAAACGTAATCACCATCTTCTTTGCACCTGTAAAGCCATTATACTTTTCTGCTGAATCCTCCACAAACTCATACTCATAAGGCTTCTTCTCAACAGGTTCCGGAGTTCCCGGCTTCACCGCTGCATCAGCCTTCAACCCCGCACCAAGCACACAGACCAACAGTATCAGTGCAAATGTCGCTTTCCAAAATTGTTTCATCTCCTTATTCTCCTCCGCTTGATAAATTTGGCGTTGCAATAAATAGCCAGTAACGTCTTTTATACTAAATTTCTAACCTATACACATGGCTATATAAAAATGAAGTCTCCTTCTCCATTTATCGGCATAATTAGCCATTTGTTAAGAATCTAGAACCGGTCCTTTTAGCCTAATTGTGTAGAATGAAATATAAATAATAAAGCGTAAAGCATCGAACGTATCCCTATTACCTAAAGACATGATATGTTCTCGCTTTTTCCCAACATATCTGTTGCTATTTTCCCCAAACTACACACACTACAGTTTACTTCAGACGTTTCATGGGAAGTCCTATAACCAAAATGGAATGAAAAGGGATGAAAATAGCAATGATCTATGAATGTGCAATTATTGGTGGCGGTCCTGCTGGATTAAGTGCGGCTTTAGTACTCGGACGGGCAAGGCGGAATATTATTGTATTTGATGACGATCATGCAAGAAATCGCGTCTCCCGTGCGTCACATGGATTTTTAACGCGTGACGGTGTGCCACCTTCAGAATTACGAAAGATTGGGCGGGGAGAACTGACGCAGTATCCGTCTGTGACATTTCATCATCAAAAAATTGTTGCAGTCGAACGATTGGATGAATCACATTATGAGTTAATGACAGCAGACGGCAAGACGTTCCGCACACAGAAAGTACTTCTTGCTGTCGGTTTGCGTGATGAACAGCCTAATGTGCCAGGTATTGAGCGCTTTTATGGCACATCCATCTTCAGTTGTCCGTATTGCGACGGTTGGGAATTGCGAGATCGTTCATTGGCTGTATTTGCGGATAAAAACGTGTTTAAATTAGCAACGGAAGTGTATACATGGAGCCGGGATCTGATTGTTTTCACCAGTGGAGAAGGTCAGCTGACGGCAGAGGAACAAAAGAAGTTGAGTGCGAAAGGAATACAAATTGTCGATGATATCATTTCAGGTCTTGAAGGGATAGACGGGCAACTACACAGTGTGCGACTTGAAGACGGTACATTGATAGACCGCGCAGGCGGATTTGCCTCTCCGCGCTGGAGTCATCCCAATCATTTCGCTCAAGACTTAGGATGTGAGCGCAATAAATACGGTGGGATTTTAACCGATGACTACGGACGGACAACAGTTTGGAATGTCTATGCAGCGGGCGATGTTTCACATATCGTCCCTTCACAGCTACTAGTCGCAGCGGGAACCGGAAGCGCTGCAGCTATAGGAATTAACGGTGACTTGACGAAAGAGTTTTTCAAGCGGATTGAATAAAAATACCCCTTACCGATAATTTAGGTAAGGGGTTGTATCAGTGTTCATTGCCATTCTAACGGATCTACTAAATCTCCATGCACATATACCGCGTCATATGGAGCCTTATCTGAACGGATTTTGATCCATGGCGCTTCAGGTAGTTGATCATCCAAAATAACGAGTGGCATGCCTATCTTTTGATATTTATACATGATTGGCGTGCCTGGTGCTGATGAAGGTATAGGACGTACATTCAAAATGGACGGATTCGTCAATCCAATCTTCAGCTGGTTAGCTATTTCCTTTCCGCCCATCGAACGGTCCATACGGTACAAATGCCCTGCAATTTTTGATCCCCAGTAAGGATCGGATGCATATTTAACATTCATGCCGACTGCTTTATTACCGAAATTCGTTCCATTCGCATATTTGGCTTGAGGCGGTAAGTAATTTCTATTCAAAAAGGCATCGACCAGTTCTTGAATATTTGCGCTTACCGAATCAAAGTTTTTATTCAACGGATTGTCATCTGTTACGTACATAACGAATAAATTATTGGATTCCAGCGCGTGCTTACTGAGTCCATACTGGCTTTCATGCTGTGCAAGAGCCAGTATATGCATCGCGTTCACATGACTCTCTCTTTCAATTCGCTTCAATTCTGAACCCAACCCGATTAATTTACTTCTCGTTGCCGCATTTTTATAAATGGAAGAGTTCGGATAAGACTGCTCCAGGCCCCTAAGCTGTTTCATAATATATGCATCCAACTCTTCAGCTGTATAGCGTGTCATACTACGCATCGGCAAGTACTGAAAGTATTGATGAGCCGTGCCAATCAAAGCCCCTGCTTCATTATGGAAGTGACTGCCGTCCGTGCTGTAATACTTTACCCCTTCTTGCATGAAGTTTGGAGCAGCACCCATTTCATACGAAGCGAACGTCTTTGTCCTATGTGAGTAAATGAAATGATAGAGTGAACGATTCGATACTTTGTAATAGGTGCGATCCGTTACGGTCTGACTCGGTAACATCGTTGCATTTTGTGGCTTGATATAGAAGTTTCTTCCCGCAAGCTCTACTTTTACAGAAGTGGCTGTCGAGTCAACATACACAAGTTCCGTATCTGCTGGGACATATGTTTCTTGAATTTTCAGGTCTTGATCAGCATGCAAAATGGTCAATGAGCTGCCGCCGTATGCCACGGTTGAAATAAGCCCTTTCGGCATGTGGATGATGTTGTTTTGGAACAGCACGACTTGATTGCTATTCATACGGCTTGCCGCTGCTTCAAAACTTGGAAACCTTTCCACTATGGTAGTCGTGCCATTGGCTTGTACATTCGCCAAGTCATATGTGATTCCCGTTTTAATGGAAAACGTTTTAGTAACCGGTTCTTTTAATGGTTGGTTATCTGTATTAAGCACGGCTTGCGTGATATGTAATGTGTAAGTTTCGCCACTACGATAGTTTCCTGTTGGCGGCGCGATATGTACTTTCTTGTCGGAGTCCGAGTATGTTATTGCAGTGCTCTGTTTTACTCCTTTAGAATCCGTGATATAAATCGAGTTGGGGGTAACCGTATCTTTATTTACTGGTTTATTGAACGTGACAGTCCACGGCTTGTCCGGATTTTGATCAGGTGAATGGTCAGGCCAAGTAGCCGCTTCGGTTGACAGCGTCATCACGAGGGTGAACAGAACGGTGAACAGAGTAGTTGTGATACATTTCGTCATAAATTTCAAATCTAGCAACCTCCTTTTGATTACGATTATACAGGATTTTACTAGATTTGTTACATAGAATGAAAGATTTGTTCAATCGTATAAAGAAAAAAAGTCCCTCTACCACCCTATATTTTTTTCAAAATATAGGGTGGTAGAGGGACTCATTTCATTTGTACATAACCATGCTTTTAGGTATTAGTTACTAAACCATTGTTTTCTAATATAGAGATTGAAGGTGTGTAGTGTATGGCCTGTGCTTCCGCAACGGCTTGGTGTGTTACATGACCATTCATAGTATTTAAACCTTTTCGAAGTGCTTCATTGTCTAGCAGCGCCTGTCTGCATCCTTTATTGGCAATTTGCAGCGCGTAGGGTACAGTGACATTAGTTAATGCTACTGTTGACGTCTGCGGTACTGCACCTGGCATATTTGCAACTGCATAATGTACTACACCATGTTTTGTATAGATCGGGGCATCGTGTGTCGTTACACGATCTGATGTTTCAAAAATTCCTCCTTGATCGATTGCGATATCTACAAGAACCGATCCAGGCTTCATAGATTGAACCATTTTTTCAGAGACAAGCTTAGGTGCTTTGGCTCCCGGTATTAGCACTGCACCAATTACGAGGTCTGCTTCTTTGACTGATTCTGCGATAGTATGTGGATTTGAAACCAGCGTCTGAATATTATTGCCGAAAATATCATCTATTTGCCGTAAACGATCTACTGACAAATCCAGTACGGTTACGTGAGCACCCATCCCTATCGCAATACGTGCTGCATTTGTTCCTGCCTGCCCACCACCAATTACTACGACATTCCCTCGAGAAACACCCGGTACTCCAGCTAGTAGAACACCTTTTCCACCATTCGTTTTTTCAAGATATTGAGCACCAATTTGTGTTGCCATTCTTCCTGCTACTTCGCTCATCGGCGCGAGCAAAGGCAATGATTGATTAGGTAACTGAACGGTTTCATAGGCAAGCCCTGTTACTTTACTTTCTAAAAGAGCTTGAGTCAACTGTGACTCAGATGCTAAATGTAAGTATGTGAATAGGAGTAACCCTTTACGAAAATAACGATATTCAGAGGCAATGGGTTCCTTTACTTTCATAACCAGTTCAGCGCTCCATACTTCTTTCGCTGTCTGAACGATCTTTGCCCCCGCCTCCATATATTCTTCATCTGTAAAACTTGATCCTACACCAGCTGCCGTTTCAATAAGTACTTCATGGCCACACGAACGAAGTGTGTACACTCCTGCCGGGGTCATCGCAACACGATTCTCGTTATTTTTAATTTCCTTTGGTACACCAATCAACATACTCATTCCTCCTCGGATCAAATGTCTACTAGTGTATAGTTATCAGTTCGCTGGGATTTAGTCGTATAAGCCATGGATAGTACACGTCACTACATCATGTATAGACGAAGTACCTCTGACTACTCATTGCTACACGAGTCGTCTAGAGGCACCTTTCATATCATTACTAGGTAGACAACTTATTATTCATTCTCTTTAAATACTTTTTTAACAACGGATACGATGAAGTCGACATCTTCATCTGTACAAGAAAGTGGCGGGCAAAGTGCCAAGACATTATTAAATCCTTCTACTGTCTCACCGTTGCGACCCACAATCAGTCCATTCGCTTTACACTCTCCAATAATTTTCGTCATGCGTGCATTCGTTGCAGGCTCTTTTGTCTTCTTATCTTCGACGAGTTCAATTCCCATCAAGAAGCCAATACTACGAATATCTCCTACGTTCGGGTGATCTTGTAAGCATGCAAGTTCATCCGATAGCCGCTCCCCAAGTTCTGCCGCACGATTGATAAGATCTTCGCGTTCTAGAATCTCTAGGTTCTTTAACGCAACTGCACACGCAGCTGGATTTCCACCAAACGTATTGACATGACGGAAATGACTGTAGTCTTCACTAGTATCGAACTTTTCATAGATATCTTTGCGGATTGCTGTCACCGATAATGGAAGGTAAGCACTAGTCAAACCTTTCGCCATCGTCACAACATCTGGTTTCACATTGTAATGTTGATGTCCAAATGCTTTTCCAGTACGTCCAAACCCACAAATCACCTCATCCATGATCAAGAGGACACCGTGACGGGTACAGATTTCTTGGACTTTCTCTAAGTACACCGGATGCGGAATTAAGATTCCTCCCCCTGTAATGAGCGGCTCCATAATAATTCCTGCAATCGTATCTTTTTGTTCCCAAATAATTTTTTCTTCAAGCTCCAAAGCGCGTTGGATATTATAATCTTCGACCGATATTCCTTCGGGCTTTCGATAGTTATCTGGAGGTGCTACATGTAAGAATCCTGGCACTAGCGGCTCATACTTGTATTTTCGCAAAGCTTGACCTGTAGCGGATAGCGCTCCCATTGAGCCTCCATGATATGCACGGTAACGAGAGAGGAATTTATATCTGGAAGGTTCTCCGTTTTGCTGGTGATACTGACGAATAAGCTTGAATGCTACTTCATTCGCATCTGAACCACTATTTGAATAAAAGATCTTATAGTCATCGCCTAGCATTTCATTTATTTTGGCGGCTAGTTCAATTGCCGGTCCATGGCTTTGTGTCATGGGTACATAAGAAAGTTTTTTCATTTGCTCATAGGCTACTTTTGCTATCTCTTCTCTTCCATAGCCTACATTGACGCACCATAGTCCTGACATACCATCTAAATACCGATTACCTTCATGATCTGTAATCCAAGCATTTTCCCCGCTTTCAATAATCATCGGCGGATTTTTTTCATTGTATGCTGAAATATGATGCCAAACTTTATCCCGATTTTGTTCTGTTACTTTCTTTTTATTATCCCGGTCTTGTTCATGTACAGTTTTCAATATCTTTCCTCCCTTTTTATCAATATTCGTGGCGTGCAGTTAACATTTTCTTACGTGTGTAGAATTCGATACCATCACGGCCGTTTGCATGTAAATCCCCATAAAATGACTTCTTATAGCCGGAGAATGGAAAGAATGCCATAGGCGCTGGCACGCCCAGATTTATACCAAGCATCCCCGCATCAATTTCTTCTCGGAATTGACGAATCGCCTTCGAGCTATCCGTATATAAACATGCACCATTTGCAAAGTCTGATTGATTTGTAAGCTCAATTGCGTCATCTAATGTTTCTACTCTTATTACTGAAAGTACCGGTGCAAATATTTCTTCTCTCCAAATCCGCATTTCTGTTGTAACCCCTTCAAAAATCGTAGGCCCTACGAAATATCCCCCTTCAGAAGTAGATGGATCGCCGCGGCCGTCACGTACAAGAGTTGCCCCCTCTTCAATCCCCGCCTCGATATATGAAAGTGTTTTATCTTTGTGAGAATCTCGAATGACAGGTCCAAGGAATACTCCTTCTTCTAATCCGTTTCCAATCGTTATCTTATTTGCTTCTTCAACTAAGCGTTTCACAAGCTGGTCAGCAATATCACCAACTGCAACTACCACTGCAGCAGCCATACATCTTTCGCCAGCAGAACCAAATGCCGCATTGGTAATATTAGTAACTGTTAAATCCAAGTCCGCATCCGGCATAACAATCGAATGATTTTTGGCGCCTGCTAGTGCTTGAACACGTTTTCCATTGGCAGTTCCTGTTTTATATACATGCTCTGCTACCGGCTGTGACCCAACAAATGAAACGGCAGGAATATCCGGATGACTTAAGATTCCGTTCACGATATCCTTTGCGCCATGAACGATATTGAACACACCATTCGGTAATCCTACTTCTGTTAATAGCTCTGCTAATCTATTTGCCAAGAGTGGTGTACGCTCTGAAGGCTTTAAAATAAATGTATTTCCTGCTGCAATAGCAAGCGGGAACATCCAACAAGGAACCATCATCGGGAAGTTAAAAGGCGTGATCCCTCCAACCACTCCTAAGGGATAGCGATACATACCCGATTCGATGTTCGTGGCAATATCAGGCAATTGATACCCCATCATCAACGTAGGAGCTCCTGAAGCAAATTCCACACACTCAATCCCGCGCTGAACTTCACCGTAAGCCTCCGTATAATTTTTTCCGTTTTCTATAGTAATCAGTTGTGCCAACTCATCCCAATGAGCAATCAAAAGTTGCTGGTATTTAAATAGAATACGAGCCCTTTGCGGTACAGCTGTTTTCTTCCAAGAAGAAAACGCTTTTTTCGCTGCATCTACCGCAACTTGAAGGTCCTCTTCAGTTGAAATAGGTACATCTGCAATAATTTCGCCTGTCGCCGGATTTGGCACTTCTTCATATTTATCAGTGAGTGATTTTACCCATTGTCCATTAATAAAATTTGAAAGCGTTTTCTTTTCTATTACTATTGAATTCATTTTCATTCCTCCTATTCACCTAATCTTGCTTTACAACAAGACTTGAGCTAAACTACTTTCTATAGTTTAACAATTTATCAAAATACTTTCATTTTACATTGTGTAACATCGTACGGATAATCTTTTGACGATACGGAGGTCTATTTTCATGAATGAACTTTCTTTGACCGTTCAAGACGTCTTAGCCCGCGACACTTTCAAGCACGCCAAAGTTATTGCTGGAAGTAACGGATTGGATCGTCAAGTTAAATGGTCGCACGTATTAGAAGTTAGTGAGTTTAGTTCGCTAGTTAATGGCGGTGAAATTATCTTAACGACAGGCATTCATCTACAACTAGATAACGCAACACAGCTACAGTATATAAAACAGCTAATTGAACTAGAAGTTGCCTGTCTGTGTGTTGAAATAGGGCCGTACGTCAGTGAGATCCAACAAGATATTATCACTCTTGCAGATGCACAAAAGTTTCCAATTATCGTGTTCGAAAAAGTCGTTAAATTTGTTGATATCACACAAGATTTACATACAGTAATCATTAATCGTCATTATGAAATGCTGTCGAAGTTAGATACATTATCGAGAAGGTTCAATGAGTTAAGTTTAATGCCAAACGGAATCTTAAAGATTCTTCACGAGTTACACTCGCTGTTCAATCAGACGGTGTTGTTTATATCCGATGATGCGAAATCTTATTACTACCCTGTTGAATCGACTTCGTGGAAAAATAGCATAAAAGAATTTCTTAGTGAGAAGACTACGCAAAAGCTAGAACAGGACATCTATACCATCGATGATCAGCCATTTGCCTTGTTCCCCATCAATGGTTTAGGCCAATCTCTTGGATATTTATGTCTTCACCTTCCACAGGCAATAAAAGATGAATTTGTCTTTTTAATCTTGGATAGGGCCTCCCTTGCAATTGCTCAAATATTACTTCGGAATCGCACTATTCAAGAGAGAAATCAATACAATGAGGATGAATTTGTGCGTAACTTACTGCATGGCCGTCCTGTAGATGCAGAAGATATCCAATCCTTTTTACCAACGAAAAGTCCGAACACTCATTACAGAATCTTCGTCATTCAGTTGGATACGAATGAAACCACTATAGATGAAAACAGTTGGGAAGAAATCCGCTTACAACAATCTATGATGATTCGTTCTGTCTTTAAACGACATAGTTTCTTTCCAACTATCTCTGTAACTAAAAATGAAATTACAATTATTGCATCGTTTATCGCTTCGGGGACACATGTAAAAGACTTGAATCGTTTCACTCAAGTAACCGAACAGTTAACAGCCATGGACAATGACCATTTCTTTAACGAACGGGAATATAAATTTGGTATCAGTTTAGTTCACCATAACCATTCACACATCAAAGAAGGATATAAAGAAGCAAAAAGAGTGGCTGAACTTAAACAAAAGTTTGCATTTGAGAGTGATTTTTATGAAGATTTAGGGATCTATAGACTACTACTTCTTCTCAACGAACAAGGAAACCTTGATAACTATGTAGAAGATTATCTACAAGACCTAATTGATTACGATCAAGAGAACGACAGTAACTTATTCGAAACGCTCCGTATTTATCTTGAATGTGGCGGTTCAAAAAAAGAAACCGCAGATCGTCTATTTATCGTCAGACAAACACTGTACCATCGACTCGAAAAGATTGAATCTATAATGGGGGAGAATTTTATGTCCCCATTAAATCGGATTGCACTTGAAGTAGCTATAATGGCCAAACAAGTTTTACTGTAAATATCATCCCCACCTGTATACAGTCACTGCTCGCTTGCATTGTGCGAAGAGTGGCTGTATACGACTTCATTTTTAACTTTGACCGTCGATCCTGTCATAACGGATGATAGCTTCCGCTAATCGCATCCACTATGAGTTGCCCTGATTTTTTATTGTCCAACTTGAAATCTGTTATCCAAAATGGTCGATAAAAGAGATTCCTTTGAACTTCTGTGATTTTAGGCATCGTAACAAACTTAGCTTTTGAAGAAGCATTGTCAAAAATAAATCTTTCAGCCATAGTAATCGCTTCTTCCTCTTCAATCACCAACTCGGGGAACCGACCCACTTCCACTTTCTTTCTCGAAAAGCTTGGCCGAACATCCACCATCGCCCCTCTTCCACCAAGCCCATCGATTGTACAAGCTGCCTTCCCCTTAAATTTCAGCAAGCTTTTAGCACTCACTTGATATTCAAAAAAGTAATAAGGATAGTAAATAATATCTTGGATTTGAAAATACGTTTCTTTTTCGTATTGCTGCAATCCTAGCAATACCTCTTCTTTAGTAAACTCGATTTCTTGTAGCAATATAGCGTCCATAAGTACCTACTCCTGTAAGTTATTTATTATCTGCCAAAAACTTAGATACATTGTTAGCTTCGGGTGCCAAGTCACGTGTAATGTTGCGGTCAAATTCTTTTGAGAATACACGTTTTTTTCTGGACTGTTCGAACGCTGTCAGTATTTCATCTGATGGTTTACGACCAAATCGACTTCCGATGAGCATGCCTAACAGAGATACTAGTAAACCTGCCAAGAACGGATGAAGTCCTGTAGAAGTTTCTAACCCCATGGAAGTCCAAATGATATTTGTTGTAGCACCGCCAATCATTGCACATAAGCAACCGATATAATTCGCTTTTCTCGAGTAAACCGAAGCAACATACGGAACTAAAAAAGCATTCCCCAGTGTACCAAAAGCGAACAAAACCAAGGCAAATACGGATGGTGGCTCATAAATGGCTACTACCACTCCTACTACTCCTCCCAATAGAATGCATAGTCTTGATACAAGAATCATCGTTTTGGGGCTAGCATCTTTGTTGATGAAACGTTGATAGACATCACGTGAAAGAATAGAGCCTGCTTGCATCAAGATAGAGTCTGCAGTGGACATTACTGCCGACATAATAGCTGAGAGCAATAATGCCGCAAAAATTCCAGGGAATAACGTATACGCTAGCTCTGTAATAATCATTTCTGGATCAGCAATAGTGGGGAGTAAAATAATCCCGATCATACCTAGAATATATGGTACAAAGATGAAAAATTGATTCCATAGAGCACTGATAATAACTGCACCTTTTACTGTTTTCGTACTCTTCATCGACATATGGCGAACTACAACATGTGGAAGTCCCATATATCCAATTGAATAAATGAGTATTGCCCCGAGCACCATCCCCCATTGACCATAGTAGGCTAGATCTTTACCCCAAATACTCAAATACGTAGGGTCTACAGCTTTCAGTGCGACGTTTAATCCCGTAAGGCCGCCTATATGGAAATAAGCGAGAACACCAATCCCTACGACACCTAGAACCATGATTAAGCCTTGTACAAAAGAAGTGTATGCGACCGCTAAATATCCGCCTGCTACAGTATAGATAATAATGACGCTAATCCCGATAAGCAGAGACAGTTCATACGTAAAACCTGTCAGTGCAGACATTGCCTTACCCGCGGCAATAAACTGAGCGCAAACGTATCCAAATAGAAAGACAATGGAAATGATAGAACCGACCACTCGAACACTCGGGCTTTCAAAACGTTTTTCCAAATATTCAATCGGTGAAAGCGCTCCCAATAATTCAGACATTCTTCTCATTCGCTTACCTAAAACAGACAAGTTAATAATCGATCCACCTGCATCCCCAATCGCGTACCAAATGGCATACCAGCCATATTTAAAGGCCATCGCTGGAGCTCCCATAAACATAAATCCACTCATAGCTGTAGTTTGCATGGTCATAGCAGTGACGGCCGGTCCAAGAGATCGCCCACCGAGTAAATACTGTTCTGTAGAGGCGGACGATCTTCGTGAAAACCACAAGCCAATCGTTAATAGAATCCCTAAGTATATAATGAAAATTACCCCATCCATGCTCATTGAATGCCCTCCCATCGCGACTATAGATTTTGATTCTGGTCTTTTTCCATCTTCTCTTCCAACTCATCATCTTTTTTCATTTTAAAGTAGATAATGGTTGCTAACCCTACCCATATGAAAGGCCATGGAACAAACCACCAAAATGTTTCTACAGGAAAACCAAGCATGTATTCACCTCCCGTTTCAATGTACTCTCTATTCTTTAGGCTTGATATAGTATAGTAATAACTAGGTAATCATACATTGGACATACTGTTATGTAGTGATAAAAATATTTAGTCACTATGTCTTGCATATCATTTGCTGTCAACCGATCTACGTTAAAGAATTACTTTAGGATCCAATGCGAGTATTATATGGTTTTGCATCGTATTTCTCCATAATAAGAGCCATTCGAAAATATCGAATGGCTGGTATTTCCATAAACTAGTATGCAAATTTTTTAATAAAACATCTTATTTCCTATTACTATACTGCTTTTCATACGCTATTTTCCCATCGATCATCGTCAATTCCACAGTCAGATCTTTAATGCTCTCACTATCGACTGATAGAATACTTTGATCTAACACAACCAAATCTGCTAATTTCCCAACTTCAATACTCCCTTTTTGTTTTTCATCAAAACTCGCATAAGCACCCATATAGGTATAGGCTTTGATGGCCTCGAGCACACTCACTCTCTGATAAATCCCAGCGTCTTGTCCGGAAATAGTTTTTCTATTCACTGCCGCATGTATACCGAGAAGAGGATTATGATCTACTACAGGCGTGTCAGAGGCAAATGCAAAAGGTATTCCCTTTTCCAAATAGTCATTTGCTGGAAACATCACATGTACACGATCGCCGTAAAATTCAAGATAGCTATCACCATTCACGTACATAAAAGCGGGATTCGGAATAACGACAACTCCTAACTCCTTCATCCGTTCCTGTAGATCCTTGCTAGCTATTCCGGCATGTTCAATTCGATGACGATGATCTGTCCGTGGATGTTTCTCTAGCGCCTCTTCAATACAATTCAACACCATTTCAATCGCCCGATCACCTTGTGCATGCGCGGTAATTTGGTATCCCTTGCTGTGTGCTTCTCCTAAAATTTCATTCATTCTTTCCTGGTCGTAATAAAGTATGCCTGTATCTGTCGGATCACTATCATATGGTTCTCTTGTGGATAAAGTAGGTCCTGTACTGCTGCCATCTGTAAAGAGTTTAGCGGGTCCAATTTTAAACCATTCATCGCCATCTCCCGTCACCACACCTTCATCGATCATATGTCGGATGAAAGATTCTGAATCCGTCAATGATCCAATGAGAGCATACACTCGGTTTTTCACATCACCTGAATCTATACTTGTTTTCATTAGCTTTAAAATATCTGGTCCCCAGCCATAACTGCCTGCATCATGTAAACTGGTTATGCCGGACTCCACAAATATCTGTGACGCTAATTTCAGTCCCTTTTTAATTTCTTCTGCACTATAATCTGCTACATTAAATAGTTGCATATGTGCATTCTCAATCATTTTACCTGTTAATTCACCATGTACATCACGCTCTATCTCACCGCCTGTAGGATTTTCAGACTTCGATGTGATACCTGCAAGTTCCAATGCCTTGCTATTTACGATAGACGTATGATTACAAACTCGAATAATTACGATTGGATGTTCAGCAGATATAGCGTCCAGCTCTTGTATGGTAGGGAAACGTTTTTGCTTAACAGCATTTTCATTAAAGCTTGTAACCCGGATCCACTCTCCTTTTGGAGTTTGTTCCGCTCTCTCTTTCATTTTCTCATACAAGATTTCCAACGAATCGATTTCAACACTTGCACAGTTAATACCGAGCAAGTTCGTTCCATAAATAGTTAAATGTAAGTGCGGATCTATGAAACCTGGAAGAAGGGATTTTCCTTCCAGGTCGATAACTTTCGTGTTTTCTCCAATAAACTCTCCAACTTCCTCCATCTGACCGACGCCAATGATTGTATGATCTTTTATTGCTACCGCTTCCATGATGGAGCAATCCTTATCGACTGTGATCACTTCTCCATTAGTAAATACTATATCTGCATGCACTATAGATCACCTCTCTGTACTTGACTACACATGTATTGATTAGCTACGAATATACGTGTCTTCTTCCTCGCTTGTATCTGATTTTGTAAGTAGGCTTACTACAATCATAATGACAACATTAGCAATCAATCCAATAATTCCAGCGTGGATGCCTAATGGTGTAGTGTCTGCAACTAGTTGGAAATAGAAATTCAACATTGCCCCCACTACTAATCCACTGATAACTCCTTTAGCCGTTGCGCCACGCCAATACAAAGCACTGTAAACTCCTGGTGCAAACTGTACAATAGCGCCGTAAGCTCCTAAAAGTAAGACAATTAATCCCTGACCTCCGAAAACGGTGATAATATAAGCCAATCCACCGATACCGAATACACCTATACGCATAATCTTTAAAACGGTCTTATCGGATAAATCTTTGAAAATCGTACGAATCACACCGTCCGTCGTTTCCAAGGTGGCGTTGTGCGTAATCGCATCAGCGGACGACATGGCAGCTGCTAGTGCACCAGCGCCAACTAGTCCATACACCCATCCCGGCAGATTCATGACAGTAGTGATCAAAAATGGGAGTACCTGATCCGCACTTTCAATCAAGTTCGCATCTACAATGCCTTTAGCTGCAAATCCAACCAGCAATAAAGGGACTAGGAATAGCGCGAAGATCGGATAAACCAAAACTGTTTTCTTAATGACTTTGGGGCTGGATGCATAGGACTTCGTGAATAGATGTGGCCACATCAAGAATCCTATTACAGATACTAAAATTGTTGTTGTAAAGGGTATCGTCCCCATAGCAGATCCTTCTTTTCCTATTTGTAAGAATCCAGGGTTTTCAGCTGCAATATTCGTAAACATAACTCCCATCGAGTCGTGTAACTGATTCACAATCGCTATTCCTACAACCCATGAAATAATAATCATGAGTAACCCTTGGAATACGTCAGACCAAGCTGCGGCCCGTAGCCCTCCTGTCGCCACATAAATAACAACAATTCCGTATGCGAGAAGAGCTCCGAGCCAAAATGGAATTCTTCCTTCTGTCATGATATTAAAGATGTGTGCCATTCCTGTTAACTGGGTAGCCAAATATTGAATGGAAGCTAATAATGCAAGTAAACCAACTATTATGCCGAGAGTCTTACTTCTATAACGAACCCTGAAAAATGAAGATAATGTATACAGATTAAATTTCTTTCCGATTCTAGAGATTTTAGGTCCTATAATATACCAAGGTAGTATCGCAAATGCTGTATAGATAATAATATAATATGCAGGAGCTCCTTTTTCATAAGCCCAACCAGGCGCGCCCAAAAATGAGAATGCGCTAAATACAGCTCCGCCCATCAAGAACCACATGACGATTAACCCTAACTTACCTCCTGCAACGGCAAATTCATCGAGTGAACTGGAATCTTGACCTTTACCTGCCCACACTCCAACAACCAATGCGATGACTAAATAGCTAATCATAATAATTAATGCAATTTGCCAATGCTCCATCATTCATCACCTTCTTCAAATTGATGTTCTGGATCAAATTTATACAAAATCAAAACCCCTGAAAATGTGATTAAGATTACTAGAATAATATAGAAAAATGAGAAAGGTAGTCCCATAATAATAGGAGTTGCTCGGTTTGCTATCTCAAATAAAGGAAATATTAATAATAAAAAAGGAATAGTAACGATCATTATATAAATAGTAGTGAACTTCTTTTTACTCATCCAATCCCTCCATTCGCCATATTCTTTGTGACTAATTATTTTTGACAAGCCATTCTATAAACAGTCTTATAAAGTAACTCCACTCCTAATGCAATATCCTCTGGTGAACTATATTCTTTCGGGTTATGACTAATCCCATCTTTTGAACGAACAAAAATCATACCGTAGTCACATACATAGGACATTTCAAGCGCGTCATGAAATGGACCACTCATGAATTCTGGTGGGGTTAAATTCATGTCAGCACTTTCTTCTCTCATGATCTGCATGATATTTTCATGACAAAATCTAGGTTCACTTCGTGTATCTTCACTGATCTTATAAGACAGGCTATGTTCATCTGCAATGTTCTCTAGTTCCTGAAGGAAAGCTTGTTCAATATGATCCCGTCTACTTTCATTAATATCCCGCAAATCCACTGTAAACGTGACTTTTTCAGGAATGATATTGCGAGAGTCAGGAAACACTTGCATACTTCCGACTGTACTCACTGTGGGTGCTCCTGGAACTTCTTGAGCTAACTGATTTAACTTTACAATGACTTTAGCTGCACCCACTAAAGCATCTTGACGCATTGGCATTGGCACAGAGCCCGCATGACCCGCCATGCCTTCCATTTCAACCGTCAACCACAAAGGGCCTGAAATACCGGTAACAATTCCAACAGGCTCATCTTTCGCTTCCAAAATCGGTCCCTGTTCAATATGAAGCTCTAAAAATGCCGCTATGGTAGAAGTGTCAATCAACGATTCTTGAAACTTTGACGGATCGCAACCAAATTCAATGAGCGCCTCTCGCCTCGTCATTCCATTCTTATCCCTTCGTTCGAGCTCTCCCTCCTCTAATTTACCTAACACGCCTCTTACACCAAATAAGCCTTTATTGAATCGTGAGCCTTCCTCATCAGCAAAGGCAAATATCATAATGGGGATTTCAGGCTTTATCCCCTTATCATGCAGCGTTTCCAATACTTCAATCGCCCCGATTACTCCAAGCGCCCCATCATATCTTCCACCATAAGGTTGTGAATCAATATGTGAGCCCATTACTAAGGCTGGAGCATCATTCGCTACGCCATCCATTCTCCCGATTAAATTACCAAATTGATCAATTTCCGTCTGTAAACCGATTTCATCCATATACTTTTTTACATGGAGCACCGCTTCTTTATCTTCAGGTGAGTGTGCAAGTCTGGAGACACCAGTGGAACCAATTTTCCCTATTCTCCCTAAAACTTGTAGATTATTATTTACTCTACCTGCTTGAATTGAAAATGTGGATGCTTTCATTTAAACACTCTCCTTTGAATGAATCTCCCTGCTATTCAATGTGTATTGCATAACAGGGAGATTCATTTTACTAAATGTAAGGTCCTTGCATAGAAACCAAAACAGATTGTCCATTTAATTTATATAGTTCACATAAAACGATGAGGGTTTACATTACATGCATATGATAACAACACTCCTTTTATACACTGTTGAATGTTATACGACGTAACTTGGATACAAGATTGTGCGGATGCTCTATCTCACGGGTTATCCGCCCTATAGAGGACCGCGGATGCTCTATCTTACGGGATTTCCGCTCTATATGGGCACGTGATCGCTCTATCTTACGAGTTACCCGCTCTATAGAGGACCGCGAACGCTCTATCTTACGGGATATCCGCTCTATAGCCGGTCGCGAACGCTCTATCCCACGAGTTATCCGCTCTATAGAGGACCGCAAACGCTCTATCCCACGGGGTACTCGCTCTATCCCCATCCAACACCCCCTCAAAAAACACAAAAAAACTCCCCAGCCAAAAAACTTGGCCAGAGAGCTCCCCTCAAACAAAAACTCACAATTACTCTTTAATTAATTCCAAATCAACAGGAATATCTGCGTCTACCTCTTCACCGTTAAGTATGGATACTGCTGCATCCATTGCCTTCGTCCCAATTTCCTCGGGCTTCTGTGCAACCGTGGCGGACAACTTACCATCTTTGACAGATTTGACCGCGTCGTCTGTTGCGTCGAATCCAATGATCACGATATCCTTACCAGTGGACTGAATAGCTTCTAATGCACCCAACGCCATCTCATCATTATGCGCGAATACGCCTTGAATATCTGGATTCGATTGTAAAATATTTTCCATTACCGTCAAACCTTCTGCACGGTTAAAGTTCGCTGTTTGTTTCGTCACGATATTTACTTTGCCGTCTACCGCTTCGTTAAAGCCCGCTCCTCGGTCACGCGCCGCGGATGAACCTGAGATGCCTTCAAGCTCTGCCACTTTCGGGTTATCTTCGCCAAGTAACTCCATCATGTATTCTCCAGCTAACACACCGCCCGCTTTATTATCTGAGGCGATGTGGGAAACCACTTCTCCACCTTCTGCTCTACGGTCTACCGTGATAACCGGAACGTTGGAACTGTTTGCCGATTTCACTGCAGAGACCACTGCTTCAGAATCTGTAGGATTGATAATGAGCAAATCTACACCTTGTTGAATTAAATCTTCTACGTCACTTGCTTGTTTAGACGCATCATCTTGTGCATCGACAACGATTACTTCTGATCCAGATTCCTTCGCCTGTTCCTTCACACCTTCACTCAATGTCACGAAGAATGGATTGTTTAGTGTCGATATGGAAAAACCGATTTTATACGCCTTGTCGCTTTCTTTTCCAGCCTTGCCTTTTTCATCTGATGAAGATTTCGAGCCGGGTTGATCCAATGAACAAGCAGCCAATACGAGAACGACTGCCATAAGTAGTAACCATTTGATAGTTTTCATTACATTCACATCTCCTTATGCTGTTTTTTTGCGATCTAAGAGTACCGCGATTAATATTACTGCACCCTTTACAACCTGTTGGAAGAAAGAGGATACACCAATCAAATTCAACCCATTATTTAAAACACCTATAATCAAAGCACCAATCAATGTGCCAACAATCCAACCGCGACCACCAGTCAAGCTAGTCCCACCTAGTACAACGGCCGCAATCGCATCGAGTTCAAACATATTACCCGCTGTAGGCTGTGCCGAGTTTAAGCGCGATGTCAAAATTAATGCCGCAATGGCCGTCAGACCGCCTGCTAATGAATAGACATAAATCTTCACTCGATCCACATTAATCCCCGAAAGACGTGACGCTTCTTCATTACCACCGACGGCATACACACGGCGTCCGAATGTCGTTTTCTTCAATATAAAGTACAGCACTGCAAAGGAGATTGCCATTGTGATGACCGGAACTGGAATGCCGAAAATATATCCTTTTCCGAGCATTTGGAATGTAAATGAATCGCCAAGTCCTGAAATCGGTCGACCTTCAGTATAAACTAAAGTTAATCCACGGAAAATCGTCATCGTCGCGAGTGTAGCGATAAATGGTGCGACCTTCCCTTTCGCAATGATTAAACCGTTGATAGCACCGAGTAGCACACCTAGTAATACGCCGAGTAGCATGGCTAAAATTGGATCCATGCCGCCTGACATCATACCTGCGGTCACGGCACCGGTTAACGCGAGAATCGATCCAACTGATAAATCAATTCCACCGGTCAAAATAACAAACGTCATCCCGAACGCAATCAATGCGTTAATGGAAACTTGACGCAATACGTTGAACAAGTTGTTCATCGTTAAAAAACTCGGACTCATAATTGAAATAATAACTACGATCAATAGTAAGCCGATAACCGGTCCTAATTTCTGTAATGACGATTTCATATTAGTCTTGGACAACTTTGTCACCTCCTGTTGCAAAATGCATAATTCGTTCTTGTGTCATTTCTTCTTTCGGTATATCCGCCATCATCTGGCCTTCGTGCATGACGAGCACGCGGTCTGCCATACCGATTACTTCCGGTAATTCGGAAGAAATCATCACAATTGCGACTCCACGCTCAGCCAATTCATTGATGATACTGTAAATTTCTTTCTTCGCCCCAACGTCGACACCTCTTGTCGGTTCATCCAAAAACAGAATATCGGGCTCAATTCCAAGCCATTTTGCGATGACTACCTTTTGCTGGTTACCGCCACTCAACGACTTGACAATCTGTTCAGGTCCAGATGTACGAACGCCTAAACGTTTAGACATCGTGTCATACAACTGCTTCTCTTTCGTTCGTTGAATGACTCCAGAATTTGAAATCCGATTGAAGTTGGTCAAGCACATATTTTCCCGAACCGAAAAATCAAGGATCAACCCTTCCGATTTCCGATCCTCCGTGACATATCCGATACCTAGCTTTTTCGCTTGTAGCGGATTCGAAATAACTACTTGCTTGCCATCAATGAAAATCTTACCCGCAGTCGGTTTCTTAAAGCCGAAAATCGATTGAATCACTTCCGTACGACCGGCACCCATCAATCCAGCAATACCGACAATTTCACCTTTTCGCACTTCAAACGATATGTCTTCAAAATGGTCACCACGCGCGAGGCCTTCTACTTTTAGCTTCACATCTCCGATTTCACATGCACGCGCTGGGAATCGTTCGCCCAGCTCACGTCCGACCATCATCTGTACGATTTCTTCAAACGTCGTGTCTTTTATATTCCGTACACCAACGTATTGTCCATCTCGTAAAATCGTAATCCGGTCGCACATTGCGAAAATCTCTTCCATTCGGTGTGAGATATAAACGAATGAAACACCTTCTGCTTGCAATGCTCGAACGGTTTTAAATAACGTTTCAATTTCACGGTCTGTCAATGCTGCAGTTGGCTCATCCATAATAATTAATTCAGCATTAGAAGAAACCGCCTTCGCTATCTCAATAATCTGCTGTTTACCAACGGATAATTCACGAGTGATCGTGCGTGCATCGACATCCAAGCCTAGCTTCGATAAAGTTACTTCCGCTTGACGATTCATTTCTTTCGTCTTCAAAATCCCACTTTTGCCGAACGTCTTTTCTTTACCTAAATAAAAGTTCTCGGCAACTGTCAAGTCCGGTAAAATATTAAGCTCTTGGTGAATGACCGCAATTCCCTCTGCTTCAGCTTCCTTGGCGTTCTTGAACTCTACTTTTTTCCCTTTGACCGTGATCTCTCCTGCGTCACGCGTATAAATCCCTGTCAAAATCTTCATCATCGTCGATTTCCCTGCACCGTTCTCTCCCATGAGCGCATGGATTTCTCCTTTGACTACAGTAAACTCCACATTGTCGAGTACTTTATTCCCATTAAAACTTTTCGATATCCCGCTCATCGCAATCATTTCTGCACACCCACTTTCAGAATATGACGCCTGACTGTACGATAATATTGGCATAAGGTGTCGCCTCTCCTGTACGAATAATAACTTTCGATTGTCTTGATTGTTCTTTTAATTGATCATGCGTTAGCTCATCTATCGGGCATTCTAGTCGTTTTATTTCACTATACACTGCAGGGTTCTCCAATTTTATTTCACTTGCAATATATACTTTTTCCGCTTGAAAGTCTTTCATAAGTTCCAATAAAACCTCTGTGAATCCTGGTTTTCCTAGTGTGTAAGAAAGATCGATGCACGGAACACCTTCAGGAATCGGCAGACCACAGTCTGCAATCGTCAATTGATCGGTATGACCCATTTTGGCGAGCACAGCCGCAATATCGCGATTGATCATGCCGTGCTTTTTCATCGTCTCTCCTCCAAACGCGCTTCCACTTCTTCAAATGAAGGCATGCCACCTTGTGCGCCGAACTTCTCTACGGAAAGTGAAGCTGCCGCATTCGCGAAACGAACTGCTCGTTCCAAATTCATTCCGACTACAATCCCATGTGCAAGTGCTCCGTTAAACGTATCACCAGCGCCTGTCGTGTCCACAGCATTCGTCTTAAAGCTTTCTACGATGACGTGTTTTTCTCCATCGAAGAATCGTGCACCGTTACTACCCAGCGTGATAATTAAACGGTTCGGATACTTTTCCAATGCACTGACCATATCCATGCCGAAGATCTGTTCACATTCCGTTTCATTCGGCGTCAAATAGGTAATGGAAGGCATCATGTCAAGTTCGAACCCGCTTGCCGGTGCTGGATTCAATATAACGGGAACTCCTAGCGCTTGGCACTTTGCTAATGTATAGATGACAGTAGGTATCGGAATTTCAAGTTGAAGCATGACCAATTGACTGCGCTTGATCAGGTCTTCTACCTCGTCAATGTGAGTTGGCATCAACATAGAATTGGCACCCGGAACGACAATTATCCGATTATCTCCTTCTGACAGCAATATATTCGCAATGCCAGAAGCTCCGTCTACAGTACCTACACCGGTGACGCCGACTTGATTCTGTTGAAGGTTATTCACAATGCTCGTTCCAAATAGATCATTTCCTACGCAAGCTACCATATGCGTTTCACTGCCAAGTCGCGCCGCAGCAATTGCCTGATTCGCACCTTTCCCACCCGGCACGGTATCGAACACATTCCCAAGAACCGTCTCTCCTTGATCTGGGAAATTCTGTGTGCCCACTACCAAATCCATATTAGCGCTACCAATTACCGTTATCATCATGCCTCACTCCTCGTTGTTTGGCGAATAAGCAACTCTGCCGGAATTAGTACTTCACGCTCCGTCAACTCTTGCCCTTCAATTAATTTAATCAACATCCTCGCCGCCATCGCACCAATTCTATATAAGTCCTGCGCTACCGTCGTCAAGCCTGGCGTTAATTGGCTCGCAAGCATCGTTCCGTCATATCCAACGATTTGAAGCTGACTGGGTACATGAATACCTGCTGAATATGCAGCTTTCATTGCGCCTGCTGCCGTCACATCACTGCTCGCAAAAATTCCGTCAATCGATACTTCTGCCAATACCTTTTTCACCATGGTCTCCGCTACATCAAACTGGAATGGACATTCAATAATATGTGTATGTATATTTTCCCCCTTCACCGCATCATTGAACCCAGCAAATCGATCATCTGCAGGACCTAATCCGGAAGGCCCCCGCATACAAAGAATGTTTGTACAGCCGCTATCCAATAAATGCGTCGTTCCTATCCGAGCACCTTCTCGGTTATCCGTCGCAATATACGGTATCGATGAATGAATTCTCCGGTCAATTGCGACAATGGGAATATCCAGCCCTATATAATGTTCCGCTTCCGCATGACTCGTCGCGACAATGAAACCCGCCACATATTTCTGTTGCAACGTCTTCACATAATTTATTTCCTTCTCCAAATCTTCATCCGAGTTACACAAAATCACCGTGTATCCGTATGCCAACGCAACATCTTCAATTGCACGCGCCAGTTCCGGGAAAAACGGATTGACGATATCCGGAACAATCAAGCCAATAAAAGTAGATTGTTTCGTACTAAGCGAACGCGCAATCATACTCGGCTGATAGTTCAACTCTTCAACCGCCTGTGCAATCACGCGTTTCGCCTCATCACTTATGTATCCTTTATTATTCAAATAGCGTGAAACAGTCGCTACTGAAACCCCAGCAGCTTTAGCCACATCCCGTATATTTGCCAACTATTTCACCTACATTCTGTTCTATGTGGTACCGGTTACACATAATGATAACAGACGGAGTTTTTTAGTGTCAATAGAGAAGTAATTTTGGCTTCGGGCGTGGTTTATTGAGCGAATATTGGGTTAGATAGAGCGAGCGTTGGGGTGAATTGAGCGGGTGGCGCGGGCCATAGAGCAGGTGTTGGGGTGGAATGAGCGGATAGCGCGGGTGATAGATCACTTAAGCCGGCACATTGAGTGCGCGCGGACATTGATTGAGCAGATAGCACGGGCAATAGAGCGCCTAAGCAAACCTAGATGTCTTGTCTATACATATCTATAGAGGTAAAATGAAAATAGAGTCATAGATAAAATCCATAGAGGAGAGATCTGCATGACGAATTCTCAGGAAAACGAAAAAGTTCAATATGAATTACCTGTGGACTTGCGTAAAAGTATAGATTACGTCAGTGGAAACTTATTTATCACCAATCAGCGTTTCATTTTCCAGCCACGCAATATGCATTTCCAACGAGATATTTTGGAATTCAATATTGCCGACATCAATAATATTGATTCTTCCTACGTGTTAGGTATTGTGCCGAATGGAATTACGGTTGAGTTAAAAGATGGAACTCTGCATACATTTGTTTTAGAGAGTTCACTATTTGTGAAATGCGATGAGATTATCAAGACCGTTTGGGATTTGATGTAAATAGAATGAAGATTGAAAGAGCGGTTCGAATAGGTGAACTGCTCTTTTTGTTGAGCCGATTATGCATAATAGCGCGGTATTAGACTAGTTTGGCGCGGTGTTATTCAACAGTAGCGCGGTCTTAGTGCCTAATGGCGCTTTTCTTCTTTAACATGGCGCGATTAACTCATAAGTTAGCGCTATCTTCAGCCTTAATAGCGCGGCTGAATACTTATTTCTACGTTCATTACACAGAAGAAAAGATACTTATAATTAATTTTTAGCTATGGATGAATTCATTCGTGAGGAGAATATCGGATGAAATACGATAAACTGCTGCGCGACCGCTTCCAGTAACACTAGTATTTGGTGTAGTCAGAAGACGGCGAGCAGTGTGTCGACTATTTATGGATAGAAATTGGCGTAGTTGATTATTTGTTATATGGGGTCCAAAAATACAATACCAATCTTGTAGTGCAGGAAAGTGAGCTTTGAGATCACGATGACCACAATGAAGGCATCTCCACGTTTTTGACAGCCAAGTCATTTGGGAGTGCTGACAAGACGTACAAAAAACACCAGACTGTATATCAGACAAACTTACTTCATACTTCTTATAGAGTGGATATGGTTGAAAAGCTCGATGATGGGTTTTGAGTTGATGAGCTAGTTGACGAATTTCTTCATTAGATAAAATAGTTTGTTGATTTACCAACCTCCTCAATCTATTGGGCACTTCATAAGCAAACACTACTTTGTCGGTTGCCAAATTCTCGATAACAATTTCATTTTGATAAGCGAGAACTACAAAATCCAGAAGCGGTAACTCGATATCATGATCTTTCAACCACCGTGTCAAAAAATACTTTTTTCTTTCCAACTCTTCTATTGGACTTTTCAAAACCAAACGATTGCCACTCAACTCTTCTTTAATAAACTGAGTAGGATTCTGTGTAATAAAAAGTTTACCGGCCATGTTTTTCACTTCAAAAACTATAATGGCACTCGGTGTTATTAATAGCGAATCGATTTGAAAATATACGTGATCATGCTGAAGATATAGATCATGAAGAATGGCATACGGATAATCTGGTTTAAACTCCCGCATCTGATAATCGAAATCTCTTTCACCACCAAACCCAGCTTGGCTGTTGTAACAGTCCTTCTGTAACTTCAAAAAGTTCGGATGGTTAGGACGTAGCCTCTTTAGCAACAATTGCTGACCAACTAAAATTTCAGGAACTTTCCTTTGCTTATAAATCAATACAAATTACCCCCTTTTTTGTTCCTATAAGTATAACAAGGAGGTAACCATTTGAGAACATCTGTGTGTTTTTTGAATTTCAGTGTTAAATTGAGGGGCACTTTTCAATTCTACTAGCATTTTGGGTAATGAAATTGAAAAGTTGAGTTGAAATGTATTCATGTAACGCCATATTTGATGAAAATAAATATGTTGACCTGACGAAATAGTGAACTTTCCTCATTTTTGCTGGCCATTTATGACGTGGCACTTGAATGGGACATCAAAACAAGTAGAACTTTCAATGATAGGTAGCTGAATAGCGCGATGTGGCATGACTTTGGCGCGGTTTCAAGCGGCAATAGCGCGGTGTGGCATGACTTTGGCGCGGTTTATAGCGGCAATGGCGCGATGTTGGACGACTTTAGCGCGGTCTAGACTGCTAATAGCGCGGTCCTCCTCAAGTTTGGCGCGGTTTACGCTCCGAATAGCGCGGTCCGTCCCCGTCCACCCAATCCCTCTCCCGCCACCTCCCCAAACCACACAAAAAGACTGCACCAAGAAGCCGTCACAACGAGTAAAAATCTACAATCATAAAGCAGTCCATAGCGCGATGATGGATGACTTTGGCGTGGTTCATAGCGTCAATAGCGCGATGTTTTACGACTTCAGCGCGGTCTAAACTGCTAATAGCGCGGTCTTCCTCAACTTTCGCGCGGTTTACGCTCCGAATAGCGCGGTCCTTCCCCATACTCCCACTCCCACTGCGTCCCCCTCCCCCGCCACCTCCCCAAACCCCAAAAAAGACTGCACCAAGAAGCCGTCACAACTAACATGACCCCCAGCGCAGTCTTTCTATCTACCTATTCATCACATCACAATATTGCTCTCCTTCGCCTTCTCCATAAACTTATCACTCGATTTATTGAAAAACTTCTTCAATCCAAGCCCAACACCTAACGCCAATGCGAAATAGATAAGTAAATAAAGAATTTGTTTCAACGCGACTCCCCAGATTATCCCACCAATAGATTCACGCAATAAGGTGATCGCATGCGTAAATGGCATAAATGCAGAAATTTGTTGGAAGAACTCAGGTGCCATTTGAATGGGGAATGTGCCCCCTGATGCACCGAGTTGCATGACCATTAAAATGATCGCAATGACTTTCCCGGTGTTTCCAAATACGGACACGAGTGTGTAGACGATGGTAACGAATACGACGCTGATCAGTACACCGAATAATACAAATGGCAACTTGTTGACGACGTAGACATTCATGATGAATAACTCACCGAGCGTGACGATCAATGATTGAATCGTGCCAATCCCAACGAATATAATCAATCGTCCAAGATATGTTTGATAGTTTTTAAATCGTGTCTTCTCTCGAATGTCGACTTTCAACGTGGATACCATCAACAACGCACCGACCCACAATGAAAGTGTCGTGTAGAACGGGCTCATGGCTGAACCGTAGTTTGGAATCGGATATAACGCATGTTCATTCAAGACGACGGGTTCAGCGAGAAACTTACTGACGCCTGTTGGGTCCGTTGAGAGAACATCCAATAATCTATCCAAGTCTCCGTCTTCTTCTAACTTGCGGATCTTTTCTGCCAACTTTTCAATTGTGTCTCGTGCTTCTGGGAATTGTTGTTGCACTTTCGCCAAATCTTTTTTGCCAAGTGCCACGCCTTCTTCTGCCTTTTCAAGCGCAGTCCGCAGACGTGGAATCCGTCCGTTTACTTCATCCAATACGTCGGATACATCATACAATGCATTCGTTGCATCACGGATCGCGGATTTATACTTTCTCGTCAAATCACTATTGACGAAATCGATAGCCTCTCCAACTGAACGATCCAATTCTCCCGATACACGATTGACTTCAGCCAAATGCTTTTTGCCGTTCGCTTTCGATTCATTGATTCGACCCACTAAGCCGTCCACGGATGAATGGGCAGATGTCAGACTATCTTGAACCGTTTTGATTCGTTCGATTTCATTGGACAGTGTATCCGAATGAATGAATTTCCCAAGATCCGTTAATCCGTTTTGGATGGAGCCAATTGCTGTAAGTCCGTTATCGATTCGGTCAACCATCGTTTGAAGTACACTAATCGTCACCTTGGGATCTTCCGCTGTTTCTAGCAATCCAGCAAGTTTCTCATCAATTTCTGTCTTTGAGGCTTGAAGTTCATTGAACCGATCGCGAAGTCCTTCATCGAAAGTTTGTAGTTGTTCCATAGCATCTTGAATTGCTTTTTGGCTATTCGCATCGAATTGATTGCGTGCATCGACAATCTTTTGCTGACTTGCCTGTAGCTGTCCGTTTAGTTGATTCAACAACTCAAGGCTCGGTTTCTCTCCTCTATTGATAGCAGCTTGCACTTTATCAATGGCTTGTTTGGTCGACGATAATTGATCCCGTAACGCGATGAATCTCTGTTGCAGACCGTCAAGTTTGTCACTGCCTGTCACTTTACTTGCAGCTTCTAAAACAGAAATGACTGTATCCATTTTACCAATCTGACTTTCTATCGCAGTAGACATAGTGTCGAGTTGCTCCTGGTATTTACTGAAGTCAATAGATTCACGCTTACTGATTAAGCTTTGAACGACTTTCTGTGCATTGCTGTTTATTTCAGTCGCGCGATCTAATATGCTCGTCATATTTACGGAAAGCTCATTCAACTGCTTCATGAGCTTTTGAGTTTGCGGTGATAATACATTTTCGTAATTACCTTTGATTTTTTCCATATCTTCAGCGAGTTTGTCCGACAACGCTTGTGTTTGCGTAATTAAATCAGTCGCTGGATTGTTACCGCTCTGCAAAGTAGAAATGATCGTTTCCAAATTCTTTTTCAGACGGTTTAAATCTGTGACGCTATCATTCAAAGTACTTTGCAAATCTTTAATATTTGTAGAGTCTTTGAGATTCTGATCTTGTTTTTTCAAATAATCGTAAATATCATCTAAACGCGCATTCGTATCTTCCAACTTGCCTTGCTTATCACGTAGCGAATCGACAATACGATCGACGTCTTCCCCTTTGCCTGACAGTTCGCTCGTCAAATTAGGTACTTTGCGAAATGCCGTCTGTGCACTCTCCAAGTTAGACGTAATGACGCGCAATGTGTGATCCACAGCCTTTTCATTCTCTTGCAACTTATTGATCAGGCGTGCGTTCAACTTTTTCGCATTGGCATGCACGGTATTGACATCGTCCAGCACGACATCTACGCGGTCGATAGATGAATCGGCAAAATCCAAGCCTTTGTCTACCATCTGCAATTTCGAATAAATTTCAGGAATGTCATACTCCAATTGATAAATTAAATCCCGTAGCTTTTCGATATTCACTCGATTTCCTTCAATTTCTACTCCGAGATTATTGAATACTTTGAGGACTGCTTCATTCGCTTGTTCGACAAATGTTTTATCGATATTTTCTACAATAGCAGATGCACCTTTGCCCGCTACTTTCGGGGAAATCGCATTGATTTTTTCATTAATATAATAATCCAATGATGGTTTCTTAATATCATCGGTTACGATACTGCTTAAATTCTCTGAGAAATCTTCCGGAATGATGATCGCAGCATAGTAATCGCCGTGTTTCACGCCTTTTAACGCTTCTTCTTTCGTTACGAATTGCCAGCCTAGATCATCGTTCTTGGTCAGCGAGACGATGACTTCATCCCCGACATTGAATTCCTTATCCTCGATTTTCGCACCTACGTCTTCACTGACGACCGCGACTTCTACGCCTTTCGTATTGGAGTAGGGATCCCACGAAGCGAGGATGTTCATCCAAGCATAAAGGGAAGGGAGAAACGCAATCGCCGCAATGACGACGAGTGCAGCTTTATTCTTGGAGATATTCCGGAGATCCCGTCTGACTATGAACCGAATTTTATTCATCTAGTATAAACCCTCACTCTATATTCCGTCATTCGCACGTCACACTAATAAACTGGAGAAAATCGTATTGTTCAACACGTCTGTGATTTGCTTCTCCGTCAGCTGTTTGTCATGCGTTTTTGACCAATCATTAACTAGCGCTACATAAGATTTGAATAAAAGATATGCAATCAGCTCGCTATCACATGGCTTCAATTCACCTTTTGCGACACCGCGATCAATCTTTCCAGCAATGAAATTCACTATTTCCTTCTCAATAGTAGTTAACACATCTCCTACAGCAGGTGTGCGCAACTCTTTCTCTTCTTCTATCAGTTTAATGAATAACTGATGCGTCTCGCGAAATTTCAGCAACTGCATAATACGCGCATGGGCATTCTCTTGAAAAGTCGCACCTTCTATCGCTGTCCGTTCAGAGATATCTTTCATTTCTTCAACCATTTTCCACACAATTGAATGAAATAATTCCTCTTTATTTGAGAAAAACGTATAGATCGTACCTTTTCCTACATTCGCAATCTTCGCTACTTGATCCATCGTCGTCGCTTTATAGCCAAACATCGAAAATGATTTTTCAGCCGCCAATATGATTTCTTCTCTGCGATCCATGAAGACACTCCCTTTAAAATGACCGGAATACCATTCTGGTCTGTTAGTCATTATATTACATAGATGACCAATTAAATGCAAGAGGTTTGCGGATTGTTACTAGAATAGTTACTAAATTGAAGTTGACTACTTTACTAGACTATGTAACGATAAGAGTTGGATAAACACTAGGGGTGCTTTAGCTGAGAAAGGCGTTCGCCTTAACCCTTGAACCTGCACTAGATAATGCTAGCGGAGGGAAGTGGACATATGACGGATTTGGGCCGTACTATGCAACCGCTTCGCACAGAGAAGTGGTTTTTTGTGTGAATTATTTGAAGAAATGAGAAGTGGTAAGAATATGACGAATAAAGTTTTAGAGTTTACGAATGTCTCTTTTCATTATCAAGCAACGAAAGCTTCGAAACCAACTGTTATTTTCGATCAAGTTGACTGGCACGTTAAAGAAGGCGAGTTCGTTAGCATCATTGGACCAAGCGGGTATGGTAAAAGCACGTTATTCCGTCTCGTCACTGGCCTTGAGAATCCTGACAGTGGGAAGATTTCATTGAACGGAGAAGTGACAATGGGGCGGTTAGGCAAGGTCGGCTATATGCCGCAGCAAGACTTACTCATGCCGTGGCGAACGATTCTAGAAAATGTTCAATTACCAGTAGAGCTTCAAGGACGCAAACCTTCTTCCGATGAAATCATCCAACTACTCGCTGACTTCGGACTGGCGGGAGAAGAAAACGCCTACCCTGGAAACTTATCAGGCGGGATGCGACAACGTGTGTCCTTCTTACGAACGATCCTGACCGGCTCAAATATTTTATTATTGGACGAGCCATTCAGCGCACTGGACGCAATCACGCGGCTGACGATGCAAGAGTGGCTAATCGATCAATGGCAGAAACTCGATAAAACCATCGTCTTCATCACACATGATATCGACGAAGCGTTATTTCTATCCGATCGCATCTTTGTACTCGCTGAAAAACCGGTGCAGACGATTCGCGAAGTCATCGTGCCTCTCAGCCGACCACGCACGATGCGGGACTTGGCACGACCGGAACTGATGGAACTGAAAGAGCAACTCATCGGCGACCTTCGTTCGGAGGCGCGGCTATGAAGAAGATGACTTCGTATAGTTGGTCTATACTTTTCGTCGCGATCGTACTTGGCGTATGGGAAATCGCAGCACGTCTTTACGACAAAAGCTTCCTCTTCCCGTCCCCTTCAGCGATTCTGATCAGATTATGGGAGCTGAAAACGGAGCTGTTTATCCACCACTTACCTCCGACTGCTTTAACTATTTTGATCGGCTTATCGATTTCAATCATCATCGGATCCACATTGGCGATTGCGATGTATAGCAAGAAGCCCATTGAGCAAGCGTTTTACCCTATTCTCATCGCTTCGCAAACGATTCCTGTCATTGCGCTCGCACCGATTTTTGTCTTGTGGTTCGGCTACAGCATTTGGAGTAAGGTCGCGGTCACTGTCCTGATCACATTTTTCCCGATAACCGTCAGCGTTTTCGACGGCTTACGCTCTTCGGATAAAAACTTGCATGAATTAATGCGGACAATGGGCGCATCTTCAAAAGATATCTTCTATAAACTAGACCTACCTTCCGCTTTGCCATCATTCTTCTCCGGGCTCAAAGTGGCGGTTACACTTAGCGTAATCGGTGCAGCTATTGGAGAATGGCTAGGCGCTCAGGCAGGACTCGGGTATTTCAGCAGAAGAATGATGACGCAATTTGACAGTGCCGCTGTATTCGCACCGATCGTCTTGCTTTCTGCAGTAGGTATTATCTTCTTTCTATTCGTCGTCATATTGGAAAAACACTTTTTACACTGGAGGAATCATCAATGAAAAAACGTCTGTTCCTTAGCATCATGTTTCTTCTGTTATTGCTAGCTGGATGTACGAAAGATACACCCCCTGCTAAACAAGAAGAAACACCTAGCAATGAAATGAAAAAAGTTAGCATCATGCTCGACTGGTATCCGAATGCCGTACATAGTTATCTATATGTAGCGCAGGAAAAAGGTTATTTTAATGAAGAAAACGTGGAAGTAGACATTCAATTTCCTGCCAATCCGACCGATCCAATGAACTTGACTGCAGCGGGAAAAGTGACACTTGGACTGTATTACCAACCCGATGTCATTTTAGCGCAAGCAAATGAAGATATTCCGGTTAAAGCGATTGCCTCCATCGTGCGTGAGCCGCTTAATTACACCGTCATGCTGGAAGAAAGCTCGATTCAATCACCTAAAGACCTTGAAGGGAAAACAATCGGCTATCCCGGGATTCCACTGAACGAATCGTTGATTAAAACGATGGTGTCGAATGACGGTGGCGATTACGACAAAGTACATATGATCGACGTCGGATTTGAACTGGAATCCTCACTCGTTTCAAAACGCGTCGATGCCGTGACAGGAACATTTATTAACCACGAAGTGCCTGTCATGGACTCAAAAGGATTCAAAACACGCTACTTTAATCCGGTAGACTATGGCGTGCCGAATTATAGTGAAATCGTGTTATTGACGAGTGATGATACTTGGGATAAAGAACAAGACGCGATCCAGGCTGTCTGGCGAGCAGCACAAAAAGGCTATGAATTTATGGTAGAACAGCCTGAAGAAGCACTCGACCTCTTGCTGAACAACCAAGATCAAGCAAACTTCCCGTTAGACAAAGCAATCGAAACAGAAAGCTTACAAATTCTATTGCCTAAGATGGATACACACGGTGAAGCTTTTGGCACGCTGGATGAAACTTCTTGGGAAGAAGTACGGGACTGGCTACATGAAATGGAAATGATCAAGACGAAACCTGAAGTGGACGATATGATCTTAGATATTAGTTCGGATGAAATGTTTTCTAAAGTAACGAAGTAAAGTACACAAAAGGCTATTGCGGGAGTCTCCATGACTGATCGCAATAGCCTTTTTCGATTGTATGTGATTAGTCAGGATATACGGTAAACTTCACAGCAAAGGACTTCTTCATTGCAATCCCATTTTTATTCTGTAGCCCTCGATCCACACGTAAATAATGAACACCTGGCTGCCATTCTGTAGTTGGTGTAATGAATAATTGCTTACTATTCATAGGATCCACTCTCGCTGTAAAACTTTCGATACGTTCTGCACTGTTTGGCTTACGGGTAATAAAAATATGTGGAGCATACTCTTTTCCAAGTGACAATTCACTCGTGAATTTGATTGTGAATACTTTATTCGGTAGTACTTTCAACTCTGGAAAATCACCGGTAAATTCATTTGGTGGAGTAGGTGTAGTGATAGCAGGCAGTGCGTTGCTAAGTCGTTCTATATTGACTAATCCCGCACCGAAATGAATATCTTTACCTGGCGCTCCTAAGTCAGTCGCTGTCATTTCAAGTAGCCTACTAATCTCAGTAGGCGTTGCTTCCGGCTTCAAAGACTTCACTAAAGACGCTGCGCCTGCTACCATAGGTCCTGAAAAAGAGGTTCCACTGACTGATATATAGCTATTATTGATTGATGTTGTATTGATTGCCACGCCTGGCGCAACTAAGCTAACGTGAGAGTTATAGTTTGAAAAAGAAGCGCGCTGATTATCTCTTTCCGTTGCCCCAACTGAAATGACAGATGGATAAGACGCGGGAAACATGATGGAATTTCCCTTTGTTGCATCGTTTCCTGCAGACGCAACGACCGTGATACCCGATTCCACTGCACGTTGAATCGCTCTTTCCTCCAATTGGGAAAATTGGCTACCCCCGTAACTCATGTTGATCACATCGACTTGCTTTAGGATGGCGTAATCAATCGCCTTGATACTATCCGACACTTTACTAAGACCGTCCAGGTGCGAGATTTTTAACGGCAATACTTTGATGTCATATCCTCCCGCAATTCCCACTCCCCCTAGATTATTCCCAGCCCTAGAGGCAATGACTCCCGCGACAGCCGTTCCATGACCGTTGACGTCCTGAACATTCGAATTATCAGCGTAAAAATTATAACCGCCTGGCTGAATTCGCCCCTGTAAGTCTTCATGATACAGATCAATGCCAGAATCAATGACGGCTACGACAGTCTTTTTCTTTTGCTCTTGCACCCTAGACCACAACAACTGCGGCTTCATTTGTGGAATCCACCACTGCTTTACAAGAATAGGATCGTTGAATAGGACATGCGAATAACGCGCATGATTCGTTTCAACATGCAAGACGTTTGGATCTTCAAGAAGTTGTTCCTTCATGAATAACATCTCAGCTGAATCTGTAAAACTCCATAACTCCACTTCGTCTGTGATTTTTTCACGACTTTCCACACCTGGTAAGTTTCCGTCTACCGAAAATGCCTGGCGAGTTTCTTCATACTCTACCAATAACTCATGTGAAACGGCTTCTGCACTGACGATCCCTTGAAATCCAAGTACCGCCAACAACCCAATACATACCATTAAAAATATACGATGCTGTCCTTTCATTTGCGCCTCTTTTCTTCCCTGTCACACTTTAGCAATATGGGAATCTTTTAAACCATTATAACTCACCATTTACCATCTTCATACATCCTATACGTTAGATAGGACTACTTTACATGACGAGTTTTGAAACATCCTCTTCCCCGCATATTCCGCGCCTTACTTCCTTTATGCAACAGACTTCCTTACATCTAGAATAATCCCGTCAATCATAGTATAATCTTCACTACATTGGTATCTATACTCGCATTCAAAAGATAGAACCATAGCATGAAGTAGGAGAATTCACATGAAAAAATGTCCGATATGTAATGAACTGAATAGAAAACAGCAAGAGTACTGCACAAACTGCAAAGCGTTTCTCGTATCACGCAATTTGAATAAAAAACGGTCGTTACTGAAAACCCCATTGTATCCGCTTGTATTACTAGTTATTGTGCTAGCCGCGATTACAAGCTATTACGCTATGGAAACAAAATACGGTCGAAAGGCAACAACAGAGCACTTCATTTCAGCGCTGATTGAGCAAGATCAAGACGCATTGCATGAATTGATTGTGCCGAAAGATAGTCGTATCTCGATTAACGCAGAAAGTATTCAAGCATTGCTTACATTGGTTGAGAAAAATCCTTCTATCGTTCAAGTAATAGAAACCAATTTAAAAGAAAAGACCGACGAAGGCATGTTCTCTACGCATGTAACAGGAAAGCGATTCGGCCTCTTCCCCCACTATACGATCAATCCGGCGGGCTATATTCTCAAAGTGAAATCCATCGGGGAGGAAACCGTACTATCGATCCACGATACTGAGATAGGCTATATCAAAAAAAGTAATGAACAAGCGGAATTCGGCCCGTATATGGCAGGGATTTACCCTATCAAAATGACTACAACTTTACAGGACGAAAGCGTACGTGAAGAAATTCAAGCAAACGTATTCGGCGCGAAGCAATCGGTTCACCTCACTTTTGATTCCATCAAAGAATTGGCCATCGAAACCAACGTGGAAACTGACAATGATTTGCCAGTTGTACAAAACGACGTCGTGAAGGACGAACCTGTCGAAACCGTTATTGTCAAAGAAGTAATTAAAGAAGTTCCAGCTGGCGATTCAAACGACCAGTTCATCATCTCGTATAGCGGTGACGTGTTCCTCGACACATCTGATCTCAAAGGATTGTCAAAAGAAGAATTGCGTTTAGCCCGCAATGAAATCTATGCACGGCATGGCTATGTATTCAAATCAAAAGAACTGCAAAACTACTTTGGCTCACAGTCCTGGTACGAACCGAACCCATCCTTCGATGGAAAGATGACCGAGTGGGAGAAACATAATATTGAGTTGATTCAATCACTGGAATAACAGAAGGAGCAATCCGCGAAGTTAGTTGACTTCGTGAATTGCTCCTGTTTTTTTGTGGTTTGGGTGGATTGGCGCGGTTTGGCGTGGGAATAGCGCGGTGTGGATGCACAATGGCGCGGTCTACCCTGACTTCGGCGCGGTGTGGACGCACAATGGCGCGGTCCGCCCTGACTTTAGCGCGGTATGGACGCATAACAGCGCGGTCCGCCCTGACTTCGGCGCGGTGTGGACGCACAATGGCACGGTCCGCCCTGACTTTAGCGCGGTATGGACGCACAATGGCGCGGTCCACCCCAACTTCAGCGCGGTGCGGGCACACAATGGCGCGGTGTAGACACACAATGGCGCGGTCCGCCCTAACTTTAGCGCGGTGAGGACACGCAATAGCGCGGTCCACCCCAACTTTAGCGCGGTACTCACACACAACCGCCCGATCTCAAGCCAACTCAGCTAGCCGCCTCTTCTTCCTCTCCACTCTCACCTTCCACTACCAACTTCTTCATAGCCCTCGCTTCATAAGTCACCCAATCTTCATTCGACTTATGAATCAATTCATCTAGAATCGACACAGCTTGAGTTTCCTTGCCAAGCTGCCACAAAGCGCGGCTTTCTTGAAGACGGATGCCCTCTCGATAAGGTGATTCCAGATAATTTACATCTTGTTCTTGTCGGAAAGCTTTCGCGATCTCCACTACATCTTCATATTTCTGCTCGCGCAAGTAACTTGAAGCTAGGAAGTACGAGGCATCATCCGTGAAGTAATCACTTTCTTCCGTACGCACAGCATATTCTAAATATGCAACAGCTGCTGGGAAGTCTTCTTTTAAAAATTGTCTATAGCCTTCATTATAATACGTTTTTGCCGCTTCATTTGAAACGAATTCTAGCGTGGCTTCCTCTTCAGGTTTTGCGACTACCTCTTTAACCGGCTCGTCTTTCTTCGGCACAGTCTCCGTAATAACAGGCTTTTTCACCGCTGCTGTAGTTGGCGACTCCGTTGCGGTTTCAGGCTGTGCTAGGAGATTGGCTAGTAACCAGACAACGAATACCAACAGGACGGTCGCAACACTAGCAAGGAATACTACCGCCTCTTTTTTCAGCTTGCGCTTTCGCTTAGGCTTTGGAACCGGTCGTGGGATATCTGGACGCGGAGGTTCTGCCGCCACGACACGTTTAATTGTCGGATCATCAAGCGCATACAAAGGTAACCCCGCCGTATAGCGAGATAATGTGCCACTTTCATAACGTGCCAACAAGATCGTTTTCATACGATATAATTCAATTGGGATGGGTAGTTTTCCTGCTAGTTGCATCGCGTCATCTATGATATGTAATGCTTTTTCGCCAAATCCTAGCTGAATTTCCGATATTGCATCGTTATATTTAGCGATGATCTGCGTATACGTATCCCAATTGTCGGTAATCGTTTGTTGTAACTTGACGGCATGTAGCTCCTCGCTATCTAGTTCCTTCAAGTAGGCCAATGCCACATGCAAATTTCCGACCTTGCTCTCAAGCAATGCTTTATGCCACAGAATCTGCTTGCGGCTCACATTTAGCTTTTCCAGTTCACGTATCGTATCAAGCGCTAGTGTGTAACGTTTCTGTCGTATTTCTTGTTGCATTTGTTGAATCAGCATAGGAACGTTTGTGAATGAACTCATTGAATCACCTCCACCTACTAAACGGGCGTACGTAGTGACTCACCCATTGATCAATTGTTATGCTCGTCATACACGTTCCCCCTTTTACGAAACCGTTTTCACTAGTGCATCTTGAATGACTTGACCTTCTATTGAAAAGGCTCTGCGGAATACAGCCGCCACTTTAAAACGCTCAATCCCTTGCGCTTCTTCTTCGGGTATAGTGCCTACCGCTTCCATATAGCTTTCATCGAAATACTCATCGTACACCGGCAGCTCTGTTATGCCGATTTCTTCAAGTAACAGATGCGCTTGATCCATAACTGCATCCAATTGTGCGATCAAATCGACCGATTCATGATCAACCGTTTGACGTACGTCTTCAAATAAACTATAGATTTGCACTGCACGTTTAGCCATTTGAACACGGTCTTCCCGTGCTTCATCTTGCAAACGCGTTATGGCCTCGTCTACGGGCAAAACGGCTTGATTGCTCTCAAACAATTCTTCTAGAGAGCGAAAACTCGTCGATGTAAATTGCTGAAATTGCTTTAAATCTTCTTGCGTGACAGGCTTCTCGATAGGATCTACTTCGAAATCATCAATCGTAATTTTCTCCAACTGTAATAATTCTTTATCTAGTATACGCTGTAACTCTTCCGGCCTGTTATTCGCGGACTCATGTATAGTACTCATCGAATTCCCCTTTTCAGAAAACATATGTAATGCATAAATCAAGCAAGAAAAGCCCAGTTTACTCTTAGGCTATTATACTGATAAGATAGCACTTTTTGGAGGCTAACACAATACTGGGCGATGAATTGTCGAAGGAATGAGGCGACTTCAGTACACTTGTTGACGCATTGTTGCACGATGTGTCATTGATAGACAAAACATTCATCTAGAAAACTTATGGTTGCTATTTCTTCAGATACCAAGTACAGTAGGGATAATTAAACTTTCACTTATTTCGATAATTCGGAAATAAGGATAGAGGCGCAAAAACCATTAGTACGCAATCAGAGGATCATGAGGTCCTGTGAAGATTGTGGAAAGGGGAATTTGCCGAAGCGGCGAGACTCTCATGACCTCCAAGCTGATTCTGGACTGAACAAGTGCAGGATTGTCATATGGGAAACTGTATGGTGGGCTATCTCGTGCAAAGAAATAATTCATTATTTCAACGCAACAGCGAGCCCTCGTTGTTGCTTTTTGCGTTCAATTATATCGCCCCCACCTCTATGTTTTTTAATAAAATGATAGGATGTGGAGAATAATGAATTTCGGATCAATTATGACAGCGATGGTAACTCCGTTTGATGAAAGAGGAGACATCGATTACCCAGCAACAAAAACCTTAATCAATCACTTACTAGCCAATGGAACAGACGCACTAGTTGTCGCAGGTACAACAGGTGAATCCCCTACTCTAACCGCACAAGAAAAAGTGGATCTATTCAAATTTACCGTGCAAACAGTTGCAGGCCGTGCGCCGGTTATTGCAGGTACAGGAACGAACAGTACAAGAGAATCCATTGACTTGACGATTCAAGCGGAAGAAGCTGGCGTCGACGGAATCATGCTCGTCGTCCCATACTATAATAAGCCTTGTCAAGAAGGGTTGTACCAGCACTTCAAGACGGTTGCACAAACGACTACATTACCGATCATGCTGTACAATATCCCGGGACGTAGCGCTGTGAACATGTTGCCGGAAACGATCATCCGACTGGCTAACAACGTATCGAATATTACTTCTGTCAAAGAAGCGAGTGGTGACCTAGAAGCCGTAGCTGCGATTATCGAACATACTGGAGATGACTTCTTTGTCTACACAGGTGATGACGCGTCTACACTTCCTGTACTAGCTATTGGTGGAACAGGCATCGTGTCGGTTTCTGCTCATATTATAGGAAATGAAATGGCGGAAATGGTGCGCCACTTCAAAACTGGCAATACAAAGCAAGCCGCGACCATCTACCGTGGCCTATTGCCAATCATGCAAGCGATGTTTGCTGCACCGAACCCTTCTCCAACGAAAGCTACGTTGAATTTGATGGGCGTACCGGTTGGTGGCGTTCGTCTGCCGATGATGGCGTTACCTAACGAACAAGTAGAATCGTTGAAAGATCTTCTAGCGCTTCGAAACCAAACTGCAATCGGTCTTTGATTGATATAGAGAAAATACTTTTAGCTGTTGCGAGACGACCATGTCATTTGGTCGTCTTGCGGCAGCTTTTTGGGTACCAGGTCCCCACACAATTACAAAACACCTATGGTCAAACATTTGGCTGAATACCCATTTAGTACATTCCCC
>NZ_PDYY01000015.1 GCF_002743255.1 Sporosarcina sp. P2
TCTCCAGAAAAAGTCTACAGGTGTACAAACGAATTCTTTTGAAAGGGAATACCACGCTTGTGTGATTCTAAACAGGCTGTGAAAGATGCGGTGGAAAAAGGTCGTGAAGCAGAGCCTTATTGATGAACTGGCTAAACCCTTAATTCACTAGATATAGAAAAAATAGCACCTATATAGGCAGCAAACGCTATGGTGGATGTAAAAGCGTTTCTGCCGTATATAGGTGTTTTATAAATGGCCCATCTCCTATCCACTTGTTCGATCACTATGAACCTTTCAATTTTGCTGATTTCGGCTTCAGTTATACGCTGAGCCTCATATCTTAATAACAGAGTAGTTAGAAAGTTTGCTAGAAAAATGATATACTTTATATTACGAAGCATGAGAAAACAAAGCGAATGTAATTCTCAACATAACGGATTGAAATACGATGATCAGATAGAAGCATCACGTACAGCCCATTAAAAAGCTTGGGAGGTGACGATATGAATAATTCCTTTTGGATTCCGTTACTGGTTTCATTTGGAACGATGATATTCCTATATTTACTAGGCTTTGTAGCGAATATAGAAATTCTACTATTTAAACTTTCACTGTCACATACTGAAATTTCACTGCTTCCTATTGTTGTGGGTATGGTAATGGGGTTTATAAGTGAACGTATAATTAAGTGGAGAGCACGTGCCAATTAACAAGGGGAAGATCTTCTATACAGAGGGGAGCGTACTGCATGAATATCTTTAAAGTAGATGAAGTCACTAGTCTTTATTGGAGGCTGATAGAAGCGTGGAACAAACGTGATGCAAAAGGAATGGCCGAATTATTCACGGGATCTGGAATTCAAATTGGTTTTGATGGAAGTAAGCTGATTGGACGAGAGGAAATCTTATCGCACCTCGCATCGATCTTTGAAAACCATCCCACTGCCCCTTTTGTAACTAAAGTTCAGGATGTTCGTGCAATAGGAACTGATACGGCAATCGTGCAAGCCATTGCAGGTATGATTCCTCCTGGAAAAACAGATATTGAGCCCACACTAAATGCCCAACAAATTCTAGTTGCAGTAAACAAAGATGGCAATTGGCTAATTGAGCTCTTCCAAAATACTCCCGCACAATTTCATGGGAGACCAGAGTTAGTTGAACAAATGACAGATGAGTTAAGGCAATTGATTAAATAGCTATAAAATAAAAGAACCGAGAGATGTACATTTCATACTCTCGGTTCCACTTATGGCGAATAGTAGGTTTCTTTCAATAGTTCTGGATTAAGCATATACCGGTTTTCACGTCCGACCTTCTAGCTTGCTTAGATGGATTCGCAACACTTACCCCTGTAGTACGGTAGGAAGTTTCTCTTTGACAATCCGTTCCCAACCACTGTCCATAAATCCGCGAATGACTGCGTGTGGTTGTTCAAATTCAGTTACTTTATTTGCATCCCAGCCAGCATGTATTAATGTAAGCTCCGTTTCCTCATCGCTCAACTTCTTTAATTCAATGAAAACATGCCAATCTTTACCCCAATCAAAGCCCAAACGGGTAGGTGGATCAAGTTCTGTTACTTTGCAAAGGGAGTCCCCGTATTGCCCTGTATGAAGTACAAATTCTTGACCTTCAATTGGTTGAAGGGAATTTGGCATCCACCACGCCGCCATACCTTCTGACGTAGAAACAGCTTGCCATACTTTTTCTAGCGGTGCAGTAAGTCTAACGGTTTTACGGATATCTTCTAATTTCTCCTGTGAATTCATCATGCATACCTCCCATTTAGTTAACACTTCTAGATGTCATATAGTATACCATCATAAGTGTGATGCCAACAGTTTTCATTTATCCCAAATAAGTCTTGATTTTACGTTGTACTGTGTGTAAACGCTTTACAGAAGATGTTAGGAACATCGCGATGATAAATATAAGGTACCAGGTCCACCAAACGATGATCAATCGTTACAGGACCGAGTACCTCTTATTCATTGAAATACCTAAGCTACTTGCACATTGGTATGATGAAAAGCTGGATCCGTGGAATGATGTATTGGTTCGCTGGTTGCTTCTGTTAAGTATCGTAGACCAAAGAAAACAACATATATATGAAGATATCTACAAAGAACTGGAGGCGATTGCGATGACTGACAAACATTTGCAAGAGGCATTTACAAGTTGGAATGAAATGAGTTTGGATTCAGACGGACGATTTGCCTATGAAGTTCGCTTAAAACAAGTTCTAGATCAGGAAGTAGCAGTAAATGAAGCGAAGTGGCGAGAAGAGAAGGCTAGGAAGGGATAGAAAAGGGAATAGAGAAGGGGAAAATAGGTGAAAAAGAACATATAGCACGTAATCTTCTACTGAAAAAACTAGATGTAGAAATCGAGGTTGAAACAACGGGGTTATCGTTAGAGCGCGTACAAGAGTTGAAAGCGGAATTAGAAATGCAATAAAACGCGTTATGACTTGTTGTAAATTGAAAGGACGTCTACTCTTGATCTTTAAAAGGTTGGGTGTAGATGTCTTTTTAGTTTGTATAAATGATTTCAAGTAATTTGAAACTATTCGTGGTATTGGATTTATGTCAATATCCTGGACACAAAAATGTTAAGTCATTGTCAGAAGTACAGTTTATAGAGGTCGTTCCAGAAAAATGTGTAGGTAGGGTGAATCATCTTCCTCTGTCATCCCTGCAATAGGAAGATTTTCATCAAACGCTCCGCACGACAACGTTCTATCCAACGTGCATTCCCAATGACTGGACATGTGTCAATGAATCAAGGTATGTATGCATGTAGAAAGGGAATGCTGAAAACCTAGGAGCGTGAATAAGATGAATTCTAGTTGTTCAGAAAGTTGGCGGGAAGATCCGACGCCAAAAAGTCAGCAAGATTGCCAAGAGTGTGGGCTATATAACCAAGGTTCTCGTATGGTTTGGGGAGAAGGAAATCCGAAAGCGTCGATCATGATCATTCTTGATAATCCAGGCGCACTAGAAGATCGTGAAGGGAATCGAATGGTTTGCGGAACGCGCCAAACTTTAAGACAGACCTTATCAACTGTGGGTTTAGAGGAAGAGTTGCTGTACGTGACATATATTCTGAAACGACGGCCCCTTCGTAAATATGACAAAGAGAGAGTGCGATCAGTTTGCATTCATCATCTCGAAGCTCAATTAGAACAACAACAACCTTCCCTTGTCGTCTGTTTAGGCAATGTAGCAGTTCAATCATTTTTTCAAAATCCTGAAGTGGATGTCAAAGGCTTGCGTGGAGAATGGCATGAAGTGAGGGGATTTAAAACTGCAGTTGCGTATCATCCCCTTGCAGTAAGACGTCGTCCAAATCTCGCGCCGATGTTTGAGGAAGATTTATCGTTTGTAGCGAGGGCATTTCTTGAGTTGAACAGAGTATAGTGTTTATTTCTAATCGCCAAATACTCTGTCCGTCCCGTTGCCGGCTAATTTCTGTTTGTTCTACTAATTGTTTTACTACTTTACATTGTGTAACTTTTTGGGATTGACGAATGAAGGCGTGATGACAGTCGATAGGGAGAAAATCAATCAGAAAAAGATCACTTAGCAGATGTCTAGTGAAAAATACCTCCCAACATATAAATGGAAAAGACGTCTACTCATGACCCCAGCGCAGGATGGGGAGTAGGCGCCTTTTCAATGTATAGGTAAAAGCTGTATGACACAAATCCTGAAACTTCCGCGATATAAACTGTTTTCATTCACTAATAAATAAGACGGATAGGATGAGTATTGGAAATGACAATTAGGGATATCGCTAATAGTATTCTGAGTAAAAATCGTGTATATTGAATTTACAGTTAATTATGTTTAGGTTCGATCACTTATCCTTGTTGCTTTCTACTCAATAAAATGCATTTATTCACATTATGTTAATTGTATTTTTGTTAGATGTTAGTAATCAAAGTCTTTTGTACTATACTGTTAGACTGAAAATTATTTCACTTATTATTATGAAGGATATATAAGAATTACAGATGTTTTTTTACATAATTTATCATTAGATAAGGCGGCGATTTATTTGAACGATTTTGGAAAACACTTGCACCTATTACGCAAACAAGCACAGATGTCTTTACGTTATTTAGCGGAGCGCGTGAACCTCAGCTACTCCTTCATTGATTCTTTGGAAAAAGGCATATATATGCCTACACGTGAAGTAGTTTGTACATTGGCAGAAGAACTAGAAACAGATGTAGATGAACTGCTGGATTTAGCAAGTTATATGCCGAATGAAACCGTGAAAAAAATATATGCTTTTTCGAATGATAGAGATTAATCTAGAATCATTTTGCTTGAAAGTGATCAACTGAACATGCGCATATCGCTTGTGTATGTTGATCTATCGTCGATCACATCCTTTCAAACATTTGTGGAAAGCGCCTATATTTTAAAGTAATCATCATTATATTCAGATAAGCAGGGGTAGGGTATCGCTTTTTTTAAAAAACCCGTTCCCCGATAGTATTCGGTAAACGGGTTCTACTGGTCTTATGGTTTCAAGATGACCTTGATGCATTCATCCTCGTGTTGATAAAATGTATCATATGCCTTCGAAGCGTCTTCAAGCGGCAAGATATGGGTGATGATATCGGTTGGATCGATTTCTCCATTCGTGATTTTGTCGAACAGCATCGGCATATAATGCACGACCGGTGCTTGACCCATTCGCATATTGACATTGCGTTCAAATATGAAACCAAGCGGGAACATATTGTAAAGCGATCCATATACACCCGTCAGCTGAATCGTGCCGAATTTCCGGACAGACTGATAGGCAATTTCGATGGCGCTCAGTGTACCGCCCTGAACTTTCATTTTCTGTCCAACTTTCTCGAGAATGTTTTTCTTCCCATCCATTCCGACGCAGTCAATGACAACGTCTGCACCGCCTTTTGTCAACTCTTTCATTTGTTGCCCAATTCCATCTACTTCATCAAAATTAAATATTTCCACGTTATTCGTATTCTTCGCGTGCTGCAGTCGGTAGGGGACATGATCGATTGCGATGACCCGTTCCGCCCCTTTCATCCAGGCGAATTTCTGCGTCAATAATCCGACAGGCCCGGAGCCTAGGACAATAACGGTGTCTCCCTTTTTTACACCTGCATGCTCCACACTCCAGTAAGCTGTTGGAAGAATATCGGATAGAAACAACAAGGATTCATCCGGCAGTTCACAGCTTTCAGGAATGACAAACGGAATGAAGTTTCCGTATGGTACGCGTAAATACTCGGCTTGACCGCCTGGATAATTCCCGTAGCGCTCGGTAAAACCGAAATAACCGCCTGTGTCCACTTCGGGGTTCGGGTTCGAATTGTCACACTGGCTTTCTAATTCATGCTGACAAAAGAAACATTCGCCGCATGAGACATTAAAGGGGATGATGACACGGTCGCCTTTCTTTACTTTCGTCACTTCGGCTCCAGTTTCTACGACAATACCCATAGGCTCATGCCCAATTACGTAGTCTTTATGAGCCGGCAATGCCCCTGTATAAATATGCAAATCCGACCCGCAAATGGCTGTAGAAGTAATTTTGACGATGATATCATCCGGCTTTTCAATACGTGGGGCGTCTACCTTTTTCACTTTAATGTCTTTCGCGCCTTGATACGTAACCGCTCTCATCATATGCAATCCTCTCCTTTTTTTAAACTTACCCATTTTTAAAATACTTAATCATCTTTGGTTACGATTACAATTCTGACTCATTCGTTGGTATTGTAGAATGACGTCTATACTTCCTAGCGTAGTTGTACGCTAAACGTCCCAAAAGCGGCGTGTCGGCTTTGGAGGTAGTTGGGAGTTGGTGAATAAGGTACCTGCGGGAGAACCAATCGAGAATGTGTCAACACGGGTGACTTTTTTAAGTACTTGTAATTGTGGGTATATTTGGTATAATTCGATATTGAAAAGTTTGTTTATTACGAGATATAAAGGAAAGTCTAATGTTCCTTCAAGTCACCATAATTTGGCTGTTGTCAGAAGACTAAATAGTAGTAGTGGGAAAATTGTTTTGATTTTTCCACGTACTTTTTTATTCGCTCTGTATTAGGTCTTTAGAATCGAGTCCTTACTCCCGTTAAATTAAACTTACATCACTTTTTCACAATATGAATACGCGGAGTGGAGGCATAGCAATTGTTAAAAAAATTTAGAGGCATACAAGCACAGTTTATCATTACTTCAGCTATTGGAATTGTAATTACTTTATTGCTGGTCGGTGGGATCATCAGCTATCAAATTACGAGGCAAGCAAAAACAGATTTTCTGGATAATTCAAAAGAATAAATGAAAGTCGTCGAGAAGTCCATAGACATTTTTTACAGTCAAATAGACCGGGACATTCAAATGATGGTACAGAATCCATTAGTAAAGCAAATAGATGCTTCAATTACAACCTACAAGGACAATCCTCAAGAGGTACAAATGACGCCATCTAAAAATGGCGGAATAGAACAACAGATTTATGATGTGTTTAAGTTGTATGGAGAAACCCATCCAGAGACGCTGTATGTATATCTTGCAACTAAAGATGGAGCCTATTTGCAGTGGCCTGAAACAAAGGTAAACGAACAGTATGATCCAAGAAATAGAGGATGGTATCAAGCAGCTGAAGAAGGCAATGGAAAGATCGCCAGGACTGCTCCCTATTTAGACTCAATTGCAAATGCCATGGTGACTAGTAATGTGCGCACTTTAACGGATCAGAATGGCGCAGTATTGGGGACGTTGGGAATTGATGTTCAGCAGTCCGTTGTAAGTGACATGTTAAATGAAATGAAACAAGGTAATACAGGGTTTTCCATGATTGTACATGATACAGGAATTATTATGGCGGATGGAAATAATCCTGAAAATAACTTCAAAAGCATAGATGAAGTGGACATTGAAGGGTTAAAAGAGATTTCATCAAAAGAATTGGAACCTTTCTATGCAACTATTAAAGATAAGAAATACTTGGTTTCTCCGTATAAAGTGGCGAATACAGATTGGATTTTAGCTTCATTTATGTCAGAGGAAGAATTGACAGCCGGGGCAAAAGAGATGATTAAAACAATTATATTCATTTCCTTGATAGTACTCGTTTTGATCCTAGTATTGAATACACTTAGTGCAAGATACATTACTACACCGATTATTAAGTCGGCGCAAAGTTTACAAACGATTGCGCACGGCGACTTTACTGAAGAAATTGACGCGAAATACTTGGCTAGAAAAGATGAGATTGGGACGATTTCGAGAAGTATTCATGATATGAAAAATTCACTCAGGCATTTGGTTGAAGAGGTCATCCTTGTATCAAATGATGTGACGGGCGAAAGTGAAGAACTTACACAATATGCGGATGAGGTAACAGCAGGCAGTCAGCAAATCGCGACCACAATGATCGAGTTGACCAACGGAGCAGAGGTTCAGGCGGATTCATCTTCAGCACTGAACGAACAGGTGAGTCAGTTTACTAAAGAAATTACAAAAGTCGCGGAGAAAGGGGAAGATGTAAAAAATCAATCGAACGTCATGCTCAAGATGACGGATAACGGAAATGAAAACATGGAAGAATCCATTCGAAAAATGAATCAGATCAATGAAAAGATGGAACGTTCACTCTTCACGGTAAAAGGATTAACTAACAAGACGAACGAAATTACTAAGCTGGTTAAAGTGATCGAAGAAATTGCGGAACAAACGAATTTACTGGCATTGAACGCAGCAATCGAGGCGGCACGTGCGGGGGAACAAGGAAAAGGATTTGCAGTTGTAGCCAATGAAGTTAGAAAACTTGCAGAACAGGTCGGTAATTCTATTTCCGAAATTACCACAATTGTCACGGACATTCAAACGGAATCCAATCATGTCGCCAGATCACTGGATGAAGGGTATGGCCTAGTGAATGAAGGATCGAGCCAAATCCAAACTACTGGGGATACATTTAAAGTTCTTCAAGAAACTATTCGATCGGTAGGTACTCAAATTGAAGGCATGTCCTCCACTCTATATCAAGTGTTAGACAACACAAGGTCTATTAATGATTCGATTGAAAATATAGCGGCTGCTTCTGAAGAATCAGTGGCAGGTGTTGAGCAGGTATCGGCAACTGCACAACAATCCAGTAGTTCTATGAATGAAGTATCCGGCAGTGCAAGGTCACTGGAAGAAAGTGCGGCGAGTCTAAATGAACTGATTAAGCAGTTCAAAATAAGTTAAACTGAGTTAAGAAGAGAATAATTGCATGCCTGGCTTTCATCCTAATTTTCATCAAAAGTAACCATTTCGCATTGAGGTTAAGGTGACCGCTCTTTTGAAAAAATTACTATAGCCCATACGCTCTTCCAACTGTTGACAGTTATAATGGACTGGATGTTCACGCATCCAGTCTTTTTAGTTTATCATTCTTTCGAATTAGCAAATTCCTTGACCTTCAAGTACACCTTAATGTTTATTTATGCTGATTAAATAATTTGCTGCGAAGTATAGGTTAACTAATGATATGATTTGGTTTTATGAAGGATGTATTGAAGCGTGTGAGACTGCTATAGAAACGTATTTTTGAGATTCTATTCAGCTGATCGTCTTCCATGCACATACTGATCCAGAATTTCATTCAGATGCATCTACGAATCCAGTGTCTGCAAAGCTGTCCTGTAAGTTTGTGCCTGCTCAGAAAGGCGAACAAGTCGGAACCTATTTCTTCGCCAAACGTATTGTCGATCAGAAACTGGCTGAGCGACTGCTAGAATTTCTTACCACGTCTGATCCTGGATGATACGCCGGAGCTGGAGAAGGTTGATAGTTATTCTGCCGATGGAAAATCGATCGTGCTCCTAACATGGAGGCTGTATCATAAAGAATCCATGAATTCACATATCGTAAAAGCGTTCGTCGAGTTTATGGAAAAGGAATTCAATACGTAAAACGGGCTGCCGCTCGGGACGGAAATCGTCTCAAGGGCAGCTCGTTTTTATGGTTCAGTCTTCACTTTGGCGGTCTTAGCGGGGAAGCATTGGACTGGCTGATCTTCAGGTCTTCTGCCACTGCCCTCGATGAGCTGAACTTCTCATACGATCTTCTAATCATGGTGCGGGTTATATTATCCAGCGCACTGTCCAATGAATTCGAAAAGAGCAGTTCGAGAAGTTCCTCCACTTTCTCCAAAATAATCTCCGCCAGATCGTCAAACCCGATGACTGCTTCACTCATGATGACTAGGCGCTCCATCAGATTTTCCAGCTGGCGCACATTGCCCGGCCATGAATAATGGTACAGAACGATTAACCATTCTTCAGAAATGATTGTTGTTGAATGATATTTTCCATTGAATTTGCTTAGGAAACTATAGATCAGTGGAATACGATCTTCTCTTCGTTCGCGCTACAACGGTATCTGAATATCGATCACATTGAGCCTGTAGTATAAATTTTCCCGGAACATTTTATTTTTCACCATTTGTAGCAAGTCCCGATTGGTCACCGCTTTTCATGCTCTTTGTTTTCGGGCATTTTAATCACCTTTCTGCTGTTTGATCTGAGTCAATTTTGAAAATACCGCGTATTTTTTGAGTCAATTCCGACTCGAATTTGAATGAATTGTAACAACATTATGAAGATAAAACGACAGAGTCCTTATTCCTATTGATATTTTAATAGTTGGCATAATAATTGCATTAATAATTGGGGAGATTTTGTGATGAGGCATAAATGAGGTAATTCCCTAATTGCTTCGTACCAAATCGCTGTATATAAAGTAGTTATTAGGAGGTATGAACTGGGTAGAACAGCCGAGGCTAGTGATATTACAATTATTGGAGGCGGTCCGGTCGGTTTATTTACAGCGTTTTATGCAGGACTTCGGCAACTGTCCGTAATAGTCATTGAGAGCCTGCCATAGCTTGCAGCACTGTATCCTGAAAAAATATGTATGATATTGCTGGTTTCCATAAGGTGAGGGCTCAGGAGCTGGTGGATCATCTGGTTGAACAGATGAATCAATTTAAAACTACCATCTACTTGGGTGAAACGGTAATACAAGTCAAGAAAGAAAATGAAGGCGTTTTCAAATTGACTACAAAAGTAAAGCCGATTGCATCAGCATTTGGAGAAGCACCTGTTTCCGTAAGCAGTGCCAAGGTGTATATCGATCCAACAGCGAAAATTCAACCTATGCATAGCACTAGCCTTATGGGAGATAAGGAAGAAACTCCAAAAAAATGACCTTCAGAGATAACTGATTATTTTGATTTCCGGAGCAGGAGCAAGATAATGGCGCCATTTACCATGGTGAAGAGAAATATTTGCATCGCGTTTGGAGCATATAACCTAGTCGCACCGGACGTATTAGATCATACAGCTGACAGCTTCGCATTTGCTTTGCTGGATGACAACGAAGGAGTCACTGAAGCACTTGAAGATTTGATTGAAGGCTTGGTTGGGTGCTTTTAAATGATGTCCGAGCCACTCTATCAAATTGGCAGAAACACCATTCGCGTGTCAGAGAATTAAAGCTAGCTAAAATATGAGAAACCTAAAGGGGGAATGAGAAATGGCATATAACAAAGTGCAGAACGCTACAGAAAGAACATTCGAAAGAACGATGCCTTATAATTTATTTACAGACCCAAGCGTATTGGAAAAAGAAAGAGAAATGATTTTCGCAAAGAGCTGGCAATTGGTCGGTCATGTGAGCCAAGTAGAGAAGAAAGGTGCATTTTTCACTGCTGAAATTGGCGACGATCCGATTATCATTATTCGTGGAACTGATGATGTCCTTCGCGCATTCTATAATGTTTGTCCACACAGAGCAACAAAACTTGAAAAAACTGAATCAGGCAAGAAGAAAATTTTACAATGTTCGTACCATGGCTGGACATTCAAAACAGACGGTAAATTAAATAAAGCACCTAACTTCCGAAGTGAAGAAGATGCGGCTTGTGTACAAGATGCTTGCCTGCGTTCTGTCAGAATGGAAGTAATCGAATCTTTAATTTTCGTTAACCTGGATGACAACGCAAAACCACTGGCAGAATCATACGGAGACTTCTTTGACCGTTTAAGTAAGTTCGAATTTCTGAGTGGTTTGCAATTCACACATCGTAAATCTCGTCATATCAAAGCGAATTGGAAAGCCTTTGTTGAAAACTACTTGGAATGTGATCATTGTCACGTGGCACACCCGAGCTTCATTGATACATTGGATATGGATAATTATCAGATCATTACATGTGAGAACTATTCCCTTCAAGGCACAATGGTAAAACCTGATAAGCAATACGGAGAAGTGAATCTGGATGAGGCGGAAATGCAAGGCGGCTCATTCTTCTGGTTATGGCCGAACTTGATGCTTACCATTTATCCGGGACCCGCTAATATGGCCACGATTCAATTGATACCAATCGATCATGAAAATACTGAAATCGTTTATACGTACTATTTTAAAGAAGACAGCCTAGACAAATTATCTCAAGAAGAGAAAGACTTGATGACATTCGCGGAGCAAGTTCGCTTTGAAGACATCGAATTAGTTGAATTGGGACAATTAGGATTCAAATCAAGTGCATTCGAAAAAGGCCGCTACTCTCAATCTGAACAAGCAATCGTTCAATTCCATGAAATGGTTCTCGAGGCGCTTAATGAATAGATTTCTTGATAGAACAATGTTCGAACCGGTTCACGGATCGGCGCCGGATATTGTAGGAAAAGAAATGGGGAATCCGTTGGCGACGATCTGGTCAGCCAGTCAACTGCTCGATCATTTCGGTTATGAGCAATACGACAAAAAAGTTATAGATGCTATTGAACAACTTCTAGTATAGAATAAAGTTCTCACACCTGATATGCAGGAAGCTCCTCAACATCGGGTGTAGGTGATCGCTTGACTGCCTTATTTGAGAAATCTAGTACATCACGCGTTTAAGATAACTTATCGGTGTATTTTCTACACTGATGGTTTTCTTTAATAATGACTCTATATGAAGTAAAATGAGAATGAATCATAGAAGACTAAGGGAGTGTATACATGAGATTTGAGACCATTGATAAAAAGATATTGGCGATTGCTTTATCCTTGATTGCGGCGTTGACTGTTCCTATTTTAATAAATCCCGTCAAAGGGACTACGTTTTTAAATACCGTCCTTCATTCCATCACAACAAACTTCGGTCCCATGTACTTATGGGTTTGTTTAGGGATATTTGGCTTCTTGCTTTGGTTGGCTTTTGGCAAGTTGGGCAAAATTAGATTAGGTAATACGAAGCCAGAGTTTTCAACATTTAGCTGGCTGGCATTAATTTTCACTGCTGGAATCGGTTCGGGTATCATGTATTGGGGAATTATTGAATGGGCTTACTACTATTCCAGTCCTCCATACGGCATGGCGGCAGAAACCGTGGAAGCAGCAAGTTTTGCCTCTACATATGGAATGTTTCACTGGGGATTCTCTGCGTGGGCTATCTATTGCGTTCCTTCCATCCCGATCGCATACGCAGTATATGTCAAAGGTCAAAAATCCTATCGATTGAGTACAGCATGCCGTGGAATCATCGGGGACAAAGCGGATGGTTTACTTGGGAAAATAATTGACGTATGCTTCATGTTCGGTCTAATCGGCGGTATTGGAACATCCTTAGCACTTGGTACCCCCTTGCTCGCTGAAGGAGTCCATTCACTCTTTGGTGTAGAGAAAACGCTTACACTTAATTTAGTGATTGTCGTTACATTGATGATCTTTTTCTGTATCTGTCTTTATTTCGGACTGAAAAAAGGATTGAAGCTTTTAAGCGACTGGAATCTTTACCTATATATCGCGATTGCGATTTTCATCTTCATCTTTGGTCCAACGATGTTTATTATTGCGAGCTTTACGGACAGTGTCGGTGTTCTATTCCAAAACTTCTTTAGAATGAGCCTGTACACAGATCCGGTGGGGAAATCAGGATTCAGTGACGCTTGGACAATTTTCTATTGGGGATGGTGGTTCTCATATGCTCCATTCACAGGTATGTTCGCTGCTCGTATTTCGAAAGGTCGTACGATTAAAGGTTTAATACTAGGGCAGTTAGTGGGCGGAACATTGGGCTGCTGGTTGGCCTTTGCGATCTTCGGAAACACAGGTATGTACTTCCAACTTAATAATATTGTTCCCGTACTCGATATCTTACAAAATGAAGGTGCACCTGCCGCTATATTAGCTATCTTGAATGAGCTTCCGCTAGGCGGAGTCGTTATGGTGCTGTATTTACTGGTTGCCGCCATTTTCTTGGCGACAACTGTTAACTCGGCTGCTTATACGTTATCAGACGTAGCGTCTATTAATTTGAAAGAAGGCGAGGAGCCAGCACGTTGGTATCGTGTATTCTGGGGAATCGTTCTAACAAGCATCTCAATCGTTCTCATGTATGGTGACGGCTTGGAGGCTTTACAGACACTTTCCATTATCACGGCATTACCGCTCGTTTTCATTATGTTATTAATGATTATGTCATTTATGAAATGGGTACGTCAGGGTGAATTAGATGGTGTCCATGTTTATGATGGTGCACCATTTGACGAGCCAAAAGAGCAGACGGTTGAAATTACGATTGACCGTAGCAGGAAAGAGTCCAGTAGAGTTGTTGAAAAGGAAAACTTGATTTAATTTCAGTAGATAGAACAGGCAGCAGAAAACAATAAATACACAATATCCGGGGACCCAATTCGCATATGGATTGGTGTCCCTTTTTTGACGGGAAGGATAATTCAGTAGATCGTCTTGGTCTGGCACCCATTTAGTATTCTTTTGAATTCCATTATGGCACAACACGTTATATAGTATCTGTATATACGTGTATCATTTCCGGAACTTGGTAAATGCATTTCGCAACTAGTTTTCCACCTCCAACATCTTTCCAGTCGCATGCCTAAGACAATCAATGCTATAATAAACACATTCTATATAATCACTACCTGTGCGAAGATTGATGGAGGGAACCTTACATGAAAACTGAAGCGAAACTACAAAAAGAAGCAATGAAAGTCCTAAAAGAGACAAGCCGTACATTCTATATACCTATTAAATTACTTGAACCAAACGTTAGAGAAGCCGTCGCGTCTGCGTACTTGTGTATGCGCGCAATCGACGAAATTGAAGACCATGAACAACTGGACGTACATATCGTCATGGATTTACTGAACAAAGTAAGCGATATACTAGACCGCATGATTGCAACAGGTGAATCGATGGCGTCTGCACTGGACGAGTTATTCGCACCGTACCGGGATCAGTTGCCTGAAGTGACGTTGCGCTTAGCTGACTGGGTAGAGTTCTGTCCAGACACGGCACGTACTAAAGTACTCGAATCGACTGCGATCATGGGCCGTGGCATGGCGAAGTGGGCAGGCAAGGACTGGGTGATTGAGACGCGTGAGGATCTTGATGATTATACGTACTATGTTGCGGGACTCGTTGGCGTTATGCTTGCGGATATTTGGCGCTGGTATGATGGCACGGAGACGGATCGTGACTTAGCCATTGGCTTTGGCCGTGGCTTGCAGTCTGTTAATATTCTTCGCAACTACAAGGAAGACGCTGTGCGTGATGTGAACTTCTTCCCGAATGACTGGAAGTTGCCGGAAATGTTTGCGTATGCTGAAGAAAATTTGGCCCTCGCTGATGCGTATATTGAAGACATCCATACGAAGACGATTTTGAACTTCTGTAATATTCCGTTGGCACTAGCGCATAGTACACTCGATGCGCTTAAAGAAGGACGCGAGAAGATGTCACGTATGGAAGTCGTAGCGGTTGTGAACAAGGCGATTAAAAAGTAGTTTTTGTTAATCAAATGAATGGAGGATGGCGATGCTCGATTTACTGATCATTATGTTTGAACGGGTCGGAATGATTGTGGCGGTCGCTTTCCTTCTGACTCGTTTTCGCTTTTTCCAACATATGATCCATCAAGATGTATTGGACCGTCGGCAAGAGCTGACGGCGATACTCTTTTTTGGATTGTTTGGGATTTTCGGAACGTATTTCGGTGTAGCACTGGATATGCAGACGTTTCATTTTGAAAATATGTCATGGCAACTCACTACCGATGAGGCGATTGCGAATTCCCGTGTGATCGGGGTAGTCGTCGCAGGATTGCTTGGTGGATATCGACTTGGGATTGGCGCTGGACTCATCGCTGGGATACACCGGATGTCTTTAGGTGGATTCACGGCTTTTTCGTGTGGCGTATCCACTATAATTTCAGGTATTCTTGCAGGCTACTTCTATAAAAAGGGCAAGCCTATTCGTCCGCTTTTGGCATTCACGATTGGTGCAGCTGCGGAAGCGTTGCAAATGGTGCTCATAGTTGTATTAGCAGAGCCGTTTGAGAAAGCAGTCGCATTGGTTCAAACGATTGGTTTGCCGATGATTTTGGCAAATGGAATGGGTGCTGCATTATTTATGCTAATTGCGTATAACGTCATCAGTGATCAGGAAAAAGTGACCGCGTTGCAAGCGCAGAAAACATTGCGTATCGCGGATCAGACGCTCGGCTATTTACGGACAGGTATGCGAAAGGAAACAGCTCAGGCGGTGTGCGGTATTCTCTTAGATGAGTTGAAACCAGGTGCTGTCGCGATGACGGATAAAACGGATATTCTCGCATATGTCGGATCCGGGGGTACGATGATGCAAGGCCCGATCCAGACAGATATTACGCGTCAAGTGATCCGGGAAGGTCGGCTCATTGTCACGGATTCTGTCACCCATGACCATCCGAGTGTATCTGCATCAGGTGCCATCGTCATTGCACCACTTAAAACGCGCGGTGAAACGATTGGAACATTGAAGCTATTTTATCCTTCACGTACAGCGATTACCGATGTCACGATTGAATTAATTGCGGGACTTGCTGAACTACTCAGCAATCAACTTGAAATTGCCGAAGCGGATCATGCCTATCAACTAGCTAAAGAAGCAGAAATCCAAGCGTTGCAGGCGCAAATTAGTCCACATTTCTTGTTTAACTCGATGAATATTATTCTTTCATTGATACGAACAAATCCGGATGAAGCGCGTAAACTGCTGTCGTCGCTGTCATTCTTCTTGCGTCAGAATCTTGAAGGTACGACGGTGAAGATGGTAACGTTACAGCAAGAACTTGCGCACGTCAAAGCGTATTTGATGATAGAAGAAGCACGTTTCATTGATAAATTGAAGATTTGTATCGACGTGGATCCGAACGTTCTGCAGGAGAAGATTCCGCCATTGACGTTGCAACCGATCGTTGAAAACGCGATGACGCACGGTATTAAGGATTTGGACGCAAATGCAATGGTCCACATTTCAATACATGAAATAGGCGATGCCATTCATATTATGGTAGAAGACAACGGTGAGGGAATTGTTCCAGAGCGGCTCGCTATACTTGGACGAGAGAAAATCCAATCTGAAAAAGGTACCGGGCTCGGTCTCTATAACGTTAACCGACGCCTACAGATGACGTTCGATAAAAATTCAGGACTCACAATAGAAAGTACACAGAATGAAGGGACGAAGATTTCATTCCACATTCCGAAATCGGAGGTGAACGGATATGACGGAAACGATTCGCGTATTAGTCGTAGATGATGAAAGGTACGCGCGCGAAGAAATGCTGTATTTGCTTGGACGATTTGATGGAGTAAAGGTTGTCGGAGAAGCGGATTCAGGGGAGTCGGCGATTATCAAGGCGATGCAGCTACAGCCTGACGTCGTGTTCCTTGATATCGAGATGCCAAAAGTGGATGGAATGGAAGTCGCCAAGACGCTAGGCGCATTGAAAAAAGTACCGCTGATCGTCTTCGCGACGGCTTATCCGCAATTCGCGGCAGAAGCGTTTCGTGTCCATGCGATGGATTATTTACTGAAGCCGTATGATGAAGAGCAATTGCGGCAGACGATTGCGCGTGTAAAAGAGTTGCTGCAGCGGACACAACTCGACACATCACCGAAACGAATGGGTCGATTGCCCGTCGAAACGGAAGGCGAAATCCACTATATCCCGGTCAGCGATATTCTTTATGTCCACCGAGAAGAAAACTGGACGAAGATCGTTACGCCTACGCGTGATTATGAAACGCGCATGACATTGAAAGATCTCGAGAACAAATTGACCTATTCATCGTTCTTCCGCATCCATAAAAGTATTCTCGTGAACCTCGTACATGTCAGTAGCTTGACGCCTTGGTTCAATGGAGCGTATCAGTTAGAAGTAGATCAGCGCCCGGAGAAATTGTCAGTTAGCCGAAATTATGTCAAAGAATTACGGCAACGCCTCGAAGGATAAAAAAATCTCGTAACATGTTAATCTCTCGGAGTGCATCTTACCTCGCGATTTTGACATGTTACGAGATTTTGTCATAGTTCGGACATCTTTCTATTATAGTTGATGTAAGCGTTATCAATACTAGGGAGGGAAAAAGGCAATGATTACATTTTTATTTTCTATCGTATTATTAATAGTTGGTTACTTTACGTATGGTAAGTATATCGTCAAAATGTTTGGCGTTAAAGAAGAACGTCCTACGCCGGCGTATACGAGCGCGGACGGAGTCGATTACGTGCCGATGAGCACAAACAAGAACTCATTGATTCAATTACTAAATATCGCAGGAGTTGGCCCGATTTTCGGACCGATTATGGGTGCGTTATACGGCCCGGTCGCATTTGTTTGGATTGTCGTCGGTGCGATTTTTGCAGGCGCTGTACATGATTATCTGACAGGTATGATTTCAATCCGAAACCGCGGTGCACACTTGCCTGAACTGGCAGGAAAATTCCTCGGCAAAGCGATGAAACATATTGTCAATGCGTTTGCGTTATTATTACTCGTCTTGGTCGGTACGGTATTCGTTTCCGCACCAGCAGGATTGCTATACAACCTCATGAATGGTTGGATGGCAATGGGAATCATCGTGGCTCTTATTTTCCTTTATTATATTTTGGCGACACTATTACCGATCGATAAAATCATCGGTCGTTTCTATCCAATCTTCGGTGCGCTACTTGTGATCAGTGCAGTCGGTATCGGCGGCATGATGGTCATTAAAGGTGTTCCGATTCCTGAATTGACATTTGCGAACTTACATCCTGATAATATTCCGATCTTCCCGTTATTATTCTTAACGATATCATGTGGAGCGCTTTCTGGTTTCCATGCGACACAGTCTCCAATTATTTCCCGGACAACGAAGAATGAAAACCAAGGTCGCAAAATTTTCTACGGCATGATGATTGCAGAAGCAATTATCGCGATGATTTGGGCAGCGGCTGGTATGGCGTTGTTTAACGGTGTGACATTGAGTGAATTGCTTGCGGCTGGTGGACCGGCAGTTATTGTTAGTGAAGTATCTATCACGATGCTAGGTGCTATCGGTGGAACACTTGCGGTGATTGGTGTCATCATCCTACCGATCACATCAGGCGACACGGCATTCCGTAGTGCACGCATGATTGTTGCGGACTATATCAAGTATCCGCAAGCGAAAATCATGAGCCGTCTATGGATCGCGATTCCGATGTTCGCTATTTCGATTGCACTGACTCAAGTAGATTTCAACATTCTATGGCGCTACTTCTCTTGGGCGAATCAGTCCACGGCGGTCATTGCGTTATTTGTAGGTGCAATGTATCTCTTCATTGCCGGTAAGAACTACTGGGTCGCACTCATACCCGGAACATTCATGCTGATGGCTACGACGACGTATATATTGAATGCCGCCATTGGATTCGGCTTACCGATGAATGTGTCCATAATCGGAGCGACTGTCATCTCGATCTTCCTAGTGGCCTTGTTCTTCAACGCTGCGGTAAAAGCTCGAGCTGCACAAATTCCGCTAGAAGAAGATATTACGAATTGGGATTCTACCAGAACTATTTAATACGCTATACACAACCTGTTGAACTTCGGTTCTGCAGGTTTTTTCTATGGGGATTTATCTAGTGATACTAGTTGTGATACACTGCTTATAGAGATAAAAGCTATTTTACACGAATGAAGACAAAACACACAAAAGGCGGTTGTATCACACGTAAAATAACTAAAGTGATTAAATGTGTAAATATACACTTTAAATGTAAAGGTGGAATAAAACGTTGAATAAGCAGACAGTCATTGACTTAGTGTCACCCCGCTTGAAGTTAATCCGAACAGAAATGGAGTATACGCAAGATCAAATGGCGGAGATTATAGGCATTTCAAAGAAGACTTTAGTACAGTTAGAGAAAGGCCGCCAAGAAATTGGTTGGGCAACAGCGGTAGTAGTTTGTGCGCTATTTCGCGAGAGTGCTTTGTTGCGCTCGGTCATGGGAGAAGACCCGATTGAGTTAGCTGAAATAGCAGTACATGAAGAGATTCATTCACGACAAACAGCCGCCAGTGCGTCGATTAATTGGTGGACGGAAATCGGGCAATGGCAGCAATATCAATTGCAACAGCATACCGCAGGTGGACATTATCGTATTATCGGTGCTGATCAAAGACGTTTATTCAGTACGGGAGACCGCGAAAAAGCTTTGGCCGAATTCAAAAAATATATGGACATGTTATAATAATTATATGAAAATAATGCATGAAAAACAGAATAAAACCGGCTGTACTCTTTTAGGAGTGAGCCGGTTTTTCGATGCGAAAAGAGAATTTTTGAGTAGCGGTAAAGACGCCTTTTTTGTATGTGCGCTCTTCGAATTCTACACGATCTTCTCTGTCTATGGTCAGTACAGTCGTGCAACGTGTGCCGTAGTCTTTTGATGCGATAAATATCGAAGACAGCAAGCGCTCGAGATCTTCACCTACGCCGGTATCCGGTAGTTGTTCAATCGGAAATGGTTCCGCTCGTTGCATCATGCCAAATAATATATTCGGATCTATCGTCTCCGTTTGTTGCAAGTAATCTGCCAGCAAAGCTTTCGTTTTATCCACTTTCGGCCACGGTGTATTGAGCAAGGCATTACTCAGTCCATGTGTGCCGTTCGGTAGATGTTGGATGGATTGCTCGATGTTTGAGTAATAAAACATTTCCTTGGCGGATCCAGCCAGTACATTACAGCCTGCATAATCTTCTCGATTTGTATGCAGTTGCTCCATGAAATCTTGTGCAGACAGACTGGATTGTAGATAGGAAGATACAATGTGACCGCGTGAGAGTTTGCCGGTTTGCGGTAGCGTGAAGTCACGATAATTGGTTAGTGCAGCGACTTTCCCTTGTGTATTGATGCCGAGCCACGTGCCCATTTGTTCGAGATCACGTCCTGCTAAAATATCTGGATGATCGCTCCAAAAGTTTGCTTGTGCTGTCGGACGTGCGTAAGCTTCGTCTCGGTTCGCCATCATGACGAGCTGATACTTCGGATGGCTTTGCAATTGAAACGCCAGTAAACACATTATGTCACCTCGTTTGTATAGGTATGAAATGAGTGTATCACGTGCGATATTGTTTGGCGACTGTATGAAACGTATTGCAAATGAACGAACAAACAAAGCGGTATATTGTTTGTTGCGCTATTGAAGTCAGATAATACGTGAGGTATCATAGAAGATAGCTGACAAACAAAAGATTGGTTTGTTTGTCTTGATTAAAAATGTAACGGGAGTGTGGGATATATGGAGTTTACGAAAGCGTTCTGGGATGCTTCACTAACGGAATTAAAGCAAGGGTATATAGAAGATTCCACATCGTATGATTGTTTACTATGCGGTAAACAAATCGAAAAAGGTGTGATTTATCCGTACGAGAATGCGTTGTATGAAGCGGAGCGATTTATGCATGTGCATATCGAACATTCGCATCAGTCGGTGTTTGCGTATTTGCTTGAACTCGATAAGAAATGGTCAGGGATTACGGATCATCAAGGTGATCTGTTGCGTTTATTCTATCAAGGGAAAAGTGATAAAGATGTACAGGAAGAACTGGAGATTGGCAGTGCGACGACCGTCCGGCATCATCGCTTTGCGTTAAAAGAAAAAGAACGTCAGGCGAAAGTGTTTCTTGCGATGATGGAGTTATTGAAAGAACGTGAGTCGTACGCGCAGGCGTTTATCCCGCCGCATAAAGCATCTCAATTATTTCACGATGAGTATTCAGTGGCGGAGGAAGAACAGCAAGCAATACTGCAAACATTTTTCCCTGACGGAACCGATGGCCAGTTAAAAGAGATGCCGGCGACGGAAAAACAGCGACGAATTATTGTCCAGGAAATTAGTAAGCGCTTTGACGGAGATATTTCGTACAGTAAACATGAGTTGAATGATCGGCTTTCGGAAATTCATGAAGATTTCATTACACTTCGAAATTATTTAATTGAATACGGTTATTTCGGTCAGACCCGTAACGGTAGTCAGTATTGGCTGAAATGAGTGGCTTGCTCAAATCGTTTTAGGTTTAGAAATGGTGGCGGTGGGAAGACTAGGAGTAATCTCGAAAGGAGCGGAAGTACATGACTGCAAAAGACACAGTACAGAAAATTCTGGATGAAAGTATGGTAGGAACGATGGCGACGGTGGATAACAACAAACCGTATAGCCGGTATATGACATTTATGAGTGATGGATTGACTTTGTATACACCTACTAATAGAAAAACGGAAAAGGTAGATGAACTTGAAGATAATCCGTACACGCATATTCTTCTTGGGTATGACGGGGAAGGATTCGGTGACGCATACGTTGAGTATTCCGGCCGTGTAGCGATTTCTGATGACGAAAGCTTGAAAAAGAAAATTTGGAATGATCATATGAAAGCGTGGTTTGACGGTCCTGAAGATCCGAATTTGGTTATTTTGAAAATTGAACCCGAAGCGATTCGCTTGATGAATAAATCGGGCCAACCACCTGAAGATATTTCCCTGTAAATAATTATTATATTACAATGATATACCGAAATAGTATATCCCGAAAGTGAGAGGTCACACTCTGATTTTCGGGATATTTTCGTCTAGTCGATATATTCACCACAACTATCCATGGTACCCGCGAATTTCCATTGCTTGAACCCGATAAATGGGGGTATACTACTCATAGGAACACTTGTTCTTTTGAGAGGTGAATGCCATATGAAACCATTACCGAATAGAAAAATTGCGTGTCTTGATATGCGTAGCTTCTACGCGAGCTGTGCTGCAGCCATGGAAGGACTCGACGTAATGGAAGTGCCGATTGCGATTGTCGGCAATATTGAGAGAAAAGGCGGTGTCGTACTGGCTGCCTCACCGCCACTGAAAAAACGCTTTGGAGTTACGACAGGCATGCGTCTGTATGAGGTGCCGGACGACCCAAGCATTCGTTTAATTGAACCGAAAATGCAATTTTATATCGATGTGTCGATGGAATTGACGAAGTTGTTGAACCGCTATGTACCAAAAGAAGCGATCCATGTATACAGTATTGATGAAAGTTTTGTCGACTTTACGGGCACGGAAAGACTATGGGGTCCTCTTGAGACGTTGATTTTCCGCATTCAGGATGAGTTGTACCGGCAATTCGAGTTGCGTTCAGCGTGCGGAGTCGGGCCGAATATGTTGTTGTCGAAGCTCGCGCTAGATCTCGAGGCGAAAAAAACAGGGATTGCGCACTGGACGTATGAAGATGTGCCGGAGAAGTTATGGCCTGTTGCCCCGCTTCATAAAATGTGGGGAATCGGCAAGCGAGTGGAGCGAACGCTTGAAGACATGGGCATTTATTCAGTTGGTGATCTCGCGCACACCCCGCTTGAGAGTTTGGAGAAGAAGTTCGGTGTGATGGGCAATCAACTCTATTATCATGCGCATGGCATCGATTATTCCGACCTTGGCTCCGTGTTGATCGAAGGGCAAGTGAGTTATGGCAAAGGCCAGACGCTGTTGCGCGATTATACGAAGACTGACGAAGTATTGGCCGTCATGCTTGAGATGTGTGAAGATACCGCAATGCGTGCGCGGCTTGCGAAAAAGAAAGGACGCACCATCACATTGTCGTTTGGTTATTCAAAGCACGTACTCGGTGGCGGGTTCAATCGTCAAAAAACGTTGCCGGAAGCGACGAATGAAACGATGGCGATTTATCGCGTCTGTTTAGAGTTGTTTGAAACGTTCCATGACGGACGACCGTTACGCCATATTTCCGTCAACTTGTCGAATCTCGAAGAAGATAGTAGCTTCCAGCTCAGTTTATTTGAACCAATGAATTGGAAGCAACAAAAAATCGGTCACGTGATGGATGAAATTCGCATGAAGTATGGATCGGCTGCTATTCTTCGCGCAGTTTCCGTTACGCCAGGTGGTACGGCGTATAGACGAAATCAATTAATCGGTGGACATTATAAATGAAAACAAGTCGAATCCAGTCGTACGATCCCGCTAGTATAAAGAGGATGTATTTCAAATACTGAAATATTCCAGTTCCGTAACTTTCGATAACTTAGAAGTTTTGCTAGAATCAAATAGCCAGCACTATAAAAAATACTGCAAGAGAAGTGGTGCAGAACAAAGGAGGAAAGCCAGTGAAAGTATTACTGGATTTACGCTGGTTTTTTTCTGAGAGAAAAAAACAATACAGCATAGGGATCACGGCCCTGATGATTGTCGCGTTACTGCAACTGGCACCGCCGAAAATTATCGGCTATATTGTCGATGCGGTGGCGAAAGATGAATTGACCGCGGAGATGCTGATGCGCTGGATGATTATTCTCGTGGTGACGGGCGTATTGATGTATGTCTTGCGCTATATTTGGCGCGTGATGATTTTTGGCTCATCGGTATACCTTGCACGCGTCATGAGAGAGCGTCTGTTTACGCACTTCACGCGCATGTCGCCTTCATTTTATCAGCGACGACGTGTCGGAGATTTAATGGCGCATGCAACGAATGACATCAATGCAGTGCAACAAACGGCGGGATCAGGAATTCTGACACTCTTCGATTCGATTTCAACAGGTGGTTTCGTCATCTTGATGATGGCGTTTTCGATTAGTTGGAAGTTAACGCTGATCGCCCTTGTGCCGATTCCGGTGATGATTTTCCTGACGAGTTATTACGGACGATTATTACGTAATCGATTCCGTGTAGCGCAGGAAGCATTCTCCGATTTGAACGACAAAGCACAGGAGAGTATTTCAGGAATTAAAGTGCTGAAGACGTTTGGTCAGCAAAAAGAAGATGTCGAGTCGTTCACGAAACGTTCAGAACAAGTCGTTAAGGAGAATATGCGTGTTGCGAAAGTGGATGCGTTGTTTGATCCGACGATTGCGGGAGTTTTTGCGATCTCCTATATTCTATCCTTTTATTTCGGTACACGCTTTATTTTATCAGGGGAGTTGTCGATCGGGGATTTGGTGGCGTTCACTTCCTATTTAGGACTGTTAACATGGCCGATGCTAGCTATTGGTTTCCTATTCAACATTGTCGAACGGGGAAATGCATCCTACAGCCGAATTCAGGATTTACTTTCGGTTGAGCCTGGAATTCAAGATCGTCCGAATGCGGTGAGTCAATTGCCGCACGGAGATATCGTCTTTGATATCGACACGTTCAAGTTCCCAGACGATAAACGAGCATCGCTGCGTAATTTACACTTTACGATCAAGCAAGGTGAAACACTTGGCGTGATCGGCAAGACCGGTGCAGGGAAAACAGCGATTCTCAAGCTATTAATGCGAGAATTCGAAGGGTATACGGGAACGATTACGTATGGTGGCATTCCGATTACGCGCTATAAGAAGGAATGTTTGCGCCAGGCAATTGGTTATGTGCCGCAAGACCATTTCTTGTTCTCGACGACACTCGGTGAAAATATTGCCTTTACGAACCCGAAAATTGATCCCGCGAAAATTGTGGCGGCTGCGAAATCTGCGCATATTCACGAAGATATTCTGACGTTTGAAAAAGGGTATGAAACGCTCGTTGGAGAACGTGGCGTATCGTTATCCGGTGGACAGCGTCAGCGTGTGTCCATTGCACGTGCGTTGCTAATGGATCCGGAGCTATTGTTGCTGGATGATTCATTGTCCGCAGTAGATGCCCGGACGGAAGAAGCGATTCTTCGTTCATTGAAAGAAGAAAGAACGGGTAAGACGACCATTATTACGTCGCACCGCTTAAGTGCCATTCAGCACGCGCATCAAATTATTGTTCTTGATGAAGGCGAAGTCGTTGAAATTGGCGATCACGATAGCTTAATGGCGCAAAACGGTATGTATAAAGAAATGTACGATTTGCAACAGCTAGAGTCGATCGTAGAGCAAGGAGGCGGCGCAGATGAATAACAAACAGAAGATGTCCGCCAGAGATCAGTTCAAAACGTTCATGCGGCTAGCGAAATACGTCTTACCAATGAAAAAAAGTGCATTGATTGCAATTTTATTATTGCTGTTGACGGTGACATCGACGATTCTTGGGCCACTAGTGATCCAGCGATTCCTCGATGACTATGTCGTACCACTAAACTTCCCGGCGAAAGAAGTATGGACCATTGCACTAATTTACATCGGACTACAACTCGTCAACATTATCGGGTCGTATTTCCAAACATTGCGGTTCCAGGAATTTGCACTCGCAATCATCCAGCAAATTCGGATCGATGCGTTCTCGAAAGTCCAGAAGCTTGGACTACGGTATTTCGATCAGACACCTGCTGGCGGAATCGTTTCACGTGTAACGAATGATACGGAATCCATCAAAGAAATGTTCGTCAGTGTGGCGGTTACGTTCATGCAGGCGATCTTCGGAATTGTCGGCGTCTATATTGCGCTCTTTACGCTTGACGGCAAACTCGCGCTTTATACATTGATCTTATTGCCGCTATTCCTAATTCTCGTATCGGTCTATCGCTATTACAGTGCAGACTTCTATCAAGATATTCGGGAACGGCTCAGTCAGCTGAACGCGAAAATCTCCGAGTCATTATCTGGTATGGACATGATTCAAGCGTTCCGCCAAGAGAAGCGCTTGTCTGACGAGTTTATTGAAGTCAATGAAGGACATTACCGCGTCGGACTGCGAAATATTCGTTTTGATAGCTTGATGCTTGGACCATTTATCGACTTGCTGTATGCCGGATCCATCGTTGCAGTACTTAGCTATTTCGGAACGGCATCGTTTACGTCGGTCGTGGATGTCGGGATTATTTATGCGTTCACTACGTTGCTAAGACGTCTATTCCAACCGATCAACCAAGTGATGCAACGTTTATCGATGTTCCAGCAAGCGATCGTATCTGCGTCGCGAGTATTCGCGTTAATCGATAATCCGGAAATTGAACCAAAGCAAACAGCAGTATCTACTCAGCATATTACAGAAGGTACGATCGAATTCCGTAATGTGACGTTCAGTTATGACGGTAAACAGGATGTGCTCAAAAATATTTCCTTTACCGCCAATGCAGGTGAAACGGTCGCACTGGTCGGTCATACAGGAAGCGGAAAGAGTTCGATTATCAATCTATTCATGCGTTTTTATGAATACGAGCGCGGCGACATTTTCATTGATGGGGTATCGCTAAAAGAGTATCCAATAGAAGAATTGCGGAAAAAAGTAGGACTCGTCTTGCAAGATCCGTTCATGTTTTACGGTGATATCGCAAGCAACATCCGTCTCCATAATGAAGAGTTGACGGATGAAGATGTGCGGGAAGCTGCAGAGTTCGTTCAAGCCGATCAATTTATTGAAGAGTTGCCAAACGGTTATGAACAGAAAGTGACAGAACGCGGTTCGACGTTATCCAGTGGACAGCGTCAATTGATCGCTTTCGCACGGACCATTGCGATGAATCCGAAAGTGCTCGTGCTCGACGAAGCAACTGCAAATATTGACACGGAAACGGAAGTGGCGATTCAGAAGAGTTTAGAGAAGATGCGCGAAGGCCGTACAACGATTGCGATTGCTCACCGTCTAAGTACGATCGCGGATGCCGAATTAATTCTCGTACTCCACCACGGCGAAATCGTTGAACGTGGGACACACGCAGAGTTGCTTGCGCAAAAGGGCTTGTACTACACGATGTATGAATTGCAAAACGGAACACAAGAGTAAGATTGCGTGATTGTCAAAAAGATTTCACAATCAAATGAAGCGTAATCGAGTCTCTTGTTTGGTACGATAGAGTGGGAATGTTGGCGCTTGCCGGCATTCTACTTGTTCTACTGTTAAAGGAGGAATTTTGTTGGGGACGGATGTTAATATTTTCTTTGCGTTTGGAGCAGGTTTCCTGAGTTTTATTTCTCCATGCGTATTACCACTATACCCGGCCTTTATCTCGTATATTACCGGCATGTCACTGGATGAACTCGGAGATAAGAAAAAAGGAATGAACCGTGCTGGCATGTTGCACACGCTGTTCTTCTTACTCGGATTCTCGATCGTATTCATTATTTTAGGATTCAGTACGTCCTTAATTGGATCGATCTTCTTGCAATATCAAGATTTGATTCGTCAGCTAGGTGCGATTTTCATCATCATCTTCGGACTGATGACGATTGGATTATTTAAACCAGAATTTCTAATGAAAGAGAAGAAGCTGCAATTTAAAAATCGTCCCGCAGGTTACTTCGGTACGGCGCTGATCGGTCTAGCGTTTTCCGCTGGATGGCAGCCATGTATGGGACCGATCATCGGTGCCATCATCTATCTTGCTGCGACGAATCCGGCATCTAGTATGTTGTATATGATGCTCTATGTACTTGGTTTCGCGATTCCATTCTTCTTCTTATCTTTCTTCATCACTCGAATTGGTTGGATTCGCAAGCACAGTATGAAGATTACGAAAGTAGGCGGCTACTTGATGATTGCATTCGGTATCATACTGTTCTTTAACGGAATGGTTTATTTCACAAGTTGGCTTAGCCCAATCTTTGGCGACTTCCAAGGCTTTTAATGTAAGTGGGTAAGCGGAAAAGAGGTGTAGGATGAAAGAAATTACTTCTTTTGACGAGTGGCAGCATGTATTGAATGAGACACCGCAGTTCTTGTTGTTCGTGAAAACGAATAATTGCTCCGTCTGCGAAGGATTGTATCCGCAGGTGGCGGCACTCGAAAGCGATTATCCATTCGACTTCTACCGTGTGAACGCAGCGGAAGTTCCAGAAATAGCCGGACAGTTGTCACTCTTTACTGCACCAGTCGTCTTATTATTTAATGAACAGAAAGAGTTGACGCGTTTTGCACGAATCGTTCCAATGAATGATCTGAAAAAACGCCTCGATGAGCTCGTGCAGTGGGGGAACATAGATGCATAAGATACAAGAACTGATAGATTACGTCTTCACAAGTATTCCTTCCATTTACTTGATCATCGCTTCGACGGTAGTTTTCGTCGTGATGACGACATTTGTCTATACGATGCGGGCGAAGGCGTCGAATAGGCCGATTCAGGCGAAGAAGATTATCTTACCGCCATTGTTCATGTCGTCTGGGATGTTGATGTTCTTGTTCGACGAATTCCAAGTGCCATGGACGCAAGTGGTAGAAGCCGGTTTGGTCGGCTTGATATTTTCCACGTTTTTGATTTATACGACGAAGTTTGAGATTAAAGATGACGGGATTTATTTGAAGAAGTCGAAGGTGTTTTTACTGATCCTGTTCGGGTTATTGGTGATTCGCCTGGTCGGAAAGATCGTGCTCAGTAACACAATCGACGTCGGTGAGCTTGGCGGCATGTTTTTCATCCTCGCGTTTTCGATGATCTTGCCGTGGCGGGTCGGAATGTTAGTGAAGTATAAGATGCTTGAGAAGAGTAGGGTAGGGAAGGAGTCGTCCTTGTGACGGCTTCTTTTTTTATGTCTGGAAATGAAAGTAGAAGGCTGGCATAAGTTTTGAGTAGGGGATTTCCGTTCCGAGCGGACGCTTTCCAGCGGGCATGGCTTTGTACTAGCGACCTGGTTGGCTCACCGTGAGCCCATAGGAAAGCGTGCGCCAGCTGGAGCTTCCATCCCATGACGTATCACCCTAACTCACTGATCTTACGAACTTGAACTACATACTCAAAACCACACAAAAACAGGATGCCCCATCAATAGGGACATCCTGTTTCTTTATTCACGTAAACAAATGCTCATATGGCTGAACATCAATTTCCATCTGCTTGAGTTTCTTGCGCAAGAAGTTATGGTCGCGCTTTGGCGTAGCAAGAATATACCCCTTGATAATATGATCAAATTCAATAGTTTTGGCACGGTCTTCTAATGCAATCTCACCGATCTTGGCACCGATCTTCTGCTTCGCCACGTCGCGGAACAACTCCGGCACAGGCGTAACGAGTTCGTTGAGCATGCTTTTCGCCTCGTCATTCCATAAATGCAACGACTCATTGACGTAATGCTCTTCCCAATCCAGTGTCGATTTTCCGTCTTCTTTCGGCAATACTTTCAGGAACTTCCGGAACATGAAGAATCCACCGATAGCGAATAAGCCGATCATCACAATACCCCAAAATATAATAAACCACATAAATAGGTCTGGCACGGTTTTTTCACCTCTTCCATTCTACCCTTCATTATAAAAGCAATTGAGAAATATTTCACTAACAAAGTATCCTTTTCACTTTTTTCGTCTATATAGCGGATGAAAGGAGGTGATACACATGGCAGCAACACTAGAATTCAATCAGGCTACGGCGAAGATCCACTTTAATGCAGGTGTTAACGAGAAAGGTCACTTCATCCGCAAGATTAAAACGTACAAATTCATCAATGACGACGCAACACCAGCAAATATGTACACCGCTTTGACACAACTTGCTTCATTATCAAGCTACCCACTCATTCAGCTCGAGAAAGTAGTAACAGAAGATCTTCATAACTAAAATCGTACAGGAGGAGAGCGCACATGGCAAAAGTATTGGAATTAACATTTTTAACCGCGGCGAATAAGCCGGTCACATTAACGGTGGATGAACCCGATGAAGACATTACGCAAGGTCAAGTCGAAGCGGTAATGCAGCAAGTGATCCAAAGCAATATTTTCCTCATCGAAGAATCTCCACTCGCCACGATTAAAGGTGCACGAATCGTTGCACGTGATACACGAAACATCGTCAGTCGATAAGTTACAGCCGGTTTTCAGTCACGTACTGGAAGCCGGCTTTTTCATCGAATGACAGAGAGGAGGAGTGAACAATGGAGCACTGGCTACAGCTCATACAAGATGTCGGATTTCCGATTTTCGTATCGTTTTATCTACTGCATCGTTTGGAAGTGAAGCTAGAGGCGATTCATGGCGTTCTCTCAGACATCAAAAACAGATGACTTCATAGGAACTTCATGATTCCGACAAGATTTAGCCAAAATGGAGGCTGCCTTCACCTTGTATGACTGGTGAACTTTCGTTATGATAAAGTGACTATTAAAAGGTGGAGGAATCGAAAATGTATAAAAAGCTTTTGGTACCGTTAACACTTATTTTTGTGCTGATATTGAGTGCGTGTGGTGGCAGTTTTAAGCCCGATCATAAATATAAAGTGGATTCATTTAAAGCTACCAACCAACACAATGAAACCGTAACCGATGAAGACTTGAAAGGCTCTGTATGGCTAGCGCAATTTGTATTTACGAAATGTACAACCGTTTGTCCGCCAATGATGAGCAATATGGTCACGTTGCAGGAAAAATTGATTGACAATAACATCGAGGATTACCATATCGTGTCATTCAGTGTAGACCCGGATGTGGATACACCAGAAGAACTCGGGAAGTATCTCGACTTGTTTAGCGCGCCCGATGAAAGTAAATGGCAGATGCTGACAGGTTACGATATGAAGACCATTGAAAAATTAGCTGCTTCATCGTTTAAACAGTTAGTGAAGCAAATCCCGAATGATGATCAAGTCATCCATGGCGTTTCATTCGGCTTGGTGAATCAGAACAATGAAGTCGTAAAATTATATGGTGGGAACGAAGACGTGCAATATGATACAATCGTAAAAGACATGAAAGCACTCATCAAAGAAGGCAAGTAATCAACTGAAGGGATGAGGCAATGAAGAAATTAAAGAAAAAGAGGCTCAGTCGATCGGGACGAGTTATGGTCGCTTTTTTGGTTTTATTAGTACCTGTTGCTGTCACGCTCTTTACGATTTCCGCCATTCTTTGGGTGAATTTCGGAAAACACGACACGATTAAAGAAACGGCTACGGCGTTATTTCATATTCAAGACCGAAAAACTGGAGAAGCCGTCCCACAGGAATTTATTCCAATCTATATCGAGGCAGCAAAAGAATACAATATTCCGTGGACATTGCTTGCAGCGCATCACCGCATTGAGACCAGGTTCTCTACAATGAAAGCCGACGTCTCACCAGTTGGTGCAGAAGGACCGATGCAGTTCATGCCATGTACGTTCGTCGGCTGGGATTATCCTGGTTGCAAGGAATTGGGCAAAGGAGATATTCCTGAACGTGATAAAATTGATCCAGCGGTGATTAAGCAATACGGTGGTTACGGTGTCGATGCAAACGGTGACGGAATAGCGGACCCATTTGATATAGAAGATGCCATCTTCAGCGCCGCCCACTATCTATCGGATAGCGGTGCCGCAGACGGGGATATACCGAAAGCTGTTTTCACTTATAATCACAGCGATCAATATGTAGAAGATGTATTGTGGTATTACAATGAGTTCGAGGAGCAACGCAAGGCAACAGAGAAGCAAGTGAAGAAATGAAACGTGGAGTCCACCGAATCTGGTGGCTCCGCGTTTTTTTGATTGATGTAAAGTGGAAGGGAACGTTCAAGAGGCGGGCGTATAGAGCGGTTGTCACCTATCATAGAGCACTTCGCACTGACTATAGAGCGGTTACGGAACATGATAGAGCTTTGGTTTCGTATTATAGAGCGCTTTACGGTGACTATAGAGCGGTTACGCATGAACTATGAGCGTGTAGACGAATGAATAAGCAAAACTTAGTCTACAAAAAAACGTGAAGCGCCTCGAATGGGCCACTTCACGTTTTGATGTTTAGTATTATGAAGCTCTTCGCATACTCTTCATAATTAAGCTAACAATGAATACAAGTACAATCGCACCGATTAACGCGGGTAAGAAATAGAAACTAGAGATCTGTGGACCCCATTCGCCTAATAGTGCACCACCAATCCATGCACCTACAATACCTGCAATGATGTTACCAATGATACCGCCGGGAATATCTCTACCTACAATAAGTCCAGCTAGCCAACCAATGATACCTCCGATAATTAAGAACCATAAAAAGCTCATGTTGCTCATCTCCTTTTCATTATGTTATGTAGCTCTTGCTTAGTATTGGTATTACCATCTTTTTAATACCTCAAACATTTTTCGATAAAAAAGTTCAGACAGGTCAAATGCCTGCTGAACTTTTGTCTGACTTTATTTCGCTATCACGGTTGCGCCCAATGTGTTTTGGAAGTGAGAGAGAGCCCAGTCGTGACCTGCAGCGTTGAAACTTGCGACGCCGCCTTCATGAACAACAATCGTGTAGCCAAGGTTGTACGCATCGACTGCAGTATGTAAGATGCAAATATCCGTGCATACACCCATAAGATGGATTTCCGTAATACCGCGTGCGCGCAATTGGATATCGAGATCTGTTCCGGCAAATGCACTGTAGCGTGTTTTATCCATCCAACTAATTTCTTGTTTATGATCGGTATAGAGATCCTGCAGTTTCCCATAAAGATTTCTGCCTACTGTGCCTCGAATGTTGTGAGGAGGGAATAGTTTGCTTTCCGGATGGTACGGATCATTTTTTTCATGCACGTCATTAATGATGAATACTGGCAATTGGTGTTGTACATACTCCGTTGTTTGCTTCACAATATACTGCTCAAGCGCGATACCTGGATCACCGCAAGTCAATGCACCGTCCCTTGCTACAAAATCTACTGTATAATCGATAACGAGTAATGCTTTCTTCATACAAAACCTCTCCTTTTCTTTATTTTCTCATAGTGGCGGCTCCGTGTCTAAACATATGTAAAGACACTAAAGACTTCATTACCATACATAATTTCGTAATAAAACATAAAATAGTTATTTATTATTTTCTGGAAATAGATATACAGTAAATGGCATAAACGGCATTTTTACGAGAGAATGTGACGCTATTTGAGAATAGAAACGACTAATTGAGAATTCTTAATGATATTTCGATTAGTCATAAGCTTTTCTTATGTATACCTATAAATTATATGTATTTTACTATTGTTCTTTGCTATACTAAGATGGAGTAGAGGAAAGATGGGAACTTTTCGTCTTTCAGTACATAAAGGGAGGAAACATAAAATGGCAAAAAGCAACTTGCATAATAGCCGTCAGTCTTTCAAAGTAAACGACAAGACGTATAACTACTACCGTTTGAAAGCTTTAGAAGAAGCAGGACTAACAAAAGTATCGAAACTTCCTTATTCTGTAAGAGTATTACTAGAATCCGTACTTCGTCAACACGACGGATACGTGATCAAGGACGACCATGTAGAAGATTTAGCTAAATGGGGCACTGTACAAAACGCAGACGCTGAAGTTCCATTCAAACCTTCACGTGTAATTCTACAAGACTTCACAGGAGTTCCTGTTGTAGTAGACTTGGCTTCATTGCGTTCTGCAATGAACGAACTAGGTGGAGATCCAAACGAGATCAATCCTGAAATTCCAGTGGATCTAGTAATTGACCACTCTGTACAAGTAGATAGCTATGGTACGCCAGAAGCTCTACAACTAAATATGGAACTTGAATTCGAACGTAATGCTGAGCGTTACCAGTTCTTGAGCTGGGCACAAAAAGCATACGATAACTACCGTGCAGTACCACCTGCAACGGGTATCGTTCACCAAGTAAACCTTGAATATCTAGCAAACGTTGTTCACGCTGTTGAAAACGAAGATGGATCATTCGAAACATACCCAGATACATTGGTTGGAACGGACTCCCATACAACCATGATCAACGGTATCGGTGTACTTGGATGGGGCGTTGGTGGTATCGAAGCAGAAGCAGGAATGCTTGGACAACCTTCGTATTTCCCAATTCCAGAAGTTATCGGTGTAAAATTGGTTGGCGATCTTCCAGACGGTACAACTGCAACGGACTTGGCGCTTAAAGTAACTCAAATCCTTCGTGCACAAGGCGTTGTAGGTAAATTTGTTGAGTTCTTCGGCCCTGGCGTTTCTAAATTGCCACTTGCTGACCGTGCGACAATCGCAAACATGGCGCCTGAATATGGTGCTACTTGTGGATTTTTCCCAGTTGACGAAGAGTCACTTAACTATATGCGCTTAACAGGCCGCGACGAAGAGCATATTGCAGTAGTTAAGCAATACTTGATCGAAAACGATATGTTCTTCACTCCTGAAAAGGAAGAGCCGACATTCACTAAAGTTGTAGAAATCAACCTTAGCGACATCGCTGCAAACCTTTCAGGTCCTAAACGTCCACAAGACTTGATTCCATTGACTGAAATGCAACAGTCGTTCAAAGACGCAGTTGTAGCTCCAGAAGGAACACAAGGCTTTGGTTTAACACCAAAAGAGCTTAAGAAAAAAGGCACAATTAAGTTCGAAGACGGACGTAAAGTTGAGCTGAAAACGGGTGACGTTGCAATCGCAGCTATCACTTCTTGTACAAACACATCTAACCCTTACGTTATGTTAGCGGCTGGATTGGTTGCGAAGAAGGCTGTTGAAAAAGGACTTACACCTCCTGCATACGTTAAAACTTCATTGGCACCGGGTTCAAAAGTCGTAACAGGCTACTTGAACGAATCAGGTCTAACTGATTACTTGGATCAAATCGGATTCAACACTGTAGGTTACGGATGTACTACATGTATCGGTAACTCCGGTCCATTGCTTCCGGAAATCGAAAAAACAATTGGTGACGAAGATCTTCTAGTTACATCTGTCCTATCAGGTAACCGTAACTTTGAAGGCCGCGTACACCCATTTGTGAAAGCGAACTACTTGGCTTCACCTCCACTAGTTGTAGCATATGCACTAGCTGGAACAGTGAACATTGACTTTGCGAAAGACCCAATCGGAACAGATAAAGACGGCAACGACGTATTCTTCAAAGACATCTGGCCTTCTACACAAGAAGTTAACGATGTATTGAACGCTACAGTTACACCTGAATTGTTCCGTAAAGAATATGCTCGCGTATTCACTGAAAACGAAGCATGGAATGCAATTGAAACGACTGACGATTCACTATACGATTTCGATGAGTCTTCAACGTATATCCAAAACCCACCGTTCTTCGAAAACCTTTCGAAAGAACCAGGTGATATCGAACCGCTTAACGGCTTGCGTGTAATCGGTAAGTTCGGTGATTCTATCACGACTGACCACATTTCACCTGCAGGAGCTATCGGTTTGAATACACCTGCTGGTCTCTACTTGCGTGAAAATGGCGTAGAGCCACGTAACTTCAACTCTTACGGTTCACGTCGTGGTAACCACGAAGTCATGATGCGCGGAACGTTTGCGAACATTCGTATTCGTAACCAAATCGCAGCTGGCACTGAAGGTGGATTCACTACGTACTGGCCAAACAAAGAAGTTATGCCGATCTATGATGCAGCTATGAAGTATCAAGAAGACGGTACGGGTCTAGCTATCCTTGGTGGTAAAGACTACGGAATGGGTTCTTCACGTGACTGGGCAGCAAAAGGTACCAACTTGCTTGGCATCAAAACAGTTATCGTAGAAAGCTTCGAGCGTATTCACCGTTCTAACCTAGTGATGATGGGTGTACTTCCACTTCAATTCATCAATGGTGAAAACGTTGAATCTCTAGGCTTAACTGGTGAAGAAGAAATCTGTGTGAATATCGCTGAAGGCGTAAAACCACGTTCAATCCTTAAAGTTACAGCGAAAGCTCCAGACGGCAAGGAAACTGAATTTGAAGTACTAGCTCGTTTCGACTCTGAAGTTGAAGTAGACTACTACCGTCACGGCGGAATCCTTCAAATGGTTCTACGTAATAAATTAGCAGCAAAGTAATATAGAAATAAGGAAGGATGCTCGGCTAAGCCGGGCATCTTTTTTCGCGTTTTACAGTTTGACTAGCGGGGATAGAGTGAAAACCATTGCGTCGACGCTCATTCATTCGAATAAGCGCTCATAGTTCATGCGTGTCCGCTCTATGGATACCGCCAAGCGCTCTATGATACGAGACCACCGCTCTAGCACGGTCCGTATCGGCTCATACGTAAGCTATATCCGCTCATGTCTCCACGTCTCCACCTACAATTTCCACTCCCATAATGTCTATCACAAGCAATTCACTTTTCCGTTCGCTATACTAGAACATGAGGTGATCACATGTTTACGAGTGAAAAAGAAATCGAAGTGCGTTACGCAGAAACCGATCAGATGGGCGTCGTTTACCATGCCAACTACTTAATTTGGATGGAAATTGGCCGGACTACACTGATCAAAGATCTCGGATACGAATATGCACAGCTTGAGCGCGACGGCTACTTGGCGCCTGTAACCGAGCTGTCAGTGAAGTATAAGTCGTCGATTACATACGGTGAGACCATTACTGTCAAAACGTGGGTCGAGTCGCACGGCAAGCTACGTACGGTCTATGGCTATGAAATCCTGCATGCAGACGGATCGATTGCCGCCACCGGTGTTTCTGAGCACGTAGTAGTGAAAAAAGAAAACTTCCGACCAGTATCCTTGCGCAAAATTCATCCGGAATGGGATGCAACATACACGAAAATTCAGCGAGGCGAAGGCTGATGGCATTTGGAATCGATCGACAGCAATTAAAGGAGTGGAAAAATGCGGTACAGCGTGAGGAAATTGCGTTTTTGACACATTATTGGTTAGATGACCGGTTTCCGACAGTCAATACTGTCACAAAAGCGGGATGCAGTGATGTCGAAAAGCTCATAAAGTGGGGAAATACATACGGTTTACAGCCAGAATGGATCCACGCACGCGAAAAATATCCGCATTTCGATTTACTTGGGGAACGTCAAGTAGAAATTTTGAGGCAAGAAGGGCAATTACATCAATTACACCGATTAAAAAATGGTAAGCATCACTCTTTATAGCAGTGATGCTTACCATTTTTCTTGTAATTTACGCTACTTCATAGTCAAAAGATAATTCTTCCGTTGCCGAATCGGCATCAATATGCAAGTCATGTCCATCGAAGAACCAAAGATCTCGTTCTTCTATGTAATAATGCACGCCGTTCATGACGTTTTCGACTGCCAGCTCGTCTGGTTCTTCTTTTGTAATACCTATGGAAAAACCTTCATGTAATGGACTGGATCCGCCATAACGCGCAAAAAACTTTACATAATCGCCTGTAGCGACTTCCATTTCTTCTTCAAACCAATGAATGGCTTGTTTGGATAGGTGAATATTCATGCTCCATACATCCTTTCCCGTGAAAAGTCTATAGCCATTTCACTTTCGGTTCAGATCCATTCTTAATCCGACTAATATTGTCACGATGGCGATAAAAAATGAAAAGGCCCATCAGTGCGACGACTAAAAATAAATACAGATCGCCACCCATAAAGTAATAAATGAGACAGTATAGTGGTCCCATGACAGACACGATGATGGATGTTAACGATACCATCTTTGTTAGTTTTAACGCAATTAAAAACGTAATGACGACTAATAAGAAAATGGGCCAATTATAACCGAGTAATACTCCACCAGAAGTCGCAACGGCTTTTCCGCCTCTTAGTCCTGCAAAAATAGGGAAGATGTGTCCAAGTACTGCGACGACTCCAAGAATCAATGGATGAATCGCTGTATCGTGGAATACTGGCCATAACGGCAATAAGACAGCCGCCGTTCCTTTGAAGATGTCTAGCAGTGTGACGACGATGCCAGCTTTTTTTCCGAGTACCCGAAATGTATTCGTCGCACCCATGTTTCCACTGCCATGTTGTCTAACATCCGTTCCATAAAAAAGTTTGCCGATCCACAGAGCGGAAGGGATGGAGCCAAGCAAATAAGCTGCCAGAATGATAACGTAATTTTCCATAGTGAACCCCTTTATGCATGATAAACTATTTTATTATTAGTGTAGCAGATGCATAAGTTCTGGACAATAATAGAATTCTAGAGGAAGATGAAGAACAGCCGGAAAAAGGAATTTCCGCATAAATCGTTCGGTGTGTTGTCATGGTTTGCTCGTTGCATTCCGTACATTTCTTCTATACAATAGGTTGAGCTGAAACAAAACGTTGATTTGACAAGGTTTATCAGAAGATGTATGATTAAAATAATAGAACATTTGTTTGACGGGGGTTTCATTTTGACGAAACAGAAAATACAAAATACGTATGATGATAGTTCCATTCAAATTTTAGAGGGCTTGGAAGCGGTACGAAAAAGGCCGGGAATGTACATCGGTTCGACCGACACAAGAGGTCTGCATCACTTAGTCTACGAAATAGTGGATAACTCGGTGGATGAAGCACTAGCTGGCTTCGGTCATGAAATTGACGTCACAATTCATAAAGACGGCAGTGTCAGCGTACGAGACTACGGACGTGGTATGCCGACCGGGAAGCATGAGTCAGGGAAACCAACTGCTGAAGTAATTATGACAGTCTTGCACGCGGGCGGAAAGTTTGGGCAAGGCGGCTACAAAACGAGTGGTGGCTTACACGGTGTAGGAGCATCCGTTGTCAATGCATTGTCCGAGTGGCTAGAAGTGACGATCCATCGAGAAGGCAAGAAATTTCACCAACGCTTTGAGCATGGCGGTAAACCGACTACAACACTTGAAGAAATCGGTAAAACTCGAGAGACAGGAACCATGATCCATTTTAAACCGGATACGACGATCTTCTCGACAATTAAATATCAATATGACACACTGGCAGAAAGATTGCGTGAGTCCGCTTTTCTATTGAAAGGTTTAAAGATTACGCTAAAAGAAGAAACTACAGATAAGCAAGATATCTTTCATTACGAATCAGGTATTGAAGCGTTTGTCGCCTATTTGAATGAAGAAAAAGAAGTTCTACATGACGTAGCATACCTCGAAGGTGAAGTCGACGGCATTGAAGTCGAATTTGCGTTCCAGTTCAGCGACGGTTATGCTGAAACGATTCTTTCCTTCGTTAACAACGTCCGAACTAAAGACGGAGGGACGCACGAAACCGGTGCAAAAGCTGCTATGACACGTGTGGTGAATGAATATGCACGTAAAGCGGGTTTATTGAAAGAAAAAGATAAAAATCTCGATGGCTCGGATATCCGTGAAGGGATTGCGGCGATCGTTTCCGTACGAATCCCGGAAGAAATCTTGCAGTTTGAAGGTCAAACGAAAGGTAAACTCGGCACGAGTGAAGCACGAACGGTGACAGATGCCGTCATTTCGCAAAAAATGCTGTATTTCCTTGAAGAAAATGCGGAACTGAGCGCAAATCTTGTCCGTAAGGCAATCCGTGCACATCAAGCACGTGAAGCCGCACGAAAAGCGCGTGAAGATGCGCGTTCAGGCAAGAAACGAAAAAAATCCGATACATTGTTATCCGGTAAATTATCCCCGGCACAATCACGTAATGCTGCGAAGAATGAGTTGTATCTAGTTGAAGGTGATTCCGCTGGCGGTTCAGCAAAGCAGGGACGTGATCGTACGTTCCAAGCAATTTTGCCGCTTCGTGGTAAAGTCATCAATACCGAAAAAGCGAAACTCGAAGACATTATGAAAAATGAAGAAATCAACACGATCATCCATGCAGTCGGTGGTGGAGTAGGTGCTGATTTCCAAATCGAAGATGCTGCGTACGACAAAGTGATTATTATGACCGATGCCGATACCGATGGTGCGCACATTCAAGTGCTACTGTTGACGTTCTTCTATCGCTATATGAAGCCGTTAATTGAAGCAGGTAAAGTGTATATCGCATTGCCGCCTTTATTCAAAGTATTTAAAGGTGCCGGTAAAAATGAGAAGCTGGCTTATGCGTGGACGGATGATGATCTAGAGGAAGCTATCGAAAAAGTTGGAAAAGGCTATATGCTTCAACGTTACAAAGGTCTTGGGGAGATGAACGCGGATCAATTATGGGAAACGACGATGGATCCATCGACACGAACGTTGATCCGTGTGACGATTGAAGATGGAGCGAAATCTGAGCGTCGCGTGACCACGTTGATGGGTGATAAAGTCGAACCACGTCGTAAATGGATTGAAGAGAATGTCGATTTCGGCTTGATTGAAGAACATAATATTTTGGATAATGCATATATACATGTTGAGGGGGATACGGAATGACACAGTCAGAAACGTTTCAAGATCTGCCCTTGGAAGAAGTAATTGGTGACCGTTTTGGGCGTTATAGTAAATATATTATCCAAGACCGTGCAATTCCAGATGCACGGGACGGATTAAAGCCGGTACAACGTCGTATTTTGTATGCGATGTTCCATGAAGGCAATACACATGAAAAAGCGTTCCGTAAATCCGCAAAAACTGTCGGTAACGTAATCGGTAACTATCACCCGCACGGTGATACGTCTGTCTACGATGCGATGGTCCGGATGAGTCAATCATGGAAACTGCGTCATGAAATGATAGATATGCAAGGAAATAATGGTTCGGTCGATGGAGACTCCGCGGCCGCAATGCGTTACACCGAAGCACGACTGTCTGCTATCGCGAGTGAGATGTTGCGCGATATCCGCAAAGAAACAGTCGATTTTGCATTCAACTTTGACGATACAGAACTTGAACCAACCGTTTTACCTGGACGTTTCCCGAATTTGCTAGTGAATGGTTCTACAGGTATCTCTGCAGGGTACGCGACCGATATTCCGCCTCACGCACTGCATGAAGTGATCGATGCCGTGTTGATGCGCTTGAAAAAGCCGAATGTCAGCGTGGATGAGCTAATGACAGTCATTCCTGGGCCCGATTTCCCGACAGGTGCGATTATTCAAGGAACAGACGGTATCCGTACTGCCTATAAGACAGGTAAAGGGCGTTTCATTATCCGCGCGTTGTGGGAAATTGAGCAGTTAAAAGCAGGTAAATCTCAAATTGTCATTACGGAAATCCCCTATGACGTCAATAAAGCCAATTTAGTGAAGAAAATGGATGAACTGCGCCATGACCGTCGTTTAGACGGTATTGCGGAAATTCGTGATGAATCCGACCGTACAGGAATGCGCATCGTCGTGGAGTTAAAGAAAGAAATCGACGGCACAGCCATCATGCAGTTTTTATTGAAGCATACAGATTTACAGATCACGTACAACTTCAATATGATTGCGATTGCGGGTAGGCGTCCGATGTTAATGTCTCTTCCGATGCTTCTGGACGCGTATATTGATCATCAAAAAGAGGTCATTACACGACGTTCTACCTTCGATATCCGTAAAGCGAAGGAACGATTACATATCGTAGACGGCTTAATAAAAGCTTTATCGATCCTCGATGAAGTCATTAAGACCATTCGCGCGTCAAAAGATAAGAAAGATGCGAAATTGAACTTGGTCAATGCCTATGAATTCACTGAAGTTCAAGCAGAAGCCATCGTTTCATTGCAATTATACCGATTGACGAATACAGATATAACAGAATTAAAACGTGAGGAACAAGAACTACGTGACTTGATCGAAGAGTTAGAAGCGGTTCTTGCAAGCGAAGCTAAATTGAAATCTGTTTTGGTGAAAGAAATCAAAGCCATCCGCAAGCAATTTTCCGAACCACGCCGTTCCGTGATTGAAGAAAAAATTGAGGAACTGAAAGTGGATCTCGATATTCTTATCCCTAGCGAAGAAGTCATGGTATCCGTCACAAAAGGCGGCTATGTCAAACGTACCAGCATGCGTTCGTACTCCGCTTCGGGTGGAAAAGGTCAAGAAATGAGAGAACACGATTATAATCTAATCGAATCTGCACTGAATACACAGCATCACTTGCTGTTGTTCACATCATTCGGTAATTACATCTACCAACCAGTCCACGAGCTGCCAGAGATCCGCTGGCGTGACTTAGGGCAGCATCTATCCAGTATTTGCGGACTTGAACCAGGTGAAGAGCTGGTAGACGTGATCGCCCTTGAAAAATTTGATGAAAATAGCAGTGTTTTAACTGCTTCATCCAATGGGAATGTGAAAATATCGAAACTGACTGACTTCCAAGTGCAACGTTTTAACCGTACATTCAAAGCAATGAACGTCAAAAAAGACGATCGATTGGTGGGTGCACGGGTTATAACGGGTAAAGAAGACGTATTATTGGTAAGTAAACAAGCTTATTCACTACGATTTGCCTTGTCAGAGCTTGCCATTACTGGTATACGTACAGGCGGCGTCAAGGGCATTAATCTTAAAGCCGGGGACGAGTTGGTGGCATTTGAAGTGATTACAGAGCAAGCACGTAATGTATTTGTAGCCACACAGCGTGGAACTGTAAAAAGAATGAACATTTCAGAATTCGAGACGAGCTCTAGAGCACTACGAGGTGTCACAATCATTAAAGAACTCAAATCCAATCCTTATCGAGTGGTAGATATGAAGCTTGTGAAAGACGATGAAGAGTTCGTGATTCACACGTCTAAAGGTCTAAAGATAGAGGTTGAGCCGATGTCGATAAAAAATACTAATCGCCAGTCTACAGGAAGTTCTGTAGTGGACGAAGCGAAAGACGGACAGATCGTGCAAGTAGTGACGGTGAAGAAGGATAGTCAATAACGAATTAGAAAGCGTCCCATGAAGTCAGAACACTTCATGGGACGCTTTTTTGCGTTGTTTTACGTCACAGATTACAAAAAACCTTTCACAAACGATGCACCATCACCCCGAACTTCCACAGAAAAAGCGCTCATCTCTCTTTAAAGTCGTGCCCATCTTGCACAAAAGTCGGGTCTATCTTCACTAGTCAGAAAATAAGAAATAAAAAAGTGCTTACACATCAGGCGATGGGCGTCTGTTCATTTAATAATTCCACTCCTAATAATATTAATTATTTAACGCAAAAAAGAAAAGATAATGGAAAACCCCCTTTGCTATGATTCTACTCAAGCCAGTAAATAGATGATAAGAAAGCATAGAGGTGAAGAGATGATGAAAATGATGAATGAAGTACTACCATCGAATATGGATCTAGATCCCTTATTCAACCCAAAAAGAGTAGCCGTACTAGGTGCTTCGGAAAACACGAATAAAATAGGTTACCTGCAATTGAAAGCACTACTAGACGCAGGGTTTAAAGGCGAGATCTACCCCATCCATCCTACAGCGAAAGAAATTGGAGAATTGCCTTGTTACGCAAGCGTAGGCGATACACCCGAATCAGTCGATTTGGCTGTTCTCTGTGTCGGCATTCACCAAGTAGAGAAATGTCTGATCGATTGTGGTGAAAGCGGTGTCAAGGCGGCGATTGTCTTTGCATCCGGCTACTCGGAGATCGGCGAAGAAGGAATGATTGCACAAAACCGCCTGAAAGAAATCGCTGAACAATACGATATGCGATTGATCGGCCCAAACTGTGTAGGTCTTCTCAATACAACAAATGGCTTGATGGGGACATTCTCTCCAGGACTTACGAATGTGCCGCTTGGCAAGAAACGTGAAGTGGGATTTGTTACGCAAAGTGGCGCGTTTGGCGTGTTGACGTATATTGCGGCAGCTCAACATGGATTGACGTTTAATTACTTCGTCAGTGTTGGCAATGAAGTCGATGTAAGCTTCTCTGACGTCATTGAATACATGTTGCATGATCCGAAAACAAAAGTAGCAAGCGGCTATTTGGAAGGCGAGAAAAACGCAGCGAAGTTACGGAAACTAGCGAAATTCGCACTTCAAATCAATAAACCGATCGTCATCATGAAGTCCGGACGAAGCAGCGCGGGCAGTCGTGCAGCGGCATCACATACTGGCTCATTGGCGGGTGCTGATCAAGTGTATGACGGATTCTTCAAGCAAGCGGGCATTGTGCGTGCAGACGATTACGATGACATTCTTTCATTCTCTAAATTATTCTTGGCCAATAAACTCCCGACAGGCAAAAATACCGTGATCGTCACGAGTTCAGGCGGCAGAGGAATCAACGAAGCGGATCGTTGTGAGTCGTACGGATTAAACATCCGTGCGCTAAGCGATAAAGTGCGAAAAGATATCGAGAAAAACATTCCCAATTTTGCAAGCGCTTCCAACCCGGTTGATTTAACCGCAGCCGCATCGATCACCAATCCGGAATTGTATCTCGCACCATTAAAAGTACTCGTCAAGGATCCCGATACGGACATCATCTTATTTCCTGAGTTCCCTATTCACTGGGATGAAAACACGCCGCTTCTTCAGGAATTCGTTGAGATCTGCAAGAACTCGGATAAGTTCGTCATGATATCGAACTTCCCGCTAAAAGGCATGTCGATTCCAAAAGGTGTTCAGTATCTCGAGGACAACGGCATTCCGTTTATTCTCGGTGATATGAATCCTATCCGTTCGTTGGCAAAATTAGTAGATTATGCAGAGGCACACAGAAAGGCGCATAAAATCAGCGACGAGCCTGCAAGAACAGAATTGGACGTATCGAACATCCGGCACTTGTTACCCGCCAGTCAAACGTTGAGCGAATCGCAGTCGAGCGAAATCCTCTCCGCATACGGTATTCGCACAGCGAAGCGAATTACTGCGAAGACGGCGGATGACGCGGTACAAGTTGCGAATCACATGGGGTATCCGGTCGTCATGAAAATCGATTCGCCTGATATTCCGCATAAGACGGAAGTCAACGGCATTCGGCTGAATGTCCAGAACGGGGTGGAAGTACGCCAGGCGTTCAAGGAAATCTACGGCAGCGCAAAAGAACATTGCCCAACAGCGGATCTTCACGGCATATCCGTCCAGGAAATGTTACCTGAAGGCGTAGAAGTCATCGTTGGTGTAACGAGTGATCCGACATTCGGCCCTGTTATCATGTTTGGTCTCGGTGGTGTCTTTGTAGAAGTCTTTAAAGATGTATCTTTCCGTGCCGCACCGATCACAAGACAAGATGCTATCGATATGATGGAAAGTTTGAAGGGCTATCAAATCCTACAAGGCGTACGCAATAAAAAGCCCGTCGATCAAGAAGCCATCATCGACGTGTTACTGAAAGTTTCCAGATTAATTGAAGACTACTCGGATATCATTCAGGAAATAGACATTAACCCGTTAATCGTTTACGAAGACGGCATTGTAGCGGCAGATGCATTGATCATCACCAAATAAGAGGAGGATGGAAAATGGACTTGGATAAAAGCGTTATAGGCTTAACGAGTGACGAATACGTGTTTGAAGTAGAAAGTCGGCATGTTGGCCAGTTCGTCACTGCCATCGGAGACGACAATCCACTCTATACGGACGACCAGTATGCGAAGGAGTCGGCGTACGTCGGGCTAATTGTCCCACCGACATTCCCAATTGCGATGAACGACGGCAAAGTCAAAATGCCCTTACAACTGGACCACCGCCGGATGCTACACGGTGAGCAGGAATTCCTTTACTACAAACCAATCCGCATAGGCGATCAACTACGTTGCCAGATCAAAGTACGTGATCTGTATGACAAAGAAGGAAAGAGCGGAAAGATGCAGTTCCTGAAGCTCGATACGGAAATGAATGATCAAACAGGCGAACTTGTCTGTATTAGCCGAATGAATATCGTCTATCGCGCAGCAAAAAACTAATGGGAGGGACTTCAGATGATCAAAGATTGGGTGTTGGAAGATTTGACCGTGGATCAGAAACTGGAACCGATGATGAAGCCACCGATTACGAAAGTGCAACTTGCACAATATGCAGGTGCTTCCGGGGATTTTAATCCGTTGCATCTGGACGATGGGTTTGCGCAGAAGATCGGAATGGATGGAGTCATAGCGCACGGCATGCTCGTCATGGGTTTCCTTGGGGAGTATGTGATGAAAATTGCTGGCAAGAAAGCACGCGTGGTAAATTTCAAGATGCGTTTCGGCAAAATGACGGTACCGGGCGATGAAATACGCTGCTCGGGTGTAGTCAAACGAACATATGAAGAAGAGGGCAAGCGGAGGATCGCACTAGATTTGACGGCCGAGAAAGTATCGGGCGAAGTGGTCGGATCAGGCAGCGCGATCTTACAACTGACATAAACAGACGTGAAATAGGAGGAATATATCTATGGGAACTATTAAGGACCGCTATGCCATTGTAGGCGTAGGAGAGAGCGAACGCTCAAGAAAATCGGGAACCACGCCTCTGCACTTGGCGCTTGAAGCGGCCAACGCAGCAATCAAAGATGCGGGCTTGAAAGCGACGGACATCGACGGATTCATGAACTATAACGAAGGGGATTCCTGTACATCCCATCAATTGGCCACCTATCTAGGTGTACGACCGAAATATGTGAAGGATATCCAGGGTGGCGGAGCGAGTACGGAAATGCTCATTGCGGATGCAGTGGCGCTCATTGAAGCAGGCCAGCTGAACACGGTATTAATCTATCGTTCGATGAACGGAAGCTCCGGGACTCGTGTAGGTCGCGGATATGATCCCGATATGCTACAAGGAGCACTCGCAGGCGGAAGCTTCGTGATTCCGTACGGATCGGCCAGCCCATCGCAATGGTTCGGCATGTATGCGACACGTCATATGCATGAGACGGGCATTACGAAAGAACATCTCGGGCATGTGTGCTTGAGCTTCTATGAACATGCGCAACGAAATCCAAAAGCATTCCTGCATGGGAAGCCGTTAACGATGGAAACCTATCTCGCTACACCGGATATTAGTTCTCCATTCAATATTCATGATTCATGCCTAGAACTCGATGAAGGAAATGCGATCATCGTAACATCTGCTGAAAAAGCGAAAGACTGTGTGTCGAAACCGGTCTATATCATGGGAATGGCGGCAAGACAATGTCATCCGCACGCGCATTACTGGAACGATATCGACCAAGTTGCTTCTGATTACGTAGCGGAAGAGCTCTATGAAAACGCGGGTGTGACACCGGAAGATATCGATGTTGCCTCCATCTATGACTGTTTTAGCTGGGTTGTTATGCGGCAGCTTGAAGCATACGGATTTGCGAAACGCGGAGAAGTGGGAGATTTTGTTGCAGAAGGTAACTTGAAGATCGGCGGTAAGCTGCCAACCAATACAGCGGGCGGCATGTTATCTGAAGGATACACACACGGAATGAACAATGCGATTGAAATCGTCAGACAGTTGCGCCATGACTACGAAGGAACCGACCGCCAAGTAGAAGATTGTAAGATCGGTATTTGTACAGGCTGGGCCGGACCGGATATCGCAGGCGCCATGATCTTACGAAACTAGGAGGAATCACTATGACACAAGCAAAGACTGCTTACCAAAAACCTATTCCATTGAAAGATATAGATAATGCTCCGTACTGGGATGCAGCGGACCAACACCAACTGGCTCTGCAAAAATGTGTTGACTGTACTGCGTACTCACAACCGCCAGGCCCTACGTGCGCAAAATGCGGAAGTGAAAATGTCACCTGGGAACAATTAGGCAACGATATTAAAGCCACAGTCTATTCGTATGTGGTTTCCTACCGCCCATTCTTACCAGGCTTCCAAGAGGAGTTACCGACGATTATCGCCCTTGCACAGCTCGACAAAGTGCCGGAAGTGAAAATCATGGGCAACATTTTGAATTGCGAAGAAAAAGATTTGGCAATCGGTATGCCGATCCAAATGACGTGGGTGGATATTACGGAAGACCGTGCATTGCCACAGTGGATTCCGGCTACGAACTGATCGATAGGCGAGATAGAAAGGATGAGCGAGTATGGATTTCTCTTTCACGAAAAAAGAAGAAAAATTTAGAACCGAACTACGAACATGGCTTGAAGCCAATCTTCCTGAAGGCTGGCTAGAAGGCAAACGCGACTTGCCGGAAGACTTGGATGAATACTCCCGCGTGTTACGTGCATGGCAGAATAAATTGTATGAAGGCGGATGGGCAGCGATTGCTTGGCCAAAAGAATATGGCGGTCGCAACGCCACCTTGATGGAAGAAATCATCTACCACCAAGAAATGGTACGCGTCAAAGCGCCGCCACTCATCAACTATATCGGGATCCATATGGTAGGTCCTACATTGATCGATATCGGAACGGATGAACAAAAAGAGAAATATTTGAAAAAAATCTTAACAGGCGAAGAAATATGGTGCCAAGGTTATTCAGAACCTGGCGCAGGGTCTGATTTAACAGGCTTGAAAACACGTGCGGTAAAAGACGGCGATCGCTGGCTTATCAATGGTCAGAAAGTCTGGACAAGTTTTGGCCACGTGGCGGATAAATGTTTCCTGTTGACGAGAACGAGTACGCATCCCGAAAAGAAACACCGTGGAATTACCGTGTTCATGATGGATATGCACCAACCGGGAGTCGAAACGGTTCCGATCGTGCAGATGGACGGACATAAAGACTTTAACGAAGTGTATATGACAGACGCTGTCGCGACCGATGCAGATATCGTCGGACAAGTAGACGCAGGCTGGCATGTATTGATTGCCTTAATGCTCCATGAGCGTACAGGAATCGGTGCGGAACTCTTCACACTCGAAAAACAATTCAACGATACCGTGGAACTGGCACAGCAGTATAAAGTAAATGGAAAGCCAGTGATTGAAAATCCTGTAGTCAGACAAAAATTGGCGAATTTTTATGCCCGCGTGCGTGGATCGCTATTGAATTACTATAAAAATCTAACTACTACGATTAAGAACGGTCAACCAGGAGCGGAAACGTCCATCGATAAATTGGTAGTAACCGAATTGAACCAAGCACTCTCAGCATTTGCCGTGGAGATTCAAGGACATCAAGGCGTGCTATTTGATAAAGATGCCGTAGCGGATCCGAAGTGGCAACATGTATTCCTCGCCTCATTCGGACAGACAATTGGTGGCGGAACAAGTGAAGTACAGCGTAATACGATTGGCGAGCGCGTACTCGGATTGCCGAAAGACATGGGACGTTAATAGATTTGGAGGGATGATATATGGACTTTTCATTAACAGAAGAGCAGGAAATGTTCCGTGGACATATCCGAAAAATGTTGGATACATTCGGCGGTACACAGCTAGCTCGAGAAATGATTGACAATAATCCAGAAAACCTAAAGAAAGTGTACACGACATTAGCTGAACTTGGATGTAGCGGTATCAACATTCCTGAAGAATATGACGGTATGGACTTGGATGCACTCGATCTCGTTCCGACATTCGAAGAGATGGGACGTTCACTAGTACCTGGCTTGTTCATGGAAACTTCCGCGTTGGTAGTACCGACGCTAAAGAAATACGCAACAGAGGAGCAGAAGCAACAATATCTACCAGCGATTGCCTCAGGAGAAAAACTGGTTTCATTCGCAGCACTGGAGCCTTTCAACGACTTCTCCCCAGCAGGTATCCAATGTGCATTAGTACAACAGGACGGACAGTATGTGCTAAACGGCACGAAGACGCTTGTACCGGAAGCGGAACTTGCAGATGCCTTCCTCCTATTGGTACGCACCAATCAAGAGGATCAAGAAGACGGATTGTCTCTTGTGTTGATTGACAAGACAGAAGGGATGAACATCGAGAAGTTATCTTCCTTTGACGAATCAAAACATGTGGCGAAAATTGAATTCAATCATCTAATCATCAAAGAAGATCAAATTATAGGTGAAGTAGACAAGGGATGGATGCAGCTTCAAGAAGGTCTGTTGTACTTCAATGCCGCACTAAGTTCATACATTGTCGGTGCAATGGAAAGTGTTGTCCATATGGCGACGGAATATGCGAAGATTCGGGAGCAGTTCGGCCAAGCGATCGGACGTTTCCAGGCGATCAAACACAGTATCGTCAATATGAAAGTACATTTGGAGATTGCCCGCTCACTAAGCCATTATGCCAACTGGGTAGTAGATACAGACGAGTTCGATCGAGAAGCAGCAGTTTACAGCGCCCGTACATATGCGACGGAGAAATTCATCGAAGTCTCGGCACATAACATCCAAATCCACGGTGGAATCGGATTCACGGAAGAAATCGATTGCCATCTATTTGTCAAACGCGCTCGCTATTATGATCAGTATGTAGGTTCCACCCCTTTCTATCAAGAAAAAGTAGTCGCATCACTAGGCTGGTAATTTGAAGGAGGAAAACATATGACGAACGTATCCGAGAAATCCAAATTGACGACTTACGGCAATATCATCAACGGCCAGTCCGTACAGGCGCAAGACGGAGCTGTATCAAACAGTATCGATCCATCTACAGCGGAAGTATGGGCAACCATTCCTTCTAGTAAAAAGGAAGACGCGGAATGGGTCGTCCAAGCAGCACGCGCAGCATTCGATGACTGGGCGAATCTACCCGCCCGTACACGCGGCGATTATCTGCGCAAGATCGGGGATATGATTCCCGAGTATGCTGCGGAGTTGCTTGAACTTGAAACGCGTAATAACGGCTGGGTACTAGATGAGTATCAGTATTTGGCGGAAGTGCTAAAGCAGGTCTGGTACGACGCAGCAGGAGCGGCATCTCTCGTAGGTGCACAAGGTCGTACAGTACAGATGGGCACTGGAGATTTTGGTTTCACCTCACGTAAGCCATACGGGGTAGTAGTCGGAATTTTACCTTGGAACGCACCTTTGTTCACCTTTACGATTAAGGCTGCCTATGCGCTAGCGGCAGGGAATACAGTCATCATAAAACCGTCTGAGAGTGCGGCGGTCGGTTCATTGCGATATGGGGAGTTGATTTCACACATTTTACCGCCTGGCGTACTGAATGTCATTTCGGGTGCGGGTCGTGAAATCGGGGATTACCTAGTCTCTCACAAAGAAGTGAATAAAGTGAGTTTGACAGGATCGAAGGCAACAGCGGAGCGCATCACAAAAGCGACTGCGCATTCACCGAAGTCGTTGATCTTTGAACTCGGGGGGAAATCTCCGAATATCGTCTTTGAAGATGCGGACATCGATCAAGCGGTACACGGATTGATCAACGGCATCTTCACACCGAACTCTGGCCAGATTTGTGTAGCGGGTTCACGCATGCTAATCCAGCGATCCATTTATGACGAAGTGATTGGTCGTTTAAAAGAGTTGATGACGGACAATGAATTCGTTAAACACGGTGATACTCTGGATACGAACAACACTATGGGGCCTATCGCGAACGAAGCGCAATATCAGTCGGTGTGCGGGTTTATCGATGAGGCATCAAAAGAAGGGTATGAAGTCGTCTTCGGAGGAAAGTACGGTGGAGAAGCTGTTCTACCGGGACAACCAGAATTTGCGGATGGTTATTGGGTGCAGCCTACGCTCGTTAAAGTAGCTGACAACAGTTCAAAACTAGCTCATGAAGAAATTTTCGGTCCAGTGGCGGTCGCTATTCCGTTTGATACGGAAGATGAAGCCATTCAAATCGCGAATGACACGAATTTTGGCCTGGCAGCGGGTGTATGGACACAAAATCTCAGTCTTGCACATCGTATGATTGATAAGCTTCAAGCAGGTAATGTCTGGGTCAATACGTACGCTAGAGTAGGTGCAGATCTTCCGTTTAGCGGCGTTAAAGAGAGCGGTTACGGTACAGACTCGGTTCTGGATTATACAGTAGAAAAAGCTTGTGTCATCAATATCCGGTAAACAGTCCATAACGTCTGATCTGTGGCAGGAGAGCTTCGGTTTTGCGCCAAGCATATCGAAATCTCCTTCTGCAGATCTTCACTTTAAACCACAACTAGATTTGACATAATGAATAAAGCTTGTAAAAACTATGACACTATCGATAAAGGGAGGCCACTACATGAATGAAGCGGCATTGAAAGATCAATCGATTAATAGAGGTTTTTTATTCATAAGTTTCGGAGCATTCTTTATTATGTTAAGTTTAGCAACCCATCTTCCCGCATACCCGCATATGCTGGCGGAATTTAATCTGACGCCAGGATACGCGGTGTGGATGCAACTGGGTCTGGCTGTTGGTTTAACAGGATTCCAGCCACTACTTGGATGGATTGGCGATTCGTTCGGATTGAAGATCGTCATTCTAATTGGCGGTATGTTCATGGTCATCGGATCATTGCTTGTAGCCTTCTCGTTTTCTTTCTGGGTGCTCGTTCTCGGTTTATTCTTTAAAGGTATTTCAGGCGCGGCGATTGCACCATCGGGAATTGCCTATGCGGGTAAATTCATGATCGGGACGCAACGCGCGAAAGCGATTGGAACGTTTGCGGCGTTCATTACAATTGGTGCAGTCTTCGGTCCGGTAATCAGCGGTATGATCGTCGACACGGCGAACTGGCAGGCAAGCTTTATATTCACTGCTATTCTCGGTGGTTTAGGCATTGCACTCTTTGCTTTTGTTCCACATGTCAAAGTACAAGCACGTAAGAAGTTGGATGTTCTCGGCTTGATTTTCGTTATCGCTCTATTGCTCGGTTTGCTGACGATTCCAACATTCATCAACAGCTTCGGAATCGAATCAGGAATGTGGATTCCCTCATTGCTAGTATTCGTCACTGCGTTAATCATCTTGATCTTTGTAGAGAAAAAACAAAAAGCACCGTTGCTTGATTTAGAGTATGTTGCGAATCGGAACTTCTGGGTACCTACGACGATTGCTGTATTCATCTTCCTTGGTTACTCGGGTGTGATGTACTTATTAACATTCTTCGTACAAAGCGTACAAGGAAAAGCCGCTACAACAGTAGGTTTCCTGCAGATGGCCGTATTCCTTGGCACCTCCGTCGCAGCTTATTTAAGCGGAAGAATTATGAAAAAGCTGTCAGCACGATTGATTATAGGATCGGGAATTCTTGTCTTTTCTTCCGGAATCATCATGTTGAATTTCGTGACACTTACTACATCGTTTACGTATTTGTTCATTGCTATGAGTCTGGTCGGTATCGGTGTAGGTTTCCAAACACCCGTAGTGAAAGGTCTTGTCGTATCCAAAGCTTCAACGGAACGAATGAATGTCGTGACATTTACGAATACGGTAATTGAGAACCTTGCACAGAGAATGGGCGCATCGTTAGCACTTGTTGCTTTCTCGATCTTCTCTGCAAGCGGTAATAATGTAGGAGCAATAGTGAATACATCGTGGGTAATAATGGGCTTCATCGTCATTGCATTGTTATTCCTGCCGTTGATTCCTCGAGCGATTCCTGGCATCCACACGAGTGAAGCCGATTTGATCGATACGAACGTTGTGCCGAAAGCGTTACAAACTGAAGAAATCAAATAAATTGTGATGCAAAGTATAGAGAGGAGTCTTTTATATGAATATTTATGTCTTACTGAAAAAAACATTCGACACGGAGGAAGCAATTTCCGTGTCAGGCGGTCGTATTGATGAAAGCGGGGCGGAGTTCATTATTAATCCGTATGACGAATACGCAGTCGAAGAAGCGATCCAGCAACGTGACCAGCACGGCGGAACGGTAACGGTTGTGACGATTGGTGATGAGGACTCAGAGAAGCAATTGCGTACAGCACTTGCGATGGGTGCGGATGAAGCGGTACTCATCAATACGAGTGAAGACCTGGATGAAGGAGATCAATTCACGACCGCGAAAATTCTTGAAGCATTTTTTGAAGGAAAAGAAGTGGATTTGATTCTCGCAGGGAATGTGGCAATTGACGAGGCAAGCGGACAAGTAGGGCCTCGTCTTGCGGAGCGTTTAAATATGCCTTTCATTACGACGATCGTCAAGCTGGATATTGAAGACGAAATGGCCAAAATCGAGAAAGACGTCGAAGGGGATCTCGAGAAAATTGAAGTATCCATGCCGGTACTCGTAACGTGCCAGCAAGGACTGAATGAGCCAAGATACACGTCCCTTCCAGGTATCATGAAGGCAAAGAAAAAGCCGCTGGAGCAACTTGAACTCGATGATCTAGATCTCGATGAAGACGAAGTGGAAGCGAAGACGGCTACGATTTCTATTTTCTTACCCCCTAAAAAGCAGGCAGGACGGATTTTGGTAGGCGAAACGGGGGAACAAGTCAAAGAACTGGTCAGCTTATTGTCTAGTGAAGCGAAAGTTATCTAAGCAATCTACGAAACGAAAGGAGTTTTACTATGAGTGAAAAAATACTAGTAATCGGGGAATTGCAGCAAGGGGTTCTTCGTAAAGTAAGTTATGAGACAATTGCAGCGGCAAAACAACTAAATGCCAATGCAGAAATTCTAGCATTGGTACTAGGTGATGGAGACTTGCAGCAACCGGCTGAAGAAATGATTCACTATGGTGCAGATCGTGTCGTTACCGTCTCACATGCAAACTTGAGCAATTATACATCAGAAGGCTACGGACAGGTGATCATGGAAGTGATGCAGGACGAAAAGCCATCGGGCATGATCATGGGCCATACGTCAGTCGGTAAAGATGTGACACCTAAAATCGCAAGCCGCTTGGAACTTGGATTGATCTCGGATGCGGTGGCAATCGAAAAAGAAGACGATCAAGTCCTCTTCACTAGACCGATCTACTCCGGTAAAGCGTTTGAAAAGAAAGTGATGAAAGGCGAAGGACTGCTATTCGCCACAATCCGTCCGAATAATATTTCCGCGTTGGAGCCTGACGCTAGCCGGACAGGCGACATCACAGCCAAAGAAGTAGATGTCAAAGACTTGCGTACGATCGTCAAAGAAGTGATCCGCAAGAAAACGGAAGGCGTAGATTTATCGGAAGCGAAAATCGTTATCGCTGGCGGACGCGGCGTTAAGAGCGCTGAAGGATTCAATGCATTGTATGAGCTAGCGGACTTGCTAGGCGGCGCTGTAGGGGCTTCCAGAGGTGCCTGTGATGCGGATTATTGCGATTACTCGCTACAAATCGGTCAAACCGGAAAAGTAGTAACGCCCGATCTCTATATCGCAGTAGGTATTTCAGGAGCGATCCAGCATATGGCAGGCATGTCGAACTCCAAAGTGATTGTCGCAATTAACAGTGACGAAGAAGCGAATATCTTTAAAATGGCAGATTACGGCATCGTCGGCGACTTGTTCGAAGTCCTTCCATTATTCATCGAAGAACTCAAATTACAAGGCGCGTTAGTATCTTAACTACTAACCATTCATAAAACAGCTTGAAAAGTTTGATCAACGAACTTTTCAAGCTGTTTTTTCGTTCTACTCTTTACTACCTATCCCTTCTACTGAACCAAAAGTAAATAGTGAATCTTGGAAATCCGTGTTATACTATTCTGAACTTACGGTTTATCGGAGGGGATTCTGTTTGATTAATCACGATTTACTGTTGAATGACAGGAACTATGAACTGACCCATCATCAAGCCATCGCAAATAAAATCGACCCATTCCAAGTGATCATCATACATGATCGCCAGCCCAACTTCTTTGACTATAACTACTTAATTAATTTCCCATCTGAAAACGTACGAAAAAAAGTGGATGCCAACCGTATTTTTCCGAGGGGGAAAAACGAGACATTCATTGTCCGTCAGCAAGACTACGAGGACAATATTGATTTGTTTTTCAAGATTCGTGTGGATGCAAGACGCGAAGTGCTCTCGAAAGCGACAGAGTTCATGATCGCTAAATTTTTTAGCACCTATGAAGGTCATCTGACACCGTTGCTTATGAATAAGCCAACACTCAAATGGGAAATTATAAATAAATTACATGCCAAATACGATAAAATGGTACATGCACATACTCGTCTAAATGATGAGAATTCTTGGAATGTATTCAGCACGTGGTACAGGACGTATTTAATGAACCATACCGTCAGTGAGATGCTTAAAAGGCATGGCTATAATACTTTAAATGCTCTTGACAGAGAAGCGTTGAATGTATTATTTCTCGAAGAAATGAGGGTAAGTTTTGTTTCCAACGATAGTTTTCTGAATACATTCACCGCTGACGTCAACGTGTACATCGAAAAAATGGTTTCCGAAATACTTGCGGTGTTTGAATCAGAAAAAAATTCAATGGAGCAAATCAATCAATTACTCGGAGTCAGCGAGCAGATTTCTGTACATCAGCCTATCGAATCAACAGCAAAAACAAATAATCTTGTCGTCATGAGCAATGCTATCTATCAATTCATCACGGAAGCGATTTCTAACCAGCACTTTGTCTGCGAACCCGATCAATGGCCGCGAGCAACTATTCAAGGTGCAAGATTAACAGGTTCTTTGCAGCTACTTCCGCGTGAAGAGGAGCGAACAGCAAGTCGTATGAATCAACTGCGTAACGATGTCGAATCGTTATCGGAAGTTGATGTGGACGTATTGGATTCTTTATGTCATATGTATTTGGCGCAAGTAGGTGACCGCGTAGAAATTCGCTTCGATGATCTACTGACAATCCGTGGACTGAAGCCAAAGCTCGGAGGAACAGGGAGGCGTGGTGGCTATGAAAAACAACAACGTATCCAAGTTTTGAAAGCGCTTTCCATCATACAGTCACTATGGATGGAACTTGAGTCGGTTTTAGTATATGAACAAGGCAAACCTGTCAACAAGAAGATGCAAGGACGTGCGTTCATTTTTATGAATGAAGACGGCAGTCCATGCGAATTAAATGAAAAGTCACTACCCGAACGTCTATATGTGACAATTGGGGAAGTTTTTGATCCTTTCTTGCAAGGCGCTGCCAGACAAGTAAAGTTATTACCGAATCAAGCGATTGAATTCAATCCATATCAACGGAAATGGGAGAAAAAACTCATCCGTTATGTAAGCTGGCGTTGGCGTACACAGGCACGAAAAGCGAGCTACTTGCAGCCGCATAAAATCAGTACATTACTCGAGAAAATTGGTATCCCAATAGATTTACAAGCGCCTTCACGTATTCGGGACCGCCTGGAGAAGGCCCTTGACTTATTGGAGGAAGAAGGCGTAATTACATTTTGGCAATACAATCAATGGAATGAAGACAGCATGTCGAAGAAAGGCTGGTTACGTGTCTGGTTGAATGCTACGATCATCATCGCGCCACCTGACGAGATTGTTAGCTATTACGAGCCGATCGAGAGGAAGAAATCAATCAAGACGCCAAACAATTTTTCCTTAACGCAAACTAAAGAAGAAATTTGCAAGAACATGGGTAGTGATTTTAAGGAATGCCGCATCAATCGTGGTTTAACATTGAAACAAGTATCCGAAGAATTGAATATTTCGAAATCCTATATAAGCAATATTGAACGCGGTGGTGCGTTACCGTCACACAATATCTATAAAAAGATGAAAGATTGGATAACGTAAGCCAGAATGACATACTACGTGTCAGATGAACTAAAATACGTAATTAATAATTTAAAACCGAACATACAGACGCTAAAATAGTGTTATACTAAGCAAAGCTCATTTTTTGTCGAGCTTTGCATTTTCATATGTGCAATCGCAATAACTAACTGTTTTTATATTCTTAAGAAACCTGGTTCCAAATAATCCTTCTTCATTATACTATTCGTCGCATTATATCATTTGGCAAGCTATACATACCCCACGTGTAGCAATCAAAGAGGGGAATTCGCGAGCGTGAAAAACGATGCACAACGATCGGTTGGATAAGTAGGAAATTTACATCACAATGATTAGGGTCCTACCAACAAAAAGCGAAAAACATACGTTAAGCAATTTTAGATATGAAGAAAGCCGGTGTTTCCTACGCTAAGGAAGTATCGGCTTTCTTATTGTGCACTCGGGTGGCGTCAAGAAAATGCGGATTTACAACGCTAAGCACATTTTCTGAAGCCACCCGAGAATAGATTCTTAAAATCGAGAATTAATTTTCCTGTAACTCTTTCACTTTTCTATAAAATGTTGTTTTTTTATCCTCAGTCGTAGTCAATGATTCTCATTATGAAAATCAAAAAGCATTAGATATGCAAAAAACTCAGGTGTTTCTTGATTAACATGAGATGTGTCGATTCCACGTTCTATAAGCATATCCACTTTTAGTTCTTCGCAATTGGAGGTTATTGCATTTAACTGGGATTCAATAATGACAAGTATTCTTTCATTATCAGATGCAATCCTCATATGATTGTAGTAATGATCACTTTTTTCATTTCTTACTACTTCATACGAAATGAAATTAAAGTGGACGGGATTTGATGAAATGTTAATAACAAGCTTCAACGAATCGACCTCCAAAGGGTGAGGAGAAGGTTATTCTAATGGCTGCACTTATGGCAATGGGAACTAATATTGGATTGACTAAAATGGCAGATGCTGCACCTGGAATTACTTATCATCAGATGGCAAATGCTACGCAATGGTGCTTGTATGATGATGCTATAAATCGATTACAAGCCACTTTGGTAAATTTCCAGCATAAGCTTGCTCTAGCCTCTTGTTGGGGAATTGCACCACATCTTTATCTGACAGAATGCGTGTACAAGTTGGTGTTTCATCGTTACATGCTGAAGCAAATCCTCATTACGGTACAGGGAAAGGGGCAACTATTTATCGGTTTACAAGCGATCAGTTTTCGCCTTTCTATACGAAAGTCATTAATACAAATGCAAGAGATGCCGTACATGTTATTGACGGGTTGCTTCATCATGAAACGGAGTTAAATATTGAAGAGCATTATACTGATACGGCTGATGATACCGACCAAGTCTTCGGTTTAAGTCATTTGTTAGGATTCCGTTTTGCACCAAGGCTTCGTGATTTAGCTGATGCTAAACTATACACAATTCAAAAGCCAAGTGATTTTCCTGAACTAGAAAATATACTTCGAGTGCGAATTAACACAAGGATCATTCGTGAAAACTTTGATGATGTATTACGTTTAGCTCACTCTATTCGAGAGGGAAAAGTGTCCGGATCACTTATTATGGGGAAACTAGGATCATATGCAAGACAAAACAAGTTAGCTACTGCTTTGCGCGAAAGGGGATTGCAAGATCAGCTTCAACGTGCAAGTGCTTTAAACATATTAATTACCGCAATTAGTGTATGGAATACCGTATATCTAACTGAGGCAACAAAACTGTTAAATGAAAAAGGAAATTTACGAGAGGACTTATTAAAATCTATTTCACCATTGGGTTGGGAACATATCAATTTTCTTGGTGAATACACCTTTGATACGAAGAAAATAGCAGATTTACATTCGTTGCGCCCTCTTATTCAATAAAAATAATAGCCGAAAATTTCCTTAACGTAGGAAATATCGACTTTCTTTATGTCGAATTTGCTTAGCGTATGTTTTCCGCGTTTTGTTGGTAGGACCCTATTTATGGAAAAAGCGACCAACATTTTCAAGTTTCAAGAAATGATGCCAGATCCTAAACAACCTCGAATTGTTTAGGATCTGGCATTTTTTCAAGGATAGGCATCTGCATTTCCGAGGATTCTATACAACACTCCGAGCAACCCGATCCGCAATCTCACAAAAAGTTTTTACAAGAATGGATTGGTCACTGCGTCGATACGTAATGCCCATCGAGACGAGAGGCAACTGTTGAATGGACTCAATGTAAACGACTTCTTGTGTATGCAGGTTCATGGTCGATTGGGGGACAATAGTGATGCCAATCCCCGCAGCAACTAAACCGATGACTGTTTGAAATTCGAGCGCTTCTTGTTGGATGACGGGATTACACAGGCCAAGGATTTCGGTGTAGAGGCCAGGCCATGTTCTGGGTGATAATAATACAAACGGGTATGGTTTTAAATCGTCCAGGGTGACTGCTTTTAATTCGAGTAAGGGATGTTGTTTTGGGACCGCGAGTACGCAAGGATCAATGGAAACGATTTCAGTGTGGAGTGTCTCATCGAGGACAGGCGGTCTCAGGACACCGACATCGATTTCATTCTCTCGCAGCGCTTCGAGTTGGGCGGGCGTCGATAATTCGGATAGATGCACTTGGATGTTGGGGTATTGTTGTCGAAATTCCCGTAAAACGGCAGGGAGAATATCATAAGTTGCGGAACCAACGAATCCGACGTGCAAAGACCCAAGTTTTCCGAGATGAATCCGTTTTACATTTTCGATTGAACCTTCCAGCGAATCAATAATTTTTACGATGTCCTTATAGAATTGTTGTCCTGCCTCCGTTAATTCGACGCTTCGATTCGTTCTAGTAAATAGTAGAACATCCAATTCTTTTTCCAAGTTTTGAATTTGCATGCTTAGTGGTGGTTGCGTGATATGTAATCGTTTTGCCGCGCGGCTGAAATTTAATTCTTCCGCCACGGCGATAAAATAGCGGAGCTGTCTTAATTCCATTAGGGTGTCACCAACTTTCTAACTATTCGAAAAACGTATTGTTGTTATATGAATTATATACTTCACGAATGATGACTAGCAAGCTAAACTTATAGACAACAAACGAATGGAGGAGATGTCATTGGCAACAAATGCACAGGCGGGAAAATTTGCTATTGGGGAAGCAGTGGAAAATTGGACGGGGGACGCGCAGTTTTTGGAGTATACCAATGCGGCGGATCCGATTGGAAGCGGATTCATCAGTCGGATACCTGCCAAAGAATTTGGTCCGGAGCTTTATGATGCTGGTGAAACGAGAATCGTCACATTAGACCTGAGTAGAGAATTGAAAACCGATTATTTGGCGACAAGTCCTTCCCTGCTTGCGCAATTTATGCGCATCAATGCGGGGGATTCCATTCAAACGGAACCGAATGCGACGAGTGAACTTTACTATATTATTTCAGGTGCCGGACGCACGGAAGTGAAGGGGGAAACCATTGACTGGAAACAAGGGGATTTTCTCACATTACCATCCGGATCGGCCAGTTTTCACACGGCAGCCAAGGACACAACAATTTATTATATTGTAGACACGCCTCTTCTTGACTATTTAGGCGTGAAGGCGACAGAGACCCGTTTCAAACCAACAGTATACACAGCGGAAATGGCGAAAAAACATTTGGATGAAGTAGCGAATGCTCCAGATGCGCATTTGAAAAATCGAATCTCCATTTTGTTGAACAATAAAAAGTTCGACCAAACCTTGACGATTACCCATGTGTTGTGGGCAATGCTCGGCATTGTGCCGGTTGGATCCAATCAGGCTCCCCATAGCCACAAATCGGTTGCGCTCGATTTTGTCGCGTACGCGGCACCTGGCACATATACACTGGTTGGCGACCAAATTGATCCGAAGACCAATGAAATCATTGATCCAATTCGCATCGACTGGGTGACTGGCAAGGCATTCGTTACACCGCCAGGGCTTTGGCATTCCCATCATAACGAATCGGGCGAAGCGGCTTATATTATACCCATTCAAGATGCCGGCTTGCAAACCTATTTGCGCACACTCGATATTCAATTCACGCATTATGATGAAGCCTGATGCGCGCCGTTAAATTTTGTGAAAACAATCTTCGCAGAACTGTATCTGAACAGGCAAAGGAAACCTTGCGGAAGGAGTATTCAGAACTTGTGAAGGTTTATGAAACAGGATGCTTCAGACGCTGTCTACGCTGTAGAGTTAAACCGTTTTGCCAGATTCAATTGCAAACTATTGAAGCAAAGGATGCGGAGGCATTGGTGGAGAAGGTTGTTCAATATGTGAACGTGAAATCGTGTTCGGTTGATTATTAATTAGAAAGCATTTGAATGTATAGTAGATAAGTTGAAATAAGTAATTGATGAAGTAATGGAAGACAACGAAGGACTGAAAGTTTGTCTAGATTGCAATGCTAAAAAAAGAATATAAATAAAAAATGGATCGTAAAACAAATAAGTTTGCGATCCATTTTTTATGGTTCACGGGGTTAATCATTCTACATTACAAAGACCCTCTTTAAACCGAATTCAAGTTTTTGGGAATTCTGTTCATTTTACATGATTGGAACAGTATTCAACCTTTGTTGGTGCCTATCGCCAGTTAAATGGTGTTTAATAGTTAGGTAGAGAAGGAGACAACATAATGAAATAAATTGTTTTTCTTAGAACATTTCTTTCCTGCTGCTAATGTCTTTAATGCATTATGTGCTTTAAACATACTAATTAACGCAGTAAATGTATGGAATGCCGTATGTCTAACTGAAGCAACAAAACTGTTAAATGAAAAAGGAAATGTGTCGGTTGAACTAATATACGTAGTTAATTATTAAAAACCGAACATACGGACGCTAAAATCATGTTATACTAAGCAAAGCTCATTTTTTGTCGGGCTTTGCATTTTTATATGTACAACTACAATAACTATCTCATTTTATTTTCTTAAGAAACCTGGTTCTAAATAATCCTTCTTAGTTTTTTTACTCATCGCATCATATTAATTAGGATGCTATACATTTCCCACGAGCATCAATTAAGGAGGAGGGTGTTCAGAGCGTGAAAAACGATGCACAACGATCGGTTGGATAAGTAGGAGATTTACATCCCAATGATTGTACAAAACGCGATGTTATTTCAGTAGGATGCAAGCAAAATATTGAAGTAAGTAAATGTCTGCAAACAATTAAATCTACAGTACGAACATACAAGCGCCACAAAGTGATATACTATGCGGCGCTCGAATTTAAAGCAATGAAGAAACCATATGCTTAATATGTTCTTATTGAACATGGTTCCAAATAATCCTTGTAAGTTTAATATTCCCCGCGCCATACTGTCTAACCATCATCAAGTACTGCACGTAAAGTAATCAAGGAGGGAAGCCTTGAATGCATTAAGTTAATTGGAACAGAAGGGTAATTAGATTTTTGATAGTAACCTGATTGACGTTAAAAGTATATGATGATGGATTAAATTATCCTACGTTATATAAAGTATTACGTTAACGGACCAGGCGTTGCATAGAGCATATAATCAATAAATACATGACATGTCGAGTTAAGAAAGTAAAATGCATTGTTAACATCGTAAAGCGGCTTGCAAAGGTTTGTGCAAGAAATCCATATAAAATAATATACACCGATGAAAAACTTACATCAAAACAACGTCAAGATTGATGTGAACATGCTAAATAATTATAATCAGTCATGAGTAAAATTCGCCTTAAAAATCGTTAATATCTCAATATCACAAGTATACTTTCCATTGATATATTACTTCCTATAATTTATATTATGTTCGGGGCGTTCTACGATCTATACATATTCTATACTCCGGGTATCCTTCTCGCCCTAGCTTTCTAAGCGGTTTTTATGATCTTTAGTCTTAATGTTATCAAAGTCAATATGTTCCACACTGTACTCAATGATATCATTAATAAATAACTTATGATCTTTTGCGAACTTCTTAACGGATTCCAATAACTCTTGATCGTACGTCGTTTTATATTGGATTCGATCTGCCGGCCGTAAATTCTTATCGTATTCAATAACTCCTGCAGCTAATACGTTCTGTAAGCCGTTTTCTAATAAATAGTTGCTATATGTATCAAGTTCTTCAGATAATTCCTCTAAGTGCTCCAAAATTTCCTGACTGATATTCGTACGGAATTTAATCCGTGTTTCATCTGTAGTTTGAATCATTTTTCCGCCCACTAATTTCCACATTGGCTATTCCTCCTAATTTAACGAAACTCGTAAATAGTAAATTCACGAGTTCACTTTTTGTAATCGATCCGTTTGTTGTAATGTCTGAATATTTGCAGAACCTGTTGCAAACATCGCCATACGTAATTCTAGTTCACGAACTTCCATTGTCTGGAAAACGCTCTCGGCGGATTCGGTAGCTTCTTCTAAAATCGCGCGACCAAAACCGACAAAATCTGCACCGAGCGCAATACATTTTGCAGCATCGACACCTGTATGAAGTCCACCGCTTGCAATCAGTAATTTATCACGCATATAAGGCTCGACCATCTGTAGTGAATCTGACGTTCGAATTCCCCACTCACTAAATGCCGCCGCTGCTTGTTGTTTGATTGTGGTTGTACGGTATTTCTCCACTTGACTCCAAGATGTCCCTCCTGCCCCGGCTACGTCAATGAATGACACACCGATATCTAGAAGTTTCTTGGCAATTTGCCCATCTATTCCCCATCCAACTTCTTTAATCCCGACCGGAACCGATAATTCATTGCATAGTTTCTCGATTTTAGATACTAAATTACTAAAATTCGTATTTCCTTCAGGCTGGATGACTTCTTGTAAAACATTTACATGCAAAACTAACGCATCCGCATCCGTATATTTGATGATTTGCCGACATTCGTCAGCAGAAAATCCATAATTTAACTGCACTGCACCTAAATTCGCGATAATAGGGGCTGTTGGGGCGTATTTTCGTAAGGCAAATGATGGACGGAATGCTTTACTTTCTATTAAAGCGCGTGTCGAACCTAACGCCAGTGCCCAGCCTCTTTGTTCCGCAGCAAGTGCGAGATTTCGGTTAATCGTTTCCGCAAAATCCGCACCACCCGTCATCGAACTAACTAAAAAAGGTGTTTTACATGATTTATGTAGAAAATTTTGCTCCGTATTAATTTCGTCAAATGCTAATTCAGGTAAGGCATTATGTAGAAATTCATACTGCTCCAAACCTGTTGTGATCGCATCTCCAGTCACATGTTCATCCAGCACGATTTGAATATGTTGTGCTTTCCGGTCATTCAATTGCTTGCCCATGATTTTAGCTCCTATCTACTGATGCATCCATTTCTGTCGCTGTCGGTTATTATGAATTATAGCTGTTCTATTTTGATTACACAAAAATAAAAAAGCTCTGATTATGAAATCGAAGCTTTTTACGTTTTAATACGTTGACACTACAGATCTTTTCCGTTTTTCATCCGTTATTTGGCCTTGTTCAAGGTAAATAATACGATCGCTGAGGCGTTCTGCTTCATCGTGATCATGCGTCACAATAATGAACGGAATTTTCCACATGTTATGTAAACGTAAAAGCTCATCTTGACACTGTTTCCGTGTTTCTTTATCGAGGGCCGATAACGGTTCATCCAGCAATAACACGGAAGGTTGTGTGGCAAGTGCTCTCGCCAATGCTACACGTTGTTTTTCTCCGCCTGAAATCTGGTGGGGATACTTTTGCAACAAATGCTTAATCCCTAGTACTACCAGCAATTGGCGAATCATTTCATGACTATCTTTTCGTTCGCTGTTTCTCACGCCAAACCAAATATTCTTCTCCACTGTCATATGTGGAAATAACGCATAGTCTTGGAATAAATACCCGACTTTTCGATCACGAGCGGGCACCGGTTTTTCACCGGTTGTAAAAAATGTGCATTCATTCGAAAGAATTAAGCCGTGGTCTGGGTGTGCGAGCCCTGCAATATTGTCCAGAATCGTTGTTTTACCTGAGCCGGATGGACCGACAAACGCCATGATTTCATTGCACATTTCAAAATGAATGTTCATCTCAAAATGTGCGAGTTGTTTAGTGATTTCTACATATAGCATGTCAAATCCCCCCCTCGACTCAAGATTTAGTAAACCGTCTAATATTGCGCTTGCTCCACCAATTTACCCATAAAATCAAACTGAAGCCGAATGTACTGATCATAACGACCCAAAACGTTGCTTTTTCCATTTGTCCCGACTCTACCGCGAAATAAATCGCCATCGGAATCGTGTCCGTTCTACCCGGTATGTATCCCGCAAGCATTAACGTAGCACCAAATTCACCAAGACCTCTTGCGAATGAAAGCACCAATCCTGCAAGTAGCCCAGGCCAAGCGAGTGGAAATACAATGAACCAGAATACGCGCCATTCAGAAGCACCCATTGTACGCGCAGCATTTGATAATCGTTCATCAAGACTTTCAAATGCGGCCGCTGCACTTTGATACATTAACGGAAATGACACGACAATCGAAGCGATAACAGCGCCAATCCATGTAAAAACAATCTGAAAATCGAACCATTCAAGCAACCAACTGCCGATCCAGCCCTTTTTACCGAATAAAATGAGTAAACCGAAGCCGACAACGGTCGGAGGTAACACGAGCGGCAATAAAAATAAGGCTTCCACTATGCTTTTTCCAAAAAAATCACGCTTCGCAAGCACGTAAGCAATGAATACACCTGCTACAAACACAACGAAAGTGGAGATAGCAGCTACTTTCAAAGATAATAATAAAGGGGAGTAATCCATATCTAGCACACTTCTCCCCTCCTTTCATTTACTTAAATCCGAACTTCTGCAACGTTTCTTTTCCTACGTCACCAGTCAAATAATCAAGGAATTGCTGCGCGGCTTCCTGATATTTAGATTCAGCAACGACAGCACCAGGGTATACAATCGGCTCATGCCAGTCGGCTTCAGCTTCTGCCAATACTTTCACATCATTTGAAACGAATGCATCACTTGAATACACGACACCATAATCTGCGTTACCCATTTCCACATGTGTCAGCACTTGCCGTACGTCTGAGCCAAGAACTAATTTGTCCTCCAAAGGTTCCCATAGATCCAAGCTATCAAATGTTTCTTTCGTATAGCGACCAACCGGAACCGATCCTGGCTCGCCCACTGCGACATGATCAAGGGTCGCTGTATTCAAGTCTTCAAATGAAGAAATCGCACTATCGGAATCTTTTTGTGTAATTAATACGAGTGCATTTTTCGCGAAATTTTTTCTTGACTCATTGAGTATTAAATCTTTATCTGCCATGTCGTTCATATCTTTTGAACTGGCAGACAAGAATACGTCAGACGGGGCACCATTTTCAATAGTCGTTGCTAATTTTCCTGAGCTTCCAAAATTGTATGTTACGGTAATACCTTCATGCGCTTCTTCAAAAGGCCCTTTTAACTCTACCAAGGCATCTGTCAAGCTTGCCGCAGCAGAAACTACTAGTTCAACTTCGGGGTTTTCCTGATCTACAGCGCCTGCTTTTTCAGTTTCATTCGCATTTGAACATCCTATCAGAAATATCGTGAGTAGAATAGACAATGTAGAAAGTAAGAATCGTCTCATTATATACTACCCCCTGCTGCTTTATAAAGTATAACTAGATATACCTAAACATAACTAATTATGTTTAAAATTATCATAGTATGCATTGTAAAACTTGTCAATTTTGCAATTGGGGATGAGATGTTGGAAGATAGATGTACTATTGTTGGAGGGTTGAGACATGACAAATCTAGAACATGATATTTCCTATACCACCGATGAAATCGCCCAATTATTGAAAGTTTCGAAATTAACAGTGTATGATATTATTAAAAAAGGAGAAATTCGGGCCTATCGCGTGGGACGTCAAATGCGTGTGGATGCGGTAGATTTGACAGCGTATAAAGAACGACTGAAAAGCGGCGGTGAATCGACGCCGGTGTCTTCGAAGTCGATGATTCCACAAGCCATTGCGCCAGAATCTGTAACTGACAAGCAAATCATCATTAGTGGACAGGATTTGAGCTTAGACATCCTGGCCAGTCACATAGAAGAATCCGGACTCTTTCGACCACTGCGCTCCTTCTCTGGCAGCTTGAACAGTTTGATCAAGATGTATCAAGGACAAGCCGACATTGTCAGTACTCATTTATTTGACGGAGAAACTGGTGAATATAATGTGCCATATATTAAACGTCTACTTACTGGACGCTCTTATATGGTAATCAACTTGCTCGGTAGGAAGGCTGGGCTGTATGTACAAAAAGATAACCCGAAGAATCTACAGGATTGGTCAGACCTTGGACAGTCAGGTGTCCGCCTTGTAAACCGTGAGAAAGGCTCAGGGGCTCGAGTTTTGCTGGATGAGCAACTACGTCTCGCAGGAATCACCACTTGTTCTATCATCGGTTATGACGACGAGGAACTAAATCATATGGCCGTAGCGACACGCATCGCATTTGGTCAAGCAGATGTAGGAGTTGGAATCGAAAAAACCGCCCGATTAATCAACGTTGACTTCATTCCATTGATTCAAGAGCAGTATGACTTAGTGTTGATCAAAACGCCTGAAAATGAAAAGTTGCGCCAGCTCATAGTGGAAACACTGAACTCGGCCTCGTTCAAAGAAAAACTGGCTGCGATTGGTGGCTATGACTTGACGAAGACTGGGACTATTTTGTACGAAACGGTATAGGAAAAGTGGGACAGTGCGAGTTTCGCTCATTAATTCGTATAGGCGCTCATAGTTCATGCCTATCCGCTCTATGGTCATCACCAAACGCTCTATCACGGTCCGTAACCGCTCATACTTTTCAGCAAGCGCTCTATCAAGACCTATATCCGCTCATAGGCCTCCAAGTTTCTACGTTTTGAACTTAAAAATCTCGCGTATCACTACATCCGGTATTAATTTCAATGAAATCCCAGACTATTCACCTATCCACACTCCTAAACGACTCCATAAAAAAAGTAACCCACCTTCATTAAGGCGGGTTACTTTTTATCGTTCTCATAGTACTCTTCAATCGAATCTGTTTCATAATACAATTCTTCTTGCGTCTCAAAGCGGTTATATCTCAACGTGAACAAATAAAACACATGAGTGGCTACCACTTTCAGCAGCGCATATGCCGGAATCCCGAGAATCACTCCAGCGACGCCGAACAGCGAGCCTGCCGTCAGTAAGACAAAGATAATCGTGATCGGATGAATATGCAGTGATTTCCCCATGATCTGAGGCGAAATAAATTTGCCTTCGATCACTTGCACAATTGTCCACACAATCGCGAGCTTCACAAGCATGAATGGCGACGTGACCATCGCAATAATAGCGGCAGGCGTGATCGCAATCACCGGCCCAAGATACGGCACGATACTCGTGAACATCGCAAGTACCCCAAGTAGCAACGCATACTTCATTTTAATGATCAGGAAGCCAATCGATACCATGATCCCAATCGCAATCGCAACTAAAATCTGCCCTTGAATATACGCGCTGATTTGTCTATCCGCATCACGGAATATAATCGATGCATCGTCACGCAAACGTGGAGGCAACATTCGCAAAATCATCTGTGGTAACTTCTCGCCATCCTTCAGTAAATAAAACAGAATGAGCGGCACAGTGACGATGCTCAAGATGATTCCAGTAAGCGCGGAAACGAATGATGTTACGCCGGATGCGATACCGCCTATCGTCTCTGTGAAGAACTTCCCGATGCTCTCAAAGCCAGAATCGAGGAACGTATTGACATTAAAGTTGAACCCTTGATAGACCGAGCCGAAAATGGAGTTCCGTAAAAAGTGGTCCGTATCTAAGATCAACTGTTTGAAATACGTTGGAAATTCCTCGAATAAATTGATCGTCTGCAAACGAAGGAACGGTAACACTAAGAAAATAACTAGTGTCAATAAACCTGCGGCGGCCAGCAAGATGATTAAAATGCCATAGACGCGTGGTATGCGCAAACGTTCTTCCAAAAAGCGAAGGATCGGGCGCATTAAATAGTATAAAATCGTCGCAAGTACGACCGGTAAAACGACAGTTGAGAAAAATACTTGAATCGGATAGAAAATAAATGAAACTTGAGTGAAGACCAAGATGATTAATCCAATGAACAATAAACAAAGCAATACAAACAATGTAGATTGACCACCGAGAAATCCGACGATGGGTGATGTCGAACGAATAGACCAGAAATCTCGTAAAGAAGACTTTTTTGGTGGCTGCCTCAACGCCTCACTCCCCTTTTATTCGATCCGTCAAGGTGTAGTTAAAAACGAACGGATCGCTTCTCTATTTTTATCTAGATCAATTTCAATGACAGAACCTGCATGACTATATGAAGTAAAGGAATAACTGCCCTCTACTGGAATACGTAATGTTTGCAGATCTAGTTTTCGTTTTGCGATAACTGTCAGCACTTTAGTCAGCTCGTCTTTCGAAGTTAAATCTGTTTCAATAAAGTTATCGAGTGCACCGGCTAGTTTTGGAGCTTGCAAAACAGTTGACACACTAAACAGCTCGTCTTTCATGGCCTGAATTACTTCTTGCTGGCGATTGACTCGACCAAAGTCGCCCTCGTCATCTGCGCGAAATCGTGCATACCCGAGTAGCTCTTTACCGTTTAACCGCTGTACACCTGGTTTTAACGTAACACCGATTTTCTCGGACATTTCATTCTGTACATTCATTTCAAGGCCATTTGGAAATGCAATATCCATAATTGATTCGAAATTGTCGAAATCGACGACTGCGTAGTGATGGATCGGAATATTGAACATCCCTGAAATCGTTTCTTTCGCAGTTTGGACTCCACCTAAATAGAAGGCCGTATTAAGCTTGTACGACTGGTACCCTGGAATTTGTGCGTAAATATCACGCATGAATGAAATTAAATGCGCAGTTCCAGCAGTTTGATCCCAGGACAGCACCATCATCGTATCCGTACGATATTTTCCGGAACCGTCATTGTCGACGCCGAGCAATAAATAATTTTCCGTTGTCGGATCTTCTGGACTTAATAAATCGCCTTGAAACTCTCCCGGATTCATCTTACTACCTGCCGTCATGGCCTTCCCTTGTTTATATTGAAAGTAACTATACGCTGATATGGTGATCGTGAAAAGCAATAGTAGAGTCATAAAAACTCTGCCCACGCGTAATTTACGCTTCTTTTTTCTACGTTGTGGCTGTTGTTCGTCGAAGTGTTCGTCCATGTGGCATTCATTCCTCCATTATCCGTGTGTATCCTGTTATGAGGACGTTTCTGTTCACAACGGGTTGCGTCCAGTCACGAGCTTTGCTTGGCGGATCGACCTATTTGCAACGCTAGCACTAGCATAGCCACAAATAAAACAAGAAATACGAACAATGTCACGTAATGATTTTCGGTGTAGTCATATAACAAAGCGATTAGTAATGGTAAGATTCCACCGATGATGAACCCACCTGTTTGCATCATCGCAGTCCATGAATTGGTTTCTTCTGCCGTATCGGTCGCGTCCATCGGCAGTAGCAAACAGATTGGGAATAATCCACCAAGCGGAATTCCCATGATGAAAACGCCGATCGCAAACCACAATGGATCTGCACTCCACATTAACCCGATCGAGAAAATACCAAGCAACAGAATGCCGATAAGTGCCGGTGTTCTGCTTGTCAACTTCTCTAAAATAAGAGGAAAACCGATATTCATAAAAATTTGCACGATCGTCATCCCACTGAGCAATGCGCCCGCTTGTAGAAGCGTCATGCCGTTCGACACTGCAATCGGAACGAGATACGTCAAAACGGAAAAGAATAATGCTGCCTGTAAACCAAAGAAAATCAGGAAGCTCCATGCCTGTTTATTGCGCCAAGGATTCTTCCCTTTTTGCACGGGCTGCCTTGTCACTTGTTTCACTTCGATTGGATACGCCGCGGTGACAGCCCACGCAATGATGCCAAAAATCGCAATTATGGCCCAAACTGCAAGTCCGAATCCATAGGAATGAGCTTTTTCGTAAAAAACACCTGTCAATCCTGTGCTCAGCGTTGCCCCCATTCCCATACCGAATGAATAAATTCCAACGACTACATCAACATGCATCGGGAAGTATTGCTTGATCAATGCCGACAATAACGGTCCAATGACAGCAATCGCCACACCTGCAATGAAAGCGGTCAGTAATAATACACTGAACGAAGTGACAAAAAAACGCATGGCAGTTGCTACAGCAAGTAACAACAACATCAAGTACATCGTTTTGTTTAAGCCGATTGCCTGATTCAGTATGGGCGCCAGCATGGCGAAGACGCCCATACAGATAACCGGAATAACAGTCAGGAGACTCACTTCGGTGTTCGACAACAACAAATCATCACGGATGATGTCTAGCATCGGTCCAATTGACGTAATCGCTGGCCGTAAGTTGAGCGCGACTATAAAGATCGCTAATAATAATAGACCTTGGGTAGTTTTAGAGCGCAAGACAAAGACTCCTTTTGCATGTAATACTTATCTAATACCTATCGTCATTATATCGTAAAATGAAATTGTAAACAGTACTAGTTCAAACATTCCATTTCACGTAATTTTAATGTATACTAGGAACATTGTGAAATTAGGAGGATATTATTTATGTTAGCAGTTAGTAATTTAAGTCTTCGCTTTGGCGACCGTAAGCTATTCGAAGATGTCAATATACAGTTCAATCCAGGCAATTGCTATGGATTAATTGGAGCGAATGGCGCTGGTAAATCAACATTTCTTAAAATTATATCAGGTGAACTTGAACCTCAAACAGGTAATGTTATTCTTGGAAAAGATGAACGTTTGGCTGTCCTGAAGCAGAACCACTTCGAGTATGAAGAGTTCGTCGTGATGGATCTCGTCATCATGGGGCATAAAGAGCTATATGAAGTCATGAAAGAAAAAGACGCGATTTATATGAAGGAAGACTTCTCCGACGAAGACGGCATGCGTGCAGCTGAACTTGAAGGTGAATTCGCTGAGATGAACGGATGGGAAGCGGAATCTGAAGCATCTGTACTCCTTCAAGGTCTTGGTGTTCCGGAAAGTATGCATCACGTTACGATGGCAGAGCTTGACGGATCAAGCAAAGTAAAAGTATTGCTTGCACAAGCTTTATTCGGCAAACCTGACGTATTACTACTAGATGAGCCGACAAACAACTTGGATCTAAAAGCTATTCAATGGCTTGAAGAATTCTTGATTAACTTTGAGAACACTGTCGTAGTTGTATCCCACGACCGTCATTTCTTGAATAAAGTATGTACACACATCGCTGATCTCGACTTCAGTAAAATTCAGATCTACGCGGGTAACTATGACTTCTGGTATGAGTCAAGTCAATTGGCTTTGAAACTATCTCAAGAATCAAACAAGAAAAAAGAGGAAAAAGTAAAAGAATTGCAAGCGTTTATCGCACGTTTCAGTGCCAACGCATCGAAATCCAAACAAGCCACATCCCGTAAAAAGACATTGGAAAAAATCGAACTAGATGATATCAAACCATCTTCACGCCGTTATCCTTTCGTGAACTTTACAATTGGCCGTGAAATCGGTAACGATGTGTTGACGATTAAAGATGTCACAAAAACGGTGGATGGTAAAACGTTTATCAAAGATGCCACCTTTACACTGAATAAAGAGGATAAAGTGGTGTTGATCGGTAACCCACTTGCAAAATCTGCTTTGCTCGATATGCTAGCTGAGGAAACAGAGCCCGATACAGGAGCTATCAAATGGGGTGTGACGACAACTCGTGCCTACTTCCCTATGGATAATTCGAAGTACTTCGAAGGATCTGAGCCGACATTAGTTGATTGGCTCCGTCAGTACTCGCCTGAAGATGAAACGGAAACATTCTTGCGCGGATTCCTTGGACGTATGTTGTTCTCAGGTGAAGAAGTGAAGAAAAAGCCGAACGTCTTATCAGGTGGAGAAAAAGTTCGCTGTATGTTATCAAAAATGATGCTGACAAGCGCAAATGTTCTTCTTCTTGATGAGCCAACAAACCACTTGGACTTGGAATCTATCCAAGCATTGAACAATGGTTTGATCGCGTTTAAAGGCGCGATGATCTTCACGTCTCATGACCATCAGTTCATCCAAACAATTGCTAATCGTGTAATCGAAATCAATGATGATGGAACAATCTTTGATAAGATGATGACATATGACGAGTATTTGGAATGGAAAGGTCAAAAAGCTTAATGTTTAGTTGATATAAAAACTCCCCTGGAAGTTGCTTCTAGGGGAGTTTTTTGCGTTTGACGTCAACAAGTCATACATGTATGTAATGTACACTATTGAATCGTAAAAACAACGGTCAACGTCAATGCCTTTTCACTTTCTCTTTTGCGAATAATTGTCTTGCAGTGCTCTATTAAGTAATGAGATCGATCGATCAATCTCGAACTTTATCGTATCTTTGTAGGCTTTTACTTTTTCCTGGTCACCTATGCGGTAGATATAAAGTGTTTGCATCTCCGTCCCCTGCTTATGGACCGGATGTCTAACGATAAGACCATCGTTGAGTAGATCATGTAGAGACTTGTATACTTCAGACTTAGTCGGTCGATAACCAAGATCTCTGAAATGATCTAAAAGGTCATCTAATATTTGTAAGCCATACAAGTTCCCTTCTTCTGCCTTATTTAGCATGTAGAGCTTTAAAAAGGCTCTCTGACGAATTACAAATGTACTCTTCATTGCTCTTCCTCTCCTTAATTACTGTACGTGTGTTATCTATAGTATACCAAAAAATGAGATGCGAGGATTATTGTAGTAAGAAGGATTATTTGGAACCAGGTTTCACTAGAACTATTCAATATGTTTATAGATGGAGTTGTTTGGTTATTCGTAAAAAAAATCGTATATTTCGAGTTTTGATTTTTCCAATATTAAAAAGCGGTTAGAAGAAAAATAGACATCCCTATTAAAATAATTTACTGGTTAGATAGTGAATTAAATGGACAAGATGTTTGGGTATTCAGCTACACGCATAAGAGTAATTTACGTATCGTTTACCCTACTTTTTTAATTCCACATGAATAGCTTCCACCAGTAAGGGAATAACACAAAGTAAAAGGAGGTTTTTCATTATGAAACGCAATCTATGGTTTCTAACGATTGCATTGCTTCTCGTGCTCGTCGGATGCTCAAACAAGCCTGCTACGTCCATTGATGGTAAGACTGACTCTGCTAAGACAAATCAAGAAGGAAAGAACGGTGATACGTCAGAACAACATGACAACAAGGATGCGAATCTGACCGATGTAGCCTTACTTGATTACTTTCTCCCGGACGGTTCAAGCGCGCATTATAAAGGTGTCGGCAATGAATTTGCTGAGCTAGACATCACCGTTGCAAGGCCTGCGCAAGACTTTGTCGTAATTCATGAAAACAACGGTGGTGCATTCGTTCAAAAAGTGTATAAACTCAATGGAGATGAAATCCAAGTGTTGCAGGAAGAACATATTGAATTGGACGCAGCAGTTCCACCGACGGAAGAGCTAGAGTCCATGAAACCCATCCGAACCTATTTGAAAGGTCCTATTGAAGTAGGTACAACTTTTGATGACTGGAAGATTGTGGAGATGAATGCTTCAGTGGAAACCCCCTATCAGCAATTTGAAGATGCGGTCGTGATCGAGCAAGTAGGAAAAGACTTTGTGAATAGGATCTATCTCGTGAAGAATTTTGGAGAAGTTAAACGTGAATCGATGATGTCGATGGAAGGTGAAGAGGAATTTGTCGTTACATCGAGTCTAGAAACGGTAACACAACCGTAATTTACTGCAAACGAAAAGGCGCCGCAATGGGCGCCTTTTCTAGTGGTTTAGATTTTAACAACGTTAGCTGCTTGTAGACCACGGTTTCCTTCGACAACTTCAAATTCAACCTGTTGACCTTCGTCAAGAGATTTGAATCCGTCGCCTTGGATTGCTGAGAAGTGTACAAAGATGTCTTCTTCTCCGTCAACTTCGATAAAACCGAAGCCCTTTTCTGAGTTAAACCATTTCACTGTACCTTGTTTCATTCGATTACCTCCAAAAAAATATAAATACTTTAATACACGAACCTTAGCATACAAAAAAATTCACGTATTACAAAAGTTGCCGACGTCGCCGATCCCTTTTGTAATAGGTGAATCACTTAGCATACGGTCGTTCAATTAATTTACTTACGTTTAGTATAACATATTGGGCTTCTTTGTCAATTAATAAAAATCGCATTTACTGAATGTTCTCACGATATGTTTGGTTCCCCGTCTAACAACACAATGATTCCGTGATACAACTGCAAATCTCCTTCACAGCCATTGCAATAGTATTTTTCAGATGTGGACCAAAATGCATGGAAGCAACCTTTGCGTATTTCATAATGTTCAAAACACGGTTCCATCTTCCCGAGCAGTTCTTTAACATATGATTCTGTATCAATTTTATTCGTAAATGTTTTGGATGAGACACAGTAGTCCCTCCACTCTTCAAACATCCACCACGGCTCAAAGTCCGCCTTCATGTATACCACTTCATACATTCAGTAAGCACTCCTTTACCTTGCGCAATGCAGGAATGATATTCATTCTAGCAAATTCAACTCGCTAATCAAAGTAAATTGATTCTTGTTGCGTAATATATGAGTTTTCGACCATTTTCGGCTATAATTGAGGTAGGCTCCAGTAACCTTACTGTCTGCACGATAAATGAAACCTTTTCGTCGTTAATCCGTAAGTATTATATAGAGTCAGAATGGAAGGCGGCCTAAAACATCATGAATAATTTAAAAAACTTCTTCACACGACATGCACTAATGGCTCCGACTAGTTTCCTAACATGGGTAATCCTAATTGGCGGTACAAGCATGAACTTTTTCATAGGCTCCGCAATCGGGATCGCAATGTATGCTGGAGGCAACGTAGCCATTAAAGAACTGCAGTTACGCTCTACATTAAAAAAATTCGGGATGGCACGCTCTGAATATAAACATATTGAACAGCAACTGAATGAATCTAAACGAAAGCTAAAACAGCTCGGAAATATGTACGGACAAGTCCGTTCAATCCAAGCATTCAGACAAGTATACGATATGTCTTCAATGGCCCGACGCATCATTAAGATTGTCCAGTCCAACCCGAGAAAATTTTACCAAGTTGAAAGTTTTTTCTACGCCCATCTTGATTCCGTTGTAGAATTAACATCGAAATACAGCCTACTCGTTAATCAACCATTAAAAGACCAAGATATCAAAGTCGCATTACAACATACCCGCGAAACATTATCTGATTTGAGTCTCGAAATGGAACGAGATCTACGTAACGCCGTATCAACTGATTTAGAACAGCTTCGAATGGAAATTGATTACGTCGATATTACACTCAAAAGAGACAAACCGTTGCTTCAATCGAAAGGGGAACATTCTAATGACAGATAAAAACGTACTGCAAGAAAAATCAGTGGACGACTTGCTTGGTAATCCATTCGATATGGATGCTAGCCTGCTTCCAAAAGAAATGGAGAATTCGCTGTCCGACACAGCGGCACCCGCTAAATTGATTGACCGATTAACACCCGAAGAACAAAATAAAGCACGTCAATTGGCTTCACAGATTCCTATCGGTAATTACGAGGCCGTCATTTCCTACGGTGCCAATGCACAAAATGAACTATCCAACTTCTCTCACAAAATGCTGGATCACGTTCAAGGCAAAGATATCGGACCTGTCGGTGATGTATTGAATGAATTAATGGCCAAGTTATCTGAAATCGATACAGATGATCTATCAGATAAAAAGAAATCTGGTCTAAGCCGTTTATTTAACAAGGCTACTCGCCCGATCAAAGAAATCATGACGAAATACGAAAAACTCGGCACACAAGTCGATAAAATAAGCGTTCAACTGGAGCATTCCAAACGTGGTTTAATGGAAGACGTTCGCATGTTGGACAATTTGTACGAACAAAATAAAACCTACTTTCAAGCATTGAATGTTTATATTGCCGCTGCAGAATTAAAGATTGATGAAATCAATAGTACAATCATTCCAGAACTGCATAAAAAAGCACAGCAAGCAGATGATCAAATGATGGTTCAAGAAGTTAACGACATGGCACAATTTGTGGACCGTTTAGAAAAACGTTTATACGACTTGCAACTATCCCGTCAAATTACCATTCAGAGTGCGCCACAGATCCGTATGATTCAACAAACGAACCAAACGTTGGCTGAGAAAATCCAGGCATCCATCATGACAGCCATCCCGCTGTGGAAGAACCAGATTGCGATTGCCCTAACGCTAAACCGTCAGCAAAAAGCCGTGGAGTCACAAAAGCTAGTCACAAAGACAACGAACGATTTGTTGCTTCGTAATTCCGAGATGTTGAAAGTGAATAGTATCGAAACAGCCAGAGAGAATGAAAAAGGTATTATAGAAATCGATACATTGAAAACGACACAGGAGAACTTGATTCAAACGATTGAAGAAACCTTGCTGATCCAAGCAGATGGCCGCGCAAAACGCAAAGCTGCTGAGACCGAGATCGCGAGAATGGAACAGGAACTCAAGACCCGTTTACTCGCAGTATATGAAGAGTCAAAAAACCGTCCCTCATAAGGGAGACGGTTTTTTGTTGGTGTAAATGCAAGTTCGAAACGATACGCGTGATGTTGGGCTGTGAGCGGTTGCGGGGTCTCTATGATCGCTTGTGCAGTGGCTATGACCGATTGGGAACCCGAATAGAGCGGATCAGAGATGTCATAGAGCACATAACAATGTTCTAAGAGCACTTGAACAGATCAATGAGCGGCACCGCGATTGCCCCCACTAACTCCTCACGAATTGAACATCAGAACACAACAAAAAGTTGATCGTAAGTGCAAGGCGACTCGAGGAGGATCATGCCCGACAGGTGAGACAACTAAAGGAACGCAGTGACTAGTTGGCTCAATGCGGGCCCTCCCGAACGCGTCCGCCTGGAACGTCGATCAACGATGCCATCGCCTTTCCCATCTCTTCACTCTCCAATAAAAAGAAGAGACGATTCAATTAAGAACCGTCTCCCCTTCACTATCTATTCACTCAAAATACGTCTTATAATATCCGCCGACCTTGCCTGAATTGTCTACGACAAAGATAAACTCTTCCGTTTCATTCTTCACTTCATAGGTCTTCCCCACTGTCAACATATTACTAACCAAATACTTCGCAGCATCGGTATGGGTACACGTCACCGTCTTCAACGTAGGTTCATCCAACCATTGTAAATATGACATAAAATCTCTCCTTCCCTAAATAAAAGCGACCCGCTGATTAGCGGGTCACTTGGTGTGTGTTAATTAAGAACCTAGTAGAAGGTCTTCAGGGTTTTCAAGCAACTCTTTAACCATCTTCAAGAATCCTACTGAATCTTTACCATCAATTACACGGTGATCGTAAGAAAGTGCAACATACATCATTGGGCGAATTTCAATATTGTCCCCAATAGCTACTGGACGCTTTTGAATTGTATGCATACCCAAGATTCCTACTTGTGTACCGTTTAGGATTGGAGTAGACAATAGTGAACCAAATACTCCACCGTTTGTAATGGTGAATGAACCGCCTGTCATATCAGCCATTGTCAACTTATTGTCGCGGGCTTTTTTCGCAAGTTCTCCGATAGACGCTTCGATTTCAGCAAAGCTCTTACGGTCTGCATCGACTACGTTTGGTACAACTAGTCCACCGTCAGTAGATACTGCGATACCGATATCGAAGTAGTTCTTCAACAGAATTTCATCGCCATCGATTTCAGAGTTAACATATGGATATTTCTTCAATGCTGCTACGACAGCTTTCGTGAAGAATGACATGAAGCCTAGACGTACATCGTTTTGCTCGAAGAACTGATCTTTTTTGCGTGAACGAAGTTCCATCATTTTCGACATATCGATTTCATTGAAAGTCGTCAACATTGCTGTGGATTGTCTTACTTCAAGCAAACGCTTAGCGATTGTTTGACGACGACGAGTCATTTTCTGACGCGTAATACGGCCGTCATCCTTTGCTTCTGCTTTAGCAGCTGGTGCCGCAGGAGCTTTAGGTGCTGGAGCGTTGTTGTGAGCAGATACATCTTGCGCGCGGACGCGACCCATTGGATCAACTGGTGATACGTCTGCAAGATTGATACCTTTTTCACGAGCAAGCTTGCGTGCTGCTGGGCTTGCAATAGTGCGGTCTGAAGAAGAAGTTTCTTCCGTTGCAGCCGCTGCTGGAGCTGGTGTTACTTCTTTTTGTGCTGGTGCTGCTTCAGTTGCTTGTGGAGCTTGTTGTGCCGGCGCACCTGAACCTTCACCTACAATCGCGATTACTTGGCCAACTTCAACTGTGTCGCCTTCTGCAGCCAATAGTTCGGATAACACGCCTGCTTCTTCCGAAATGACTTCGACGTTCACTTTATCTGTTTCCAATTCAACGATGAATTCACCTTTATCTACGTTTTCACCGGGTTGTTTTAACCATTTTGCAATTGTACCTTCTGTAATTGATTCTGCTAGTTCAGGTACTCTGATCTCTGCCACAATAAATTCCTCCTCGTAGGTATACCGTTTTTCTAACGGGTAAGCTACTTTGTATAAGTAGTTTTACATGTAATGGTAAAGCTTACGTACTCGTTATATCACTTTTTCAAGGCTTCTTCAATGATACGATTTTGTTCTTTTTTATGAGAAGCACCGTCACCTTCAGAAGGACTTGAACGCTTAATACGTCCTACATAAGAAATGTCCTTACCGTCAGCTAATTTTTCTAGGTATGGATAAGCGAACGACCATGTACCCATGTTCTTCGGTTCTTCTTGTACCCATACTAAATCTTTCGCTTTCGGGTATCGTGCAACGATTTCTTTAATTTTGTCGGATGGGAATGGATATAGCTGCTCTACACGTACAACGTGCAAGTAGTCAAATCCTTTGCCGTCTTTGATCTTCTCAGCTAGGTCAATTGCCATCTTCCCGCTTGCAAACAAGATCTTTTTCACTTTTTCAGGTTTTGTTCCTGTGCCAGGTTGTTCAAGAACAGTCTTGAAGTGACCTTCCGTCAAGTCTTCAACATCTGCTCCAACGAGTGGGTGACGAAGTAATGACTTAGGTGTAGCAATCACTAACGGACGTTCTGCTTCGCTGCCGAGAATCTTCGATTGACGACGTAGTACGTGGAAGTAGTTTGCTGCACTGGAGATATTCGCAACCGTCCAGTTGTTTTCCCCACATAGCTGTAGGTAACGCTCAATACGTGAACTGGAGTGTTCTGGACCTTGTCCTTCAAATGCGTGTGGCAACAATAGCACGAGGCCGGATTGCTGGCCCCACTTCGAATAACTTGAAGAGACGAACTGGTCGAACATGACTTGTGCCATGTTGGAGAAGTCTCCGTATTGCGCTTCCCAGATCGACATCGTTTTGTCTTCTTCCAAGTTATAACCGAATTCATATCCTACGATTCCTGCTTCAGATAATGGGCTGTTATACGCCACGAATGATGCATTAGATCCGCTAATATGATGCAATGGAACAAGTTCTTCACCTGTTTTTTCATCATGTAAGACTAAGTGACGCTGTGCAAATGTACCGCGTTGGATATCTTGTCCAGACATACGGATTGGCTTACCGTCTTGAATGATTGAACCGAATGCCAATTGCTCAGCATGTGCCCAGTCGATTTTCCCTTTACCTTTAAATGGCTCTAGGCGACGCTTCAAGATTTTATCCAATTTGTTGAAGACCGTAAATTCTGCTGGATACGTCAATAGCTCATCGTTCATTTGGCGAAGGCGTTCTTCCGCTACCCCTGTTTCGAGGTCTCGTGGAAGTCCGGCTAGTACTACTTCTGGAGTTTCATTAGAAACTTCAGGTGCGTCTGCTGATTGTTCTTTTACGTGATCGTACGCTTCTTGCATAGTGGCAATTACCGACTTATCCATTTCCTTCACTTCTTCGTCTGTCAAGAGATTTTGCTCTACTAGACGCTGTCCGTAAATTTCACGAACTGTTGGGTGTTTATGGATTTCGTGGTACATCACTGGATTCGTCACTAGTGGCTCATCCATTTCATTGTGCCCATAACGACGGTAACCAATCAAGTCGATTAGAACGTCTTTACCGAACGCCTGGCGATATTCGAATGCCAATTGTGCAACAGCTAGTACTTCTTCTGGGTGATCTGCATTCACGTGGAATACAGGCACTTCAAAGCCTTTTGCTGGATCAGATGCATAGTGTGTAGAACGGGAATCATAATATTCCGTCGTGAAGCCAATCGTGTTATTGGCGATGACGTGAACCGATCCGCCTGTTCTGAAACCGCGAACGCGAGAGTAGTTGAATGATTCCGGAACGATACCTTGTCCTGGGAAAGCAGCATCGCCGTGTACTAAAATCGCGTACGCTTTATTTGTATCTTGTTGTGGAATACCTGGGTTATCCGTGTTTTCCTGTGCAGCACGAGTCTGACCAGTAATCACTGGGTTTACCACTTCTAAGTGAGACGGGTTGTACGCAAGGAAGCGATTCATCCCAGATTTCCCTTTATGAAGTGCGCCCATATGGTATTTCACGTCGCCGAACCAACCGCGAGTTACTTCAAGAGATCCGTCTTTTGGCAAGAACGGTGAAGCCGGTACGCCAGCGAATTCTGCAAACATCATTTCGTATGGTTTATTTAAGTTGTGCGTTAATACATTCAGACGTCCACGGTGAGCCATGCCGATTAGCACTTTTTCCATTTTCGCTTCTTCGGAAAGACGCATTAATTCATCGATTAAGACAACTAATGTATCCACCCCTTCGATAGAGAAACGTTTTGCTCCAACAAATGTACGGTGAATGAATTTTTCGAAACCTTCAATTTCCGTCAAACGCTTAAGAAGTTGTTTTTTCTCGTCTCCTTGCATTTTTGACTGTACGTCACCGTTTTCAATTTTTGATTGAATCCAGTTACGCTCTGTTTCATCGATCAAATGAGAAAATTCATATGCAATGGAGCCCGTATAAAGGGACTTCAAGTAATTCATTGCATCTAATCCATTTTCAACTGTCGCTGGAACATTTTTCAAGAACAAAGTTGCTGGTAATCCGACCAGATCGCTTTCTGTCAATCCATGATATGACAGTTCAAGACGGGATGTATCTTTAGGTCGATCGTTTAATGGATAAATGTCTGCTGCAAGATGCCCATAAGAACGAATAGCTTCAAGTAAAGAATAAACGGCAAGAACTTTACGCAAATCCGTTTGAGAACCTTGCGCTACGACTGCCTCTTGAACTGACTCATCCATCTGAGGCGCACCAAAATTCCTGAATAGCTCTGCTAAATCAGGATCTACTGCGTCTTGATCTGTTTTAAACAGATCGTACATTTCCATTACATACCCAAGGTTTGGACCCGAAAAATTAGAATACGGGGAACGATGGGAATCCACATTGTTCGACATGTAATATAACCTCCACATTTGCCTATTGGCTTGTTGTGTTTATTTTCACTACTTCTATACAATAATAGCACGCAAACATTAGAACTGAAAGGGATTAATCCTAATATGCGTAGTTTTCTGCAAAGTACTTGGAAATCCATTGAAAATTGCAGAAAACGACGTCAGTCAAGTACTCCGCGTACATTCTCATTTTTGGAACGACAAAATCAATTCCGCCATCTTTTCAGGTGTCTTCGGTTCTGTCGACTTTTCAATATTCGACAACAATCGAGCTTTTTCCTTCACAAGTTCATCAAATTGGTCTATAACGGACTGCACTTCGAATTGTTCTTCTTCTATTTGCAATGCCAGCCCTTTAGAAGCGAAATACTCCGCATTCAATATTTGATCGCCACGGCTTTTTGACGCTGCAAGCGGAACAAGCAACATCGGTTTATGGATCGCCAATAATTCGAATATTGCATTTGAACCCGCACGCGAGACTGCATAATCAGCAGCTGCAAGCAGATCAGGCAATGCATCGGTCACATATTCATACTGCACGTACCCCGCCACTGAAAGTCCTTCCACCACATTCCCTTTACCACATAAATGAATGATCTGATATTTCTCAAGTAACGCGGGTAATTCCTTGCGCACCGCTTCATTCAACACGGCGGAGCCTTGACTGCCTCCCATAATAATGAATACCGGTTTTTCGGAATTCAGTCCCGTCTTTCGCAAGCCTTCTTGCCGACTGCCCATAAATAGCTCGGGACGAATGATCGGACCCGTACACATCGATTTCGCTGCAGGCACGTACTGCAACGTCTGTTCGAAGACCGTAAATATTTGCGAAGCAAACGGCAATGCCAACTTATTCGCAAGACCTGGCGTGACGTCCGACTCATGTACGACGACCGGCACGTTCGCAAGCTTAGCTGCCATTACGACGGGCACTGAAACGAACCCACCTTTAGAGAAAATAATTTCCGGTTTCACTTTGCGAAGTATAGAGAGCGCCTGTAGTGTCCCGGCACCCACACGGAATGGATCCGTAAAATTCTTCAGCGAGAAATAGCGCCGTAACTTTCCACTTTGAATTGCATGATATACCACTTCAGGATGGCCATCCGCGATCAGTTCCTTTTCGATTCCTTCGTGCGAGCCAATATAATGCACACTATACCCTTTACCCAAAAAAACGGGAATTAACGCCTGATTGACGGATACGTGTCCTGCTGTACCGCCACCTGTTAATACGACTACCGGTTGCTTCATTCATTCCATCCTTCCTTATGCGTTGTCTACTATATTTCATGCTACAATAGTCAAAGTGAAAAAAATTAGTAGAGGAAATCAAAACTATGACTACTGCAACGAAACCTTTGCAACAAAAAACATCTATTTTCATTAAGATTATGATTCCCATTGTCATCACGCAAGTCGCACTTTATTTGATGTCGTTCTTCGATATCCTCATGACGGGACGCTATGATACGTTTCACTTAGCGGGCGTGACCATCGGCAGTTCCTTCTGGATACCGGTCTATACCGGCCTTTCTGGAATTCTGATGGGCCTTACCCCTATTATCGCACAGCAAATCGGTGCGAAGAATAAAAAGGATGTCCGTCCTACTGTCCAGCAAGCATTATACGTATCTCTCGCTCTTTCGGCAATCATTTTCATATTAATCCATTGGGTCGTGTTACCCGCCATTACTAGAATGCCGCTAGATTTGCCGGTTATTGAAGTAGCATCCGCCTACTTGACCGGTATGAGCATCGGATTAGTTCCACTCATGGCCTATACCGTATTACGCTCATTCTTTGACGCACTTGGCGCAACCCGTGTCTCCATGTTCATCATTCTGTTATCCGCACCGATCAATATTGTATTGAACTATCTATTGATTTTCGGTAATTTCGGTTTTCCCGAACTGGGTGGTGCAGGTGCAGGATATGCATCCGGCTTTACGTACTGGCTCGTATTCCTCATCGCGGTGCTCATCGCCTGGTCATCTCGCCACTTTAAGGAATATACGCTGTTTAGTAGTTGGCAAAGAATCTCTTTGCGCAAATGGAAAGAAATTTTACTTATCGGTGTGCCGATCGGTCTATCCATTTTTGTCGAGACGAGTATCTTCTCCGTTGTGACATTATTGATGAGCAGCTATACCGCACAAGTTATCTCGGCTCATCAGATTGCGCTTAATTTCACGTCTCTCCTGTATATGGTGCCGTTGAGCGTCTCAATGGGTACAACGATATTAGTCGGGCAGTCGATTGGTGCGAAAAAAGCTAAAGATGCACGGGAATATACATATCTCGGCATAGCGTTCGCGGTTGCATTTAGTTTCTTATCCATATTCATTTTACTGATGTTTCGTGAGTCGATTGCTTCTATGTATACGACGGACACAGCAATTATTACACTGGCCGTGCATTTCTTCCTCTACGCTGCACTATTCCAGTTATCGGATGCTGTGCAAGCGCCGATCCAAGGTGCATTGCGTGGTTATAAAGACGTAACGATGACGTTCCTAGTCGGCGTCGTGTCGTTCTGGCTCATTGGGTTGCCTACTGGATTCGCACTTGCACGCTATAGCGAACTCGGCGCATATGGCTACTGGGTTGGCCTCATTGTCGGTTTGGCAGTGGGTGCAGTGATTCTTTCGTTTAGATTACGTTATATACAGAATAAGTATCGTGAAGTTGAATCATGACTAAATAATAAGAGACCGATGGAGTTTTTATTCCATTGGTCTTTTTCGTTGTAGTATACATTGTCATTACGGAGAACGAGTGAGAACGGTGCGAGTTTCGCTCATACATTCGTACAGGCGCTCATGATTCATGCGTATCTGAAGGTAGTATAAAAAGTGGACATAATCTAATGAGCGTGTTTGGATTAAAAGAACAAACAAACTGAATGGAGTGTGTCCACATGAGAAAACGAATTGATGATAATTTAAAGCGTCATCTGATTAAGTTAGTGG
>NZ_PDYY01000016.1 GCF_002743255.1 Sporosarcina sp. P2
ATGTTGTCACCGGTTTTGGAATGCCAGTCGGCAATACGTTGACAGCCTATCCGCTCGTAAGAAGAGTTATCCTAACTTTCCGAACTTTCTCATCAGAGCTACATTGACATGGGGGGGTACGAGCGTGGAGACATCTCCAGCGTAACGTGCCACTTCTTTGACCATGCTTGAGCTAAGGAACGAATACTGACTCTTTGTCATCACGAAGAACGTTTCAATACTTTCATCCAGTACCCGGTTCATCGACGTGATTTGCATTTCATACTCAAAATCCGAAATGGCGCGTAACCCACGAACTATGACCGAAGCGTTAACTTCTTGTGCATAATCTATCAACAGTCCTGCAGAAGTATCAATCTTGACATTGTCATATTTCGATATCGCTTCCTGAATCAAAGCAACACGCTCCTCCACTGTAAATAACGGTTTTTTTGAAGAGTTATTCATTACGGCAACACGGACTTCTTGGAATGTTTTTGCTGCTCTTTCTATAATATCTAAATGTCCATTCGTTACCGGATCGAAACTTCCCGGTACGATTGCGATTTGTGTCATGTCGTTAGCCTCTTTTCTTGTAAATCGTAATAGCAGTACTTCCATAAACAGCGGAACTGATTTGACCATATGTATCGTAGTGTTCAGGCAAGTCTATGTGTTTATCATGTTCACAAATAATAATTGCATCGTCCGCTAGCAATCCTTGTGTTATTACATCTTTAATTACATCATAGTATTCAACCGTTGCATAGGGGGGGTCTACAAATAGCAGATCAATAGAGACTTCTTTCTGCTTAAGAATCGCAGCTGCCTGTCGTGCATCTTTTTTTTCAATCCGCAGACATTCTTCCATTCGGCACTTTTCTGTATTTACTTTGATAATAGCACACGCTTTAGGATTCTTTTCAAATACAATAGCCTGTTCCATCCCTCTTGATAACGCTTCAATGGCAACGGAGCCACTACCGCCAAATAACTCAACAATAGTTCCTCCATCGAAGTAAGGACCGATTTTATTGAAAATAGACTCTTTTACCTTGTCTGATGTCGGTCGCGTAGACGTCCCGGGTAAGGATTTCAATGACGTACCCTTTCTCGAACCGGAAATGACTCTCATTCTTTTTCCATCTCCTTTAGCAACTTTTCAATTTGTTCGATAGAAATAGTTTCATCCGATTTATCAATTAACACTAAGAAGATTCGGCGCAACCAATTTTCATCAAAGTATAACGTTTTATTGATTGTGATATAAGGCTTTTCCGTATAATCATATTTGCGATTATTCATAATGTAGAAAGGTTGTACTTTAGAAAAACGATAGGTGCGATTTGGACTGTCGAAATAAATCGACTGCTCGTTTGAACGAATCGAATAGCCCATTTTGGACAATAATTCTTCTGCAGGGTAAAAACTTTTACCATCCTGTACTAGTACCTTCACTTCCGGAACTTCTTCCCCATCAAGCCATACAGTCCGTGGATCCAATAACAAAAAAGGATAGGTATACCGCTGCTCCTTCATCGTTTTATGAAAATAGTGCGTGTCGAACGCTAGTATCTTTGATAACGACCGATCCAAATCGGATGAAGATATTTTTTTACCTATTGTCTCCTGAATGTTTTGACGGAATTGTTGGTATTGCTCTGCAGAGATGGATTCTTTCAAACGAGTAAATGCTGCTTGTTCCGCTTTTGTTCCGATAGGCTCATCTACAAGTATAGAGGCTATCATACTGCTTATGGACGGCTCGTCCGTTTGGAAAGTGAAACGCGACTGGACACTCATTCTGGCTACTTGGTTTATTACTTGCGACATATTGTCCGTTTTCTCTATAATAAAGCGTTCCGCATACAACGGCTGATTACTTGAAGCTAACACTACACTTATATGATTCCCGCCGATAGCTTCTAGCATTTTAACCAGTCGGTCATTATACTTTTTATCGATACCTTCACCGAAGATTGTCAGCTTGTTTGAAGAGTACGCAAGTGGCACGTCCTGTTTCTGCCAATACAGCTCATTAACAAATCCTACGCCACGATATAAACGATAAGTAATACGCTCTTTATTTGCCTTTCCTACACGTTCCAATCCAGACACCCACATGCCACCAATACCTTGCTCATCTGTCACGTGAAGAACTGTCGTGAGTGGCTTTGCCTCCCGAAGAACCACAAATGGCTCCTTAAATAGTTTACGCTCAGTAAGCAGTTTCTTTTTCAGCAATTTATACTGAACGGATTGTTGACCACTTTCACCTTCTTCAAATGCCACAAGAGAATCATTGAGTCGAGCGCATGCGGAGGAGTCCTCTGCTTCGCATCCGTGCTCCACACTTCCTTTCGGCCAGATAATCTCGTGTCTACCATCTGACAAGTTATAAAAGTGGTGACGAATGTACAATCCATCCGCTCGATTGATGACTTCGATTTCCTGACGATACGTATTTGAATTCGCGCCTTCTCCCTTTGCATTGGCCGATTGGCTGTAATGCAAATAAACGAGTCCTCCGTTTACTGCCGCCAAAAGAAATAAAATCCTTATAATAACTTTCAACGTACAACACCTCATCACATGGTATGATGGACACGAACCATTACTAATCGCCTGAAAGGAAGCGCTTGATTATGATCCAACAACGTTTTATCGAACTAGGGGAAGGCTATAGCGACATCTATGAATTACTCGAAATCATGTCTACCAACGCCGACCGAATTCATAAGTCCTATATTTTTTCATCCAAATATAAATCTAATGAACAATTGTCATTAGCAGTTTCTCTTACACCGGCAACTGAAAACAGTCATTTCATGCCGATCTATATTTGCAGAGAAGGAATTCGTTATTCTGCGGACAAACCATCGAAACGTTATGACTTGTTTGTTGAGCATGCTGAGTCGCTAAATAAAAAGCCTGTCAAAGTTGAAATAAAACATTCAACTGAATTTGCTGAGAATGAGCTATTTTACCAATATATTACTGGTATCTTACGCTTAAACCACTTGTTGCCGCCGCTAAATTAATAAGCGGCAGCAATTTACAAACCTGTTTTATAATCGTATTCTTTTGCTTTATCCGGCTTTGCATTTTCATATATCGTGCTAACAAAGGGACGCTGTGAAGGCAATACTTTCCGTACAGCCGATAAACGCTCCAACTTAGTAATTGTCGTTTCCACGTCTTCCATGTCACAGTAAAGCACAACGTATTTCATTCGTTTAGAAATATAATGAACATGCCCGAATTTGCGCAATGATTTTGCTTGTTTTAAATGATGGAGATAGACAATTATGCCTTGTCGATCAATCATGATTCTCCCCCTCTTTCTTACTTCATACAATACCATAGGTGAGAAAAGTCCTGCAACCTTGCATATGAAATGTTTGCGTATATATGAAACCAGGCCCGTCCTCAATCTTTGTTTGCACACCTTCTCTGGAATAGGTTACAATTAAGAAGACATTTATCTGAATCCAAACTGTTTTGTTTTTTACAAGATGATTGGATACAAGTATTTTCTGTTCAGTTGAAGTATAAACATCGCTAAACAAAAATGTGAAAACTCATTATAGTATTGGGGAGGTTTTAGATTGGGAAGGAAAACAAACGTTGCATTAACTGTCGGAGCTGCAAGTGTGGCTGCATGGGCGGCTACAAAAGTGATAGCAAAACAAGAACCACGTGCTGAAAAGAAAGCGCTTAGTTTTTCTGAAGTAGCTATTTTAACCGATGCACAACTGTGCCAAAATACAGAAGTTGACCCACTTACCGCTTATACCGAGATTGCTGATTTAGGTGTTCACGGATTTGCGGTCGATATACAACTCACGAAAGATGAAGACATTCTTTTAGTGCCTAACCGAGAACTTTTGCTTTCCAATGAAATAGCCGACTCTGCGGTAGATGAAATCCTGACAAAACATCATAATGCCCATGATCTTGATACTTTGCATAGTGATTTATCTAGTGTGTCGTTACGTGAACTGTTGGAAAAGTTCCCCCATCTTTTACTTGTCGTCTCTATGAATGATTGCCCTACAACATATGAAGGAAGTTTAATCCCTTCCAAACTGTGGAGATTATTAAAAGAGATTGATGCTACTGAACGTGTTGTAGTGACGAGTCAATACGATGAACAAATCGATCGATTTAATCTGTATGCGCAGAATTCTGTTGCTTTAGGTGCAGGAAGTGAAGAAATAAAAAAAGCATACGTCGCTTACACGAGCAAGTTCGGTCATCTGTACCGGCCAAACGCAGATCTATTCTGCCTGCCTGAAAAACTTGGTATGTTCCCACTTGCTTCAGAAGGCTTCGTCCGCTTTTTACAAGATCTCAATATAACTGTATTTTACGCATTGAATGAAACGGATGAACTTCCAAAAATAGCTAAATTGGACGCCGATGGTTTCATAACCAGTTATCCAAAACAATTGTTGACATTCTTTAATGAAAACTAAAGACTCAAAGTGACTAGAATGCTTACTGTGGACATGTTTTCACGCAAAATGTTGCTTAACGTTTGCTTGCTCCTTTGATACTAACTTTATTTAAAAAGTAACCCCCTGCAAATTTGTTTCCGCAGGGGGTTACTCATTCTTATGAAATAATTTATGCCGAACAAGAACAGCTACCGCCTGAACCACAACCTCCGCCACAAGAGCTGTTAGAGAATGTGCCGTCGCCTGCTGGTACTTTCACGGCTTCTGAAACAGTCCGGCCAATCAAGATACCAATTTCGTCCAACAGATCCTGTACGTCATTTTCAGCCAGACGCAAGGCAGCCACTTCATCTTGCAAATCCAGTTCACGCTTTTGAAGTCGAATTTCCTTCATAATTACTTTATAGTCTGGATGATAGCGCCCGAAACGCTGCACATCCTCATATTGTTCTTTCATTTTAGTGAAATCCATGATCTTTTTTCGCAGATCGACGTTTGAATATACACGGTTATGTGCGTCTTGATAGGTTTTCACCACTTCAGAACACAGCAGCATATCGGAAAGTTCTTCCGCCATATCGATGACTCGCATCCACTCATCTGTCATCATCACCAATTGCCGCACCTCCTATCACAACTATCATAACAAAAAATTAGTTCCTCGACTATTCATTTAAACTTTTACTTTTTGGCATTTCGATTACAAAATGATTTTTTTACTTCTTCCATATCACAAAAGTGCGTCGTCTGATTCTCTATTTGCTGGATTTGTTCATGTCCTTTCCCTGCAATGAGCACAATCTCGCCAGGCTGTGCTTGTGTGACAGCGTATTGGATTGCCTGGTGACGGTCGATGAAGATTTCGACAGGTGTAGCAAATCCCGCCATGCCTGCCAAAATATCCACAATAATTTGTGACGGATCTTCCATTCTTGGATTATCTGAAGTCAAAATTACGTGTGAACTGTAGTGAGCCGCTACCGCACCCATTTGTGGACGCTTCTGACGATCTCTCCCTCCACCACATCCAAATACAGTAATCAACCGTTTGGAGGACTCAGACAAGGCTTCCAACACCGCTTGCAAAGCGTCTGGTGTGTGAGCATAGTCTACATACACTTCAATACCCGCCTCTTCGTATTTCTCCAGACGTCCAGTTGGAAGACGCAAAGCATGCAAATGGGGGGTTATTGCGCGTAATGAATAACCGAGTGCCATGAGAGCTCCTATAGCCGCTCTTGCATTCATTTCGTTATGATGACCTTGATTAGCAAGTAGAACCTTTTGTTGTTGCGTGCCATGAATATGTCGACTGCTAAAATAAATTGGTGGTGTAGTTAATTCCTCTCCTATAGCACGACACGTCTCGTCATCTTCATTCATCACAAGCTGATCAGCCAATGGAATGAGTAGTTTTTTGGCGTCGATGTATGGCTGCCTACCTCCATGTTCTGCGTAATGATCCATCCCAATATTCAAAAAAACACCAACAGTTAACGGGCAGTGCGCTAAACGATTGGTGGATAACCCAATTGAAGACGCTTCAAGAACAATATGGGTCACTTGTTGCTTAATACATTTACGTAAAAAAGGATGTAATTGTTCAGCCGGCATCGTCGTCATAGAATTTCGAATCGTCTCTGTTAGCTTACCGTCAATGTAAAGACCCGTCGTTCCTATAACAGCTGTTTTATGTCCGAGTTCTTTTAATAATTGCCCGGTAAAGTGACTGACTGTAGTTTTACCGTTTGTTCCCGTAATGCCAATGATGCATAATTCTTCAGCCGGGTTATCTGAAAACTTCGCACTTGCATAGGAAATAAATAGCGAACTATCAGGAATCAGAACGACCGTAATTTCTTCTGGTATGCGTGTTCGATCTAGGTTATCTCGATCGATTACCAACGTTTTGGCTCCATTTGTTATCGCTTTTTCAATAAATATCATGCCATCTGTCTTAACGCCTTTCTTTGCTACAAATACATAGTTTTTTTTGACCCTCTTTGAAGATTCCGTGATCCCATCGATCGTTCGCCGAATTGAACCCTGTAAAATAGTGCATGGCCAATCTTTTAGTAATTCAGATAAAAGCAAGGTCTCCCGCCCCTTCCCGAACATTTTATTCTTCAGAGAATATAATGAAACGAAGCATAAAGTATTCTATGAAAGGCGTAAGAAGAATGTCACGAAGAAAGTTGGGATTCTATGATTATCCAGAAGTTTGGCGGAATTGCCATGCAGAATCAACAACAACGTACCAAGTGTATTCAGCATATTCGACAAGCGTTGTCGAAATACCGTGCCGTCATTGTTGTAGTCTCTGCAATGGGTAGAAGGGGCGACGCCTATTCCACAGACAATTTACTTACTCTTACGGACTCCTTCTCAAAATCCGGGGAAGCCAGAGACTTGGCCGCTGCATGCGGTGAATTAATCGCTTCAGCTGTATTATCTGCAGAATTATCTACAGAAGGTATAGATAACACAATTGTCTATGGACAAAATACAGGCATTCGCACATCGGGAGATTTCTGTAACGCAACGATTGATAAAATTAACAGTACACATATTGTCAGTACACTTCAAACGCATTCATGTATCATCGTCCCCGGTTTCCAAGGAATGAATGTACAAGGAAAGTTTATGACTCTCGGTAGAGGTGGCAGTGATTTGACAGCGATCGCATTAGCCTCTGCATTACAAGCTCATCATGTAGAGTTTTTCAAAGATGTACCAGGCGTCATGTCAGCAGATCCTCACACTACTTCTGATTATAAGCGTTTTGATCGACTCACATTCGATGAATTTCTTCCATTATTAAAATGTAATCGACCCATTATTCAGGAAAAAGCAGCAGTGTATGCAAAGCAAAATGCGATGCCTCTTCATATACGAGGCATCGCATCAAATGAGGAAGGTACATGGATTCTTCCTTAGTCGTCATGTATGGAGTTTTCCGATTCAGTCTGCGCCATAAATGACTGAGTATAGTATTTATTATAAACACCAATGCCGGTATGCGTGAAATTCGGATTCAGTAAGACATCCCGGTGTTTTGGAGAATTTAACCAACCATGTACAGTTTCAATGGCATCAATATAATTAAACGCTATGTTTTCGCCTGCTTTGCTTGGTGTTAGTCCAACACCTTTTAATCGATCAGCAAACACTTCCCCAGGTCCTTCATCATGAGAACTATATTTACGGAATATCATTTCCTGGCTATGCTTTCTTGAAAGTGTGGCCAGCTTATCATTATATGATAAAAGAGGCAGTTGATGCCCTTCACGCAATTGGTTAGTCAATTCAAATGTCTGTCGCTCCATCGCGCGATCCACTTCAGTCTGAACAGTAGATGAAGGCTTTGGCGCTTCCATCATTTCTCCAAGATAGGTCATGTCATAAGGCTGATGTTTCACCAAAGTAGTCGGATTGATGAACCGTACACCTTCGATCCCGCCATCTACTTGATCTATATATAATTGTACATACAAATTCTCATAGGGTATAAGAAGCCGATTCTTAATATCTTCACTATTTAACGAAAATGTATAAATATTTTCATTAATCGTCACGTCAATCTCGGATTCAATTGGCGTAAAGCGGTGAATATCCTGTACGTTTTGTCCGATTTTAAACGGAGCTAAATCTGTTGTAGGATCAGCAGTATATATTTGGTTCACTTTGCCATTCAAAACCCCTGCCATAAAACGCGGTTCTTCCGTATAAACCCACCATTCGTACTGAAAACTCGATGGTTCAATCCTTGAAGGTTTACCAAATTGTTCTTCCAGCTTATTAATTTTTTGCCCAACAAGTACTGACATGCCTTCATTGGGTCTCGGCATACCTTCTCCGCCTATCGATGGACCTTTTTCAGGAACGGCAATCGGTGAACCATGCTGTACCGGTGACTCTAGGGGCAAGTTTTCACTTATTTTATCAGTCATGAAATAAAAGACTCCCATTACGATCAAAAGCAAAACAAGAATCTTCCATCCTACACTCCACATGTTATCTTCCTTTCCACTCTTTATATACTACTCCTATAATAATATTACAAATTACAAGAATTCATTTTGCGGTGAATATTTATTCAAAATGAACATCAATTCTAAATTGGTAACATTCTTATATTGTACAGAAGACACACACTATAGTCACCTATATCGGACAGGAAAGAAAGCGTTGACACAATGTTGTCATTGCAACTAAAAACGATTTGTTTTATGATATAATAGTATACGTATTCGTCAGGACGAACATAGAGGGGGATATACAGATGTATGTTGAAAATATTGGCCTTAAAGGCCTTGTAGCAGATTTACGAGTAATGGAAGAAATTATGAATAAGAACAATCTTGAAATTGATGGACAATGGGATTATGAGCGTGTAACTTTCGATAAGAAGTATATTGTTAAAGAAGGTACATACTACTTGCGCGTCTTCGGCGATCTGGTTGAGGGCGATATCGATGGTAGAAAAGCTACGGTTCGTCTAAAGCAACCTGTTCTAGGAAAGCACTACTACCCACACGGCGTTGAGTATGGCGAGGAAGAAGACTTCCCTGCTAGCTTAGTTAAGGATTGCGAACTAACGTTAAAGAAGGTATATGACGAGTTAAAGCAATATAGTTTGTAATGATATGGGAAAGCCGAAGAGCTAAATGTTCTTCGGCTTTTTCTACTATTACTCCACTAATTTGGTTATAATAAAAACAGTATCTATGTGGAGGACGATTACTTTTGAAATTGCTCACAAAACGTAATATCATGATTGCATTCGGTATCATCGTACTATTGGTTATTATATTCTTTATTTTACCCGTTTCCATTCCTATTATTTTGGCTTTGCTTACGGCACTATTCTTAGATCCCCTTGTAAAATGGGTAGAAATACGATTTAAGTGGAAGCGTAAAGTTTCTGTTATTGTGAATTTTATCGTATTTGTTGGAATTAGTGTGCTTGTTCTTTTCTATACCGTCACTACACTCATCGGAAAAATAGTTAATTTCACAAAAGAGATTCCGAATCACTTAAATTCTCTCTCAAGTGTATGGATTAACACGCAAAGCAAGCTATTTCAGTACACAGTAGGCATGCCCGAAGATATTTTGGCTATGCTGGAGAACGAATTCAATGAAATTATCGAATCCATTCGGATTTCTATCATTACACTTTTAAGTTACGATCGAATTTTAGCCATAATATCGGATATCCCCAATTTCCTTGTTAGCTTTATTGTGTTCATGATCGCTTTATTTTTGTTCATGTTGGAATTGCCAAACTTGAAGAAAACATTTTACTTTCATTTAACTGAAGCTACTGCAGAAAAAGTCCACTATATGATGAACCGATTACGTTTCGTCATAGTAGGATTCGTTAAAGCCCAATTGCTGGTCAGCCTAATTATTCTAGCCGTTTCCTTTATAGGCTTACTCGTAATCATTCCTAAATATGCAGTAGTGATGGCGTTGGTGATCTGGATTATTGATATCATTCCGATACTCGGCTCGATTATAATTCTCGCGCCTTGGTCGATCTACCAGTATGTTTCAGGCGATATCGCAATGGGAACAAAATTAGCTATATTAGCTGCAATCCTTTTGATTATCAGAAGAACAGTCGAACCAAAAGTAATGGGCTCACAAATCGGATTGTCTCCATTACCTACTTTGATTGCAATGTTCATCGGTTTGAAACTTTTCGGTATTCTCGGTTTCTTCATTGGACCATTGCTCGTCATACTTTTTAATACAGCGAGAGAAGCAGGCATCATTAAACTGAATTTCAAGATTTAAAACGAAAAGGGATATCTCCATAGAGGTATCCCTTTTCATATGTACAACGTACGACTTTATGAATTTGCAAGATAAAAAAGACTGAAGCCCACCCTTTAGGGTATGGCTTCAGTCTAAAAATGAAATATGAAATACTACGAATTACTTTACATACTGAAGTTGTTTCTCTACTTTTCTTGAAGACATACAGCAACAAGCACATGACGATCCTTGTAATGACTGTAAAAAATCAGATAGCAGATGTAACATGTTTTTTTGGTATACTCCCATTTTTCTTTGCCGTATCAACTACCATCCAATCGCGACCAAAATAGCAGATAATCTGATGAAAATAGTACCGATGGGCTGAGGGTAGTCCTATTACTCGCTAACTCCGTTTTGCACAATCAGCCATGCATAGTTAAGTTATGGCGTTTGAGTAAATCTTTTCGTGTGATTTCATCCGCATTGTCTTTTTCAAACTTTGACCAGCTATAGAAAATGCGGCCAATAACGACTACATAAACAAGTTCTTGAATAACTTTCATCAAGATTCCACCTAATTGCTGATCATACAGCGTAGGCATATTTGTGAATAGTTCAGGTCCCGAGATGCCAAGGCCTGACAGACCTGCTAGAGTTCCGCTTGGTACACAGAGTGCCATCGCTTGCAGCCATGCTTCACCACTGCTATACGTTTCATACACCGGTACGTCCACGAAGATGATTAACGAACAAGCAGGTGTAATGAGCAATGCACTCAATATTACATATCCTATTTTTTTCAAACCGTGTAGTTGCGGTTGTCCTTTTACTGTATTCACTACTGGCCACCAAAGACAAATAGCAGAGAAGAACAGTGTGATAGTGAACAGCGTGTGTAAAGGCAAACTCAACTTCACTTGATCCAGAATGAGTGGATAGTGATACATCGAAAACATAAATGTAAACAGTAATAAACTAACGAGCGGTTTAGTTAATAGCATGAATACTTTCTTGAACATCGTGAATGATAAAAGTTTTTCCCATACCCAGTTCGGTATGCCAATTATGAAGAACGGTGCTACAATCAAAAGCAATATAGCCATTTGAGCCATATGGACAGAAAATAAAATATGACCGATTAAATCCATGGGTGAGCCTTTGACAATATACAGTAACAGCATGGAAGCTAAAAAATACACGGCCTGTCGTTTCGTTAACGGCTGTGACCCCTCAAATCGATCTCGCCATTTAACCGTTATGAGATAATATAGAACAATTCCAAGTGCTATGGCTATTAAGAAATAAGGACTCCACAAAGCCCTAAAACCAAAAATACTTAACGGCAAAACAATCACTCTCCTTTAATAATTAACCCACTAAATCTATTCTGTGTGTAATACGGAGTTATTTACAATTGATATTCGATCACAGCACGAAGTCGACAAAGTTCTTACCTATGCCTATTATACGAGCATATAGCTCATAACTCAATGTACGAACTTTGACAATTTCATCTAAAAGTGAATAGAAAAAGAGCTTATGGAAGAATCCATAAGCCCTTTCTATTGCTTACCACCAAACGATTGTTACAAATGTTAGTGGGATCAAAAATCCTAACATTGCACCTGTAAACATAAACATTTGTGGTACGCCATGTCCTTTTTCATTCATATGCATGAAGTAGTATAGTTGAAGACCAACTTGTACAGCTGCAAAGAGGAATAATGTTGGAATAACAAAAAATTTCGAGAAACCAGCAACGTCATTTAGATGAGCAAACACCATAGAAAATGATACAAGTGTTAAGAAAATCATCAGCGCAAACATCGCAATTTGGCTGCGCATTGATTCTTTTGCTCGACGTTGAGACAGTGACTGTTCTGCAGGAGATCTTTTAATCATTTGAACTTCTGACATCAACCGACCACTCCCATCAAGTAGACTACAGTAAAGATGAATACCCAAACTACGTCAATGAAGTGCCAATAAAGTGAAAATGTATAATATTTAGTTGCGTTATACAAATTCAATCCACGCTTTGAGTTACGGAAGATCAACAAAGTGACCCATACTAAACCAATTGCTACGTGGAACCCGTGTGTTCCTACTAATGTATAAAACGCGGAACTGAACGCACTATTACTGAAAGTAAATCCTTCTTGAACGTAATGAGAGAACTCATATACTTCTAACATCAAGAATCCAAGTCCTAATAATGCTGTTAGACCTAACCATAGTTGCATTTTTTTGAAATTGAAACTCTTCAAGTGATACATTGCGTAGACACTTGTAAGTGACGATGTTAAAAGAAGCATAGTCATCACAAATACTAACGGCAATGTGTATAGTTCTTGCGTTGTGAAACCAAAGCCACTCGGGCCTTTGTTTTTCAAAGCCATATACGTTGCGAACAACGTAGCGAAGAGAATTGTCTCTCCGCCAAGGAATAGCCAGAAACCAACGAATTTATTCTTTGCTTCCAAAGTAGCTCTCTCTGGATGAGCGGGCCACGTTTCAGGGGTGAATTTTGTATTCAAATCCATTAGTTACGCCCCCTTTTAAAATTTTCTTGATCTTGCAAGATTTGTTCTTTTGTAACATAGTAACCAAGGTCATCTTTCACTGAACGAGTTGCCATTGTTACGAACGTGAAAGCAAGACCAAAGATCAATACTCCTAATCCCCATGAAGTTTCCTGGTGGAACATTGCACCGAATCCAGCGATGAATAATCCAAGACTCATCAACATTGGGATAATTGAACCGTGTGGCATATGAATGTCCGTAATAGGTTCAGCTGGTGTAATCATTTCCTTACTACCTTCCATCTTCTCAACCCACAATGTATCCAATCCACGGATTAATGGTGTTGCAGGGAAGTTATAGAAAGGTGGTGGTGATGGAATCGCCCACTCAAGTGTACGTCCGTCTCCCCAAGGGTCATTTCCAACACGCTCATTTTTAACAGTTGTCATAATGATGTTGATTACCATGACTGTAAATCCAATTGCCATTAAAAGCGCACCGATTGTACTGATAAAGTTTGCAAGGTTCCAACCTTGTCCATCCATGAACGTCCAAACACGACGTGGCATTCCCCAGAAACCTAACCAGTGTTGAATTAGGAATGTCAGGTGGAAACCGATAAAGAAGAATACGAAAGTGATTTTACCTAAAAACTCATTCAAAATCGTACCGAACATTTTTGGCCACCAGTAGTGAAGGCCTGCAAAAATGGCAAGTACTACCCCACCTACAATTACGTAGTGGAAGTGAGCTACGATGAAATAAGAATCGTGTAACTGATAATCAAGTGGTGCTGCCCCTTGCATTACGCCTGTTACTCCACCCATTACGAATGAAGGAATAAAACCTAAAGCATAGAGCATTGGAGTCGTAACTTTAATACTACCGCCCCAAATTGTAAGCAACCAGTTAAAGATTTTAACACCTGTCGGTACAGCAATTGCCATTGTCGCTACCGCGAAGATTGCGTTTGCTGTCGGCCCAAGACCAACTGTAAACATATGGTGAGCCCATACCATGAAGCCTAGGAAACCAATTAACACTGTAGCGAATACCATTGCTGTGTAACCGAAAAGACGTTTCCGTGAAAATACAGAGAATATCTCAGAGAAAATACCGAATGCTGGCAAAATCAAGATATATACTTCAGGGTGACCGAAAATCCAGAAAATATGCTCCCAGATAATCGTGTTTCCGCCCATCGTATGGTCAAAGAAGTTACCACTAAACATACGGTCAAACGTTAGGAAGAATAATCCAACAGTCAACGGAGGGAATGCGAATAAAATCATTGCAGACGCAACAAACGTAGTCCATGTAAACAAAGGCATACGCATATACGTCATCCCTGGTGCACGCATGTTAATGATTGTTACAAGGAAGTTAATCCCTGCCATCAACGTACCACCACCCGCGATTTGTAAACCGATTGCATAGAAATCAACACCATGTCCTGGCGAGTGAAGTGATAACGATGCATAAGATGTCCAACCAGCATCTGGAACTTCACCGAATAACCAAGAGATATTAAGGAATAAACCACCAAATGCGAACATCCAAAAACCTAATGAGTTAATGAATGGGAACGCTACGTCACGTGCTCCGATTTGAAGAGGCATGATCGCGTTCATAAAGCCAAAGAGAATCGGCATTGCTGCTAAGAAAATCATGGTCGTTCCGTGCATTGTAATTAAGTCATTAAAAAGCCCTGCGCTTACGAGATCGTTGTTTGGTGTTATTAACTGAAGACGAATGATCATCGCTTCAATACCACCTAGAACGAAGAAGAATAATCCCCCGAGGAGATACAGAATTCCGATCTTCTTATGGTCGACTGTTGTCAGCCAATCCCATAGTGTTGCGCCAAAGCCACTTTTTTGAGCAACTGAACTCACTGTGTTACCTCCTATTCAATTTCCGTTTGAAAATTATTTTGCAACTTTTAAGCCCATTAAGTATTCAGCTAATGCATCTAAGTCTTCATCAGAAATTTGATCTTTACTGAATGAAGGCATCGTGTTGCCTGGTTTATGTTTCTGTGTATCACGAATCCAATCTTTCAAGTTCTCTTCATCGTGTTCAAGGAAGCCTGCTACACGATTACGATCACCGAATGAAGCCAAGTTTGGTCCTTGTGCACCAGATTCACCTACACCTGAAACTGCGTGACAACCGATACAGCTTTGAGAGAAGACTTTTTCGCCGTCAGCATTTGCAACAACAGGTTCTTCTGCAGTTTTTTGCATAGCTGTAACCCAGCTGTCAAATTGATCTCTCGGTAATGTTTTCACTTTAAAATCCATCAATGCGTGAGAAGGTCCACATAGCTCAGCACATTTTCCGTAGAAGACGCCATCTTTCAAACCATCGGATTCTTTCTCAAATGACAGATAGAATTTATTTACGTTCTCCACGTTCGTATCTAGCTTACCGCCAACTGACGGAATCCAGAATGAGTGCTTTACGTCCGCTGCGATCAAGTTGAAGTAAACTTTTTCATCAGTAGGTACTACTAGTTCCTGAGCTGTAACAATACCTAGATCAGGATACTCGAACTCCCACCAATATAACTTCGCAGTAACATCTACTACTAGATTCTCAGCGTTGCCTTCTTCATCAACTGCTCCCATTGCTTTCACATCACCTAATTTATACGTGTAGTGAACGGTAGGAATAGCAAGAATCAAAAGTAATACGATTGGAATGAATGTCCAAATCAGCTCAAGTGTGTGACTTCCTTCCACTTGCTCTGGTATATGATCTTCACCCAACTTGGAACGTCTGAAGCGGAATAATGCAACAGTGTAAATAATTACTACTACAATGATAACCAGTAACATGATTCCTGATGCTAATAGCAACAACTTGAACTGGTCATTAGCGACTTGTCCAGCTGGTTGGAAGGTTGAAATTTCTTCATTACCACAACCTGCCATGAACACAGCGAAAAGCGCTAGTAAAGAAAAGAGACGCCACTTTTTGAGTCCTTTAATCATCGCTAACTAATACCTCTCTTTCTAAAAAAATGTTTTTCTACTCTGGAGGACTGAGTGCCCCATTATGATGAATTCCTGTTTTAAAGAAAGAATTCCGATACGTTAGATGAATATAGAGAAAATAATCATGGATACAAACAAGATTGTCATATAGTTTAAAGAATATACGAACATTCCCGTCGCCCATTTCAAATCTTCTTTGGCCTTAAATCCTTTAATAGATAAATAAAGCCATCCAACATTCAACAGTGTTGCAAATACTATAAAGCCGGTACCGAGCTGTGGTAATAAGAAAGGCAGTGGAAATAGTAGCAATACCCACATAAGCATCGACTTCTTCGTCCGCTCAAACCCCTTAACTACTGGTAACATCGGAATGTTAGCCGCCCGATACTCTTCTGTTCTACGCATAGCCAACGCATAGAAATGCGGTGGTTGCCATATGAACATAATTAAAAACAATGCCCACGCTCCCATTGGCAGTGTAGGATCAACAGCTGCCCATCCGATTAGGGGTGGAATTGCTCCTGAAAGACTTCCTACTACGGTATTGCTTACGTGCTTACGTTTAGACCACATGGAATACAAAACAACATAAGCGAATACACCCAAGATGCCAAGCCAACCTGCCATAGGTGATGCAGAGAATAGTAATACTTCTCCAGCCAGCAGGAATGTAACAGCTAGCGTCATCACAGCGGGAGCTTTAAATCTACCTGTTACTGTCGGTCTCGACTTCGTTCTCGACATGACGGGATCAATATCGCGATCAATCAAGTTATTCATAGCGCCCGAAGATGCGATGATCAATCCAGTACCTAGAATTGCAAATACCAGTAGATCCAAGTTATGGAGAAAACTTTTACCAGTGAATTGAAATGCCAAAAAAAGACCGGTGAACGTAGTGATCAAGTTCGAGTTGACAATACCTATTTTGATCAGCGCCAAAAAGTCTTTCCACAAGGTAATGGTTTCTACTTTTGGATCTGCAACTGTCGAAAGCGTTCGACCGTTTGACATAATAACCCTCCTTTCAAAGTTTTCAGCAAAGACCCTATCACCTACTATATCTAAAATCGTCCGGAATTTCCAGACCATTTCTCAATTTATAGCGGTTTATGCAACCTTTGTGTCTTTATCATTCACCTTCTATATAGTAATGCATTTCTGGCACTCATTTGTGAAGTTAAAGAGACTATTTTATGAACAATTTGTGAAAAGCCTTATACATCAGTGGTTTATTAGCTTCTTGCATTGTGTTTCTGTTATTTTTTCGTTATCATAAAGCTTGCAATAGATGCTTCAATTCCGCGGAAACCATCGAGATTTAGCTATACATCTCTATATAATCATTTTTGGAATTCAGGCAATTTTTTACGTAAATCGACCTTTTGATGGTCAATTCAATAGAAGAAGGTGTTTCGTACTTGCGATATAACAGATTTTTAAAATGGTTTGGGGTAGCTTCTACGATTGGAATGCTCGCAATCTTACTCGGCGGAGCGCTAGTTACCAAAACCGACAGTGGTATGGGGTGTGGAAGACATTGGCCAGGTTGTAATGGACAACTTATTCCTGACGACATCACAGCGGAAGTTTTAATTGAATTCTCACACCGGATAGTTACAGGTTCAGTAGGTATTTTCATCGTCATACTGGCTATATGGTCGTGGAGGGCACTTGGTCATGTTCGCGAAACAAAGTTTTTAGCTTTCATGGCAGTATTTTTCTTGATTCTACAAGCATTGATCGGAGCAGCTCAAGTATTATGGGGACAAGGTGATTTTATCTTGGCCTTGCACTTTGGGATTTCGCTCATTTCCTTTGCGTCCGTCTTCCTATTAACTTTATTGGTGTTTGAAGTAGACCAGAAATTTGATACAGATAAAATACGCATAGACAAAACATTACGTTTCCACACAATTGGCGTAACTATTTATTCTTACTTTGTTATATACACAGGTGCTCTTGTTCGTCATACTAGTTCGGGCCTTATATGTTCTGACTGGCCTTTATGCCGGAATAACGAATTTAGCTTACCGAACAATATGTATGAGTGGATACAGATGGGTCACCGTTTAGCCGCAGCATTGATTGTCATATGGATTGGATTCATTGCAATTAAAGCCATTAAACATTATAGTGATCAACGTGTTATTTACTGGGGTTGGATTACCGCATTTGGCCTAGTACTCGCACAAGCGACCACAGGGATGATTGTCGTACTGACTAAATTAAATCTCTATTTCGCATTGCTACATTCCTTGTTCATCACTTTATTATTTGGCTTATTAACGTATCTAGTTCTTCTAGTCTCTCGCAGCCGGCAGAAGAAGTAAGTGAGGAGCGTGTAACAACTGTTTTAAAGGTTGTGACGCGCTTTTTGTATAAGTTATATAGAAAAACAGCTTCCACAGTCATAACGACATGTGGAAGCTGTTTTTAATGGTCTAATTCTATCAACAAGTCTCCTGATGAGATGGAATCCCCAGGACCTGCATATATAGCCTTGACTACTCCCGCAAATGGAGCTTGAATCGTGGTTTCCATTTTCATAGCCTCTGTAATTAACAAGTGCTCGCCGCGTTTTACTTTCGCGCCAATTGAAACTGCAACTTGTAAAACAGTTCCTGGCATAGTAGCTGCAATGTGCGTTTCATTTGTCGGATCGGCTTTTTGCTTTGTATCATCTCTTGTTTCCACTTGGAAATCTTGGATAATGATCTCACGTGACTGTCCGTTCAATTCGAAATACAGCGTGCGTGTTCCGTCAGGATTAGGTTCACCGATCGACACCAATTTGACGATAAGTGTTTTACCGAACTCAATCTCAATCTCGATTTCTTCACCTAAACGTAAACCATACAAGAATTCTGGTGTATTGATAACAGAAACATCATCGAACTGCTTTCTCACTTCGATATATTCTTCAAAGACTTTCGGATACAAAACGTAAGCGAGCGCATCATGCATTGTAGCGGGCTTTTCCATTTTTTCCGTCAACCTTTTTAGAACGTCTTGGAAGTTTACTGGTTCTAGTAACTCACCCGGGCGTACAGTGATCGCTTTGCGCCCTTTCAATATTACTTCCTGTAACTCTTTCGGGAAACCACCATATGGCTGACCAATTGAGCCTTCGAAAAACTCAATAACGGATTCTGGGAAATCAATAGTTTGTCCTTTCGCAATGACCGTATGCTCGTCCAATTCATTTTGCACCATGAACAACGCCATATCCCCTACTACTTTCGATGATGGTGTCACTTTGACAATATCGCCAAAGAGGAAGTTCACGCGGGAATACATTTTTTTCACTTCTTCCCAGCGCTCTCCAAGACCTACTGCTTTTGACTGCTGTTGTAAATTCGAATATTGGCCACCAGGCATCTCATGAACATAAATTTCTGAGTGTGGACTGTTCATGCCACTTTCAAAAGGTTTGTAGTATTTTCGCACATCTTCCCAGTAATGCGAAAGTTTCTCTAACGACTCTGTATTTGCACGTACATGACGTTCACTGTTTTGCATTGCATACGCAAGTGAATTGGCCGAAGGTTGTGAAGTCATTCCCGCCATTGAACCAATAGCTGTATCGACAATGTCCACTCCCGCTTCTATCGCTTTGGCGTACATATAAATACCATTGCCGCTCGTATCGTGTGTATGCAAATGAATTGGCAGACTTGTTGACGCTTTCAATTCTGATACTAAACGATAAGCTGCTTCAGGCTTCAGCAATCCTGCCATATCTTTGATCGCCAATATATGAGCGCCAACTGATTCGAGTTCTTTGGCCATCTCTTTGTAGTAGTTGACTGTATATTTAGCACGATTGTCGTCCAGAATATCTCCTGTATAACAAATTGTCGCTTCTGCAATCTTTCCTGTTGACCGTGTTTCGTCAATTGCAACTTCCATACCTTTGATCCAGTTCAAGCTATCGAAAATACGGAATACATCTATACCGGATGCAGCCGATTCTTTTATGAATTCGCGAATGACGTTATCTGGGTAGTTTGTATAACCAACTGCATTGGCTCCTCTGAAGAGCATCTGGAATAAGACATTAGGTACTTGCTTACGTAATTTCTCGAGTCGATCCCATGGACTTTCTTTCAAGAAGCGGTATGCTACATCAAATGTCGCGCCTCCCCACATCTCAAATGAGAAAAGATCAGGTAATAAATGAGCACTTTCAGTTGCAATCTGCGTTAATTCTTTTGTTCTCATACGCGTAGCCAATAAAGACTGATGTGCATCCCGGAAAGTAGTATCTGTCAGCAGTACATCGTCTTGCTTTAACACCCACTCGACTAACCCATCTGCACCTTGCTCATCCAAAATTTGTTTCGTTCCATTTTGTATCGGCATACTATCATCAATTTTGGGTATACGTACCGGATGCAACACAGGACGTGTTGAGTCATCGATACCAGGGAATCCATTAATGGTAACATTTCCCAGATACGATAAAACTTTCGTACCTCTATCATGTTTCTTAGCAAACGCAAATAATTCTGGAGTTTCATCGATAAAGCTCGTATTGTAATTGCCTGATAAAAAGTTTTCATGACATACGACATTTTCAAGGAAAGGTATATTCGTTTTAATTCCACGTATTCTGAACTCTTTCAAATTTCTGTGCATTTTACTTGCAGCATCCCCAAAAGTCGAACCCCAAGTTGAAACCTTTACTAATAAAGAATCATAGTACGGGCTAATCACAGAACCTTGATACGCATTGCCTGTATCCAAACGAACACCAAATCCGCCACTCGAACGATAGACCATTACTTTTCCTGTATCAGGCATAAAGTCATTCAACGGATCTTCCGTTGTAACACGTGATTGAATAGCATAACCAAATAACGGAATATTTTGTTGCGCTGGTATGTTCACTCGTTCAGAATGAAGGGATTCTCCTGCAGCGATAAGCACTTGTGACTGCACAATATCAATTCCTGTAATCATTTCAGTGATTGTGTGTTCCACTTGAATACGCGGATTGACTTCAATGAAATAGAAAGAATTATCAGCCACTAAAAACTCCACAGTCCCCGCGTTGATATAGGATACATTTTTCGACAATTTAACCGCAGCATTACAAATCTCATGGCGTAGTTCTTCAGTCAATGAAATAGAAGGAGCAATCTCCACTACCTTTTGGTGGCGACGTTGAATAGAGCAATCGCGTTCGTACAAATGGACTATCTCCCCATATGTATCACCCAGTATTTGTACTTCAATATGTTTTGGATTCGTAATGAATTTCTCTACATACACTTCATCAGAACCAAATGCTGATTTCGCTTCGGATTTCGCTCGATTATAAGCCTCCTGCACTTCTTCCGGTGATTCGACGATTCGCATACCACGACCACCGCCACCTAACGAAGCTTTAATAATAATTGGATAGCTATGCTGTTCACCAAATGCCGCAACCTCCTCTACAGAAGTAACTGGTCCATCACTACCTGGTATAACGGGGATATCAGCTAATATTGCTTGCTCTCTAGCTTTTACCTTATCACCGAACATTTCTAAATGATTAGACGTCGGACCAATAAAGATAATTCCTTCTTCTTCTAGACGTGCTGCAAACTGAGCATTCTCCGCTAAGAATCCGTAGCCCGGATGAATTGCATCGACATTTGCTTTTTTCGCGATGTCGATTATCCCTTCAATATCCAAGTATGCATCAATTGGCTTCTTACCTTCACCCACAATAAACGATTGATCAGCTTTGTAACGATGTAGTGAAGCACGATCTTCAGCTGAATAAATTCCAACTGTCGCGATCCCTAATTCTGTACACGCTCGAAAAACACGAATTGCAATTTCGCCGCGATTTGCGACAAGTACTTTCTTAATCTCTCTTTTCTCCACTAACAAATCAATCCCCTCTACTCTGATCTCTCATACTTTACAAACATTGAAACGTTCATCAAAATACCTAGCGCAATCGACAAGAACACAACAGATGTACCGCCATAACTAATAAACGGCAATGTAACGCCTGTTAACGGAATTAATCCTGTCAATCCACCTAAGTTTACCAGTGTTTGAATAGCAATCAAACTACCTACACCAGCTGCGAGCATTCTTGCATGTGCGTCTTTTGTACGCAGTGCAACCGTAAACGCTCTCATCACGATGAAAAAGAGACCTCCAAGAACAAGCGTCGTTCCAAGCAGTCCAGTTTCTTCAGAGATTACTGCCATAATAACATCAGTATGTGGCTCAGGTAAATAGCCAAGTTTCTGAATACTGTTTCCGAGGCCTACACCTTTGAGCCCTCCAGCACCAATTGCAATGTATCCATTGACAATTTGCAGGCCTGAACCTTGTATGTATTCAAAGGGATCTGTAAAAGCAAGGAAGCGTCCCATACGCGAAACAGTCATGACCGTATCCCACTTAATCCACAGAACAATCCCGATTAACACGCCTAGCAAAGCGAAAAAACGACTGATGATTAGATAGTTCTTCACTTGCATTCCGCTTGCCATGATGACAGAAATAGCAACAAGGAATAAAATCATGGTGGCTCCAAAATCCGGTTCCAATAGTACTAATAAAAGAGAAGCCGTTAAAACAGAAAATGTCGGGAAAATAGTAGTTTTGATTTCATCCAATGTACCTGCATAATATTTATTCGCAAATACACCTGAAAAATATACGATAAATGCAATTTTTGCTACTTCTGTTGGCTGTAAGTTACCTATTCCAAACGGTAATGAAAGCCAACTCTTCGCCCCTACAGCATCACCAAATCCGATGAACTTTACAATGACCAGTAAAGTAAACATGACGATTAGCGTACTATACAAGAACTTCTTATTTCTATAATGCCGGTAAGGAATAATGGATACCAACAGAAACGCTGGTATCGCAATGGCTAAGTTCGTTACTTGTTTCCTAAAGAAATGAGATGGTTCAAAGTTATAAATATTCATAGCCCACACCATACTTGCACTGTAAATCATAATCAGTCCAAATAAAGAGAGCAGTAAATAGACAAAAAATAATGGATAGTCAAAATTGCGTAAAATTCGATTCATATAAGTCTTCATTTTCATTGTACCTCGTCGTCTTAAATAAAAAACTCAAACTGTTGGAGTAGTTTGAGTCTTCCATTTATTTATTTGTATACAGTTCGTGTAAAATATTTAACTCTTTTTCAAGAACAGAGATTATTTCACGGCCTTTATCTTGTTCGACTAGTCCGAGCTTAACAGCAAAATCAATCTCACGGGATAATCCGTACATTTGCGTATCGAGTACTTCCTCATATAGTGGACATTGCGGCATCGTTAAATTATCCATTTGAACTTTGATTAGCTTTGCAATTTTCTCTGCATCAATTTGCAGTTGTTTCATGGCCTGTTCTTTGTACGTATCTTGAACTTCTATTTCCATGGAGACGCCCCCATTATTCATTATTCCCGCAAGGTGTTAATGTCTAAATTGTATCTTTTGCTCTTACAAAATGCAAGCGTTACCCAATGAAAAAATTGAATCGAAATGAAATCCTTTTCACATCTTCTATGAAAAGGTATACTAAAACTAGTGACTATCGATTGAGGGGGATATATTTTGGAACTTATTATACCAATTACCGGAAACGTGAAACATGCAATTACATTAGATCCTACTGTTTGGATATTTGATGATCGTCGTATTGATCTGGATGAATTCTTCTCAGAGGATTTTATTGAAAAAGATGAAATGGAAGAGTATAAAGAAAGAATGGGTAAACACTGGTCTAGAGAAATCATGGAAGGTGCCACATACCCACCTACTTTAAAAAGTGAAAAAAGATATGAAAAAGATAAAATGTTGTCAAACAGCTTCGGTATTGTATTGAAACCATTCATACACAATGCTGTTCCATCTGCAAATGCAACAACATTTACACTCATTACAAAAGACGAAAAATACACGTATCCACTTGAGGAAGCAAACAACGTCATTTTCAAATTCAGTCATAATGGCAAACCTCTTCGAGAAGACGGTCCTGTACATGTACTGTTTAAAGACGGATCGAATCAAGATTCACCGATTCGTTATGTCCAGGCTATCCAAGTGGATTGAAGGAGAAATTCCAATGCGCGTTAAATGTGTCATATGTGACCAAAACGATCAATTAGAGGATGATAATCCGCTTGCCAAGAAATTACGAAACCGGCCTATTCATACGTATATGTGCCCTACTTGTAGAGAGCGGATCAGTAATTTAACAGAGAAGCGTATTGCAACTGGCAACTTTGTTTTCCACCGCAGCTCAGATCCGACTGAAAAAGATTTTTAATCGAATAAAAAAGACTCCGTTACTCAGTAACGGAGTCTTTTTTGTGTTCATTCATTCGTCGAACACGATAGATAATAAGAATAGCAGCAGCCACAAACAGTCCTTCTACGATTGGAAGAAAGAAAGCTAAGAATGTTAGTATGATACATCCAATAAATAGGAACGTATAAATGATAACGTTTCGACCAAAGCCAATCTTCCTTGCAAATCCAAGCTTATACACAATAGCAGACATGATGAAAACGAGCGCAAACAGAATATAGCCGGCTGTCGTGAAATTTGGCGCATATTCATAAATAATGCGAGCGGTTCCCGACAACCGATTGTAGACCATTTCTGAATCTTCTACTCTCATTCCATACATTCCCTTCTATCTTTATTATTCGCCAAGTTTTTTCTTTTTATTTATACGTTCACGTTCATTTTTGTCTAGAACTTTTTTACGTATACGAATAGATTCTGGTGTAACTTCACAGTACTCGTCATCAGCAATATATTGCAGTGCTTCTTCAAGCGACATAAGACGTGGCTTTTTCGTTGTAACAGTTTGGTCTTTCGAAGCTGAACGAACGTTAGTAGCATGTTTGATTTTCGTTAAGTTAATCGTCAAATCGCTATCACGGTTACTTTCTCCTACTACTTGACCAGCATAGATTTCTGCACCTGACTCCACAAACATGGTTCCACGGTCTTCAAGTTGCATAACACTATAACCAGTTACTGTTCCATTCTCCATAGACACAAGAACTCCGTGACGTCTGCCACCGATTTTACCAGTAGTAACTGGTTTATAGCTGTCAAACGTATGGTTTAAGATTCCGTATCCACGAGTCAATGTAAGGAAGTCTGTTGTATAACCGATCAATCCGCGAGCGGGTACCAAGAAAATTAAACGCACTTGGCCGTTACCGTTATTGATCATATCCAACATTTCACCTTTACGTTCACCAATAGATTCGATGATTGATCCAGTATGTTCTTCCGGTACATCAATTTGAACGCGTTCGAAAGGCTCGCTACGCTTACCATCAATTTCGCGAATGATTACTTGTGGCTTAGAAACTTGAAGTTCGAAACCTTCACGACGCATATTTTCGATAAGAATAGACAAGTGAAGTTCTCCTCGTCCAGATACGATCCATTCGTCCGGAGAATCTGTTTGTTCCACTCGTAATGAAACATCTGTCTCAAGCTGTTGATCTAAACGCTCTTGAATTTTACGTGAAGTGACCCATTTCCCTTCGCGTCCAGCGAATGGACTGTTATTAACTAAGAAACGCATTTGTAGCGTCGGCTCATCGATGTGGAGTTCAGGAAGCGCTTCTTGATGATCGGTTGGGCAAACTGTCTCACCGACATCAATGTCACCCATTCCCGAAACGGCTACGAGGTCACCTGCGTACGCTTCTTCAACTTCGACTCTTTTCAAGCCTAGGAAACCGTATAGTTTTGTTACCCGTAATGTTTTTACAGATCCATCACGCTTAAGAACTGCGACTTGCTCTCCAACTTTCATCGTTCCACGGAAGATACGTCCGATTCCGATACGACCAACGTAATCATTGTAGTCCAGTAGAGATACTTGGAACTGAAGTGGTTCGTTGCGATTGTCGATTGGTGATGGAATGTTTTCCAAAATGGATTCATAAAGAACACGTAATGTGTCTTCTTGTGTTTCAGGATCTGGAGAAAGACTCGCAGTACCATTGAATCCTGAAGCATAAACAACCGGGAATTCCAATTGTTCATCATTCGCATCAAGTTCGATGAATAATTCAAGTACTTCGTCTACTACTTCTTCCGGTCTTGCGAAATCACGGTCAATTTTATTTACAACAACAATTGGCTTTAGGTTTGTTTCCAGAGCTTTTTTCAGTACGAAGCGAGTTTGTGGCATACAACCTTCGAATGCATCAACAACTAAAATTACGCCGTCGACCATACGCAAGATTCTTTCTACTTCGCCACCAAAGTCAGCGTGTCCTGGTGTATCCAAGATGTTGATTTTTGTGTCATTATATTCAATAGCAGTGTTTTTAGCTAGGATCGTAATTCCTCGTTCACGCTCTAGTTCGTTTGAGTCCATTGCGCGGTCATCTACATGTTCATTCGACCGGAAAATACCGGATTGTTTTAGTAATTGGTCGACCAATGTCGTTTTACCATGGTCTACGTGGGCAATAATTGCAATATTTCTAAGATCAGTACGTTCGTTTGTCATTTTTTCACTCCGTTTATCTTTATTTCAGATGTTCAACTGTGTTATTATAGCACAAGATAGTCTAATTAAATAATATTTTAATTTATATGGAGGGATTTTTTTGAAAGACATTAAGTGGATTTTCGTAATTTATTCACTCGGTGCCGTACTTTCCATGTCCGCAATTGGTATTGGAGTAGGTATGCGTAGTCTATTCGTTGTTGTCCTTGCCATTGTCGCCCTTATTTTAATAATGGGTAACGGATTTAAAACGAAAGCACGTATGCGTAGAGAAGGCACGCTATAAATAACTCAAAGGGACTGAATATTAAACCGTTTTGGTTTAACAAACAGCCCCTTTTTTATTTTAGTCGGATATATTTCGATAAAATCTCTTCATGTAATCCCGGACGTGTGACAATAAATGTGTCAGATCCGAGTAGATGTGGTTTCACACCTTCTAAGTTCGTTGCTACAGCTCCTACTTCTTGCGCAATGACGATTCCCCCAGCTATATCCCAAGGCGCCAGCCGCATAGAAATATACGCGTCGATTCTTCCCGACGAAACATATGCTAGCTCAATCGCAGCCGAACCATATGATCGTGTCCCACGGCAACGTGTGACGAGCTCAATAATTTTTTCATTTTCCACGCGATGATTTGGCGCAACCCAGCTAGCATTGATGCCGATGATCGCTTCTTCAAGTGGTGTGATTTCCAGCTGGGGTAGACGCTCATCGTTGAAATAAGCACCTTCACCTTTCGCTGCATGGTATAACTCATCCCGCATTACATCATATATGTAGCCCAGCATCCCCACGCCGTCTACATAAATCCCCAAGGAAATCGCAAAGTTCCTTCTCTGATGGATAAAATTCATCGTTCCGTCAATTGGATCAAGGAACCAAATTATTCCGTCAAGCGAAGATATCTTATCTCCAAATCCCTCTTCCGAAACCATTTTATGCTCAGGAAAGTCTTGTTTTACCCGTTCTACAAAAAAGCTTTCCACTTCTTTATCGATATTGGTAACTAAATCATTAGCGTCAGCCTTTGAATCGATGTCAATTGTACTAAAAAAAGACACTCGTATTTTGTGGCCAGCCTCTTTGATTAACGATTTCGCATATCGATCTATCGCATTAAGATTCATTCTGCCACCTCTTCCCATTCCGACTATCGCTAGTATAACACAGAGGCAACGGAACAAAAGAGATAACAGTGATAGGATATTAAGTAAAAAGACACCCCGTCACATTTCCTTCAATTTCTGAAGTGAATGGGGATGTCTTTTATTAAACCATGCTTACATCGAAAAAACATTAAGTGTCTCCATTTCATTGTGAATTTCCGTCAATCGTAGTTTGCTTTTATCAACTTGATCTGTGTCTTGGTCTTGTAGTGCGTCGTATAGAGTAGCTAATTCATAATCCAATTCCAATTGTAAAGTTCTCACATATTCTCTCTCAACATCTTCTTTTCGGATAAAATGAACGACCTGTTTCATAAGTAGCACCCCTTTTAAGTTAATATTTGACCCCAACCGTCTTATTAGTAAGATATGCAAAAATTCCGACTTTTAGTGGTTAGAAGCCTTGTTATTTTAAATTATTCCCCAATTACTGATAAGATAAACGTAGTCACTACAAACTGGAGGAGATTTTCTTGTTTCAGTCTTATTGGTCATCAAATGATTTTGACGTTTTTACCATTGATGGCTTGGATAATCGCATGAAAGCTTTGCAGGAAAAGGTACAACCGAAATTCATAGAATTAGGAAATCATTTTGCACACCGCCTTTCCGCCCACGGTACGGGTGAGTTTTTTCCACATGTTGCAAAACACGCGAGGCGAACTGTCAATCCGCCACGGGATAGCTGGGTAGCATTCGCTCCCGCTAAGAGAGGCTATAAAGCGTTACCTCACTTTCAGATTGGCTTGTGGAGCACTCATTTATTCATTGTACTGGCAATTATTTATGAAAATCCCGATAAAAAAGGGATTGCTACACGTTTAGAAAAAAACTTGGAAGTTATGACTGCCTTACCAAAAGATTTTATAGTTTCCGGAGACCATATGAAGCCTGAAGCTGAGCATATTAGTGAAGGAGGTGTAGAAGGTCTCGAAAAATTGTTGGATCGTCTACAAACGGTGAAAAAAGCGGAGTTTTTAGTTGGTCGTCACCTTTCAAGAGATGAAGCATCCAAAATGAGTGAAGAGCAATTTTATGAGTATGCAGAGGATACTTTCACGAAGTTATTGCCTGTTTATGACGTGGTTATTCATTCTTTAGATTAAAATAAAAATTGCATGTGGGAACACACCATGGATCGACATACTAGGCGGATGCTTCCACGTTCGATCAACAGTGCGTTTTGTAAAAGGCCTATTAGGAAGTGAAATCAAAGCAAAAGACACCTTTTAAAATGGGTGTCTTTTACTTTGATTATTTTTTCACCTTTAGCAGTTCGCCTGGTTGGCTCTCTTTTGCCGCTTTCACTACGCGAAATGCAACATAGTCACTGCTTTCCTCAAATTCCTTGCATAGCGTTTTTTCTTCGGCCATGGATGGAACAACACTTTTGAAAGCTCGATAATATCTCATGAATTCGTCTCGTTCGATACTCGATTCATAGGCTTGCTCCACTTTTGTGAAAAAATCAATCACCTTCACGATCTCTTCTGTTGACCAATCCGCACGTAGTGGATATTGATAACCTGCCATTTACTTCTCTCCTTATCCGACACTCCATTTTTTTCGAATAGTTATTGCTTCTTTTTTCATTCGTTCAAACAATTCGGCAACGCTTGGAACATCTTCAATCATACCCGCTACTTGGCCACCCCAACCAAAGCCTTGATCATTCATACCATCGTGAATGAATTTACAATTTGCTTCCCCGCTAATAAATGCTTTCAGTCCTTCGTAACCAGCATCTTCCGCTTCCAACTTCAGAATCTTCTCTGTCCATTCATTCGTCAATGCACGAGCAGGTGCACCAATCGTGCGTTTGATAATCGTTGTATCTTGTTCACTGCTCGCTAAAAGAGTTTCAAGATAAGCAGGTGATGCATCCACACATTCTTTTGTCGCTATGAAACGAGTACCCATCTCGATTCCTTCTGCCCCTAGTGCTTGCGCTGCCATCCAGCCCCGTCCATCACCAATACCACCTGAACCAATGACCGGTATACTAACAGAATCTACAATCCTCGGAATTAAGACCATCGTACCTATATCGTCACGGCCTAAATGCCCTCCGCCCTCTTGTCCAACCGCTATGACAGCATCCGCACCAATCTCTTCGGCTTTTTGCGCTTGTCTTCTAGCAGCCACCAACACCATCTTCTTCACGTTAGTACCGGTTAACATGTCAAAAAGCGGCGCGGGATTTCCCCCGGTAACCGATATAATATCGATCTTTTCTTCTAATGCAGCTTCCACCATCGCTTCGTAGGATCTACCATGATTACCAATTGCAAAATTTACACTGAATGGTTTATCTGTCTTTTCGCGAACTTTGCGAATCTCTTCTTTCAATGCGTCAGGTGAAGTCAAGCTCATGGCTGTAATTTGGCCAAGTCCACCCGCCTCCGAAACGGCAGCAGCAAGGTCTGAATAAGCCAGATACGCAAGTCCCCCTTGCACAATTGGATATTCAATTCCAAACAGTTTTGTCACTCTAGTTTCCCACATGAAAATCCCCCATTTTTCATAATGTAAAAAGACCCATGAGAAAAAATCCCATGGGCTGTTCAATTCTAGCTGTTTTATTTCGTCATCATGTGAATCGGCTTACCAAGAGCAACTTCTGCTGCTTCCATAGAAATCTCACCGAGTGTAGGGTGAGCATGAATAGTCATAGAAATATCTTCAAGAGTCATACCCGCTTCAATCGCTAGACCAAGCTCTGCAATCATGTCAGAAGCATTTTCCCCAACGATTTGAGCGCCTAGTAATAAACCGTCTTCTTTGCGACCGACAAGCTTCACGAAACCTTCTGTAGCATCCAATGAAAGGGCACGGCCGTTAGCTGCAAACGGGAATTTACCGCTTACTACGTCATAACCTTCATCTTTTGCTTGTTGTTCGTTTAAGCCTACAGTTGCCAATTCCGGATCGGTGAAGCATACAGCCGGAATAGCCATATAATCCACTTCAGATTTTTCTCCAGAAATAGCTTCCGCTGCAATTTTCGCCTCGTAAGACGCTTTGTGCGCAAGCTGAGGTCCCGCTACGATATCACCGATTGCATATACATTCGGTAGATTTGTACGGCATTGCTTGTCCACTTCGATCAAACCGCGGTCAGTCATGTTCAAGCCAAGACCTTCCAAGCCGATTTCATCTGTATTCGGACGACGGCCCACTGTTACCAGAACGTAGTCCGCTTCAATTTTTACTTCTTCACCTTTAGCTTCGTATGTTACTACGACGCCGTCTTTCGTTTCTTCAACGCCTTTAGCAGATGCTTTCACAACTACTTCAACGCCTTTTTTCTTCAAGCCTTTTTTAACGATTTGCGTCATTTGTTTTTCGAAACCAGCAAGGATATCATCCGCGCCTTCAAGAATAGTTACTTCAGATCCTAGATTAGCATAAGCAGATCCAAGTTCTGTACCAATATAGCCGCCACCAACAACGACAAGCTTTTTCGGTAATTCTTTCAAACTTAAAGCGCCTGTAGAATTGATTACACGGTCTGTGAATTTGAATGAAGGGATTTCAACTGGGCGTGCACCCGTTGCGATAATAACGTTGTTGAATTTATATGTTTGAGCAGAGTTGTCTGTCATGACACGTACAGTGTTCGCATCTACGAAATACGCTTCACCTGCAACTGTTTCTACTTTATTCCCTTTAAGCAAACCTGATACGCCGCCAGTTAACTTAGAAACAACACTTTCCTTAAATTTCATAGCTTTAGAAAAGTCTAGTTCGACAGATTTCGCAGTGATTCCCATACCATCTGCATTCTGAGCATCCACAAAGCGATGTCCAACAGAAATCATCGCTTTAGAAGGAATACATCCAACGTTTAAACAAACACCGCCGATTGTATCTTTTTCTACGATGGTAACTTTTTGACCAAGTTGAGCTGCGCGTATTGCCGCTACATATCCCCCTGGGCCTGAACCTACTACAAGTGTGTCAACTTCAATTGGAAAATCTCCTACTACCATTGCTTTACGCCTCCATTAATAAAAGTGATGGATTACTTATTAATTCCTTAAGATAGTTTAACGCTAATTGCCCCGTTACGCCATCAATCACTCTGTGATCAAATACTAATGATAATGCTAACATAGGTGCAGCTACAATTTCACCATTTTTTACAATTGGTTTTTCAGAAATTCTTCCGATACCTAAAATAGCTACTTCTGGATGGTTAATAATCGGTGTAAACCACTGTCCACCCGCGGAACCAATGTTCGTAATCGTACATGATGCACCCTTCATTTCTGCCGCTTGAAGTTTTCCATCGCGCGCTTTTCCAGCTAGCTCATTCACTTCATTTGAAATGGCAAACATGGACTTGCGATCAGCATTCTTAACAACTGGTACCATTAGACCGCGATCTGTATCTGCTGCAATTCCGATATTGTAGTAGTGTTTTTGAATTAATTCCTCTGTCGCATCGTCTAGTGACGTATTTAGTTGAGGGAACTCACGCAATGTGGCTACGAGCGCTTTTACTACATACGGAAGATATGTTAACTTCACATCTTTCTCTGCTGCAATCGCTTTAAATTCTTTCCGATGTGCAACAAGTGCTGTAACATCTACTTCATCTAACAGTGTAACATGTGCTGCTGTGTGTTTTGAATTTGACATTGCTTTTGAGATTGCTTTTCGCATAGGAGACAGTTTTTCACGAGTCTCTGGGAATTCACCTTCAAAAACAGGAGCTTTCTTCTCTGAAGTGCTAGGTGTTTCCTCGGTCGACTGCGATTGGGTCGTTTCTTCAACCGATTGTTGTTGATCTCCCGCTTTAAATGAATCTATGTCTTCCTTTAATACACGGCCGTTTTTTCCACTCCCAGCCACTTGTGCTATCGTTACATCTTGTTCACGTGCATATTTACGAACGGATGGCATCGCAATTACTCGGCGATTTTCATCTACCTCACTAGTAGTTGTCTCGATGTTTTGTTCTTTTTGCGGTTCTGTCGATTGCTGCTCTCCAGATGCCTGTTCAGGTTTCTTGGAATCTACACTACCAAGTGCTTCCCCTACTTGTTCATGAGATTTTTCTGCACTTGCTTCTTCAGAAGAGTCCGCACTTTCTTCATCGTCTTCATGATCTGGAATACCGTGATCCGGTGCATCAAAACGTACTAATTTATCTCCAACAACTGCTACCGTACCTTCAGTAACATAAATTTCTTCCACTGTACCTGATACAGGTGATGGAATTTCAACTACGGATTTATCATTTTGTACTTCTAGTAATGTATCATCTTCTTGGATTTCATCGCCCGGTTTTACGAACCACTTAACGATCTCCCCTTCGTGTATACCTTCACCAATATCTGGTAATCGAAATTCATAAGTCACGTAATTCACCCTTCCTGGATTGTCCAACAGTTATTTAGAATGTTAGAACTTCTCTTGCTTTCGCTGCAATGTCTTTGGCATTAGGCAACCATGTGTTTTCGCCTGCCGCAAAAGGATATACCGTGTCTGGTGCAGTCACACGCATCACTGGAGCTTCTAGACTCAAAATAGCGCGTTCAGTAATTTCAGCTACTACGTTAGCAGCAATTCCCGCTTGTCGCTGCGCTTCTTGTACGACGATTGCGCGGTTTGTTTTTTCAACAGATTGTATAATTGTTTCTATATCGAGTGGCTGAATCGTACGTAAATCGATTACTTCCACTGAGTAATTTTCTTTTTCAAGCGCTTCAGCAGCTTTTAAGCTTTCCTGCACCATTGCACCGTACGTGACAATGGTCAAATCTTTACCTTCACGCTTCACATCAGCTTTGCCTAAAGGAATAGAATATTCTTCTTCAGGAACTTCTTGTCTGAATGAACGATAGAGTTTCATATGTTCCAAGAAAATTACAGGGTCATCACTTTTGATTGCAGAGATAAGCAATCCTTTTGCATCATACGGAGTCGATGGAATAACTACTGTTAAACCAGGTTGTGATGCTACTAGACCTTCTAGACTGTCCGCGTGCATTTCCGGAGTGGCTACACCTCCACCAAATGGCGCACGGATCGTAATCGGCGCATTAAAATGGCCGCCTGTTCTAAAGTTCATTCTCGCAATTTGTCCACTCACTGAATCCATTACTTCAAACAGAAAACCAAAGAATTGAATTTCCATAATGGGACGAAAGCCAGTAAGTGCTAGTCCAATTGCCAATCCACCAATACCAGATTCGGCTAGCGGCGTATCAAAAACCCGCTCCTCGCCGAATTCTTTGTGGAGGCCTTCCGTCGCACGGAAGACACCTCCGTTTGCGCCTACGTCTTCACCGAATAGCAATACGTTTTCATCTGTCTTTAGCTCAGTACGAAGGGCATCTGTAATCGCTTGAATCATTGTTAATTCTGCCATGGATTAGTTCGACTCCTTTCCAGCATACGCATCCAATTGTTCTTGTAAGTTAAATGGCATATCGCCTTTATACATGATTTTCATAAAGTCTGTCGCCTTTTGTTTAGGCTGTGCATCCGCTTTTTTGATAGCTTCTTTAATTTCTTCTTTTGCTCGTTCAATTACTTTTTCCTCTTGTTCTTTAGACCAAATACCTTTGGCTTCTAAATACGTTCTAAAACGCACAATCGGGTCACGTTTTTCCCATTCATTATCCACATCAGATGTACGATAGCGTGTTGGGTCATCACCAGCCATCGTATGAGGTCCGTAACGGTAACACATTGTTTCGATCAACGTTGGTCCATCTCCATTAACTGCACGTTCTCTTGCGTCACGTGTTGCAACGTATACCGCCAATGGATCCATTCCGTCTACTAATACACTTGGCACGCCTGCCGCTACACCTTTTTGAGCAAGGGTCTTTGCAGCAGTCTGTACATCACGATGTGTAGAGATTGCATATTGGTTATTCTGAATGACGAAGATAGCAGGCACTTTATATGCCCCTGCAAAGTTCAATCCTTCGTAGAAATCACCTTGCGAAGTTCCGCCATCACCTGTGTATGTAATGACGACTGATTTTTGACCTTTTTTCTTAAAGCCTAGACCTACACCAGCTGCCTGGACATATTGTGCACCAATAATGATTTGCGGTGGGAAAATATTAAGTCCATCAGGAATCACGCTTCCTGCATAATGCCCTCTCGACCATAGGAATGCCATATACAATGGCCAGCCATGGAATAATAATTGAGGAACGTCACGATATCCAGGGAGAATGAAATCATCTTTTTCCAACACATATTGAGAAGCTAACTGGGAAGCTTCTTGCCCTGCAGTAGGAGCGTAAAATCCTAGACGCCCTTGTCTATTTAAAGAAATAGATCGTTGATCAAGGATACGTGTATAGACCATGCGATTCATCAATTCCACTAATTCCTCATCGGGAAGTTTCGGATCTAAGTCCTTATCAACGATCTTTCCTTCCTCATTCAATATTTGTACCATATCAAATTGACTTTCAATCAGTTGAAGCGCTTTCACCGGGTCATACTGATTACCTTTTTTAGCTACCATATCTTGATCTCTCCTTCGTATCTGTATTATACCTTTTTCAAATAAAATTGATACAACTTCTTATAAATACTAGTATACGCAAAACTGAGCGCTTGGTCAACCATTGTAATCAAAGACTTTTAATCATTTTTATATTTTTCTAAAAATGTACTGTACTAACACAATATCGTTTCTGTATTGGTACAGAACTGCTTTTATTGGGTCATACCGGCCAATCTATATCTATGAAAGTCATCAATGAACATTCATATAACAACTGAAATGATAAGTCCTTACAAATACCTATCGCGTACTAGTTGTCGCTTTTAATCCTACCTACTCACTACTTTATATTTCCTTTTTATTGTTTTCTAAACTTTTCAAAGCGCGGGCCACTAACCTGTTTACTTCCCTAGTTGCTTCATTGAATTCTATAAGTGATCGTTGGCTAGAAGTGATTAAATCATTTACATCACGAACATGCTTTTGAAGTTCATGCTCGCGGATGGATGGATCTTCAATTTGCGTATATAATTGCGTCTGACTATCTATAAGTTTTTTATACTGCATGATGAATGTCTCTTGTATTTCAGAACGTTCATACAATGCTTCAACTACTTCATCTAGTGAATCATGTAATTCCATACGCTCTACCCACTCAGACATCCGGTCTATCGCTTTCTTCGACTCGTGTAAAGCACTTTCCTCTTTTTCTAACAGTTGAGCCCGTTCATGTGCAGACTTTTTCATCGCAACCACTCGTTGTTTCACTTCTTGATATTGCTGTTGAGTCAGTTCCATTGTCTCAATAAACAAGACTTGTTCATTCTGCTCCTTCTCGTGTAACTTCTTTCCAAAGTTGTTCCCTTGTTTTTCTTTTTCATTCAGAACCACGAGTAAATCTGTAAGTTGTTGAGTTACTTCAGTCTCTTTGGAACAACTAGTTAGTAGAAGGAAGATGAACAATACGCAAATTACTTTCTTCATTAATAACCCTCCAGACACTTTATATACTTTTTTCTTTCACCATTTTTCTCATTCGTCTATACTGTATAAGAGGAAATTGGTTTTTACGATTATATACCCTTCATGCACAATAGTTACTATTTTATCGTAGATTGTACTATACCTAATATATCCGAGAGGAAGAGTAGAAATGATTTTAATGAATGATATTATCCGGGAGGGTCACCCAACGTTGCGATTAAAAGCAAAAGAGGTGAGTTTTCCTTTAAGTAATGAAGACCGTCAATTATGCGATGATCTGTTGGAATATGTCGTCAACAGCCAAAATGATGAGTTGAGTAAAAAATACGGCTTACGATCTGGCATCGGTTTGGCCGCTCCACAAGTCAATGCATCTAAAAGAATCTTCGCTCTGCATATCCCGGACGGCGAAGTTCTATTGGAAAACTTTATAGCTATTAACCCGAAAATCATTAGCCATTCCGTTGAAAAGACCTATATAGAAACCGGTGAAGGTTGTTTATCAGTAGATCGTGAAGTGCCTGGTTATGTTCCCCGGTATGCAAGAATCACCGTAAAAGCTTTTGATAAAGAAGGAAACGTAATCAAAAAACGTCTAAAGGGATTACCCGCCATTGCATTCCAGCATGAACTCGATCATTTGAACGGCATTATGTTTTATGATCATATTGATGCGAATGCCCCTTACAAGGAAATCCCCGGCGCAACAGCATTCGACAGAGAGTAAAGCTCTTACACTTGACAGGACGAAGTTTTTCTGTTACAGTCTTGTCAAGGAGTGATGATGCCATGTACAAACGTCTAAAACGCAAACTGCTAAGACGACTTAATGGCCTGCTCGGTAAAAAGACAATTGCTTAGACATTTACGCCCGCCAACTAAATTGGTGGGCTTTTCTTTATTTTAGGGAAATTGCATGCTATTATTGATGATATGTATTATTAGGAACGTAAAAAGGAGAGTTAAACATGATTTTTAAAGTATATTACCATTTAAACGTACATGAAGTTCCAGTCCGCGAGAACACACTCAGCTTGTATGTAGAAGCTGAATCAGAAAAAGAAGTCCGTGATCAACTTAAAGATCGCGATCTTATGATTGAATACGTACAAAAGCTGGAGGGTGAGCATTTAGCATATGAACAAGCCTCCCCAGACTTTCACGTTGAGCAGGTCTAATCAATGAAATCTATTAAAAACAATGAAACAGCCGTTTTTGCCCTAGGCGGACTAGGTGAAATCGGTAAAAATACGTATTGTGTACAATTCCAAGATGAAATCATCATTATTGATGCCGGAATTAAGTTTCCTGAAGATGAATTGCTTGGTATTGACTATGTAATTCCAGATTACACTTATCTCGAACGCAATATTGATAAGATTAAAGGCCTTTTCATCACACATGGTCACGAAGACCATATCGGTGGAATTCCTTATCTATTACGCAAAGTGAACGTTCCCGTCTACGGTGGTAAATTAGCAATTGGTTTACTTCGCAATAAGTTGGAAGAACACGGTTTGTTGCGCACTACGGAAATTCATGAAATTGAAGAAGATGATTTTATCAAATTCCGTAAAACCGCCGTATCATTCTTCAGAACAACGCACAGTATTCCTGATGCATTCGGAGTAGTGGTTAAAACTCCTTCCGGAAACATCGTTCATACAGGTGACTTTAAGTTCGACTTTACGCCTGTCGGTGAACCTGCTAACTTGCATAAGATGGCCAAAATTGGTAGTGAAGGTGTACTTTGTTTGTTATCAGATAGTACAAATGCAGAAGTACCGAACTTCACGATGTCTGAACGTAAAGTTGGAGAAAGCCTAAATGATATTTTCCGCACTGTAGACGGTCGGATTATTTTCGCTACATTCGCTTCAAATATCCATAGATTACAACAAGTGATCGAATCGGCGCAGATTTTTGGTCGTAAAATCGCTGTCTTCGGGCGTAGTATGGATAATGCCATCACGATCGGTCGCGAACTTGGTTATATTGATGCTCCGAAAGATTTATTCGTAGATGCTCAATCACTCAACCGACTTCCAGCTAATAAAGTGATGATTTTATGTACAGGTAGCCAAGGTGAACCGATGGCTGCACTATCACGTATCGCAAACGGTACGCATAGACAAGTCCAAATCCAACCTGGTGATACCGTTATCTTCTCATCTTCACCCATCCCAGGTAATACTCTGAGTGTGAACAAAGCGATTAATTCATTGTTCCGTGCAGGTGCAGAAGTTATTCATGGTCCATTAAACAACATCCACACATCCGGTCACGGGTCACAGGAAGAGCAAAAGCTGATGTTGCGTTTAATCAAACCTAAATACTTCATGCCAATCCACGGTGAATACCGCATGATGAATATGCACTCCCAACTTGCTATAGACTGTGATGTTGAACCTGATAACATTTTCATTATGGGCAATGGTGATGTACTCGCACTCACTGACTCGACAGCAAGACTTGCCGGACGTGTACCTTCAGGCGATATATACATCGATGGAAGCGGTATTGGGGATATTGGTAACGTTGTACTACGCGACAGACGAATTCTTTCTGAAGATGGTCTAGTCATCGTTGTAGCAACCATCGACACCAAAAAGAACCGTTTAGTATCTGGTCCTGACCTGATATCACGCGGTTTCGTCTATATGCGTGAATCAGGCGCTATGATCAATGAAGCACAATATATGCTTTCGAAAACATTACAACGCAAACTGGCTGCTAAACCTGATTCCGTCAACAACCTAAAAGGCGATATCATCGATACACTCGTTCCGTATTTATACGAGAAAACGAAACGTAAGCCGATGATCCTTCCTGTCATTATGGAACTCTAAAAAGCATACAAAAAAGCAAGCGCACATTAGCACTTGCTCTAGACTGAAGGCAACTCCTATAAATTAGGGGTTGCCTTCATTTTTTTATTTGGATTTTTTATACGATCTTTTAACCATTTACTAGATGTTCCAAGTTGAAAAACAACACTAGTTGTTCCTAAGTGAAAGGCGGCGACTGATGGGTCAGCTCGACAGGTGAGACAACCAAAGGGAGCTTGCGACGTGGTTGGCTCACCGCGGGTCCATAGGAAAGGGTACGCCTGGAACGTCGATCAACGGCGCTCTCCCCTTCTCGCACTTTCTATTCATTAATGCAATGCCTTCCGTTCAAACCGATGTATATCCAGATCAGAACCGATCACAATCAACACATCGTTCACTTCTATTTGCTCAATCGCCTGAGGAGAGACTAATATATGTGTTCCACGCTTGATCGCTACAATATTCACACCGTACTTGGCACGGATATCCAAATCTATTAGCGAAGAGCCTGCGATGTGATTATTAGCTTGAATCTCCACGATAGAGTATTCATCGGATAACTCCAGATAATCCAGAATATTATTCGAAACCAAGTTATTCGCAATGCGTTTTCCCATATCTCGCTCAGGGTGAACAACTTGATCCGCTCCGATTTTTCGCAACACTTTTTCATGGTAGTCATTTTGGGCTTTCACTGTAATTCGCTGTACACCGATTTCCTTCAAAATCAACGTAGTCAAAATGCTTGCTTGAATGTTTTCACCGATTGCGATTACCACATGTTCGAAATTTCGTATGCCTAACGACCGCAATGCTGCTTCATCCGTCGTATCGACAGCCACAGCTTGTGTAGCAATATTTGCAAATTCCTCTACGCGTTCTTGTGACTTATCAATCGCCATAACATCGGCTTCTAATTCAATAAGTTCTTTAACGATACTACCGCCAAAACGACCTAAGCCAATTACTACAAATTCCTTTTTCATCTCATTACTCCTCGCCATTGAGAATAGTCACATGTCTTATCGCAATCCCATTTTAAATTTCAGGAATAACTCATTATACACTCCAAGTGTTTCTAAACCTAAATTTTCATACACTTCCAGGTTCTTTCTTGCCTCTTCATCAGGATAAAATCGTTCATCACCTGTAATCTCATCATCCATAAATGACAAAGCCGCCTTATTTGGTGTAGAATACCCCACGTATTCTGCGTTTTGCGCTGCTACTTCAGGATCAAGCATGAAATTAATAAATTTATACGCGCCTTCAACATTCGTAGAGGTTTTCGGGATGACAATATTATCAAACCATAAGTTTGAACCTTCGTTCGGCACGATATAATTAATGTCGTCGTTCTCAGAAATCATATCTGCCGCCTGACCAGACCACGTCAACGCCACAGACGCTTCGTTATTGATCATAAGTTGCGTGACTTCATCGCCTATAACCGCTTTAACGTTCGGACCCATCGTTTCTAGCTTGTCTGTTGCCTCTTTTAATTCCTGCAAACTAGTGGAATTCAATGAGTAGCCAAGTGAATTCAATGATATTCCGATCACTTCTCGCGCACTATCGACCAAAATGAGCTTCTGCCGCAGTGAAGCATCCCATAAACTCTCCCAACTCTCAAACGTCTGACCTTCCAATAAGGATGCATTATATGCGATACCCACTGTTCCCCAGAAATATGGAATCGAATACTGATTGTTTGGATCAAACGGCAAATTCATGAAGTATGGATCGATATGTTGAACGTTCGGAATTTTCGAGAAATCGAGTGGCAGTAAAAGATTTTTCTCTTTCATCATCTGCACCGCATATTCGGACGGAACTGTTACATCGTAAGCAGTTCCCCCTTGTTCAATTTTTCCCATCATACCTTCATTCGAATCAAACGTTTCATAGATTACTTTGATGCCTTCTTTTTCTTCAAATTGCTTCAGAAGGTCTGGGTCAATATACTCTCCCCAGTTGTATACTGTAATCGTGTCTTTACCTGCTCGCCCCGCCTTATGCTCGAGCTGATAATTAGCGAACAACAAGATACCCGAAACGAGTAGGATCACAAACGCACTACTCATTAATCCTTTCATTTTTTCACCCCCTGAGGTGATTTTGCTTTATTTCCGATTATATAATAACCAAGCACTAGAATTATTGTTATTAGGAAGATCAATCCGGATAGCGCATTGATTGTCAACGTGATTCCCGTGCGTGCCATAGAATAAATTTCTACGGACAGGGTAGAAAATCCATTTCCTGTCACGAAAAAAGTAACAGCAAAATCATCCAATGAATAGGTTAACGCTAGAAAGAACCCTGCGAAAATCCCCGGCTTAATATAAGGCAATATGACACGCGTCAATATATCTTTACGTGAAGCGCCTAAATCCCGTGCTGCATCTATTAACGTCGTACTCATTTCTAATAACTTCGGCAGTACCATAATGACGACGATCGGTATACTAAAAGCGATATGAGAAATTAGCACCGAAGCAAAGCCCAATTTCACACCAACCAACGTGAATAATATTAAGAAAGATGCACCGATAATTACATCTGGACTGACAATCAATATATTATTTAGCGACAATACCGCTTGTCGTGCAGATTTATTTTTCATGAAGTAAATGGTGAGCGCACCAATCACACCGATTGTAGTAGACAGTAGGGCCGATAATAATGCGATAATGACTGTATTTAAGACAATGATCAGAAGTCGCGTATCTTGAAATACCGCTTGATAGTGATCCAAAGTGAATGATTCGAAATGCGACATCCCATCTCCCGAATTGAAGGAGTAGTATATGAGATAAAAAATAGGAGCATATAAAATTACAAAGACTGCTGCCAAATAAATTCTCGGCAAAATCCCCAGTTTCTTCATTTAATGATGCCTCCCTTTTTACCAGAAGTCAGTACCATGATTAAGAACATGAAGATGATGAGAAAGACAGCAATCGTAGAGCCCATTCCCCAGTTTTGTGTAACGAGGAATTGTTGCTCGATCGCGGTACCAAGTGTAATCACTTTATTACCGGCAATTAAACGGGTAATCATAAATAAAGAGAGTGCCGGTATGAACACAACTTGTATACCTGATTTCACGCCATCCGTAGTCATTGGCCAAATCACCCGTTTGAATGTCACCCATGCATTCGCTCCTAAATCTTTCGATGCATCCAATAAAGTAGGATTGATTTTATCCAAAGAGTTAAAAATAGGCAATATCATAAATGGAATAAATATATACACGGAAACAAACACGAAACTGAAATCCGTGAATAATATTTGCTGACTGCCTATCCCGACAGCCTCCAAAAGGGCATTAATAGGCCCATAAACCCCCATTAATCCGATAAATGCATAAGTCTTTAACAACAGATTAATCCATGAAGGTATAATAATGAGTAACAACCACAACTGCTTATGCCTCGTCTTCGTTAAAAAGTAGGCTGTCGGATAGGATATCAATAAAGCAAAAAAAGTTATGAGAAATGCATACCAAAACGAACTTATCGTTAATTTGAAATAGATCGATGTAAAGAAGTTTCGATAGTTAGCCAATGTTAAATGGCCCGACAAATCAAAAAATGAGTAATACACAATAACGGCAATCGGTGCTAGCACAAATAATAATAACCAGGCTGCATACGGTGTGGCATATATAAAACGTAACGGATTTTTACTCCTCATCTTCCGCCACTCCAAACGATTCCAGACGTGCATCAAAATCCGCTTCAGATTCATTCAAACGCATAACGTGAATGTCTGCTGGTTCAAAATCTAAACCGATTAACGTTCCTACATCCGCTGGTTTCGTTGAATGAACTAGCCACTCATTACCATCGGAATCGTACGTTGACAGTTCATAGTGTACACCCCGGAATAATTGCGTATCTACAGTGACACTTAATTTCCCTTTTTCAACAGTCGTCATTTCCAAATCTTCAGGACGAATGACAATATCCACTTTTTCATTAGGATAGAATCCGCCATCTACACATGGAAATTGTTTACCGGTAAATTCCACTAGATAATCTTTAATGATTCTTCCAGTTACTATATTCGATTCACCAATAAAGTCTGCCACAAAGCGATTGATGGGCTCATCGTAAATATCAATTGGTGTCCCCGACTGTTGAATTTCTCCATTATTCATGACGAAAATTTCATCGGACATCGCAAGTGCTTCTTCCTGGTCATGCGTAACAAAAACAAATGTCTTGCCTAGACGCTGCTGGAGCTCCCGCAATTCATATTGCATTTCAGAACGTAATTTCAAATCTAGCGCCGACAATGGCTCGTCCAATAAAATCACTTCAGGGTCATTGATGATTGCTCTAGCAATAGCCACGCGTTGACGCTGCCCACCCGACATTTCAGTAATTTCACGGGTTTCGTAACCATCTAGATTTACAAACTTCAACGCTTCTTTTACCCGACGATCCACTTCATTCTTATTCACTTTTTTTATACGTAAACCGAATGCAACATTTTCATACACATTCAAATGAGGAAACAATGCGTAATCTTGAAATACCGTGTTCACTTGGCGTTCATTTGCGGGAACGGAGTTGATCTTCTTTCCATTAAAGAAGATTCCCCCATCCGTCGCTTCCGTAAATCCGGCGATCAAACGTAAAATAGTTGTTTTTCCACAGCCTGAAGGTCCAAGTAATGTATAAAACTTACCGCGTTCCATTTCGAACGAAACACGATCGAGGACAGTTGTAGATTCATTATAGCGTTTTGTAACATTCTCAAAACGAATAATAGGGTTAGTAGTCAATACGTCTCCTCCTTGCCTAAACATATTATTTCTTGTAATGAATGAACAGTTGTAAACTCACTCATTATACACAAAATGTTGGTGAAATCAACTATCTATTATAAGTAGAATCAGAAAACAGCCTACAGGAAAATAGTCATGATTATTGTTTTTTCGCAGATGACATAGTAGAATGAAACCATATATTGAGGAGGGATTCAGTTGGAAGACCATTTATTTTTTTATCTGGACTCTGATGCCAAGCGGAATCGAAAAAACGAACCCGCAACAAGAGAAAATCATCTAGAAGGAATTTTTCTAGTAAATAATAAAAAAATCCGAACATGGAAAGAGATGGCCTCTCATTGCGTAGAGTGCATGGAGCCATTACATTATAGCGATGAATTTGACGCACGTTACTGTAAAGATTGCAATGAATGGCGAGAAATGATTTGTGATCCTAATTGCAAAACATGTCAAACACGCCCAGTAAAACCTTCTGACTGTAAACAAGACTTTGAGTAATCAGATGCTCAAATCCTAAATATATGAAGTGTATCGCTCTTTATAATAATAATTATTATCTTCAAGTCATTCTAATTGAATTTCACATGAAACTTTGTTATTCTACTTATAATTGTGCAACACAGTCATGTTGTTGTACAAAAGACTAATTGGAGGTTTTATATAATGGCTGAGCGTATGGTAGGTAAACAAGCTCCAGATTTCACAATGGAAGCAGTACTAGCTGACAAATCTTTTGGTAAAGTTAGTTTACAAGAAAACATGAAGAACGACAAATGGACAGTTCTTTTCTTCTATCCAATGGACTTCACTTTTGTATGTCCAACAGAAATCACTGCAATGTCGGATCGTTACGATGAGTTCGAAGACTTGGATGCAGAAGTAATCGGTGTTTCTACTGATACTATCCACACTCACCTCGCTTGGATCAACACTGATCGTAAAGACAATGGTCTTGAACAACTAAAATACCCACTAGCAGCAGATACTAACCACTCTGTTTCACGCGACTACGGTGTATTGATCGAAGAAGAAGGTATTGCATTACGCGGCCTTTACATCATCAACCCTGAAGGCGAACTTCAGTATCAGACAGTATTCCATAACAATATCGGTCGTGACGTGGACGAAACTCTTCGTGTACTACAGGCACTACAAACTGGCGGTCTTTGCCCAGCAAACTGGCGTCCAGGTCAAAAAACTCTTTAATTTTTGGACAACCATCCCCACGCGTTACACTATTCGTGGGGATTTTTTTATCACATACTATATACACCCACTTGGCTAGGAGGAATTCTCGATGAAATTACGTGAGCAAATGCCTGAACTTCAAGGTGCTACTACTTGGTTGAATGGTGAAACTTCTAAATCGGAACTTGTTGGAGAAAAACCGACACTGATCCACTTCTGGTCTGTAAGTTGTCACATGTGCAAAGAAGCGATGCCGGATGTAAACAATTTCAGAGATCGATACAAAGAAGAACTAAATGTGGTAGCCGTACACATGCCTCGTTCAGAAGACGATGTCGATTTGGAACAAATCAAGGAAGTAGCAGCTGAGCATGATATTACACAACCTATTTTCGTTGATAGCGAATTGAAGTTAAACGATGCATTTGAAAACCAATATGTCCCTGCATACTATGTCTTTGACAAAGACGGTCAATTACGCCATTTCCAAGCTGGCGGTAGTGGTATGAAAATGCTAGAAAAACGTGTAAATCGCGTGCTAGATGAAATGAAAAAAGAAGATTAATTGTACCATCGACTCTTTTCTAAAAGGAGTCGTTTTTTCTGCCTTCTCCTCATAGTACTCTACAGCAAACATGAGACAGACATTGCCGATTTATTTATGATACGATTAGTAAAAAGTTTTTAGAAAGCGAGCTGCCGAATGAACAAAATACCTACAACAATCGCACTTTATATTTTAATGTTCAACATGTTCATCGCAATGGCTGGTGTCGGCTTGATCATCCCCATTATGCCTGAATTCTTAGGTACTTTCGGAGTCGCAGGACGCGCACTCGGCCTATTGATTGCCATGTTCTCTTTCGCTCAATTTATCTTCTCTCCGATCGCGGGAAATCTTTCAGACAAATACGGCAGAAAAAGCATTATTATTTTCGGTTTAATTATCTACGGACTTTCTCAATTAGCTTTTAGTTTATCAACTGAACTATGGATGCTCTATCTCGCACGATTCTTTTCCGGCTTAGGTGCCGCCTTTATTATTCCGCCTACTATGGCATTTGTAGCGGATATTACATCCACTCAAACCCGCGGTCGCGGAATGGGATTACTTGGCGCTTCAATGTCTTTAGGTTTTATGATTGGTCCTGGAATTGGCGGTTTTTTATCTAAAATCAGCTTATATTTCCCATTTTATTTCGCTGCATCCGCGTCTATTCTAGCGGCGATCGTGTCCTTATTGCTTCTACCGAACCCTAAGCCTGTACTGCAAGGAAGCACAATGAACGAAAACATCTTCCAACAAATGCGTAGATCTACACAAACTTCTTATTTCATTATGCTGATTGTCATGTTTGTATTTTCATTCGGATTAGCCAATTTCCAATCCACCATCTCGTTATATGTGGATCATAAGTATAACTATACGCCTGCTCAAATCGCTGTCATTATTACAGTCGGCGGATTTGTAGGTGTCATCATCCAGACATTTGTCATCGATCGTTTGTTCAAACGTTTTGGCGAAATGCGTATTATTTTAGTCAATTTAGTCTTAGCTGCTTTCGCAATGTTAGGCATTTTATTCGTGAATACATTCTTCACTATTCTCTTGGTGTCAACGATCTTCTCAACCGCCACTTCATTGTTGCGACCAGCAGTCAACACCTTAGTTTCGAAACTAGCCGGTAAAGAACAAGGTTACGCAGCCGGTATGATGAATGCTTATATGAGTCTAGGAAACATGATTGGACCCGCTACAGCTGGATATATATTCGATTGGAATATGGAGTCTCCCTATATAGTCGGCACAATCATTCTCTTACTCTGCTTTATCCTCGCTTTATACTGGGCTAGAAACAACAAGCCACTTATTGAATCTGCGAGAACTCCATAACACAGTGTCGTGATAGTAAAAAATGAAGACAATCTCTAGTAGTAATAGAGGTTGTCTTCATTCAAGCAACCTCCAAACTGAATGGAAGTTCTTTTTTAATGATCTTTTCTTAATAACTTCGCATACTCCTGCACGATATCTACAAATGCCTTCACTTGCTTCAATTCAAAAGTAGAACTATAGCCAATCAGCCATGTATCACGTGTCAGCTCAAACTCTTCTTCGCTATTGAGCAACGGGATCAGATTGACTTTTTCATCGCCTGACAATGTGATAGAAGGCAGTATGGCATAACCTATACCTTTCAACGCGAGTTGCTTGCACATTTCAATTTGATCCACTACGATTTGACGGCTTGGATTTTGATTGAAGTGCTTATTCCACCAGCGCTGGATTTCCATGTAATAATTTGAATCACTTTTATACTGAATGAAGTGACGGTTCGTGTCTTTTAATTCATCAATTGTAGAGATTTCAGAATCTACTAGATAGAGCTGATCACGAAATAAATAGACGCGATTACTTTTCCAGTCTGTTTGCCCTCTAACAATACCAATATGCGCTTCCCCTTCATACAATGCTTTGGAGATTTCTGAACTCCATCCTGTCATCAATGAAATTTTAGCGTCGGGGTAAAGTGCTACATAGTCTTTCAATACTTGGGGCAACCAAGTTTGACCGATTATAGAGGCACAAGCAATCTTCAATGTTCCATGTACTTTATCTTCGAGTGAGGCAATCAATTCCATCGTCTCATCTTTCTTCGCCAATGCTTCCTTCGCATAGCTGATGACGTGTTCGCCTGCGGGTGTCGGTTCCAAGCCTTTTTGCGAACGTATGAACAATTGCATGCCCCATTCTTTTTCAATCGTCTGAAGGCGCTGTGACAAAGCAGGCTGAGACAAATGAAGGCGCTCTGACGCTTTGCGCATATTACCTTCTTCAGCCAAAGCTTTGATGATATCCAACTCAATTGTTGACATGATCTTGCACCTTCCCTCGTGGAATTCGTAAAATCAACAATAAGCTGATGACTGCAAATACGGCAATCGCAATATACACCCCATGCAACGAACTATCCAAACCATTTTGTAAACTGATTAGCTCTTGTGATGCAATCATCGAACGACCATCTTCGGTTAACAATGTATTTACATCATCAATCGTGTAGGGCAATTTTTCTTTGGCAAAATAGGTAATGAGTGTAGCGTTCAAAATGGCACCAAACACAGCAGCACCAATCGTATTGCCAAAATTCTTCATGAACATATTAGCTGCGGTAGCCGAACCTCTTTGTACGCGCGGCACAGCTCCTTGAATCGTCACAATAAAGGATGTATTGGTCAGCCCCATTCCGACACCTATGAAGAAACTTGAACACCCTGCCCATACCGGCCCTAGCGTCGCGTTCATGAAGACAAACATCATGGTGCCAATCACAAGGGACACACCACCTGCAAACGATACGAGAAATGGACCGAATCGTATGAGTAAGTGCCCTGCCAACGAGGAAGCTAAAGGCCAACCAATTGACATGGCAGTTAATGTGAAACCTGCTATGATCGCTGGTTGTTCCATGACTCCAGATACGTAAGTAGGTAAATAAGAAGAAACCCCTATTAAAATAACTCCAGTAGTCAACGAGACGAGATTCGCATATAAAATAACGGGGTTTTTCCATATGCCAAAAGAAATAAGTGGATCTTTCGCCAACTTTTCTTGTCTAAAAAATAACCAAAATGAAATCCCTGAAACTACGATCAATGCTATACCGAAAGCTGAAAGACGTCCAAATCCTTGACCTCCCTCTACTAGCCAGATTAAGATGGTCGCCAAAGCAGATGTTAGAAAAAAAGCACCTTTGTAATCTACAGAAGCTTTTTGTGTTTCTTTTGGTTCATATAAAAAGAAATAAATGACACCCATTGAAAGTAATCCGAGCGGTACGTTCACCCAAAATATATATTGCCAGCTTACGTACTGTACAAGGAATCCGCCAATGACAGGGCCCGAAACTGCAGAAACGCCCCACACACTCGACAAATACCCCTGTATTTTCGCACGTTCTTCCGTTGAATAAATATCGCCAATAATTGTAGTCGCAATTGGCATAACAGCTCCTGCTCCCAAACCTTGTATGAGACGATAGACAATTAATTGCTCCATTGTGATGGCAAATCCACAAAGTATGGAACCAATTAAAAAAATGGTTAAGCCCATAAAAAAAATCGGTTTTCGACCAAATAAATCGGCTAACTTTCCATAAATCAAGACCGTCACGGTACTCATTAATAAATAAGATGAGAATATCCAACTATATCGTGAAAATCCACCTAATTCGGAAGCGATCGTCGGCATGGCAGTGGTAACAATAGTCGCTTCAACTGCTCCCACAAACATAGCGAGCATAACAGCAGCAAGTACAAAGGGCCGATTAGTTTCTTTACGCACAGCTATTTCAACTCCATCTATTAGAAAAAGACCCCTTTATCGGAGTCCTCTTATATTTTACCGATATATTCGCTTCACTGTTTTATCTACATCCATACATTATACATTGTAAATATATTTTTTAAACTCTTTCATAATCACACGTCGTGTAATAATACCTGCAAATGTTCCATCCTCTTCTGTAACGCAGAGAAATGGATGATCAATCAATAGATCGACAGCACGTTGAAAACGGTCATTAACACGAATCGTTGGTAGATTCGTATCCATAATTTCATCTACTTTTATATCTTCTAATCTCTCATATTCAATGCGTTCCATGCCCAAAATGGAATCTGTAATCATCCCAATCCCAAGGAGCCCTTTCAAATGATACTGATTATCCAGTACAGGGATCGCGGAATAGCCAGTCTTCGTCAAAACAAGTAGCGCATGCTCTGCGTTATTGCCAATTTGCACGTGAGCAACTTTTTCCGAAGAAATAATTTGGTCTACGATGGGTGCGGTAAGAAAATCTTTATTGTTTATAGAAACCATAGGTGATCGCTCCTTCTGTTCTTCATCTACATACATTTACCTAAAAGTCCGTTCACTGCTTCCCATCCATCATACCACAAAAATCCATCTCTCACCTCAAAAGAAAGCGGATTCACAAAACAAAAAACCTCTTTCTTTAATAGAAAGAGGCCCAGTAATAAAAAATGATGATAAAGATAAAAACTGAAGCGATAATGATAATCCACAGTAATGGATTCATTGTAAATGGATGCTTCGCTACAACATTCGGTATACGATCCTTTTCATTTAACTGGAATGCACGACTCATTTTTCCTACTCCAGCTATTCCGATCCCTAGCATAATGACGGTTACAAACACCATAGGCCACAACCAAATATCCCACATCATAACTCCCTCCTTTTCGCACATACTATATGAAAGAGCATGTGCAATAAGTGAGTAAGTATGCATACCTAACATTCAATAAATCATTCGCAATTTGTTCGTTTGGATTCTTTAGACGACATATATTAAGAAGCTCCTATGATTTGCTTATATTTCACTCTATATACTTTTTAATCAAAACTTGTGTTCCTTTTTCCCCATAACCTTTAGCGAGTAATTCCGTATACATATCGCGAGCTAGCTGTAATCCTGGCAATTTCAGATTCATTCTTTCTGTTTCCTGTAAGGCAATATTTAAATCCTTTACAAAATGTTTTACATAAAATCCTGGTTCATAATTCTCGTTAATAATTCGGGGACCCAGATCTGATAAACTAAAGGAATTCGCTGCACCCGAAGTGACGGATTGTAACATGGTGTCCGGATCAAGACCTGACTTCATAGCGTATGCAATCGCTTCGCATGCTCCTATCATATTTCCAGCGACAGTAATTTGATTGCACATTTTGGCGTGTTGCCCAGCTCCCGCTTGTCCTTGATAGACAATTTGTTTGCCGAAAACAGACATAACTGGTAACAGCTTTTCAAATAAATCTTTTTGACCCCCACACATGATAGAAAGTGTGCCATTTTGAGCGCCTATATCTCCACCAGATACAGGTGCATCAAGTGCATTCATTTGTAGTGATGCAGCCTTTTCTGCAATGGCAACGGCTAGCTCTGGGCTTGAAGTTGTCATATCCACTACAGTCTGAGAAGGGCGACTGTTTGCAAATATACCTTGACGGGAAAAATACACTTCCTCCACGTCGGCTGGCATGCCAATCATCGTGAAAATAATGTCCGCATCTTTAATAGCTTCAGCCACGTGATCAGCCCATTTAGCTCCTAAAGCCATCAATGGTTCCGCCTTTGTTTTCGTTCTAGTGTATACGGTTACTTCATAAGATGCGTTAAGCAAATGCTTAATAATACTAGAACCCATCACACCTGTACCAATAAATGAAATTTTTTCTTTTTGCATATTCCCACTCCTCATGATATATGTTTATGTCCATCGTACAGAAGTTCAAATATTTTTACAATTGAGCAGACATAAAAAAGAGGACCAATACAAGATTGGTCCACAAAAGGGGGAAATGAGAATGTTGCTGTGTTCATTTATATTGTTCCCACTTTTATTTTAAGTTAAACATTCAATTTGGTATTAATTCAAGGTGATTGTGTTTCTTTTTTCTCGTTGAATTCATTAATCAATACATCTAATTTACGACTAAGTTCAATGGTGTCCTCAGCGTTCATACCATATTTTTCTGCGACTTGGATTAGTTGTTTTCTTACACGTTCAATTTCTACATTGCATTTATGCACTAGTTGCACACCTTCCGTCTATAATTACTCTATTCTTTAATATACCAACAATTTAATTTTATTAAACCGAAATAGCATCGACATTTTACGACATTATTTACATATGTATATTTTCTTGATTTCTAGAAATAAGACTTTACGTTTTGAAGATTATAAGGCAAACTATAAAGGAATTCCCAATAGTATGATTCATTGTTTCGCTTAAAGTACATGATGATTGAAGAAAGGATGGTTAGAATGACGATTGCAGAAATAGGTGATATTATAGAATTCAAGGAAGGCTTACAAGGAATTGTGGAAAAAGTGAACGAAAACTCTGTAATTGTAGACTTAACGTATATGAAAGACTTCGATGAATCGGTCATGCAGGAGAAAACAGTCATCAATCATAAACGTTATATCATTTTGAGTAGTAGTTCGCAAGAAGGAAACATTCCTCGCTGTGATCCGTCCAATAGAATAGAATAGTATAAGAAGGAGTGGTACCATATGAACAACAAATGGCGTATTATTTTCACTTCACTGACAGCCTCTATCATGCTTGCTGCATGCGGAACATCTGATGCAGATCCGGAAAAGGATACAACAGGTAATGCTATCGAAGAACCTGCTGCTCCCGTAACGGATGTGGAAGATAGCACTTCTTCCAACAATGAAGCAAAAAATGAAACAGACACTGAAGTAGGAACAGACGACAATGCAATGAAAAATGCTGTGGAAACAACTAGCGATGAACAAGATTACTCGATGAAGGTACTCCCTGGATATAAACTTACAAGTGAAGAACCAGGCAGAGATAGTCTATATCTGGAAGAAGACGGCGAAATATTCATGCGAATCGAAACTATGCCTAAAGATGAGGAATCCTATACTTTTGATGAGCTCTATGAAAATATGGAAGAATTGTTGACGGCTTCAAGTAACAGTGGAACACCTGTTGAGATCACAGAGCAAACAGATCTTCCACAAGCTGATGATATTCTGTCTGTTAAAGGTGCAGTAGTAGATTCTTCTGAAGGTTATTTTACAGGCTATGTCATCGAACGTGAAGACAAGTTAATTCGTGTAACTATTTACGCTCAAGAAGACAACGAACATATAACAGACTTTAAGAATATGGCAGCTACAATCAAGTGAATATATCCATATAGAAAAGGCCTATCCTTTTAGGATTGGCCTTTTCTATATGGACTTTCAATGATTCTGATCACGATACGAAAATTTGTGGGAAAGATAAATGGAAAACTGTTCCTTTACCGACCTTACTAGTAACGGATATAGATCCACCATACTCTTGAACGGTTTTCTTAACAAATGGAAGTCCCAAACCAGTTCCTCCCGGTTTGTTTGTAATAAATGGCAAGAATAAATTTTCAAGCATCTCTTTTTCCATTCCACTCCCTGTGTCGGATATAAAGATATCTACATTCTGCTGATCACCTTCGCTTATCAAGACAGACAACGTATCATTTGTACTCATCGCTTCCATTGCATTTTTAAGAAGATTAATGAATACTTGTTTAATACGGTTAGGATTGGCTTTAATTAATAATGACCCGGTAGCATTAAATTCATTTACTAAATGAATTTGATCCAACAATGCTTTAGGGCGAAGCAATATAAGTACGTCTTCTATTAAAACGGATAATGAAAATACAGTGATTTCGTCAACAGTTGGTTTTGATAGTGCGAGCATTTCGTTCATACGTTTGACTTCATCTTGAATTACGTTTACATACATTTGTGCATTTCCAGTTACTTCGTGTTCCAGTAGTTGAAGAAACCCTTGTAATGTTGTCATCGGATTGCGTACTTCATGTGCAATGCTTGCAGCAATTTCTCCAGTTGTGCTTAATTGATCGGAGTGTGCTAGTTGCTCAAATAGACGTTCTTGTTCAGTAATATCTACAATTCGTAAAATGAACATTTGTGTTTTACAATCCAGTTTCAAACTAACGTCTTGGTAACGCTGTATTTCCTTAAATGTGTAAGACATTTTCACTGTCGAAGATCCTTGTGTTAGAGCTTTTAAAATATATTCTTCAAAAGAAAAAGAAGAGGTTGGAACCATTAAATTAAAAAGATCTTGTAGATGTAACAGTTCACTAGAATTTTGATCTGGGAATATTTCTGAAAATAAATCATTGGTTGAAATGATATACCCAGATTCATTCACTAGCGCCATTGGTATAGTCGCCGTTAAATAGGCACTTTCATAAAGTTGATGCAATTTATGATTTTGTTCACCTATTTTTATTGTTAAAAGCGCCCTACCGTTATATTGTTGGTATATAATATAACAAGGTTCACGATTGTTATTCGGCATAATTAGATGACCAGTCAATACAGTTTGATCGGCTGTTGTTTCTGTTTTCAACAGAAACAAACGCTTCTCTATTTGTTCCAACAAACTATGATCAAATATTTCAGATATATGGTGTGGTATGAAATCTTTAGGCATGAGTAATTTAACAGCTTCCGTCATATTAAGTATATCGCCCTCTTCATCTAAGACGATTTTAAAAAGTGAACTTTCTAGATAACGATTGATATCTAGTGTGTTTAACACTGTAGCAGTCCCCCCATAAAGTAGCAACTATCAATTACTTACTTGTAATTTTTTTCTCGTTTGGAAGTAAATTCTGATTGATTCTTATTATGCCATAATGACGTACTTGTTCACATAGGCTTATAGTCTATTTTGTTATTTTCAACTACTTATATTATTTTGAGATTAGGAGTTTTGTCATGAGCATCATTTTATCTACATTAAACGCTAAATATATACATACCAATATTGCAATTCGCTATTTGAAAGCTTATGCAGCACCTGAATTTCATTGTGAACTAGCTGAATTTACCATTCATGATCCAACGCTCTCTATCGTTTCGGAGCTATATCAACATTCTCCAGACGTCGTAGGTTTTAGCGTATATATTTGGAATATAGAAGAAACTATAAAAGTAATTCGTATGCTGAAACTGACAAGTCCTAAAACCGTTATAGTTTGTGGTGGACCTGAAGTAACGTATGACTATGATCAGTGGTTAAAAAGAGTACCGGAAATTGATATTATTGCGATAGGAGAAGGCGAAAAGACGTTTAAGGATATACTTCGAGCAGTCGATGGACAAACTGATCTTTCTTCTGTACAGGGTATTGCCTATCGTACAGAAGGAAAATTAAAGATTACAGCTCCAGGTCCTAAATTGGATCTTCGAGAACTGCCCTCCCCTTTTCGTTTTCCGGAGGATATTCCGCATCTTACAAATCGTGTAATGTATATCGAAACAAGTCGCGGCTGTCCATTCTCTTGTCAATTCTGCCTTTCTTCAATCGAAGTGGGTGTTCGATACTTTAATCGAGAGGCCATAAAAGAAGACATTCGCTACTTGATGCAACATGGCGCAAAAACGATTAAATTTGTCGATCGTACATTCAATATTAGTAGAAGTTATGCAATGGAAATGTTCCAGTTTCTTATAGATGAACATTTGCCTGGAACCGTCTTTCAATTCGAGATCACCGGTGATATCATGCGACCAGAAGTGATTCAGTTTTTAAATGACAATGCACCCAAAGGCCTATTTAGATTTGAAATTGGTGTCCAATCTACCAATGACCTAACCAATGAATTGGTTAAAAGAAGACAAAATTTCACTAAGTTATCGCGAACGGTCACTATGGTAAAAGAAGGTGGAAAAATTGCTCAGCACCTTGATTTGATTGCTGGACTTCCTGAAGAAGATTATGCATCTTTCCGTGATACGTTCAACGAAGTGTTTGCTTTACGACCTGAAGAATTACAGTTAGGCTTTTTGAAGCTACTACGCGGAACCGGTTTACGTATCCAGGCAGAGCAATATGGTTATCGTTACATCGACACCGCCCCTTATGAAATTGTATCAAATAATGTCCTGTCCTTTGATGATATGCTGAAGATTAAACAAACAGAAGACATTCTCGAGAAATATTGGAATTCAGGTCGATTTATACACTCTATGGAGTATATTGTCACAGAATTGGTCGATACACCATTTGACTTCTTCCAATTATTCGGAGCATTTTGGGAGAAGCAAGGTTGGTCACGAATCGGTCATCAGTTCGAAGACTTATTCACTCGCTTGGAACGCTTCCTAGAAGAAGTATTGAAAATCGATACTTCTATAGCAGAAAGTCTATTGAAGATGGACTATTTACTTCATCAAAAGTTTTTGCCGAGAAAGATCTGGTGGAATTCTGGTGTGCCTGAAGAAGAGTTAAAAGAGGTCTATCAATTACTCTTACGTTCCCCACATTTGCTTGGTGATACGTTTGAGTCAATGGATTACACTGAACGAACGATTCGAAAGCAAGTTTTCATCACAAAGACCTCTGCTAAATTAAAAGAAGATCTATCCGTAATAAAAGATCCCGGTTATCTGATTGTCCAATACACACCAGGTAAAGAAGCACAGCACTACCATCTGTCTGAACAAGCACTAGACACCGTTTATCTATAATAAAACCGCAGCATGCGAACATTCGCTTGCTGCGGTTTTATATTTCCTATTAACCAATAATTACACGCTCTTTTGGGTAATGATAAGGCGTTTTATTCGATTTGCCACCTATCGTATAGATGAACGATATCAAACCTACTCGACCGATAAACATTAGCACCATAATAATCACTTTACCGAACACTGATAAATCACTTGTAATACCAAGTGACATGCCACACGTTCCGAAAGCGGATGTGATTTCAAATAACAACGGGATTACAGGTATTCCAGGCTCCGTAAGTAATAGCAACAATAATGCCGCCAACACCATAAAGCACGCTACGAGGATGACTGCATACGATCGGAATACGTCAATTAGTTTAATTTGGCGTTTAAAAACGTGTATAACGTCATTCCCCTTCGCAAAGTTAATGAGAAATAATAGCGCAATAGCAAAGGTCGTCGTGCGGATACCGCCACCTACTGAACTGGGCGAAGCACCAATGAACATGAGCGCACTGACAAAAATATCTGTTGCTTCACTAAATTGCGTTACGTCATACGTCACAAGACCCGCCGATCGTGCAGAAACTGAATGGAATAACGCCGTGAAAAATTGCTGATGCCAGCTCATTCCTTTAAATGAATTCAATGATTCCAACACCCAAATAGTGAATGTACCTGCGAGTAACAGAATACCGAATGTCGCGGTCGTAATCTTAGTGAAAAGGGAGAAGCGAAAATGCGGCACTTTTTTCGAAAAGAAGCTCTTCACTTCAATCAGAACCGGAAAGCCAATAGCACCTAAAATAATTAATATCATTAGTATAAGTTGCACGAAGTAATCATCATGATACGGTATCATCGATGAACCCGTAATGTCAAAACCCGCATTCGTAGTTGCAGACACCGCCATGAACATGCCATTCAACAACGCTTCACTAAATGAATTGTAAGAACGATAAATATATAGTGTTAAAATACCACCGCCAATAATCTCAATGGCTACGATAATTTGGATGATGTGACGTATTAATTGAACGACACCTTGTAATGTGTACTGATTCGTGTCCACCATAATCAGTTGCCGCTCTCTCATGCCAATTCTTTTCTTTACAAGTAGCCAGAAAAATGTTCCTAATGACATGATGCCAATACCACCGAGCTGAAGGACGAGCATGATCATGCAAATACCAAATACAGAGTACGTTTCTCCGATACTAATAGAAGACAAGCCCGTTACGCTGACGGCGCTCACAGCCGTAAATAAACTATCTATAAAGGCCACCTTCACGCCCGGTTTATAGACACCCGGCAAGTTTAACAAGACAAAAGAAGATGCAATTGCCAAAAAGTAGTAGAAGGCGATAATCTGTGCTGGGGTAAACTTATGAAAAACTTCCCTGGAAAGCCTCATCTTTTTCAAATTCCTTTCATAACGGAAACTTCATTTTCCTACTTTATCAAATCCCTTAATGAAAAGATAGCTATATATAGAACATTACACTCTTTATACACTTCTAAACTGAGGCAACAAAAAAGCAGTCCCTTCCGTTCACATGGAAGAGACTGCTTTCGTATTATCTGTTAGCTTTCACTTTAGATTTGGCAACGGCCAGTAGATATCCGCCGATAGCTAAGATTAATAACACAACCCAGAATGTTGTTTTCCACATTGTAGAGTGTGGGAATGCTTCTGGAATGATGAGAAGCGCAGGGTGTGCCAGCGTTAATACAACTAGCTTTACACCTACCCATCCGACAATTAAGAATGCTGCAGTTTCCAAGGTTGGATACTTTTCAAGCATTACCACAAATTGTTTCGCTGCAAATCGAATCATGACCAAACCAATCATACCACCTAGCAACATTACAGCGAACTGCCCACCATTAATGCCACCGATATGGAAGTTACCTAACTCAGGCAATGTTACGGCAAGCGCAACAGCCGCAAGCATAGAGTCCAAAGCGAACGCAATATCTGCCAGTTCCACTTTCAACACAGTCATCCAGAAACCGGATTGTTTTTTAGGTTTCTTATTCGGATGCCCTTCTGGCTTATGGGTCACTTTATCGTATATATTTTTACCGGATATAAACAATAAGTAAATGGCACCGATTGCTTGTATCTCCCAGAACTTCACTAAAAACGTAATCATAAATAGTGCAGTGAATCTAAAGACGAATGCCCCTAGCAAACCATAAAATAATGCTTTCTTTTGTTGGAGTTTCGGTAAGTGCTTTACCATTACTGCCATTACTACCGCGTTGTCTGTCGCTAATAGGCCCTCGAGTACAATTAACACTAGGAGTACCCATGCATATTCTAATAAAATCGGATCCAACATAATGCCTCCTTATTTTCTACAAAATAAAAAAGACCCTCACCTAATAATTAGGCAAAGGTCTCGCTAAGTTGGAATTTTACGTTCAAAATCCAGCTATCATAACCGATGACCATTGTGGCGGTCACGTATTGACGATTATGAAATAGGTTTCCCTATAGCTACTCCCCCTTGACATTGCGTCAAAAGTTATTAAGTTATCGGATACTTTTAAAGTATTATAACATGATAACTTTGATTTGCAAATGATTTAGGCGATGCCTGTAGAGCTATTCAATTTAGTATGCATAACTATTTTGATGTACATGTAAGCGTATCGCGTGGGTACTGTCCATTGTATAGTTTACTCCTACCACTATACTTTTCCTTGACATGATTTATTCAATATAATAAAAAAAGCCGACAAACGAAAAGTTCCATTTGCCGGCAGTATGCATTATTTGGTTTCTCTAACCGTTACAGTTTCCGTTACTGTCACGGTTACAGTTTCCGTTATCTTAACAGGCTGATCTTCCGTTACAGCGTGTTCTCTCTTCGGCGTATTCCTACCTCGACGCGTCTCCCGATCCAACAAACTGTAAATGATGGGAACAATATACAATGTCAAGAACGTGGAACTGATCAATCCGCCAATTACTGCAATCCCCATCGGTTGGTTCAACTCCGAACCTTCACCGAGGCCTAGCGCTAACGGTAGTAAGCCCAATATAGTTGTGAGGGCTGTCATGAGGATTGGACGCACACGGTCACGTACAGACGACATGATGGCATCATACGAACTAAGTCCTGCCTCTTTACGCTGATTGATGTAATCAACTAACACAATTCCGTTGTTGACCACAATCCCAACCAATATGAGAAGACCTATGACTGCTGTTACACTAACTGGTGTATTCGTGAAGAATAACGCTAAGGCTACACCGATTAACATAAGAGGTACAGAGAACATGATAACAAATGGATATTTAAACGATTCGAACTGTGCAGCCATTACGATATATACCAATATCACTGCCAGTATAATCGCCAATAACATATCGTTAATCGCATTTTCAAATAACTCGCGATCTCCCCCGTATGAAAGTTCTACTTCACTTGGTAGATCGAGGTCCTCTACAATATCATTCACCTTTTTCGTCATATCTCCCAATGATTCACTGGATAGATATTTCACAGTAAATGCGACTGAATGTGCTTGATCTACACGTACAATCGTTGCAGGACCTTCTGCGATTTCCACATCCGCTATGTCCTTCAATTTAACAAACGTATCCAGCGGTGTTTTTAATTCCAATTCCTTTAACTTATCTACACTATTGCGGAAACGTTCATCATAGCTAACGTTCACTCCAACTACTTCGCCTGTTTTCTCAAAGACGATTTGTGAAGCAAAGACACCTCGCGTAACGTCACTAACCGTTTGCGCTATTTGATATGGAGCCAATCCGACATCTGAAGCTTTGTCACGATCCACTTCAATTTTTATTTCCTCTACCGTATCTACCAAATCATTTTTGACGTCAGTTACAGTATCCATTTCACTCAATTTCTCATCAAGCTTTGATACCGCTTTTCCTAACCGTTCCTCATTCGTATCATGTAAGGAGAATGATAAGGTGTTTGGACTCGAGCCAGCAGCAGTCTGCATGTTGAAACTGATTTCTGCCTCATCGCCGATTTCATCTTCTACGACTGGTTGTACTTTGTCTACAAATTCAAAGACGGAGCGGTCACGGTCTTCTAGTGGGATCAGTTTTACATACACTTCTGCCATATTGCTTTCTGATCCACCTTGGGCCATACTTTGCTGAGTTCCGCCGACTAAACTGACATACACTTCCACGTCGTCTTGTTTCTTCATTTCTTCTTCAATTCGTTTTACTACATCGTTTGTCGCATCGAGTGAAGCACCATTTGGTAACTTTACATTGACGCTGAAAGATCCTTCATCCGTAGCAGGCAGGAATTCCGTTCCTACTTTTAGAATTCCGAATACGCTTCCTACTAGTAAAGCGGTTGTGAGTAGTAACACGAGTAGACGATGACCTAAAGCCCACTTGACGGATTTTTCGAATCTCTGATTTTTCTTCACACGATTCTTTTTCTCGAGTGTTTCTTCATCAGGTGTTTTCAACAAACGGCTCGCAAGCATAGGCACGACAGTCAATGCAACAACTAACGACGCAAATAAACTAAATGAAATCGTTAATGCGAACTCCGTGAAGATTTGACCAATGATTCCCGTAATGAAAATAATCGGTACAAAAACAGCTAGGGTAGTTAACGTAGACGCGGTTATCGCCCCGCCCACTTCCTTAGAACCATCTTTCGCTGCTTCTGTTGGTGTTTTCCCCATTGCTAAATGACGCTCAATATTTTCTATTACGACAATGGCATTATCAACTAACATCCCGATCCCTAGAGCAAGTGCACCGAGTGTCATGATGTTTAACGAGAAGTCTGCGAAATACATGAGAACAAATGTTACAATTACCGAATATGGAATTGCTACTCCAATGATGATGGGACTCTTAATTCCACGTAAGAAAACAAATAATACGAGCATAGCGAACAAACCACCAAGAATTAATGACTGACCGATATTGCCAATGGCGATCTGTACATAGTCCCCTTGGTCAAACATCACATCAGATTCAATATCTTTGTATGCTTCTTTCTCCAATAACTTATCCAATGATTTTTTAAACTCTTTAGATACAGTTGCAGTATTTGCTCCTGATTCTTGAAGTACAGACAATAATACAGCCTGCTCATCATTGGCTCGTGTTTCTGTCTGTACTTCCGGCTCCAACAAAGCAACATCCGCCACGTCAGAGACTTTGATTTTGTCACCTGTCTGAGGATTAGCGCCTATTTGGATACCTCGTACATCCGAGATATTTTGTACAGTACTTAAGATTCTTGTAGTTAACTTTCTACCATCACTCATGTCAATCGGATCTCCCGGCATAGATACATTACTAGCTTGTATTGCTTGCACGACATCGGATTGCGTTAAACTAAATTCTTTTAATTTATCAGGATCTAAAATAACCTGAACGTCTTCAATGATTTTACCTGACACGTTGACACTGGCTACACCTTCAATACGGCGTAATTCTTTCTCTAGCTCCTCTGCAATCTTCCGTATATTCGTATCTTGATCGACGGATCGTAAAGATAATTGGATGACTGGGAATTGAGAGGGATCAAACTTCATGAAACGTGGTTTATTAGCACCATCAGGTATTTCTACTTGATCAATCCGTTGGAGGATATCCATTTGGACGTCATCAATCGAAGAATCCCAATCAAATTGTAAGAATACTAAGTTGGCTCCTTCTCGAGAAGAAGACTGCATTGACTTTAAGCCAGGAGCTGTCGATAAACTTTCTTCCAACGGTTTAGTGATTTTCTCACTTACTTCCGTTGGTGAAGCACCCGGATAATTCGTAACCACTACCGCTACCGGCGGATTTAGATCAGGAATTAAGGTAACGGGAATTTTAAAGAAGGATACTGCACCTAAAATAATGACAAGAAACATTGTGACTAACGTAAAAACGGGTCGTTTGACCGAAAAACTACTAATCTTCATTGATCTATTCCTCTCTTTTCTCAGCGCTCCAGCTGGAGAAACCTTTTCATCTTTTCACCATACCACCTGAATAGCGTACTTTCACCGATATTTGCTCGAATCATAACGAATACACACAAAAATTATTCACAATTTTAACAAATAACCCGGACGGATTACAATGAATCCGTCCGGGCCGTATATTTTACAATTTATAATTGGTTATACAGTTTGATATCCGGGTATTTATCTTGGAACCAACGCATCGCAAAATTGTTTTCAAACAAGAAAACTTTGTGATCATATCGATCTTTTACGAGTAATGCACGTTGTCCTGCCATGGTCTCTTTTACATCTTCTTCGTTTTCAATCCAGCGCGCTACTTTGGATCCCATTGTCTCCATCTGGACTTCCACATGGTATTCCGCTCTCATACGATGTTCGAAAACTTCGAATTGAAGCTGCCCCACTGCACCGAGAATGACTTCTTCCGTATGCAATGTTTTGTAATACTGAATAGCTCCTTCCTGCACAAGCTGTAAGATTCCTTTGTGGAACTGTTTGGATTTCATGACGTTTTTAGCATTCACTCTAACAAAAAGCTCGGGAGTAAATTGTGGAAGCGCCTCAAATTGAAAGTTTGCTTTACCACTGATGACCGTGTCACCAATTTGGTAGTTACCTGTGTCATATAACCCAATAATATCGCCTGCTACTGCCTGATTGACAGTTTCGCGGTCATCTGCAAGGAATTGAGTCGTTTGCGTTAACTTGAAGTTTTTAGAAAGACGCGGAACCGTTACCGTCATGCCACGCTCAAATTCACCAGAAACGATTCGAACAAATGCAATCCGATCCCGATGTGCAGGATTCATGTTAGCCTGAATTTTAAAGATAAAGCCTGAAAAAACTTCAGACTCAGGATCTACAAATTCAGCATCTTTCGTTAACCTAGGTTGAGGCTCAGGTGCGAATTGTAAAAATGTTTCTAAAAATGTCTGAACACCAAAATTAGTCAACGCACTACCGAAGAATACAGGTGTCAAATCGCCTTTAGCGATACGTTCTTCATCAAAGTCGTTCCCAGCTTCATTTAATAGCATGACATCTTCTAGTGCTTGCTTATAGTAAGAAGTCTCTTTCATGGAGTGTTCTACTGCAAGCTCGCCGTCTTCGTCGATTGGAAGGAAACGTTCCTCGTCTGCATTCGGACGCGCTAGCTCTATACGTTCATTGAAACGATCGTAAATGCCTAGGAACTCTTTCCCCATACCAATTGGCCAATTCATTGCGTAAGATTGGATTTCCAACACTTCTTCTAGTTCTTCCATTAGCTCCAAAGGCTCTTTACCTTGGCGATCCATTTTATTAATGAATGTGAAGATAGGAATTCCGCGCATTTTACATACTTTAAATAATTTAATGGTCTGTGGCTCGATTCCTTTTGCTGAATCAACCATCATGACGGCAGCATCCACTGCCATTAACGTTCTATACGTATCTTCACTGAAGTCTTCGTGTCCGGGTGTATCCAAAATATTGACACGTTTGCCTGCATAGTCAAATTGTAAAACGGAAGAAGTGACAGATATTCCACGTTGTTTTTCAATTTCCATCCAGTCAGAAGTAGCGAACTTTCCTGATTTCTTTCCTTTAACTGTACCAGCATCACGAATCGCTCCGCCAAAATATAGTAACTTTTCAGTAATTGTCGTTTTACCGGCATCGGGGTGAGAAATAATCGCAAACGTTCGCCGCGATGTGATTTCATCATGTCTATTTTTTTGCATCCATTGTACTCTCCTTTTGCTTACGTTTTCTATCATAGAGAGAATAGGAATGCATTTCAATGGTTTTCATTGAATTGACTAAAAAACTATAAACTCTCAATTCCAAACTGTACTTCACTTATTGATGGGTGTGTCGCCGAACTTTTTGGTTGCTTCCTCAAGTGCAATGTTTGCATCCGAATGCGCATATTTCGTATTGCCGATAATTTGAAAATCTTCGTGACCTTTTCCAGCAAATATAATGATGTCTCCCGCATTTGCTTGCTCAATAGTATGACGCACTGCTTCTTCTCTATCCCCTATACATGCGTACTGGTTATGCGGCATAGTGGCACTAAGTTCCGATAAGATCGACTCGTATGGCTCGTCTCGTGGATCATCTGTCGTAAAGACAACATAATCTGCCGCTGCCGCTTTTTCTCCCATGATTGGGCGCTTAAGACGATCACGATTGCCTCCCGTTCCTATTAAGAATAATAGACGGTTGCCTTCCTTTTTTAAAGGTTGCACTGTAGCAATCGCTTTTTCAATCGCATCCGGCGAATGTGCATAATCGATGAAAATAGTCAGTGGTAAAGATGTTTCCACTTTTTCAAGACGGCCTTTCACTGTCGATACATTCGCCAGTAGCGGTAAAATATCTTCTGTCGCCATTCCTTTCGCATATAACGCTGCAATTGCGGCCAACGAATTATAGACGTTAAACTCTCCAATCAACGGCATCGTAACGGGGAACGTTCCATCTGGAGCATGCAATTGGAATTTCGTAAAGTTCGACTGCATTTCAATCGCTGTTGCTTGGAATGAAGACTTCACATGAATACCGTATGTGTAAATTGGGAACGATGTCATTTCGATCATCTTACTGCTCCATGGATCATCAGCATTGATGATTGCATACTTTTGTTGATCAAGTTGCTGCCCTAGTTGTGCAAACAGTAAACCTTTCGCCGCACTGTAATTCTCCATCGTTTTGTGATAATCCAAATGATCATGCGTTAAGTTAGTGAAGATCGCGATATCAAATTCCGTTCCTGCCAATCGTCCTTCAACTAATCCGTGTGAAGACACTTCCATGATCATTGATTCGCAACCTTCATTTGCTGCTTGTGCAATCATCTGCTGAGTAGTCAAAACATCAGTCGTTGTATTTTCCGTTTCATAGAGGATGTCATTTAATTTAAAACCAATCGTACCAGAAACAGCTGTCTTTTCTTCAGTTTGACGCAGCATGTCATGAATGATGTTGCCGACACTCGTTTTTCCATTGGTACCCGTAACACCGATCATTTTCATACGTTTCGAAGGATACTGATAGTACTTAGAGGCCAATAGCTCAATCGCTTTTGATGTGTTTTCGACATAGACGACCGCTGTACGGTCTTCATCTATTATGATAGGCTCTGATGCGATAATAACACGTGCGCCACTCAATAATGCACTCTTGACGAAGTGATGACCATTCACTGTATAACCTTTTAGACAAACAAATACCCCTCCATCTTGAACAGCTCTTGAGTCGACCGCTACGTCTGTTATATTTTCAGGTAATGTTCCTTTAATTGTTTTTACAGGTAGTACAGATAGTAAATCTTTCGTGTTCATTTGGTCTCCTCCAATACGTTGGTGAATAACTCGTGTAAGTATAACAAAAAGGCGAATAGTAATTCAAAAAGGTTTTTTATTCTGGAAAATGAAGTGTTATAGAATGTATCTATCATTCCTATTATACGCATCTTTTCTTATCACATCCAGCATGGAATATAGCGTGAAGTTTCTATATCATGCCGAAATATTTACTCCTATTGTCCGTTACTTGAATGATGTTGATTTGTAAAAAGATCATCGGTGATCACAAAGGCACTTTGCTGGTCAAAAGACAGCAAAGCGCATCTCAATAGTTTGAATTTCCTTACAGTTAGCGAATGAAACGCTTTACTACTGACAATTTCCCTCTATATGGAGGAAATGCTATAGGCACCGATACTGCGGTACTCTTTTTCATCATGGATTTCGAATGGGAGAATGTTTCAAAACTTGCTTTTCCATGGTATTGATTCATTCCAGAAGGCCCTACTCCGCCAAACGGTAAATGAATGTTGGCCACATGTGAAATGGTGTCATTGATGCAACCACCGCCAAAAGGCAATACTTCGATGAAATGATTGACTGCCTCATCGTTTTCAGTAAAAAGGTATGCAGCAAGCGGCTTAGGTAACATGCTAATTTGCTGAATGGCCACACCTAAATTATCATACGGAAGAACAGGCAAAATCGGCCCAAATAACTCCTCTTGCATACTTGCGCTATTCCAGTCCGAAAGCGCTAAAATCGTCGGCTCGATGTATTTATCCGCAGCATCTGTCTTGCCGCCTTCTACGATATATGCTTGATCTTGCTCTAATATTTTCGCCAGCCGATCGAAATGACGATCCGCAATTATGCGACCGTAGTCAGCACTCTTCTGTGCATCTTTCCCGTAATAACGTTGGATAGCGCTCTTCATTTCAGCTAACAACTCATCGTAAATCGAAACGTCAGCTAATACATAGTCTGGTGCTACACATGTTTGACCTGCATTCATATACTTACCCCAAACAATCTTCTCTGCCGCTTTTTTGATATCTGCGGTATGATCGACAACGGCTGGACTTTTTCCGCCCAATTCTAGTGTCAATGGAGTCAATCTCTCCGCACAAGCTTTCATGACGATTTTCCCTACTTTTGCACTTCCGGTAAAGAATACATAATCAAATGGTGCGCCAAGTAACAGTTGTGTCTCTTCTTTGTGACCATGCACAACGGTTACATACTCCGCTGGAAAGACACTTGAAATGATTTTGTCTACGACAGCAGCTGTATGCAATGCATCTTCCGAAGGTTTCAACACTGTACAATTCCCTGTTGCGATCGAGCCTATTAAAGGATCAATCAACAGTTGGAACGGATAGTTAAAGGGTCCGATAATCAATACAGTGCCATATGGTTCCTTCACGATAAAGCTCGTTGCCGGTTGTAAATGGAGTGGTGTCTTAACTTTTTCAGGCGCTGCCCATTCTTCCAAGTGATCCATCATATGTGTAATACTGGATAACACAAAGCCTATCTCTGCTACATAGGCTTCGAGCGGAGGTTTGTGTAGATCTTTATGCAATGCATCCGAGATTTCTTTCTCATGCTTTTGAATCGCTTTATACAGCTTTTCCAGCATCATTTTTCGAAATGAAATACTACGCGTTACTCCTGAGACATAATATTGCTTCTGTTTGTTCATAATCATTTCAAGTTCCAGACTGGTCATTGCCAAATTATCCACACTCCTCATGATTGTTGTTGTTATCAGTCTACCATTTTATTCAATAGAAAAAACTTCAGACGATTGATTCGACTGAAGTTTCTACGTATTTTATATTTTATTTTTCATGAGTCGCAATGAATTTAATACGACAATGACCGTCGCACCCATATCTGCCATGACCGCCATCCATAATGTCAGCCAACCTGGAATAATGAGAAGTAGCGCAAGTACTTTTAAACCAAGTGCGATCGAGATATTTTGTACAATGATTTGTTTCGTGCGCGAGCTTAATTTGATCGTATAGGGAAGTTTCTCCAAGTCATCTGCCATCAATGCAATATCTGCCGTTTCAAGTGCAGTATCTGTTCCTGCACCTCCCATTGCAATACCGACATTTGCTGTAGCTAATGCTGGCGCGTCGTTCACTCCGTCACCCACCATTGCTACTTTACCATATTGACCTAATGATTTAATCATCTCGACTTTTTGATCGGGTAATAATTCTGCTTTGACTTCCGATAACCCTAGTTGCCCTCCAATTGCTAGAGCGGTCGATTGATTATCACCCGTTAGCATCACCGTCTTCTTACCCATCTCATGAAGCTTCTGGATAACCTTCACACTACTTTTACGCACTTGATCAGCTACTGCTATTATTCCCTCTAAACCCGCTTCAGACCAGACGAGCATAACGGTTTTACCTTGTTTCTGAAACGCTAAAATCTGCTGTTCAATGGATTCTGCCACTGTGTTCATTTCCCGGAATAAATTAGGACTTCCCACATGTACGACACGCTCTCCAATCATAGCTTTTGCGCCTTTGCCTGTAATGGATTGGAATTGATGTACCGACAGTAATCCAAGCGGTAATTTCTCCGCTGCCCGCATAATCGATGAGGCTAATGGATGTTGGGAAAACTTCTCAATAGAAGCTGCTTGTTGCACTATTTGAGCTTCTGTTAATGAAGAAACCGACACGACATCTGTTACTTCCGGACGTCCTTCAGTCAGCGTACCTGTTTTATCAAAAGCTACCACGTTGATTTGTCCCGTTTCTTCTAAATGAATGCCACCTTTGATCAATACACCATTGCGTGCAGCGTTCCCAATCGCGGTAACGATCGCAATAGGCGTGGAGATGACTAATGCGCAAGGGCAGCCAACTACTAATACGACAAGACCTTTATAGAACCATTCACCCCATACTCCACCTATTAAAAGTGGAGGTATAATCATGATCAGTAAAGAAATAACTAAAATAGCTGGTGTATAGTATCTCGCAAAGCGATCGACAAATTGTTGTGTCGGTGCTTTTTCCGCCTGAGCTTCTTCTACTAAGTGAATGATTTTGGCAATCGTAGTATCTTCAGCTAGTTTCGTCACGCGGACTTGCATTGCACCTTCCTCATTCAAGGTACCTGCAAACACTTCGTCTCCTAGTACTTTGTGTACGGGCACAGACTCACCTGTAATGGCGGCTTGGTTAACGGATGAGTCACCTTGGATCACTTCACCATCCATCGCAATCTTTTGTCCCGGTTTAATCAAAATCACATCATTAATTCGTAAATCCTCTACATCTACTTCAAATTCATTATTTCCGCGAAGTACAATGGCCGTTGTAGGGGCGATTTCAATTAGTGATGTAATGGAATTTCTCGCTTTATCAATTGAATAACTTTCCAATGCTTCACTGACAGAGAAGAGGAACACTACGACCGCACCTTCTGCCCAGTCACCAATGAGTGCAGCCCCAATGACTGCGATTGTCATCAATGTAGACATATCAAATTCAAGTTTAAAAAGATTCGTTAATCCTTCCTTCATCAAACTGAATCCACCGATTATAATGGCAGAGAGAAACAGAGCAATCGACAGCCAGTTATGATCACCATTTGCGGTAGATACTGCATACCCTGCTAGTAGCAAAACTAACGAAGTAATAGTCGTTTGATTTTCACGTTTTTTCCAAAAAGGCGTATGTTGTTTACTAATCCGCTGTTTTTCAGGAAACACTTTAATACCGTCAAATGCCCCAGCCTCTTCTAATTGCAAAATAGAAGCCTCTCCCGCAACGGTTAATTTGGATGCACCAAAGTTCAACTGCACATCTTCCACAGACTCAATCTGCCGGACATTTTTCTCGAATTTCGCAGCACAACTTGTGCACGATAAATTTTGCAGGCGATAGACATTTTTCTCAGAAGCCATGTGACCAGTCCTCTCAAAAATTCGTTCATTTTACCTTTCAACATTCAACCGTCCGTTTGATTGATTAATTTTAGTATATGCAATTCAAGATATTTTGTCAATTTAGCCATTCAACTATACATTTGAATGAAATCACATAAAAAAGCAGTTCCTTGGATATCCTAAGGAACTGCAAAATGAACCATTTTTTATTTTGAGCGCGTAATGAAGATTTGCGGTACTTCCGCTTCAAATCGAACTAATTCCCCTGTACGTGGATGTAGAAAAGACAAAGCTGTGGCATGAAGTCCCACTCTACGCAAAGGGTTGCCTGTAGCACCATACTTTTTGTCACCCATCACTGGATGACCCAATTCTTCCATATGCACACGGATTTGATTTTTTCGGCCGGTTTCCAGAAGAACTTCCAACAATGAGCAACTTTTATTCGCTTGTACTCTTCTATAATGTGTAATGGCATGTTGTCCTCCATTGTCAGTTGGGCTTGAATATACTCTAAATGCACTATTTTCCGTTAACCAAGACGAAATAGTTCCTGATTGTGTACGTACTTTCCCTTCGACAAGCGCAGTATACAAACGCTCCTTTACCGATTCATTCCATGTACTTTGCAACGCTTGCTGGGTTTCTTCGTTTTTAGCAAACATCATCACACCCGATGTATCTCTATCCAGACGGTGCACAACAAAAATTCGGTTTTCAGGATGACTCCTCTTCACATACTTTGTGATTTCTCTATAGGCAGTCTGATCTTTTTCTTTTTCAGAAGCTACAGAAAGAATGCCTGCATCTTTATTGATCACGATAATATCGTCATCTTCATGGAGAATAGATACACCGACTAATTTCGAGGCATTTATAGCCGTTTTATTGCTTTGTATTTCCACCTTTTGTCCAGGCGCTAATAGCTGATTATGCTTTGTTGTCATCTGACCATCCACCATAACTTGGCCACGTGTAAGAATGGATTTCACCGAATTTCTACTGCTTTTTGACATAACCTTCAATAAATACGGCAAGAGCTCTATCTGTTCTTCCACTGTATATTCTTGTACATTAGATGTAATCTGTTTTCTTTTCATTGTATGTTAGCCCTCCTGCTTATTTAAATAGGTGCTCGTATTATAACTATACACCGCATGACGGATGGTGCGCTTGAATATCATTTGACAGTACATGTGAAAAAATTTAGACATAAAAAAACAGCCCCTAGACATTCGGTCTAATAGGACTGTTTATTGTTATAAACCGTGTTCCTACGGTAAATAACTTAGGTTTGGCACCTATGACTCCGACTGGGCTCGAACCAGCGACCTCCACCCTGTCAAGGTGGCGCTCTCCCAGCTGAGCTACGGAATCGATCATACTAGGATGTGCATGTTGAAGTGAGTTAGTTAGGCTCTCAAGCACAAATACTATAATAGCATTATCTTTCCTTGTTGTAAACAAAGAAATTAAAAATCGATAATTCTTCTATACCATTAGAAAAATTATCGACTTTTATGGACGTTTATTAGACTATTCAGAGACACTTCTCCCTTCCCTTACTGCATAGGGTTTAATTGTTCTTCTGTTGATTCATTCTCAAAATATAAAAACTCTTCATGATCCAGCTCACTCATACGTTCTTTGTTGAAACCATGTGCCAAGTGCCCTTCAAAAACGTTTTCCCACCATGTCTCTTGTGTACTCATAGTATTTTCTCTCCTTTTTGATTTGATTGGTTTCTGTACCGATCTATATAGTTTATTCGTTATGACTGATTCGCTTATATGTAGTATATACATAACTCGTGTTGGTAAAACTGCGTAATTAGTCCAAAATAATTTGACTGATTTTTGGTCCTTCGGCTTCTTGACTTTTATTTTATCATGTGTTTTAAAATTCAAGTTTCGACGGGAATCCTTATATATAGTAGACCCGTCCTCTAGTAAAAATTCTATTTAGTCTAGTTCTTTTCACCCGACTAGATTTGTAGAGATATAAGAGTGTGAATAAGTTTCTGAAAATTCTTATCTTTTATTTGTAAAATAAAAGACTTGCAAGCTCCATTTCGAGCTGGCAAGTCTTATTAGAAATTATTTAATTTGAAGCCAATGTTGGCGAATTATTTTTCTTATTACCCATCCACTGAGACACCAGCAAGACGATGAATAATACTAAACCGATAATATCTGTGATAGTTTCTGGGTAGATCAACAACATGCCTGTACATATCGTGATGATTCGCAGAATCCAGTTCAGTTTACTATACCAGAAACCAATGATCCCCGCCCCGATTGCGACCATACCAATAATGGCGGTCACAGTCACCCAAACAATCTCTAGTATACTCGAGTCGAGCATCAGCATCGCCGGATTAAAGACGAACATGTACGGGATGATGAATGCAGCAATTGCTAGTTTTGCGGAAGTGACACCAGTCTTGATCGGATCCCCACCTGAAATACCAGAAGCTGCAAAGGCAGCGAGTGCAACAGGCGGTGTGATATCCGCAATGATACCAAAGTAAAATACGAATAAGTGTGCAGAAACCGCCACTACAATCGGCACAGCTGCACCTGTAGGCTCATCTAGCATCAATAATGTAATGATAGCAGGAGCCGCGATTGTAGATGTAATAACATAGTTTGCCGTCGTTGGAGAGCCCATCCCCAAAATGATTGCCGCGAACATCGTGAAAATTAATGTGAGCAAGATGTTACCGCCAGCTGCCGAGATCAAGCCGGTTGCCAAGCTAAGCCCAAGACCCGTCTTGACGACAACACCGACAATAATACCCGCACAAGCTGTTGCAGCTGCTACAGCCAATGCTGTACGGGCACCATCTACTAACGCCTCAATCATATCTTTAAAGCCAATTCTCGTTTCTTTACTAATTGCACTTACTGCAATGGTTAATACGATACCGAGTAAAGCCGCTTTCATCGTCGGAATACCTATTAATAGGAAGACAATAATACCTATAATCGGTAGTAATAAATAAATCTTTTTTAGCGTTTCTTTACGATTAGGAATCTGCGAGGCATCCATTCCTTGCAAACCAACACGCTTTGCTTCGAAATGGGTCATGATCCAAATTCCAGTGAAGTACAACAACGCAGGGATCGCTGCTGCTTTGGCAATTTCCCAATACGTAACGCCGCCGATAAATTCAACCATCAGGAATGCAGCGGCCCCCATGATGGGTGGCATAATCTGCCCACCTGTAGACGCAGCTGCCTCTACTCCGCCTGCGAATTCTTTTCGGTACCCTAGCTTCTTCATCATCGGGATCGTGTACGAACCAGATCCCACGACATTTGCTACAGAACTACCTGAAATTGTACCTTGCAAAGCACTTGAGAAAATAGCGACTTTTGCCGGTCCGCCAGTCAAACGTCCCGCCAATACTACCGCCAAGTCATTAAAGTAGTTACCAACACCAGTCTTTACTAAGAACGCTCCAAACAACAGGAAGACGAATATGAAAGTGGCGGATACACTGATTGGCGTACCGAGAATCCCGTCCGTTGTAAAGAACATGAGTTGAACGAGATTTTCCACACTTTGCCCTCTATGTGCAAGGAACCCTGGGAAATAAGGTCCAAAGAACGCATAAACCAGAAACACTACGGAGATGATTGTGATCGGCATTCCTACCGCACGTCTCGCTGCCTCTAGTGTGAGGAGAACCGCTAAAATACCGATAATTAAATCGACATCGGATACACGCCCCACACGAAATACTAGTTCGTCGATAAATAGTGGCCAGTATAAACCAACTGCTATCGCCAATAAGGATAAAATAATATCATAAAACGGAACTTTGTCACGACGCACACCGATCTTTTTCCTAGCAGGGAACAATAGGAAAATAAGTGATAGAGCAAATCCTAAGTGAATCGATCGCTGGATTTGAGCTGTAAATGGTTTTCCAATCGCTGTATACAGCTGGAAAATTGAAAATGCTAACAAACCGAAAAATACAATCTTCCCGATAAGACCTTTCAGATCTCTCGTATTGGATTCAGGGTCGTACTTTTGAAGAATTTCGAGTTGTTCTTGTTCAGAAAGTGTACCCATTTCTTCATCAGAGATAGCGGGAATATCTTTTTCCCGATCTTTATTATTTTTCATTTAATCTGACTCCTTTTAACATCTTATAATTTGAAACCTTCGCCACATGAAATTCATAAGAATGCCCCTTTTGAAGAAATTCTTTTAGATGATAATCTTGTTGCTCATATCGCAAAGACAGATCTGTATTCACCCTACCTACGTAGAGAACAAACGAGTCTATTACGCGGTTTTCGAATGTAAGCGTATAAACACCATCTTCTACTTGCAGTGTTTCGCCTTCCTCTGCATAACCCGGCAAACCGATGGCTACATCTTCATACTGCATAAATTCGAAACGGAGCTTTCCATTGTCGGTAATGCGATACTGCTCTTTCACATTGGATAAATGGATTGAATGAATATATTGAATTTGAAAATTTCTATTCTCGTGTAATGGAAGATAATACGCTTTTGGTTGTTCGCTCCGAACCTCTTCAAATATGATCATTTGTCTATACGGATAAAACCATACGATCAGCATTACAATTCCAATTAGAAACGTCAGCAGAAGAACGATTTTTCGAGATTTCATCCGCTAAATCCTTTCTGTTTCATTACATATAAACGATAAAATAGTTTATGTATTCCGCTAATTGTTTTTAAAAAAGTAAGAATGGGACGAATAAAGCTTTCGCTTTACCGCCCCCCAATGATTCTATCAGAAAACTTATTCAGTTTATTTGTTCACTTCGTCAAAGTACTTCTGTGCACCTGGGTGTACAGGAATACCAATTCCATTCAAACCGTTTTCTGCTTTAATCAAAGCACCTTTAGCATGTTGGATTTTCGAAGCATTTTCATAAATTGCCTTTGTGATCTGGTAACCAAGTTCTTCAGAGATATCGTTCTGCATCACAAGCATTGCACCTACTGATACTGCAGGTGTCTCTTCTTTGGAACCATAAGTTCCAGCAGGGATTATTTCTTTAGTGTAATATGGATATTTCTCGATTAATTCGTCCGCTTTGTCTTCTTCCACTGGAATAACGAAAACTTCTGAAGTAGCGTTTAGACCTTCAACAGCACCTGTTGGAGTTCCAGCTGTAATGAATGCAGCGTCAATTTGTCCAGCTTGTAGACTTTCTTGTGACTCACCGAAGTCCAAGTTTTGTGCTTTGATATCGCTTAAAGCTAAACCATGGATTTCAAGCAATTGCTCAGCGTTAGCAGCTGTTCCTGAACCTGGCGCTCCTATTGAAATACTTTTGCCTTTTAAGTCTTCAAATGTCTTGATATTGTTTTTCTTCAACGTAACCAATTGAACTGTTTCCGGATAAAGTGCACCAATAGCGGATACGTCGTCAATTACATCCCCATCAAACATCATTTCACCTTTAGAAGCGTAGTATGCGATGTCAGTTTGTACGAATGCAATGTTTGCATCTCCATCTTTAAGTGCTGTCATGTTCGCAGCAGATGCTTGAGATACTTCAGCAGTCGTCTTGATTCCTGTCTCTTCAGTAATGAATTCAGCAAAAGATCCACCTAATGGATAATAAGTACCTTGTGTTCCCCCAGTAAGTAAGCTCAAGAACTTGTAGTCTTGCTCTGTCTTACCTTCATCTTTGTTTCCGTCTGCATCTTTGTTCCCGTCGGCTTTTTCATCGTTACCGCAAGCTGCGAGCACAAGAAGCGCAAGCATGGAAACTAACGCCAGTAGGCGAAGTGAATTTTTCTTCATGTGACCATCTCCCCTTTACATTTTGTAGTCATAGACACTACCATTCTACCATGAAAGCGCTTTAACTTGTCAATATAATAATAATTTATATATTATTTCCTGTTCCTTTTATGCTCTTGACCTCCGTAAATGTATAGCTTTTATCAGGTGTTGCCCCAACACCTATTCCAGCGAAGGCGACTGCCGTGGTAGAGGTAGTGGTTCTAATGGACTCTCCACTCTCACGGCTTACCACATCCTCATAACAGAACCGTAATCCTAGACGCACTGACTAATTTCATCTACAACAAAAAAACTGCTGCTAGAAATGATGATCTAGAGCAGTTCGTTTTAATTATGAGCTCTTGCCATTTTGTACATCTTCAAACGTAAGGCCTGCTTCTTTCAAATCGCGCGTTCTATGCGCAATTCTAGATGCCGCACAAGCCGCCACACTTGCCACTAAATCATCTAAGAACGTATGGATACCAATTCCTTTTTTTGTATCCAATTCGTTGATGATGCCGACTTTATTCTTATCTAAGTGACCGAATGTAGTAACTGCGATTGACCCATACGTGTATACCGCACCCAATGCAATCGTTTCATCCACTCCAAATAACCCCTCGTCTGATTCAACGATTTGCTGAAGCGGTCCCGATAATTGACCTCTTTCAGCAATTTCATCCAATTCAACTCCGACCAATATGGCATGTTGCAATTCACGTTTACGAAGAACGCTTTCTACTGAGTCGATACACTGTTCGAGTGACAAACCTTTGTTATAAGGCACTTGCAGTTCATACACAATTTTTGCAATATCTTCAATCTTAACCCCACGACGGATCAACGCGTCTTTTGTTGCCGCAGTCACAACGTCCGAATGAACAATGTTTTTACCTTCATCCATATTATTTCCCCTCTCTCTCTTCATATGCAATAGTTTTCACTAGCTTTACACTGTTATTTATCGGTATGATATTTAGTAAGTGTACATTAATTATGGAGGTCCTACAAAATGAATCCAGGAAAAATTGAAGAAATTCGTTTTTACAGTAATGAATTACAAGAAGAAATGGAACTATTGATATATTTGCCATCACGCTATTCCCCTTTATACAAACATAATGTCATGCTCGTATCTGATGGCAAAGATTATTTTCAACTCGGACGGATTGGTCGAATTGCCGATGAATTAATGGAAGAAGAAATCATTGAACCGGTCATCATCGTAGGAATCCCATACAAAACGGTGCAAGAACGCAGACGTATGTATCATCCAGAAGGTGATCGACATAAAGCATATATCCGCTTTTTAGCGCACGAGTTAATTCAGTATATTGATGAAACCTACCCAACATACCAAATGGGCTCTTCAAGAATGTTGATGGGCGATTCACTGGCAGCATCGATTTCCTTATTGACCGCTTTAAAATATCCAAACTGCTTTGGAAATGTAGTATTGCATTCACCATTCGTTAATGAACACGTACTCGAAGCAGTTAAAGCCAATCAAACCCCTGCAAACCTTTCTATTTACCATGTGATCGGTGATAAAGAAACTGATGTACCCACAACTGCTGACGGCAGATTGGATTTTCTAACATCTAACCGCGAGCTGCATAAAATCATTAAAGAAAAAAGATTTCCTCACTATTATGAAGAGCTAGATGGAGATCATACATGGAAATCATGGCAACCTGATATTCGCCGTGCGCTGATTGAAATAAATAGCCTTTAGTAATAGAAAGAGACATGTTGGACTATTTTCTGATATACTAAAATAGATGTACCTAAAATTCAGTCAATTCACAAGGAGGCAAACTTAAATGAAATACGGTATTGTTGCATTCCCTTCAAAAAAACTTCAAGATTTAGCAAACGGCTATCGGATGAGATATGATCCGCATTATTCGCTGATCACACCTCATATGACGCTGAAAGATCCATTCGAAGCGAATGACAAGGAAATTGAAGAAGTAGCAAATGCGTTAAAAGAAATTACCATTAAAAACAGCCCTTTTGAGTTGAAAGTTACAAAAGTTGGCTCGTTCGCACCAACGACGAACACGATTTACTTTAAAGTTGTACCGAACGACGAAATTCTCGCGTTGCATAAGGATTTAAATGTAAACTTCTATCACGATGAAAACAATTATGCTTTTGTTCCGCATGTTACAATTGCGCAAAACCTGACTTCTGGTGAACACGATGATGTGATTAACCAAATGAAGATGGTAGGTGTAGACCACACGGAAGTCATCGATCGTATTCATTTACTTTATCAACTAGAAGACGGATCGTGGACAGTCTATGAAACGTTCCGTCTTGATCGTGAGTCTTGATTTGCAGATTACAGTAAAAATCGTCTCAGATGAAAAAGGTCGGCAGGATGCGTATTCCGTCCGCAAGAAAGTTTTTGTGGAAGAACAGGGCGTCCCGCTGATCCTTGAGTTGGACGAACACGATCAAGAAGCTATCCACTTCGTCGTCTACGATGAAGTAGATCAACCAATCGGTGCCGGCCGCATGAGAGGTCTGGTAAATGCACACGGTAAAATAGAGAGAATCTGTATTTTACCTGAACATCGCGGTAAACATCTTGGAAAATTAATTATGAATACATTAGAAGAACATGCACGAAAGAATTCTATGAAAAAACTTATTTTGAATGCGCAATCCTATGCTGTGCCTTTTTACAAAAAGCTAGGCTACGTCGTAACATCGCCCGAATTCATGGACGCTGATATTCCTCATCGCGCCATGGAGAAAAGTTTGTTAAACGACTGATTGCACAGAAAAAATACCCCTTGCCACTCTAGTGGTAAGGGGTATTTCCTTGCGTCAGACATATGCGTTAATCGATTGGCCCTTTCCTACAACTTCTGCAATTTCAGGTGAGAATTGGGCTGGATTTGGCGCAATAAATCCATTTTTAACTAAAGGTTGAGGTGCACGATTTTTCCGTTGTTTCATCTGCTCTTCACGACGTCTTTCCTCATCTGCCAGAACATCTTCCCAATAGCTTGATTCCTCATTTTCCAGACGCACAGGATTTACGCGTCCGATATAAGCAAAATTATGACGTTCGTTATTCATACGTTCTGCATACTGTTGTGCTTGGTAATTTGGTATTGGTAGGATATAACCCATGATGTGCACCCCCTATTAAATATATTTTCATTAGTAGTTTACCCAGTTAGCTAGAAGTATAAACATGTTTTAGTAAGTTTATTTTACTTACCACCTAGCATTTGTGATATGTCGTTTAAATTCAATCCTTTTCCACTTGTCAGGATGGAGTTAACCAGTTCATCTTCTACTGATTGTGGCACGTCTTTTTTAGCTACTTGACTAACTTTTCGAATGATTTTTCTTACTTGTTTTTCATCTTTAAAATCTGCATATTGGATGGCATTCGCTAATGCGAAGACTTCTTCCATCGGCACACCCGTTTTAGATTCTATTTTTTTAAAGAATGAATCGTTCATATTCAGTTCTCCTCCTTAGAAATAGCTTCTGCCTACAATAATCAATAATATAAACAGAACTACAATCAAGACGAATGAAGAACCGCCATATCGTTCGCCACATCCTCCGCCGTATCCGTAACCACCGTGACCTTGAGATGGATAACATCCGTACATGAAAAACCCCTCCTTTCTTTCTTCTCTACTATATGCAGAGGAGAAAGAATTGGAGAGGGCGTTTTGGTAGTTTAAATATTTCCTTTTGAAGTAAAGAGCAATGCACCAATTAGTCCGAAAATAATTGCCGCACTGATTCCCGAACTTGTCACTTCAAACATTCCCGTTACTACACCGACCAAGCCGTGTTTCTCGGCTTCCGCCATCGCGCCATGTGTCAATGCGTTCCCGAATGAAGTAATGGGAATCGTAGCGCCAGCACCAGCAAAATCAATAAACGGTTCATACCAGCCGAAACCATCCAGCACTGATCCTGCTACAACCAATGAACATAATGTGTGAGCAGGCGTTAACTTTGCGACATCCATCAGCAGTTGCCCGATGACACAAATCAAGCCACCCACTATAAATGATGTAATGTATATAGATATCATGGTGCCGTCACCTCTTCCATTGTGAGTTCAATAGCGTGAGCAATACACGGAATTGTATCCCCTTGTTGAAATGACAAAGGGGATAGTAAGGCACCAGTCGCTAGCAATAAAACCCGCTTGTACTCTCCGGTCAGCAATTTTTGATACACATCGGAAAAAAACACCGCTGCTGAACAACCAGATCCACTTGCTCCCGCTTTAAAGGACGGATCATTACCGTAAAATTCTTCTCCGGCATCCCGAAAGTTTTTCGTATGCGGTAAACCATTTTCATTTGCCAACGCTTTAAAGATTTTGAAACCATTACTTCCTAAATCCCCCGTGATGATCGTGTCATAATCATCGACCGTTTTACCATGTCCTGTTAAGTGATTCATCAATGTATCACTGGCTGCTGGAGCCATTGCAGATCCCATATTCAACGGATCCGTCATCCCCATATCTATCACTTTTCCTACAGTGGCACAGTCAATCACTGGGGTGCCTTGTTTATGTTGTCCAATCAATACAGCACCAGCCGCAGTGACCGTCCACTGTGCAGTTGCTCCTTTTTGTGAACCATACTCCACCGGATATCGAAACTGCCGTTCAATTGCATTATGTTGACTAGAAGAACCCGCCACGATCCAGTTTGCATGCTTCGCATCCGCGAGCAATGCCGCTGTAATCATAGATGAAACAGAAGTAGCGCAAGCGGAAAACAGACCAATATACGGAATAGCTAATGCGTGGGCTGTGAAATTAGAAGGTGTCATTTGATTGACTAAGTCACCAGTTAATAAGAAATCAATTTTCTCCGGCTGTTTCTTCGCTTTACTCAGTGCAATCAATACAGCATCATACATTAACTGCTTATGACCGTCTTCGTTCGTCGGCAAATCACAACGCTCATCTTCGTACGATTTGTCGAATTGCTGCGCAAACACACTTTTCTTTTTTTCCAATGGACCTGCCGTTACACCTGTTGCATAAATACTTGGCTTGGAATGAAAGGTTAACACTCCTCGTTTTACCATGAGACCACACCAAATTTCACTAAGATAGTCTTGATCAGCGCTACAACGAAGGCAGAAAAGACACCAAATAAAATAACTGAACCAGCTAGTTTAAACATATTCCCGCCAACACCTAGTACATATCCTTCCGATTTATGTTCAATAGCAGCCGAGACGACGGCATTGCCGAATCCTGTAATCGGTACCGCCGCACCTGCCCCGCCAAATTGGGAAATCTTTTTATATAGTCCAAAACCCGTTAACAACATGGCGATGAAAATCATTGTGGCAACAGTTGGATTACTCGCTGTGCGTTCCGTAAAGTCAAAGTACGTAATATAAAAAAGTGCAATAAATTGGCCAATTAGACATATCAAACCACCAATCAAGAAAGCTTTAATGACATTTTTCATAATGGGTGGTTTAGGTGATAACTCTTTCTCTATTTGGGCATACTTTTCCTGTTGCATTAGGTTTGCTCCTTTTCGATTGATTTGATTTTATCAATTTTCTTTCGATAATTTTTCTCACTTTTTTTATTGATCAGCTTCTCCGTTTCCAATAAGATTTTACTATCTGCCGACACTGTGACCTTTAAGTCAGGATACTCACGTTCCAATTTTTTTTGAATTTTGTTGGCAATAGCTTTCTTTTGAAATCGGGAAAACGTATTGACACGAATCCCTGCTAGCAACTCATCTTCATATAGCAGTACCTTTGCTAGTTTGACATGTTCATTACTCATTAAAACTTTCTCTAATGAACGCTCATCGTACGGAGTAGTATTTTTAATATACGTTCCTTTCTCACTACAACCAGTGAGTAGACCAAGAATAAGTAATAATATACTCAGCTTCTTCAAATGCGACGCCTCCCTTCTGTCTAGCATGTATCTTTTATGTCGGATTTATGCATATTGAGGAAAGCGCCCTGTCATGTCGATTACCCATGCATAAAGTATAGAGAACGACAAACAGGAGGTGGACAGTAGTGGGATGTGAAAAAAAAGACAGCAAACATGATGGCTGTCATAAGTCGAATTGTATTTGTGAAGTAGTACGCTTTATCCAACGCGTCCAGAATACGTGTCCGGAAGTGGATTGTGTAGAGTGTGATACAGATTGTTTCATGGCGCCGCTTGGCAGTTTGGTTAGCCCGGTTAGAGGCCGCGTCAACACACGCGTGTTCAGTTTGCTGACGGGTAATGGGGACTATTTCAAGGCCGTATTTAGAGGTGGTAAACGGAAGCATTATCCTAAAATGACAGCAGAAGAGACACTAGCTAATCATAAATCGACACATCATAAGCATACGAGCTGTGTTTCCGTATTTTTCCGTGTACAGACCGTGTTTGATTCTTGCTGTGCTACCATTCAAGTATTGCAGCCTTTGTATAACGGACACCCGTTTGATATTACGACGGACGGAAAAATCTGTTATGAAAAAATTTGTAAGGTGAATGGTTTTGGACCTACGAATACATGCTTGACGGTTGATTTGAGCTGCTTCTGCGGCATTCAGTGTATCGATGATGTGTTTATCGATTTCTGCGATGAAGATTGATTTGTTTCTTGCAATGCTAAATGGCGAACCCTGCAGTAATAGGGTTCGTCTTTTTTGATGTAGCAAAAGAAATGTATGGAATGCAGGAGCGTCGTTGAACTACCTTTCAGGTGAACGCTTTCTACATCAACGAAAAAACAAGAGGCTTGGACAAAACTTAAAAAACAGTCCGTTCCCCAACGCTACAAAAGGCGCGCTTTCCGCGGGGCGCGCTTGAGCCTCCTCGTCGCTAAGTGCAAATACATGCTCTTAACGCTCCGCTTTTAATCGCAAAAGCCGTCCTTCGTAACGGCTCTCGCTACCTGCGGGGTCTCAACATTCGCGCTGAATCCCGCAGGAG
>NZ_PDYY01000017.1 GCF_002743255.1 Sporosarcina sp. P2
CTCCTGCGGGATTCAGCGCGAATGTTGAGACCCCGCAGGTAGCGAGAGCCGTTACGAAGGACGGCTTTTGCGATTAAAAGCGGAGCGTTAAGAGCATGTATTTGCACTTAGCGACGAGGAGGCTCAAGCGCGCCTTTTGTAGCGTAGGGGAACGGACTGTATTTTAAGTTATGTCCCAGCCTCTTTTCGTGGATTTAATTACTCCCCGTCGCGATACGTAACGGCTGTACCGGTTGCGATACACATCATCATGCCTTCACGTACCATTTCGAAATCTAAGTCTATACCAATGACAGCGTTCGCTCCCATAGCACTCGCTTTCTGAGACATTTCATCCAATGCTGTTTGCCGTGCCTCCGTTAGTTTGCTTTCATAGGCAGCACTGCGTCCACCTACAATATCGGTGACAGATGCAAAAATATCCCTGACGATATTTGCCCCCATAATGGTTTCCCCTGATACAATCCCGTGATACGTTTCAATTGTCCGACCTTGCAGCATATTAGTTGTCGTGTGTAACATTTTATCTCCCCCTTTTTTTATATACGTTACAATAGAAAGAATGGTTTCAATATATGCGTAGAATATGTAAAGTACGTTACGTTAAGTTGCTGTGTCAAATGGTGTAATTTCCCGGGGAATACTGTATGAAAAAATAGTTCAATTCTACGAATCGCCAAAAAAATGTTCAAAGTGTGCTATCCATAAGGTAGTATAAGTATATTGATAGTAAGAAAGGAGATGATTATATGACGGAGCAAATGTACCAACTCGTTTCTATTGTCGTCTATATGATAGCCATGCTGCTAATCGGTTGGTATGCATTCAAACGCACATCGAATCTAACGGATTATATGTTAGGTGGACGGTCGCTCGGACCAGCAGTCACCGCATTAAGTGCGGGAGCTTCTGATATGTCGGGTTGGCTATTGATGGGGTTGCCGGGTGCTATTTATCTAAGTGGACTGGGTGAAGCCTGGATTGCAATTGGTTTGACATTGGGTGCCTATTTAAACTGGTTATATGTCGCACCACGTTTACGTGCATATACGCAAGTTTCAAATAACTCCATCACGATCCCGAGTTTCTTGGATAACAGGTTAAAAGATACATCCCGCTTATTGAGAGTGGCTTCAGGCATTATTATTTTAGTGTTTTTCACGTTCTATGTATCTTCAGGTATGGTAGCCGGCGGGAAGTTCTTCCAAAGTTCATTTGGACTTGAGTATCATACGGGTCTGATTATTGTATCGGTGGTAGTTCTGGCTTATACATTGTTTGGTGGATTCTTGGCAGTTAGTTATACGGATTTTGTACAAGGCTTGATTATGTTTTTGGCACTGATTTTAGTTCCGTTGTTCGGGATTTTTATCACAGGTGGTTTCTCTGAAACGGCAGCGAGTATACGTGAAGTGGATCCCGCACTGCTGAACCTTGTGTCAGGTGTTAGTGTTGTCACCATAATCTCCTCGCTTGCATGGGGACTTGGTTATTTTGGACAGCCGCATATCATCGTCCGTTTCATGGCGATCAAGTCAGTGAAAGAGACGAAGAGTGCTAGACGGATTGGTATTGGTTGGATGATGCTAAGTTTGTTTGGTGCCATTGCTACTGCATTAATTGGTATCGCTTATTTTCAACAAAACAGCGCGGACTTGGCGGATCCAGAAACGGTCTTTATCGTTCTCGGACAAATTATTTTTCATCCGTTGATTGCAGGCATCATGTTAGCGGCGGTATTGGCGGCTATTATGAGTACGATATCTTCACAATTGATCGTGACATCGTCTGCTTTAATTGAAGACTTATATAAAGCGGTTTTCAAAACAAATGCTACAGATAGTCACTACGTATTTTTAGGGCGTTTAGCTGTTCTCGTCGTGACGATCATCGCAATGGTACTCGCTTGGCCGAATAAAGAATCTGTATTGAAGTTGGTTTCATTCGCTTGGGCAGGTTTCGGCGGGGCGTTTGGTCCTATTATTCTCTTGTCATTATACTGGAGAAAGCTAACAGCTAAAGGGGCATTGTTCGGTATGATTATTGGTGCTGTAACGGTAGGTGTTTGGGGAAGTATCGATTTCCTGCACGACACATTGTATGAAATTGTTCCCGGATTTGTGCTTTGCCTTATTGTTGCGGTATTGGTCAGCAAGGCAACGTATAAACAAGACCCTGTTATTGAAAGAGAATACGATGACACATTGGAATTACTTGAAAAAGAGATGTGAAAAAGAGAGCTATCCATTGCGCAATATGCAATGGATAGCTCTCTTTTCTCTGTCTATATCATTTATAACGCGTCCGTCACTTCGTCGCCATCGGGCAGATACTCGTATAATCCAATTTTCTTCAAGCCTTTTTTAATCTTCGTCGTATAGCCGAGTTTTTCATTTGATAGGAAATTGGCCTTCGAAATAATTAGTTGCTTAAGTGTAGGCAAGTAAATTGGATCGATTTGTTGCCAAAGTTGATAGGAGTCTATCAAGTCTTCCAGCGTTAAATGTTTATAATCATCGCCCTTAAAAGTGGATTCCGGAGAAATCTTGTACCAAATGTCTCCATTGTTGCGAATCCATTTGTCTTTTTGATAGACAATGGCTCGCTGGATATTGCGCGCGGTGTGAAGATATCGCCAATCCCCGAACGCCTGGTAAGACATGAGTAAAATATTCATACCACCGAGTGCATGATTCATGGATGTATGGGTAGTGACTTTCTGTTTGATTGGAAAGTAGTCAGCAATGTAATAAGCATCACTAGCTACTCGAATAATATTGCCTTTTCGTTGCTGGGATACGAGAAGGTCAGCATAATCGCGCAGTGGTTCATTCGCAGATGGAATTCCAAACTCATCGCCGCTATTATAATAGAATAAAGCAATTTGTTCATTGAAACGCGTATCAATAAAGGGTGCGTGAATGTCATATAAGTTTTTAAGATACGTACTGGTTACTTCTGTTTCCCAGTAGTCTTTGTCCTCTTTAAAGTTTTTCAAGTTGACGAAAGCGTTATAGACTAAATTCTCAAAATAACGTCCTTTATTTTCGTGATAAAGCGTCAATGCGCGATCTTCTTTTAACATCAATAAATTACGACCATAGTTTTGACCTGTAACGGGCATCGGTTCTGTTGAGTCAGCCAATTTATTATATGAACCTTCAGCTGTGTACCACTTATTGCGCTTCTTGTGGTTCTGACTTGTTTCTCTCATCCACTTGAATAGGTCATCTTTTGAATTAAACAATTGCTCATCAGAATCTACATACCAGTGATCCACTATTTCGCCTGCGTTAGCTTGTAGTGTATAGGATGATAAAAGCGTTTTACCGGCTAACGCATAGGAGAAATTCTCTCGCTCTCCAAGGAGTTCACGCGAAACACTTTCTTCATCATTATCATAGCGAAGTGATAATTGTTTGGATTGATAGGCCTGTCCAATCATTCGTTCTTCCACAGTACCGTCCGTCTTGATGAAGCGCAGCAAGCCTGTTGGATAAGTTGTCATATCCGCATCCGCCAAATCTAGATTCTCACGCATGAGTGGATAGCGATCATAGCGGAATAGATCAAACCGTTCGATATCGTGTTCTTTTTGAAGTACTTCCACCTTTATAGATTTGTCAGTTGGATTCGTTAGTTCCGAGAATACAAATACATCTTTGTTAGGCAATTCACGAACTGTCAATTTGATTTCAGCGCCTTCTTTTCCGACAGCATATGTATACGCACTATCACGTGAAAACCCATAATTAGTTTGTGTAAAGTCTTTGTATGCAAATGTTTCCTCAGAGCGCAAATAAAGAGGGTGTGTATTGAATGGGACACTTCCTAAATAAGTCTCGGGGACGCTTTTACTATAGTGACCGGACTCTTCTGGGGTGGAAAGAGTAAACTGCTTCGGTTGTTTAATACGATTAGTTTCCACTAGTATCCGATGCAATGCTTTTGAAAAATATGCTCTTGATACGATCGAGTCACCGTAATGAAGAAATTCCTCCGCTTGAGGATACGTGTAAACGGGAATATTTCTTAATGTAACTCTATCCGAACTAGAAGGCCAACTAGTGGCTAATATTTTACCGAAGTCCTTTTCCATATCAAAAGCCGTAATGAATGAGTTCCAGAGTTCTGTTTTCGTCAATGGTTCATCAAAGCCGAAAAAACCTCGTCTGCTTGGTTGAATCCAGCCATTTTCGACCGCAGTCAAAGCAAAACGTCCTTTATCCGATCCCCAGGCAATATCTGAAAAACCGTAGGATTTATCAATAAATTTTGATCCAAAGATTTTAGATAAAGAAACAGCGACCTGTCCTTTTGTTAGCGGTGTTTCAGGATGGAACTGCATATCAAAATTGCCTGTAATGATTTTCATTTCATCCAACTGCATGATTTCATTTTTCGCCCAGTGATGATCCGGGACATCTATATATTTTACATCTGTCGTTTGTGCGCTGACAGACTGTATGGAACAAATGAAAAGTAATGCTAGTAAAAGTGTTACAGTATTCCATTTTCTCACTTTCATGACCTCCAACTAAATGCTGCTTCAATACTCTAGTATACCCCAAAATAATTCATAACAACAACGGAGGAAGCAAAAGGGGACATATGATACAATCGGAATAGAATGACAGTTATGAAATCGATAAAAGTGGAGGTTTCTATATGAATAAAGAAGAGTTTTTGGAACGTTATGCAATTGATCGGAAGGGTACGAACTCGCTGAAGTGGGACAAGCTTGAGGAACGTTTTGGAGATGCAGATTTACTTGCGGCCTGGGTAGCGGATATGGAGTTTAAGGCTCCAGAGCAAGTGATAGAAGCGTTGAAAGAAAAAGTGGACTTTGGGGTGTTTGGCTATACATATGCACCTAAATCCTATTTTGAAGCGTTCATTAACTGGGAACGTGAGCATCATGGATATGAAGTGAAAGAGGAATGGATGCGTTTTTCAACAGGTGTCGTGACGGCTCTGTACTGGTTTGTTAATGCCTTTACGAAACCTACAGAAGCCGTGATTATCCTGTCTCCGGTCTATTATCCTTTCGCCAACGCAGTAAAAGATACCGGCCGCACACTGATTAGCAGTGAGCTCATTAATACAGCGGGTATTTACACGATTGATTTTGAGGACTTTGAGAAGCAAATAGTGGAGAATGACGTAAAATTATTCATTCATTGTACACCGCATAATCCCGTTGGTCGTGTGTGGACAGCAGAGGAAGCAGAGAGGCTTCTGTCGATCTGTGAAAAGCATGATGTAATAGTAGTGTCCGATGAGATACATCATGATATGACGTTTGGTGATCACACACATATACCCTCTGCAATCGTTGCTGAAGGGAAGTACTCTGAGCGTGTCATTACCGTTACTTCGGCTTCCAAAACATTCAACTTGGCGGGCTTGTTGACATCACAGATCATAATTGAAAATAAAGCGTTGCTAGAGCAGTTCGATACGTTTGTGAAATCTGTTAGTCAAACAGAAGTAAATATGCTAGGTATGACGGCTGCAGAAGCAGCTTATAATCATGGTACAGACTGGCTTGAAGGATTGCGAGAAGTCGTTAAATCGAATGAACGCTATGCGGTCGAACAGTTCGCAGAGCATGCGCCCAAGTTAATCGTTACACCGTTGGAAGGGACGTACTTATTGTGGATTGACTTGCGTGCACATATCCAACCAGACGGTGTAAAAGAATTTGTTCAAGATACATGTAAACTGGCAATCGACTACGGAGAGTGGTTTGGTGAAAACTCGAAAGGCTTCATTCGTTTAAATCTCGGCACGAAACCGCACTATATTAAGCAAGCAGTGGATAGCATTATCGAGCATTTGCCACAATCTTAAGATATATAAAAAGATCGCCGCATTGTCGTAATAGGACATTGCGTCGATCTTTTTCGTTATGATAGGTTCTGATTGTCATGTGCCGGTAGAAAACTTAGCAAATGCTTCAGTTCATTTTCCAAGAAAGGCTTCGCCTGCAACATATTCCTGAATGCTGCGTAACGATCAATTTGCTCTGGAGTTGGCTTTTTATCATTTCGATAGGCACGTATCAAGATGTTCTTCGGTGTATGCTCCATATCGATAAACTCCACAAGTTGTGATTCATAGCCAACTAATGTCAGCAGCTCAGCGCGGATGGAATCAGTTGCAAGTGCAGCAAAACGTTCTTTCACTAATCCATGTTGCAACATGATGTCGAGTGCAGGGGATTGAACTTGTGAAAACAGCTCATGCTGACAACAAGGAACAGAAAGGATGACTGAAGCTCCCCAGTTGACTGCTTTAGCCAATGCCATATCTGTTGCCACGTCACATGCGTGAAGTGTGACGACCATATCGACTGCAGTATCCCCATCATATTCATTAATATCGCCTACTAGAAACTCTAGCTGATCGTATTGCAAATCACGTGCAATTTCCTGGCATTCTTCAATGACTTCTTTCTTTAGATCTAATCCAGTTACTCGAATATCGAGGTCTCTTTCAATTCGCAAGTAGTGATACAGTGCAAATGTCAAATAAGATTTACCTGATCCGAAATCCAAAATCCGAATCGGTCGGTCTTTTGGCAAGTGAGAAAGTGTGTCATCAATCAGTTCAACGAAGCGATTAATCTGACGAAACTTATCATGTTTTTGATTTTTGACCTTACCATCCGGTGTTTGAACGCCGAGACGAATGAGAAATGGGTAAGGTGTACCTTCATGCAAAGCGTAATTCTTCGTCCGATTATGCGCATAGTCGACTGTCTTTTCCGTATCGAGAAAAATTCGTTTGATTGACACTTTCATCTTCTTGGATAGTTGAATCTGCATCGTTTCATCTGATAAATCAACATGGAATTGCTTAAAGTTTTCCAAAGCGTCATGCAATGGTTGCGCCACGTCTTCAAGTGCCACATTAACATGTTTGAGAATACGTTCATGCTGATATTCAAATTGAATATAAAATTGACCTTTTAGTTCAAGTGGCTTTAATTTAATTCGTTTCACATCATTGGATTTCATTCGTGGCCCGCTAATTGTGGCACGGATGAATGTTCCATCTGTCATGCGTCGCTGGAGTAGTTCCAGCACGTCATCTACTGACATCGTTTGACACTCCTGTCTTTCTTCAGTTCAATAGGAATCCTTGTTTTTGTAAGAAAGCCTCGAGATCCGTCCTTCTTGGTGTCTCAAGGAAATCCGCCATTTCTTTCGTCCACATCGCATCACGCTGATTGGTATCACGACTCGCATAGTATTCTTTCATTATTTCATCATATGCTGGCAATAGATCCTTATACTGATCTTCGTTATACGTGTTTTCATGCAAGACGGCTTCTACAGGTAAACGCGGCTTGACCTCATTGGATTCATTTGGAACTCCGATGGACAATCCAAATAGAGGCACAACGCCTTTTGGCAATTCCAGTACTTCTGAGATTTCTTCCATTGCATTTCGTACACCGCCGATATAGCAAATACCGTAGCCTTTTGATTCGGCAGCAATGACGACATTTTGTGAGAATAGACCAACGTCGATTGCACCAACTAGCACATTCTCCGCTACTGTATAGTCAATTTCTTGACTATGTAAACGGGCGGCGTGAGATAATCGGTTATAGTCCATACAAAATACTAAGACTGCGCCGGCTGTATAGAATTGACGGCGATTCTTGGATAGTTCGGCCAACTGACCACGTTTTTCCGTGTCCGTTACATACATTACGGTACATGCTTGCACGAAGTGAGAACTGGCTGCGTGTTGACCCGCTTTAATTAGTTCAATCACTGTCTCTCTTGAAATCGGTTCATCCTTATAACGTCGAACCGATGAGTGAGATTTTAATAAATCGATTACCATACAATCCCTCCGCATTCGTTTTCATCAGGATATATATATCCCTGAAACTCTTCTATTATCCTACACTATTCTGACCTTTCGGGAAACACTGAAGCTTATTTTGACTGTAGCTGATCTCATACTAAGAAAGGTGGAGAACTCGATTGATAGGACAGGTTTGATATGATAGAAGAAAATCATCTATTTAGGAGGGCATGCTTACTATGAAACTCGACCACCTTATCTATTTCACTCAGGATGATCCACACAGCATAGTCATGGAACTACGTGCAAAAGGTAATCGGGCAGCAGTTCTAGGACAGCATGAAAGCTTTGGAACAGCGAATGCGTTATTGTATGCTGACAATGTATATAATGAATGGCTAACCGTAGAAGACGAAGACAAAGTCAGAATCGCGGCAACGGATCTGCCGCTTATTGCACAATACTTTCATGGTCAGCAAACTGGAGACGGTTGGCAATGATTCATTTCACCACGAACGGTTAGCAAACAGAACGTAGGGTAAACTATATATAAAGATGTCAGGGGGATGCTAGCATGGATGTGTTAATTGAAAAGGCCATAATAGTTGGCGTGCACGAACAGAAGGATTTGCACTTTGAATATGCGATGGAAGAATTAAAGAATTTGGCGGAAGCAATCAATGTGGAAGTCCTAGGTGAAGTGACACAGAATTTAGAACGGAAAAATCCATCTACTTATATTGGAAAAGGCAAGATTGATGAAATCCGTAGTGTATATGAGGAATCTGAAGCAAATTTACTCATCTTCAATGATGAATTATCACCTTCCCAATTGCGAAATCTGGAGAGAGATCTAGAATGTAAAATCATTGATCGTACTATGCTTATATTGGATATTTTTGCAAGACGGGCACGCAATCGAGAGGCGCAGATGCAAGTTGAATTGGCGCAACTGCAATATACATTGCCGAGACTTGTTGGACTTCGTGCTTCACTCAGTAGGCAAGGTGGCGGAACAGGTGGCGGCTTACAGAATAAAGGAGCCGGTGAAACGAAGCTTGAGCTCGACCGTCGGAAAATCGAAGATCAGATTGCGAAACTTCGCCGAGAACTCGAGCATGTGAGTGATCAACGTGAAACACAGCGAAAACAGCGTGTCAGAAGCGGCATACCTGTTGTATCGATCGTGGGTTATACAAACGCTGGGAAATCCACGTTGATGAATCGATTGTTGCAATATACGGATGTAGATGAATCCAAAGAAGTTAGTGAAAAAAATATGTTGTTCGCAACGCTGGAAACCGCTGTAAGAAAAATCAAACTGCAAGATAAAAAGGAATTTATTTTAACGGATACCGTAGGGTTCGTTTCCAAACTCCCTCACCATCTTGTCCAAGCATTCCGTTCGACACTAGAAGAAGCTAAGAATGCTGACTTACTGCTGCATGTTGTGGATGTTTCCGACGAAGAACATGGTCATATGATGGATGTTACCAACGAAACACTAGGAGATATTGGTGTAAAAAGTATCCCTACTATCAACATATATAATAAATCGGACTTGACTGAAATCTCCTATCCGCGTGTAAAGGATCAGAGTATTTGGATGTCAGCTGGCGAAAATAAAGGTATCTCTGAATTGCTAACTTTAATCCAACAAAACTTATTTCGACAATATGTCACGTGTAAATTAATGATTCCATACGACCGTGGGGAAATCGTTGCCCATCTCAATGAAAATGCTTCGATTAAAGATACGGCATACGAAGAAGAAGGAACATTGATGACTGTGGAAATGCCCGAAAGTGAATGTGAACGTCTTCAAGAATTCATTTTAAAGTGAACGTAAAAAAAGGCTGCATGCGCAATGCATGCAGCCAAATCCTTTTATCTTTATAAGAAGAGAAAGGGGGTGGGATGCTTCTAGTTTGCCCGAATTACAAAGATCTAAACATCTTTAATAGAAATAAGAAAAAAGACTTAATATACTTTTCTTTATGCACAGTAATTATAAAAAGATCTTCTTCACAAAGGATTTTGACATGGATATGATTATGACCATGGACGAGCAAGGTAAGAAAGTTACAGTCACACAGAGAATTAAGGGTATTGTGACAAAGATTAATGAGATTGATGAAATTAAAGTACTGAAAGAAATAATGGATAGCGCTCAAGAAATGGATCAAGGGATAAATCAGCAGTAAATGAATTCACCGTTTTCCGAATCATATGGAAAATGGTTTTTTCGTATGATTCTACATAGTTAAATAACGTTACTTAAGTCTTGTAATGTTTAATTCCCAAAAAGTATTGATAACGATTTTCATTTAGATATTGACATCATATGTTAAACGGAGTAATGTTGTTCTTGAGCGAATGATAATCATTTTCATTTAAGTGAGAAATGCTCAAATATTCGATATCGGAGTTCTTCATGAAGAAACGTTACTTAATTACAGCAGTTATACTTTTATCACTTCTCTCGCTGTTTGTCGGTGCAAGCCGAATCACACCAGCGGACCTATTGGACTGGCGTTCTGAAGCAACAGAAATATTCTTGATTAGTCGAGTTCCTCGATTAGTCGCGATATTACTTGCAGGCGCAGGTATGAGTATTGCAGGTCTGATTATGCAACAACTAAGCCGCAATAAGTTTGTATCTCCAACCACGGCGGGAACGTTGGATGCGACTAAACTGGGAATCTTAGTGTCTATGTTGATATTTACCAACGCAACACTATTAGAGAAAATGGCGGTATCGTTCACATTCGCCTTACTAGGCACTTTCTTGTTTATGCAAATTCTTGAACGTATTAAATTTAAAGATGCGATCTTCATTCCCCTTGTTGGATTGATGTTTGGGAATATCCTTTCTTCCATCGCCACATTTTTTGCATTTAAAGCAAACGTGATCCAGAATATGTCTGCTTGGCTTCAAGGAGATTTTTCCATGATCATGAAAGGCCGTTATGAGCTTTTGTATATTAGTATACCTGTGTTGATCATTACATATTTATATGCGAATCGATTTACGGTGGCAGGTATGGGAGAAGACTTTTCCAAGAACTTAGGACTCGCTTACAAGAGTATCGTCAACATCGGGTTGATCTTGGTCGCATTAATTACGACAACCGTTGTATTGACGGTAGGATTAATTCCTTTCCTAGGGTTAATCATTCCGAACATCGTCTCGATTTTTAAAGGAGACCATCTACAAAAGACGTTGCCGCATACTGCATTGCTAGGCGCGATCTTCCTCCTTATCTGTGACATTCTAGGCAGGGTTATTATCTTCCCTTATGAAATCTCGATCAGTTTAATGGTCGGTGTCATAGGAAGCGCAATCTTCCTGTTCTTGTTGTTTAGGGGGAAAGCCTATGCGTAATTCAACGAAGCTACTGATTTTATTAACATTCTCATTAGTATTTTGCGGATTATATCTATTCCAAGACTTGAACGGCAGCTATGACTATGCACTTCCCAGAAGAGCGGTCAAAGTGGTGGCGATGATCTTAACAGGTGTGGCAGTGGCATACTCTACAGTTATTTTCCAGACAATCACGCATAACCGTATCTTAACGCCAAGTATCATGGGGTTGGATTCGCTTTATATCCTGCTGCAAACCGTTCTAATTTTCTTTTTCGGATCGACTTCATTTGTACTGATCAACCAGCAATTTAACTTCATGCTGTCTGTTGGTGCGATGATAGTGTTCGCCTTGCTGCTCTATCACTTCTTATTCGGTAAAGGGAACCGGCCGATCTATTTCTTATTATTAGTCGGTATCATCGTCGGTACATTCTTTGGAAGTATTTCGACATTCCTGCAAGTAATGATTGATCCGAATGAATTCTTGCGTGTGCAAGATAAGATGTTTGCGAGTTTCAACAATATCAATGGAGATCTCGTTTGGTGGGCGTTGGCGATATTAGTCATCACACTTCTGATTGGTTGGCGCTATATCAATGAACTCGATGTTTTATCATTGGGACGGGATACAGCAATTAATCTAGGTGTGCCCTACCAGTCGGTCGTCAAAATCATGTTGATTTTATCGGCAGTACTAATTGCGGTGTCCACGGCACTTGTAGGCCCGATTACATTCTTCGGGTTGATCGTAGCCAATTTGTCTTACCAATTCTTCAACACGTTTAAGCACTCGGTGTTAATTGCCGGCGCTGCACTGATGAGTGTCATTGCATTAGTGGGTGGACAATGGATTGTTGAACGTTTATTTTCTTTCTCGACCACACTCAGTGTGATCATTAACTTTGTCGGTGGCATTTACTTTATCTACTTATTATTAAAGGAGAGTCGATCTTCATGATCCAAGTTCGTGAGCTAACGAAGTTTTATGGAAAAAAAGCAGTCGTCGAAAAGGTCAGTGTAAATATTCACCGTGGAAAAATCACATCATTCATTGGACCGAACGGGGCTGGTAAATCTACTCTTCTATCGATGGTAAGTCGATTAATGGATGCTGACACGGGCGAAGTATTGCTCGACAAAGGTAAAGTGAAAGACATGAAATCCAATGACTTCGCTAAACGCGTCGCGATTTTAAAGCAATCCAACTTCATGAATGTCAAACTTACCATTCGCGAACTTGTTTCGTTCGGTCGTTTCCCGCACTGTAAGGGCCGTCTTCAGGAAGAAGATGAGCGGATGGTGGATCAGGCGTTGGAATATATGGGCCTGACAAACATGCAAGAAGCCTATTTGGATGAATTATCCGGCGGTCAGCGTCAACGAGCTTTCATTGCCATGACGATTGCACAAGACACCGATTATATTTTACTCGACGAACCATTGAATAACTTGGACATGAAACACTCTGTGCAAATCATGAAAATCTTGCGTCAGCTCGTTGATGAACTTGGCAAAACGGTGGTCATCGTCTTGCATGACATCAACTTTGCTTCTGTCTATTCAGACCGTATCGTGGCATTGAAGAACGGAAAAGTCGTCAAAGACGGTGTAACAAACGATATTATCACCTCCGAATCATTACGAGAAATTTACGATATGGAAATTCCGATACAACAAATGAAGGATTGCCGTATTTGTGTGTATTTTAACTCTTAAAATAAACTATAAAAAGTGAGGAATTATACTGAAATGAAAAAACTTACTCTATCCTTATTCGCATTAATCTTAATGCTTGCACTGGCTGCTTGTGGCGGTGCAAAAGACGAAGAAAAACCTGCAGACAATGCTACACCTGAAGATAAGCCAGCTGAAGAAAGCACAGAGGTAACAATTACACATGAACTTGGTGAAACAACACTTGAAAAGAACCCTGAAAAGGTAGTAGTTTTTGACTTTGGAACATTGGATACATTGGATGAGCTAGGAATTGAAGTGGCAGGTCTTCCACAATCAAACGTACCGGGTTACCTTTCTAAATACGAAGATAAAAAGTATGAGAATCTTGGTAGTTTGAAAGAGCCTGACTTTGAAGCAATCAATGCAATGAAGCCAGATGTGATCTTCATCTCTGGACGTCAAACAGACTTGTATGATCAGTTATCTGAAATCGCTCCAACAATCTACATGGGTGTTGATACATCTAACTACATGGAATCTTTCAAAGAGAACATGGATAAAATCGCTACAATCTTCGATAAAGAAGATGAAATGAACACTGAATTAGCAGACGTAGATGCAAGCATCGAAGAAATCAAAACTAAAACTGAGGGCATCGACAGCAATGCATTAATCATCCTGGCAACTGAAGGGAAAGTAAGTGCATACGGCCCAAGCTCACGTTTCGGACTAGTTCATGACGTATTTGGTTTTAAACCTGCTGATGAAAAAATTGAAGTTTCTACACACGGACAAAATATTACATTTGAATACATCTTAGAAACGAACCCAGATATTCTCTTCGTGATCGACCGTGACGCAGCCATCGGTAACGGCGCAACAGCGAAAGATTCTGTTGAAAACGATCTTGTGAAGAAAACAAACGCATTCAAGAACGACAAAATGGTTTATTTGAACGGCGAATACTGGTACCTATCTGGTGGCGGACTTCAATCGATCAAAGAAATGATCAAAGAAGTAGAAGCTGGCCTATAAGAACGAATGAAATCCCGGGAGACTCTGTCTTCTGGGATTTTTGTATTACATAATTATTCTTTAGCTTTAATTTATGGATTGCGCTCAATAAACTTTGAGGAGCGCTCTATCCCGTTCGCTCACCGCTCAAAGGGGTAGTCGTCGCGCTCTATCCCGTTCGCTATCCGCTCAAAGCCGTGGCCTTCCCGCTCTATCCCGTTCGCACTCCGCTCAAAACCACAGCCGTCCCGCTCAATAACTACACTAACAAACAACATCCAAAAATATCCACTAAACAAAACTAGTCAAATACCATTAAAAAGTGCTATAATGACACCTGTAAAGACATATAAAGATTGCACAATAGAAAGGTAGAAGCCCCGTGAAAAAGAAAGAAATCTCACGAAATAAATTACTAGGAATCGCAGGCACTGGCTGGATGTTCGATGCAATGGATGTTGGAATTCTGTCATTCGTCATTGCTGCATTAGCTGTAGATTGGAATCTGACTTCATCTGAGATGGGCTGGATCGGTAGCATTAACTCCATCGGTATGGCGATAGGTGCATTCGTATTCGGTTTATTGGCGGACCGAATTGGACGTAAGCAAGTATTTATGATGACATTGGTTTTATTTTCAGTTGCCAGCGGCTTATCCGCTTTGACGACGACGTTATGGGCGTTTTTAGCCTTACGCTTCTTAGTAGGAGCAGGGTTGGGTGGGGAGTTGCCTGTTGCCTCTACATTGGTTGCGGAAAGCGTATCCGCAAAAGAGCGGGGACGTGTAGTGGTGTTACTTGAGAGCTTCTGGGCGGCGGGCTGGCTCTTAGCGGCTTTAATAGCGTATTTCATTATCCCGGAATTCGGTTGGAGAGTAGCACTGATCATCACGGCACTACCGGCATTTTATGCGATTTACTTACGACGTAATTTACCCGACTCCAAGAAGTTTGTAGAGCAAGAAAAAATATCACAAACGACAGGACAGAAACTAAAGCAATTACTGTCGCCAGCATTTAGAAAACGGACCCTTATGCTGTGGATCGTATGGTTTGCGGTGGTCTTCTCGTATTACGGCATGTTCCTTTGGCTACCAAGCGTCATGGTGATCAAAGGCTTCAGTTTAATCAAAAGCTTTGGCTATGTATTATTGATGACCATAGCACAGTTACCAGGTTATTTCAGTGCCGCTTGGCTAATTGAACGCATGGGACGAAAATTCGTCCTCGCTACCTATTTATTCGGAACGGCACTCAGTGCTCTAGCTTTCGGTAATGCGGAGACATTGACTACATTGATGGTCGCAGGTGCGTTTCTATCCTTCTTTAACTTGGGTGCTTGGGGAGCGCTCTATGCGTATTCGCCGGAACAATATCCTACCGCTATTCGAGCGACAGGCTCTGGAGTGTCAGCAGCGGTCGGGCGTGTGGGGGGGATTTTCGGACCGCTTCTCGTTGGTTCACTGTTAACAGCTGGATACGGTTTCGGAGTCATTTTTGGTATTTTCTGTGCAGCCATCATGGTAGGTGTACTAGCTGTCATTTTCCTTGGAACAGAAACGAAACAAACTGAGTTAACATAGTATAAAATAAGTCGTTTCCATTTTATATAAATGGGAGCGGCTTTTTCGATGGCTAACATTTTTTATTCGGTAGTAAAACCTTTATAATTACAGAAAGGAGTGAATACAATGTTTCGTGTACCAGATGAAATTGCGCGTATAGCTTTAGAACGTAGCGAGGGATTTCCAGTGGAAGGATTTGTCCACGGAGAAGGGCCGCAATCACCAACACTTTTGCTGATTGGTGAAGCACCGGGGGAACACGAAGCGATACATGGTGTTCCGTTCATCGGTCGCGCAGGTGATGAATTAATGAAATCTCTTGCATCGATTGGGCTAACACGTGAAGATGTCTATATGACGAGTTCGTTCCGCAGTAGACCGTACAAATGGGGAACGAGGAAAGAACGGGATGGTAGTTTGACGGAACGAAAGTATAATCGTCCACCGACACAAAAAGAGCAATTGGCTCATGCACAGGTCCTTGATTTTGAAGTAGCCAACCTTAAACCGAAGCTTATCGTAACACTCGGCAATATAGGTCTGCAGCGATTGCTAGGTAAACATGCGAAGGTCACGGCTCTTCATGGACAAGTACTAACGCAACCTGTACAATATTTAGCGAAATTGGATGATAAACAATATAGTTTAACAGATGAATCGTACACTATCATACCGACATTCCATCCAGCATCCGTCTTTTATCGCCCATCCCATAGACCTGATCTGGAAGCCGATTGGCACCGGATTGGTGAATATCTCCAAGGGGAAATGCGGTATCCGTTTGAATAAGGTAGAAATGAGGAAGCATTATGAATGCTCAAGTAAAACCTAAAGGATCCGTTAAAAACTTTATGAGTTTAGTCAAGACATTGCGTTGGCCGGTAGCCGTAACCATCATTGCCCTGGTGCTATCTTTTGTTGAAACGGTTGCCGGTCTTGCTGTACCATTAATCACTAAAGATTTGGTGGACTCATTCACAAGTGAACTATTGAACTGGAAGACGGGCATATTCCTGCTCGTTTTATTTGTGGTACAAGCAATTGCCGGTGGCTTTTCCTATTATATGCTTGCTTTTATTGGGGAGACGGTTGTTGCGGACTTGCGCAATCAATTATGGCAAAAAGTACTGCGTTTACCTGTGCCATATTTTGATCGGAATGAAACTGGAGAAACGATGAGTCGCGTTACGCAAGATACAACCGTATTAAAGTCACTTGTCTCAGAGCATCTAGTATCGTTCATCTCGGGGCTAATTTCGATTATTGGAGCAGTTATTATTTTATTGGTACTCGATTGGAAGATGACGATCATCATGTTGATTAGTGTGCCGGTTAGTATGGTGATCTTGTATCCACTTGGCCGCTTAATGCACAAAGTAGCAAAAGCCACACAGGCTGAAATGGCAAAGTTTTCGGGACATCTTGGCCGTGTGCTTGGCGATATCCGGTTAGTGAAAGCATACCGCGCAGAACCTACTGAAGGAGAGAAGGGTAAAGTTGCTATTCAATCATTATTTCGATATGGGTTGAAAGAAGCAAAAATTCAAGCTGTTATTTCACCTATCATGATGTTGACAATGATGGGTATCCTAGTAGTGATTCTTGGGTATGGAGGAGCGCAAGTGGCAAGAGGAGCGTTATCAGCGGGAACACTGGTTGCAATTATTTTCTTGCTATTTCAGATCATTGTACCGGTCGCGCAAATGGCTCGATTTTTCACTTCGTTCCAAAAAGCAGTAGGGGCAACAGAAAGAATTCAAGAAATTTTACAAATGGATTCTGAACCCGCAGGCGGTGACCATACATCGGAACTGGAAGGTGCCATCGCATTTTCAAATGTTCATTTTTCATATGAAGAGGGCAGGGATGTAGTGAACGGAATTACATTCACTGCAGAGCGAGGAACTGTAACGGCATTCATCGGACCAAGCGGCGGAGGAAAGACAACAATCTTCTCATTGGTGGAGAGATTTTATCAACCAACTTCGGGAGAAATACGTTTTGGAGTAGATTCGATCCAAGAGATCCCGTTATCTGATTGGCGCCAGCGTATAGGCTATGTTTCACAAGAAAGCCCATTATTAAGCGGAACGATCTTAGATAACATTGCGTACGGTTTAAAAAAGAGACCGCCTCTTGAACAAGTCATTGAAGCTGCAAGAGCTGCCAATGCTTATACATTCATAAAAGATATGCCGGATCAATTCGATACCATGGTTGGGGAGCGCGGCATGAAGTTGTCTGGTGGTCAGCGCCAACGTATTGCCATCGCGCGCGCTTTATTGCATAACCCCGAGATTCTATTATTGGATGAAGCTACGTCGAATTTGGATAGCGGTTCGGAAACGCATGTACAAGAAGCATTACGCCATTTGATGCTAGGTAGAACAACGCTAATTATTGCACATCGATTGGCAACCGTATTGCACGCAGATCAATTACTGTTCTTAGAAAATGGTCAGATTACTGGTAGAGGAAATCACACGGAATTATTGAAGACACATGATCTCTATCGTGATTTCGCAGAAGGACAAGGAATAGCGTGAAAACTGAAGGGAGAAGGTAGTATGTATGAACCGATTAGTTCATCTTTCTATAATGTACCTGTACTAGAGCTTGCCCGTAATTTAGTCGGTCAATATATTGTCCATGAGCAACCCGAAGGATTATCAGTAGTTAGAATTGTGGAAACTGAAGCGTATCACGGGGCTGAAGATCGTGCAGCACATAGTTATGGTAATCGTAGGACGAAGCGTACAGAAATCATGTTTGGTAAACCGGGATCCGTATATACATATCAAATGCATACCCACACACTAATGAATGTCGTCTGTGCACAAGAGGGTACACCGCATGCTGTGTTACTGCGGGCGGGTGAACCAATAGAAGGAGTAAGTCATATGCAACAACGCCGTGGCATACACATTAAAAAAGAAACCGATCTTACAAATGGACCCGGAAAGCTTTCTAAGGCTCTCGGGGTGACGATGTCATATTACGGTCATCATTGGACACAGAAGCCTCTCTACATAGCTGAAGGCTTTCCTCAGGCTGAAATAGAAGCGGGTCCACGGGTAGGGATTGGCAACACGGGTGAAGCTGTGCATTATCCTTGGCGTTTCTATGAAAAAGACAACCCGTTCGTCTCAAAATATAGAAAATAAATTAATGAACGTCTCGCAAGTATTTGGTTAGAGAGAAGAATAGGGGAAATTATGAAGAAGATATTGAAAATGGGTAGTGCGTTTATTGGAATTATCGTAGGGGCAGGATTTGCATCCGGTAATGAAATCATGACGTATTTTACGAGTTTCGGCTACTTAGGCATGATTAGCGCAGTAATTTGTACGGCGCTCTTCGCTTACTTAGGCATGACATTGACGCGTCTTGGAAGTCGACTGCGAACAACTTCACATAAAGACGTGATTTACAAAATCAGTGGACGCTTTCTAGGCGTAATAGTGGATGGTGTTATCATCTTTACACTATTTGGTGTAGGTGTAGTGATGCTAGCGGGTGCGGGTGCCAACTTACATCAGCAATTTGGCTTGCCGACATTTGTAGGTAGTTTACTGATGATTGTTTTGGTGTTCTTGACGATATTATTAAACGTAGATAAAGTGGTTGCTGTAATCGGCAGTGTGACGCCGTTTTTAATTATTACAGTAGTTGTCGTCTCTGTTTACAGTATTATCACGATGGATACAACTTTCGCAGTCCTTGATCCTGTTGCAAAAGCAGTGCCAACGACATTGCCTAATTGGTTCATATCCGCAATTAATTATGTGTCATTTAATATTGCGGTAGGTGCTTCGATGACTATTGTCATGGGAGGGGCGGAAAAAGATGAAAAGATTGCGGCGCGAGGTGGATTCGTAGGTGGTCTTGGATTAGGTATTCTAATTCTGTTAAGTCATTTGGCGCTTTTTTCGCAAGTGGAAAATGTGGCGGGAACAGATCTACCGATGCTTGCCATCATCAATAATATTTCCCCAATCTTTGCAATCTTCATGGCGGTTATTTTATACGGTATGATCTTCAATACAGCAGTCAGTATGTTCTATGCGTTTGGTGCTCGATTCATCCAAAGTGGTACGATGAAGTTTAAGTTATTCGTAGCGTGTTCACTAGTAATTGGCTATGCATTAAGTTTTCTAGGATTCACAAATTTGGTTAATACACTGTATCCGGTTGTCGGCTACTTAGGTTTGTTTTTAGTTGTGGCACTTCTTAGGGCTTCAATCCGTATGCCGAATAAAATATAAATATACCCCCGCGGGAAAATTCGCGGGGGTTGTTTGTGCTTAAACAGATTGTAATTGAAGAGCTACAGCTGGTCCGAAGAACTCGAAGTGAATTTTCTCTTCAGGAATACCCATGGCGTGAAGCTGTTGAAGAACGAACTCCATAAAGCCAGTTGGTCCACATACATAGACATCACTGCCTGCAATCACGTTTTCTTCTAAGAATTTACGTGTGAACATGCCGTCTCCCTCTTCTGAATAAAGCGCTTTGTACGTAGAGTTTGGCAGTTTAGCATTTAATTGCTCTAGTTTATTCGCAAATGCTTGTTGGCTGCGTGTACGTGCAGAGTGCAAGAATGCCACTTCACGTTCAGGAGACAAATCTGCGATAGTTGAATACATAGCTTTCATTGGTGTAATACCAACTCCACCGCTGATTAATGTGACAGGTGCTGTGCCAGTAGGATCTAGATAGAAGTCGCCTGCCGGTGCGCTCACTTCGACGATGTCACCTACACTTGCATGTTCATGCAAGAAGCATGATACTACACCCTTTGGTGATAATGTATCTTCACGTTTAACCGAGATACGGAAAGTCTCGTCGTTTGATTTTTGAGACAAGCTGTACTGACGATTAACAATATTTTTCGCGCCTGGGATTTCCATGCGGATCGTAATGTATTGTCCTGGTAAGTAGTATGGCAATTTTTTACCGTCAACAGGTTTTAAGTAAAATGAAGTAATGACATCACTTTCTTCTACTTTGTCGACAATTTCGAAGTCTTTAAATAAGTGCCATCCACCATCAGCTTTTTCTGTATTCTCATACATATCTTTTTCTACACCAATGAAAGCGCCAGCGATTACGCCATAAGCGGCTTCCCATGCATCCATAATTTCAGGCGTTGCTGCATCGCCAAGTACTTCTTTGATTGCTTTTAACAGATACTCTCCAACAATTGGATAATATTCTGGCAAGATTCCAAGAGATACGTGCTTGTGCGCGATTTGTACAACCACCGGTAGAATGGCTTCTAGGTTATCGATATATTGCGCTGCTGCATATACTGTGTTTGCAAGGGCTGTCTGTTGACGACCTTGAGATTGGTTAGCATGGTTGAATATATCTAGTAATTCGGGATGAGCCACAAACATGTTTTTATAGAAAGCCGTAGTAATCGCTGTTCCGTGTTCCTCTAGTACTGGTACTGTGGATTTGATAACGTCGATAGTTTTTTGATCTAACATGGATAATGCACAACCTCTCCGTATTTGATATCTCTATCATAAATCATTTAGAATTCAAAAGATATATATAAAATACATGTTTAAAAATATACTGTGAAAGTTGTCACATTATATTCAATAATTAGTCATGCTATTACGTGTAACGACCAGTGTCAATCCATGATTTTTCAATTGAAAATGCTATAATAATGAAAGCAGAGAAAGTGGTGATATTATGCGTTTAACAATGTATACAGATTATTCGCTGCGTGTTCTGATTTTTTTAGCTTCCAAGCAATCGGATGAACTGTCCACAGTCCAAGAAATCTCGGATGCATATCAAATCTCGAAAAATCACCTCACCAAGATAGTCCATGAATTAGGAAAACTGGAACTGATTGAAACCATTCGTGGACGTGGTGGTGGAATCCGTCTCAGTGTAGATCCAACAAGCTTGAATGTAGGTGAACTAGTCCGGAAAACAGAAGACGATTTTCACTTAGTCGAATGTTTTGATCCGAGTAAGAATATGTGCGTGTTGTCTCAAGCCTGTCAGCTAAGGGGTGTGTTATACGAAGCGCTTCAAGCTTACTTCGCTGTGCTAGATCGTTACACGATTGCAGATTTCCTTCATAACAAGGAAGAAATACAATCTTTACTATTTCCCACTAGTCAATCCTGAATAGTGTGTTAGAATATAGGTAGTAAACATAGTGAATTAGGAGGAATTAAATATGTCAAAAGTGTTAGTCATTGGGCATAAAAACCCGGATACAGATTCCATCGCATCAGCGATTACGTATGCCTATCTTAAACAACAAATCGGTATGGATGCAGAAGCTGTTCGACTAGGGAGTATTACGAAAGAAACAGCGTATGCGCTTGAAACTTTCGGTTTTGAAGCACCCCGCTTAATTGAAAGAGCAGCACCTGAAACATCTCAAGTCATCTTAGTTGACCACAACGAGAGACAACAAAGTGTGGATGACTTGGATGATATACAAGTATTGGAAGTAATCGACCACCACCGCATCGCGAACTTCCAGACAAATGATCCATTGTATTATCGTGCAGAGCCAGTAGGCTGTACGGCAACGATCTTGAACAAATTATTCAAAGAGCATGGTGTTGAAATTCCGAAAAACATTGCCGGCTTAATGCTTTCGGCAATCGTATCGGATTCATTATTATTCAAATCGCCAACATTCACAGATCAAGACCAAGTAGCTGCTGAAGAACTAGCTGCAATTGCAGAAGTGGATGCTGCCGTCTACGGCTTGGACATGTTAAAAGCTGGAGCAGACTTAAGCTCTGTACCTGTAAAGGATTTGGCTAGTCTAGATTCGAAAGAATTTATATTTGGCGATGTGAAAATGGAAATTGCACAAGTAAATGCAGTGGACTTACAAGACATTCTGGGTCGACAAGATGAACTAGAAGCGGAGTTAAATGAAGTGATCGAACAAAAAGGGCTAGATTTATTCCTGTTTGTTGTGACGGATATTATCAATAGCGATTCCGTAATCATTGCGCTAGGAAAAGAAGCCCAACGTGCAGGATCTGCATTTAATGTAGCCTTCAATAATAATTCCGCTCTGTTAAAAGGTATTGTTTCACGTAAGAAGCAAATTGTGCCTGTATTGACTGAAGCACTTTCTTAATCAATAGACTGTCATGGAAATCGGTAACCCGATCTTCCGTGACAGTTTTTTTTATCCTAAATCCAGGGGCTGTGTGGCAGGACCTTCCAACACGGTTCCATCCGCCCGGAAACGTGATCCATGACACGGACAGTCCCACGTTTGGTCTCCTTTATTCCAACGGGTACGACATCCCATATGCGTACAAATCGGGGAGTCGGTCCGGGCGATATGTCCACCGGCAAATTCCTTTACGGTACGTCCGGCTAATAGTAAAGCGCGGCTTGACATGGAGCCGAAATCTGTTCTGCTGGGAGAAAATAATTCGCTAGCGGCATTCGATCGACCGATAATCGCATCCGAAATAATTTCCGCGCAGGCTAAGGAATTAGATAGTCCCCATTTTCGATAGCCTGTACTAATGTAGACGTCCGGCGAAGAGTTTGAAATAGCTCCTGCATAAGGTACTAAATCAGGCGTGGACGGATCCTGAGCCGACCATTTGTAGACAACTTCAGGATGTCCCAATGTCGTTTTTATATCCTCCGTTAAGCTGTCGTAATGTAGCTGTGTTTCTTTTTCCGATCCAGCGGGATGAGATTGAGCGGCTAGCAACAAGTAAGACTGGTCATCGATCGTCGCTGTCCGTATCGAGCGTTTCGGCTCATCTACCGATATATATTGATGATCAAAGAGAGTATCCGTTTTTGCCGCGGCGATATAGGAGCGCTGGACGTCCAGTTTGAGAATTTGCATGCCTTCTAGGGCTTCAATGGGATAATGTGAGCAGATAACTAGTTGTCGATAACTGACTATCTTAGATGAAGAGAGTTTGACAAAATAACGATCAGTATCTAGAGCAGCTACTTGTGCATGTTCAAATATACGTGCGCCTTCTTTCACAGCGAGTTGTGCTAATCGTTGTCCAAAACGCACTGGATGTATTTGTGCTTCGTCTTCAATCAGTAAAGTATGAGCAGTTTCAAATGGTAAGTAGGATGCATTACCTGCAAGTGTAAATGGAATCCCAATCGCCTCATAAGCTTTTTTCTCCGCAAGTAATCGTTCCGTACCTTCAGGTGTTTGAGAATATAGCGCGGAGTGTGCGGCTTGCAGTTGATCTGCTTCAGCGATGGATCGCGCGAAATCAATAGCTTGTTCATTTGCATTAAAATATTGTCTTGCGCTTTCCACACCAAACTGTTCAATCATGTCCGCGTAGACTAGATCATGTTGTGCGGTTAATTTACCTGTAGAATTTCCCGTTGCCCCATGAAGCAAACTGTTTTTTTCGAGCAATACGACGTCCTTTCCTTGTTTAGACAAAAAATATGCATTTGCTATGCCGCTCAGTCCGCCTCCGATGATTAACACATCGCAAGTTAAATCATCATCTACAGTTGGATAGGTAGACTTCGGATAAGCGGTGGCAAGCCATAAAGATTGATTCATTCCGACACCTCATTCTGTGAAATTATATAACCCAAGCATTAACATTGTTCCCAACTTTACCTGAATCTAAAATAGAGAATAGAAAGGTGGAGCAAAAATATGATAATTGAAGTATGGTCGGATTATGTTTGTCCGTTTTGCTACATTGGAAAAAGACGTTTAGAGCATGCATTGAAACAATTAGGGCTTGAGAAGAAATCGGAAGTTGTATTCAAGGCGTTTCAACTGGATCCGAATACGCCAGTAGCTTCAGACCAATCATTAGTAGACGGGTTAGCTAGTAAATTTAAAGTCACCAAACAAGAAGCAGAAAACATGATGAATAATATAAAAGAGCAAGCAAAAACCGTTAATCTTCACTATCAAGTGGATCGAATGAAAACCTCTAATACGCTCGATGCACACCGTCTAGCGAAATTCGCAGAGAAACAAAATGTAGAGAAGGAAGTAACAGAGCATCTCATGCATGGCTACTTCGCGGAAGGGGAGCGTATCGATACGGAAGAAGTACTCGTAGCGATTGCAACATCAGCTGGATTAGATGCAAAGAAAACGAAAGACATGCTTCATAGTGATGCTTTCGAGGGTGAAGTGAAAAAAGATATCGAAGAAGCACAGGAAATTGGTGTCCAAGGTGTACCGTTCTTCGTAATTAATCGTAAATATGCTATAAGTGGAGCGCAGCCTACGGAAGCATTTGTTGAAGCGTTTGAAAAGATTGCTGAGGAAGAAGAGATGACAAAACCTAAGTTGCAAGTATTAGGCACAGATGATGGAGCTTGTGATATCTGAGGAAACAGTAAGCTGAATAGATGAATGGTTCGATGGAACTGAAGAAAACTCTTAAGAATTAAAGGGAGTTTTGTCTTCAGTTTTTTCTTCATGGACTTCTAGTCTGTTTAAAATAGTACGTAAGTGAATTGTAAGTGGAATGCATTTCACTTGAATGTCGATCAACGGCACTTTCCTGTTAACCTTCGTTCTTGCAAATCACAACATACATCTTGATATTAATAATATCTCCAACCATTACACCGCCAGCTTCGATTGCGCGGTTCCACATTAATCCGAAATCTTTTCGTTTGATTTCACCCTCGACCAGATACGTAGCACCAAATACGGTAACTTCTTGAGGAGTGATGCAGAATATGGCTCTTTTGCTCGTGTTTTTAACAGTCAAGTCACCGGACATTTGATATCTACCGTCTGTATCGTTGTAAATTGTGCGGGAAGAGAATGTCATTTTGGGGAAAGTTTCGGCATCAAAAAAGTCCACGGAGCATAGATGTAGATCACGGTCTCTATTCTTTGTCTCAATTGAAGAAACAATTACTTGAAAACTAATTTTAGTTTTCGTCAAATCCGCTATGTTACCTTGTAATTCTCCTGAAAACTCTTCAAAAGTTCCCGTGACAGTAGATACCATCATATGTGGAACGGAAAAGCCGACAGTGGATGCCGTGGGATCTACTTTCCATGTATTCACTTTCACTCCTCCTTATGGATATTTAATTAGCTAAACTGTAATTGAAAAAACCTAAAAAGTCAAAATGAAAAACCTTGTCAAAAGGACTGATTGCAAGCATACTAATAGGTGGATAAGATTGTTTCCGTAAAACTGGAGACACGTATACTGAAAGGACTTGATGTAGATGTCAAAACATCGATGGTTTGAAGACCTTCAAAAGAACATACAAAACGGTTGGTTATTACTTGACGAGCCATTAAACAAATATACGAAAACACGTCTGGGTGGTAAAGCGGATGTCATCGCGGCGCCTGGCACAATAGAAGAAGTGCAAGCGATTGTTAGCTATGCTTATCAGCATGAAATTCCTATTTTGTTGCTCGGGAACGGTTCAAATATGGTCGTTCGTGACGGTGGCGTTCGTGGAATTGTAATGTATATGGCGAACCTAAATCAGATCGAGATTGATGGGAATAGAATGATTGCGGAAGCTGGAGCAAATATTATCGACGCGTCTAAGGAAGCAGCGATAGCTTGTTTAACGGGTCTAGAGTTTGCTTGCGGAATACCGGGTTCAATTGGTGGTGCAATGGCAATGAACGCAGGAGCGTACGGTGGAGAAATCAAAGATATTATTCATCAAGCGACTGTAATGGATGACACAGGGAAAATTTTCAAGCTTTCAAAAGAGGAGTTGGAACTAGGGTATCGTAAGAGCATCATTACTACAGAAGGCTATTATGTCCTATCCGCAGAGTTCTGGCTCACTAAAGGTGAACAGTGTGAAATCGATGCGGCAGTTGCCGACTTAACGTTCCAACGTGAATCAAAACAACCGCTTGAATATCCGTCAGCAGGAAGTGTGTTCAAGCGTCCTCCAGGTTACTTTGCTGGAAAGTTGATTCAAGATAGCGGCTTACAAGGTAAAGGCTTTGGTGGAGCAGAAGTGTCTACTAAACACGCGGGATTCATCGTCAATAAAAGTGATGCCACAGCGGCAGATTACATCCAGACGATTGAGATGGTCAAAGCGGAAGTGAAAAAGAACTTCGGGATTGATCTGGAGATGGAAGTGAAGATCGTAGGGGAAGAACTTTCTGAATAATAGAAGTGACAGGGGCTGTCCACGAAGTCATTACGACCTCTCGGGACAGTTCTTTTCTGACGTGAAAAGTTGGGGGAATAGCTGGCTGAGTGATGAGGTAGGTATGGATGCTTCAGCGGGTACGTTTTCCTAGAGGGCCTTCTAGCCGGAAAGCGTCCCATCGTACTTACCACTTAACTCTCCTTAAATAAATTCTTAGAGCTTAACCTTAAATCTATGCAAAAAAAGAGGGGCCTCGTTTCTAGCCACCTCTCGTGATATTAATTTTGTATCTTGCACTGGATCTTGCTTGAGTCGAGCACTTGGTCATCTTCAATCTGTACCTGGCATATCTTACTATTTTGCATGAACTTAAAAACCCCATTGTTAAAATCAGTCCCAATCTCCTTAAAGAAGATTCCCTCATACTGCGCATGCTTCGAAAGCGTGAAGTTGATACGGAAGCCTTCGCCATCGGAAATCAAATACGCACGTACGCCTTTTTCAAACGATCCTTCTATCTCACTCTTTATCGCACGATCAACCGACACGACATGGAAATCAACAAATGGAATTTCTCTCAACAAGACGTTCATGAAAGAGCCTTTTGTGATTTCCTCCCAGCGACTTTGCGCGGTCTGTCCGATAATGATTTGTGTAATGCCGTATTGGTGAGCCACTTCTTTGATAACTTTTGCAGCTGGAAGCTTCTCATCGTCGCGGATAATGAATGCTTCGACATCCAACTCTTCCGCAAGTTCTTTCCAACGGTCTATATACTCCGATTTCTCTACATGAAAATCATCGAGTGGTGCAGGGTCGACTGTCAGGATATAGAACGGACAGTCCATGATTGTTGCAATTTTATATCCTCTATTAATGAGACGTTCACCATTTGGACCGTAATACACACAAACGAGAATTCCCTCGTCCATACGGCTTTTCATTTTGCCCATAATGACTCATCACCTCTTCAAATTCAATAAATTAATGATAACCGGTTCACACTTTAGGGGAATGCTTTCCGCTGCAATTTCGCCAGAGAACCTCATCCTATATAGGATTACGAACGTTGCCTACCTGTATACTGACCGCGCTTTTTATGCGGTTTTCACTAAAGTAGTGTATACTTTCGAGTAGGGAATGTACACTTTGCTTAGAGTCCCATTATGCATAACGTACAGTGTTCAGTCAAGAGTCTCTGAGTATTCTATTGACACTACTAATCGATTAATTCTGGGAGGTGTTGGATTGATAACCGTCTTACTGGCAATATTCATTCCATTTATCGCAGCTTGTTTGGTTCCATTTATACATAAATTTTTGACCGGTAGTCGAATCGGTTGGTTTGTCATCACCATTCCAATGTTCTTGTTTGCCTTACTGATTCGACTTGTTCCTTCGCTTTCTGAAGGAGCTTCTTATTTATACACGTTGCCTTGGATTCCTTCTGCAGATATCTATTTTTCCACACATTTAGATGGACTAAGTATAATTTTCGCTTTATTGATTACAGGAATTGGTAGTCTGGTTGTATTGTATTCCATTTACTATCTTTCTGAACGGGAAGCGATTGGTCGTTTTTATACATATTTACTGTTGTTCATGGGAGCTATGCTAGGTGTCGTGTTATCCGATAATCTAATCGTCCTGTATGTGTTTTGGGAATTGACGAGCATTTCATCCTTCTTACTAATTGCTTTTTGGTATCACCGAAAGCAGTCAAGATACGGAGCAAAGAAATCGATGCTGATTACCGTCACTGGCGGTATTTTCATGTTAGTCGGATTTTTAATGCTATATACCATTACAGGAACGTTCAATTTACAAGAGTTAATCGCTATGCGTGAAGTGATTGCGGCAGATTCGCTGTTCATACCTGCTATGTTGCTTGTGTTAATTGGCGCATTTACGAAGTCTGCACAGTTTCCATTCCATATCTGGCTACCTGACGCAATGGAAGCCCCTACGCCTGTTAGTGCCTACCTACACTCCGCTACGATGGTTAAAGCGGGTATTTATTTAGTAGCGCGATTTACCCCGGTCTTCGCAGGTGATACGACGTGGTTTTATGTCGTATCTTGTGTAGGTTTATTGACGATGTTATGGGGGTCTGTCAACGCGGTGAAGCAAACGGATTTGAAAGCGTTGCTCGCATTCTCAACAGTGAGTCAACTGGGGATGATCATGAGTTTGCTTGGTATCGGCTCATTGGCATTCGCTTCCTCTGAGAGCACGCACATCGCGTTATTCACCGCTGCTACTTTCGCTGCTTTATTTCATTTGATTAATCATTCCACATTTAAAGGCTCTTTATTTATGGTCGTCGGAATTTTAGATCACGAGCTAGGAACACGTAATATTCAACGACTTGGTGGCTTGGCAACGATCATGCCCATTACATTTACCATTGCGCTGATTGGCAGTTTTTCCATGGCAGGACTACCACCATTCAACGGCTTCCTAAGTAAGGAATTATTCTTTGAAGCGATGCTGTCATTAAAAGAAGCGAATCTATTATCAGTGGATTCGTTGGTGTTATTGTTCCCAATCATTGCATGGGTCGGCAGTATATTCACGTTCATTTATTGTATGATCATAGTATTTCAGACGTTTTTTGGCAAAGTACATGCACCGGTTCCTGGACATAGACCTGCTCATGAAGCACCGATTCAGATGTTGATTTCACCTATGGTACTTGGCAGTCTGGTCGTACTTATTTTCATCTTCCCGAATCTACTCGGGACGTATATTTTAGGGCCAGCAATGAATGCGGTATATCCGCAATTTGTGGGGTTGCCTGGCCTAGTACCAAAAATACACGTGTGGCATGGTTTTGGGATGCCAATCTTCATGACGATCGGTGTAATTATCGTAGGAATTTTATTGTATGGTTTCTTGCGTTACTGGAAAGGGATTTACAGTTTAGGCTTTTTACAATGGACGCTTGATCGCTCATATAATGCATTATTACAACGAATTGAACGAGTGGCTTCTGTGGTGACGAAAACGTATATGACTGGGTCGGTGCGAGATTACGTTTCGTATATCATGCTGTTTTTCATAGCCCTTGTCGGTATAGGTTTGCTAGGTTTCCAGCAATTCATTTTCGACTTTTCGAATGATGCTGTGATTGAAATTAATGAAAGCATCATTATTTTCGTTATGATGTGTTCAAGTGTAGCGATCTTATTTGCTAAATCTAGGATTACTGCCATTATTCTTAACGGAGTGCTCGGCTATTCTATCGCCATTCTATTTGTTGTATTCCGCGCTCCGGATCTGGCGTTGACACAAATCATTGTCGAGACGGTTACAACCGTACTGTTCTTATTGTGCTTCTATTATTTACCGGAATGGAAAAACGAGCATAAGTCGATTTCCATGCGAGTGCGTAATGGATTGATCGCGGTGGCTTCCGGCGTTGCTGTTACTGTTATCGCTTTGCTCGTGCAAGGCCATTCCTTGTATCCGTCTATATCCATCTATTATGAAACAGCATCACGGCTTGCAGGTGGGTTGAATGTAGTGAATACGATACTTGGTGACTTCCGTGCATTCGATACGATGCTTGAAGTATTGGTATTATTTATTGCAGGCCTCGGTGTCTTTTCATTAGTCAAGTTGCGTCGCAAGAAGGGAGTGGATCACCCTGAAGAAAAATGATGTGATCTTGCAGACGGTGACGAAGATCGTATTCTTCATCATCTTAACGTTTGGCGTGGAGCTTTTTTTATCAGGACATAATAATCCAGGCGGTGGCTTCATTGGCGGACTGGTGCTCTCTTCTGCGTTTGTATTATTGTATTTAGTATATGACATAGAAACAGTTCACCGAGGAACGCCTTTTGATTTTAAGCGAGTGGCGGCATTTGGTGTGTTGCTTGCGGTAGGTACAGGAATGCTGTCGTTGTTGTTTGGTGATTCTTTCCTGTCACAGACCACATGGCTTGTGGACTTACCGGTTTTTGGTGAGACAGAACTTGGAACGATGACGATTTTCGAAGCAGGAGTCGCACTGACTGTCCTCGGTGTTGTCGTGACGATTATTTTGGGAATCAGTGAGGATGTGGAGTAATGGAGACATTAATTACCCTTCTGGTAGGTGTGCTAGTGGCAGTAGGCGTTTATTTACTTTTATCAAAAGAAATGTTGCGAATTATTTTGGGAACAGCAATTCTGTCGCATGCCATTCATTTATTATTATTGACGATGGGCGGTTTAAAAAAGGGCGAGGTTCCTTTGCTAACAGAGACGGCAGCGGAATATACCGATGCATTGCCGCAAGCGTTGATTCTGACAGCGATTGTTATCAGTTTCGCGGTGACAGCATTTTTACTCGTATTATCGTACCGTGTGTATCAAGAGTCTGGACTTGGATTGCGAGGGCAAGAAGATGAATAATATATTGGTATTGCCTATGATCTTGCCTGTTTTGGTAGGTGTGATGTTAGTATTCCTACGTCCTTATATTCGTGTTCAACGTGTACTAAGTGTACTGACGATGATAGCTTCTGCTGCTGTGGCAGCCTATTGTCTCCAACATATTCACCTAAACGGCATCATGCGTTTGGATTTTGGAGATTGGTTACCACCACATGGAATTTTGTTTGTGGGCGATTCCTTCGCCATGTTATTAGTATTGGTTGCGTGCGTCGTTTCCAGTATAATTTTGCTGTATGCATTCGCTACGACAGGGATTGAGACAGAAGTGATGTTTTTCTATCCATTCTTCCTATTTTTAGTGGCAGGAGTCAATGGCTCATTTCTGACTGGCGATTTATTTAATCTATTTGTTTGTTTTGAAGTAATGTTACTAGCTTCCTATGTGCTGCTGACTCTTGGAGGACGTAAAACACAGTTAAAAGAAGGTATTACGTATGTATTGATCAATGTGCTGGCTTCTTGGTTCTTCTTGTTGGGCATCGCATATGTATACGGTGTACTAGGTACGTTAAACATGGCACATATCGCTGTACGCGTAGCAGAAACGGGACAAGGACCTCTCTTGACGCTGATCGCAATTATTTTCTTGATCGTCTTTAGCTTAAAAGCGGGCTTGCTACTTTATTTCTGGCTTCCGGGTTCTTATTCCGCACCCCCTATTGCAGTCGCGGCGCTGTTTGGCGCGTTACTGACGAAGGTCGGTATTTATGCGTTGTACCGCATGTTCACATTAATATTCATACATGATCCGATTATTTATAAAATCATTGGCGTGCTAGCCATTGTCACAATGATCGCGGGTTGTCTCGGAGCGATTGCATATTCTGACATACGTCAGATCGTCTCGTATAACGTCATCATTTCCGTTGGTTTTGTGTTAACAGGTCTAGCGGTTGCTACGAATACTGCATTTCAAGGTGCAAGCTATTATTTGATTCACGACATGGTTAGTAAGGCATTGCTATTTTTATTGGCAGGGACTGTCGTGTATTTGACAGGTCGTTCGAAGTTCAATGAAATCAGCGGCCTAATTCGAAACTATCCGCTAGTCGGTTGGTTATTTTTCTTGACGATGCTAGCGGTTTCGGGAATCCCGCCATTTAGCGGATTTATCGGAAAAGTATACATAGGGTTAGGTGCAATTGAAACAGGCTCTTACGTATTGCTGGCAGTGTCGTTTTTATCGGGTATCGGTGTATTGTATTCACTTCTTCGTATTTTCCTCAATAGTTTTTGGGGAGAAACGATAATTAGTGAAGACGATCAGAAACCTTTTCAAAAGAAGGTTGGTTTGCCGCTCGTTTTGCTTGCAATACTTGTAGTTGGATTAGGTATAGGTGCGGAACTGCTGTCGCCTTATATAGAAGACGCGGCCAATGCATTAACAAATCCGGAACAGTATATACGTGCTGTGATGGGTGACGATTTAGAGTAGGGAGGGGGAGACGACATGCCGTTACAGCTTCTGCTGAATTTATTCATCGCATTTTTATGGATGACGCTGATGGATGAGGACGAACTGAGATTCACGACATTTTTCATGGGGTTTCTAGTCGGACTTGGCATTATCTTTGTCATGAGCCGCTTTTTCGATACGCATTTCTATTTACGTAGAGTATATGCTGCGTGCAAGCTCTTGTTAATCTTTATAAGTGAACTAACGCAGTCCAGTATAGTAGTCATCTCCCAAATCGTGAGACCTACACTGCGTATTAAACCAGGTATCTTTAAATACGAGACGATTTTGACGAGTGATGTGGAAGTGACCATGCTGTCTATGCTTCTCACCTTAACACCGGGCTCGGTCGTGATGGAGGTATCTTCTGAGGGAAATGAGTTATATATTCATGCAATGGACGTGGAAGAGTCGCGGGATGGATTAATTAAGCAACTGAAGAACTTCGAGAAAGCGATTATGGAGGTGACACGATGATAGCAGGTATGCTGACAATATCGGTCATACTATTCGCGCTGACTATTTTGGTGGCAGTCATCCGAATTATCTTAGGTCCTTCCCTACCGGATCGTGTGGTAGCACTCGATGTAATCGGTGTGAATTTAATTGCTACAATTGCCGTCGTGTCGGTGATTTTAAATACAAAAGCATTTTTGGAAGCGATCTTGATCCTTGGAATTCTTTCCTTTATCGGAACGATCGCATTTTCAAAATTTATTGAGAGGGGGAAAATAGTTGAACGGGAGCGAGATCGGTGAATTTATAGGGGCTTTGTTGATTTTGACAGGGGCTGTTGCCAGTATGTTGAGTGTCTTTGGGTTGATCCGCTTACCGGACGTCTATACTCGGTCACACGCGGCAACGAAAAGTTCGACGTTGGCAGTGTTATTGACATTGTCCGGCTCATTCGTTTATTTTCTCTTCTCCGAAAACTTTATTAGCGTACGATTGCTTCTTGGGATCGGCTTTGTATTTTTAACAGCACCGGTAGCGGGGCATGTAATTATCCGTGCTGCTTATCGATCGAAAGTTAAGTTGGCGGATATTTCCACAGAAGATGAATTATATGAAAAAATCCATGGACAAAACACAGGAGATACAAAGCAATAGTTGATTCAAATGAACAGGAGAGTCAATTGATTTTTTACTGTCCTATCTATATAATTACCGTAATCTGTAGTCGACTGAATGGGGTGATAAAGTGTTAAATCAAGATGCTTGTGAAGTAACCGTTGTGCACGAAGATGTAGTTCGTAAAATTCGAAAAGAGCTTCCTGATGTAACGGAAATGGTACAAATCTTTAAAGCACTAGCTGATGAAACACGTTTGCGGATTGCTTATTCACTGACATTGGAATCAGAAATGTGCGTCTGTGATGTAGCGGCAGTGATTCAATCTTCATCCGCTACCGCTTCTCATCATTTACGTTATTTACGGGATCATTCAATGGCTAAATCGGAAAGACGTGGAAAAATGGTATACTACTCTTTGGCAGACGAGCATGTTGCGGACTTAGTGAAAATTGCATACGAACATGCAATCGAAGCCCAGCAAACGATATAATATCATGTGAGCCGCCTGTAGTCATGATGGGGGAATTTTAATGCGCTTACAAGAATGGACGATAGAAGAACAAGATTTGCTTATTCAGTTTATGACGACAAACTCATGGCCTTACCATGATAGTAGTCAGCCAGGTCGCGAGTTGCTTGAAAAGTCGATTGAAGAAGGCGGCTATGCATCTGATGACGTAAAGACATTCTGGATTGAGAATAATGAAAACGAAAAAGTGGGAATCGTAAAAGTCTATGACTTACAAGAAGATGTACCATTATTCGACTTGCGGATTGCTGATCATTTTAGAGGTTATGGTTATGGTTCGCGAGCGCTGAAAAAACTTACGCAATACGTGTTCGAATTACCGGAGCATAAGATTCGTATAGAAGGACATACACGCCATGATAATGCGGCTATGCGTAAAGCGTTTGAGCGGGCCGGTTTTGTAAAGGAAGCACATTTGCGCCAAGCATGGTTCCTTCCGAAAGAGAATACGTATTATGATGCGGTAACATATGGAATGACGAGAGAAGATTATGAAGCTGGAACAACAACGCCTGTGCGTTGGGAAGACCGAGAACGTGATGTTAAGAGCATACCCGGTTTTAAAGAACAGCTACAATCTGAACGGCTACATATTCGAGCGCCTGAATTAAACGACGTGATGGATGTTTGGGGTGCGGTATCACATTCAATGCCTACGTTACGTAAGTGGACTGGATGGGCGCAGAAGGATATGACGATTGAAACGACAGAGGAATATGTACGCCATTCAGTTTCTGAGTTCATCAGTAGAAAATCTTTGAACTTTCATCTGTTTTTAAAAGAAACGGGTGAATTCATTGGTTGCGCAGGTTTCCATCATATCGATTGGAGCATTCGTAAGTTTGAAGTAGAGTATTGGCTGGATACAAAGTTTGAAGGTGAAGGCTATATGACAGAAGCGATCAAAGAACTTGTGGAGTTTGCATTTACAGATTTATCGGCTGTGCGGATTGAATTGGTTTGTGATGAGAACCATAGTAAAGGTCGTGCAGTAGCAAAACGAACAAATTTTGAACTGGAAGGGATTTTACGCAAAAATGCCCCTTCTGCGAATGGGCAAGGCCTACGCAACACATGTGTGTATGCGATAGTTACCTGATCACAGAAGGAGCACTTTAAGCTAGTTTTCACTATATCGAACGTCTTCCAGTTATTAATTGAATGACAAAGATAATGCCAGCAATTACTAAAAGTGTGTGGATTAAGCCACCGCCAATATTTGCTACTAAACCAATTACCCATAATGCTATTAGAACTACGATAATAAGCCATAATAAACGACCCATGATGAATCAACTCCTTTTCATTGTTATTTGCTATGTAAGTATATTACCCACCCTTTCAAATCTTAAACTTTTAAGATTTGAAAGGGTGGATGTTGAGAGTCAAATGAGGAGGCGATAGTTTGGCTACACCGAGTATGGAAGACTATATAGAACAAATTTATTTACAATTAGAAACAAGAGGTGAAGCGCGTGTGTCCGACGTGGCAGAGGCGCTTTCGGTACTCCCTTCGTCTGTAACCAAAATGGCCCAGCGGCTGGATCGTGAAGGCTATGTACACTATGAGCGCTATCGGGGATTGGCATTGACAGAACGCGGTTTGCGCTTTGGTAAAAAACTTGTGCATCGCCATGAATTACTGGAACAATTCCTGCGTATCATAGGTGTGGAAGAAGAAAATATCTATGGAGACGTAGAAGGGATTGAACATCACTTAAGTTGGAATGCGATGGATCGTATTACTGACCTAGTAGAGACACTTGAGTCTGATCCTGAATTTATAAAAAAATTAAAAAGTAAAGCACTCTAGAGAGGATTGTCCTATATGACATTATTACAGCCAGGTACACTTGCATCGCTCAAAATACTTCGCAAAGAAGGATCACGCTTTGTATTGGACGCTGCCGGAGAAGAAATCTATATGAATGAATCCGAAGCACCCGATGCACAAGAGCATTCGACAATAGAAGTTTTTCTTTATATCAACAGAAGAGGCGAACTAACAGGTACTGCGCAAATTCCGTCCGTTACAGTTCATTCATTCGGATGGGCAAAAGTTATTCGTTTGGACAGAAATGAAGGGGCCTACGTAGATATTGGTGCATCTTTTGAAGTGCTAATCAATCGAGCGGACTTTCCACAAATCAAAGAACTATGGCCACAGCCAGGTGATGAATTATATATGACGCTACGTTCAGATCCAGGAGGCAACTTGTTCGGACGTCTAGTGACTGAAGAAAGAATCCAGGAGCACTATACAATAGCGGAAGCAGATATGTACAATCAGAATGTCAAAGCAAGAGCGTACCGCTTGCTGCCAATAGGTACGTTCCTATTGACGGAAGACATCCAACGTATTTTCGTTCACGAAACAGAACGTAAAGCTGAGCCGAGATTAGGTGAAGAAGTAGATGTTCGGATTATTGAAGTCCATGAAGACGGCACAATGAACGGCTCATTATTACCAAGGAAACAAGACCGTTTACAAACAGATGGCGAACAAATTTTAGCGTATTTGCACCAGTCGGGCGGTAAAATGCCATTTACCGATAAATCTACTCCTGAAGAAATCGATGAGATGTTCCAGATGAGTAAGGGTGCCTTCAAACGTGCACTTGGTACGTTGATGAGAGAACGAAGAATTACACAACAAGACGGTTGGACAACACTTATATAATCATAAACGCAACTTTCTTATGAGCCTCAACGTATCTATACATATAGAACAAGGAGGAATGACTGTATGAAAAAAAGATTAGCCTCTCTACTGACTTTCATGATGATGGTCGCAATCATAGCACCGGCTGTGGTATCAGCAGATAAAGTCATCAATGAAAAACTGGGAGTTCCGATTGTAGTATATGGTTCAAATTTATCGGATAGTGAAAAAGCGAGTGTTAAAGAAAGTTTAACAGTCGCTAATGAAGCTGAAGTGGAAGAATTATCAGTGGACGGCAATGATTTAATCAAGTATATTCCTGGCGGTGACCGAAATGCCCGAATGTATTCTTCTGCCAAGATCACTAGACAAGAAGAAGGCGAAGGCCTTGTCATCAATATTGTGACGCCAGACAATATTACGCAAGTAACGGCAGACATGTATGCAACGGCTATGACGACAGCAGGTATTGAAGACGCCATAGTAGAAGTCGCGGCTCCCAAAAAGGTAACGGGTCATTCTGCTCTCGTTGGAATCTACAAGGCATATGAAGTGTCAGGAGAGGTTCTTGATACCGAACGTACAGATGTAGCAAATGATGAATTGAGTCTAGCAACGAAGCTTTCAGAAAAAGCAGGCGTTAATCAAGATGAAGTAGCTAAATTGCTAACGGAAATAAAAAAACAGATTTCGGAACAAAAGCCGGCAACGAAGGAAGACGTAGAACAAATTGTCCATGATCAATTGCAGAAATTTAATATAGAGTTGAACGAAGCAGATCGTCAATTGTTAATTGACTTAATGGATCGTATTTCTAAACTTGATATCGACTTCTCGAAGCTTAACGAACAACTCTCTGACATGACATCAAAAATTAAAGATAAATTAGGCAATATCGATCCAAGTTTCTGGGAAAAGGTAAAAGAGTTTTTCAGAAATATGGCGGATTCTCTTAAATCTTTGTTTAGTTAAGTTGTCATTGTGGTACGTTACAGAGTAGACGTATAACTACAAAGGAGGGATATGCATGAGTGAAAATAAAGATATTGAGCAGCGTGAAGGAATTGATTTTGAGCTCGTGAAGTTAGGCGGATCGAAGTACGCGTATCAATATAAAGTAGCGGACGATGTGAAAGCGGAAATCGAGTGGACTGAAGAAAATGGGATTATGACGATGACACATACCTATACAGACAATTCATTACGCGGCCAAGGTGTCGCCAAGAAATTGCTTGACCAAGCAGCCGATAATGCACGTGAAAAAGGATTAAAGATGAAAGCGGTTTGTTCGTATGTCGTGAATGCGTTCGACCGAAGTGATGAATACAACGACGTAAAAGCATAAGTGGTTTTACTGAATGGCTACGCGTTAAAAGTTCCCCATCACTTTATGAAACTTTTCTCATTTTTGTACGTATAGTTAATAGAGAAAAAACTAGCAGAAGAGGATGAAGTGGAATGATTAATCGTACGGCAGAGCGCGTACTCGGTATCATATCGGCTGTTTTATTGACACTGAGCGTTTTAGGTGCTGCGTTAGTAGCGTTCATTTGGAATATGGCAAGCACGGATCCAACATTCATGGATGAATTCCATAAAGGCATTGTGAGTGAAGGAGTATTAAACACTGAAGAAGTGGATATGTTCATGTCGTTTATGGGCTCTTTTTCTACTATCATATGGGTTTTGGTAGTGGTAGCATTTATAGGTTTAGTATTGAATATTATCGGTCTAGTAAAGGTTTGGAACAATAAGAATCCAAAAACGGCTGGTATATTATTCATTATTGCAGGCCTGTTAGGTGGATTCCTATCCTTGCCATCCATCCTACTCTACATCGCGGCCATTCTTTGTTTCACAAAGAAATCCCCAATGGCTCCAGAACCTTCATCTGATGAATACGTCTCAACACAATCTAACTGGATGAACTAAATACTAACTGACATTAAAAGACCCTTTTCTTTAAGAAAAGGGTCTTAAGTATACGTTCTAGTAGTTACTCTGTAATTAAAGAAAACATGCTAGTTTATTTTAAGTGAAAGACGACCATACTCACTAGAAAGTGTCCGATTGAGTAGTAAACGGTGTCTTTCTAGTAACTCATCTACACTTTGGTCAAGTATGTGCAGGTTGTGTGATGGGCAATGAATAATGAAGAATGTTCACGGAAACACCTTCAAATAATTCAGGGAACGACTCAACAAAATTAAATCCTTGTTTTGCATAAAATTCTTGAAGTGCTATATCATTTTGATCGACATACACATCGACATTTACAGCTTCCTGTAACGTTACAAGTGCTTCTTTTAACAATGCTTCCTCGTATCCGCTATTCCAACACCCAGGAAGCATATGAAGCGCTGTTAATTCACTCTCACCATCTACATCAATCGGCGTATAGCTTAAATATCCGATAGAATTCCCTAGCTCGTCTATTGCGAGCAATACCATGGTCTTTTCCAATTGCTTCTTCAGCATTAAATCGGAATACGTACGCTCAATATATGCTTTGATCACTTCTGTAGGTATATGTTGTTGAAATGTATGTTGCCATGCCGTATGGGCAATCTGTTGAACATCTGGAATGTCTTCTACTGTCATTTTACGAATCATAGTGATCTCACCTCTAGTTCTCTTTCTACATAGTATAACAAATTGGGCTTTGCAAAACTACTATGCGGTGAAAACACTAACGACACCTGAAGTAATTCATAAACTATGATCTATTCGTAAAATAAGAAATGATCTTCAAAAGTCATTTGCATCCTAAGTTTAAAATTACAAAGCAACTAACCAAGCCGTAGACGTTTGAAAGTAAGACTGTGGGGTATATTAAGCAGTAGGTAGAAATTCGCTACAATTACATTACGATGGAGGATGGTAAATATGGCTAAAAAATCAAATGGGTTATTATTCGCAACACTTGCAGCAGGTGCTTACGCTTTCTTTAGTAAAAAGGAAAATCGTGATAAGGCAATGGAAACAGTAGGTGTGTTGAAAGAAAAAGTAGACACATTTGTTAATAACAATAAATTGGTTGACCAAGCGACTGAAAAAGTTGGACATTCAGATCCGACAGATTTGAGAGATAACAACATGGTATCTGAGGGAGCACAGACAAGTGTTCATTACTACAATCAAGAAGTACAAGATCCAGATAAAAATGCCGCAAAAAAAGATGGTCTTTACAAGAAAAACGAAGATACGAATGATAACAAACCGCTATATAACAAAGATGAATCAACTAAGGAAGCGGAAAAAAATAATAAATCCAACTAAACCTCATCATAGTAAAATACTAAAAGCGCCCCTTATAAAGGGGCGCTTTAATACATATATAGCGTTAACTACATAAGGGGTAGATAATTGTGGGGGATAAGGTAAAATAATGTATATATATAGTAATAGATCTTGCGTAGTCATATATATAGAATGAGTGGGGTGATACTCATGACGAGCAAGAATATAGAAGCGTCTAATTTGGATTTGATCCGTGTTATTGAGAAAGAGGGAAACACAGAGCAAGCAAAGTTGTTTTTTTATCTAGAAAAAGAATTTCTTACGCAGATCTTCAATCTGGAGAAAGACGGTGCACGTTCTAGTCTTAAGGAAATAAGGGAGATTCTGTATGAATATAAACCTAGACATTCATATGAAATAGTAAAATATTATTTTATTATCCTTTCTTCCATTATCACAAGACGCTTACAAAAAGAATCTATTTTTACTGAAGAAAATGCCTTTATCTTTAATGTGGCTTGTATAGAAATGATCGAAACCAATCTGCATAGAGAAAACTTGGTGGAAATTGGAGACGAATTAGTCGAGTTTTACTGTTACATCTTGAAAGGAAAAATAAAACCTTCGCTGTCGCATGAAACGGTTAATGAAGTCATTCAGTACATAAATGAAAATGTTAAAAATCCATTAATCGTTGATGAAATTGCAAAACATTTCAATGTTAGTACAAGTCACCTCTCTCGCATTTTTCGAGAACATACATCTGTTACATTAGTAGAATATATTACAATCCGTAAAATCGAAGAGATACAGTTTTATTTACGTTTCTCTACTATAAAGATTGCAGAAATTGCAGAGAGATTTCATTTTTGTAATCAAAGTTATTTCACACGTGTCTTTAAGAAGTATACGGGATTAACGCCTAGACGCTTTCGGAAGGAACTAGATAGAAATTACTTTCAATTTACTTTAAAAAAAGGTGATTCACTGTAAATTTACCGCTGTTTGCTGTATACTTTTCTTTAGTTTGAGATAGCGTAGGTGAAATCATTGAAGAAAAGAATAGGACTCGTGAGTTTACTAGCAATTACTACTGTGTTTTTAAGTGGTTGTTCAGGTGTAGAAAACAAAACAGGTATTTTTTACAGTACATTTGTTAGACCGATGGATTGGTTGCTTCATTATCTAGGGGAAGCGTTCAATGGGAATTATGGCTTTGCGATCGTACTGATTACCGTAGCGATTCGTGTAGTTTTGATGCCGTTGATGTTAAAGAACTATAAATCTCAACAAGAGATGAAGGTAAAGATGGATGGATTAAGACCAGAAATGGAAGATATCCAAAAGCGTATGAAAGCATCTAAGGAAGCTCAGGATAAGGAAGAGCAAATGAAGCTTCAACAGGAAATGATGGGATTGTATTCTAAGCATGGTGTCAATCCGTTAAACATGGGTTGTTTACCGCTTGTAATTCAAATGCCAATCATCATGGGCCTATACTTTGCTATACTTTATGCACCACCTGAAGTGAAAAATCATGAATTCTTATGGTTTAAACTAGGTGAACCAGATATTATTATGATGTTAGTAGCCGGAGCTGTATACTTTGTCCAAGCACGCGTGTCATTGTGGACGATGCCTGAACAGCAACAGAAACAAATGAAGTTATTTATTTACATGTCACCTATTATGATTATGTTCATTTCGTATACTGTAATGGCTGCATTACCACTCTATTGGGCAGTCGGAGGATTACTGTTAATTTTCCAAACGTATCTTGGACGTAAATTTTACTTTAAACATGTTGAACCGCCAGTAGCGGAAGAAAAGTAAGGTACTCTGAAAGCTGGTGCATACCGGCTTTTTTTGTTGCCAACAATGGAGAGGAAGAGTTGCATGAAATTGAAATGGATCATGGGCTTGGCAATTACAGCTTCTGCCGCAGCAGCGCTGTACTTTATCATCAAGTTAAATTTAGAATTCGCCATTTTGTTCATGCTAATCATGTTTACCTTCACCAATGCCGCACGAACCATTATGTATAGAAACGAAGGTTTGATGCGTGAAGCGAAATGGATGCTTTGGATGGCACTAGGTTTCGGAGTAGGTTCACTAGGAGCATTAGCGTACATCTTACTGTTTTAAGCAAAGGAAAGGCCGCAAATAAAACAGCGGCCTTTCCTTTTATTCAATTTTACGAGAAATATGATGCCTTGTTCCAAAACTTACCGTCAATGCTCCTACGGAACAAAAAGCCATAACGAGGAATGCAAGGCGGGGTGACTGGTCATACAAGTATCCGGCAGGGAATGTCAAAATCGCGATACTGAGACTCAATGCCACGGCTGCATAGACACCTTGCGCAGGAGCGATGAGACGATGTGGCACGCTCTTTGATAGGTATTGAATGAATGCAAAATGTGCCATGCCGAATGATACCGAGTGAAGAACTTGTGTTGCAATAAATACACTAGTCATAGGGAAGAGAAAAATGGAAATCCAACGAATGGAAGAACCAATTGCGGCTATTAGGAAAATCGTCGACGTCTTAACACCGGTAAGCAAACGATCCGCCTGTGTGAAAAATATGATTTCAAACAGCACTGCGATATTGAGGATCAATCCGATATAAAAACCGTTGATTCCCATGTCATCCAAAAAGATAAACCCATAGTTATAATACGAAGCATGTGAGCCTTGCAGTAAAATCGCAATACATAAGACGATTACAAAAGATTTATTGGCGAATAAAGCTCGCAGCTGACCCTTCTGTGCTACGGAATCTCCAACTGGATGGTATTGCAATACGACAGGAACGGATTGAAAGGAAAATATCAAGCCCATACCGAGTCCGATGATCATCATATACAAAATAGCTTGTTCACTCCAGATTGCCGTTACCGTACCGATCAAGAGCAGGGCGACAGTGTAGCCAATTGAACCGAATGAGCGGCTCTTGCCATAATGAATTTGTCCATGTTGCATCAATAAAGATGCACCACTTTCCACGCTCGGAAGGATGATAGGATAAATGGAGCTGAATAAAACCGTCAATCCAAATAGAATCGCAAAAGGACTTTCGGGAATATAAGCAAGCGCGAGAACGAAGGATAAAAAAATAGTCCAACGTATAACACGCAGGAGTGACATATTTCGTGTAGCGTACGGAAATAGGAAGAACGTGGAGAAAGACCTAACGATCATCCCTACACCCATCATGACGCTAGCCTGTGTTACCGAAAGACCTTTTGCTGAAGTCAGCCAACCTGTCCAATAAGGTAAAAAGATCCCCCATGTAAAGAAAAATATAAAAAAGCTCATCGAGAGCCAACGTTGATTATTCACATGCACTACCTCACAATAATGGCTGAATCTTAAGTTACGTAAATACTAGCATAGACAGACGAAAAAGAAAAATGGTGATACACTAGAATACGTAGTTTGAAACAGAGCATAATTTGGATCTAAAATAGACTGGTAGTGTAATAAGCGATTTAGAAAGAAAGCAGGGTATAGCATGAGAAATAAAAATGATGAATATTCCGCCAAGAAGCGTAGGCGGAAAAACAAATGGATAGATGGTGGGATTGTTCTTCTCTTAATTATCCTTTCGGGTAGTGTGTTATGGATAGGAACGAACGGCTGGAGCGTAGAAAATGCGGTTGATCGTATTCAAAATGGATCAAAACCAACTGTCGACTTTCTAGAAATAGAAGGGCCTTCGGATTCAGAGAGTACCGGTCCGACAAAGCGTAGCCAGGAAAATACATCCCCATCAGACATGCCGAGTGAAGCGCCACTTCGGAAGCCAGAAGATCCATTAATCAGAGAAGAAATACAAGAAGAAAAGTCTATAGGGCCAGCAGTGCCACAAAAACCAATAAAACCTTCCAATCCCACTGGTTATATAAAAGGGCAGAAGTTACCTAAAGAACCGAAGCTCATTAAAGGTGTATTACTTGTCAATAAACAATATCCTTTACCGAAAGACTATGCCCCTGGAGAAAGCGCAGAAGCGAGAGAAGCATTCAATGAGTTAGCAGCAGAAGCCGTTATATCGGGCATTAATCTGCAGGCGTTCAGTACGTATCGTTCGTATGAATATCAATCCACCTTATACAACCGTTATGTGGATAGAGATGGGCGAGAGGCGGCCGATCGTTATAGTGCACGCCCTGGATATTCTGAGCATCAGACAGGGCTTGCATTTGATATAGGTGAAGTCAATCATGAAAAACATTGGGCGTCGAATTCGTTCGGTGATACGGAAGCGGCTAAGTGGCTTGCTGCCAATGCCCATCGATTCGGATTTATCCTTCGCTATCCCAAAGGGAAAGAAGAAATGACTGGTTACATGCATGAATCTTGGCACTATCGGTATATCGGAAAAGATACAGCTGAACAACTATTTAAACGTGGCATTACTCTAGAAGAATATTTGGGTGTACGGTAAAAACAGCCGATAGAAGATCAGGATCTTCTGTCGGCTGTTTGGTTTATAAGATGGGGGAAAGTAAGCGAGAGATGGATTCCTTCACTTTAATCAATCGTTCACGCTCCAAATAAGCATCTAATGTCAGCTCGGTTGAATTTTGAATATCTTCTTCAAAAATCTCTGCCAACTCATGTGATTTTTCTCGATCATAAATGAAAGCATTCACTTCGAAATTCAAGCGGAAACTACGGACGTCTATATTTGCAGTTCCTACTGACGAAACTTTATCATCCACTACGATTTGCTTAGCATGGATGAAACCATTTTCATAAATATATATTCTCGCTCCAGCTTTTAATAAAATACCAACATTCGAATAGGTCGCCCAGTAAACAAACATATGATCCGGCTTATTAGGAATCATAATTCGCACGTCTACACCCGATAGACACGCGATCCGGAGTGCATCAAGCATACTCGTATCAGGAATAAAATAAGGCGTCTGAATATAGATGTAGTCTTGTGCCAAAAATATCATTTTCAAATAGCCATCTTTAATATCTTCCCACTCCGAATCAGGTCCGCTAGACACAATCTGCAAGCCGACATCCCCTTTGCGAGGAATCGCTGGGAAAAATCGCTCATTGTATTGAATATTTGTTTTAGGAGAAGCTTGATTCCAATCGAGTATAAAGCGCGTTTGTAATGGATGAACTGCACTTCCCTCTATTCGAAGATGGGTATCGCGCCAGTAACCGAATTTCTTGCTAAGGCCCAAATATTCATCCCCAACGTTAAATCCACCGATGTAACCAATTCGTCCATCGACAATTACAATCTTCCGATGATTCCGGTAATTTAAACGTGGATTGATCAATGGCAGCAAGGCGGGGAAGAACGCTGCCACTTCACCTCCGCTATCGATCAATTCATGAAAATTTTTCACATGCAAACCACGTGAACCAATATCGTCAAACAGCATTCGGACTTTTACACCCGATTTCGCTTTACTGATTAGAATCTTTTCGATCTGCTTACCTATGCCATCCAGTCGGAAAATATAATACTGAATATGGATATGATCACGAGCATTTTCTAAGTCTTCCAGTAATGCATCGAATTTATCACGACCATCCGTATATACCTTCACATCATTATCTTGTGTTAATACGGAATGATTATTACGTAAATGTAAGTAAATCATATCGTCATATTCTTCCGTATCAGTCTTTAGAAACTCAAACGTCTCATTTTCAATAGCCTCGAGTTGATAATTAATCAGCTTTTCAATACCAATCTTACTCCTGCCTTCCCAGCGGAATAAGTGCTTTTCACGCAATTGGCGGCCGAGTAATAAATAGATAATGAAACCTAAAATCGGAACAAAGAACAGCACGAGGAGCCATGCCCAAGTACTTGTAGGATCCCGACGCTCTAAAAATATCAACGCAATGGCGAGAAATATATTAATAATCAACGTGCTTGTGATAATCAAACTAATAACTTGCGTCATATGCTTCCTCCCATAGGGTATATACTATTCCTTTAGTATAACGGAGTTGCGAATAAATAACCTATTTATAGTGTAATATGAAGCTTCTTAGGCTTCATATTAAACAATTGGGTCTGTTGTGTTTCGCAAAGAGCGTGTAGATTTCCGGAAAATAAATACGAGTCCTATGGATAGTAGAGCTATGATGGCGGAAACAAAGTACATATTTCCTGCCTGCATGGTGAATACCCACGTAAATAACAACGGTCCAATAATACGTCCCATATTATCCATCGAGTATGAGAGACCTGCCGCAGTACCATACATACCACCTGATTCTTTCGTTGTAAGAGATACGAGTACTGTCCGAACTAGTGCATTACCGGCGGTGAATACGCTCATCGCAAAACCTGCCCAAAGCAAGCTTGTGGAAAATGGAATGAGTATAAGTCCAATTGCCGTAACGACTTGCGCAACGATAATCCACGAAGTTTCCGTTCCGTTTTTGACACGTCGTACCACGCCGCCTTGAATGGCTGCATCTACTAAGCCACTAGCCATAAATAAATACCCAAGTTGCAATGGCGTGATTTGAATCTTATCTATTTGAAAGAGTTGGAATGTTGCTTCCACACCAGCAAGTAAAAAAGTAATAATAAATGAAGTGATAAATAGATAACGAATACGATACGTCCATAGAGTAGAGGCACCTTTGGGAATAATTGTCCGTTTATTTCCTTCACTATGACGTTTTGGCTCTTTCAAAACAATCATAGCGTACACTGCTAATAATAACGTTAAAGCACCAGAAGCGATGAATGGTAATTGCAAATGAACGTCACCAAGAATACCACCAATTGCTGGGCCGAAAATAAAGCCAAGACCAATTGACATACCGAGCAAACCCATATATTTATTACGATTCTCCTCAGTTGTGATATCAGCGACAAAACCCGTTACGGCCGTATACAGCGCACCTGAGAAAATACCCCCAACTACACGTGAAACATAGAGCAATACAATATGGTGCATGAATGCTGCGAATAAAAAGAAACTGACGCTAAAGCCAAGTAACCCAATCATAATCAGTTTCTTTCTACCAGTGCGGTCAGACAGCGCACCCCATAACGGTGCAGTGAAAAATGAAGACAAGGCATAAATTGTCAGCAAGCCACCGACATGCACTTTCGAAAAGCCTTCAGCGAGTATAACCTCGGGTAGAATAGGGATAATGATGCCGAAGCCAAGATAAACGAAGAACTGGACGGACATTAATAATAAGATCGTTTTCTTCATGTGTAACCTGCTTTCTGAATGAATAGTTTCTTTCTTATCGTACGATGAATAGGAGGATCATTCAAGTAGAAGTGAGGGGATAGAAGCTCCAGTTGGCGGTCGCTTTCCTATGTGCTCGCGGTGAGCCAACCAGGTCGCGAGCTCCCTATTGGTTGGCTCACCGCGGGCCCATAAGACACGCTTCCCCTTCGAAACACAAATCCCCAACCCAACAACCTTACCAGCCTATCTGTTTAGCTTATTTAATCCTTCACTTCAGAAAAGAAAAAGACTGCCCTTGGAAGTCATTTACGATTCCTCGGGCAGCCTTATATTTTTCTTAATGCAACTTCACACGCTGCAATCGTAACGCGTTCAATACAACTGACACTGAACTAAATGCCATTGCAGCACCTGCTAACCAAGGTGCTAACAAACCGGCCGCTGCAATTGGAATACCGATCGAGTTATACGCCAACGCCCAGAACAAGTTCTGCTTAATATTCCTGACCGTCAACTCACTCATATTCAGCGTATCCACTACACGCAACAAATCGCCATGCATAAGTGTGACGTCAGCCGCTTCCATCGCGACCGCTGTTCCGGTACCCATTGCCATACCAATATCGGCTACCGCAAGAGCGGGTGCGTCGTTTATGCCGTCACCGACCATAGCTACGCGCTTTCCTTCAGCTTGTAAGGTGCGGATGACCTCTGCCTTACGGTCCGGCAATACGCCTGCAATGACATGGTCAATGCCTGCGGTGTTTGCAATCGCTTTAGCTGTCATATGTTGATCACCAGTCAACATGATGACATCGAGATTCATCGCACGAAGCTCAGCGATTGCTTGCTTCGATGTATCTTTAATGGTATCTGCGACGGCAATAATTGCTTCATGTATACCGTCTACCGCCATGAACATGACGGTCTTGCCGTCGCCTTCCATTTGTTCTACGGAAGCAATTGTAGAATCAAATTCCACGTCATGAAGAGAAAGTAGGTTTCTCGTTCCTAGTAAAATTTTTTGCCCGTCAATTATTGTTTGAATTCCGTAACCGGGAATTGCTTCAAATGACTCAACGGTAGGTAACGAAGAAAGATGCTGCAGCCCATGTGACGTAATGGCTTTTGCCACTGGATGCTCGGAGTCACTCTCAGCCGCGGCAGCAAGTGACAGTAATGACATACGCTGTTTTTCATTGCGAACGTGGAAATCTGTTAGTTCTGGAAGACCTTTTGTAATGGTTCCTGTTTTATCAAAAACTATCGTATCGATCGACCGAGTTTGTTCCATTGCGACGGCAGTTTTAAACAACACGCCTTCTTCGGCCGCCCGTCCTGAACCTGCCATGATGGAAGTAGGGGTGGCGAGACCAAGCGCGCATGGACAGGCAATGACTAAAACAGCAATCATACTTGTTAAGGAAGCTTCGAAATCACCAGGTGCAACTATGAAATACCATATGAGGAACGTGATGGCCGCAATCCCTACAACGATAGGTACAAACACGCTAGAGATCTTGTCAGCTAGTCTCTGGATTGGTGCTTTTGAACCTTGTGCTTCCTCTACTACGCGAATAATAGTGGAAATCATCGTGTCTTTACCGACATTCGATGCTTTTATCCGTAATGAACCATTGGCGTTCACGGTAGCAGCAAACACTTCATCGCCTTGTTGTTTATCGACAGGTAAACTTTCGCCCGTTAGCATCGATTCATCCACTGCGGAGGCTCCAGATACTACCAGTCCGTCAACGGGAATAGAAGCTCCCGGTCGAATGACGAGAATATCTCCGTGGGTTACTTCATGAATGGATATTTCCACAGCTTCTCCGTTGCTCTCCAGAATAGCCACTTGCGGTTGCAACTTCATAAGGTTTTTGATTGCATCGGAAGACCGGCCTTTTGCGCGTGCCTCGAATAATTTACCTAATAAAATCAATGTAATCAAAACTGCACTTGTTTCGAAATATAAGCCATGATCTAGTGCGTAACCAGTTAACGTAAGGTAGACCGAATAGAAGTACGCAGCAGATGTACCAAGAACAACCAATACGTCCATATTGGCGCTACCGTTACGTAGTGCTGCATACGCACCTTTATAAAATGTGGCCCCAATCCAAAACTGAACAGGCGTTGCTAGTATCCATTGGAAATAGGGATTCATAAAAATTTCGGGCACATACATCCAAGAAGTAAAGGAAAAATGTGCAAACATGGTCCACAAAAGTGGTAATGATAGAATAGATGAAAAAATTAGCTTGCGCATCTTTTCATCAATGTCTTTCTGTCGATAATCTGTTTCACTATCCGATTCTTCTATTCGGGGTGATGCTTCATAACCCACTTTTTTGATCTTCTGCAAAATATCTGCTAATTCTAAAGCGGCTGGATCATAGCTTATATGAGCGGTTTCAAGTGCCAAGTTGACGGTGGCGGATTGAATGCCTGGCATTCGTGACAATACTTTTTCAATTCGCGCGGAACAAGCGGCGCACGTCATACCGCGAATATTAAGATTGACTTCTTCTATCAGTACGTCATAACCTAGTTTTCGAATTCGCTCTTCCACTTCAGATAATCCTAGTTGGTTGGAATCAAATGTTACTACTGCTTTTTCCGTAGCGAAATTGACAGTAGCTGCCGATACGCCTTCCATTTGTTGCAATCCTTTTTCAATGCGGTTAGCACAAGCGACACACGTCATCCCTGTAATAGCAATTTCTTTTTTTTGCTCATTCATGATGCTGGTCACCTTTCTTGTTACGCTTAGACATCATATCCTTGATCTTCAATGGCTTCTGTCATTTTTTTAATGGTTACAACAGATTCGTCAAACTGCACGGCTACACTATTCGCTTTCAAATCAACCAAAGCACGTTCTACTCCTGGTAATTCCGTTAATGCACTTTCTACTGCTTGTACACAGTGATTGCATGTCATACCTTTGACATTCAAAGTAGTTGTAGTCATCTCTAATTCCTCCTATTTTCTAATTAATTTAGCTATAGTCTTAGCCAGTTCGTCTAAGACTTCTTCATCGCCTTCAGCTAATCGATTTTTGACACAGCCTTTTAAGTGTCCGTCCAACAAAACATTTGCCACACTGTTTAAAGCAGATTGTGTAGCGGATAGTTGAGTAATAATATCATCACAATACACATCGCGCTCTATCATACCCTTAATGCCTCGTATCTGACCTTCGATACGGTTTAGACGATGACTCAAGTTCGTCTTAATTTCTTCCGGATGATGACTTTTGCGACAAGAAGTTTCTACTGTATCCAGAGAAGGATCTTCAGGTAGTAACGCCACTCGATATCCACCACCTTTCGTGTATATTCAGTTTAATATACGTATAGGGGGTATGTCAAAATATCCATTTCTACGTATTAGGGTTTAAAACTTGCAAAAAAGGTGAAAATGTAACAAAAAAGAAAGATTTAAAAGGTGGTTAGCGTGGTATAATAAGGACCATAATACATTTTAAAAATATAGAACTTCACGAGCAATCAAACGTCTATATAACTGACTAGGAAGGTTGAGGTGGAAGAAGTGGCTAAAGAAATGGATTTCAAGAAAATTATTTCCAACTTGGCGAAGCTTGGTGTTTCCGCAAAACTCACAAAATCCAGAAGTGATATGTTGCAAGCATTGACGCCTGCCGTACAAGCACCACCCGTTCAAGCTAATTAAATAAAAGACCATACGAAAAGCTCACCCCCGATTAAATTCAGGAGTGAGCTTTTCGCGTTAGTTTATGTTTTAAATTTTCTTCACAAACTCCGACTTTAATTGCATGGCGCCAAATCCATCGATCTTACAATCAATATTATGGTCACCGTCGACTAAGCGAATACTTTTCACTTTCGTCCCCATTTTTAATGGATTGGAACTTCCTTTTACTTTTAAATCTTTAATGACCGTTACAGAATCTCCATCTTGTAACACGTTGCCATTTGCGTCCTTGATCTCTGGCATACCTGTTTCATCGTGTTCTTCCGTCGATCCAGGCATCCATTCGTAGGCGCATTCTGGACAAACAAGAAGGTTTCCATCTTCATATACGTATTCAGATTGGCACTTCGGACAATTTGGTAAAGTTGACATAAAAAAACCTCCCTTTCTTATACATTCTACACAATTTGTGGTTGCTCGGAAAGGGAGTCAGATTCGTTTGATGTTAGTCATTGTCATCCGCGTCGAATAAATACGTTCGCTGATGGAACTTCATACTGAAGATCAAGCCGATTGCTAACATATTACTGAACAAGGAACTTCCTCCATAACTGATAAATGGAAGAGGGATACCTGTAATAGGTAACAGCTGTATATTCATCCCGATGTTTTCAAATACGTGGAACGCAATCATCGCAATGACACCCGTACAAACATACACACTGAACGGATCGTGCAAAGAAAGAGCAACTTTCGTTAAATGGTAAATTAAAATGAAATACAGTGTGATAACTAAACAAGCACCGATAAAACCGTATTCTTCTCCTATTACACTGAAGATAAAGTCCGTGTGGTTCTCGGGGATGTATACAACGCGCTCCAGAAAGCCTTTACCCGTCAGTTGTCCTGAGCCTATTGCGGTCATTGCCGTAATCAAGTTATACCCTTCATCTGTTGGATAAGAGTAGGGGTCGAGCCACGAATAGACACGTTTGAACTGATAAGGTGAAAACCCGAATTTATCGAGCAAATCTTGTGCGAATAGTGACATCCACAGTAACCCGCCTGCGGCTGCGGCTCCTAAGGTAAAGATAGGTACGAGTAATTTCCATGAGATACCGGACACGATGACGATAGCCGCGGTAATCGAAATGAAGACGAGTGAAGTTCCAAGGTCGGGCTGCTTCATGATAAGAAACAACGGAACGACAAGCATTAGCGCAATTTTACCGAGCAACTGTAGATCTGTCGTATACGTTCTGTTAAACGAGCGTTCGTTATGTGTGCTGACCAACTTGGCAAGTCCGATAATAAAGAATGTCTTAATGAACTCGGCAGGCTGGATTGTCCCAATGACGGGTAAATGCAACCAACGTTTTGCGCTATAGCGCATTTCTGCAATTTGCCCTGGACCGCCGGGTGCCAACATGAGAAAAATCAACAAGAAAATACCAAAGCCATAGAAATACCAAGCGAACTTTTTATATTGATCGGGTTCAAAATACATGACCATTGCTACGATGAAAGAACCGAGTATATACCATCTCACTTGTTTTAAAACGAAATTCTGTGTATATTGCTCGGAGGTTTGAGCGGATCCAATGACGAAAAAACTGACAATCGCGAAAAGTAAAATGATAAAGGCAAGTGTCCAGTCGAATCGTTCACCTAGCCTGTTTGATTGTTTCAATTATGAAATCACCTTTTCTTAAGCTAGTATTCTCTTATTATAATTACCTATTATATCGCAAAACTTTTTAAGAAGTACACCCATTAATAGACGAGTTGTGAAATGATTGGTTTCTACGAAAAGAAAAAGAAGTGGAGAACGTTGGTTTTTCATTCATGAATTGGCACTGTTCATGGTAAACTGTATGAATGAAAACTACGGAATGTGAGGAGATTACATGAAAAGACGGTTAGGTTTAGTATATGGCGGGAAATCCGCGGAGCATGAAGTGTCGCTTTCTACAGCGCGCGCAGTAACAGAGGCGGTTGATTTAAGTAAATATGAAGTATTACCAATCTATATTACGATGCAAGGTGAATGGCTGAAAGGGGAGCCATTGACTGGACCGGTCACGGAGATTGAGGCATTACGTCTGAAAAGTGAACAACCACAGCCCGATCATATTGAAAGTTTTTTGCAAGGAGATATGCCTGATGTTGTTTTGCCGCTTCTTCACGGAACGAACGGAGAAGACGGAACAGTACAAGGACTATTTGAAGTCTTAAATATTCCATACGCAGGGAACGGAGTGCTCGCTTCTTCAGCAGGTATGGATAAAGTCGTCATGAAACAATTATTCGCACAAGCAGGGTTAGCACAAGTTGCATATGTCCACTTCATTCGCAGTACGTGGAAAGAACACGCTGAGCAATTATTAGATCAAGCGGAACACGAACTTACTTATCCAATGTTCGTCAAACCGGCCAACCTTGGATCAAGTGTAGGTATCAGTAAAGCAGATGATCGCGAATCGCTCAAAAAAGCGATTGAGTTGGCATTGAAATTTGACCGCAAAATTATTATAGAGCAAGGAATTGTGGCACGTGAAATTGAAATGGCGGTTTTGGGTAACGACCATCCTGAAGTATCGGTAGCAGGAGAAATCCGTCCAGTTGCTGACTTTTACGACTATGAAGCGAAATATAAAGACCAAAGCACGGAGTTATCTATTCCAGCAGAAATGCCCAATGCAGTTGCAGAGCATATGAAAGATATGGCAATCCGTGCATTTAAAGTTCTCGACTGTTCAGGACTCGTACGTGCAGACTTTTTCGTCACGACAGACAACGAAGTATTGATCAATGAAGTAAATACATTACCTGGCTTCACACCGACAAGTATGTTCCCATTACTGTGGCAAAAGTCTGGATTGACTTATCCAGAATTAATTGATCAGCTAATTGAACTGGCAGTAGAACGTCATACAGAAAAACAACAACTACAATATACAATGGACTGAGTGGAGGAAGAAACGTGAAACGAAATCTATCAACGATCCAGCAATGGCTTCAGGCAGAAGGACAGCATATCGCAGAGCAACAAGTGACAGGTGTCTGCATCGATTCACGGAATGTGAAAGCGGGGGACTTGTTCATCCCTTTTAGAGGTGAACAAGTAAATGGTCATCAATACGTCAAAGGGGCAATTGAGCAAGGTGCAATCGCGTCACTTTGGCTAAAAGATGAACCTAATCCACCGACAGGTCTACCTCTTCTATTCGTCGAGGATTCAGAGCTCGCATTACAGCAAATGGCCCGTAGCTACCGAAGTGAATTAAGGTGTACTGTCATCGGAGTCACAGGGTCGAATGGTAAAACGTCGACTAAGGATTTGGTTGCAGGGGTATTGTCACCTTATCGCAAGGTCAAGAAAACGGAAGGTAACTTCAATAATGAGCTTGGCTTGCCATTGACGTTATTATCTGTTGAAGATGACACAGAAGTCGCTATTCTTGAAATGGGGATGAGCGGCTTTGGAGAAATTTCATTTCTATCAACGCTTGCTCAACCACAGTTTACAGTCATAACCAATATTGGTGAGGCACATATGCAAGACCTAGGTTCACGCGAAGGGATTGCAAAGGCAAAATTTGAAATCATCGACGGTCTGGTGAGTGGCGGTATGTTGCTTTACGATGGTGATGAACCGTTATTAAAAGAATTAGTACATCAACAGTCAAGTTTGCGAAGTGTGTCATTCGGTTATGAACAGGCTGATTTGACTGCGCAACAAATTATATCTACCGATAAAGGTAGTGCATTCACTGTAACCGGTAAGCTTGAAGGGCAGTTTACCATTCCTGTTTACGGTTCTCATCAAGTGAAGAATGCACTGGCCGCGATTATAATTGCAAACGAGTTAGGTCTAACAGAAAAACAAATTGAAGAGTCATTGAGTGAAACAACATTAACGGATATGCGCATGCAACCTATAGCGGGGAAAAACGGTTCATTACTAATTAATGATGCATACAATGCTGCGCCCACTTCCATGCGTGCGGCGTTCCGTTTTATTGATGAAACGTCAGTCAAACAAAACAAGTGGCTTGTCCTTGGGGATATGCTAGAGCTTGGTACTGACGAACAGCGCTACCACGAAGAGCTCGCGGAGGAATTGATTACTATGAACGTAAGTGGGATTGCGCTATTTGGACCCCGTATGAAGTGGTTGTCAAACCAGTTGAAGGATTACCCTGGAGAAGTTATGTGGACAGCGAATGACACGGTATTGCTTGCGGATGCATTGCGCCCAAAACTAACAGATCAGACAGTGGTGTTGTTTAAAGGGTCTAGAGGAATGAAACTAGAACGGATCATAGAGATACTCGCAGAGGAAAAGTTGTGACAACAGGTGTTCTCATCATTCACGGATTCACGGGCGGTCCTTTTGAAATCGCACCGTTCAAAAGATTTCTAGAGAATCATACCAATTGGAAAATAGTCGTGCCTGTTTTACCGGGGCATGAAATGGATCTAGGCGTACAGAAAGGCTCCGCCAAGTCATGGATGATGGTGGGGGAATTAGCATTACGAAAACTACAGAAAGAAGTGGATGACGTCATAGTCGTCGGCTTCTCTATGGGGGGCTTGATCGCTATGTATTTGGCACTACGCTACCCAATAAAAAAGCTTATTTTACTAAGTGCTGCGGCGAAGTATATTAGTCCGCGTATTTTATTAGATGATGCCAGAATAATGATGAGGTCGTTTAGACGTAAGAACTATCCTACAGACTCGTTTTATCATCTGTATAACTATAAGCTGACAAATACACCTGTTCGTGTAGCAATAGAGTTTTTACGCGTCCTTCGCTTAGTGCGGCGGTATTATCATCAAGTCAAAACACCTGTTTTCATCGTGCAAGGAGAGCAAGATGGAATCGTTCCCGCATTTACAGCAGAGTTACTATACGAGCAACTCGGATCAAAAGAAAAACACTTGATTTATTCGAAAAATGGCAAACACCATATTTGTTATAGCGAAGATCGCCATGTGTGGTTCCCGAAAGTACTGAAGTTCATGGACGAAGACTGATTAATGGAACTTAAGCGGATTCGTTGCAGTCTTGTGTAAGCCATGGTAGAATGATGAAAGGAATTGGATACATTTACACGGCACTCTTCCGTTATATTATACGGAGAGTACTTTTTTTTGAATAAAACGGTGATTAGTAGGCAGACTAGCAATGATTTGCTGTTTTCACCGCTCGGCAAGGACCGAGCTTTCCTTGTATGTCACGGGTTTTACATTGTGCTGTATAAAAATCTGGACGCAATTACGATAAGTGTAATTGATATGACCCCTCTCAACCACAAGAATCCTTCTAGAAGATTCTTTTAACAAACCAGAGATGGATATATCGGAAACGCTCCCAACTTTCAAAGTACATGGCTCGAATTTGCCGCGCTTTCATTTGCAGATGTAACCAATTGTCAAATGGAGAAATAAAGGAGAATGAATATTTTGACTAAGTTTTCAGAATTAAATATTAGTGAAACAACACAAAACGCTTTGCTACGCATGGGGTTTGAAGAGGCAACGCCAATCCAAGAAGGTACAATCACTTTTGGTATGGAAGGCCGCGACGTAATCGGGCAAGCGCAAACAGGTACTGGTAAAACAGCAGCATTTGGTATTCCGATCATTGAAAAGTTGGATCCGAAGAGTACTGCGGTTCAAGCGCTGGTCATCGCACCAACTCGTGAATTGGCAATCCAAGTATCAGAAGAAATTTATAAAGTCGGCTACGGTAGCCGTGCGAAGGTTCTTTCTGTTTATGGCGGACAAGAAATCGGACGTCAAATTCGTGCACTTCGTAATAATCCAAACATCGTAGTCGGTACACCGGGACGTATTTTGGATCATATCAATCGTAAAACATTGAAGCTTGATCACGTTCAAACACTTGTTTTGGACGAAGCAGATGAAATGTTGAACATGGGATTCATCGAAGATATCAATACAATTCTTGCAAGCGTACCGGCCGAGCGTCAGACGTTGCTATTCTCAGCGACTATGCCTGCTCCAATCCGTAAAATTGCAGAAACTTTCATGAAAAACCCAGAAATGGTGAAAATCAAATCAAAAGAAATGACTGTTGAGAACATTGAGCAGTTCTTCGTAAAGTCTCATGAACGTGAGAAATTTGATGTGTTATCAAGATTGTTGAACGTTCAACAGCCTGAATTGGCTATCGTATTCGGACGTACAAAACGCCGGGTAGACGAGTTGGCTCATGCGCTAAGTATCCGCGGCTATATTGCTGAAGGAATTCATGGTGACTTGACACAAGCAAAGCGTATGTCAGTTTTGCGTCAGTTCAAAGACAATAAAATCGATGTACTTGTAGCGACAGATGTAGCTGCACGTGGATTGGATATCTCAGGCGTAACACACGTTTACAACTTTGACATTCCACAAGATCCAGAGAGCTATGTTCACCGTATCGGTCGTACAGGCCGTGCTGGTAAAAACGGAGTGGCTGTTACATTCGTAACACCACGTGAAATGGGTTACCTTCGTATCGTTGAGGAAACTACTAAGAAGCGTATGACTCCATTACGCCCACCGACTTCTGACGAGGCATTGCTTGAACAGAAGAAAAATGCAGTGGATTCCTTGGTGGAAGTAATTGAACAGAACAATTCAGAGGATTATGCTGGATTAGCAGCACAATTGCTTGAGAAACATGATGCGAAAGAAGTTGTGGCGGCAGCACTTAAGTCATTGACTAAGAGTGTTGATGAGACTCCTGTAACTATTTCAGAAGAGCGCCCACTACCTTCACGCAGACCATCTTCATCACGTTCTGGTGGCGGCTATAAAGGCGGCAATCGTAGCGGTGGCGGACGTTCTCAAGGAGGACGCGGCAGAAGTTCATCAGCTGGCGGATCAACTAGACGTAGTAGCGGACCTCGCGATGGCGCTAGAAGAGATGGCGGATCAAGACGCAGCAGTAGCACTCGTTCAGAACGCTAAGAATAATAAGTATAAAATCCGGGCCTGCATTATAGCAGTCCGGATTTTTTTGTCGTGAATATGATATGATCGATGAGAGTGAAACGTTTTTACAATTGTTACGTATATATCAGTAGAAATTCGAAAAGGGGTGGTCTTGTGAGACGACAACCTTCAAATCAACTATCCAAAAAAGGATTAACAGTTTGGAGACTATATGGAACGATTCAAAGTGTGATCATACTAGCAATCGCAGTTGGATTAGGTTTTTTATCATACCTTTTTGATTGGTCAAATTGGATTATGTTCGCCGTGGCAGTGGTTGTATTAGTAAATGCGTATTTATCAATTTATTTATTCCCGAAAATTCGTTGGCAACGTTGGCGCTATGAAGTGCGTGAAGCGGAAATTGAGCTTCAACATGGATTATTCATCGTCAATCGCACGCTCATTCCGATGGTGCGCGTTCAGCACGTGGATACAGCGGAAGGACCCATTTTACGTAAGTATGGTCTGGCCTCCATCACGATCTCTACTGCAGCGACTAATCATTCCATTCCTGCGCTTGTGACGGAAGAAGCAGATGAACTACGCAACCGTATTTCCACGTTTGCAAGGGTGGCGAAAGATGATGTCTGAACCACGTTATAAACTTCATTGGATATCAGCTGTTGTCGAGACGGCGAAAGCATTAAAAGAGTTGATTGGTCCGTTCGTCATCTTGGTTTTCGTGAATGGTTTCAAAGGAGAAAGTACAGCGCCATGGTATATCCAGTATTGGTCGTTGATTTTATTTGGCGTGCTTCTGGTATTTACATTAGTTTCGGGTATTGTGAAATGGCGCCGTTTTGATTACTGGTTTGAAGATCAGGAGTTGCGCATCGTATCGGGTTTGTTTGTACGGAAAAAACGTTACATTCCATTCGAACGTATTCAAAGTTTAGATTACACAGAAGGTATTTTTCATCGGCCATTTCAGTTGGTTAAGGTCAAAATTGAAACAGCAGGTTCTTCATCCGGTAAAGATGCAGAAGCTGAATTAACTGCAATCACGAAGGATGCGGCGCAACAAATTGAAAAAGAAATTAAGCAGTCGAAAAAAATGAAAGTTCTAGGTCCGGAACCGGCATTATTTGATCAAATAGAGTGGCAGTTGATACGAGAGCCGGAAGAAGTGCAGATAGTGCAGCAACCAGCACCAGTAATTTTCTCTATGACGACCAGTGACTTGCTTATGCTTGCGACAACTTCCGGTGGGATTGGAGTTATTTTATCCGGTGCGATCGTATTCCTATCGCAAATTGAGGAACTCATTCCGTATGACTGGTTGTTTGGAGAACTGAAATCTTTCATCCGCATCGGTATTTTCGTCGTTGCGATTTTAGTAGTACTTGGCTTCCTGATCGTTTGGTTGTTATCTGTCGCAATGACATTCCTTGCAAATTATGATTTCAAAGTCATACGTGAGAAAGATAATTTAGTCATCACGCGCGGGTTGCTCGAGAAGAAGCGAGTTACTGTGCCATTAAAACGTGTACAAAATATCACCATCACCGAAAATCCTATCCGTCAGCTATTCGGCTATGGCGCGGTCATCATCAATAGTGCGGGAGGAGTGGGAGAAGGTTCACGAATCAAACTTTTCCCGTTGGCAAAACGAAATAGCATGATTGAACCATTGCAGGAGCTATTTCCAAATATGGATTTCAGTGAACCGACAAAGAAAATTGGCGGAAGAGGAAAACGTTTCTATTATCGTTTTAAGTTACTTGTCACACTACTACCGATAGCGATTGTCTCGTACAACTTTTTCCCATATGGATTGCTTATGTTGCTACTGTTACCATTAGTAGGGTTGCACGGTATATGGCAATACAAAACAGCGGCCTATACCATCTTGACGAAACAATTGACGATGCGTTTTCGCACAATCAGCCGACAGACGGTGTTTACAGAGAAGAACAGGATTCAGTCAATGGAGTTAGATCAGAATTATTTCCATCGGAGAAAAAAGGTCGCGACCCTTATGGTAAACGTCAAATCTGGCATGACACTTGATGCCCCAGCCATTCGCCACATGCCGCAGGAGGATGCAGAAAAGTTCTTGTCTTGGTATGAGTTCCATCCAGAAAGCACAGAATCGCAAATAGAGCCAGACAACTAAACTTGTCTGGTTTTTGGTTCTCAATGAAAGTAGAAAGGCTGACAGGGGGTAGTGGAAATCCCCTCGTACTCACTAATTCACTCTCTACTTCATCGCAATTCAAAAAGTCAGACAAGGATACACCCTGTCTGACTTTGCATTACACTACTTTTTTCGCCAACTGACAATGTTCTTCGGATTGAAGTAGCTCAGCCCAATCAGGAAGCCTGTGAGCAGGCCTGCAATGTGGGCTGTCACGTTGATATTCGTTCCAACAAACGTCATCACAACACTAATGACGATAATCGGTAAAATAACTTGTCTCAACTGTGGAAACGCATGCTTCGTGTAATAGACAAGCGCACCAAACGCGCCGAACACGCCGAAGATCGCACCGCTTGCACCGACGTGCGTATAGGCAGCGGGTTGCACGAAGTATGTTGCGATATCACCGAATAAGCCCGCTAACATATATACTGTAATAAACCGTGCTTTCCCTGCGATTTTCTCAAGTTCCGGTCCGAAAACGAATAGCGAGAACATGTTAAATAGTAAATGCATGAAACCGCCATGCAAAAACATAGGGGTTATTAAGCGCCAATACTCTCCGTTCGCAATGAGCAAGTTGTCTCCCAAGCCGAATAAAAAGAGCTGATCGCCAATACCGGGAATTAATGTATAGATAAATATCCCGATATTTAAGGCGAGCAAAAATGTCACGACAGGATAGGCGCGAACATATTGTGAAAAGTTTTCCGTTCTTATAAACATGGTTTCACCTCAATCTTCTGTACTGATTATACATATTATTTAACTTGAAGGGAAAGGAGTTGTTCATTTTGATTCAAGGAATTGGATTAGACATCGTGGAATTAGATCGGATAGCTCGCTTGGATGGCCGTGGTGCAAAATTCAGAGAGCGTATATTGTCTAAAAGAGAACTGCAGGTATATGAAACGTTGAGTGGTCACCGTAAAAATGAATACTTGGCGGGGCGGTTCGCGGCTAAAGAGGCATTCTCAAAAGCGCGTGGGACTGGAATCGGATCAGATTGCAGTTTTCTGGACATTGAAGTCATTTCAGAAGCAAGTGGCCGCCCAGTATTGTACTTTCATAGTCAACTGGTTCAAGGGTTCATTAGCATTACGCATACCCAAAGTGTAGCGGCTGCACAAGTGGTCCTAATGGAATCGTGAAGGCGTCTAAATAGAATTTAAAACAAGCTCGCATAATCGATTCATCCCTCTCATAAGATAAGCTACCCGAATTGATTGGAGAAAGGATGAAAAGAATGCGGAAAAAAATTATCTTGTTAACAGTCGTCGCCGTTATGTTAGTACTAGGAGGATGTGGTAAACCTTCTAAAGAAGATGTTATGAAGAAACTTAGCAATAAGTGGAACGAAACAAAGGGGTATGAGTTAAATGCTTCAATGGAAATCAAAACAGGTTCAGAGCCTCGGATGTACAATGTGGAAGTATGGCATACTAAGCCAGAGTTTTACAAAGTGAATGTGACACAATCGGGGAATGAAGAGTCGCAAATGATCGTTCGTAATGAAGAAGGCGTGTTCGTTATTACGCCGTCACTCGGCAAAACATATAAATTCCAAAGTGACTGGCCGGCTCAAAACAGTCAAGGGTATCTGATCGGAACGCTTGCTGAAGATATTAAGGCGGACAAAGCAGCAGTCATGGAAGAAAAGGAAAAAGAGTATATCTTTGAAACAGCGACACGCAATAATCATAAGTCACTTTTACCAACTCAGAAAATTCATATCGATAAAAAGACTTTATTACCAAGCAAGGTGACGATTCATGATGAAGCGGGTGAAGAAAAGATTTCCATTAAGTTCGATAAAATTGCCTTAGGTGTAGAGCATAAAGTTGCAGAGTATAAGGTAGAAATGGATAAACCGAAGGCAGACGGTGATCAAGCCGATTCTGACGGAGAAGCAAAAGAAAGCGATGGGGAAGATCAGGCTAAGGTAGATCAACAAACCTACTATCCGGTTGCTAATTTACAAGGTACGACACTGTCGGAGGAGAAGAGCGTGGAAATTGAGAACGGTCAGCGTGTTATCATGACGTTCAGTGGAGATAAAGAATATGTTGTAATTCAGGAACCAGCTGAAAAGCCTTTGAATCAAATGCCTGTATCCATCGAGGGTGATCCAGTTGATCTAGGTTTCGCAGTAGCGGCATTGACGGATAAATCCATTCACTGGGAAGCGAATGGCATGGCGTTCTTTGTTGCATCCGACATGTTAAGTAAAGAAGAATTAATCACTGTAGCAAATGCGATGACAGCGACAGAATCCAAATAACAATGCCTAAATCAATTGACTAGACTATGCCTTAGGATAGATAATTATTTCATGCGACAGTCTATCCTGTAAAGAGGTGGAAGGAAATGTTTAACGAAACACAATATCGCCCAACACGAGCGGTTATTAATACAGCAGCTATTGAGCAAAATGCACAACACCTTATTTCTTATTTACCTAGAGAAACAAAGTTGATCGCGGTCGTCAAATCGGATGGATACGGTCATGGAGTAGCGCAGGCTGCTTCCGCTGCATTGCAAGCGGGAGCAGACATGTTTGCCGTTGCCACCCCTGATGAAGCGATGACGCTCAGGAAAACACAACCGACCACCGATATTCTCGTGCTGGGATTTTCACCGGTATCATTTGCGGCTGTAGCGGCAAAACATCGCATTATTTTGACGGTCACAAGTGAAAATTGGGTAAAACAAGTACGTGCACAACAGCCATTTGATAATAAATGTAGGATTCATGTAAAAATCGACAGTGGAATGGGTAGAATTGGAGTGCGGACTGAAGAGGAGCTAACGCGATTGGTGAAGTCTATTCAACAGTCCGATTTATCTATTGATGGTGTATTCACGCATTTTGCACGTGCAGATGAAGAAAATCGGGAACCAACACAGCGACAGTTTGAACGATTCATGCGCTTAGTGAGTTGTTTGCCTGAAAAACCGCGTCTCATTCATGCGTCAAATAGCGCGGGGATTTTGTTGTTTCCTGAATACGCACTTGACGCTGTCCGTTTTGGCATAAGCTTGTACGGTATTCCGCCGTCTCATAATGTCGCTAAGCAGTTGCCGTTTAAGCTGGAACGAGCGTTGACGATTGAAACCGAATTAACTTACGTGAAACAGATGGCGGCTGGCGAGGAGATTAGCTATGGTGGTACGTATAAAGCAGCTGAAGGTGAATGGATCGGTACATTACCAGTGGGCTATGCGGATGGGCTGAGGCGTTCGCTAAGAGGTCAGGAAGTACTGATCGATGGCAAGAGGGTACCAATTGTTGGCACCATTTGTATGGACCAATGCATGATCCGATTACCACGTGAATATCCCGAAGGTGAAAAGGTAATATTGATCGGCAAACAGGGAAACGAAGAAATAATGATAGAAGAATGGTCTGAACGCCTAAATACGATACCCTATGAAGTGGCTGTAACAATTTCTACACGAATACCTAGAGTCTATACGTAAAAAACGTCGAAACTATCTGGCGAAATATATGACGCGACGGCCCTTCAATTCGACATACTACTGACGAAACTAGTATTTCTTGTCAAAACACTTCAAACCTTGTCTTTTCATATTCCAATATAAATGGTAAGATAGAAATGATATAGAAATAGAGGGATGGGTTTGTCGGAGGTGCTCGATTTGCGTACGGATAAAAACGATAAAAGAATACTTAGTATAGCCTCAACCAGATTGCAACAGCAAAATGAAGACGCGATCTTTCAATGGGAGCAAGTGCAAGAAGATTTCGTTTATACGACAGATGTGAAACATATCAAACATGGTGAAGCTTCCTTATTACGTGAAGCCATGATTAGAGGTTATGTGGAAATGTCGCAAATCAACCTCAACATAGCGGCAGAATGTTTATATGCGGAATTTGAAGCTCAGCATACCGTAGAACGTTGCGTCAGCGGAGGATGAAAAGTTGGCAATTAAACGCGGAGACGTCTTTTTTGCAGATTTGTCACCTGTAGTCGGTTCTGAACAGGGTGGGACCAGACCGGTACTAATCATCCAAAATGATATCGGTAACCGATTCAGTCCTACAGTGATTGTGGCAGCCATTACTGCACAAATACAAAAAGCAAAATTGCCGACACATGTCGAAATTACAGCGGCACGGCATGGATTCGAGCGGGATTCAGTCATCCTGCTCGAGCAAGTCCGCACAATCGACAAGTCAAGGCTTACAGACAAAATAACACACTTAGACGATGCGTTAATGAAGCAAGTCGACGAAGCTTTACAAGTAAGCTTCGGACTTATTAAATTTTAGCATACATATACTACTAACTTTTATTGCAGATGGCGCCAGTAACTAATGGCCCCTGAAAACACTATAGCCAACCGGTTATAGTGTTTTTTTTATAGTAATTTCGAAAAAAGATGGTTAAAAACATGTAGTTTGCAGTGGAATTCGATACAATAGAGATAATTGAAGATGTAGGGAGGAACAAATAACGATGAACGAAGTCATGAAAAAAGGTATAGCCGAGAATATTGATGTAATCACTACGCGCTGGGTAGAAGAAATGAAAGAGAATGCTGATGAGCGTTTTCTGGATTTAATGCCAGTAGCTGTAGTAGCTACAACTAGTAGAGAATTTGCAGAATTGATGACATCAAATCTTTCGTACCGCGAAACAGTGGACAAGGCACGATTGGATGAATTCACGGAGAAAGTCATTCATTTTGGATGGTCAATTAAGTTTATCAATCGGGCAATTGATACGTTTTCTACCGTCGTATATAATCTATTCTTTGAGAAGGGGATCTTACAAGACTCCAACTTGCGCGAAGGGATTACTATCTTCTCAAACTGGATCAGTCCGCTAAGGGAGAGCATCATTGAAGAATATGCTACGAAGTGGGAACGTACGGACAGCTTGCAGAAGATTGCATTGCAAGAACTATCGGCTTCTTTGATTCCGGTATTCGACAAGATATCTGTCATGCCGTTAGTCGGTACAATTGATACAGAGCGTGCGAAATTGATTATGGAAAATCTATTGGAAGGGGTTGTCAAGCAACGCGCTGAAGTCGTGTTACTTGATATTACAGGTGTTCCGGTAGTAGATACGATGGTTGCGCACCATATCATCCAAGCGGCAGACGCGGTTCGTCTAGTTGGTGCGAAATGTATGCTAGTTGGAATTCGTCCAGAAATCGCGCAGACTATTGTGACTCTAGGTATTAATCTTACAGACTTCTCAACGACAAGCACGTTACGCAGAGGGATGCAGAAGGCGCTTGAAATGACAGGACGGACAATTGTGGAGGAGGAAAAGTAGTATGAAGATGCGAATCCCAATTCTAAAGCTAAAAGACACGTTGATTGTATCTATTCAAGTAGAACTTGATGATCAGACCGCTTTACAATTCCAGGAAGATTTATTGAATCAATTGCATAAAACGTCTGCACGAGGCGTTGTAATTGATTTGACACCCATTGACTTTATTGATTCATTCATTGCAAAAGTGCTAGGTGATGTTATTCATATGACAAGTCTGATGGGTGCGAAAGTAGTTATCACAGGTATTCAACCATCTGTAGCCATCACGTTAATTGAATTAGGTATCCGTTTAGAGAACGTGACAACTGCATTAGATCTAGAGAATGGGCTAGAGAAATTGACTAGAGAATTGGAGGCCTGACCATGGAACACAGGTCTTCTATAGAGATCAAGACGGAGTGGGATATTGTTGCCGCTAGACAATTGGGTCGTAATGAGGCGAAAAGTACGGGCTTTGGGACAGTCGACCAAGCGAGAATAACGACTGCCATAAGTGAATTAGCAAGGAATATATATCTTTACGCAGGAAAAGGTCGAATTGAAATTGCGCCTATCACAGTAGGCAACCGGGTTGGTTTACTTATTACTGCTTCCGATGAAGGACCAGGAATTCCCGATTTGCAAAAAGTTATGACAGATGGCTATACAACTTCCGGAGGATTGGGTGCAGGAATGCCAGGAGTTAAACGATTGATGGATGATTTTCGTATAGAAACAGAAGTGGGCGTAGGTACCACTATTACAGCGACGAAATGGTTGCACTAGGAGTTGAAGGGTATTGCCACAAGAGGCGGGTAAGCAGTATAAGCAAATGCTGGAGAATTATCTGCACTCCAAAGGAGAAGAAGATCTCTATTTGGGACAGCAATTCAGCCGCAGCTTCATAGAAAAAAGTATTGCGCCGGAAGACGTCATAAGTATTCATAAAAATTCTATTGAAGAATTAATTAAAGATTTGCCGGCCGATGTCAGCGTGTCATTCGATTTTTTAATTGAAATGATGATTCATTATGGACTGGCGCTTAAAGAGCATCAGAGCTTGATCCGCAAACAAGAAGCCATTCAAACAGAGATGGATATTGCTGTTAGAGTACAAAACACTTTGTTGCAAACGACAACTCCTGTGTTGGAGGGTCTCGATATAGGTTGGATTTCCAGACCATCGAAGCAAATGAATGGAGATTATGTGTATTTTCTAAAGGAAACAGAACAAGAAGTTTGCTTGGCTGTAGCAGACATAATCGGAAAAGGCATGTCAGCAGCTATGCATATGTCTATGGTGAAGTTTGGTATGGATAGTCTGCGATATGAGAAAAGAAATCCTTTTGAAGTATTGAGCTTTATTAATAAAATGGTGGAACAAAGCATTGCTGATTCTATGTTTATTTCCATGTTTTATGGAAAATACGATACCAAAAATTCGGTATTTCGCTATTCTTCGGCTGGACATGAGCCGGCTCTATTTTATCGTGCGGCGGAAGATTCGTACAGTTTGCTTGAAAGTAAAGGTCTGTTACTCGGTGTTCAAGAAGAAGCGGTATATGAAGAACGAACAGTGCGTCTTGAAGATAATGATTTCATTGCAATTATGACGGATGGTGTAACGGAAACCAGAACTGATATAGGTTTCATTGAAATGGATATTATAGAAAACTTATTGCGGGAAGTACGTTTGGAAAGTGCACAAGCGATGGTTGACTATTTATTTAACGAGCTTTCTAAAATGCAGGATTATGAATTGCATGATGACTTTACGCTCGTAGTTTTGAAAAAAACGAAATAAAGGTTTAAGAAATTAAAGAATGGGTATAAAACAATGAGTGTGAAGTGGGTATGATTAAGTTGTACCTTCATAGAAAATAGAGAAATGATCGGGGTGTCGAAATGAATTTACAAGTTGAGCAAGTTGATAAAGATCTCGTACATAACTTTAAAGTTATCGGAGAGATCGATATATATACAGCGCCAAAGTTGAAAGAGCATTTGGCAACATTGGAGTTAGTAGAAGGAATTGAAGTGGAATTAGACCTATCCGAAGTGAATTATATGGACAGTACAGGCTTAGGCATATTTGTCGGATTCTATAAAGAAGTAAAAGCGTATAATGGAAAATTAGTGATTAAAGGACTAAACCAACGCCTTTACCGTTTGTTTGAAATCACGGGCCTCAATGAGATTATGGAGATAGAACAATCTAAAGGTGGCGAAGACAATGCAAGCGTTTGATTACATTGAAATAAAAGTTCCGGCAAAAGCCCAGTACGTAGGTGTAGCCCGTTTAGCTATATCAGGTCTTGCGAGTCGCATAGGGTTTACATATGATGAAATTGAAGACTTGAAGATCGCTGCAAGTGAAGCGGTGACGAATGCTGTGCAACACGCATACAATGGTGAAAAAACGGGTGAAGTAATCCTAGGGTGTGCCCTGTATAAAGATCGCCTAGAAATTGTTGTGACAGATCATGGTCAAAGCTTTGATTTTGAAGAAACAAAGAAAAAAGTTGGTCCTTATCAAGACTGGAATGAAGAATCGCCACTTAGAGAAGGTGGATTGGGACTGTACTTAATGGAAACTTTAATGGATGAAGTCAAAGTTGACCATGGGGAGGGTGTCATTGTTTTCATGACCAAATATTTGGGCAGAGAGCGGGGAGAGGACCATGTCAAATCAACAGTCTTCTCGTGACAATGAGACAAAAGAGCAAGTCATTAAATGGATACATGAATACCAGGAGAATAATGACGACTATGCGCAGACGCAACTAGTCCTACATTATGAGCGACTGGTACACTCAATCGCGCGCAAATACTCGCGTGGACAATCGCATCATGAAGACATTGTCCAGGCGGGAATGCTAGGACTATTAGGCGCAATACGAAGATATGATCCCGAACAAGGACGGAATTTCGAGGCGTTTGCTGTACCGACAATTATCGGGGAAATCAAACGTTTCCTTCGTGATAAAACATGGGCTGTTCATGTGCCGCGAAGAATCAAGGAGTTAGGGCCGAAAATCAAAGCGGCGGTTGAAACGTTAACGACTGAATTTCAGCGATCGCCAATGGTCTATGAAATAGCGGAATACCTAGGTACTGATGAGGAATTAGTGCTTGAGGCGATGGAGATGGGCAGAAGCTATCAAGCGCTATCAATTGACCATACATTAGACGCGGATTCAGAAGGTGGAACCATTACACTGCTTGATATTATTGGTGAGACGGATGACGGTTTTGAAAAAACAGATCAGCGTATGCTAGTCTTGAATGCACTGAACGTTTTAACTGAGCGTGAACGTCAGATTATCCAGTATACATATATCGATCAGATGAGTCAGAAAGAAGCCGGAGAATTACTTGATATTTCTCAAATGCATGTTTCGAGACTGCAACGGAAAGCAATTAAGAAGTTGCAAGAAGTAATCCTAACGAGTGGTGGTGCAAATTAGTGGAAACTTTTGAGAATGACTATGTAGAGGCATATATATTCCAACAGTCCAAAAAAGGTAATAAAGATTCTGGGGATGCATACTACATTCATTCAGATGAAGATTATTTCATCTGTGCTATTGCAGACGGCTTAGGCAGTGGAACAGAAGCGAAAGAATCTGCTGAAATAATTCCACAAGTCTTAAAGTTGTATCACCATGAATCACCTGACGATTTGTTACTGCGTTGCAATAAACAGATGTTACATAAACGTGGCGCGGCAGTAGGGATTGTAAAAGTGTATTTTGAACAACAAACTTTGGAATATAGTTGTGTCGGTAACATTCGAATCTATATCCTACAATCAAATGGTCAGATGATTTATCCTTTGCCAGTAATGGGTTATCTATCCGGACAACCACAATCGCCCCGTACGCAAAGGTATCCTTATAACAAGAATGACCGGTTCTTCCTCCATTCTGATGGCGTAAACTTGCGAAGTCCTAAAAAGTACTTGCAAGAAAACACCACTTCTTATCAATTATATAAAAAGGTTGAACGTACAATTGAAGATAATGATGATGCGACATTCATCGCAGCAAGCCTGCTTCATTAAGTTGAAGCGGCTTTTTTGTGTTTGAAAATAAAATAGTTGCAGAAGGAAACTGCGTTAGAAACATGCTATTATATGGAAAGAAGAGAGGGTGGTTGAATTGTCAAAAGATCTTATGGAAGCAACAGCAAGCCGCGCAGGAATCAGTAAAAGCCAAACGGCAAGTGTCATCGCTCTGTTGGAAGAAGGCAACACTGTACCTTTTATTGCGCGTTATCGAAAAGAAGCAACAGGTTCACTTGATGAAGTGCAGATCAAGGAAATTGAAGACGCCTATCATTATATCAAGTCGCTTGAACAGCGAAAAGAAGAAGTTCTGCGTTTAATCGATGAACAAGGGAAGTTGGATGATACGTTAAAGGTAGATATTGAGCGTGCAACGGTATTGCAACGAATCGAAGACTTGTACCGCCCTTATAAACAAAAACGACGTACGAAAGCGATGATTGCGATTGAAAACGGCTTGGAACCTCTTGCTGACCAATTAATACAGCAGTCATCTGTGAATATTGAGACTACAGCACAAGCCTATATCAATCTTGAAAAAGAAATTCTTACAATAGAAGATGCGTTAGAAGGCGCTAAGTTCATCATTGCCGAAAGAGTATCGGAAGACGCGACAATGCGTGAAAAGATTCGTAAAATCACATGGGCATCTGGGAAACTGACTGCTACCCTGAAAAAGGACGCGGAAGATGAGCGGAAAATTTTTGAAAACTACTATGAATATGAAGAACCACTCAGTAAAATCGTGCCTCACCGCGTTTTAGCTATCAATCGAGGAGAAAAAGAGAATGTGCTACGTGTGGGGGTTGGATTCCCGGCTGATCGCATCATTGGGGATCTCGAGCGTACGTATCTAAAGCGACACCCTTCTTCATCTGCGGTATATATAAAAGAAGCGTTAGAGGATTCTTTCAAACGATTAATTGCCCCTTCAATAGAGAGAGAAGTACGAACGACGTTAACTGAAAAAGCAGAAACGCAGGCAATTCACGTGTTTTCGGAAAATCTTCGGAGCCTTCTATTACAGCCGCCGTTAAAAGGTAGAACGGTACTAGGCGTAGATCCGGCGTTCAGAACAGGATGTAAACTTGCGGTAGTAGACGAAACGGGAAAGCTTCAGGATATCTCTGTCATATATCCTCACCCACCGAAGCCGCAGAAAGAAGCGTCAAAAAAAGTAATACTCGATTTATTGAAGAAATATCCGATATCTATTATTGCGATTGGTAACGGAACTGCATCACGCGAGACAGAAAAGTTCATCGCCGATCTAATTAAAGAAGTGGATGAGCCGGTTTCTTACGTAATTGTCAATGAAGCAGGAGCGAGTGTATATTCAGCATCTGCAAAAGCACGGGAAGAGTTCCCGGACCTGCAGGTAGAGCAAAGAAGTGCGGTATCCATTGCGCGAAGACTGCAAGATCCTTTGTCTGAACTTGTGAAAATTGATCCGGAATCTATTGGTGTGGGGCAATACCAGCATGACGTAGCAAAAAAGAATTTGACAGAATCACTTTCATTTGTCGTGGAAACAGCGGTGAACCGAGTAGGGGTGAATGTCAATACTGCTTCATCTTCGCTATTACAGTACGTTTCAGGTCTGTCAAAAGCTGTGGCGGAGAACATTGTCAAAGCTAGGGAAGATGCAGGTAAGTTCACAAAGCGTACAGAATTGAAAAAAGTACCGAGGCTCGGTGCGAAAACGTATGAACAGGCCATTGGCTTCTTACGCATACCGGAATCAAAAGAGCGCTTTGACTCGACAGGAATTCATCCAGAGAGTTATAAAGTAGCAGAAGCAGTATTGAAAAAGTTGCAACTCGACAAATCCCAGCTTGGTACAGAAGAAGCGACGACCGCTCTTGAACACGTGGATATCCCGACACTTGCTGCGCAGTTAGACGTGGGAGAGATCACATTGCAAGATATCATCCAAACATTACAGCGGCCAAATCGTGACCCGCGTGACGATTATCCGCAACCTTTATTGAAAGCGGATGTACTCGATATTAAAGATGTACATGAAGGAATGGAAATGCAGGGAACAGTGCGCAACGTAGTGGATTTCGGTGCATTTATAGACATAGGTGTTTCGGAAGATGGATTAGTTCACATATCCAAAATGAAAAATGGCTATGTCAAGCATCCTTTAGATGTAGTGGCATCTGGTGATATTGTTACAGTATGGATTGATTCTGTTGATCGTCAGAAAGGGCGTATCGCATTATCCATGCTTCCCCTTAAGAAATAAAGGAGAGAATCAGCATGTCAGAAGAATATTTACAGCAGCTGGTTGAACAGATTTCATTGGAAATTTTCCATAAGCCGTTTGTCCATCAAGCGATTTTTAATAGTAGACTGCGGACGACGGGTGGTCGCTACAAGTTAAGTAATCATTATATAGAGATTAATCCGTTAGTGATTAAGCTTCATGATGAAGAAGAATTAATCGGGATCATTAAACATGAACTTTGCCATTATCACCTTCATATAGAAGGAAAGGGATATAAACACGGAGATTCGGATTTTAAAAAGCTGCTAAAAGAGACGAATTCACCCCGTCATTGCAAGCCACTTACGGAACGCCGAGCGAAAAGTACAATAATCCATTTATATCGTTGTACAGCTTGCGGATTGGATTATCCTAGACGCAGAAGAATGAATTGTGCGAAGTATCGCTGTGGAAAATGTGCAGGGGAGATTTCAAAAGTGAAGTGAAGACATAAAAGGCATTCAATCTTAGCGATTGGATGCCTTTTATATAATGGGACAAACAGAAGTGAAAGAAGACTTTGTGGCTTGAGATTTTTTAATTGAAAAGGTTGTCATATCAACGATTCAAAGCGCATTGAAAAGTTATTTAAAAAAGATTGCTTAAAAAGGTTGACGAACGGTAAGACCCTGTCTATAATAGTAAAAGTCGACTAAGACAAGCGCAACAAACGGTTTGCTTGCTGAAGCGTCAATATAACTTAGGCCCCTTGGTCAAGCGGTTAAGACACCGCCCTTTCACGGCGGTATCACGGGTTCGAATCCCGTAGGGGTCACTTTTAATAAAACAAACAAATCCCTGAAGATTTGATAGTAGGTTATCATTGATGGGGTATAGCCAAGCGGTAAGGCAACGGACTTTGACTCCGTCACTCGTTGGTTCGAATCCAGCTACCCCAGCCATTTTTACTGCGTATTACACGCGTTAAAGAGATCAAAGGTATTTGGAATGATTTGTTCCTTTCATTTTAATATGAGCCGTTAGCTCAGTCGGTAGAGCATCTGACTTTTAATCAGAGGGTCACAGGTTCGAATCCTGTACGGCTCACCATTCAATTTAAAAAAGTTTAAAAAGTTTTTAAGAAAGCTCTTGACTTATTAAACTGAAGGTGTATACTAGTAATTGTCGCTAAAACAAAGCGGTAGTGGCGGAACGGCAGACGCGCTAGGTTGAGGGCCTAGTGGGGGTTAACCCTGTGGAGGTTCAAATCCTCTTTACCGCACCAAACATTCTCACCATTACAATTCAATTACAAATTATATGCGGGTATAGTTTAGTGGTAAAACCTCAGCCTTCCAAGCTGATGATGGGAGTTCGATTCTCCCTACCCGCTCCATTATTTTAAAAACAAATGTACCTTGAAAACTGAACAGCAAAACGTTAACGAAATACAGTTTGTGCACCTAACGGTGACACAAACAAAATGAGTATCTTAATTGATGCCAGCAAATGAAACTCGAGCTAATCGAATTTTCATTTTACTGACTGA
>NZ_PDYY01000018.1 GCF_002743255.1 Sporosarcina sp. P2
CCCCTGTGAGAGTAGGACGTTGCTAGGCATGCGAAGCCATTCCCTTTGGGGAGTGGCTTTTTTGTGTTTAATTATGAATATGAGCTAAATTTAGAGTTGAGTGATTGTAGATTTTAGTTAGTTGCTCAATAAATCTTGTTAAGCGCTCTATCGTCTCGCTTACTCGCTCAATGAGGCATGGCATGCGCTCTATTGTCTCGCATATCTGCTCAATGAGTCGTGCTAAGCGCTCTATCACCCTGCCTAACCGCTCAATGAAACACACCAGGCACACTATCGCCTTGCCACTTACCCACTATAAACCTTGCGAACCAAGCACCAATCAATCATTCCCCGTAGTGAGACGATAAAAAAATCCATGTCGGAAAGCCCATGGATTAGACAGCGTATGTTTCTATTCGAGATGATTGAAGCTGGCTAACTAATCATACGGGGTAGTAAATATCGTCTTCGCTTTCATAGCGTAATGCAATGGATAGTCCATTGTCTGACTTGAATTTAAGTGTAGTTGTGTCCAGATAACCAGTTAGAATAGAAAATAAATGGCGATCTTGTTGTGGAGGCAAAAGAGAATAGTGGATAATATCATGAATAAGCGAAGACATTTCCTCGTACGACGTAAAAACGTAATACTCATTGACCATATAAGCCGGCATACTGCTCATCTCCTAAACAAATAGAATGAAGACTTGAGCGACGGGAGAAGGAGAGTAAACGATTGCCTATTCAGCAAGTATTTTAGAAAAGGCTTCAAATATAAAGCTGAAATTATACTTGCGAATAGAAGAATCTTTGTACAGTTATTATATAGTAAAATGTTACAAAATACTATTGAGTATTGTCGAAAAATTTAAAATGGTAAAAAAGATTAATTTTTAAAATTATACATAGTTTGCATGAATGCCAACAAAGCATTTTTATCAGCGTTGGATAACTTTATACCATTAAAGGATACTGGTTTTTGCAATAATTTCTCTAGCTCAATTTCTTTGGACGCCTCATCACTTTTTGAAGATGAAATGGCTTGATCTACTGTTTCATTCGGTAGGTAACCTGCCAATATTAGTAACTCATTCTTATCTGCCTCCAAGGCAGCTGCTAGTGCACAAATCGTTTCACGAGAAGGATTGTATCTACCTTTTTCCAATGAAGCGATGAAGGAGTAACTCAGATTAGCTAGATCAGCTAAATAACGTAAAGTCATTTGTCTTTGTTCACGTAATTTTCGTAGGCGAATTCCAAATTTGTTCAAACATATTCCCTCCTTAACTTCTTCATGACTAATATTGCAAAGTATGTACTTCTATCATAACCTATTTACTTATAAAAAGCAGAAAATACTTACCTAACACTTTTAGGTAGAAAGACTTTAAATGAAAAATCGTAAAGCAGTTTTTGAATTTAATTTAAAAGTCTATATTACTAGTGGATAGAATCTGAGAAAAAAGTTGTATATTCTATCACTAACACATTATATTGTGAGCGGCATTATCATTTTACAACTTGTTTAAGTGCAACTATCCTCCAAAGCCCCAAGTTTAATGACCTTTAGTGTAATGTTCAGTGCATTGAGAATAAACTAGGACTAAAAAATAGATGTCCGTGGTATTCCAAAAGTAATTGGCAGAATTAACTAACAAATGTGTTGACAAAAAGAACAAACCAATTTAATATGTGTTGTAACGCTAAACAAATGGTTTTTTTAACCTGTTTGTTTAGAAAAACAACACGAAAGTTAATGGTAAAAAGGAGGTGGTAAAAAACTTGATTATAATTGAACACGCTCTTGTAATATGCAAATGTCTGCCCTGACTTTTATCCGTATTTACAAGGTTTTCTACTTACTAACAACAGCGCCAGTGGTGAAAGACATAAACTACATTATTACGATAAAAAGATAGTGTAAAAGTTGTTAAGTAAAGAAAATGTACTAATAAATTAGCATAACAGCTGCTCTAAATTCTCTATTAACATTGGTTGATCAGAATACACATACAAGGAATGCGTTTGTTTTCAAGAATTACGCATAAAAGTATAAAAATTATGATGATACGGAAAGTGTAGGTGTTGAGAATGCGTTATGAATATCGGGAATCTCATAATCTTAACAAATTGAAATCTACCTCTCTTTTATTACTTCTAAGTTCTTTATTGGTAGTAGGTGGATGTTCTCCATTGTTTGAAGGTAAAAAGAGTGGTGATTCAGCAGCCGTTGCTCTAGCTAGTGAAAAGGTCGCTCCATACGTGGAAGGGAAAAGTGAAGTTCTTTCTTATGTATGGACTACTAGGAAGGAGTTATCCCTTACGTTTAATGGTATGGCTGACAAAAAGACAATGGTGGAGCTTTTGGATGCACTAGAGGAAAACAATATTCCAGCTACATTCTTTTTACCAGGTATACGAGTAGCAGAAGAGCCCGAAATTGCCAAAATGATTTTGGATCGCGGTCATGAAATAGAAAACAACACACTAAATCAATTGGATCTTCAGAATATGAGTTATGAGGAATTGTATAAAGAAGTCAAACTCAGCAATGAAGTAATTCGAAAAGAAACTGGTATAACGCCCCGTTATGTCAGAACACGATCGGGTGAATACAATGAGGATCTTCAAGCCGTTACTGCACAACTTGGTATGGATGCCGTTATTAATTACACAATCAACCCACGTGAAGGGGAGATGCAAGGAGCTAAGACAATCGGCAAATATATTGAAAGGTATATAACGCGTGGATCAATTATTTCCATGCATACGGATATTAATCCCGAGGTGGTTGGAGCCATACCGTATATCGCGAAGGCTGTTGAAAATACAGGTTATAAATTAATCCCGTTAAATGAACTAGTTAATAAAGGTACCAAGCGTAAACCATTCGAACAAATAGCCGGCTATGATCGAATTAAAATCAATCCAAACTATAGCGATATTAAACCAAATATCTTTTACGAAGCACCTACAGAAGAAAAAGTGATCGCACTGACATTTGATGACTGGGCAAGTGATTACACAGTTACAAAGATTCTTGAGATCTTGAAAGAAGAGAAAGTTCCCTCCACATTCTTCTTGATTGGTAAAGGGGTAGAGAAAAATCCAAACTTAGCTAGAGCAATTTATGAGCAAGGTCATGAAGTGGCTAGTCACTCATACGGTCATGAAGTAGTGACAAAAATCACACCTGAAGAACTGCAAGAGGATTTGGTTAAAGCGCATAAAGTCATTACTGAAGCGATTCAAGCAAAACCGACCATGCTATTCCGTCCAGCTACAGGTGAAATAGATGAAAAGACAGCAAAAATAGCTATGGCAACAGGTTACAAAAGCATTGCATTGTACGATGTCACGCCATTTGACTGGGATATAGAAAATGATGCCGATGAAATCGTTAAACGTATCATCAACAAACGCGGAGATGGAAGTGTCATTGTACTTCACATCCTAGACGGCACGCACACTATCGAAGCCCTCCCCAAAGTTATCCATACTTTACGCGAAGAAGGCTACACATTTAAACATATGACGGAGTTAATGCGAATGAAGAATAACTAAATGACAGAGGTGGTATGAATGGTGAATTCATTATACGAGCGAATCATGTATAGACAAGAAAAGATTGCAGTAGTTGGATTAGGTTACGTCGGACTACCGGTAGCTATAGCTTTTTCTGAAGTAGCTGATGTCATTGGCTTTGATGTTAGTGAAAAAAAAATTGATCAGTTATTTGCTGGTATTGACGTAACAGGTGATATTGGGGATGAACGAGTCCGCAATACGAGTATGCTCTTTACATCAAATGAAACGGATTTGCAGGACGCAAAGTTTTTCATTGTTGCCGTCCCAACACCTATTCAGTCTGGAAACCTTCCCGACTTGAAAGCCCTTCAGTTGGCCAGCCAAGTGGTAGGTCGAAATTTGGAGAAGGGGTCAGTCGTAGTCTATGAGTCAACTGTATATCCCGGAGTTACAGAGGAAGTGTGCATTCTCGAACTAGAGGCAGCATCTAACCTGAAATTCGGTACAGACTTTACAGTAGGTTATTCGCCAGAGCGTATTAATCCAGGTGATCAAGTCCACCGACTAGAGAACATTGTAAAAATTGTTTCTGGCAGTGATGAGGAAACACTAAATACTATCGCAAGTGTCTATGAAATGATTATCGAAGCTGGTGTATACCGAGCGGAATGCATAAAGGTAGCAGAAGCGGCAAAGGTTATCGAGAATGCGCAGCGGGATATTAACATCGCATTCATGAATGAACTCTCCATGTTGTTCAATCAAATGAAAATTGACACACAAGCGGTATTGCGTGCAGCAAAAACAAAGTGGAACTTCCTACCCTTTTCTCCGGGATTAGTAGGTGGTCACTGTATAGGGATCGATCCCTATTATTTAACGTTTAAAGCAGAAGATTGCGGATACCGATCTAAAATATTACTTGCGGGTCGCCATATCAATGATTCGATGGCGGCATATATTTCCCAGCAAATCCTTAAGATCCTTGTACAGCAGAAAGTGAATCTGAAAAATATCAAAGTAGGTGTATTAGGTCTTACTTTTAAAGAAGATTGTCCTGACTTTCGTAACACAAAAGTACTCGATATTATTAAGGAATTAAAAGAGTACGGAATCGAGCCAATTGTCGCAGATGCATTGGCGGATCCCCAAGCCGTTAAAGAAGAGTGTGGTATCACGCTTGTCTCCACAGAGGAATTCAAAGGATTGCATGCAGTCATTGTAGCAGTACCACATGAAGCATATAGAGGACTCACGTTGGAGGACTTCCAGCAAATGTTCGAAACGGATACTACTCAACTACTGGTGGATGTTAAAGGAATCTACGAGAAAAAAGAATTTGAAGATCAGAATATCCGGTATTGGAGTCTATAAGAAAGGTGTGGAATTATGGTGAAAGAAAAATCAAATGCCAAAACAGTAATTAGACACACTAGTGAATCGACCCTTCTTCCAAACGTCCCAATACTGCAAAGAGATGACGAAGGTAAAATGGTCGAAACAAATCGCCTGTTAAAGAATTCCTACTCATGTAATTTTACTATCACAATGAAAAATAAAAATGTTGGTAAAAAAATGAAAACAAAAGCGATTGAATTATCCAAGACAGACCTACTTGTCGACTTCGACCCATCTATGAATTCACTGAAAGCCGGCGATGTAGTAAACCTACGTTTTAAAATTCCTAGAGGAACGATGGAAGAAGGATACGAGTCGACAGTGAGGATCCGTGGAACAGTTAGTTGGCAGGAAGTGAAAATGCCAAATGACGAAATCACTTGGAAGATGGTCTTTACATTCGTCGAGTCACTAGATTCCTACTTCCGGAGAACGAAGTGGAAGTTTATCACAACCTTCACCCTTGCCAGTCTCTTACTTGTTGCATTCTTTATTGTATTGATGCGCATTGAAAGTCTAGTCTATTTTAAATTTAATAAGTTTATTTACTTTTATAGTTTGATTGCAGCTACATTTTTGCTCACTCGATATATATTTGGAGCTTTCTATAGGAATGTACCAATCAATTCTAATTATCGTCCAGGTGTCTCCATTATTATTCCGGTCTTTAATGAAGAAGAGTGGATTCATAAAACGATATATGGTTGCCTGAATCAAAACTATCCAATCGATAAGTTGGAAGTAATCGTCGTAGATGACCAGTCTACAGATCTCACAGTCGAGAATATCTGGAAAGCAGTAGAAAGGTTAGAACAAGAAGATGAAGTATACAAAATCAAAGAACGTTTACAAGTATACGTAATGCCGCAAAACGGCGGGAAACGCAAAGCATTAGTAGATGGCGTGGCAATGGCCAAACATGATCTTGTTATTTTTGTCGATTCAGATAGTTTCTTAGAACCAAATGCCATTCTGAATTTAGTCCAACCATTTCAAGATCCTAAAATGGGTGGCGTTGCAGGACGCACAGATGTGGAAAATAAATATGTAAATAGTATTACAAAATTACAAGTTGTCCGTTACTATATCGCTTTTCGTGTCATGAAAGCAGCAGAATCTTACTTCGATTGTGTCACTTGTTTATCGGGTCCATTATCTTGTTATAGAAAGTCTCTGATTCTAGATCACCAAGAGGATTGGCTTAATCAAACTTTCTTAGGTCAGCCAGCGACTTTCGGCGACGATCGCAGTATGACCAACTATATTCTACAAACACACCGCACCGCATACCAAGATAGGGCCATCTGTTCAACAGTTGTCCCGGATAAATTTGGCGTGTTTTTAAAGCAACAAATGCGCTGGAAACGCTCTTGGTTACGTGAATCACTACGAGCAGGAACATTTATTTGGAGGAAAGAAGTATTTATGGCTTTGTTCTTTTACGTAGGATTGATTGTACCAATTGCTGCACCAGTCGTCGTATTGTACAACTTACTCTATGTGCCGCTGTTTTACGGTATATTCCCCACCACCTTCTTGCTGGGACTATTTCTTATGGCCTTCATGATGAGTGCCGCCTACTTGTTCTTTAAGAAAAGCAGTCTGTGGGTCTTCGGATTTGTCTTCGTTTTGATGTATGAAGCCGTTCTATTATGGCAGATGCCTATTGCATGGGTGACATTCTGGAAATCTACATGGGGAACACGCGATACGCCACAAGATATTGAAGCGCGCGATAAGAAGTTGGGCAAGAAGTTGAAAAAAGATCCTCTAACTATTAAATCATAACTATATGAGTTTGTAGATAAGGAGAATGACGTATGAAACGAAAAAGTGATGAAATATTAGATTATGAAAAGAAAAACCGACGGAAAGTCAGACGGTCAATTCTTCAAGTAGGTATTTTATTGGTCATTGTATTTCTTGTGTTCCAAGCGTTTGTTGAAATGAATCGTTATGATGCATTGAATAATGAAAAATGGAAGAACAGGCAAGGTTTTATAGCACTTTCATATCCAGGTGTATCAAGGGATGGATCAGATTCTCTGTTTGCAAAAAAGCAATTGCAACGGCAGTTGGAAGCATTGAGAGACCAAGGATATGAGACGATCTCTCAACAAGATATACTGAATTTCTACAAAAACAAGAAACCATTACCTGAGAAAGCATTATTTCTTGCATTTGAAGATGGACGTACAGACACGAGCGTTTACGTCAATCCACTGTTGAAGAAGTATAACTACAAAGCGACATTGCTCTCTTTCGCCAACAAGTTAGATGAGAACGATAAACGTTTTCTTCAACCTTCACACCTAAAGCAAATGCAAAAAAGTGGGTTTTGGGAATTAGGTAGTAACGGTAACCGCTTAACATACATCAATATCTTTAATAAGGAAGGCACGTTCTTGAATATTCGTGATGATGAAGAAGTGCTAAGTAAAGATAAAATCGAATCGTACAATCACTTTTCGATGGACTTCATCCGCGATCAATATTTGATTCCAAGTGAGAATCGATTGGAGATGGAGAAGCGCATCACAAATGATTACAAAGCGATGCGCAAAATCTATCAAGAAAAATTGGGTGCTATTCCTGGGGTCTACATGATTATGCATGCAAATAGTTTGTATAATACAGCAAACAAATTGGTTACAGACGTCAATGACAATGAGATTAGAAAAACATTTGACATGCACTTTAATCAAGAAGGAAATGCACTTAACACTAAAAGAAGAGAATTATATAACCTAACCCGCGTTCAGCCAAAACCATCTTGGTCTACGAATCATTTACTCATGAAAATACAAAATGATACAAATCAAAAAGTAGATTTTGTAAAAGGTGACGAAAAACAAGCCAACCAATGGAAAGCAATTGAAAGCGCAGCGGAATTTCGTGATGGTCTGATCACCCTTACTTCAAAATCAAAAGAGGCTGGAAAACTGGTACTGAAGGAGAATACCGCAAAGGATATACAGTTTACAGGAAAAGTGGGGGGGAGTATCGAGGGCCAACAATCCATTTTCTTACGACATAGCGATAATGGTGACTCTTACGTGAAAATTACAGTTGAAAATGATTATTTAGTGATCGAGGAAAAGGTAGAGGGACAATTGAAAGAACTACTTGTAAAAAAGTCCATACCAAAAGTTGAAATCGTCCAAACAACAAATAATGAAAACCCCACTTCACGAAAAGAAGATAAAGCACGGAGCGAAGGACTGCCTAATGAAAAAAGCATAGACATCAAACTTCAGAATAATACATTAAACATCAGGTTAAATAACAAAAAAATTGTAAGTAATCTAGAAGTCAATCAAGACATTCAAGCTGGAAAGCTAGCACTGGGTTCTACCTGGATACCGGGAGGCTTCAATGATCCAATTCATGATGCACAGTTTAGTGAAGTGACGATTGCTTCATTAGCAGACAGTGGTGTTGAGCAGACGACCTTGTTCACAAATGAAATACAAAAGCCACAGCAACTGATGTATACATTTGTTGGTTCTATCAAGTCAGCAATGAACTGGGTAGTCGATAACTTCTAATAATCGGCATCAGTTGAAAAGGCGGGATTTCAATGCTTACTAATAAAAAAATACTATTCATGATGATTTCCTGCCTCTTTTTTAGTGGATGTCAGGATAAAAAACAGCAAACCGTAGATTTATCCATTCTAGATGAATTGGAACTTTCGGCTTGGGTGACTGAGTGGCAGTGGCAAAGTGGAGTGGGAGACCTCCGACAAGTTCAAGGTCTAGATAGGGCACAGGTTTTTGCAGCCTATTTTGACGGGGAGGATCACATATATTTACGGGACAAAATGGACGATGCCATTGGTGCTATGAAAATACTATCAAAGGAACGTAATATCCCACTCGATTTAACCATTGTTAATGATCAGTTTCTGTCTGATGGAACGGTCGTTCACAAAGACTCCGAACTAATTGGACGCTTGGTAGAAACGACGGAAAGTCGAAAACGGCATATTGATAATATTTTGGAATACATCAACGCCTATCAATTTGAAGGGTTAGAACTAGACTATGAAAATGTAGATGGGGAAGATCTGCCAAACTTGCTTCAATTTTATAAAGAACTATATGATGCTCTGTTAGCACAAGGAAAGCCATTGCGTATTATATTGGAACCCAACTTAGACGTCGAACAATACAATTTTCCTGTAGGACCAGTCTACGTCATGATGGCCTATAACTTATTTGGCGGCCATTCAGGTCCAGGGCCAAAAGCAGACGATGAATTCATCCGCAAAGTAGTAAGTAAAATGAATACCCTTCCTGGGCAACCAGTTATCGCATTGTCGGCTGGCGGTTTTAGTTGGCAACATGGAAAGGATGAAACGAAAACCCTCACTGAAAAGGAGGCAGAAGAACTTGCTAGAAAAAGTGAGGTGAAGCCCATACGGGATCCATCTAGTGGCGGTATGTACTTTGATTATCAAGATGAACACGGTGATACGTACACAGTTTGGTACGGAGATCAGCAAACCTTGTATCAATGGATGAAAGTTGCGGCTGAAGAGGGACAAATGAGAGTTTCCCTATGGCGAATGGGAGGCATGGAAGACACCACATTGAAATTTCTAAATAACGCAGTCAATTATAAAGCGAAAGTGAAAGGAGAAAACGAGATGTTTGCCAATCATATAAAGGAACTCAGGAAACAAATGAACCTGACGCAAGCTGAATTGGCTGAGCGGGTGGGCATCGGCCGTACAGCTTTATCCAAAATAGAGAATGGCGCTTACTATCCAAGTGCTAAGACCATGAAGAAAATATCGGATGTGCTCAATAAGCCAATTGGCGAAATATTTTTCAACACTGACATTTCGTAAAGGTGCGTAAAACCAGTACGTATAGTTGAGTTCTAGTGGGAGTCGTAATGCAATCGAAGGGAGTGAAGATTTGTGAAAGTATATATAGCTGATGAAAAGATTAAAATGCCTATAGCAAACGAAGAAGTAATCAGTAGAAAAGATATAGAAATTCCTATTCACTCGAAGTTGGTGCGACTTACTATTGTTCGCGCACCGGAGGGATATGGAAAGACCATGTTGCTAAGTAAATCATTCTCCCAAATAACAGATTCGACGGCTTGGCTCACATTAGACGAAATGGATAACGATCCCATTCGTTTTTGGACCTATGTGATTACGTCATTAGAGAAAAGCGGCAATATGATTGATGCAGAAAAGGTATTGTCTTTCATCAAAACAAGCCCGCCCTATTACATGATTGTCGATATGCTGTTGAATGAACTAAATGCTCAACGAAGAAGAGTTACACTGATTCTAGATGATTATCATATGATCACGAATCCTGTCATTCATAACATGATGAACCAATTCATCGATTCTATATCGCATCATATAAAGGTTTTCATAACAAGCCGAAACGAAGTGCCTCTATCCGTTTCCAAGTGGCGGACAAAGGGCTGGGTGTACGAAATCGGTATCCAACAACTGCAATTCCAATTGAATGAAATCCGAGAGTTTTACGACAAGCGTTCTTCACTATCGAGATATTCAATATTTTTCTACGAGCAAGTATTACGTATTACAGAAGGTTGGCCTTTAGGTATTCAATTGATAAGTCTCATCGGATCAGCAGAAGATCCCCAATGGAATGTGGAGGAATCTTCCGTCCTATCACCTGTCGTAGCAAATTACTTAGTGTATGAAGTATTGTGCAGTCTCACTCCCTTCATGCAAGACTTTCTCATGCATACATCGGTATTACAATATGTAACACCCGAAAGTTGTAATCAGTTATTGAATCGTAATGATAGTGAAGAAGTCTTGAGAGAAATAGAAAAGAGAGGTTTGTTTCTTAATCAGTTAACCGACAGCCAACTGACGTACACGTACCATAGTCTATTTTCAATTGCCTTACAGAATGAAAGACGTCGACATTTTTCGAATGACTGTATAAATGAGGTGTATGTTAAAGCAGCACATATCCGCTATGGACAAGGCGATTATGCAACAGGAATTGAGTTGGCGATTAAAGGGGAGTTATTTGATGTAGCTGATCGTTGGATTAAAGAGAATCTGGTAAACATCATTTTATCCAAACAGACCGAGACATTCATGCGATGGATGTTGATACTACGTAAAAGCTCTTTCGAACTCCATGCGGAAACGCTTGCAGTATATGCGTTCAATCTAGCCATTCAGTTTGAAATGGAAAAAGCGGGAGTGATTATTCGAGAGCTTGACCGTAGGGATCAAAAAACAGGTTGGAAAAAGGAAGACTCTTTAGAAGATGCCACACTAATTTTAGACATTGTAAAAGTGTTTATGTTGTTTACACAGGGCGGTCCGACAGAGAAAAAAGACTTAGGTTCGCAAGGGCGAATTAACAATCATTCATTTTCCGCTGATTCGCGATGGAAAAACGTATTGATGACGTATAATCACTTTCAATCTCAATTGCTAAGAACTAGTTTAGGCAATAGAGGTGGACTACACTCTATCAAACGACTGTCTACATTGAGTGACGTCTTACGTACTGATAAATTCCTTGCTCACAATTTGGCAGGATACAGTCAGGGTCTACAAGCGGAAGCCTTCTATGAAATGAATCTATTATCCGAATCCACACATTATATGAAAAAGGCTATGGAATATACTGATCGTCATAGTGATGCAGGCTTGTCTATACCCATGTACATTCTACAGGCTAAAATGTATCTGGCTAATCAGCAGTTCGTTAAAGCTCAGGCCATATTAAACCACGCGATGGAATCAACGGTTAATACTAACTGGCAATGTATTTTAATTATAATGAAAGCACTAGGCTATATTCGTGAAGGATCCTTCGACCGGGCGGAAATTGAATTGAACAGATCATATAATTTAACACATCGGCAAGCGAAATTTGATATGGAGTTCCGAGTGCTTGTACAAGCGCGACTGCATATGGCCAAAGGCAATACGCGAAAAGCCCTTTATTGTATTGATCAAGTTACGCAAGAAGCTAAAGAAGCATTGCATATAGCAACTACTATTGAGGCAAAGTTATTGCGATCCATCTGTATGTGGAATAACAGCAAAAAAAGGCTAGCAATCGATATACTTCATGAAGCATTGGAATTAGCGGTAAAGTCAGGCTTTAAACGCATGTTTCTGGACGAAAAAGCATTGAATCCAGTGCTAATGAGTTATATAAAATGTCGAATGAACTTTGAACAACCTTATTGGAAGACAGTTCCGCTTGTCTTTGCACAGTCGCTACGGACGGATCATATCGCTCATCGTGCGGCTGCTCATCAAAGTAGTAAACCCAATTTAACTCCCCGCGAGGAAGAGTTGATTAAGGCACTCGCAACCGGCTCATCCAACAGGGAGATTGCGGAACAGCTTTTTCTTTCGGAAGGAACCGTTAGAGTGTACTTATCGAAAGTCTATAAAAAACTCAATGTTAGCTCACGGACTCAAGCAATACTGCAAGTCAAGGATTGGCAGTAGAACAAAATATACTACTATTGATTAGGAGGTGACGGTCATGACCACATTACTAGCCTCAAAATTACAAAAACCTACCGTACGTGATGAGTGGATTAGCGGAGAGAATATGATTGCTGTCCAACATGAAGCAGTGCAATCAAAAGTACTGTTCATTACTGCTCCAACAGGTTATGGAAAGACAACATTTTTGACTAGTTGGTCAGGTAATTTGAATGAAAACGTCGCATGGTTGACAGTCGATGAAACTGATAATGATGCAGAGCAATTTTTCCGATATATCCTCTATACAGTCTACTCGGCGTGCAATTTGCTTCCGCAAGAAAAATTACAGCTAAAACTTGTCGATGCAGACCGCAACGATTTGAACACGATGTGGAATTTCTACAAAGAACTAGGTAATGTAATGACAAAGCGGGTTCGATTAATTATTGACGATTTTCATCATATTACTGCTCCAGAACTGTTGGAAATGATTCAGTATTTTGTAATGGATTTACCCGAATCCTTGAAGATATGCTTTGCTAGTCGCCACCTCCCTCCTTTTACACTTGCACTCTGGCAATCCTTATTCACTGTTACTGAAGTGAAAATGCAGCATCTGCGTTTTACGGTCGTAGATATGAAAAAATATTTGAAAAACCAACCCGAACAGCAACAATCAGTATGGCAAGAATTCGTGCAGACAGAAGGTTGGCCTGCGGCACTACGAAATGTTGTGCAGTCACAAAATACGTATGATCTGCAGCATTCTAGAAGGTACACTATGAATGTGTTAATGAATGATCTATGGGGTGAATTTTCAAGCTCGGCACAGCATTTCCTTTTAACAACATCCATCTTGAATACAATGGATCAAAGAATATGCGACGCATTACTCGGGAATAATGAAAGTCTGGTCCATTTACAAAATTTAGAGGAAAAAGGCTTTTTCATAGAAATGGACACGCAAAAAAACGCATGTTATCGTTATCATCCCCTTTTTTCTATAGCCTTACAGCAAAAGTTGCAACAAACCTATTCAAAGGAGTTTGTATTAGAGCTTCATAAAAAAGCAGCAGGTGTATACTTCCAGCAAGGTGATATTGTATGTGCAATCACACACGCATTGATAGGAAAGGCGTATCCACTTGCTAGTACTTGGATGATGAATCACGGCGTGGACATTATCAAAAGTCGAGAAACCTCTACTTTCATATCTTGGTGCCGTGAATTTGAAGAAGCTCATATTCCATTAACTTTGGATCTTCAGTTACTGTATGCTTTTTCTCTTCTTTCCGAGCACCAAATAGATGCAGCGGATCTTGTCACAAGTAAAATGACAACACAAGAGAATCGAAAAGAATGGAATGCTTTTACCAGTAGAAGCCCATCCGCTCCCTACGACTATTTCTTAATCAAGTCCTACATTACGATCATTCGAATGGGCGGTGTGACGGAAGTAGGGGAGTGGCTGCAAAAAGGATTTGATTTTAACGTAGAAAAACGCTCTAAGCTATATTTATTGCCACTTCAGTTCAATAAAACCGAGCCTACGTTATCACGTACACCATTAGGTTCACGTAAAATGTCAGCAACCCCTGAACAACATAAATACCTATTGGAAAAGCAATCTTGCCAAGCAAATAAACTTTCTATAATTGGTTACTATCACGGAATTCAAGCGGAAACATTGTACATGAAAGGCTTGATGAAAGAATCTAGAGAACACCAAGTAGAAGCACTTCTGTCAGCCCATCACTTCCAAGATCCGGGTCTGCTAATTCCTATGTATGTATTGAGTTGTAAGCTACATATGGCAAATGGCGAAATGGAAAATGCGCATGGAACGTTGCAGAGTGCCCTGTTTTATACAGAAGATAGCTACTGGAAAGACTTTTTATATGCATTTGAAGCATTTATTTACTTGAAGCAAAGTCGTCTAGAAGAAGCAGAAATCTCCTTTTTGAGATTGAAGGAGGATTTCGTGGATAATCTTCAACATCCATTTGTCACACTCGTAGATGTAAGACTACTGTTGCAAAAAGGCCAATGGGGGGAAGCGTTAAAGAAAGTAGTACATGTGAAAATTGAAGCGTTACAGGAAGGGCAAGTTGAGACATTTATCGAAGCAACAATTTTAGAAAGCTTATGTTACGCCTATCAAGAGCACTGGTTGGAAATGGCACATTCTTTACATGAAGCCATGGTTTATAGTAAAGAATATGAATATGCGCAGTTATTTATCAAAGAAGAGACGATAGGTTCACTGTTGAAGGAATATGTCAGAGTTCGTAAACAACAACATGATGTGAACTGGACGCACGTTCCGTATTTCTATGTAGATCGACTAGTACAGGCAACAAATAACAGAATTCTATCATAGTGTTGCTGACACTACGCGAAAAAAAGTGACAATAAAAAATACAAGTTAGGTTAACAGCGTATAAACAATAGAGTGTGACTTGAAAGCGATACTCCTTTAGTCAGGAGTGTCGCTTTTTGCTATACTGAGTAAAGGTAAAGGAGTGCGTAATAAATGAAATATCAAGATCGTCCACTTGTGCAAGCATTGCAGAATTTTCATAACCGAAAACCTGTTTCATTCCACGTGCCGGGACATAAAGGGGGCACATTATCTGATTTGCCGTCCGCTGTGCGTCAAGCACTTGCTTATGATCTGACGGAGCTGACAGGACTAGATGACTTGCATGAACCGACAGGAGCGATTAGAGAAGCAGAAGACAAATTGGCACATCTTTATAAAAGTGAACGGAGTTTCTTTCTAGTGAATGGTTCGACTGTGGGAAACCTGGCTATGCTGTATGCAACAGTTCAGCGGGGAGACTTGGTAATTGTGCAACGTAATGCACATAAATCGATATTCAATGCACTGGAACTGACAGGTGCCAATTCAGTGTTTCTATCTCCGGATTGGGATGAACAGACGCAGACGGCTGGAACGGTATCATTGAAGACAGTAAAAGAAGCACTCAAGCAGTATCCGAATGTGAAAGCAGCCGTTCTCACCACACCTACTTATTACGGAATAATAAATAAAGATTTAAAACAGATTATAGAAGTATGTCATAGCTACAGTATACCGATTCTCATTGATGAAGCGCATGGTGCACATTTTATAGTGAATGATGCATTTCCAACGAGCGCACTTGAACTCGGAGCAGATCTGGTCGTTCAGTCTGCGCATAAAACATTACCCGCGATGACAATGGCCTCTTTTTTACATATACATTCGCAATTTGTAAAAGTGGAAAGAGTTGCACATTATCTTCAGATGTTACAGTCCAGCAGTCCGTCTTATTTATTGATGGCATCCTTGGATGATGCAAGGTATTATGCAGAAACGTATGACGAAAAGCACTATGAGAGTTTTCGACTATACAGAAGTAATGTAGTCCGTAATCTATGCAACATAGCGCGTATCGAAGTAGTAGAGACTGATGATCAACTGAAGTTGCTCATTCGCGCAACAGGTCATACCGGATACGTCTTGCAGGAAGCATTGGAGCAACAGGGTATTTATCCCGAGTTGGCCGATCTATACCAAGTGTTGCTGGTACTGCCCTTAGTGAAAGCGGGGGACGCGGAACATGGCATTGACCTAGTGGACAAATTTAAGATAGCGATGGAGTGGATAGAAGGGAAAGAAGCTACTTCAGTACGGTTTAACAGCTTTTCATCAATTAATTCTACGTCAACGGTAGTATACACAGCAACTCAGCTTCATAGGATGGATATGGAATGGGTGAGTATGCAAGACGCAACTGGAAGAGTGGCAGCGGACGCGATTATTCCGTATCCGCCGGGCATTCCACTAGTATGTGCGGGAGAGCGTATTTGTCAAGAGCACATGAAACAAATGCAGGATCTATTGACGTCCGGCTGTAGATTTCAAGGAGCAATCAATGGAAAGACGAAACAAGTTAAAGTAGTTTTGGAATAGATAGGGGATAAGAAGATGGCTGGATTATTCATTAGTTTTGAAGGGCCGGAAGGAGCCGGCAAGACGACTGTATTGCAAGCAATTGCGGAACGTTTATTGGCACAAGGACAAGATGTAATCATGACACGAGAACCGGGTGGAATTCCTATTGCAGAAAAAATTCGTGAAGTCATCTTGGATTCAAATCACAGTACGATGGACGGTAAGACGGAAGCGCTGTTGTATGCAGCTGCACGTAGACAACATTTAGTAGAAAAAATCATACCTGCACTACAACAGAATAAAATTGTTCTATGCGACCGTTTTATTGATAGTTCATTGGCATATCAAGGGTTCGCACGTAAATTAGGCATCGACGAAGTACTGGCAATCAACTTATTCGCGATTGAAGAGTATATGCCGGATTGTACCATTTTCTTCGATGTGCCGCCCGAAGTAGGACTAGCCCGGATATGGAGAGATAAGGAACGTGAACAGAATCGTCTGGATTTAGAAAAAATGGAATTTCATGAGCAAGTGTACAAAGGCTATCAAGAAGTGATGTTACGGGATGAAGGGCGAATACAGATAGTTGACGCACAACAATTACCAGCACAAGTAATTGAAAATGTTTGGGAAATTGTAAGTATGGAAGTCAACTTACATAAGAATTCATGATATAATAAAGAAGAAATACGTTTTATGAGAAATCGGAAAAGGGGAGAGTACATTGAAACTGATTGTAGCAGTCGTACAGGACCAAGATAGTAACCGATTATCTTCCGCATTGACTAAAAGTGATTTTCGGAATACAAAATTAGCCAGTACTGGTGGATTCCTACGCGCAGGTAACACAACATTTCTAATGGGTGTGGAAGATGAGTTAGTTTCCAAAGCACTAGATTTAATTCGTGATAATTGCCGTTCTCGGGATCAAATGGTTGCACCGGTTTCACCAATGGGTGGTAATGCGGACTCATATATTCCGTATCCAATTGAAGTAGAAGTAGGCGGAGCTACTGTATTTGTCTTGCCAATTGAGCAGTTCCACCATTTTTGATTTAGAGGTGAATGCTGATGAAAGTCAATGGTGAATACCGTACAGGGATGGATAAATTATCGCCTGATCCTCTTCGGCATGCACAGGGTAATCCCAAGTTTGGACAAATGGTAGAAAAACAAGGATCACGTCTGCAAGGAGAACAGATTGCCCGGTTGTTTGGGGATATCTCAAGTGCTGGAGATCGTCTCGCAAGGTCTCGAAACTTACGTGACATGGCGAAATACAAGATGCTGATCAAACGTTTTTTGAAAGAGGCAGTAGATTCAGGTATTGAGTTAACACAATCTCATACATGGAACCAGTTCGGTGAAGGTCGCCGGTTGAATTTGGTCCAAACAATAGATGAAAAACTAATCGCGTTGACGGAGGCACTGTTGGATGAAGAAGAATCATCCATTGATTTACTCGCCAAAATTGGTGAAATCAAAGGTCTTCTGATCAATTTATATACGTGATCCCGTGCCGCACTCACATGTAGCACGGGGTTTTTTGCAACATCTTTACTAACTAAGGAGGAGCTTGCATGTCACAGACGTTGCACGACCATGCATTGCAGTCTCAGAAGCAAGTTATCGACAAATTAACTATGATTCACAAAAGACAGCGTATTGGACATGCCTATTTATTTGAAGGTTCGAATGGTGCAGGCAAAGAGGCAGTTGCACAATATTTCACGAAACTGCTATTATGCATGAATCCGAAAGAAAATGTTCCATGTGAAACATGTCACTCGTGTAAACGTATAGAATCAGGTAATCATCCGAACGTAGTCTGGATCAGACCTGATGGACAGGACATCAAAAAGGATCAAATGTCTGAATTAATTATAAAAATGACGAAAAAAGGGTATGAAGAGGGACGGAAAGTATATGTGATTGTTCATGCGGAGAGAATGAATGCCTCAGCAGCCAATACATTGCTGAAGTTCCTTGAAGAACCTGAAGGAAATGTCACAGCTATTTTACTTACGGATTCCTATCCATCCATTTTGTCAACAATTCAATCACGGTGCCAGCGAATTTCGCTTCAGCCGATGAATCGCCAAAATAGTATTGAAAGTCTCGTGGAAAAAGGAGTTACAGCTTCTATGGCATCTACTGTAACGATGATGACAGCAAATGTTGAAGCGGCTTATAGGATGGCTCAAGAAGATTCCTTTGTACAGAGACGGAAATTAGTGTTAAAATTAGTAGAGGCAATCGAACAGCGATCCCCAGGTGAGGCGTTGCTGTTCATTCAGACAGATTGGATGCCTGTCATGAAGGAAAAAAGTGATTGTGAACAAGGCCTTGATTTGCTTCTCTTCGCGTACCGTGATATTGTGGCGGTGAAAGCAGGTTTGCAATCAACTATATCGTATCCCGATCAATTAGAAGTCTTCACAGGACATTCTGTCAAAAATACTTATAGCAGTTTAACTGTTAAAATAGATGCCGTCTTGCAGGCGAAAAAACGATTGCATCAAAATATGAATCGTACGCTTTTACTAGAACAATTGGTGCTTACTATGCAGGAGGGGTTATCGTTTGTATAAAGTCGTAGGCGTCCGCTTTAAAAAAGCGGGAAAGTTATATTATTTTGACCCATTGGATATGCCGATTGAAATTGGCGACTATGTCATTGTGGAAACAGCACGAGGTGTAGAGTACGGTAAGGTAGCCAGTCGAAGTAATGAAATAGATGATGAAGATGTCGTCTTGCCACTGAAAAAGATCATTCGTCTTGCAGATGAGGGTGATCGTGAACGAGTCAAAGAGAATGAGCAAGAGGCAAATGAAGCATTTGATGTCTGCGTTGAAAAAATTACAGAACATCAATTAGATATGCGTTTAGTAGATGTGGAATATACATTTGATCGTAATAAAATTGTTTTTTACTTCACCGCTGAAGGCCGAGTGGACTTCCGCAACCTAGTAAAGGATCTCGCTGCAATTTTCCGGACTAGAATTGAATTGCGCCAAATCGGTGTACGTGATGAAGCGAAAATGCTAGGCGGTATCGGTCCATGTGGTAGAATGCTTTGCTGTTCAACATTTTTAGGTGATTTTGAGCCGGTATCTATCAAGATGGCGAAAGATCAGAACCTTTCATTGAACCCATCAAAGATTTCGGGTCTATGTGGTCGTTTGATGTGTTGTCTGAAGTATGAAAATGATGCATATGAAGAAGCGAAAGCGCTAATGCCCGATCTTGGTAAACAAGTAGTTACACAAGATGGAGTAGGAAAAGTAGTCGGACTGAACTTATTGGAGCGTGTACTTCAAGTGAATATGCCGGCATTTGAACGAGTAGTGGAATATGCGTGGAGTGAGATTGAGGATTTACAGAAAGAAACAGCTCAATTGACTAAATGATGAGGTGGAACAGTTGAAAGAAGTGAACTTTCTTGACAGGGTAATGGATTTTGAACAACAGTTGGATTCTATGCAAAAACAATTCCGGGAACTCATTGGATTTGTTGCAAAGATGACTGAAGAAAACCACTCGCTTCGTCTGGAAAACCATCATCTGCGAACGCGACTTGATGAAATCGATAAGATTACACAAGAAATAGAAGAGGCCGCGCGTGATGAACGTCCAAAGAAGCTTGACGTGGGCGAAGGCGTAGACAATCTAGCTCGTTTGTACAATGAAGGTTTTCATGTGTGCAATGTGCACTACGGCAGCAGCCGTAAAGGCGAAGATTGTCTATTCTGCCTGTCATTCTTAAATAAACAGAACGGTTGAGAGGTCAATTCCTATTTTTAGGTATTGGCTTTTTCTTTTGATTGAAGGAGTGTAGATTGTGAACTTAGAAAATGATGAACGAATGGACTATTTATTGGCAGAGGACTTGCGCATCATTCAAAGCTCTTCTGTTTTTTCCTTTTCACTAGATGCAGTGCTGTTGGCACGTTTTGCCTATATGCCGATCCGAGGAGGAAAGATTGTTGATTTATGCACAGGTAACGGTGTAATCCCTTTGTTCATGAGTGCCCGGACGAAAGGCGAAATCATAGGTATTGAATTGCAAGAACGCCTAGCGGATATGGCGCATAGAAGTGTAGTGCTTAACGGTCTAGAACAACAGATCACGATTGAAAATGGAAACGTCATAAATATTGCAAAAAAAATTGGTTATGAGTTATATGATACGGTTACATGCAATCCTCCTTATTTCCCGGCAAATGAAAAAAGTGCTAGAAACAAAAGTGAGTATTACACGATCGCTAGGCATGAAGTAGAGCTAACACTAGATCAAGCAGTGAAATCTGCAAGTGAATTATTGAAACAAGGTGGGAAAGCAGCATTTGTTCACCGTCCCGGTAGACTTCTTGACATCATCACATCCATGAGGCAGTATCGTTTAGAACCAAAGCGTATTCGTTTCGTCTATCCGAAAGAAGGGAAAGAAGCAAATACACTATTAATCGAAGCAATTAAGGATGGAAAACCTGATCTTAAAATTCTACCTCCTTTATATGTCTACCGTGAAAATGGAGAATATACGGATGAAGTAAGGCGGCTATTGTATGGGGAAAATTGAGCACTTCTTCTATGTACTAGTATGCAATGACGGATCATATTACGCTGGATATACGAATGATTTAGAACGCCGCTTACGTGTACATAATGAAGGAAAAGGCGCAAAGTATACGAGAGGGCGTCTACCTGTAAAGTATATTTATCAAGAATTATTTGAAACTCAACGGCAAGCGATGCAAGCAGAGTATCAGTTTAAGCAATTAACCCGAAAACAAAAAGAACAATATATAAAAAAGGAGCGGTCCACATGATTACGTCACAAAAGAGTGCTGAAGCAACAGAGTTCGGGAAGTTGTTCATCGTAGGCACACCAATCGGCAACCTCGAAGATATGACATTCCGTGCAGTTCGGATCTTACAGGAAGCAGATTATATTGCGGCGGAGGATACGCGTAATACGATTAAATTATGTAATCATTTTGAGATTACTACACAAATGATCAGTTATCACGAACATAATACACGTGTGGCGGGAGAAAAAATAATAGAACTCCTTCAAGATGGGAATAACATTGCTATTGTCAGTGACGCAGGGATGCCATGTATTTCAGACCCCGGCGCAGATCTTGTAGAATTAGCGATTGAACAGGGATTCGCTGTCGTTCCCGTTCCGGGACCGAACGCAGCTATTACAGCATTAGTAGCTTCAGGTATTACAGCGCAACCGTTTTTGTTTTTTGGATTTCTATCGCGTCAAAAAAAGGAATTAAAAACACAGCTTGAGAACTTACAGCACTATGAGGAAACAATAATATTTTACGAGGCTCCACATCGTTTAAAACAGACATTGCGCGGTTTAGTAGAACAATTTGGAGATGAACGAAAAATTGTGATGGCCCGTGAATTAACGAAGCGATTTGAAGAGTTCTTGAGAGGAACGATTGCAGAAGCAATAGAGTGGGCAGAATCCAATGAAATCAGAGGGGAGTTCTGTTTGATTGTGGAAGGTAATCAGAACGTGCAACACGAAGCCGCAATTGCTTGGTGGACAGACCTATCCATTAAGGAACATGTAGAACGTATAATAGAAGAAAAGGAAATTCGTTCGAAAGATGCGATCAAAGAAGTGGCAGATGTCCGTGAGTTGAGTAAACGAGATGTTTATCAAGCCTATCATGTAGGGTAAGAAAAAATCCTGAACGTGTACACGTTCAGGATTTTTACAAATTAATTGATTTTATTTTGAATTTCATCCATCAATTGCTTTGCACCTTCAGGACTCAAAATTAACTTACCATCGATCAAACGAAGATTATCATCCGACACTTCTCCTGTAATCGAACATGTCATATTAGGCATGTACTTTTTTAAGATGATTTTGTCGTCATCCACGTATATTTCTAACGCATCTTTTTGCTCAATACCGAGCGTACGACGAAGTTCAATCGGGATCACAACACGACCTAGCTCATCAACTTTTCTCACAATTCCAGTAGACTTCATGGAAAAAATTCCTCCTACACTCCAGATTTAACATTCGTCAAAATTCGACAGGATTCTCTTGCCTGTTAAATATCATACCAACTCTTCCAATAACCGTCAATCATCATAACTCAAATAAACACTATTAATATTTATTAATTATTTGATAGGTAAAAAATGAGAGATGCTGAAGGTATGGGGATCGTAGCCAATGAGCAAGCTGAAAGAAGTTATAAAAATATAAGGTTCGGAGGAGAACATGGCACTTTCGTGCAACATCCTATAAAATGAAAATATACATTAATTATTTGGAGGAATTACGCGTGGAGAATCAATCAAAAACATTTTATATCACAACACCTATTTATTATCCAAGTGGGAAATTTCATATAGGAACGGCATACACGACAATTGCATCGGATGCAATGGCGCGATATAAGCGTTTACGTGGCTACGATGTCAGATTTCTGACTGGAATGGACGAGCATGGCCAGAAGATTCAAGAAAAGGCAGAAGAAGAAGGTCTGTCACCAATTAAATACGTCGATGGCATTGCAGATATTGCGAAAGATTTGTGGAAACTGATGGATATTTCTTATGATGACTTAATCCGTACGACGGAAGATCGTCACAAGACAATCGTTGAAAAGATATTTAAGAAGTTTCTTGATAATGGAGATATTTATAAAGGAAAGTATGAAGGATGGAAATGCGTTCCATGTGAATCATATTTCACCGAATCGCAACTGGTAGATGGAAACTGTCCAGACTGTGGTCGTCCAGTTCACCGAGTAGAAGAAGAGTCATACTTCTTTAATATGAAAAAGTATGCAGATCGTCTGCTTGCGTATTATGAAGAGAATCCTACATTCATTGAGCCGGAATCACGCAAAAATGAAATGATCAATAACTTTATTAAACCAGGTCTTGAAGATTTATCTGTTTCCCGTATGTCATTTGACTGGGGAATTAAAGTGCCTGGAGATCCAAAACATGTTATTTACGTCTGGGTCGATGCATTGACGAACTACATTACAGCACTTGGTTATATGTCCGATGACGAGTCTTTATTCGATAAGTACTGGCCTGCGGATGTTCATGTGGTAGGTAAGGATATCGTTCGTTTCCATACGATTTATTGGCCAATCTTCCTGATGGCACTTGACTTGCCATTGCCGAAGAAAGTATTCGCACATGGTTTCATCATGATGAAAGATGGCAAGATGTCGAAATCTAAAGGCAATGTAGTTTATCCAGAAATGCTTGTTGAACGATATGGCCTTGATGCTACACGTTATTTCTTGCTTCGTGAATTACCATTTGGTCAAGACGGTGTATTTTCACCGGAAGCATTTGTAGAGCGTATTAACTATGACTTAGCGAATGACTTAGGAAACTTATTGAACCGAACCATCTCAATGATCAATAAATACTTTGATGGCGAGGTTCTGACTGAAGGTCTTGTACCAACTGAATTTGATGCACCATTACGCGACATGATTCAGCATACAGTGAAGAAATATGAGGTTTCTATGGAAAAGATGCAATTTAGCGTCGTACTTTCTGATGTATGGGCATTAATTTCCCGTACAAATAAATATATTGATGAAACATCTCCGTGGATATTGGCGAAGTCAGAAGAAGATCGCATGAAATTGGCTTCAGTTATGTATCACTTAGCGCTATCCCTTCATCATACAGCGGTTCTCTTACAGCCATTCATGACAAACGCACCGAAACAGATGATCGAACAACTAGGTCTGTCCGAAGATTCATTAGGATGGAATACTTTAGATGAAGGCTATGCAATCAAAGCAGGCACAACAGTCATCAAGAAAGGTGTTCCTATCTTCCCGCGTCTGGAGACAGAAGTAGAAGTTGAGTACATTCGCCAGCAAATGGCTATTACTGCACCTGCTGAAATGGAAGAGAAACTGGAAGAAGAAACAAATGAAATCACGTTTGAAGAATTCATGAACGTAGACATGCGTGTAGCGACTGTCACGGCGTGTGAAAAAATACCAAAAGCCGACAAGCTGTTAAAGTTACAAGTAGACTTAGGCTATGAGCAGCGTCAAGTAGTATCTGGCATTGCACAATATTACAATGCTGAGGATGTAGTAGGCATGAAAGTCATTGTCGTTGCGAATTTGAAGCCGGTTAAACTACGTGGTGAATTATCACAAGGCATGATTTTGGCAGGCGAAAAAGATGGCGTGCTAAAACTTGCGACAGTTGATCCAGCATTAGAGAATGGCGCACAAGTAAAATAATTGATCGCGTAATAAAGCTGTCATTAGAGGTCGGAATCAACGACTTCTGGTGGCAGTTTTTTGCGTTTAGGTATCAATTAGGTCATTGGAGAGTAGAATGCGGAGTTATGTTGTTGCGCATGAGTGATTATGCCTGTCCTGTAATGGTTTGGAGACTTGGCAAGTAGGAGACAGTTGTCGGATGAATCCTCAGACTAGTTTTTTTACAAGGATACTGGTTCTGCCGGGAGACTTACGCGATGTGTCTAGTGTAGAAATGGAAGAAGTGTTTACCTTTTCGATCGCACTTTCTTGGTCTAGAAAAAAACAATTTCACTCAACCTAGAAAGCGATATACCCACTTTACTTGATTTTATGTCGCAAATGTTACAACAAACTTATAAATGTCAAAATTCTTCCATATACCCCCTAATACTTTTGCACGTCTAGTAGTAAAGCGTTTCGAAAACAGTAGACGGAATAAACAAACTATTTGTTACACAACTGTAATATAAATGAGATGAAAGACACAATCAAAGACAATAGAATAGAAAACAGTGTTAGGAGAGATACTATGTTTATTGATACACATGTTCATTTAAATGCAGATCAATACGAAGAAGACGTGGAAGAAGTCATTCAACGTGCAATTGATGCAAACGTAGAAAAAATGGTCGTAGTTGGGTTTGATACAAAGACTATCAACAAGGCTATGGAATTAGTAGAACAATACCCATTCATCTATGGTGTTATTGGTTGGCATCCTGTTGATGCAGTAGATTGCACGGAAAGTGATCTACAATGGATCAAAGAGTTGTCGGCCCATCCGAAAGTCGTCGGCATTGGAGAAACCGGTCTCGATTACTACTGGGATAAATCACCGAAAGATATACAGCAAGAGTTGTTTCGTAAACAGATCCAACTAGCAAAAGAAGTAGATTTGCCAATCATCATTCACAATCGCGATGCGACAGGAGACGTAGTTCGGATTTTGCAAGAAGAAAATGCGGCAGAGGTCGGTGGGATTATGCATTGTTACAGCGGTAGTGTTGAAACAGCTGCACAATGTATAGAAATGAACTTTCTTATTTCGCTAGGCGGACCTGTAACGTTTAAGAATGCTAGAATGCCAAAAGAAGTAGCAACAAAGATACCACTAGACAAGTTGCTGATCGAAACGGATGCACCGTATTTGGCACCACATCCTTATAGAGGGAAGCGCAATGAACCTTCCTATGTCCCATTAGTGGCGGAGGAAATCGCGCGGTTGAAAGAAGTGTCGGTTGAAGAAGTAGCAAAACAAACGACTGCGAATGCATTACAACTGTTTAAGATTCAGTGAACGACTTACGGCAATTATTTATTTAATAAATCTGGAATGCCTCAAGTTAAGAATGATTAGTAGTTTAGAAGTTTGACAGTGTAAAACAAACGCTTTATACTCAGCCGTGTAATGAAAGGGGAATTTTTTAACATGTCTCAGAAGAATACAAAGGTTATGCGCATTGCGCTTTTATTTATGGCGATAGCATTATTCGTAACCACAACGTCACTCGTACTGATTGACGGAAAAAAGAAGAATATCTCAATGGATCTTAATGGCAAGCAAATAGAATTACGTACAGCAGCGGCTACAGTCGGAGAAGTACTAGCAGCAAATGATGTAAACGTACAAAAGCATGATCTAGTAGAACCAACAGTGAACACACCCATTGAAAATGATACAGAGATCAAATGGCAAAAAGCAAACAAAGTAGTAATTGACGTAGATGGCAAAACTCAAGAACTTTGGACAACAGAAGCTACAGTGAATGATGTACTTAAAACAGCAAAAATTGAAGTCTCTACACATGACGAAATTGAACCCGCTCTAGAGACGAAGATTACGGAAAATCAACCAATTACGATTGCTAAAGCATTCCCTGTGATTGTTAAAGACGGCGGTAAAGAGCATACTGTATGGTCAACACAAACAACCGTCAGAAAGTTTTTGACAGATCAAAAAATCCGTCTTTCAAACTTGGATAAAGTAGAAGGCGACACAAATGCAAAATTGACGGCATCTAATGCAGTGGTTAACATTGCACGTGTTGAAAAGATCACAGATGTAATTGAAGAAACAGCGGACTTCAAAACAAAAAGAAAAACAGATATGACTATGCTCAAAGGTAAAGAGAAAGTTGTCACGAATGGTAAAAAGGGTAAACTACAAAAGAAATTCCAAATTACGAAAAAGAATGGAAAAGTAGTTTCTCGTGAATTGATTGGTAAGACAATGGTAGAAGAACCTACACATAAAGTAGTTCACGTAGGAGCTAAAGCGCCGAAAGTAGAAGTTGCAACTGCAACGCCGGCTATAGCAAAAGCATCTACCAATACAACAGCAAAATCTTCAAGTACACCAGCACGGGCGCAAGTTGCAGTATCACGTGGTAACGATGGTGAACCAAGCGGCGGCAAAGAATTCTACGCCAATGCAAGTGCGTATACGGCTTATTGTAATGGATGTTCGGGTATTACAGCGACAGGTATTAACTTGCGTGCGAACCCGAATATGAAATTAATCGCAGTCGATCCACGAGTGATTCCATTAGGATCTAAAGTGTGGGTGGAAGGCTATGGTTATGCCATCGCTGGAGATACAGGTGGCGCTATCAAAGGAAACCGTATCGATTTACACATGCCTACCAAAGAAGCGGCTTACTCATTTGGTCGTCGTCAAGTGAAAATTAAAGTTATTAACTAATAGCAATGTACCGATAAGAAGAGAAAAACTCTCTCTCTTGTCGGTTTTTTCTGTTTCCTACCGGTATGGATGTACAGAATTGAAAAAACACAGTAAAATGGGAAGAATGATATCGTAAGAAAAGAGGAATAGTGTGAATATAGAAGAAGTAGTCGTGGTGGAAGGGAAATCCGACACTATTGCTGTCAAACGAGCGACAGGAGCAGATACGATTGAAACAAACGGTTCAGCGATTTCAGATAAGACGATCCAGCGCATACGCCATGCACAGCAGACGCGTGGAGTCATTGTATTTACTGACCCCGACTTTCCGGGCCGACGTATTCGGGCAATTATCGAAGAACAGATTCCCGATGTGAAGCATGCATTTTTACCAAAGAAAGAAACTATAGCAAGAAATGGACGGGGAGTAGGAATTGAACATGCGAACGATGAAGCGATTCGTCAAGCGTTGGCTTCTGTTTATACGGTGAGTGAGCATACAATAGAAGTGATACCGATGGCAATATTATTGGAAGCTAAATTAATCGGTCACACCGACTCAAGAAAGCGTAGAGAATGTCTGTCGGAGTTATTAAATATTGGGCAGGTAAACGGCAAAGGATTGAAGAAACGACTGGAGATGTTCCGAATTTCTATCGTAAAGTTGAATGAAGCGATACAAGTTCTTGATGAGGAGGAAATGAAAACAGATGTATAAAGATATAGCAACGCCAGTGAGAACGAAAGAAATTTTACAGAAACACGGGTTTTCCTTCAAGAAGAGTTTAGGCCAGAACTTCTTAGTAGATTCGAACGTATTGCATAATATCGTTTCTCACGCAGCGATCACGAAAGAGACAGGTGTCATTGAAGTGGGACCGGGAATCGGTGCATTAACTGAACATCTCGCACGACAAGCAGGGAAAGTTGTGGCATTTGAAATAGACGGTCGACTGTTACCTGTACTCGAAGATACGATGTCTCCTTATTCGAATGTCACTGTGATTCACCAAGATGTACTAAAAGCGGATATTCATCAAGTGATTGAAGAGCAATTTGCAGACTATGAGGATATCGTGGTTGTCGCCAATTTACCGTATTATATAACAACACCAATCATCATGAAGTTCCTGATGGAAAAAGCCCGCGTAAGTCAGCTTGTCATCATGATGCAAAAAGAAGTAGCAGATCGAATCACAGCAGTACCAAGTACAAAGGCATATGGGTCATTGTCAATCGCTGTCCAGTACTATATGGATGCAGAAGTATCTATGATTGTGCCTAAGACGGTGTTTATTCCTCAACCGAATGTCGAATCTGCCGTACTTAGTCTGACGCGCAGAGAAGTGGCACACGCTCCTGTAGTGGATGAAGACTTCTTATTCACTGTGACACAAGGTTCGTTCTTGCATCGTCGTAAGACGCTGTGGAACAATCTCCAGTCCTCACTTCCTGAAGGTAAGGAAAAAAAGGAATTGATTCAGCAAGCGTTTGAACAATCTGGAATAGATCCAGTCAGAAGAGGGGAAACATTATCGATTCCGGAATTCATCAAACTGGCCAATGCACTATACCCTTACTTTGGCAAGACAAAACTGGAATAAAATTAATGACAATTTCATACGAAAAAATAGTGAATTTCATCATAAAGTGATTGACAAAGACATATACAAACTGTTAAAATAAAAATTTTGTTGACAAACGCTTGGGAAAATGTTATGCTTGTATTTAGTGAGGTGTAAGTAACATGCCAAAAACATTAGCAGACATTAAAAAGTCACTGGACGCTCATTTAGGGAAACGTCTCCACTTGAAAGCAAATGGTGGTCGTAAGAAGACGATCGAACATGCTGGAGTCTTGCGCGATACGTATCGTGCCGTTTTCGTAGTAGAGTTGGACCAGGATGACAATGCGTTTGAAAGAGTTTCTTACAGCTATGCTGATATTTTAACCGAAGCGGTTGAAATAACAGTCCTTGATGGTTCAGACCAAACGGCCTTTATCATCAAATAATTTATCATGCTATTTTAATTTATTTCCTAGTGAATCCGCCCAGAACGTTCAGGCGGATTTTTTATTACGTTAACTAATTGGAGTGTAATTTTCTCTGTTTGGCGCACACTATAGATGTCAGCCGAAAAGGAGGAAACTAAAATGGCGAGAAAAGGCGTCATGTCAGATCAATTGAAAATTGAAATCGCGAAAGAGCTTGGCTTTTATGATGTAGTACAGAAAGAAGGCTGGGGCGGTATCCGCTCTCGTGATGCAGGGAACATGGTAAAACATGCAATTGAAATGGCAAGTAGACAAGCGGAGGAAAGAAAATAATCCAACCGATGTCCGTAGAATCCAAAACAGGCTGACAAATGGAACTGCAAAGGAGAAATTACTTTGCAGTTCTTTTTTACGATAAAATTGTGGACTATCTACCAGTCATTATAACTGGTAGATAGCCCTGCAATCATATGGAATTATTTACGTTTCCACTGTTTACTATCACTCGGAACATTCGCGCGGGTCCACCATTTCGCTTCATATAGATTGCCGTCATAGATTACTTGATCGCCAGCAACGTATACATTCGCAGTGCGCCATTGCGGTACGCCGGTAGTGGCGGATTTTACTAGTTTCCATACTGCCGAATCTCCTGGAAGATCACCACGAGTCCACCATTTTGCTTCATATAAACTATTTTCATACAATACTTGATTTCCTACTAAATAAACAAGTTTCTTTTCCCAGTTCTTCACATTGGCATTAATGATCTTAATGAATTTCCAAACATCTTTCTTTTCTGGAGTGTCACCGCTCGTCCACCACTGTGCTTCGTATACGATACCCTCGTGAACCACTTGCTCACCAACTGTGTAAACATTTTTCATCCTCCAGTCACGTAAGTTTGAGTTGGCAGGTTCTACTAGCTTCCATACAGCCGAATCACCGGGAAGGTCTCCGCGGGTCCACCATTTCGCTTCATATAAAGAACCTTCAAATCGTGCTTGATTTCCTTCAACATAAACCATGCCTTTATCCCATTTGCCCACTTGTTGGATTGGCTTCTCTATAGTAGATTTTTCTGGCTTCGTTTCAGGTACTGGTTTGCTAGGTAGAATAGGAGTCATCTCCAAAGTCTTGTCCAACTCGGTTGGTAATGCTTGCTTTCCACCGAAATCTACGTCAATGACGTTATAGAATGCATTCTGTGTATCGCCTATATTCCATACAGCGAGGATCACGTGATAACCCGTACGTTCAGGTAAGTTGCAAGTATGCGTTACTTCTGAAGGGGGTTTCTGTTTCTTGCCATCTACTGCACAAAACTTCTGAAAATCTGCACGTTTTAACGGTTGGTTCGTATCCCATCCTGTACGTGTTATGTAATATTCCCATGAACTTGTAACATGTGGTGCTGTGAATTTCCATTTGAATTGATAGTCACCACTTTTCAATGCGACTTTGTGCCAACGAAGGCGGGTTTGTGTATCTAACTCAAAGAAAATATTTGCGCTGGCAATTTTACCATCGGCTGGTCCGCCAATTGGAAAGTTCCCGGACGCTTCTAGGCTCTGTGGCTCATAGATGATTCTCCCGCAGTTCCTATTATCGCCTTGCTTGCATAGTAGTGCTCGACTTTCTGGCTGGCTTACATAGCCGTGTGCAGAGACTTGATTTGTAAATGGAAAAGTGAATACTATTACAAAAAGTACACCGAATAGTATAGGCACGATAGTTATATGGGGCATTCGTAACTTCATTTCTTTCTTCCTCCTTGTAGTTTGGAATAACTAGGTTCAATATAGATTCATCATAGAAGCATTTCTTTTAAGAATCAATGTTTGAAAAACAGCACTAGTATGGGAGACTTGTTTAGTAATTAACGTAAATATGGCGTGAAAGAAATTTTTAACAGTAAAAATGGATAATAGTCAACACTATATACCTACGACTAGGAGTCTATATATATAGAAGTTTCATTTACAATTTGAGTGAAAATAGGATATTATGCTCGACTACTTTTTTAGCGTTGTGTTGCACAACACATTATAGAAAGTTAATTCTGACTACTAAATTTTTATGTGATAGCAGTGTACTGTTGAAGTCTTTAGATAATAGAACTGCGTCAATGTATATAGATAAATTATGATTTTGCACTTAGCGAATTTGGTACATTTGTGTAGTAAAACAACGTCTTTTAACGTATTCAACTTTTCACTTAATGAACGTGATATAGTCATTACATCTTATGGCGAAAAGGAGATCAACACGTATGAAGAAAGTTTTTGCAGTAATTCTACTACTTATTTTAACGTTTTCAGTAGCTCCTAAAACACAGGCTTCCACTAAAGTATTTACGGATGTACCGAAAAATCATCCGAATTATACTGCAATTATGTATTTGTTAGAAAACAAAGTGATTGAACCTAGCGCGCGCTTTGGATTGAATGACAAAGTGTCACGTGAAGAAGTAGCGGTCATGGTGGCTAAAGCTACGGGTCTTAATGGAAAGAAAACGAAGACGAAGTTTAAAGATGTTCCTTCTAGCAGATATTCCTCTGGCTATATCAATTCCGCGGTGAATGCGGGAATTATTAATGGATATCCAGACGGTACTTTCAAACCTACCCAAAAGGTAACACGTGGACATATGGCTGCTTTCATTGCGAATGCGTTCAAACTGACGAAAGAAAAAGACATACGATTTAAAGACGTACCAAAGGGTTCTACTGCTTATAATGCGGTGCGTAAACTGGCTTTTGAAAACATCACCTCAGGCTATCCAGACGGTACATTTAAACCAAATGAAACATTAACCCGGTCTCATATTGCCGCTTTCGTAGCAAGAGCCATGGATCCCGCATTCCGACCTGCACCGCCAGTCATGGTGACAAGAGGAATTCACTTTGGAATGGACCCGGCTCAAGTGATGAGTGTTGAATCGAAGTCACCGGCAATATTACTTTCTAATTTACGTGAAGGAAATAAACGATTATTGATTTATCGAACTACAAAATATAATTACTATACAGATTTAATTTATTACTTCGAAAACAACAAGTTGCAGTTTATAACCTATGATTTTATGGGAGGCGAGGATCACTATCATACTTCGGATGAAATGTTTGCGATGTACAATGAATTAAACGAGCACGCGCAACGTGAATTTGGAGTGGACCATTATTCTGAAACTGACTATGAAACCACGTTTAATTCGGGATGGGAAAAGACCGGCTATGTGGTAATACTGACAGTGAACGATGATAATGTAAGTACAACGGCGAACTTAGTATACTTACCGAATTCGATGATAAAGTAACAGATGAATTATTAGAGTTGCAGAGTGAAATAACTTTGTAACTCTTTCTAATACATAGAATGATGGTGGAAACTTCAATCTTCTATGATTTACGATATGATGGAGTGAACATTCATTATACGTATTCGAATTCTTAGGGCCTTTGTAGGTCTCTAGAATGGCAGTAGGAGGAGAAAGTGTGAAGAAAGGAAATATAGTTCGAGGGCTATTCACTGGCGTTTTTGTCGGTATCATCAGCTTGATCAAGGAGTTGTTTTTTTCGGGTTTGAATTCATTTTTTTCGATTGCACTTATGGTAGCAGCTGCTTTAATCGGTTATTGGTTGGGAAATAAAGTATTGATGAGACATGAGGAAAAGAGAAACAGTAAAACTACTACATAATCTTTCGAGGGGGTAGTAAAGATGTGGAATAAAAATGATGTAACAAAAAAGCTTGGAATTACATACCCAATCATTCAAGCAGGAATGGCTGGCGGTACGACCACGCCTGAATTAATAGCTGCTGTTTCCAATGCAGGTGGTCTGGGTACGCTTGGGGCAGGCTATATGCAGGCGGAAGATATGCGAGAAGCGATTAAGAAGATAAAGGCATTAACGGATCAGCCTTTCGGTGTCAATTTGTTTATTCCGGAGACGTCAGAGGTATCCGCAGATAAGATTAAAAAGGCCAATGAATTATTACGACCTTATCGTGAAGAGTTACACGTAGCTGAGCCTGAAGTAAAGCAAGCATCTAGCGCGAACTTTGATAAACAAGTGGAAGTCATAATTGAGGAGAAGATAGCGATTTGCAGTTTCACATTCGGCGTGCCATCTAAAGAGAATATCCAAAGATTAAAAGAAGAGAATATCGTCGTTATGGGGACTGCCACAACTGTGAGAGAAGCTATGATCAATGAGAAGTACGGGGTTGATCTGGTCGTGGTGCAAGGAAGCGAGGCGGGCGGGCATCGTGGTACATTTTCAGGAAGCTTCGATGATTCCATGATCGGAACGATGTCGCTTGTTCCTCAAGCAGTGGACCATGTGCAGATTCCAGTTATTGCTGCAGGAGGAATTATGGACGGAAGAGGTGTCTTAGCAGCTCTCACACTAGGAGCGCAAGCGGTTCAAATGGGGACCGCTTTTGTGACGGCCATCGAAAGTGGTGCAAAAACACAACATATTGATGCCATTCTCCAAAGTACAGAAGACCAAACCGTCGTCACGTCAGTATTTAGCGGTAAACCAGCAAGAGGTATTCAAAATGCCTTTATCCGTGACATAAAACCTTACGAAGAAGAACTACCGGATTATCCTATAATGAATACATTGACGGCAGGGATTCGTAGTGAAGCTGCCAAGCAAAATCGTCCCGAATGGATTCATCTTTGGAGCGGCCAGTCACCTCGCTTAAGTGCGAGACGAAATGCCGCGGATTTGCTGTCGCACATCGTTTTTCAAGTAGAAACTATCCTAAGTAACAGATGATTGGAGAGTAACGATGACTACACATAAAATATATACAATGAGTTTTGCCAAAGTGAACCCGCTCTATATTAACAAAGCGGAGAAAAAAGGGCGCACGAAACTGGAGGTCGATGAAATCATTCGTTGGTTGACAGGGTACAACCAGGAAGAGCTGGAAGCACAGTTGGAAAAACAGACAGACTTCAAAACGTTCTTTGCGGAGGCTCCTAAGTTGAATTCTTCACGGACGCTAATCATAGGTGTTATATGTGGGATTAGAGTGGAAGAAATGAAAGAATCAACGATGAAAGAAATACGTTATTTGGATAAACTGATTGATGAGTTGGCAAAGGGAAAAGCGATGGATAAAATCTTGCGAAAATAACGAATGAAATGTTAGGCATGCAAAAGTAACTGTAGGAATCATCTACTACAGAACTGTGGTACGGAATTTCACGTGACAAAGAGACCTGCAAAGCTTTTGCAGGTCTTTTTTATTTAATCCTCTTATGTTCTATCCATTCTGTGGTAATATATGAGCAAGAACAATGCAGTGGGGAGGGAGCTTTTATCATGATTTACGAAAAGGCGCCTGCGAAAATCAACTTAACATTAGATGTGTTAAGTAAACGGCCGGATGGCTATCATGATGTCGAGATGATTATGACAACGGTTGATTTGGCTGATCGTATCTGGCTATGTCCTACGACGGATCATGCCATTACGATTAAGTCATCTCATCGATTTGTGCCAAATGATCGCAAAAACTTGGCGTACCAAGCAGCAGATTTATTACGCAAACGCTATCGCTTGGATTACGGAGTTGAAATTACTCTGGATAAAAACATTCCGATTGCGGCGGGGCTGGCTGGCGGTAGTTCAGATGCAGCCGCGACACTTCGTGGATTAAACCGTCTATGGGAACTAGGCTTAACTTTAGACGAGTTAGCAACCCTGGGTGCGGAAATAGGATCAGATGTATCATTTTGCGTGTACGGCGGCACTGCAATTGCGAGAGGGCGAGGAGAAGACATTACACATCTACCTGCTCCACCTAACTGCTGGGTCGTGCTGGCGAAACCAACAATCGGTGTATCGACCGGAAATATCTACGGTCAGTTGAACTTGTCTTCTATCGTACATCCGCAAACGGACCGTATGATGGAAGCGTTGCAAGAGAGTGATTATGACAAGATGTGCGCATCACTAGGGAATGTATTGGAGCCTGTAACAATGGGTATTCATGAGGAAGTTGTCACACTCAAGGAACAAATGGAGCGTTTTGGTGCGGATGCTGTTTTAATGAGCGGTAGCGGTCCAACGGTATTTGGACTAGTGAAACATGAATCGCGTGTACCGAAAATTGTCAATGCGTTGAAAGGGTTTTGTCAGGACGTACATGCCGTGCGTATGCTTGGGGAACCTATTGTAGTTGATTAATGCCGGACGATTATGATAACCTACTTATAAAACATTCGGGTTTAGGAGTCGGTATTATATGAAATGGAAAAGAAGTGAAAGGCTTGTCGATATGACACGTCATTTGCTGGAGAATCCGCACACACTCATTTCTTTGACGTTTTTTTCAAACCGGTATTCAGCGGCCAAGTCCTCAATTAGTGAAGATCTTGGTATTTTGAAAGAGACATTTGAAGAGAGTAGCACGGGTCGTTTAGTGACGATTTCAGGTGCTGCTGGCGGTATTAAATATATTCCGTTAGCCGGCCGTGAGGAGATAGAGGAAGTTATTCATTCATTAATGAATGAACTAAGGAAATCGGATCGATTACTTCCTGGCGGTTATTTGTATATGACTGACTTATTGGGAAATCCCCGGTTTCTTGATCGAATCGGTAAGGTAATTGCGACAGCTTTCTTTGATAGAGAAATCGATGCAATCATGACAGTTGCAACAAAAGGTATTCCGATTGCTCATGCGATAGCACGTCATTTAAACGTGCCTGTCATCGTGGTTAGACGGGACAGCAAAGTGACGGAAGGTCCTACCGTCAGCATTAATTACGTATCTGGTTCTGCTCGCCGGATCCAGACAATGGTGCTGTCAAAGAGAAGTATGCAGAGCGGTCAAAAAGTATTGTTAACAGATGATTTTATGAAAGTTGGCGGCACCATGCAAGGCATGAAAAGCTTACTTGAAGAATTCAACTGCGAACTTGGTGGTGTGGCAGTCTTAGTAGAAGCCGAACATCTTGAGGAAGTACTAGTAGATGATTATCTTTCATTAGTGAAACTACATGCAGTTGATGAAAAGCGCCGTAAGATTGAGTTGGAAGAAGGGAATTATTTCACGAGAGGCGGGAATGAATTATGGAATATGTAAAAACAGAAAATGCACCACAAGCGATTGGACCTTATTCACAAGCTGTAAAAGTGAACGGGGTAGTGTACACGTCAGGACAGATTCCTCTGACGCTTGCTGGTGAAGTAGTTAGTGGCGGAATAGAGGCACAGACAAACCAAGTTCTTCAAAACTTGGGCAAAGTACTTGAGGAAGCGGGTTCAAGTTTACAACAAGTCATTAAAACCACAGTATTTATTCAAGACATGAATGAATTTGGAGCGCTAAATGCCATTTATGAAGAACACTTCGGAGAGCATAAACCGGCACGCTCGACAGTGGAAGTGGCCCGTCTTCCTAAAGATGTACGAGTAGAAATCGAAGCGATTGCAATTTGTAAGTAATTGAATGTGTTGCCCGCCCTGACAGCATCTAGATCAGGGCGGTTTTTTCTCGTGAGTAGAAAAAGAATAGGTAGAAAGTAGATAAATGTGTAAATGAATATACAAATTTTAAAAATTCACAAAAGATTCTATTTTCATTCGAGGTGAAAACTAGTATTATAGAATGAGCACCAGTATTATGGTTAAAAAAGTAATCATACCAACTAACCTAGAATACGTTTAGTGTGAAAATGACAACAAGGGAGTGGGGAAAATGGAAATCACAGATGTGAGATTACGCAAGGTAGACACAGAAGGTAGGATGAGAGCAATTGCTTCCATTACGCTTAACGATCAATTTGTCATCCATGATATCCGAGTCATCGAGGGGAATGACGGATTATTTGTGGCAATGCCGAGCAAACGCACACCGGATGGGGAGTTCCGCGATGTGGCGCATCCGATTAATTCAGATGCACGAACAAAAGTACAGGAGTCCATCCTGGCAGCTTATCATCAAGTAGACGAACAGCAAGGGGAATTGCAAGAGGCTGTTCTATAATTTTATATCGTTTGGGAAAGCGTTTCCATTCTTCATATTCATAAAAAGGCCATCTATTCGATGGCCTTTTTATCGTCTTGAAATATAAGTGGAGAAGCTGGCAGCTGGATGGGGGAGGAGATCAGACTGATAAGGCGAGACAACTAAAGGAACGTAGTGACTAGTAGGCTCACCACTCCTAATCACTTGCATTTGAACACATCATCTATATTTACCTACCGCTCTTATTCCTATACCAATATAATCGCAAAAAGATTAACAATCATAAAATAAAGTTATGTAATTGTCAAGGGGGTATGCTTGAAAAAAACAGTCATTTCCGATATAGTCAATTATGAATTTATCAAACAAGGATGGAGGCTGACAGATGACAAATACATATGCGATCGTCCTAGCAGCGGGACAGGGCACGCGAATGAAGTCGGATCTTTATAAAGTGCTTCATCCAGTCTGTGGCAAACCGATGGTAGAGCACGTGATCGACCACATTCGCGATCTTCACTCAGATCGGATTGTCACGATCGTCGGTCATGGTGCCGAGACGGTAGAGCAGACGCTGGGCAACAAAAGCGAATATGCGCTACAGACACAACAGTTGGGCACAGCACATGCCGTGCAACAAGCTGAGAGGGTACTTGCGGATCTTGAAGGTACTACGCTCGTCGTCTGTGGTGATACACCGTTAATCAGTACTGAGACAATGGCAGCGCTTCTTGCACACCACCATGAAACGGAAGCAAAGGCGACCATACTTACTGCAATAGCAGATGATCCAACTGGTTATGGCCGCATCATTCGTGCGGAGAACGGTGACGTAATGCGAAACGTCGAACATAAAGACACGAATGACGAAGAGCGCCTCGTTAAGGAAATTAATACAGGCACATACTGCTTCGACAATCGCGTGTTATTCGACACACTGAAAAAAGTGACTAACGAAAATGCGCAAGGCGAGTATTATCTTCCGGATGTATTGGGGATTTTAAAATCTGAAGGACAGCGGATTTCAGCTTATACGACGCCGAATTTCCATGAAACGCTGGGTGTCAATGACCGTGTAGCGCTGGCACAAGCAGAAAAAAATATGCGTCAATTGATTGCGGAGAAGCATATGCGCAACGGCGTTACCATTATTAGCCCTGATCAGACAGTGATCAGTGCGGAGGCTGAAATTGGACGTGATACTGTCATCCAACCTGGTGTACTCATTGAGGGCGCTACGAAAATTGGATCACAATGTGTCATTGGTCCGAACAGTCACATCCAAAACAGTACAGTGGGCGACAACACGACGATTCATTCATCAGTTGTTCGTGATAGTACAGTGGGAAGTCAGACAGCAGTTGGTCCATTTGCGCACTTACGTCCCGAAACACAGCTCGGTGACCATGTAAAAGTAGGCAATTTTGTTGAGGTGAAAAAATCTCAGCTTGGTGACGCTAGTAAAGTTTCCCACCTTAGTTATATAGGGGATACAGAAATAGGTAAGAATGTTAATGTTGGCTGTGGTACGATTACAGTGAATTACGATGGTAAAAACAAGCACAAAACAGAGATAGAAGACAATGCCTTTATTGGCTGCAATGCCAACTTGGTCGCACCGGTCACGATAGGAAAGAATGCGATTGTGGCAGCGGGGTCCACAGTCACAAAAAATGTCCCGGAAAATTCACTTGCAATTGGACGTGTTCGGCAAGAGAATAAAGAAGGATACGTAAAAAACTAATCTTACCCAACCAACAGGAGGGCCATCATGGCAAATCAATATCCAAACGACAAACTGAAAATCTTTTCTTTAACTGCGAACGAACCACTTGCTAAAGAAGTAGCAGATCAAGTCGGGCTTCCGCTCGGCAAGCTCTCAGTCAAACGTTTTAGTGACGGGGAAATTCAAATCAATATCGACGAAAGCATCCGTGGCTGTGAAGTATTTGTTATTCAATCCACTTCTAATCCGGTCAACGACAACTTAATGGAACTTCTCATTATGCTGGATGCCTTAATGCGTGCATCTGCACGTACGATTAACGTGGTCATGCCTTATTATGGATATGCGCGCCAAGACCGTAAAGCGAGTTCACGTGAACCTATAACGGCTAAACTAGTTGCAAACTTACTTGAAAAAGCAGGCGCTGACCGTGTAATCGCAGTAGACCTACATGCGCCACAAATTCAAGGATTCTTCGATATTCCAATCGATCACTTGATTGCAGAACCCATCCTAACGGAATACTTCCAGAGTCAAGGATTAGCAAGCGATGATCTTGTTATCGTTTCACCTGACCATGGCGGTGTTACGCGTGCACGTAAAATGGCAGATCGTATGAAGGCACCAATTGCAATAATTGATAAGCGTCGTCCGCGTCCGAATGTAGCGGAAGTGATGAATATTGTTGGCAATGTAGAAGGAAAAACGGCTATTTTAATTGATGATATTATCGATACAGCCGGAACTATAACAATTGCTGCGAGCGCTCTAATTGAAAGTGGAGCAAAAGAAGTGTATGCTTGTTGTTCACACCCTGTTTTATCCGGACCAGCGATTGAGCGTATTAATAATTCTCAAATCAAGCAATTAGTGATTACGAATTCTATTAAATTGCCGGAAAGTAAACAATCTCCAAAAATCAAACAACTATCGATTGCGCCATTGTTGGCATCTGCAATCATTCGTGTGTTTGAGAACAAGTCTGTAAGTACATTATTTGAGTGATAATAAGTTAACTGATATCTTCTGATATTGAATATCCAAAGATGTATAAAAAACTTTTGATGGGATAGGTGACTATACAAATGAGCACAATTAAGTCGAACTTAAGAGAAACTGACAAGAAGACAGTAAGCGAATTAAGAAAAAGCGGATGGATTCCTTCAGTAGTATACGGTTATAAAACAGAAAGCACGCCAATCGCAGTAAAAGAGCGTGATCTTCTAGATACACTTCGTGAAACAGGAAGAAACGGCGTAATCAAATTGACTGTTGACGGCAACGATGTAAACGTCGTATTAAACGATTATCAATCTGACGTTTTGACTGGTTTCCTTACACATGCTGACTTCTTGGCGATCAATATGACAGAAGAGCTTGAAGTAGACGTAGCGATCAACCTTGTTGGGAACGCGCCAGGTGAAAAAGCAGGCGGAACAATTCAACAACCGGTATGGGAAGTTACAATTCGCGTAAAGCCATCTGACATTCCTGATCATATCGACGTAGATGTTTCAGAACTTGAAATTGGTGAAACAATTCTTGTTAGCGATATCCGCGACAAAGTGAAGTTTGAAATCTTGACTGAGGACGAAGTAGGGTTAGTAACTATTTCTGCTCCACGTACTGAAGAAGAAATGGAAGCATTAGATGAAGCAACTGAAAGCACTGAAGCTGAGCCGGAAGTAATTGGCGAAGATAAAGAAGAGAAATAAGTTACAAAATGGGCGCACGTGTTTGAATCGTGCGCTCCTTTTCTATGTATATATATCATTTAGAAAAGGAAGAGAAGAACATGAAATTACTAATCGGTCTCGGAAATCCCGGAAAAAAATACGAAAACACGCGGCATAATATTGGTTTTCAAGTCATTGACGAATTGGCTGAGCGGTGGCAAGCTCCACCATTCCAGCAAAAGTTCAATGGCCAATTTACAACTGTCCATACAGCTGAAGGTAAAATAATATTATTAAAACCTATGACCTATATGAACTTATCCGGTGAATGTGTCCGTCCCTTAGCGGATTACTTTGAAGTGGACGATGAAGAAATAGTCGTGTTATACGATGACTTGGATTTACCTGCGGGGAAGATCCGACTTCGTCAAAAAGGAAGTGCGGGCGGTCATAATGGTATGAAGTCACTCATTGCACATCTAGGTACTTCTGAATTCAATCGCATTCGTATGGGTGTCGATCGTCCTGCGGGCGGTATGAAGGTCGCTGATTATGTATTATCTCCTTTTAGCAAGGACGAGCAACCGTTGATTGAAGATGCGATACAAAAGAGTGCAGACGCCTGTGAAGAATGGACAATAAAAAAGATGCCATTTCTTGAAGTGATGAATAAATTTAACGGAAAAGCATAATATATCAATTCTTTGCCTATACTTTGAAAAAGGAAGGTGAAGAGAATATGATCCGTTATTCTTGCAATCACTGTCATACGGAGATCGGCTCCATTCCATTCGAATCGGCAAAAGATACGTTGAGTCAAATAAACGGTGCTGATAAAAACACGTTTTTGTCTGTAGATCCGGATGGTGGCCTGCATATACGATGTATTTGTGAACACTGTGAGCAATCATTGCAGGCGTTCCCGGATTATTACACCTTAAAAAAATGGTTACAATAAGTAACAGATGCTTTGGCGCTGATAGCCAAAGCTTTTTGTGCATAAAGCATCCTGTTCAATAGATAGATACACTTAGTCAATAGATAAGGAGGAGTAGTTGAGTGGGAGTAATAGAACAGCTTTTTCTAGAAGAGAAAGAGATTAAAGGCTTGCTGAACGACTTGGAAGATGGGCTGGATCGGCAGTTGATCACAGGCCTTGCAGGAGGATCCAAAGCGATCTTCTTTAAATTGATTCAGCAGTCACTGACACGCCCTGTCCTAATTGTTTCACCAAATATGCTTCAAGCACAGCGAACGTATGAAGATCTAAGCAAATTGGTCAATGATGAACATCTTCACTTATATACAGCAGAAGAACTTGTTGCCGCTGACTTTTCATTCGCGAGTTATGAATTACGTGCTGGCAGGATTGATACATTGGATCACATGGCGCGTGTTGGTAGTGGTATTTATATCACACCTGTTGCAGGTTTGCGCAAGTTGTTGCCGTCAAAGGAACGGTGGTTGACACACTACGTAACCGCTTCAACGGATGAAGAGATCGATATAGGTGTCTGGCTAGAGAACTTAGTATCTATGGGCTATATACGAAAAGACCTGGTGAGTGCACCGGGTGAATTTGCGTTACGCGGTGGAATAATGGATATTTATCCGCTCACAATGGCAGAACCTGTTCGTATTGAGTTATTCGATACGACAATTGATTCCATTCGTACATTTTCAGCAGAAGATCAGCGTTCAACAGGAAAATTGGAATCTATTACGTTATTGCCAGCGACCGAATTCATCTGGACGCCTGAAGAATTACAGCAAGTTTCACGAAAAGTGGAACAAGCGCTTGGCGAGAGCTTGACCAAAATCAAAAGTGAAGAATTACAACAGCAATTATTGATGACAATCATGCAAGATATCGGCATGATGAAAGATGGGATAGTGCCAGACACAATAAAGAAATATGCCTCATTTTCTTCTGAAGCTAATGCCATGTTAACGGACTACTTCCCCGCTAATGGTGTCATAATATTTGACGAATTGGGGCGAATACAAGAGTCTGTAGCTACATTGGAGTCGGAGGAGCAAGAATACCAGCTAGCGATGCTCGAAGATGGAAAAATGTTGCATGACGCGAAACTGGCATGGAAATACGAGCAAGTACTTGAAAATATTAATCAGCAGCAACTCTACTTGTCTTTGTTTACACGCTCAGTACCTGGCTTCACTATCAAGAAGTCTATTTCAATTTCTTGTAAGCCGATGCAACAGTTTCATAGTCAGATGCCATTATTGAAAAGTGAAATTGAGCGTTGGCGACAGGGGAACTATAATGTTTTTCTTCTGGCTTCGTCAACCGAGAGAATGAAGACAATCCAAGATATTTTACGAGAGTATGATATAGAAGCAGTGATAGACGGCAAGCCGAATAAAGATGGTGTGTTATCCATTATAGAAGGGGATTTATCAGTAGGCTTTGAATTGCCGTTCCAGAAACTTGCTGTCATTACAGATGCGGAATTGTTTACTGGCAAACCAAAACGCAAAGCACGTCCCCCTAAACTAACGAATGCCGAACGGATCAAAAGTTATTCAGAGATCAAGCCAGGCGACCATATCGTCCATGTTCATCATGGTATTGGAAAATATTATGGCGTCGTTACATTAGATGTTAAAGGTATCCAGAAAGATTACCTAGATATTCGTTATCGCGGTGAGGATAAGCTTTTCGTACCCGCTGACCAAATTGATTTGATTCAAAAGTACGTTGCTACAGGAGAGAAAGAGCCAAAGCTACATAAACTTGGCGGCACGGATTGGGTAAAAACCAAACGTAAAGTAACCGCGGCTATTCAGGATATTGCGGATGATTTGATCAAATTATATGCCAGACGAGAAGCGGAAAAAGGGTTTGCCTTCAGTGAAGACGATGACTTGCAACGTTCATTCGAAAATGCTTTTCCTTACGAAGAGACACAGGACCAGTTACAATCCATCGAGGAAATTAAGAAAGATATGGAACGTATACGACCTATGGATCGATTATTATGCGGTGATGTAGGGTACGGGAAAACAGAAGTTGCAATCCGTGCAGCGTTTAAGGCGGTAACGAACGGTAAACAAGTGGCGTTCTTAGTGCCGACTACGATATTGGCACAGCAACATTACGAGACGATGAAAGAGCGTTTCGCAGATTATCCTGTGACGGTTTCATTACTGAATCGTTTTCGTACTAAGAAAGAGCAGGATGAAACGATCAAAGGGTTGAAAGCGGGGACTGTTGACATTGTCATCGGTACACATCGCTTATTGTCGAAGGACGTAGTCTATCAGGATCTTGGGCTTCTCGTAGTTGATGAAGAGCAACGTTTTGGCGTGACGCATAAAGAAAAATTGAAGCAATTGAAAAATAACGTAGATGTACTGACATTAACTTCAACACCGATACCAAGGACTTTGCATATGTCGATGGTCGGGGTGCGCGATTTATCCGTAATCGAAACACCGCCAGCCAATCGTTTCCCTGTCCAGACATATGTCATGGAGCATAATGGAGGGCTCGTTCGTGAGGCGATTGAGCGGGAGATGGGACGTGGCGGCCAGGTTTTCTATTTATATAATCGTGTAGAAGATATGGATCGCAAAGTTCAGGAAATTCGTGACTTGGTGCCAGAAGCACGTATTGCCTCTGCCCATGGTAGGATGGGGGAGGCCGCCCTCGAAGCAGTAATATTAAGTTTTCTCCAAGGGGAATTTGACGTGCTTGTTACGACGACCATTATTGAAACCGGAATCGATATTCCGAACGTCAATACGTTGATTGTCCATGATGCAGATCGCATGGGACTTTCACAGCTTTATCAATTACGTGGTCGGGTTGGTCGTTCCAATCGCGTAGCATACAGTTATATGCTCTATCAGCGCGATAAAGTGCTAACGGAAGTCGCGGAAAATCGCTTACAGGCAATCAAAGAGTTCACTGAGCTTGGTTCGGGTTTTAAAATTGCTATGCGTGATCTATCCATTCGGGGAGCAGGGAATTTACTTGGTTCACAACAACATGGATTCATTGACTCTGTTGGTTTCGATTTGTATTCGCAGTTACTACAAGAAGCGATTGAAGAAAGACAGACAGGTGTTGTAAAAGAAGACAAGGTGGATGTTGAAATCTCCTTGCCTATCAATGCATATCTCCCTGAATCATACATCCAAGACGGTTATCAAAAAATTCAAATGTATAAACGCGTAAAAGCAATTACAGGCGATGAGGATTATCTAGAGCTTGTTGACGAGATGATCGACCGTTTCGGTGATATGCCATTCGAAGCTGATTTATTGCTCCGTGTTGGACGTATGAAAGCGTGGGGTCGTGATGCTGGTGTGATATCCATTAAAAATGTACAAGGAATAGTGGAGATCCGCTTGTCGGCAGAGGGAACGGCTCGTGCTGACGGTGCAAAACTGATGGAACGTTCATTGAAGTTTGGTCATGCGGTTGGACTTACAATTGACAACGGGCAAATAACCGTAACCGTGAATGAAAAAAAATCTAATCAGTTTACGGAATTCGACATGGTAGAAGATATGGTACACACAATGCAGGAAACAGCAAAGGAAGTAGAATCTACAGATGCCTCGTAACACCTCGATTGCATAAAATGACCAATGTTGATGCATACTATTCTCAGAAATACATTTAATTTCGAGAAAGTGAGGCATTATACATGAAAGCAACGGGTATTGTCCGCAGGATTGATGACTTGGGAAGAGTAGTTATACCAAAAGAAATTAGAAGGACACTTCGCATTCGTGAGGGGGACCCTTTGGAGATATTCACTGATCGAGAAGGGGAAGTCATTTTAAAGAAGTATTCACCTATTTCAGAGCTTGGCGAATTTGCGGCAGAATATGCAGAATCACTTTATGAAACAATTGGTACACCTACACTGATCAGTGATCGCGATGAGATGCTAGCGGTAGCAGGTCTTGCAAAAAAGGACTATATGAACAGACAATTAGCCCCGATATGCGAAGAAATCCTGAACGGCCGATCTACTGTCGTGGAAAAGCATGAGAAGACGGTAGAATGGGTGCCAGGTCAAGTAGAGCAGATTAAGTCTTATTGTATTGTACCAATCATTACAAATGGTGATGCAATCGGTGCGGTCTATTTGCTGTCAAAAGTTCATTTTGTCGGAGAGGTCGAGCAAAAAGCGGCAGAGACGGCAGCCAACTTCCTGTCAAAACAGATGGAAAGCTAAATGGATTTGATATAAATATTAAGTTTTTAATTAAAACTCACAATAGATGTATCTATTGTGAGTTTTTTTGATGTGTAATTTACTATAAATTAAATTGTGCATCTTATTATCAGAATCATGATATGTAAAGGAACATTGTTTAACCCATTAATTGGTAGTCAGGCAATAATTTTACTTGAATATAGTTCCTAATTTGGTCCGTGTGACCAAAATGCAAGTTACTATTTTCCAACACTTAAAAAGTGAAGTTTTTCACATACTACATCCATACACCGCTTTTTGGCATCACTTTTCTTTACGTGAAGCTTTTCACAAAAACCTTTAGTGAAGGGCTTCACAAGGCATAAATTGAAAAGTGAAAGGTTTCACATACTACGAAAAAGCATAAAAGTCAAAACTTTTTTCAAAAATTTTTGATGTCCTGAAAAACCCCAGGCAAAGGCAATGTAACCGCTTACGAATTTTTAATTTTTGGAGTTAATAGAAAATTGATGCTTGTAATTACTTCGCATTTGCGCTTATAATCACTACCAACACGAATGAACAATAAAAAACCAGACAGGGAGAGCGATATTATGAACAGGAAATACAAATCTTCTTTACACATGCATCAAATTCACAATGGAAAAATGGAAGTGGTTTCGAAAGTGCCACTAGAGAATAAAGAGGATTTGAGTTTGGCGTACTCACCGGGAGTTGCTGAACCCTGTGTGGAAATTGCTCATGATCCATCACTTGCGTATGAATATACAATCAAAGGGAACTTGGTTGCAGTTGTAACAGATGGAACAGCTGTACTAGGTCTTGGAGATATCGGCCCCGAAGCAGCTTTGCCGGTAATGGAAGGGAAAGCTCTATTGCTGAAGCAATTCGCAGGGATTGACGCATTCCCGATTTGTCTGGATACAAAAGATGTAGATGAAATTGTCAATATCGTAAAAGCTATGAGCCCGACATTTGGTGCTGTAAACCTCGAAGATATTTCGGCTCCACGTTGTTTTGAAATTGAACGTAGATTGCGTGAAGAATGTAATATTCCAATCTTCCATGATGATCAGCATGGAACGGCAATTGTAGTAGGTGCAGGTTTACTAAATGCATTAAAAGTAGTAGGAAAAGAAAAAGAAGATGTAAAAATAGTATTAAATGGTGCAGGTGCCGCTGGAGTTGCGATTACGAAATTATTGTTGAGTATGGGCTTCAAAAACATTATTATGTGTGATTCCAAAGGCATTATTTTTGAAGGTCGCGAGAATGCGATGAATGACATTAAGCATGAAATGTCACGTATCACAAACCTAGAAAAAATAGAGGGTTCATTAGAGGCTGCAATGGAGGGTGCTGACGTATTCGTTGGTGTATCTGTTGCGAACTTGCTGACGAAGGAATTGATAGCGCTAATGAATACAGATCCTATCGTATTCGGACTGGCAAATCCAATGCCCGAGTTAAAGCCCGAATTGGCAGATGAGTATGGCGTACGTATTATCGCGACAGGCCGTTCTGATTATCCTAATCAGGTCAACAATGTCTTGGCATTCCCTGGTATCTTCCGTGGAGCACTAGATGTTAGAGCAACTGAGATCAATGAAGAGATGAAACTTGCAGCAACATATGCGATTGCTGATTTGATCAAAGATGAGGACCTACGTGATGATTACATCATTCCGGATCCATTTGATGACCGTATTCCGACAATTGTTGCGCACGCAGTAGGAAAGGCAGCGATGCGTACAGGTGTATCTGTTGCGAAGGAATTTGTTTTGCCTACACCCAGATGAAGATGAATAGAGACCCGTCTTCCCTATCACGTATAGGGAAGACGTTTTTTAATTTGTAAAGTGAGTGGTTGATGCGGACGGGGCGTTGTTTGACGTTCTGGGTGGACCGTTGGTTATTGGCTCACAGACTAGGAATAAGTGCAGGGTAGCGGTGCTCATAAATTCTTGCAAGCACTCATAGTTCATGGTTAAGCGCCCTATAGTGTGTAAATTCCGCTCTATCCACATTCAAAGCGCTCTATCATACTCTATAAGCGATCATACTTGTTTGGTAACCGCTCAATGCGTTTATGAACGTATTAGATCCCGACCGTAAACGAGTAATTACATGTCGTAAAATTAGGCGGTACCTATAATAAAGTCCTAGATTACCCATAGTTTGTAGCGGATACCTAAATTCGTCCCCTTCTATCTACATTTACCACACAGTCTACCCACGTTCATGGAAAAGTCCGGTTCTATTACGCGCCTAGCGCACACACGCCTGCCTCATTGCGCGCGTATAGTATGATAAAACCAAATGGGGGAGCGAAATGACTTGGCTACTGATTGCAGGCTTTGCAGTTTCATCTAGCATTGACAACTTTGGAGTTGGACTTTCTTATGGTGTACAGCAAGTCCGGATTCCATTTACATCGAATGCACTCATTGCAGCAATTTGTTTTATCTTTAGTTTAATAGGCATTGTCGCCGGTGCGTGGCTGGCTGAAATGTTACCGGGCCTACTACCCGATCTTATAGCATTTGCTGTACTTAGCATGATCGGAATACGTATTATGGTTATGGCCTTTCGTCAACCAAGAAAACATCAAGCAAATGTATTTAGTGAACCGGAAAAAATGGACTTTGACGGATCTTCACATATTAGTATTGGGGAAGCTTTATTGCTTGGTATTGCGCTTTCCGCGAATGCACTAACGAATGGTGTCGGAGCAGGTCTTCTAACATTGTCGCCGATTGCAATCGCATTATCAGCGGCTGTCGGTAGTTATATTACATTATCTATTGGCGTAGGACTGGGCGCAAGACTGGCAGGCGTGCGGATTGGCAAGATGTCAGTAGGGCAGTTCGGAACATTCATGAGTGGAGTTATTATTTTATTGATTGCGGTCACACGCCTATTCTGACGTGATGAAATGGTATACTAGAAATCATCATCGAATGAAAGAGGCGCGTATATGGCGTTGACTAAATGGAATATGAAGTCGTTTATGAAAGGTGCATCGATTCTAACTATTGCCGCCATCATCGTCAAAGTGCTGAGTGCGGTCTATCGTGTGCCATTTCAAAACTTAGTTGGAGATAAAGGTTTCTATATTTATCAGCAAGTGTATCCGTTTATCGGAATATTTATCGTTTGGACGTCTTCGGGTTTTGCTGTCGCGGTGTCTAAAATGCTTGCAGAAAGCAAAAATCCTGGGGAAGCACGTGGGATTTTACGTGTGTCACTCGCATATCTTCTCGTTTTATCAGTAGGAACCTATCTATTATTGCGTTCAGGTTCATCTTTCTTTGCTGAACTAATGGGAGATACCGCATTGGCGCCCGTTTTGCAGGCTGGTGCGTATATCGTTCTCGTACTTCCGTTCCTAGCTGTACTGAAGGGCGTCTTTCAATCAGAAGGGCAAATGATACCTGTAGCGATTTCCAACGTCTCGGAGCAGTTGTTTAGGGTGATCATCGTACTTGCAGGTACGTGGATTGCGATACGTGCAGGAACATCTCTTTATAAAATAGGGGAAATTACGATGTGGGCGGCGGTTGCAGGAGAAGTGGTGGGTGTTTTGATCCTGACTTGGTTCTTCCTACAGCGGGAAAGTTTGGCGGTAGCTACTGTAAAGCCATGGCAAGTGATGAAAGATTTGACCAAGATTAGCATTGGCGTCAGTGCAAGTTCATTAATTTTACTGGTATTTCAATTGGTGGACTCTTTTACGATCTATAACGCATTAGTCGAGGCAGGGGCAATGAGTGAGACCGCCATGGAAATGAAAGGTGTTTATGATAGGGGACAGCCGCTTGCGCAAATGGGTATTTTGCTAGCATCTACATTGGCGCTAGCACTCGTGCCGTTAATCGCGCACCATGCCACTAAAAATGATGGACGGGGTGCCTTACCGTTCATTGGCTTGACGTTCCGGACATCCATTTTATTCGGTTGGGCAGCGACGATCGGATTGGTTCTTGTACTTCCTTTCGTCAATGAAATGCTATTTCAATCACGAGCAGGCTCTGTTGCGCTAATCATCTTCTGTATACAGATTTTCTGGTTGTCGATTATTTTACCGCTAACAGCAATTCTTCAAGGAAGTGGTAAAGTGCGTGGGCCGTTGCTACTCATGCTGCTTGGAATCGTAATAAAACTATCAACTACACCTTTGATGGTTCGCCAGTATGGAATTGAAGGTGCCGCTGCATCGGGTACTATTTCATTCGCAGTCGTTGCTGTGTTATTGATTCTCTACTTTAAGAGATGTTGGAGATTCCCACTAGCTTCGCGACGTTTTTATATCGTGCTGATTATTGCCGGCGTGGCAATGGCGGGGGTATTAATTCCTTGGATGCTTCTAGCCGATTCATGGCTATTTGATGGATTATCCTCACGCACTAGCTCAATGTTCACTGCATTTTCTGCTGTTACAATTGGAGCAATCATATTCCTTTTCGTCATCTTGAAATCACGTATAATGAAAGAAAAAGAGTGGTACTTACTGCCTTTCGGAAAACGATTGGCGACTGCTCAACTATGGCTAACTAAAAATAGAAGGTGAATTATGTGAACAAAATAACTGTTATCGGACTTGGCGCAAGTGATTTAGAGCAATTGTCGCTAGGCACGTACCGATTATTGAAACAAGCGGACCATCTCTATATTCGCACGGAAGAACATCCTGTAATTGCAGAATTGCGTTCGGAAGGGCTAAAGATGGAAAGTTTTGATTCAATCTATGAAGCAAATGATGCATTTGAAGACGTCTATCGGCAAATTGTTGATAAACTTCTCGAACTGAGTACGCATCGGCCGATTACATACGCTGTGCCAGGCCACCCGCTCGTAGCGGAACGTACAGTCCAACTATTAATTGAAAAAGAACGTGCAGGTGATATTGAACTTCATATCGCAGGTGGTAGTAGCTTTTTAGATCCGATTTTTACAGCGTTGCGTATTGATCCAATTGAAGGATTTCAGTTGCTGGATGGGACTGACATGAAACGTGACGATGTACGGATGGATCAGCACGTATTAATAGGACAAGTGTATGACGCATTCGTCGCTTCAGATGTGAAATTGTCTTTGATGGAGAAATATCCCGATCATCACGTTGTCACCATTGTTACGTCAGCCGGTTCCCAAGATGAAAAATTAACTGAAATCCCACTGTTTGAGCTTGACCGTACAGTAACATTGAATAATTTGACGACTGTATATGTACCACCGCTACCTGATCACCAACAACGACTAAAAGAGTGGAGTTCGTTCAGGGACATCATCGCAACGTTACGTGGGCCGAATGGCTGCCCTTGGGATCGTGAACAAACGCATGAATCCTTAAAGCGCTATTTAATCGAAGAATCCTTTGAGTTGATCCAGGCCATCGATGAAGAAAATGATGACGCTATTATCGAAGAACTGGGAGATGTTTTACTACAAGTCTTTCTTCATGCACAAATCGGGGAAGACAATGGGTACTTCTCGATGGAAGACGTACTCGAAACTGTAGGGTCCAAAATGATACGTCGTCATCCACACGTATTTGCGCAAACGCAAGCTGATACAACCGAAGAAGTGTTGACGAACTGGCAAGCCATCAAGGAGCAGGAAAAACCTAAACCGCCTACGCTGTTAGAAGGACAAGAACGTTTGGCATCATCCTTGCTGACATCTTATAATTACCAAAAGACTGCAGCCAAAGTGGGGTTTGACTGGCCATCTATAGAAGGGGCTTTCGACAAGTTCCAGGAAGAGTGGCAAGAATTTCAGGAAGAAGTAAAAAGTGGTGGACCTGAGCAACAGCTAGACGAGCTCGGAGACGTATTGTTCACTATCGTCAACATCGCAAGATTCCTGAAGCTCTCACCAGAAGAAGCCATGTGGCATGCCAACGAAAAATTCAAATCCCGTTTTCAGTCCGTAGAGCAATCCGTGAAGCAAGGAAGCGGAAAATTTGAAAGTTATACAGTAGACGAACTAGAAGAATTCTGGAAACAGGCTAAACGAAAGGAAGGAACTAAATGAGACTCGATAAGTTTTTAAAAGTATCACGCTTTATAAAACGCCGAACGCTTGCGAAGCAAGTGGCTGACCAAGGTAGAATTACGATTAATGGAAAAGTAGCCAAAGCATCGTCCGTTGTCAAACCAGGTGATGAACTTTCAATACGTTTCGGCCAAAAGATCGTTAATGCTACGGTAAATGAGCTGAAGGCGTCAACGAAAAAAGAAGATGCAGCAGGTATGTACACAATCACTAGCGAAGAGCGCTTAGAGAAAGTGGAGCCTGAGTTTGTGGATGACGAAGAGGCAAACTAATTAACCACGAGACAGACTAAAGGGTTTAGAATATAGAATTTGCACCTCAACTTAAAAACGGCTTGTCATGTTTGGCCAAGCCTCTGCATATGATAAGGGGAACGTACTAGAGAAGGGGGACGCATATGCAGATTCAAACAGACAGCTCCATGTATACTATTCCATCAGGAGACCACGTAGTGACGATGCGCAATCGCAAAAGAATGGACCTCACATCCGTGAAAACGATCGACCGCTTTGACCAGGAGGAATTTCTCGTTAGAACATCGCTAGGCGTACTGCAAATCCGTGGGGAGGAACTGCGTATTGTACATTTAGACGTGGACAAGGGCCTGCTAACGCTTGAAGGCACAGTCCAAACACTTCAATATGATGACGAAGAAGCAGGCTCACGCAATTTCCTCCATAAACTATTCGGATGAGCCTATCCGTCCAGTTCTTCAGTCTGTTGGCGATGATCGGGACAGGAATTACTGCTGGAATTGTACTGGATTTATTCGGAACCATTGTCGCCGGGTGCGATAAACGTTCGTTCACTAGAAGGTGGGCATTCTGGTTTGAATGCCTTATCTGGATTATGTTAGGCATTATGTCGTTTTGGGTATTAATGATGGTACGCGACGGGGCATGGAGAATGTATGACCCCGTCGCACAGGTTAGTGGCCTGTTATTGTATGCAGCCATCTTCCATTATCCTGTGAGATTCGTAGGTAGACTACTGTTACTTGTGGTGCTTAGGCCGATTTGGCTCATCATTCGTCTTGTCTACCTAACGATTCAACGGATTTTCTCTGTAATTGTCTCTATTCTGTCATTCATCACATCACCGTTTCTAAGATTAGTAAAGAACATAGGGAAATTCCTTCAAAATAAATGCAGAGTACTATATAATAGAGTGCAATAGTAGAACTACGCCAGAAAGGTGTGTGCGCCATGAAAAAAACACAGAACCCTTCAACAAAGAATGTGACATCAATCGATACAGACTATGTGCGCTCTATGCAAAAAAAAGAAAATTTTAAAAAAGCACAACAAAAACGCTTGCGTAATCGGTTGGCCGTATTTTTTGTCATCGTCTGTGTGGTTGCTGGAAGTTTATTCAATATGAATGCTGGTCAAAAAGAAATCTTGGCAGCCAAACATAAGGAAAAAGCCCAAGCAACGGCTACACTAGAGGATTTAAAAGAACAGCAAGAACAACTGAAAACACAGTTGATTCGATTGGACGATGACGAGTATATTGCTAAACTCGCGCGGAAAGAATATTTTCTTTCAGAGTCCAATGAGATCATTTTTTCAATTCCTGATAAGAAAAAAGAGTCAGAAAAAGACATAAGAAAAGAGTAGTCATGTTGACACTCTTTTTTTGTTGGCTATAATATAAGTAGGAGCCTGTAAAATACAGGCACTGCCAATATGGTTGATAGGCTTACGAGCCGCTTAAAACTTAAGGAGGAGCATTTTTTTTATGTCAATTGAAGTAGGCAGCAAGTTAGAAGGTAAAGTAACCGGGATCACAAATTTTGGGGCATTTGTTGAATTGCCAAGCGGGTCCACAGGATTAGTCCATATTAGTGAAGTAGCTGACAATTATGTCAAAGATATTAATGATCATTTAAAAGTCGGCGATATGGTTGAAGTCAAAGTAATGAATGTGGGATCTGACGGTAAAATCGGTCTTTCCATCCGTAAGGCGAAACCTGAGTCAGAACAACGTCCACAGCGTCCACAACGTCCAACTAGACCTCGTCAAGGAAGCAAACCGAGCTTTGAACGACCAGAGAATTTTGAACAGAAGATGGCAAAGTTCATGAAGGACAGCGAAGAACGTCTAACTACCTTAAAGAGAGCAACAGAGTCCAAGCGTGGCGGTCGTGGAGCCAGAAGAGGATAACTTGCTGACTGTTTCAACTGTAAACTAAAATCAGATGACATCCTACACGTATGTTCCCTATTATGGAGCATGCGTTTTTTTATGCGCGAAATTCGGAGTTGAGAGCTAGGCACACTTGATTAATGTTCTGGCTCGTAGTCGGCAAAACAAAACTTAACACCGCCCCTCACGCACCCATAAAAGAATCGTAATCCAAATCGCACTAAATCGACGTTAACCAAAGTTCATAAGCGTTCCTCGGATCATTTTTTTCAACAAAAAATCCTCTGCCTAAGCCAGAGGATTTTTTGATTTACTATTATAGCGGCGGAGGGGGTCGAACCCACGACCTTTCGGGTATGAACCGAACGCTCTAGCCAGCTGAGCTACGCCGCCAAGATATTGATGCAATGAAATGAGGTAATTCCATACGCAACGTCTCTTATCATACTAGGCATTTGGAGAAGTGTCAACATATCTTTTACTAAAAAATATACATACGGAATACGTCGAAATGTTTTGTGAATATGCCGCCACAAACAGACAAATTTTCTCGTGAACCCCATGTATAGTTTTACGTAAGAGAACATAGGGGGTATGGGAAATGAAGATGATTGACAATATGGAGCGACCAATTTTGCAGATGTTTAGGGCATACTGGCAAGAATTTATGAATCGTAAAGTATACTTGCTAACTGCCCTACTGTTCTTGGTAGGATCATTCTTTCTATCACAAGCAGTAGTATTCGATATGGCAGTACCATTCTTCTTGCCAATCTGGGCATTAGCAAGTATGCGCTACCGTCAACACATGATCTACGTATTTATAGGTGGAATGGCGGGCAGCGCGTTTCTTGGGGTGGGACAAGCTGTCATTCATTTGGCGCAATTATTACTGTTTCATTCAATTATAAAGATTCCAGTCGTGAAAAGGTCTATTCCAATCGCTGTGGCTGGAGGAATGATTATTCCGCAATTAATCTGGCAGCTCGTAAAATACGGCGACGGGATGTTACCTTTAGCGGTTCAGTTGTCAATAGGGTTAGAAGCATTGCTTGCATTGTTTATGACCATTTTCATGTTACTAGCTTTTCCTTCTATAGAAAGAATGCTGTATGGGCCGTGGAATCCCGAGCAGATCAGTGCGATGTGTATTGTGGGAGCGCTTGCAGCCACCGGAATGGGAGGGTTCCAAATCGGTACAGTATCGGTTGCTGGGGTATTCTTGTTTTTAGCGATATTTGTAGCTGCAGTTGTTGGGGGAGTGCCGTTCGCTACAACCGTCGGAATGATTATCGCGTTGATCATAGGTGTATCAGAATTGTCCTTTACGGGCATGATGGCGTTATATGGTATGACTGGTTTGTTGGCGGGTTCACTAAAACGCTTTGGAAAGCTTGGGGTCATCACCGGCAGTGTCTTTGTTTCGCTCTTTTTCCTTCTATATGATGCGACGCTGCCTCTTGATACCGTTCATTTTTCCACAGTTGGCGCCGCAGCTTTACTGTTTATATTGATACCTTCGCGCAAATTAAGTCAAATACGACAAGTTTTATTACCGAAACAAGAAGGAATATCAGAAAAACGACAGCAATGGCTCGCGGATAAACTGGATGGGCAGTTAGAGGAGTTCCAACAGTTTGCTCATTTCATGTCAACGCTCGTGAATGATCGTCTGTCCCCCGAAGAGGAAGTGGCAGCGACAAGTCAAGTACCATCTATTTGTCAATCCTGTTTTCGTTACCGCAAGTGTTGGGAAAGTGAAGAGGACAGTATAGAACCGTTGATTGACGAATGGGAAACCACCTATTCTGCAACGAAGAAAGCTGCTCGTGTACGTGTTGAACAGAAGATGAAATATAAATGTCTACGTTTTAAGGGGTTAATGAATGAATTGGAGGAGAGAGGGGCCAATAAATTATTGATGGGGCAGTTACAGCATGGTCGAAAGATGCTAGCATTGCAATTACGCGATATGAGTACGCATATCGAAAAAGTTATGAGAGAAGTAAAGGAAGATCTGACTACGTATAAGTTGGCTGAAGAAGAGCTTGCGAATCGTTTACAATCACAAGCCATAGAGTTTTTTCAAATAGATATATTATCGGAAGAACGGGGTGCTTGCAGAATTGTGATTTCTGTACCGGAAAAAAAGGCGGATTTTGAAGCGGAAACGACGGTTGGAGAATATTTATTACTGCCCATCTTGGAGCAAATGTACGATGAACCGATGCATATTTCAAAATCGACTTATCAGCCATTCCCGTTCCCACATGTGCAATTAACCTTTAGTTCCGCTGTTCGCTTTTCACTTGATTATGATATCGTCACAACAGCCGGGAAGGGATCGTTCAATGGTGGCGATGCGTATGAGTTATTCAAGATTCACGAAGGCTTGTCGGCTGTATTGTTGTCGGACGGAATGGGACAAGATATCAATGCATACCACGAAAGTAGAAAGGTAATCCGGCTGATGCGGGAATGTCTGGGTCAAAAAATGGATCCGGAAACGGCGATCCACACCTTGCATTATATGATGGCGTTAAATGGACTGGATGATATGTATGCAACGCTCGACTTGGCGTTAATTGATTTACAAGAAGGGCGACTGTGGTCGTGGAAGGCAGGTTCGATGAGTACCTACATTAAAAGAAGTGATGATTGTATCCGGTTAGACAGCAAAACAGTACCATTTGGCTTCTTGCCTTCATTTTCTATAGAGGCGAAAAACGAAAAGCTCAAGTCCGGTGATATCGTCGTTATGATGACGGACGGCATATTTAATGGGGATATACCGCTTGATATTCAAGAAGACGTGATGAATCAAACGATAGAACGTTTTAAAGATATGGATTGCCGGACGATTGCCGATCAAGTAATGATGGAGATGGAACGGGTATTTGAGTCAGTAGAAGATGATCGGACGATTCTCGTAATGAAAGTCGGTCATATTGTACCAAAGTGGGCAAAAGCTAATAAGCAACCTCGAATCATTTCTAGCTAAACAATGGTAGAATAGAGAGAGGAGGGAGATGGATCATGAAAAGTTTGCAGCAGAAGGTATTAAAGTTTATTGACAAGCAAACGTTGATTCCTCCCGGCTCTCGTGTATTGGTCGCGTGTTCGGGTGGTGTGGATTCCATGGCACTGCTTCACTTTCTTGCAACGCATCAGCAACCTCTGGTCATTGAAGTAGCGGCCATCCATGTAGACCACATGTTGCGTGGAGTTGAATCCGCTGAAGATGCGTTTGTTGTGAAGCAACTGTGCGAGGAATTCGGGCTACCCTTTTATTCTGAACAAGTACCTATTCCGGCTATCTTGGAAAGCCAGGGCGGTAATATGCAACAAGTGTGTCGGCAACAGCGTTATGCGTGTTTCGAACAAACGATGAAAAGCGAGGGGTTCACGGTTCTCGCAACGGCCCATCATGCAGATGACCAACTAGAGACGGTGATGATTCAATTGAGTAAGGGGCAATCATTAAATGGTATGCCAATACAGCGGGCAATTGACTTGGGTAAAGTTATACGTCCACTTCTTCCATTGAGAAAGAGCGAATTGTACATGTATGCGTCACATCACGACATCATATTCCGAGAAGATCCAAGTAATCAGCAAGACAATTATTTGCGTAATCGTATGCGACATCACGTGCTACCAGTCTTGATGGACGAAAATCCATCCGTCGCGGTCAACACAGTTCGCCAGACGGAACAACGGCAAGCGGATGAAAGCTTGCTGAATGAGCTTGCGGATCAACATTGGCGTTCGATTGTTACGTATACGCATGAGCAGCTTCCCTCTTTTCAACGGGAGGCATTTCTTGCTATTCCCCACGCTTTACAAAAGCGCGTGATTCAACTACTATTAAAATGTCTAACTAACCCAGCAACAGAGAACGCTGAGTGGCATTTTGCATTAGTGGATGAACTGTTACAGCACATTACGAACTCAGACGGAAACGTCGCAATTGATTTGGTGTATGGCTATCGGTTTATCAGGGAATATGATAAACTGCTAATTACAAAAATGGATATAGATACAGCATCCCTTCGACCAAAAGTACTCGCAAAAGGTACTTGGCATACGTGGGGGAATATTCAGTTTTACTGGGATCATGCCAACGCACATATAATAGAAGAATGCTCACCTTCCGATGAAGTCAGGTATTTTCAATTACCTGAGTCGGAACTACCGTTAACTGTACGGCTTCGGATGACTGGAGACAGAATGTTGATTAAAGGAATGTCCGATCCAAAACGTGTGAATCGGATATTGATTGACGAAAAGATAGGGATCATGCAAAGGCAACAGCAGCCTGTCATTACGACAGCAAGCGGTACTGTATGTGCAGTACCTGGTGTACGGTATAGTGAGATGTTTTCACGCCGCCAACCGGAAGGCGATTCATACATATGGATTACGCGAGAAGGCGAGACAAGATAAAATAGAGGGGGACGGGCCGATGATCGCGCAAGATATCGAGCATGTTTTAATTTCAGAAGAGCAACTAGAGGAGAAAGTCCGAGAACTCGGAGCAACATTAACTGAAGAGTACCGTGAAAAATTCCCATTAGCAGTCGGTGTACTCAAAGGTGCATTACCATTCATGAGTGACTTGATCAAACGCATTGATACGTATATCGAGTTAGATTTCATGGATGTTTCTAGTTATGGGAATGCGACAGTTTCATCAGGTGAAGTGAAAATCATCAAAGATTTGAACACTAGCATAGAAGGTCGCGACGTGTTGATTATTGAAGATATTATTGACAGTGGAAAGACATTGAATTACTTAGTGGAGCTGTTTAAATACAGAAAAGCAAACTCTATCAAGATCGTAACGCTGTTGGATAAGCCGACAGGGCGTAAAGTAGATTTAAAAGCCGATTATGTAGGTTTTGACGTACCGGATGCGTTCGTAGTTGGGTACGGCTTGGATTATGCAGAGAAATACCGTAATTTACCTTACATCGGGGTATTGAAGAAGGAAATTTACTCTTTCTGACGAATGTGCAATGAACCGGATTGAAGGCTATTTTCCGTAAGGCATTTCTTTTGTTAAGTAGTGTTAATCTATGCTAAAATTTACAATAGTTTTCTGTTTAGTTTTTGTTGAATGAGATGAGGAGGCTTGGGATGAATCGAATACTTCGATACTTTCTTTTATATGGATTGATCTTCCTAGCAATTATGGGTATTTTCAGTTCGCTTAACAATCCAAATCCGAAGATGAAACCAATTCGGTATGATGAATTCGTCACAGCGCTGGAACAAGGAAAAGTCGAAAAAGCAACTTTTCAACCATTACAGCTTGTGTATGAAGTAAAAGGGGAAATGGCCGGCTACGAAAAAGGTGAAACTTTCGTAACGAACATACCAGAAAATGATATGGACAGTATCGGTGAAATTGTCAAAACGACAAGTACTGAGATTGAAATCCTACCGCCAAAAGAAACAAGCGCGTGGGTATCGTTCTTTACAGGACTCGTACCATTCATAATTATTATTATCCTTTTCTTCTTCTTACTGAACCAATCACAAGGCGGCGGTGGCGGCAAGGTGATGAACTTCGGGAAAAGTAAAGCGAAACTGCAAACGGACGATCGGAAGAAAGTACGTTTCAATGATGTTGCAGGTGCAGATGAGGAAAAAGCTGAGCTTGAAGAAGTCGTGGACTTCTTGAAAGATGCTAGTAAGTTTGTGGAGTTAGGTGCACGGATTCCAAAAGGGATCTTGCTAGTAGGACCTCCAGGTACAGGTAAAACATTGCTTGCACGTGCAGTAGCAGGTGAATCAGGCGTACCATTCTTCTCGATTTCAGGTTCTGACTTCGTTGAGATGTTCGTAGGTGTAGGTGCTTCTCGAGTGCGCGATTTATTTGAGAATGCCAAGAAAAACTCACCATGTATTATTTTTATTGATGAAATTGATGCAGTTGGACGTCAGCGTGGAGCCGGCTTAGGCGGCGGTCACGATGAGCGTGAACAAACATTGAACCAATTGCTAGTAGAAATGGATGGATTTGAAGGAAACGAAGGAATTATTATCGTTGCCGCTACAAACCGTCCGGATATTTTGGACCCGGCACTTCTTCGTCCGGGACGTTTTGACCGTCAAATTACGGTTGGCCGTCCTGATGTTAAAGGAAGAGAAGCTGTGTTGAAAGTTCACGCACGAAACAAACCACTTGATGATACAGTCGATATGAAAGCTCTTGCTCAACGTACTCCAGGATTCTCTGGTGCAGATCTTGAGAACTTATTGAATGAAGCGGCTCTTGTGGCGGCGAGAAGAGATAAAAAGAAAATCGATATGTCTGACATTGATGAAGCGACAGATCGTGTGATTGCAGGTCCTGCGAAAACAAATCGTGTCATCTCGAAAAAAGAACGAAATATCGTTGCGTTCCACGAAGCGGGTCACGTAGTTGTGGGCTTAATGCTTGACGATGCGGAAATCGTCCATAAAGTAACGATTGTTCCTCGTGGGCAAGCTGGCGGATACGCAGTTATGCTTCCGAAAGAAGACCGCTACTTCATGACAAAACCTGAACTCCTCGACAAAATTGCGGGTCTTCTAGGTGGACGCGTAGCAGAAGAAATTGTACTTGGTGATGTATCAACCGGTGCACATAACGACTTCCAGCGTGCTACAGGTATTGCGCGTTCGATGGTTACAGAATATGGAATGAGTGATAAAATCGGTCCGATGCAGTTCGGGCAGACGCAAGGCAGCCAAGTATTCCTTGGACGTGACTTTAACTCTGAACAAAACTATTCTGAAGCGATCGCATACGAGATTGATTCTGAAATGCAAATAACTATCAAAGAACAATACGAACGCACAAGACAAATTTTGACTGAAAACCGAGAGTTGCTTAATCTGATTGCAACCACTTTATTGGATGTCGAAACGTTGGATGCGGAACAAATCAATCACTTGAAGGATCACGGTACTTTACCTGATCGTCCTTACGACAACAACGATGATGACAAGAAAATTGTAGAAAACTCCCCTGCGGAAACTACAACCCCGGATAGCACGGGTGCGCCATCTGACCCATCAATCGGTGACTTGCCACGTGAAGGTGGAGCGGTAGATAAGACATTGCCGTCTATTGATGAAGAACGTAGAGACTAAGCGAACCCAACAGCCGACTGTATACAGTCGGCTGTTTTCTTATGAGGGGGAAACGTGTTCAGTACGCATTCACAGTATCTCGATGTGAAATTATGATATGATGTACGGGAAAAAGTCAAAGTAAGAGGGGACAACGACTATGTTATTAGTATTAGATACAGGCAATACGAATATTGTGTTAGGTGTATATGAAGGGGATCAACTAAAGCACCACTGGCGGATGGAAACCTACCGACATAAAACAGAAGACGAATACGCCATGCAAGTAAAGGCAATGTTCCAACATGTGGGGATTTCATTCGCTGACATCACGGGCATTATTATTTCATCCGTAGTGCCGCCTGTTATGTTCCCGTTAGAGCAAATGTGTAAAAAGTACTTTAATCAAAAGCCGATGGTCGTTGGACCTGGCGTGAAAACAGGATTAAATATTAAATATGAAAATCCTCGAGAAGTCGGTGCAGACCGGATTGTCAATGCGGTGGCAGCGATTCGCGAATACGGGAGCCCGCTCATTATCGTGGACTTTGGAACAGCTACCACGTATTGCTATGTGAATGAACATGGCGAATACATGGGTGGCTCCATCGCTCCTGGCATTAAAATCTCTATGGAAGCATTGTTTGATCGTGCCTCTAAACTACCGCGCGTTCAACTCGCACGGCCGGAGCATGTAGTAGGTAAGAACACCGTTGCTGCTATGCAGTCGGGTATTATTTTTGGTTACGTTGGACAGGTTGAAGGAATAGTCAATCGTATAAAAGAAGATTGTGCAGTCGAACCTACTGTAATCGCGACAGGTGGGATGGCAGAATTAATTGCATCTGAAACCGAAGTGATTGATATTGTAGATGACTTCCTGACGCTAAAAGGATTACATCTGATTTATGAAAGAAATTTGTAAGGAGAGAATAAAATGACAACAGATTACTTAGTAAAAGCATTGGCATTTGAAGGACAAATTCGTGCGTATGCGGTGCGTTCAACAGAAACGGTCGGAGAGGTACAAAAGCGTCATCAAATGTGGCCGACAGCGACTGCTGCCTTAGGTCGAACGATTTCAGCGTCAGTCATGATGGGTGCTATGTTAAAAGGCGATGATAGCATTACGGTAAAAATTCAGGGCGATGGTCCACTTGGTCCAATTGTCGTGGATGCTAATGCTAGAGGGGAAGTTCGTGGTTATGTAACGAATCCGCAAACGCACTTGCCGCTAAATGAACAAGGTAAATTAGACGTTCGTGGAGCAGTTGGTACGGAAGGTATGCTGTCGATCGTAAAAGATCTAGGGTTGAAAGATTACTTTACGGGGCAAGTACCGATTATTTCCGGGGAAATTGCCGAAGACTTCACCCAGTACATGGTAGTATCTGAACAAGTGCCATCCGCTGTGGCATTAGGCGTACTCGTTAATCCAGATAACACGGTTAAAGCATCAGGTGGCTTTATTCTGCAAGTAATGCCAGGTGCTACGGAAGAGACGATTGAATTGCTAGAAGGAAGAATCGCGAACATGACAGCGATTTCTACTATGATTGACAACGGATTGACACCTGAAGGAATCCTGGAAGAAGTACTAGGCCAGGAACATGTGGAATTCCTCTCTAGAATCGACGTGAAGTTTGATTGTGATTGTTCCAAGGAACGTTTTAGTGAAGCTATTAAAGGACTTGGAGCTGTAGAAATTCAAGCGATGATCGATGAAGATCATGGTGCGGAAGCGCAATGCCACTTCTGTTTGGAGAAGTATCAATTCTCTGAGCAAGAGCTTCGTGAATTACTTTGATTTTACTCTTAACTACTCACCCGTTGCCGAAAGTGTATTGCGGTAGCGGGTAATTTACTAATTTACATGAACTTATATAATCAATTTAGAAAGCGCTATCAGCATCCGCGCAAAGGATACTGCCTTGCGGGCATAACGACATCAGGCTTGCAGATCAACCTGTTTAGCGGAGGAATTGAAAAACCATAATCTTCCGAATGATTATATTGACAAGTAAAATAGAAGGTAGTAATATTAAGTCAATAAAACATATTAAAATACTTGGTATTGGGAGCGGATGACAAATGAGTAGAGTGGGAAATTCAGTTATTGATTTGGTAGGTAACACACCGTTAGTAAAATTAAATCGTTTGACAGGTGCAGATGACGCAGATGTGTATTTGAAACTTGAATTCTTCAATCCCGGCTCAAGCGTCAAGGATCGTATTGCGCTTGCCATGATCGAGGCGGCAGAAAAAAGCGGTGATCTAAAAGAAAATAGTACAATCATCGAACCGACTAGTGGCAATACAGGAATTGGGCTTGCTATGATTGCGGCAGCGAAAGGGTATAAATCTGTACTTGTCATGCCAGACACCATGAGCTTAGAGCGACGCAACTTACTTCGCGCATACGGAGCGGATTTAGTATTGACTCCTGGAGCTGAAGGAATGAAGGGTGCAATCTCGAAAGCCGAGCAATTAGCAGAAGAAAACGGCTGGTTCCTACCGCAGCAGTTCAATAATGAAGCAAACCCAGAAGTTCACCGTCTGACAACGGGACCCGAAATCGCGAATGCCTTGGATCAAGTAGATGCATTTATCTCGGGAATCGGGACGGGCGGTACAATTACAGGAGCAGGCGGCGTGCTAAAAGAGCGTTTCCCTGGAATTAATATCGTAGCGGTAGAGCCGGAAGATTCAGCGATATTATCTGGCGGTAAGCCAGGACCACATAAGATTCAAGGTATCGGTGCGGGATTCGTGCCGGAAGTATTGGATACAGAAATCTATGATGAGATTATCAAAGTTTCCAATGATGACGCATATACGTTTGCGCGTCGTGCGGCTCGTGAAGAAGGTATCCTTGGAGGAGTATCTTCAGGCGCGGCGATTGCAGCTGCGTTGCAAGTGGCGAAGAAGCTAGGCAAAGGCAAAACGGTAGTAGCGATCATTCCATCTAACGGAGAGCGTTACTTGAGCACACCTCTTTATCAGTTTGATGAAGAGTAAGGAGTAAGGTATCGTAGCATTCATTTGCTAGCACTGTATTGATTTCATTGACGTCATTTGATTCCTTGCATATATGAAACTGTCACTAGAAGTAGTAAGTTGCTTCTAGCGGCAGTTTCTTTTTATATCCAGTAAAAAAACTGCGCAATCGTCAGGCTGTTATCAGTGGGTGAAATTCTGTATAATTGAGACGAACCAATCTAGTTATACATAGAATAGAGGGGGCTCACTGTGAATAAAAAGTGGAGCATACTAGCGTCAGTTTTAATTGTGATTGTCATGGGCACGATAATTTTCCTATTAAAACAGGAAATTAAGGAGGAGACGGGCGGCCTTCCTGGTTACGAGGATCTGAATATGGAAAGCTTGCCGAAAGATGTGGTTGATCGTTTACCTGAAGATTGGCAAACTACTACGGATACGGGTAAGCCTGGACTGGCTAAAGGAGATTTGGCTCCGGACTTCGAATTAACTACACTTTCAGGTGACACAGTCAAATTGTCCGATTACCGTGGCAAGACGGTCATGTTGAATTTCTGGGCATCGTGGTGTCCGCCATGCCGTTCTGAAATGCCACATATGGAAAAGTACTATACAGACAATAAAGAGTCCGATGATATGGAGATACTCGCAGTCAATATGACGAAAACTGAGAAGAATAAGGTAAAGAGTGCGAAAGAATTCGTCGATGAATATAAATTAACGTTTCCAATTTTATTGGATAAGGACAGCGAAATAATGAAAATGTATCAGATAAAAGTCTATCCGACTTCGTATATTATCAATAAAGATGGTGTAATCACGGATAAAGTGATGCTGCCGTTGGATGATACGATGATCAAACAGTTAATAGAGGAAAGTAACGCGGAGTAAATACTAGAGACGCAGGGGGAACTAGCATGAATACAGTAGCCTATCAGACAGCTGCAATGACAAAAGACGAATTCTTTTATGCCTATCGCCAACTTGCAACAGGGAAAGACCGGCATGTTTTATTGGAGAGTGGTCGTGGCGGAGAGATGTGTGTGGCAGGACTTGATCCGCTTGTGACGTTCAATGCAACTAAAACAGGTCTACGTTTAGAGTGGCGCGATGGCAAAGAAGAATTGCTGACGGGAGAAGATCCGCTAGTTTTGTTGAATGACTTTATGGCGAAATATAACCTAGAGCATCAGAAAGATTTACCTGCCTTTCAAGGAGGAGCAATTGGGATGGTCAGTTACGATTATGTCAGACGCTATGAGGCTCTACCGCTTTTTGCGATGGACGACTTGACGACGCCTGACGTATTCTTTTATCTTTTTGATCAATGGGCTGTGTTCGATATAGAAAAAGAAGACGTCTACTTTATGGCATTGCCTGAAAAACGGCACGCGCTGGACAGTATGGTAAAGGAATGGACCGAAGCATCACAAACAGGTCTGCTGAATCGTCAATTTACTACTGGACAAGCAATAGACGTGGACGTTACAGAAGAAGATTTACAAGTTTCTGTAACAGGAGAACAGTTCGAGCAAATGGTGCGCGATGTACAGCAATTCATTGAGAACGGAGATGTCGTGCAAGTGAATTTGTCTGTACGACAGTCAAAACCGCTCGTCGCACCACCTTTATTGATGTATGAAGCATTACGCTCGTTCAATCCCTCACCCTATATGGCCTATATGGCGGCACCGAATTTTGAAGTAGTCTCCGGTTCGCCTGAATTATTGTTGAAAAAGCGCGGTACTGAATTGAGCACGCGACCAATTGGCGGTACACGAAAGCGTGGGATGACGGAAGCAGAAGACCTTGCCTTGCAGGAAGAGTTGATATCGAACACAAAGGAGATAGGTGAGCACAAGATGCTTGTCGATCTCGAATGCGCGGACTTTGAAGGCATCTGTCAGGAAGGTACAGTGGAAGTAGATGAATTCATGGTCGTCGAAAAGTATTCGCACGTCATGCATTTGGTATCGAATGTTCGTGGTACTGCGTCCTCTGAAGATCTGGCATCTATTGTGCGTGGAGTATTCCCTGGTGGCTCCATTACGGGAGATCCTAAATTGCGTACGATGGAAATCATTGAGGAGCTAGAGCCGACTCGTAGAGGGCTCTACACTGGATCGATGGGTTGGATAGGCTTCAACAGAGACATGGAATTGAATATCACGATTCGTACAGCATTCATTCAAGAGGGCATCGTGCATATCCAAGCGGGTGCTGGTTTAGTGCCCGATTCGAATCCTGCTGCTGAATATCAAGAGTCTCTTAATAAAGCGAAAGCGCTATGGCAAGCGAAAGAAATGGCTGAGTTGGCGATTCGTGATGAAAGTGAGCAACTGTATTGATTTGCTGGATGAACGGTAAGCGAGTAGTCGCGGAAGAACTGCTGATATCACCTTTTGATCATGGATTTCTTTACGGGCTGGGTTTTTTCGAGACATTCCGTACGTATGGCGGAGAAGTATTCCTCTACAAATCGCATATGATTCGCTTGCGGTCGGCATTGGCTGATTTCCGTATTAAAATGCCATATAGTGATGAAGAGATTCTATCAGCTATACATTCTTTGTATAAAGAAAATGGTTGTGTAGATGGCTATTATCGTTTGAACGTATCAGCGGGTGTGCATGATATCGGGCTTGCACCTACACAATATGAACAAGCTAATGTACTAATCTTCCAAAAAGTACTTACTCTACCGCCTGCGCATACGGAGAAAGATGGCGTCTGGCTTGCGACAACGCGTAATGAACCGGAAAGTGTCGTTCGTCATAAGTCGCACCAGTATGCAAATAATGTAAAAGGGCGTCTGGAATTACCTTCATTGAAAGAAACAGAAGGTCTATTTGTTACTTCGGACGGCTATGTGGCAGAAGGTATTACATCGAATGTATTTTGGGTGAAACTAGGCGAGTTGTATACACCTTCTTTGGAGACGGGGATCTTACCTGGTACGACGCGTGCGTTTGTCATCGAAATGGCTGGAGAACTAGGGTTGCCTATCAACGAAGGGTTATATATGCAGGAAGCGCTTGAATCAGCGGAAGAAGTATTTATTACCAACGCGATCCAGGAGCTAGTGCCAATTCGTCAGGTAGGAGAAGTGATGTTTTCTGGCAAGGAAGGACCGATTTATCAACGATTGCATGCGAGTTATCAAGAGGCAATCAATCGAATGAAAGTGAGTGACCAGTAATGGAATTATCAAAAGCACGTGCATCTTATAAATTGGGTGGAACGACGATTAATTTTAGCGAAGAAACAGTGATTATGGGGATATTGAATGTCACACCGGATTCATTTTCGGATGGTGGAAAATATGGTCGGCGAAACCTGGCGCTTGAACATGCGCGGACAATGCTTGCAGACGGTGCGAAAATCATTGACGTCGGTGGAGAGTCCACTCGTCCAGGGTACACGCCTATTTCAGTTGAAGAGGAAATAGATCGTGTTGTACCAATCATCGAAATACTCGCGAGGGAACTCGGCTGTGTATTATCAATCGACACGTCAAAAGCAGCTGTGGCGGAAGCGGCAATTATAGCGGGTGCAAGTATAATTAATGATGTGTGGGGCGCGAAGCGGGAACCGGCGATCGCGGAAGTGGCGGCGCGCTATGGTGTGCCTATCATTTTGATGCACAACCGTGAAAATCGTGATTACCAGCTACCGTTCATGGGGGCTATTATAGAAGATTTGCAGGAGAGTATCGATATTGCAAAGCGGGCTGGAGTTAATGAAGAGATGATTTGGCTGGATCCAGGCATCGGTTTCGCGAAAGATCTCGAGCAGAATATATTAGCAATGCAAGGGTTGTCTTCGATTGCGGAACTTGGATATCCGGTTTTACTCGGTACGTCTCGTAAAGGCATGATCGGTAAAGTGCTTGATCTACCAGTGGAAGAACGTATGGAGGGTACGGGTGCAACGGTTTGTTACGGTATTGAGCATGGCGCGCATATTATGCGTGTTCATGATGTGAAGGAAATCTCACGGATGGTCAAGATGATGGATGTATTGACTAAGAAAGCAGCATACACTGGGTAAGCGATAAAATGGAGGGATTTCATGGATTATATTCATTTGAATGATATGGAGTTTTACGGTTACCACGGCGCATTGCCTGAAGAGAATAAACTCGGACAACGTTTTCGGCTGACAGTTTCATTGGCTACGGATCTTGCGGAGGCCGGACAGACGGATGATTTATCGAAAACAATGAATTACGCAGAAGTGTATGAGATGTGTAAGAACATCGTGGAAGGTGAAGCGGTTCATCTGATCGAGACGGTGGCTGAAACAGTGGCCGGGACGATCATGACAGACTTCGCAGAAAAGATAAACGGTGTACGTGTCTTGCTTATAAAACCGGATCCACCGATTCGTGGACATTATTCATCCGTTTCCGTGGAAATCACGAGGGGGCGTTTCTCCTGAATAACGCCTATTTGTCACTGGGATCAAATATAGGCAATCGCCTTGAACATTTACAGCAAGCTGTGCAATTGTTAAATGAACATCCTTCTATTAATGTGTCAATAGTTTCTTCCGTGTACGAAACCGATCCAGTCGGACTAACGGAACAAGCGAAGTTTTTGAATATCGTGGTAAAGCTCAGCACGACATTAGAAGCAACGGAATTATTGAGTGTGTGCCAGTCTATTGAAAATAAGCTTGGTAGAATGCGTAAAATACGTTGGGGCCCCCGAACAGTAGACCTGGATATCTTGCTTTATAACGAGAGTCACTTCCAATTAGAGAATTTGATCATTCCGCATATACGTATGCAAGAGCGTGCATTCGTGCTCGTTCCGCTAGTTGAGATTAATAAGGATGTAAAGAATCCTATAACAGGAACTCTTTATCGTGAAGAACTGGCGATAAAAGAAGACGGGATAAATCTTTGGAAAAAGATTGGACGAGTCGAAGAGTTTTTACGACAAGATTGAACATTGAATGACCAAACTGCTCTATAATAGGGCAGTTTTTTCTATACAATGGAACGAGATGACTGTTTGTCCTTTTGTTAGGCCTGAAATTTGTGTACAATAGTTGCAGACGACTGATTCCGAGGATAGGGACGGTCAAAGTATGAAGGAGTGAAAGGAAATGTCCAATATGGATGAAATGAATGATCAGCTTTTGGTGAGACGCCAGAAGATGAATGATATACGTGAAGATGGTTTAGATCCGTTCGGTCAGCGTTTTGAACGCACACATCTGACAAGCGAGATACGCTCTACATATGAAGGGCAGTCAAAAGAGGATTTAGAAGAAAACGAGCAGGAGGTAACTATTGCTGGTCGCATCATGACAAAGCGTGGAAAAGGTAAAGCTGGGTTTGCTCACATTCAAGATCTTGGAGGTCAAATTCAGATTTACGTACGTTTGGACGCTATCGGTGAAGAGGCTTATAAGCTATTTACTTCTGCAGATCTTGGGGACATTGTCGGTGTCCAAGGTATTATCTTCAAAACAAAAGTAGGAGAACTTTCTATTAAAGCAACAAAGTTTACGTTCTTAACGAAAGCGTTGCGTCCGTTGCCTGAGAAATTCCATGGTCTACAAGACGTAGAACAACGCTATCGTCAGCGCTACTTGGATTTAATATCGACAGAAGGTAGCAAAGAAACGTTCATTATGCGCAGCCGGATCATTCAATCGATGCGTCATTACTTGGATGGACAAGGCTTCCTTGAAGTAGAAACACCTATGCTTCACGCAATAGCAGGGGGAGCAGCGGCCCGCCCATTCGTTACACATCACAATACACTCGATATGACATTGTATATGCGAATCGCTATCGAATTACATTTAAAGCGCCTGATCGTTGGAGGTCTTGAGAAAGTATATGAGATTGGACGTGTATTCCGTAATGAAGGAATGTCCACACGTCACAATCCTGAATTCACAATGATCGAGTTATATGAAGCCTATGCGGATTACAACGACATTATGGAATTAACAGAAAATCTTGTAGCGCATATCGCTCAAGAAGTACTGGGTACGACTACTATCCAGTACGGTGAAGATCAAATCGAATTAGCACCGCGCTGGAAGCGACTTCACATGGCAGACGCAGTCAAAGAGTTTACAGGTGTAGACTTCTGGCAGCAACTGACGAAAGAACAAGCGCATGAACTAGCAAAAGAGCATAACGTACAAGTAACTCCTTCTATGGAAGTAGGTCATGTACTGAATGAATTCTTCGAGCAGAAAGTAGAAGAAGAACTTGTCCAGCCAACATTCATCTATGGACATCCAGTAGAAGTATCGCCGCTTGCAAAGAAGAATCCGGAAGATCCGAGATACACAGATCGCTTCGAACTATTTATTGTACGCCGTGAACACGCGAATGCCTTCACGGAGTTGAATGATCCAATTGATCAGCGCGAACGCTTTGAATCGCAGTTGGTGGAAAAAGAACAAGGAAACGATGAAGCGCATGAAATGGATGAAGATTTCATTACGGCATTGGAATACGGACTACCACCAACAGGTGGACTCGGCATCGGAATCGACCGCCTCGTCATGTTGTTGACGAACTCGCAATCAATCCGTGACGTGCTACTATTCCCTCAAATGCGTCCTAAAGACTGATATGACAGCTCCAATAGCAATATTGGAGCTGTTTTTTTATTGCCGAAATACAGTGTTTTAATAGAATGTAAAAGAAAATCAAAAAGAATTTAAGAAAACAGTTGCATCTTTTGAAAACGGGTGGTATATTTATGAAGTTGCTTTTGAAGTTAGCGACTTAGCGAAAAACATAACGAAAAAGTTTTTACTAAAAGTGTTGACAACAAAACGATGAGATGTTATTATTAAAAAGTTGTCTCTTACGAGAGGCCGACCGAATGAACCTTGAAAACTGAACAGCAAAACGTTAACGAAATACAGTTTGTGCACCTAACGGTGACACCAACAAAATGAGTATCTTAATTGATGCCAGCAAATGAAACTCGAGCTAATCGAATTTCTCTTATGGAG
>NZ_PDYY01000019.1 GCF_002743255.1 Sporosarcina sp. P2
TCAGTCAGTAAAATGAAAATTCGATTAGCTCGAGTTTCATTTGCTGGCATCAATTAAGATACTCATTTTGTTTGTGTCACCGTTAGGTGCACAAACTGTATTTCGTTAACGTTTTGCTGTTCAGTTTTCAAGGTTCATTCGGTTGGCCTCTCGTAAGAGACAACTTTCTAATATTAACATCTCATCAATTTGTTGTCAACACTTTTACTTAAAAAGTTTTTCTTGTTAAGTTTGATGTTTTCGCGACTGCTTGATGCGACGCTTATAAATATACCACCGCGTTTATAGGAATGCAAGCCTTTTTATTAATTCTTTTAAATAGATATTGAAAACCGCGTATCTACAACGATACGCGGACATGAAGTTACTGTATTACCGTATTGTAATCGCCCCGTACCCGCTCGATCTTCTTCATTTCCCATATCATTTACTAAGTTATTATATTAAAAGGTCTTAACAATAGAGATTTTTCTATTAGATGATAGATCAACATGTGTGCCTGTATCTAGTATCTTAACAATGGGACGTAAGGGGAAATCACGGTGCAAATAAATGACCTCCGCTATTTCGTCAGTCGTCAGTTTTACTTTTGTTCCAATGGACAGCTTGTTGATCAATTCATGGAGTACTTCAATTACCTTCATATCAAACTTGCCAAACTCTTCTTCCCTCATTAACTCGATTACTTTAAATGAACTCTCCTTCTGTCTGTATGGCCGCTCGGATGCCATAGCGTGGTACACATCTGCCACTGACAGTATTTGAGAGATTTCTGTTATCTCCTGTCCTTTTAGTCCCCTCGGATAACCACTACCGTCAAAACGCTCATGATGCTGTAGGATTGCTACTTTCATTTCCTGACGTACCAATGGAGAGTCGTTGACCATTTGAAAACTGTGAATGACATGTTTTTTCACTTCACTTAACTCTTCACTTGTCAGGAAAGCCACTTTATCAATAATCTTCTCTTCAATTTTCGCCATACCACTGTCTGCCAGTACGCCTGCTATACCAATTTGTAGCACTTGCCCTCTTGGATACCCCATTGCTTCACTTATCAAGGCCGCTAGAATGCCCACACTGATGGAGTGATGTGCACGATAGTTTTGCAATGTAGCAAACCCATTTAGTCTTCTGACATATTCCTTATTCTCCAAAAATGCTTGAATCAAAGGTAAAACAATTGTACGAACTGCCGCAACATCTAATTTTTTGCCAGATCTATAGCTGACAAATTCTTTTCTGTATGATTCTACCGCTTCATCGTATAGCGCTTCCAAAGATCTCGATTTTTTGGGGGCGCTTTGGCTCATCAACTTTTCTACCTCTGGAGTTAGCTTTACATCAGTCACTTGCTCTACCGATTCTTGTTCTATCTTACTGAGTGCCTTTGACTCGACCAGCACGCGTGTAATGTCAAATGAATGGAGAATTTCAAAATGCTCTAGCATTAACTTAGTGCCTTTCGCCATTATTGGATTTCTTGTATTAACGTAGAGATCCTCTTTTAGAAAACTACCCGGTCTTAATTCACTAACCTCTTTGTAAACATCCAATGTTTTCACCTATTTTCCTCTTCGCTCTATCTATTATCATATAATATTCTCAATTATATGGATAGATATCTGAGTAAATTCTCCTACCAAAAGCAAAAAAGTTATTGAAGTGACGTATAACGCCCCTTCAATAACTTTTCTTTAGTCCTCTGTGTCTGTCTCTGGTTGTTGTTCTTCAGTTACTTCCAAGTGGTCTTGTAGTTCATCGTCCAACTCATCTTCAAGGTCATCATCCTTTTCTACCTTTGCGACCGTTGCTACACGTTCATCATCAGCCAATCGAATGAGTCGTACGCCTTGTGTAGATCGACCAAATATAGAGATATCGCCAATTGACATACGGATTAAGATTCCGTGAATCGTTATTAACATCAAGTCTTCTTCTCCGTTAACCGATTTCATCGCAACAATAGCACCATTTCGATCCGTCATATGCATTGTTTTCAATCCATAACCGCCACGTGATTGAGATCGGTATTCACTTTCAGGTGTGCGTTTACCGTATCCTTTTTCCGTAACTACAAGAATATCGTCTCCTGCATCTACGATATCCATGCCAATTACTTCATCCTCTTGACGCAATCTGATACCACGTACGCCAGCAGCAGTTCTGCCGAGCGGACGGATACTTTCCTCGTCAAAGCGAATCATCATGCCGTGTTTTGTACAGATCGCAATATCTGACGTGCCATCAGTTGATCTAACGGAGATCAGTTCATCATCTTCACGCAATCCTAATGCTATTAAACCGTTTGCACGAATATTGGCATAATCCATTATCGACGTACGTTTAATAACACCTTGTCTTGTTGAGAAAAATAAATAGTGATCTTCAGTAAACTCATCAATCGGAATCATTGCCGTAACCTTTTCACCTTTTTGGAAGTCAAGTAGGTTAATGATTGGCAATCCCTTGGCAGTTCGGCTGTATTCAGGAACTTCATAGCCTTTTTTACGGAATACACGGCCTCTACTAGTAAATAGTAAAATCGTGTCATGTGTGGAGGTATTTAGTAAGTGTTCCACAAAGTCATCTTCATTCGTGCCCATCCCCTGGATTCCACGACCGCCACGTTTCTGACTGCGATACGTATTGGCTGGCAGACGCTTAATATACCCTTGGTGAGTTAATGTCACAATGGAGTTTTCCACTGGAATCAAATCTTCATCCTCAAGCATTTCGGAACCGCCAAGCATAATCTCTGTTCGACGTTCATCAGCAAAACGCTCTTTAATTTCATTCAATTCTTCACGGATAATCTCAATTAGCTTTAACTCATCCGCTAAAATTGCACGTAATTCAGCAATAAGTGCCAGCAACTCTTGATATTCGGACTCGATTTTGTCTCGTTCCAGTCCAGTCAAACGTTGCAAACGCATATCAAGAATAGCTTGAGACTGGCGATCAGATAACTCGAATGTCTCCATTAAGTTCGCTTTCGCTTCAGCCGTTGTTTTGGATGCACGGATTAGTGCAATGATCTGATCGATATGATCAAGCGCTATACGTAATCCTTCCAAGATATGTGCTCGGTCTTCCGCTTTGTTCAAATCAAATTGTGTACGACGGCGAATGACTACCTTTTGGTGTTCTAAGTAATGGTATAGAATTTCTTTCAATGACAATACTTTTGGTTGCTTGTCTACCAGTGCTAGCATATTGATCCCGAAACTAGTCTGCAAGGCAGTTTGTTTATACAGATTGTTCAACAATACGTTGGCATTGGCATCCCGCCGTACTTCAATAACAATGCGCATACCTGTACGGTCTGATTCATCTGCTAAGTGTGTGATACCGTCAATCTTCTTATCACGCACAAGCTCTGCAATTTTTTCAATTAACTTAGCCTTATTCACTTGGAAAGGAATTTCATTGACAATAATTGTTTCGCGACCATTTGCAGCCGTCTCAATTTCTGCTCTTCCACGAATAATTAGTGAACCTCGACCTGTTTCATAAGCACGACGAATACCACTACGACCTAAAATCATACCGCCAGTTGGAAAATCAGGGCCTGGAATGATTTCCATTAATTCTTCGGTTGTGATTGCGCTATTCTCTGCCAAAGCAAGTACAGCGTCAATCGTTTCACCAAGGTGATGAGGTGGAATGTTTGTTGCCATACCTACGGCAATTCCCGATGTACCATTTACCAACAAATTCGGATAACGACCTGGCAAGACAGCAGGTTCTTTTTCCTGCTCATCATAGTTTGCTTGGAAGTCGATCGTATTTTTATTGATATCACGCAACAATTCCATCGCGATACGCGACATACGTGACTCTGTATAACGCATTGCAGCTGCTCCGTCACCATCAACAGAACCAAAGTTACCGTGTCCATCTACTAGCATGTAGCGATAACTGAAATCTTGAGCCATCCGTACCATCGTGTCATATACCGCACTATCACCATGCGGGTGGTACTTACCAATAACGTCCCCTACGATACGTGCTGACTTTTTATGCGGTTTTTCCGCAGTGATACCCAAATCATGCATAGCATACAAAATGCGGCGATGTACGGGCTTTAAACCATCTCGAACATCTGGAAGGGCACGAGAAACGATTACGCTCATCGCATAGTTTAGAAATGAGGTCTTCATTTCTGTATTAATATTTATTTCCTGCACTCCGCCTTTTGGCAAATCTGCCATGTTGTCATGCTCCTTTCACCACTTACATCTATAAGTTCAGTCATTGCTTTATAAGCCGTTTACGATTCATCAAGTATCAATATTTTGCACGTAAACTGCATTATCTTCAATGAACTTTCTGCGTGGCTCTACTTCATCACCCATTAATTCTTCAAACGTTTCATTTGCTTCCACTGCATCATCCATACGGACCTGCAAGAATGTGCGTTTATCAGGATCCATTGTTGTTTCCCATAGTTGCTCGGGATTCATCTCACCTAAACCTTTGTATCGCGTGATATCTGGCTTCGGTGAGGTGGGCATACTGCTCAGAATCTCCTGCAATGCTTCTTCATCGTAACAATACTCTTCTCTTTTTCCTGAGCGCACACGATAAAGTGGCGGCTGTGCAATATATACGTAACCTGCTTCAATTAGCGGACGCATGAAACGGAAGAAGAAGGTTAATAATAACGTACGAATATGGGCACCATCAACGTCGGCATCTGTCATGATGACAAGCTTATGGTAACGAGCTTTATCCAAGTTAAATTCGGGACCAATCCCTGTACCGAGTGCCGTAATGATCATACGAATCTCTGCGTTTCCAAGAATACGGTCCAAACGTGCTTTTTCGACATTGAGAATTTTTCCTCGTAATGGCAAGATCGCCTGAAAGTGACGATCACGACCATTCTTCGCCGATCCTCCGGCAGAATCACCCTCAACAATATACAACTCACTGATAGCTGGATCCCTTGAAGAGCAATCTGATAGTTTCCCTGGTAAACTCGAGATTTCCAACGCTGATTTCCGACGTGTCAATTCACGGGCGTTCTTCGCAGCCATACGTGCTCTTGCTGCCATCGTACTCTTGCCAACTACCTGACGCGCTATTACTGGATTTTCAATTAAGAAACGTTGCAGCGCTTCTGAAAACAATGAATTCGTAATGGTGCTGACTTCTGAGTTACCCAATTTCGTTTTTGTTTGGCCTTCAAATTGAGGATCAGGGTGCTTGATTGAGACGATAGCCGTCAGTCCTTCACGCACGTCGTCTCCCGTCAGATTGTCTTCTGACTCTTTCAATAAGCCATTTTTACGTGCATAGTCGTTAATCACGCGAGTTAATGCAGTTTTGAAGCCTTGCTCGTGTGTTCCACCTTCATACGTATGAATATTATTAGCAAATGACAATAAGTTTTCACCGTAGCCGCTGTTGTATTGCATAGCGACCTCAACGGTAATACCATCGCGTTCGCCTTCAATGTAAATGGGGTCTTCAAAAATCGGCTCTTTTTTTTCATTCAAATGCTGGACATAGGATTTAATCCCACCTTCATAGTAAAACACTTCGGATACAGGTTCTTCGCCACGTTCATCGGTAATGGTAATACGCAGACCACGGTTCAAGTAGGCAAGTTCACGCAAACGTGTTGCTAATATGCCGTACTCGTATACCGTTGTTTCGGTAAAGATCTCGGGATCCGCCTTGAAACGAATTGTAGTGCCGGTCTCATCCGATTCACCAATGACTTCAAGCTCCTTTGAGACAGGGCCTCTAGAAAACTCAATTGCATATAATTTTTTATCCACTTTAACGTAGACTTCTGTCTTCTCTGACAAAGCATTGACGACTGAAGATCCTACGCCGTGCAAACCGCCAGAAACTTTATATCCACCACCGCCGAACTTACCCCCTGCGTGGAGTACAGTCATGATGACTTCAACAGCTGGTCTACCCGTTGATTCCTGAATGCCTACTGGAATTCCACGACCATTATCGGATACCTTAATCCAGTTATCTTTCTCTATCGTTACTTCAATATGGTCACAATAACCTGCGAGAGCTTCGTCGATACTATTGTCTACAATTTCCCATACGAGATGATGAAGCCCTTTTGCACTCGTTGTCCCAATATACATACCAGGACGTTTACGGACAGCTTCAAGGCCTTCCAACACTTGTATCTGACTCGCATCATAAGCTGTCTGCATATCCTTTTCTTCCATTGCCAAGGTTTTCACCTTTCCTTTCCAAAACTATCAAACCACAACCATTTATTCTCTCTGCGAAACGGATCCGTCATGCACTTCAAAAATGGCTGCTTCCTGGATCGTATTATGATCTATTCCCGCGATATTGGTTGTCGTCACAAATGTTTGTACTTGTCCCTGCATAGTACTGAGCAAATGTGACTGTCGGTAATCATCCAATTCCGATAACACATCATCAAGCAATAAAATTGGAGTCTCGCCCACTTCTTGTTTTACTAACTCGATTTCCGCAAGTTTCAAAGAAAGGGCGGTCGTCCGTTGCTGCCCCTGCGAACCGAATGTCTGAATATCGTACCCATTGACAAAAAACTGCAAATCATCACGATGTGGACCTATCAATGTAAGTCCTCGTTCTAATTCGCGTCTTTGCACACTTTTTAACTGATCGGCAAAAATTGTCTCCATCTCTTCAGCAGTCTGCCCAGAATGTAGGTCTTTTAAAGTCCCATATGAAACTTCTAGTGTTTCAAGACCACGTGAAATTCCTTGATGGATCGGATTTGCCCACTTTTGTAGCAATTCCATAAAATAAAAACGCTTTCGAATAATTTGAACCGCCACTTGAATATACTGTTCCGTGTAAATGTCGAACATAACATCTTGAAGATCCAATTTACCTCGATTTGCCTTTAACAAGGCATTCCGTTGCTTTAATATCTTTTGGAAATTGACCAAGTCGTGCAAATAGACTCTTGAGATCTGTCCAATTTCCATATCTAAAAAACGCCTGCGCAGCTGAGGGCTGCCCTTTACGATATTTAAATCTTCAGGCGCAAACATGACTACATTCATCTGGCCGACGTACATACTCAAACGGTTTTGTTCCAAATGATTGACTCTAGCCTTTTTTCCCTTTTTGGAAATCATCAGCTCTAACGGCATATATCCAAATTTACGTTGGACATCCCCTTCTATTTTACCACACTCTTGTTCCCAACGTATAAGTTCACGATCATTTGATGTGCGATGAGATTTTGCCATCGCCAATACATAAATGGCCTCCATGACATTGGTTTTTCCTTGTGCGTTTTCACCGATCAATACATTCATCGTAGGCGAGAATTTTAATTCCAGGGACTCATAATTTCGATAGTTCGTTAGTTTAAGCCGATCAATATGCATCCGACTGTCCAGATTCATCCGCTGACAGTTTGAATTTTCCTGCACCCGGAATATTTACTACATCTCCGTCATATAATTTCTTACCTCGTCGTTGTTCTGGCTCACCGTTTACGTAAACAATGTTTTCACCTAAAAACCATTTAGCCATTCCGCCTGAGCTAATAACATTCGTCATTTTTAATAATTGGCCTAGCGTTATATATTCTGTATCAAACTGTACTGTCTCCATTTTTAATTCAATCCCTCATAAAATATTCTGTCCCTCTAGTTTACCTAACTTTTTGCAATAAGTAAAAAGGTAGCCAACATGTTGACTACCCTATTGCGAGATATTTTCTTTAGTTACGGATTAAAACGTTCTAACCGGTAAAATTAATTGTAGAATGGCTTCACTATCAATTGACTTCAAGATGAACGGACGCATGCTGCCAGTGAAGTGAATCTTTAGATCTTGGCCATCAATTGCTTTCAAGGCATCCATCATATATTTCGCGCTGAAAGAGATTTTCAAAGGTTCACCTTCGATATGCACAGCTTCTACCAACTCTTCTACATTTCCGACGTCTGGCGAGTTAGAAGAGATTTGCACATGTGGACTACCATCTGTTGAGAAGTGCACGATATTATTCCGATCTTCACGAGCTAATAAAGATGCACGATCAATCGCTTGCAATAAATTACGTCCATTTATCGTAATGGATGTTTTGTATTCAGTGGGAATTAGACGTGATGTGTCAGGGTAATTCCCCTCCAATAGTCTTGAATAGAACAAGACATTATGGAGCTTGAATAATACTTGTTGATTCGCAATAAAAATTTCTACTGTCGTAGCGTCGTCAGGCAATATTTTGCTTAGTTCCTGAAGACTTTTTCCTGGAATAACTGCATTAAATGGTGAGCTTGCTTGAATCTCGGGTGTCACGATCCTTCTGGCTAATCTATGACTATCCGTGGCGATGCAGTAAAGCTCTTGCTCTTTCATAATCCATTGAACACCTGTCAGAACTGGACGGGTCTCTTGTTGGGATACTGCAAATACCGTCTCTCTAATAAGTGATTTCATCAAGTCAGCAGGCATTTCAAAACGCTCCGCATCTTTTACATCGGGCAATATAGGATATTCATCAGCACTTTGGGCAATAATATGAAATTCGGACTGTCCAGAACGAATATGTGTTTTCATTCCGTCACGTAACTCAACCATCACTTCATTCGTTGGTAGTTTGCGAATAATCTCGTTAAAGACCTTTGCTTGTAACACTAAAGTGCCTGGTTGGATCATTTGAATAATCTGTGTGCCATCTTCTTCTGCTGGTATGAAAGTGGATATCGTAATATCTGAATCACTTCCAGTCATCGTCAATCCCTTTTCAGTAATTTCTAATTTGATACCTGTCAAAATAGGCGTTGTCACTTTTGAACTGATTGCTTTGACAACATCGCTTAATCCATCCAATAATCTATCTCTCATAATTTCAAACTGCATATCGATACCTCGCTTATATAATAATAATTAAGTAATTAAATATAGTAGTAATAGTAGTAGGGCCTGTGGATATGTGGAAAAGCCTTTCAAATGTATGAGAGTCATAGTTTCCCACATGTGCATAACAAGTGGATGAGCTTGCACTACTTGTCCACAGTTATCCACAGTTCATTAGCCTCTTCCTAAAACCTTTTTAATATCCTGGACGTCTTGTAGCAATGCTTTGTCTTCGTCGAGCTGTTTGGAAATCTTCTCATGCGCATGAATAACAGTTGAATGATCACGACCGCCAAACTCTGAACCAATCTTCGGTAAAGAGGAGTCTGTCAGTTCTCTTGATAAATACATTGCAACTTGACGTGGGAATGCTATAGCTCGGGTCCTTTTTTTCGCTACAAAGTCTTCCAACCTAATGTTAAAGTGCTCTCCGACAGCCTTTTGGATGTCTAGAATGGATATAATACGCGGACGGGAATTTGGAATAATATCTTTTAATGCCTCGGCCGCCAAATCAGTAGTGACATCTGCATTTACTAGTGAAGAGTAAGCGACGACACGGATCAGCGCCCCTTCAAGTTCTCTAATATTGGTGTCAATTTGGTTAGCAATGTACAACATGACGTCGTTTGAAATGTCGATTAAACCATCTGCCTTCGCCTTTTTACGTAGTATTGCAATTCTCGTTTCAAGATCAGGCGGTGCAATGTCTGTAATCAGTCCCCATTCAAAGCGGGAACGTAAACGATCTTCCAGTGTAGGGATCTCTTTTGGTGGACGATCACTGGAAATGATAATTTGCTTTGATTCTTCATGCAAAGTATTAAATGTATGGAAGAACTCTTCCTGCGTTTGTTCTTTTCCAGCTATGAATTGAATATCGTCAATTAACAGGACGTCTACACTGCGGTAACGGTCTCTGAAATCCCCGGCTTTATTGTCTCGTATGGAGTTAATAAATTCATTCGTGAATTTTTCAGATGATAAATACACAACTTTCAATGCAGGATTTTGCTCCAGTACATAATGACCGATTGCATGCATTAAGTGTGTCTTTCCCAACCCGACTCCCCCGTATATAAAGAGCGGATTATAGGCTTTGGCAGGTGCTTCAGCAACTGCTAATGAAGCTGCATGCGCAAAGCGATTACCGGACCCAATAACGAACGTGTCGAAGGTATACTTTGGATTTAGCATTCCAGCCGAGTTGGCCATTGGTGTTTTTTCTACTGGTTTTGGCTGTGTTTTTGGCAATTTAATATCGTTCTCTGCCACGTCTTGCGGAACAATAAACTCAACGATTCGATCTTCACCTGTCAGTTCGGATAAAATCCCCGTAATTAAATGGACGTAATGCGTTTCAAGCCAATCCTTGGCGAATGAGTTTGGAACAGAAATAGTTGCGTGTTCTGCTTCATACGTTAGCAATTTAGTCGACTTTAACCACGTTTCAAAACTAGGCTTCGAAACCCTAGCTTCAATATTCTTTAATACTTGCTCCCATAAACCTGATAGATTTTCCAATCGTGTGCCTCCTTTACAATGAAATATTAAAAAGCCCGGAATCCGCTTATGCACAGTATCCAGGGCTGTGGATAAAAAATATCGAAATGTGTTGAAAAAACTATCCACATTGTATTCACATATGTGGATAAGATTTTAGCTATAAAATATATACACAACAAAAGCTTTTTAATTGTAACAGGGAAACTGATTATTGACAAGGTGTCTGATGATTTATGCACAATCCCCTTAACTGTGCATAAAGTGGTTATCCACAGGCCTGGATATGTGAAAAACTTGTCGACAATTGCCGGATTGAAAAATCCACAATTTTAGTCGTGAACAATTCATCCAGAATGAAACCTTCTACTTCTGTGGATAAGTTTTTAGTGAAAGTGAAAGTTATTACAAGTGGATCCCAAACGAAGGAATAGAAAAGCATTGACATTCTTTTACTGAATCGCTATACTATTCAAGACTGTCACAGTAGGAAAAGAGACAATCAAAGCAGGAGGTGTCTTACGAAATGAAACGTACATTCCAACCAAATAAACGTAAACGCGCTAAAGTCCACGGCTTCCGCCAAAGAATGAGTTCGAAAAACGGCCGTAGAATCTTAGCAGCTCGTCGTCGTAAAGGAAGAAAAGTTCTTTCAGCATAAGGCCACTGACATCAGTGGTCTTTTTTTTAGCTATTCGTGCGATTCGAAAAGAATATTGGGTCTCTTCCATAATAGCTGATCAGTAGATTACGACGGTAGAAAATTAAAGCAGGTGTTATTGTGAAAAAAAGCCAGCGAATAAAAAAAAATAAAGAATTTCAAACGGTATTTAAAAAAGGAAAGTCCTTTGCTAACCGACAGTTTATTGTCTATACCTATAAGAAGGAAGACCAGCAAGAGTTCAGAATTGGCCTATCCGTCAGCAAAAAGGTCGGTAATGCTGTCACGCGTAACAGAATTAAGCGCTATATTCGACAGTCGTTTCTGGAAATGAATGATGAGATCAAGCCTGATCTAGATTATGTTATTATCGCAAGAAATCAAGCCGCCACGCTTGATTTCCATACGGCCAAAAAAAATCTGAGACATGTTCTAAAAATTGCAAAGGTCTTTAAGTGAAATCAAAGCTCTACCTAGATATAGAACGATTAAAGACATCATGTTACACTGAAAAAAACTTTTATAATGATCTTGCGACTGTTTGGGGGAAAAAACATTGAAAAAGAAATTAGTGTTCCTTTCACTACTTGTTGTAGTTGCCGTCTTTATGGCAGGTTGTTCGGAATTCCAAAAGCCAATTACGGCAGAGAGTACGGGAATTTGGAACGAATATATTGTTTGGCCACTTGTTACATTGATTATGAAATTCAAATCCTGGCTCGGAACTTATGGACTAGCCATTATCGTCGTTACAGCAATTATTCGTACTGCATTGCTTCCATTGATTATTCAACAAACGAAAAGTTCGAAGCGTATGCAGGAAATTCAGCCAAAACTAAAAGCATTGAAAGAGAAATATAAATCAAAAGATGCTGTCACACAGAAAAAGTACCAAGAGGAAATGCAACAGATTATGATCAACGAAAAGATCAATCCCGTTGCAGGATGTCTACCAGTTATCATTCAGATGCCAATATTTATTGGTTTCTACCACGCCATCAGCCGGATGAATGCCACACCAACGATTGAGTTAGGTAACTTCCTAGGCGTTGCACTTGGTTCACCAAGTATTTTATTTGCTATCATCGCTGGATTGTTCCAATTAACGGTTCTACGTACAGGACCTGCAATGGATAACCCACAAATGAAGATGATGATGTACATCATGCCATTTATGATCATGGTATTCGGTTCATTCTTACCGGCAGCTCTTGCTTTATACTGGATCGTCGGAAATATCATTTCACTGCTCCAAAACATTTTCATTTACAAGCCGTTCGATAAACCAAAAAACGTCGAAGTAGTGAAAGCAGGAGGGAAAAAGAAATGAAACAACTTACACAAAGGGCAGCAACCGTTGAGCTAGCTATAGAATCAGCTTTACAGGACCTAGGTGTAACAAAAGATCAAGTAGAGGTACAGGTAGTGGAAAACGGCAGGAAAGGTTTTCTTGGTTTTGGCGTAAAACAAGCAGAAGTCCTGGTAACCGTCCTAGAGAAATCAGAGCCAGAGCCTAAACTTCATGTCACACGAGTAACTGAACCAGCACAGACGCTTACAGATGAAAGTGAAATATTAGCCTCCGTTACTGAAACACAGGAAGTGGTTCAGCAGCCTGAAACTAAAGCTGAGCAATCGGAACACGTCGTGGATACAAAGGAAATTACAAGAGTACAGGAAACCAACATCCACAATGAAAAAGATGCTATTGAAGAAACGAAGCAGTACATTGAGGACATGGCCAAAGAAATGGGCATTGAAGACTTGGTGATTACGTGCGAAACCAAAGGGAAGTACATCAACTTCCAGCTTGAAAGTAATAAAGCCGCATTCTTAATAGGTAAAAGAGGGCAAACGCTTAATGCAATCCAGCAATTAGCGCAACTCGTAGCCAATAAAGCAACAAAACAATTCAAAATTGTTAGAGTAAATGTTGCAGATTACCGTGAGCGCCGCGAGCAATCGCTCGAGCAACTGGCAGATCGGATGGCGGACCGTGCAGTACGTACAAAACGTCAGGTTGCGCTTGAACCTATGCCTTCCTACGAGAGAAAAGTCATCCATAATGCGTTGTCACTCAGACTCGATATTGAGACATTCTCGGAAGGAAAGGACCCATACCGACACATCGTCATTAAAGGAATCGAATAAGACTAATCCCGCAGAGGTTTTCTGCGGGTTTTTTTATTGTCATCGAAAATATGGAAAACTATTTAGTAAGTATAATGCGTTACGCGTCTAACTAAGGTACACCTTATGGTACTTCAAATTCCAACCTAAAATCACATCCATTTCCCGGATTATTTTCCCCATCCCACATTTTTCTTTAAGAAACTTTCTACACTAGAAAGCTTGAAACGACAGTGTTCTTTGTCGACTGCTAGCACATGATAAATTACCATGACGCTTAGTTCAAAATTCCTGAATTTATCCACACGTTTTAAATTCGCGTGCTAGGAGATTCCGACGATTTATGATAATATAGGTTGTTAGAAAGTAGTATTCGCTATAAAAGATATGCACATGTGCACAACAAAGCCAGGAAGGTGAAAAACTTGCATTTTGATACGATAGCCGCCATTTCCACTCCCATGGGAGAAGGAGCGATTGCCATTGTTCGTCTGAGCGGCGATGAAGCATGGAAGATTGCAGACCGTATATTTCAGTCACCGGCAGCCAAACCACTCTGCGAACAACCATCGCACACAATTCATTATGGACATTTGCACGATCCCGCCACTGAAGAGTTAGTGGAAGAAGTCATGGTGTCAATCATGAAAGCACCAAAGACTTTCACGCGCGAAGACATAGTGGAGATTAACTGTCACGGAGGCATCACTTCGGTCAATAGGGTTCTCCAATTAGTATTGACAGAGGGGGCTAGATTAGCAGAACCCGGCGAGTTCACTAAACGAGCATTTCTTAATGGTCGAATTGATTTATCCCAGGCTGAAGCCGTTATGGATTTGATCAGGGCCAAAACAGATAAGGCCATGAACGTTGCGCTCAATCAAATGGAGGGGAAACTATCTCATTTGATCGGTGAATTACGACAGGCGCTACTCGAGACACTTGCACAAGTGGAAGTTAATATAGATTACCCAGAGTATGATGATGTAGAAGAAGTGACGATTCCTTTGATGGTTGAAAAAGGAACGTGGGTAATGAATCAAATTGATGATTTATTGCGTACATCACAGCAAGGAAAGATCTTACGTGAAGGATTATCTACCGTAATTGTTGGACGTCCGAACGTTGGAAAGTCATCGTTACTCAACAGCTTAGTGCAAGAAAACAAAGCGATCGTTACTGATGTCGCGGGTACTACCCGTGATATTATAGAAGAGTATGTCAACGTTCGTGGAGTTCCTTTGCGTCTTGTCGATACTGCAGGAATCCGGGAGACGGAAGACATTGTCGAGCGGATTGGTGTGGAACGTTCAAGGAAGGTATTGAAAGAAGCGGATCTCATTCTATTGATGGTTAATAATTCTGAGGCGTTAACAGACGAAGATGAACGGTTATTTGAAGCCGTTGCCGGTATGGATATGCTTGTCATCGTCAATAAAACAGATTTACCAGCAAAGATTGATCTAGAGCGAGTCTATGAAGTCGCAGGAAGAGATCGCGTGATTACTACTTCTATATTGCAAGAGCAAGGTATTAATGAGTTGGAAGAAGCGATAGCTGCACTGTTCTTCGAAGGTTCATTGGAATCCAATGACCTGACGTATGTATCCAATGCCCGTCATATTTCGTTACTAAAACAAGCACGCAATACGATTGACGATGCGGTACAAGCAGCGCAGGTAGGTGTTCCTATTGACATGATTCAAATAGACGTAACACGTACATGGGAAATTCTCGGTGAAATCATCGGAGATACCGTTCAAGATAGTTTAATTAAAGAGTTGTTCTCGAAGTTCTGCCTCGGAAAATAATGATTTTATAAATGGGAAGGATGAACGAACATGCCACAATTTGAAGCAGGCACGTTCGATTGTATCGTCATTGGAGCTGGACACGCAGGCGCAGAAGCAGCCTACGCATCAGCCAAGATGGGCGCATCGACATTAGTTTTAACAATGAATTTAGACATGATTGCTTTCATGCCATGTAATCCTTCATTAGGAGGGCCTGCAAAAGGTATCGTAGTGCGTGAAATAGATGCACTTGGCGGCTTGATGGCAAAGGTCATAGATAAAACGCATATTCAAATGCGTTTATTGAACACAGGGAAAGGCCCGGCAGTGCGTGCTTTGCGTGCACAAGCGGATAAAGTACTATATCAACAAGAAATGAAGCGGATACTGGAAGAGGAACCGAATTTGACAATTCGTCAAGCGGTTGTCGAGCAGTTAATCGTCGAAGAAGATGAAATAAAAGGCGTAGTGACACAGATCGGTGCAATTTTCCGTGCAAAGACTGTCATTATTACAACAGGTACATTTTTACGCGGTGAGGTTATCATTGGAGATCTAAAATACTCTAGTGGGCCGAATAATCAAATGCCATCCATCAAACTGGCGGAACATCTGCAGGAACTTGGTCTACAGACGGTTCGATTTAAAACAGGAACCCCTCCACGTATCAACAGCAATACAATTGATTACAGCAAGACAGAGATTCAGCCGGGAGACGACGTGCCGCGTTCGTTCAGTTATGAAACAACGGAATACATTATGGATCAACTACCGTGTTGGTTAACGTATACCACTCCGGAAACACATGAAATCATCAATGAAAATCTTCATTTATCTCCGATGTATTCGGGTATGATTAAAGGAAAAGGACCAAGTTACTGTCCGTCTATTGAAGATAAAATTGTACGTTTTGCGGACAAGTCGCGTCACCAGATTTTTCTAGAGCCTGAAGGTCGTAATACAAGAGAAGTATATGTGCAGGGATTGTCGACAAGTCTTCCAGAGCATATACAGCATCGCCTAATTGCGAGCGTACCGGGACTTGAGAAGGCTGAAATGATGCGTGCTGGTTATGCAATTGAGTACGATTCTATAATTGCGACACAACTATGGCCAACGTTGGAAACGAAAAAAATTAAGAATTTGTACACGGCTGGCCAAATTAACGGAACTTCGGGATATGAAGAAGCCGCGGCACAAGGATTGATGGCCGGAATTAATGCAGCGTGCAACGTACTTGGCAAGGAAGAAGTCGTTCTTGGACGTAGTGATGCGTATATTGGCGTACTAATTGATGACTTGGTCACTAAAGGTACGAGTGAACCGTATCGTCTTCTGACGTCACGAGCGGAATATCGCCTCTTGCTTCGTCATGATAATGCCGATATGCGTCTGACGGAAATTGGTTACCAAAATGGAATGATTAGTGAAGAGCGCCACACGAAATTTTTGGCAAAGAAAGCACAAATCGAAGCGGAAATTAATCATTTACGCAAGGTAACTGTGAAACCAACCGAAGAAATCCAAGAAATTATTGCTGAAGTCAATGGAACGGCACTTCGTGAACCTATGAAAGCGGCTGATTTACTGAAGCGGCCGGAAATGAGGTATAGCGAATTGTGTAAAGTAGTCCCACCTCTTGAAAAAATTAACGAAGAAGTGGCGGAACAAGTGGAAATTTTCATTAAGTATGAAGGATACATCGAAAAGTCCATGCAGCAAGTAGCAAGGATGAAAAAGATGGAGAATAAACGGATTCCAGAGAACATTGATTATGATGCAATTTCAGGCATTGCGAAAGAAGCAAAGGCAAACCTTAAAGAGGTACAGCCATTGTCGATTGCGCAGGCATCACGTATTTCGGGTGTCAATCCAGCAGATATCTCCATCTTGCTTGTCTATATTGAACAAGGAAAAATTGCGAAAGTATCCGGTTGAGTCTTTGACTGGCGCTTTGTAGCGTCAGTCTTTTTGAAAAGGAATGAGAACATGACAGAAGAACAATTTTACGAGGCTCTGCAAGAGAAAGGCTTTCTGTTGTCGGATGCACAGAAGCAACAGTTCAAACGCTATTTTGAAGTACTGGTTGAGTGGAATGAAAAAATGAACTTGACGGCAATTACGGATGCACCTTCCGTATATCTAAAGCATTTCTATGATTCCCTTACAAGTGCATTTTACGTGGACTTCATAAAATATGAATCTGTTTGCGACGTAGGTGCCGGTGCGGGGTTTCCAAGTATCCCGTTGAAGATTATCTATCCACACTTACACGTGACGATTGTAGATTCATTGAATAAACGTATTACATTTTTAAATCACTTGGCGGGGGAGTTAAAGCTTGAAAATGTGGCATTCGTCCATGCAAGAGCAGAAGAATTTGGTCGTAACCCGAAGTACCGTGAACAGTTCGATGTGGTGACTGCACGCGCAGTAGCACGGTTATCGGTATTATCGGAACTTTGTATTCCGCTCGTCAAACAAGGAGGACTTTTTGTTTCTATGAAAGGTGCAGCCGCATCTGAAGAAATGAAAGATGCTACTCGAGCTGTAAAATTACTTGGGGCAGTTTTACAGAATGAACATGAATTTCTATTACCGGAAGAGGATAGTGAACGTCATATCTTTGTATTTGAAAAGAAAAAGCAGACACCTAAGAAATATCCTAGAAAGCCAGGCGTGCCTAATAAAACACCGATTACAGCAAACTAACTGTGGGAAATGTTTCACGTGAAACAATTTTATAGAAGAGTAAAAGGGAATAGTTTCGAAAAGGTGGTGTAGAGGTTGAAAAGTACTTTTTCGCGTTTTTTTGGTGGGGGAGAAAAGATGACTACAATAGAAGAAGTAAAAGTTCATCATCTGGAGAAGGTAGCACAAATTGCAATTGATTTAATTACACCGAATCAATACCAGCCACGGGCAATTTTTAATGAAGAAAAAATTGAAGAACTTGCTAGAACCATTCATACACATGGCGTTATTCAACCCATTGTTATTCGAACAAAAGAAGATGGATCATACGAAATCATCGCAGGGGAACGAAGATTTCGGGCAATGCGTAAGCTTGGTTGGACGGAAGTACCGGCAATTGTGCGTGACTTAGATGATAAAGAAACAGCCTCGATTGCATTAATTGAGAACTTGCAACGTGAAGAACTAACGGCAATTGAAGAAGCGCATGCCTATGAACGTTTGCTAGAGTTACATGAATTAACACAAGAAGCATTGGCGCAACGTCTTGGTAAAGGACAGTCTACAATTGCAAATAAGATGCGTTTGTTGAAGTTACCTGAACCGGTTCAAACAGCAATTTTACAAAAAAAGATATCTGAACGTCATGCACGTGCATTATTACCGTTAAAAGAACCCACTCTTCAGATGGAAGTGCTGGAAGAAATCAAAATAAATCAATATAATGTTAAGGATTTAGAAGCTAGGATTAAAGAAATATTATTTCCAACGGAATCGGTTGAGAAAGTGCAGCCTGCGAGAAGACGTGGGCCTCGACAAAAAGCTGTGAGTAAGGACATTCGTATTGCAGTGAATACCTTGCGAGAATCTCTTGCACTGATATCCAAGAGCGGGATTGAAGTAGCCGCCGAGGAAGTGGATTCTGAAGAATACTACACGATTACGGTGAAAATATGTAAAAAGTGACGAATGGAAACTCTTGCTGACTAACTAGCAAGAGTTTTCTTATATATCAATAGAGTTCATCCAGTGAAGATGATAAACTGAAATAGACCACATAGAACATATTCTTTGTCAGGAATTTCAAACATAGGTAACCACGAGTAAAACTTTGGTATACTAGTAAGACAAACGAAATAGGAAAGAAAGCAGGTGCAAGAGTGGGTAAGATTATTGCTATAGCAAATCAAAAAGGCGGAGTCGGAAAAACGACGACTTCTGTAAACTTAAGTGCATGCCTTGCCCATTTAGGCAAAAAAGTGCTCTTAATTGATTCCGATCCACAAGGAAATGCGACGAGCGGGGTCGGTGTGAATAAAGGTGATGTACAGGACTGTATTTATAATATGTTAATTGATGATGTGCCAGTACGTGAAGTTATTCTACCAACGGAAATTGAAAATCTTGAAATTGTACCTGCTACCATTTCACTTGCGGGAGCTGAAATTGAGCTAGTCTCTACGATATCACGTGAGGTTCGTATGAAACACGCAATTCAAGACATTAAAGATGACTACGACTATGTCATTATTGACTGTCCTCCATCTCTTGGCCTTTTAACGTTGAACGCATTGACGGCTTCGGATTCAATCATAATTCCTGTACAGTGTGAATACTATGCGCTCGAAGGACTTAGTCAACTGCTTAGTACGATCCGCCTGGTTCAAAAACATCTAAATGAAGCACTTTATATTGACGGGGTACTATTGACGATGTTTGATGCCCGGACCAATTTAGGCATACAAGTTATTGAGGAAGTAAAGAAATACTTCCAAGACAAAGTGTATACAACAATCATTCCCCGTAACGTTCGGTTAAGTGAAGCGCCAAGTCATGGTAAGCCGATTATATTATATGATCCACGATCCAAAGGTGCGGAAGTTTATTCAGAGCTGGCAAAGGAAGTGGTGGAGAATGAGTAAAGGTCTAGGTAAGGGTCTTAATGCATTATTTCCTCGTGAGACATTGGAAAAAGTAGAGCTTTTACGTCTAAAGAGCATTAAAGTCAATCCATATCAGCCACGTAAAGAATTCAATGAAGTGGCGTTGAATGAATTAAGTGAGTCAATTAAGGAACACGGTGTACTACAACCAATCATCGTGCGAAGTGTAGGGACGCAGTATGAAATTGTTGTAGGGGAAAGAAGATTCCGTGCTTCTGAACTGGCAGGAAAAAAAGAGATTCCGGCAGTCGTACGAGATCTAACAGATGAACAGTCTATGGAAATGGCCATTCTTGAAAACTTGCAGCGTGAAGACTTATCTCCAATTGAAGTAGCGGAAGCATACCAAAGTTTAATGGAAAGTCTGAAGCTAACACAAGAGCAACTAGCCTTTAGACTTGGCAAGAGTAGACCGCACATTGCCAACCACATTCGTTTACTCGCGTTACCAGAGAAAGTTTTGAAAGACATTTCCCACGGAATACTTTCAATGGGACATGGTCGTACACTTCTCGGGTTGCGTAAAAAGGAGCAAATCTTAGCTATTGCCGAAAAAACCAAGACGGAAGGGTTGAATGTCCGTCAATTGGAAAAATTGGTTCAACAATTAAATGAAGATGTTCCACGTGAAACTAAGAAAGAAAAGAAAAAAGATATATTTATTGAAGCACAGGAAAACACATTGCGTGAACAATTCGGTACAAATGTAACGATCAAGAAAACGAAGAAAAAAGGTAAAATTGAAATCGAGTTTCACTCGGATGAAGACTTTGAACGTATTCTTGAATTATTGAACGCCGAGTGATGACACACAAACCTATTTTGCTTTCATTGCAAAATAGGTTTTATTCTTGAAAAGAACTTGGACGTGACTATATGATATTGTTTGGTTCGCTATTTAATGTATTTACGATTATTATCGGTACATTAATCGGTAGGTTTTTATACGGAATACCGGAACGTATGAAAGAAACCATCATGTACGGAATAGGAATGGCCGTAGTGGCAATTGGTTTACAAATGTCATTTGAAACGACACAAATTGTCATTGTCATTCTTAGTATTGTGATCGGCGCAATCCTCGGTGAATGGATTGATCTCGATCAAAAAGTTAATCAATTGGGACGATGGATTGAAGGAAAGTTACCGGCTAAAAGGGAAGGACAGGGAATTGCACAAGGATTCGTTACGGCTACGTTGTTTTTTTGTGTAGGTTCCATGGCAATCATTGGAGCTATTGATAGTGGTCTCCGTAATGATCACAACGTTTTAATCATGAAAGGCATATTAGACGGATTCACTTCCATCATCTTTAGTTCTACATTAGGTATTGGTGTAGCGTTTGCTACCGTCCCTCTATTGATTTACCAAGGAAGTATAACCTTTCTTGCTACCATCCTCAGTCGATTTGTCCCAGATGAATTAATGCAGTTATTCATTTCAGAAATGACAGCTACAGGTGGCTTGATGATTGCAGCAATCGGATTAAATCTAATCGGCTTGACTAAAATCCGAGTAGCTAATTTTATCCCAGGTATTGCGGTAGTTGCGGTCATCGTAACGATTGTATATGCTTTTTGACGGCTGCCGATGATGTGCTAATTGTAAGGCTCGACCAATCATACGACTCATTTCAAATGGCAGATGAAGACGAGTACTTTGTAAAACGGCTTGCTCCATGAAACCACTAACATTGACGATTCCTTTAACTGACACATCACCCACTAAGGGAAGTTCTTTACCCACGGCTTTCCCTGGTGCAATAGGACCGCTATGAAACAATAGGTCTCCAACCGCGTCCTTCTTACTTAGGCAGGCATCGATCGCTACTACAAAAGCATCGGGGTATAATGACTTTGTGAGTTCAATGCGTTGTTGTAGATTAAGGGCGTGCAATGGCTCTTGTAACGTGCCAACTACTGTATATGGGAATAGGCTTAGCTCTGATAAGTAGGAGCCTGTCAAAGGACCGAGAGAGTCGCCAGTGGAACGATCAGTTCCGATACAATAAAAAATGATGGGTTGTTGTTTAAAAGGGATATGTTGCATGAAATAAGAACTTAATTTCCACACGACACCGGTTTCTTTACTAGAAAGACGGTAATGATAAGAAGAGGGTTCAGCTGTATACATAGGGCGACACCTATCCTTTGTGTTGTATTTACGCTGAAATGTATTCTGCGCAGGTATTGCTGTGCAGTATATCCTCAGGGGTAAGGGTTTATACGAAAGGAGGATTTCTTTCAATGGCATCAACTTCTACTACACAAGAAGAAGTGAAAGAAAACCTGGAAGTTTTAGACGAAGCAGTTCGACAGGTAAAAGGAACTCTATTTGACGCAGATTTCTGGCTCGGCACTGGATTCTTTGCTATTCGCATTTTTTTAATTATTGTCGTAGCAAGTATCGTGGTAAAAGTTGGACAAGTATTAATTCGTCGATTTTTCGCCATTAAGCTAAAAAGTCCTATGCGTAAGACAGAGCGACGTGAGAAAACTATGATTAAACTGTTGGAAAATGCATTGAAATACATTGTCTATTTTTCTGCTATATTGGCCGTTTTGACGGAATTTAAAATAGACGTAAAAGGCCTTCTTGCGGGTGCGGGTGTGCTAGGTCTTGCCGTCGGTTTTGGAGCCCAGAGTTTAGTAAAGGATGTCATATCTGGATTCTTCATCATTTTTGAAGATCAATTTGGAGTAGGAGATTATGTGCGTATTAATTCAGGTGAAGGAACCGTCATGGAAATCGGGCTTCGCACAACGAAGATTGCATTGTACGGCGGTGAATTATATACAGTACCTAACGGTCAAATAGGCGAAGTCATTAATTACTCTGTCACGAATTCAATGGTCTTACTTGATCTGGCGTTATCTTATGAAACGGATATTGATCATGCAGAAGAATTAATCAAAGAATTCCTTAAAAAGTTACCAAAAGAACGTTATTCAGAAGTTATCGGAGTACCAGAGGTGTTAGGCGTACAAAGTATGGAACCCTCAAGAATCTTGTTACGTATTGCCGCAGAAACAGAGCCAGTTGCTAATTTTGGAGTAGGTCGTAAACTTCGACAGGACTTAAAGAAATTTATGGATTTGAATGGAATTGAAATGCCTTATCCACGAATGGTGATACGTGAAGAACAGAGGGAAGGAGATTCACACAATGGCGACCAAAGAATTTAACTTACATGATGTGGTAGAGATGAAGAAACAGCACCCGTGTGGAACAAATGCTTGGAAAATCATCCGAATGGGCGCGGATATTCGCATTAAATGTGAAGGCTGTGGACACAGCGTTATGATTCCGCGTAATGAGTTTGCTAAGAAGATGAAAAAGATTCTACTGAAGAACGAGTCTTGAGAACACATGGACAATTTAGCGTATTGTCCTTATAATGAAGTGGTTGACTAACGAATAATGTAAGCTTTGGATAGATAAGAAAGGTGTGGGAATAATGGCGTTAACGGCTGGGATTGTAGGTCTTCCGAACGTGGGAAAATCAACTTTATTTAATGCAATAACAAAAGCAGGAGCAGAGGCGGCGAACTATCCGTTCTGTACGATTGACCCAAACGTAGGAATAGTTGAGGTGCCAGATGAGCGTTTGGACAAATTGACTGAGCTCGTCACACCGAAAAAGACAGTTCCAACTGCATTCGAATTTACTGATATTGCGGGAATTGTAGAAGGTGCAAGTAAAGGCGAAGGTCTTGGTAACAAGTTCCTTTCACATATTCGAGAAGTAGATGCGATTTGTCAGGTAGTCCGTTGTTTTGTAGATGAAAACATTACACACGTGTCAGGGAAAGTAAATCCAATTGATGATATCGAAGTCATTAACTTGGAATTGATCTTGGCAGATATGGAAAGTGTAGATAAGCGTTTAGCGCGTGTTTCCAAGATGGCGAAACAAAAAGACAAAGAGGCAATGGTCGAAGAGCCAATTTTACTGAAGTTACGTGATGCATTTGAAAATTCAATGGCAGCTCGTTCAGTTGATTTGACGGATGATGAGCTACAAGTCGTTAAAGGTATGCATCTATTAACGATTAAACCAATGTTATATGTAGCGAACGTTTCAGAAGATGAAATTGCAGATGCAGACAATAATCCCTACGTACAACAGGTTCGTGACTTTGCAGAGAAGGACAATGCGGAAGTAATCGTAGTTTGTGCGAAGATCGAAGAAGAGATGGCTGAGCTTGAAGATGATGAGAAGGAAATGTTCCTTGAAGAGCTAGGCATCAAAGAATCCGGTCTTGATCAGTTGATTAAAGCAACTTACAATTTACTTGGATTTGCTACGTACTTCACAGCGGGTGTGCAAGAAGTTCGTGCATGGACATTCCGCAAGGGCATGAAAGCACCACAATGTGCTGGAGTAATTCATACCGACTTCGAACGTGGATTTATCCGTGCAGAAACAGTAGCATACGACGACTTAGTCGAGCATGGTTCCATGACAGCAGCAAAAGAGGCTGGCAAGGTTCGTTTGGAAGGTAAAGAATATGTCGTTAAAGACGGAGACGTCATGTTGTTCCGTTTCAACGTATAATACAAAAGGCTGATTCTCCATGTGAGAATCAGCCTTTTTTGATGTGCGCCCAGCATGGGTGTAGTCTATAGGGTGCAAGTCCCGAACTGTGAAGGCAGAAGTAACAGTTAGCTCAACGCAAGGGTGTCCATGGTGACGTGGAATCTGAAGGAAGCGAGCGGCAAACCTCCGGTC
>NZ_PDYY01000020.1 GCF_002743255.1 Sporosarcina sp. P2
CCAAATTTCGATTGACCAGCTTCACGACCCGGGACGTTAGGTTCTGCCGCCACTCCTTCTAATTCTTTCATTTTCTGTTTTATACCCTCTTCTACAAGACGCCCGTATTCAATATCCGCTTGTCTGAAACTCCACACGAATGAATTCGGTGGGTTCTGAGGTACTATTCGGCTTCTTCCTGACTCTATAATAACTGGACAGGACACTAACCGAGTTCCCTCAGTCTTTCTGGAATCACGTATGCCCTAACGGACTGCGTTACGATTCGGTAGGCCCATTTCAAGACCTATTCAATTTTGTTTTATTGTTACACACCCATGCTTGCAATGCGGATCATGCTGGTAGATAGTCGAATCATTTCCGTTTCATGGTCGTCGCAAAAGCGGCTCCATGACGCATTACATAAATTTCGATCAATGCTTGTTAAATCGTTGTTCGTGTTTTGAATCAAGAATGCACTGTAGAGATCTCGCTGTATGTGTCGCTTTCCGAATATGTTCCAGCGGTCGCTCAAGGTCTTCTTTTGATAAGTGTCATCCATATGATGGTATTGACTCGCCTTGACGCTCCAGGTATCAATCTTTTTGAGATGAATGCCGTCTGCCTGCAATTTCGTGTCCAATATCGAGAGTAAAAGTGCAGGGGCCCGTCGAGCAAGCGACCGTCCAAATCGCCTCTTCGAACAGATGCGACCCGTCACTTCATTGAGGGTGGTCTTACTGGACCTACGTTGTTAGCCCGAGAAACTCATCGTTTCCACGCGAATATCATCTCCCATCGCACGAATCCAATTGGCCATGATGTGATGGTCCTGCTTTCGTATGGCGGTCATCTTTCGATGTAACTCATTGAGCTGCCGACGCACCTTATGATACGTGTTACTTTCATGCCATGGTATACGTACCCTCTTGATCGTTCCATTTGGATGATACCGTTCGGGATTTGTCGCTCGCCGACTTCGATCCAGCTTTCTTTGCAGGAGGCGAATCTCCCGCTCCAAATGAAGGACATTTGGAGCGAGTAGGAAGAGTTTGGCATCTGTCTCGCTAACGACCGCAATCGTTTGTGTCCCCATATCAATGCCCACGCGACCGACACCTTTCGCATGTCTCGGTTGGCCTTTTTGATCCTTCTTTTCTGGGGGGATGCCTCCGAGGACGAGCTTTACAAAATAGCGTTCTGACCCTCGGATAGATCTTCGAATGATGCGGCAATACTTGACGCGATCCTGCAAGGCGAGATGAGCGTAGACGTCACGTTCCTTAAGATGGGTGGGTAGCGTAAGCCCATTCCAGTGAATGCATCTTTCTTTGTGGCGAATGCCGGCGCCATTGCTTTTCCCTTCGACAGAGTGCATCTCCCCTTTTCGTTTGAAGTGGTGTTGCATAGGTTTCACATAGGCATGTAAAGCATATTCGCTTAGGCCGTATTCCTTGTCGAGTTCCCGAAAACGCCTTATTGCGTGCTACAGGTGGTTTTTCTGTAAGTAAAGAGCGATAGCGAGGATCCCTGCCTCGGTTCTTTCTACGAAGGAGTAATTCTCCAAGACAAGCATTGTAAAGGGTGCGGGCAATGTTCAACCGCTTCCGCAGAACATCTTCTTGCCATGGCTTTGTGCGTAGCGGAAGAGTCAATACATATGTTCTGTTCGGCATCGATCCACACTCCTTCCAATTAGACATTTTTCTGATTTTCAATATAGTGCTTGATTGTATCTTCTGAAATATGGCCAACAGTGCAACTGAAATAGCTACGTGTCCAGAGGGACTGAAGCCTGTACTTAAGGGACGGGTACTTGCCACGCAGTCTTCGGCTACTAACTCCCTTGAAATCTTTAATGACCTTATGTAGCAGTAGCCGCGGATCAAACTCTATAAATAAGGGGACGTGTTCTGGCATGATTTCCAGAGTATGAATGATAATCTCTTTTTCTTCTGCTAGTTCGTGGAATATCTGTTCTAGATCCATTGCGATGTCCCCTGTTAGCACCTTTCGACGATACTTCGGACAAAAAATCACATGAAATTGGTTTTTGTAGACGAGTCCTTTTTTTATGTATATAGTCATTCATGTGAAACAGCTCCCTGAGACTATTATCTGATTTATCTGTTAATAGCACCAAAGCAATATATGATTAGCAAACAATCTACTATATTATTTGCCGTAGAACAAAGAAAAAACCGACACCATTCCTCCCCATGATTGAAATGAGGGGCTTCCTGGTGTCAGTGTTGTGATTGTATAGAAATCAGCATATGCAGAACCAGAAAATCGTCAAAACGAGAAAATTGAATTGTGTGAAGGTGAACAAGCTGTAGGTATAAGGAATTTTATTGTAAGAATTCGATTTTGATGTGTAGTTTGAAGATGAAATTGAATTGTTTATGTTTTTTTTAGAGACGATTGATCATCCTCTAAGAATCGTAAAACTCATGTAGTAATTCATGAGGAATCAAACGGCTATCCTACCTTGGGGAAATAAGTTCTTTACGTGCGTACCATAAAGTATCGAGAAATCATTCCTCCACAATAGAATAATCAATCGTCAAAAAAGGAAGTGAAAATATCCACATTTGATGCGTAGCTTTTAATGTACCGTTTTCCGTTTCCTCAATGAAGAAAGTTTCTTCTAATGGTAATCTACATAACCCCTTACTACTAAAAGAAAAATACACTCCTGCGTCAGAAGCTGATTTCGTACGTTTGCTAGTCAATTGTAATCCTCCATTGACAGCATGCAACTCTAAAATCCCCGTCATCGTAGAATAAGGCAATGGTAATGCAATATTCATATACATCTGCTCATCGGTTGCATGCTGCGAATAAAAAGCGGTGAAAATTGTTTGCTCGCCAACTTTCCGTTCCCATACACGCACTTGCTCACGGCCGTCCAAACTTTCGTCCAGTGTATAAATATTGCCCGTCATTTCGACTTCTTCTGAATGCAATGGCAAATTAATTTGCTGCATGCGTTTATTGAGGAATGAATACATAAAGGCAAACGGCTTAAACCAACGATGCCAGCGGATGGAAGCATACAGCTTGAAGTCTACCGTCTGTTCATAGAGGCGTATAATTACTGGAGAAACCGTTGCAGGTGATAGTCCGTAAACGGTTAAGTCATCAGACAGCCCGCGATGCCGACCAATCTGACCGATTTCGTCCGCAACTTGCCTTCCCCGAATTTGGCTGACCGGAAACATCGGCGGTATAAAACGCGCTGGTGGTACATGAAGAGACCAGCCAATGATGCCGAACAAAGCAAATACGACACAATTTAACACACCATGAAAACGAAGCATGAAATCAATCGTTACGGAAAAGATTCCAAAACCAGTACTCAGTACATACAGCATGGAAAATGAAATCGTCACAGCTAAAGCACTAAACGCCAAACGTAGTAGCCACTTCTGCAAACGACATGCAAAAGGAAGTTGCCAAACGATTCGAATGATTACACCCAAACCATACATATACAGCAGAACGGAAAGTATTTCAATCCATCGTGAAAATGTAATACCCACCGCCACGATCATCGGTGCCGCAAGCAATGCAACTACGGCCCATTGATACACACGCGAACTATGCAGACGCCCGATCCATCCAATGAAAACGGATAATATGAAAGCCGAATAATGAAAATGAATAGCAGTCAACCATGTAAGCAATGGACTAAATCCAAGATCCACCCCCGCAACAAAAGCAAAATACCAGCCGCCTCCCATTGCTAAGTAGACAAGTCCTAGATCCATCGCAAACTCCTCTACATTCGTAAAGCCGCGACGCAGAAACCGAACCACTCCGTAGAGAGCTACATATAGCGTAAATAATAAATAGAATGAAGCAATCCACCCATTCCATTCGGTAGAAACCACCTGTTCAAGCACTACTGCGGTATAAGCAGGTATCGCGACATACGGATAGTATTTCCAAAACCAATCACGCTCCGTACAGAAGAGTCGTAACAGAACAGGGATATACACAAGTTGCGCAACCATTAATATACTATATGGCCACGGAGTATCACTTATAGCAATAGCCATTAGTAACAACAACACATGAATCATGACAAACTTACGCATCTTCCGTAAACTCTCCTTCGTATGAACATACTGTACCTATTAACGAGTTCTTTACATCGACGGTAATTCGAAAAACTTCACTCCGTTCATCATACGACTCTACAACCGTCGCCAACCCTTGCAGAAACTTCGGCAATGAAATCTCCAACTTCCCGAGTACCAACCGTTGATCCAATGATTCGATTTTTAATGCCCCGCCATAGTCGACAGTAAATTCCAAATCAGAATAAAATAGCGGTGGTTCACCAAGATAATCTTTCACGACCATATGTTTTTCATCCAAACTCATTAAGGCATTGAAATAGCGTGTATTGTTCGGAAAACTAAACTTTCGTTCCCAATGAATTTCTTCATTGCCTGCTGAAGAGACAAAAGATGAATTAACAATCGTAAACGAAATAGCCGTGCCACTTTCCGGAAAAACAAACTTCCGTCTCGCGCCCCATAAGAAAAGTGGGAAAAGCCATTTTGGACCACCTGTTATGCGATTCATCGTTCCTGATGCCCGAAAGACTGGTTCTTCAAAGGCATATCTTTTTTGAAGCATTGGATGAAGGTGTGAAAAATCTTCTGCCAATACTTTCTTATAAATAGACACGTTACATGTCACCTCTTTCTTTTACACGACGTCGCTGTCGGCACATCCTTGCTCCTAAGTATACCAATACTTGTCAGCACGATTAACGCTACATTTAACGTTACTGGATTAAATGGATGAATAGCAGTTTCCGGAGCAACCACCAAGGCTGCAATAGTCAATAATGGAAAAGCGACTATCTGCAAGAACAAAAGATGCCGTTTATTGCGATAAAGCAACCAAACCACACCGAATACTACTTCAGCCAAGCCGATCACATACACAACAGTTGTAGCTGATGCGTCAGAAAGCGAAAGACTGCTCGCAATCATCGCTTTTTCCTGCGGATGCATCGCAAGGAGTTTAGGAACAAGTCCTTGATAAATCCATAGGAAAGCGAAAAATACTGTCAGAAGGTGCATCGTGAAATAGCGTCGATATTGCGAAATTGGAGTTTCTCCCTGCTCAAGCCATCGTTTCAGCACATCAAAACTTACTGCAGTCGCATAGCCCATTAAGGGTCGAAACAACGTATCCACTAGTTGTCCTACTTTGCCAAAATTCGTTTGATAATCATATTGCGTCAAAAATTTCGTTCCTTCTCCCATTGGCTCGTACTTCCAATAACCGCGTCCTTCACGTATCGGTGAGATTTTTTGATTCGTGCCAAAGTGTAACGAAGAACTGCGCGATCCGCTGTCCGAATAAGCAGTTCCACTACTCTCACCCCATCCTTCCACTGTGACGAACGGACCCACCGTTCGTGTATAGGTAAACCGTTGCGTTTGGTCTTCTTCCTTGGGTAAATAGTGGATAGAAGAAAAGCGCAAGTCCCATTGCGCATGTAACTCTGGATCTTGGGAAGCATCCCACACTCGCTGTAGCGGAACATCTATGGGTATCTCTACATAAATCGGCTTTGATTTCATCAAAATCACCTTTCCAGCTAGTTTTCAGCGTATAGTTTTCTATCAATTTTAAGTACAGCATACCCTCCTTAGTTTACCATTTTTATTAAATAAAGAACTGTCGATTTAATCATGGAAAGCGAATTTATACCATGAAGCTTTTGTGATCTCAATCCGCTAGAAATATGGATGACGTAAGAATTTACCAAGTTCTAGTGATAGTGATACACTTATATTACAGCACGAGATAGATTCTACTGTAGGTAGATACTGTGAGAAAAGTTGACATTCTTTCATTAGAAGAAAACCAAAAGAAATGTGTTATGGATAAGAATCCATGGTGACCTAATTTTTTGGATCAACCTGAATGAGACTGTAAAGATAATTTATATCTAGAGAAGAGGTGCTGGATATGGAAAATGATAAAATACGAACGATGACTACCTGGTTCAGAAACTGGTTTTTGGATAATAAAGTAGTTGCTATCTTATTAATTTCACTTTTAATTTTATTGAACTTCCTAGTTTTTTCGAAAGTTATGTATATGTTTCATTTCGTTAAAGAGTTTCTCGGTGTAGTGGCCTTACCTATCATAATGGCGGGGATACTATTTTACTTATTGAATCCATTGATCGATATGATGGAAAGAAAGAAGATCAAGCGTGTTTGGGGGATTGCACTCGTCTTCGTGGTCATTAGTGGTTTAGTCGCATGGGGTATTATCATACTGATTCCGATTATACGCGAACAAGCTACAAGCCTTATTCAAAACTGGCCGGAATATTGGAATAAATTATTAGAGCAATTCGATAGCTTGTTGAGTAGTGGTATGTTTTCCCAACTACAAGGAAAGTTGGACGATATGGATAAAAGTATTATCAAGTCAATAACAGAGCAAACGAATGGCTTCATAGACTCTGCTTTCTCGGGGATTGGCAGCGTGCTCGGAACGGTTACCAATGTGGTCATCGCATTGCTGACTATGCCAGTTCTTTTATTCTTTTTATTGAAAGACGGCCGTGATTTACCGTACCATACAATGAAACTTCTACCGACAAAGATGCGCGCCAACACGTATAAAGTATTGAAAGAAATTAATATGCAAATTAGCCAATATATCCGCGGGCAATTATTAGTCGCATTTTTTGTAGGATTGATGTTCTGGATTGGTTTGGCGATTGCGGGACTCGAATATGCAGTTTTACTCGCCATATTAGCAGGGGTACTCAACTTGGTTCCTTATTTAGGGTCATTCCTTGCGATTATCCCAATTGTCATCATCGCGCTAGTCTCTTCACCTTTCATGCTAGTTAAAGTCATTATTGTGTTCGCAGTGGAACAAGCACTTGAAGGCAGACTGATCCAACCATTGATTTTGGGTAGTAATTTGAAAATACATCCTGTGACTATTATTATCGTGTTGCTGACGGCCGGGAAATTATTCGGTGTGCCAGGTGTTATTTTAGGGATTCCGGCGTATGCTGTCATCAAAGTAATTGTCGAGCATATTTTCAAGTGGTATAAATCCTATTCAGGTCTCTATGTTGAACCATACAACCCTGCTCCTAAACCGAGCGTTCCCATTGAAAAAAGGAAAGTGAAGAAGCGGAAAAGGTTTAATGTATGGAAGAAAAAGAAATGATAGTCCATGCAAGATTCATTCACTATCGGTAAAGATTTTAATAAGAGGTGCTTGGTCTCGGAACGATTTTAATGCACACCCCAAAAGTTAGAGTTGCAATCTAACTTTCGGGGTGTTTTCTTATGGTTAAATATAGCGAGGTATTTAAGGTGAAGATAGTCCAAAAATTCAAGACTACCAGTGATGAAATAAGTTTTAACTCTTGAGTAACTCATCGACTTTCATCAAAAATATCAAACTAGTCATTCATCACCACTTCAGTTCACTGGTACAATAATTAAATTAATTAACTTTCACGAATATTCATACATTTTTCTCTGTAAAAAATTCAGACCTAAACATGCTATCTAGGGCTGAAAGTATTGAACCCCCCCTCTATTTACGCTTCTAAAGCTATCAACGCTAGCCCTCACAGTAGCTCTTCTTGCTTTGAACACTTTTACATTCATTCTTTTACCTTTCCATAGAGTCTATTTTTTCTTGAATAACTGTTATCCTCCCCTCCCCATCTCTAAATTCTTACATATAAATAGTTAAGATACGTTTGGAGGGGAAAATATGATTACTATTAGTTTATGCATGATTGTCAAAGACGAGGAGACAGTGATTGGGCGTTGCTTAGATTCAGTCAAAGATCTTGTAGATGAAATCAATATCGTTGATACAGGTTCTACAGATCTGACAAAGCAAATTGTCAGCGCCTACACGGAACGGGTTTTTGATTTTTCGTGGAAGGACCATTTTGCGGATGCAAGGAATTACTCATTTCAACAAGCCACTAAAGAATATGTTCTTTGGTTGGATGCCGATGATGTGTTCACGCAAGAGGATCGAGAAAGGTTCATCAATTTAAAACAGCAGCTCACTTCTGATTATGATGCCGTGACCATGAACTATCATCTTAGCTTTGACGAAGAAGGCCAAGTTACATCTTCTTTGAAACGGCATCGGCTCGTGAAAAGAGAAAATAATTTTATATGGATTGGTGCGGTGCATGAATACTTGTCGGTGTCCGGAAATATTTTAGATAGCGAAGTTGCGGTCACCCATCTTCCCCTAAGCCATGATTGTAATAGAAACTTACGCATTTATGAAAACAAACTAGCATCAGGTGAGGATTTATCGCCCCGTGATACATTTTATTATGCTAATGAATTGGCGGATCATGAGGAATTCAAGGGAGCGAGTCTTTATTATGAGGAATTTCTCGACAGTGAGGCTGGCTGGGTGGAAGATAATATCCGTGCTTGCTTTAAGCTTGCGGATTGTTACCAGCGATTAGGGCAACCAAAAAAGGCATTAGCTGCAACACTCCGATCTCTCTCCTATGATGCTCCACGCCCAGAAGCGTGCTGTCGGTTAGGCTATCATTTCATGGAGAAAGCCAACAATGAAGCAGCCATTCAATGGTATTCACAGGCCTTGCAAACGCAGGAGTCGAGAACATTGAGTTTCCACAACAAAGCCTTTTCCACATGGCTTCCCCATCTCCAATTATGCGTTCTATATGATCGGCTTCAAGCATATGAGGTGGCCTATCAACATAATGAGGCAGCGCGTTTTTACAAACCTAATGATCCCTCTATTAAACATAATAAAAGCTATTTGGAAGAAATACTAAAAACAGATGATTAACAAAGTTACAAATCCTCAAAGGCACAAGTCGACTTGATCTGTGAGCTGAGAGTCGGTATCTAGAAAATAACAAGTTTCTTTAAAGCCACTTTTTCATAGGTCATGACTTTACATTTATCCCATAAAACAATAATGGATAGTCATACAATGATCTAACAAACTGGGAATTCACTATAAAACATCTTCTTTTACTTTTTTACTATCCTTTTTTCCAGGCGTAGTGTTGCTTGCCTGCTCCCCCTTCCTTTCACTGAATACGATAGGTAGGAAAGGAGGTGATAAAATGGATTTCAATGATTTTTATAACGGGCACGGTAAACAAAACTGTAATTGCAACAAGTGTACAGGTTGCAGTTCTTCAGAAAAGTGTAATTGCAAGCGCGGTCCACGAGGCTGTCGGGGACCAAGAGGATACGAGGGACCTATTGGACACACAGGTGCGACGGGAGCAACAGGTGCGACGGGTGTGACAGGGGCGACTGGTGATGTCGGACCTACTGGAGCTACTGGAGCGACTGGTGATGTTGGGCCTACTGGCGTCACAGGGGCAACTGGTGATATCGGACCTACTGGGGCGACTGGTGTCACGGGAGCGACTGGTGATGTCGGACCTACTGGCGCTACTGGTGTCACGGGTGCTACTGGTGATATCGGACCTACTGGGGCTACTGGTGTCACAGGTGCTACTGGTGATGTCGGGCCTACTGGGGCGACTGGCGTCACGGGTGCGACTGGTGATATCGGACCTACTGGCGCTACTGGTGTCACGGGAGCAACTGGTGATGTCGGACCTACTGGCGCGACTGGCGTGACTGGAGCGACTGGTGATGTCGGACCTACTGGGGCTATTGGTGTCACAGGTGCTACCGGTGATGTCGGACCTACTGGAGCGACTGGTGTGACGGGAGCTACTGGTGATATCGGACCTACTGGGGCGACTGGTGTCACGGGTGCTACCGGTGATATCGGACCTACTGGCGCTACTGGTGTCACAGGTGCTACTGGTGATGTCGGACCTACTGGAGCGACTGGCGTGACTGGAGCGACTGGTGATGTCGGACCTATTGGGGCTACTGGTGTCACAGGTGCTACCGGTGATGTCGGACCTACTGGAGCGACTGGTGTGACGGGAGCGACTGGTGATATCGGACCTACTGGCGCGACTGGTGTGACGGGTGCTACCGGTGATATCGGACCTACTGGAGCTACTGGTGTCACAGGTGCTACTGGTGATATCGGACCTACTGGTGAAATTGGACCAACGGGAGCCACTGGTGTAACAGGACCTACTGGTGAAATTGGACCAACGGGAGCCACTGGTGTAACTGGGCCTACTGGTGAGATCGGGCCAACGGGAGCCACTGGTATAACAGGGCCGACTGGCGAAATTGGACCAACTGGGCCGACTGGGCCTACTGGCGAAATCGGGCCGACCGGAGCCACTGGTGTAACTGGGCCTACTGGTGAAATCGGACCGACTGGAGCTACTGGTGTAACTGGGCCTACTGGTGAGATCGGGCCAACGGGAGTTACTGGTGTAACAGGACCTACTGGTGAAATCGGGCCGACTGGAGCCACTGGTGTAACTGGGCCTACTGGCGAAATCGGGCCAACGGGAGTTACTGGTGTAACAGGACCTACTGGTGAAATCGGACCGACTGGAGCTACCGGTGCAACTGGGCCTACTGGCGAAATCGGGCCAACGGGAGCTACTGGTGTAACTGGGCCTACTGGCGAAATTGGACCAACGGGGGCTACCGGAGCTACCGGTGCAACAGGTGCAACGGGAGCGGCTGGTGGATTATCCGAATACGGATATATTTACAACTTAACTCCTAGAACGGTAGCTATAGAGGAGGATGTTATTTTCGACTCAAACGGAATAATAACTCCTGGGATTACGCACATTCTAGGAACTACTGATATAGTAGTTACTACTCCTGGAAACTATGAAGTTACTTTCTCCGTATCAGGTACAGAACCTAACCAATTCGCGTTATTCTTAAATAGCGCGCTAGTGGCAGGAACAGTTTATGGTTCAGGTGCGGGCACGCAGCAAAACAATGGCCAGGTTATAATTGCCATCTCAGCTGGAGATGTTCTAACTCTGCGAAATCATTCGTCTGCGGCAGCAGTTGGCCTCGCCTCTAACATAGGGGGCACACAACAAAACGTGAACGCGTCTATTGTTATTAAATTATTAAGTTCAATATAGAACTAGAACTCTCACAAGAAAAAAGTGAATTTGCAAGACATGTTCCAAGCTTTTGAATGAGTGATTCCTGTGCATCTCATATTACAAACACTACTCTAACAATACAGTAGTATATGATAGATATATGACCCTGTGAGAGTAAATCTCTGCAGGGTCTATTTCAATTGTATTAATAGTTCAAAGTTATTCCAGTTGCTTGCCGCCACGCTGGATAATGGTAGGTTCGTTACAAGTACGATTGTTCCGACTTACCAAAGTGATTTCGCTTTCATTTTCTTCCCCAAAATTCCGTTGATGATGACTCGACAATCAATGTATAGGCGGTCGATTTAACATTACTTAAGAGTATTATGAAAATAAGCGAAACCTCTTGATATGAACTTAGAGATACGTGAATATGCGTTTGTAAATTAACATCAAGACTTATCTTTGATAAAATGAAAAGCTGATTACACAACACTTGTGGTGGTGGTATAATAATATATTCCAACTAAAAGGGTTAACTGAAGCGGAGGTATTAATTATGACTTCACAAAAGAAATTAGAAGATATCCGTAAAACCGTTATACTTAAGGCGCCTCTAGCAAAAGTATGGCAGGCTGTTTCTACGTCAGAAGGCATGGCGGCGTGGTGGATGCCAAATTCACTTCAACCCATTGTAGGGCATGAATTCGTACTTCACACAGTACATTACGGAGATTCTCTCTGTACAGTAACCGAACTTACTCCACCTACTCGTTTGGGCTTTGATTGGGGTAAAGATTGGCATGTTTTCATTGAATTAAAAATGTTGAGTGATGAGGAAATCGAACTCACGTTCATACATGCTGGCTGGGATGCAAATAAAGTAACTGAATTTGAACAACCACACGCAGTCATTCGCGGATTTATGAACAGTGGTTGGGAACGTATTATAAAAGAAAAACTTCCCGTAATAATAGTAGCTTAAGTTTGGTGAATCAAACTAAGCAAAAATTCACCATGAGTGGAACCGAGAGTAAGCAATGTCCATCTCTCGGTTCTTTTATTTTATGAGTCAAAATAATTATAGAGGATTAGGAATTCAAAAACACCTGATAAGACACAAACGCGTTTACTTCCACCATAACATTTGCTACCTACACAGGTGCTATTCGCTCTAGATTTTTAGTTAACTAAGATTTTCTCAAGCCCTTCGCCTTTCCATCAATAAGGCTCTGCTTCACGACCTTTTTCCACCGCATCTTTCACAGCCTGTTTAGAATCAGGCGTGCCTTGTCCAAATTTCGATTGACCAGCTTCACGACCCGGGACGTTAGGTTCTGCCGCCACTCCTTCTAGCTCTTTCATTTTTTGTTCAATACCCTCTTCAACAAGACGCCCGTATTCAAAATCAGCTTGCGTGAAGTGGTCGATCATCGCTTTTTGTATGCGTACATCACACACGGCTAGCGCTTCTGAAAGGTTCTTGATTAATTCCTCTCGTTCCCATTTCTCAAACTGTCGGAACGTCTCGCCTGCCTGACCATAATTATTGGGTCGATCAATCGGTGCGCTCATCGCCGCTGCATTATACGTAGGTCTATGCGGAGGCCGGCTTTCTCCTTTTGCTTCTTGAAATCCACCGAGCATAGATGGTTCATAATTGATATGCGGATTTTCTCCCGACTCGTAGGCGTCACGATTATCCATTTGACCCCGTTGCTGGTTTGTCCGAACTTCTTTTTTTGGCGCATTTACAGGTAACTGGAGATAATTCGTACCAATACGATAACGTTGTGTATCGGAATACGAAAATGTACGGCCTTGAAGCATTTTGTCATCTGAAAAATCCATTCCATCTACAAGCACCCCAGTTCCAAAAGCCGCTTGCTCTAGATCCATATGGAAATCATCGGGGTTCCGATCCAATACCATTTTCCCTACAGGCAACCAAGGAAACTGTTCTTCGGGCCAAAGCTTTGTATCATCAAGCGGATCAAAATCCAGTTCTGGGTGGTATCCATCTTCCATAATTTGCACGAAAAGCTCCCATTCAGGATACTCTTTACGTTCAATGGCTTCAGATAAATCTTGCGTCGCATGGGCAACATTTTTTGCCTGAATGGCATCGGCATCTTCCTGCGTTAAATTACGGATGCCTTGCTTTGGCTCCCAATGATACTTTACTAGAACCGCTTCTCCCTTGCCATTAACCCATTTGTATGTATTCACACCAGAGCCTTGCATGTGACGATACGTTGCGGGAATTCCCCATGGCGAGAACAAAAACGTGATCATATGAATGGATTCTGGCGACCTAGAGACAAAGTCAAACATGCGTTGTGGATGCGGTATATTTGAAGCAGGATCCGCTTTGAATGCGTGAATCATATCAGGAAACTTCATCGCATCTCGAATGAAAAATATTTTCAAATTATTCCCTACTAAATCCCAGTTACCATCTTCTGTATACATCTTAACCGCAAACCCTCGTGGATCTCGTGCAGTCTCAGGCGAATCTTTAGCTCCAGCTACAGTGGAAAAACGAGCGACAAGAGGCGTTCTTTTTCCAGCACCCGAAAACACTTTGGCACGTGTGTACTTTTCAACGGGTTCATTGCCCACTTTCCCATATGTTTCAAAATAGCCAAACGCACCCGATCCTCTTGCATGGACCACTCGTTCAGGTATTTCTTCGCGATCAAAATGAGAGATTTTTTCAATGAAATGATAATTCTCAAGCGTAGCAGGGCCACGGTCGCCAATTGTCCTGATATTTTGATTATCCTGTACAGGATGACCTTGGCGCGTCGTTAGAATTTCCCGATCTTCCATTTGAGATTCGTTCTGTTTATGTTTTTTCTTTTCCACGATAATCCTCCTCGACAAAGTGCATTCCATTTCTATCGACAGTATGACCACAACAAAGAAAAGATAAACACGTATAGTGCGACGGGAATTCGGTTCAATTGCTATGATAGGAGTGAAGTATAGCGAGTTTCTTATGTATGTTGGAATTTCAATGTTTCCCGGGAAATTCCATATGTACGGAATGGATGGGAGCAGAAAAGATAGTGGATCCAAAAACAGAGGCACCAGGTCACCGAACACTTTACAAATGTTCGGTGACCTAGTACCTCTTGTTCACTTTGAATGGAAACTTTTTCTGTTCTTATACGTCTACCATTTCCAGAAATTGTAGTGTACGTTCATTTGTTGAACGATTGAAAAATGTATCGGGATCAGAATCCTCAATGATGACTCCTTCGTCTAACATAATCACTCGGTCTGCCACGTTTTTTGCAAACTTCATTTCGTGTGTCACAACAATCATCGTCATTCCTTCCTCTGCTAAGTTTTGCATGACTTGCAACACTTCCCCGACAAGTTCGGGGTCTAAAGCGGAGGTCGGTTCGTCGAATAACAATACTTTTGGTTGCATGGCAAGTGCTCGAGCGATTGCCACGCGTTGTTTTTGACCACCAGATAATTTATTCGGATAGACTTCGGCTTTTTCGGATAATCCAACCTTTTGCAATATCTCGTGTGCCATCTTCTTCACTTGGACTTTATCCATTTTTTTGACCATCAAAGGCGCTTCCATTACATTCTCTAAAACCGTTTTGTGTGGGAATAAATTAAAGTGTTGAAATACCATTCCAACTTCCGCACGAATCTTGGCTAAGTTGTCTTTCTTTTGATTTACTTGCTTTCCATCAATCGTAATAACGCCTTCGTTCGTCAATTCCAAAAAATTTAAACACCGTAAAAAAGTACTTTTTCCCGATCCACTGACCCCTATAAGGACGACTACTTCCCCGCGGCGCACTTCCATATCAATACCATTCAACACGTTCAAATCTCCAAATGATTTATGAATATTTTCTGCTTTAATCATCGTATCCGCCCCCATTATTTATCCACATCCAATTTGTTCTCATACCATTTTAATAGAGCACTGAAAATCAGAACGAGAATGAGATAATAAAGACCTACTACGAGAAACGTTTCAAATTGTTTGAAATTAGATGCGGCTACTCGATTGGCCAAACCAAATAATTCAGATACACCAATCACATAGACTAAAGATGAATCTTTCAACGTAATGATGAATTGGTTGCCGAGTGGTGGAATCGCACGTCGTAAAGCTTGCGGGAATACGATCCTTCTCATTGTCAATGAACTATTCATCCCCAGTGCAAGACTGGCCTCTCGTTGACCTTTGTCAATTCCTTGTATAGATCCACGGAAAATTTCCGCAATATATGCACCGTTATGGACTCCTAAAGCAATCGCACCTGCCCAAAAGTTATCTAACACGATGATCGATGTGATACCGAAGTATAGAAACATAATCTGAACGATTAACGGTGTCCCTCGAATTAGCGTAATATACAAATTAGCAATCGTCTGCAATACTTTTGAGTTTGAAATCTTCATCAGTGCGAAAATGACACCTAACACCGTGCCGATTACGATAGCAATTGCTGTAATTTCGATGGTTAGTAGACCTGCTTGTAAAAATCCTTTGTACGTATTTTTGAATACGTCATAAAATGTTAGTAAGAACTCAGGCACCGGCACACCAACTTTCTAAAAATAGATAGAGATTTTCTTTATTCCAATAATTCTACGCCTTCTAAATCAATATCAAGTAAATTGCGACCGAACCATTTATCTGAGATTTTCTCATACGTCCCATCGTCAATCATTTCTTGTAATGCCACATCCAGCGCTTTTGTTAATTCAGGATTTTCTTTATTTACGGCGATGGAAGGTTGTTCTACCCACATTGGCTTGTCGACCTCTTTGACTTCAAATCCATTATCGATCGCTTCATACCCAACGATGTCCGCTGTAATGACTGCATCTAAGCGACCTTTAACCGTTAAATCTTTTAATGCTACTACATCACTGCTGTAATACTGAATATTATCCGATAATTCTTTTGCAGGCTCTTCATATGTAGACTGAGCCACTACGCCAATTTTCTTTCCGTCCAAATCTTCCGGAGATGTAATTTCGTCGTTATTCTTTGCAACGAAAATCATTCCTCCTGAATAATAGTAAGGCTCGGTGAAGTCCGCTTGCTTTGCCCGTTCTTTTGTATAAGCCATAGAACCAATAATTGCGTCAAACTTATTTCCCACTAGACCTTGTAAAATCGTTTCGAATGGATTTGTCACGGGGTTCGCTTCAAGTCCCATTTTCTCCGCAAGCGCATTTCCGATCTCTATATCAAAGCCCGTAAGTTTACCGTCTTCTTCAAAACTAAACGGTTTATACACTCCACTTGCAGCGAAAGTGAATTTTCCTTCATTGACTAATTTATAGCCTTGATCTCCGGTGTTCTCTGATGTCTTGTCGTCTTTGTTACCACAAGCAGCTAGTACGAACACCGGTGCAGTTAGTAGTACGATCATCATGATAAATTTCCTCATTTTCCAACACTCCCTTTTTAGATAGCCATATCGCTAATTTTCACACTTCACTCTCACACTTGAAACCGCTTACAATGAAGGTCGTTTGGTATGATAGAATAATTCTTTTGTTTTCCCTCTCCTTTCCATCGTGACCCATTAACTTCAATACTCCAATAGAAATTACCGTATAATCGAAATGAATTTCCAATCCCTAACACGCTTTCACCACTTTCTAACTAGTAAGTTATTTACTATTAAACCATGATACCATAGAAAAGCGTATAATTAATTTAATATTCTTTCTATATTTACTAATTTGAGATGATGTAACTGGATTCAATGTGTGGGCGGTACACTAATAAAGCTACGGGAATAAACGCCCAAAAAGCACTTAATCGTTCGTGTTGATCCTATCTTTTTTATTCCCTTTCTTCAGGGCCTTGATATTTTCCTTAACTTTCTTATTCTCGTTTTTCATCTCCTTCTTCTCTCTCCTATCTTGTAACTTCTTTTCCATTTCATCATCCAACGACTCAGTATCTTTTACAACATTTTCACCAAACCAGTCAATTACCTTAATTTTTGCTAGCTGTTTTGTTCCTGCGTCAATATATGTAGCCACCACTAGCAAAGCCCCCACGACGATCGCCAAATCATCGGAATACCCAACGACAGGTGTGAAATCTGGTATAACGTCTAACGGTAGGATGAAGTAGCCTAAAGCGCCTAAAATAGTAGATTTTACTTTCTTCGGAACTGTTGGTTTTTTAAAAGTATAGAACAGTAATAGCGTCCCATACGTTAACTTAACACCCGCTTATTTACCGAAATTAAGAATTTTATCCCAAAACTTTTTTTCGGAAAAATGCTTAGAATAGTCTTCATTATGATGAACCAAGATATTAACTACCTTCTTTTGTATTCTAGTTTTGTATAGCATGAACTTTTCATTCTCTCGCAACCTCTGGAACTCAAAACGTTGGGTTGGTCTACGTCATATGTATACCCCCCAAACTAGAAATTATAACCCATGATTATAGATAAAAATTCTACTTGAAACACTTGTTGAAAATCTCTCGTTTTCCTACATAATGATAGCTCACTAAATAATCCATACTAGTTCTTATACAACAATCTACTGCATTTTTTATGCTATAATACGTATTATACATAGCGATTTACGGAGGAATCCCCATGAAAAAAGTTGCAATTATTCAAGATTTGTCTTCATTCGGTAAATGCTCACTCACTGCCGCGATTCCTGTGCTTTCCGTGATGGGCGTGCAAGCATGCCCATTGCCTACTGCGGTTTTGTCTGCACAAACGGGATATCCAAGCTATTACTGTCATGATCTAACTTTCGCCATGCCGCTCTACACGGAGGAGTGGAAGAAGCTTCATTTCTCCTTTGACGGTATTCATACCGGATATATTACTGGCAAAGAACAAATTCGCCAGATCCTTACATTTCTAGAGAGTTTTTATACCGATCGAACGCTACTACTCGTTGATCCGGTACTGGGTGATAATGGAATAGCGTATGATAATTTTGACGAAGAACTTCTTGAACAAATGAAAGTGCTGGTCGCGCGTGCGGATATTATTACGCCGAACCTTACCGAATGCTGTTTGTTGACCGGTTATAGTTATGACACATTGCACCGCTGCAAAGATGAACAAGATTACCTGAAGATCGTAGAGGATTTAGGTAAGCTACTTCACCAAGCAACTGGCGCTGAAATTATTATTACAGGCATACAGCCACCCAGTCGGCAATTTACTATTGGCAATATGTATATTAACGACACGGACACACTTTTCACTACGGTGCCGTTCAATAATAAAAGCTATTCAGGCACTGGCGATTTATTTGCATCGGTCCTAATGGGTAGCCGACTTCGCGGCGTGGGCATGGAACAGGCAATCACGCTTGCCAAAGAATTCTTGCTCGCTGCCATTGAAGATACAGCGTTAGACGATACGCCGTTAGAGGCGGGAGTGAATTTTGAGAAGTATTTGCGGATGTTGTTGTGAGGAGTACATACTAAAAAGCACCAGAGCCACGTTTTCGTGGACCCGGTGCTTTTTTACGAATTTTATTGTTTCAATTTCTTTAGCACACAGAATCATTGGATTTCGGTACAGTTAATCCAAACAAAGGACGCAGATACAATGCCAAGAACGTTCCGGCTAGTGCGAGAATCCCCCAAATATAGCCATGCAAGCTAAATGAGGCAATGCCACCGAAGTAGGCTCCGATATTACAACCGAATGCAAGACGTGCGCCATAGCCCATCATCAGACCGCCTATGACGGAAGCTGCAAAATTACCTACTGTCACGCGTGTGAATTTGAATAAACCGCCAGCTGCTGAAGCGATGAATGCACCAATAATCACTCCAAGATTCAATACAGTAGTAGAATCAGTGAAAATGGATGCTTCTAACGCGGCTGCGTTGGCCCCTTGCCAATACCCCCAGCTCGCTACATCAAAGCCGATTACAGAAGCAATTTTAGAACCCCATAACGCAAAGGCAGAAGTAATGCCCCAAGGCGTTCCACGCGTCAATAACGTTAATGCGTTCAGCACCGCTAATACAATCGCAGCTGCAAACAAAGGCCAAGAGCCACGGAAAATCCGTTTCCATCCTCTTTCAGTAGGAAGGGCCGCCATTTTCGGCGCTTTTTTCTTTTTCTCGATAATCAACGTCAACCACGCAATGAATCCAAATAACGCAATCGACACAAGCCAAGCGCCACCATAGCCTAAGCCAGTGGACGTAGCCAATGAAACCGGAGCGAATGCAGGCATTTCTTCCGTCCAGAATGGTAAGTGGTATGCGCCAATTGTTGTACCGATGATGAAGAACGCTAGCGTTACAAACATCACAGTACGTCCGCCACCTATCGCATACAGCGTACCAGAAGCACACCCGCCGCCAAGCTGCATGCCAATTCCAAAGACAAAGGCGCCTACGATGAGGCTAACGCCTACAGGCGAAACATAGCCGGCGACCGGACCGCCAAAAAATGTCGTGCCATACGCTAAAATCGGTGCAAATAATGTTACCGCTAGTGCCAGCATCAGCATATGCGATCGCATCGCTTGGCCATTTCCAACTGACGCCAAGCGTCGAAATGCAGACGTAATGCCAAAGCGTGCATGAAAGAGAGTGAAACCAAGCAATAACCCAATGCCGAGAAGCATTGATTGGGAAATATGCTGGGTGGCTAGCAAATAAGCGAATAATACTACCGCCACAAGTACTGCACCCGCAATCAGTAGTTTTTGCGGTGGATTTAATAGAAGCTCATCTCGTTCCACAGGACTTTTCACGTCGTGGACGGCCTGTACTTTTATAGTAGTCATTCCATAACACCCTTTTCCTATTAATTTAGTTGGTATATAAACACATAGTATTATTCTCGGATTTGAAAGTCAACCAGTTTAGCTTATTGCAATACTTTTATAGGCTTGCAGACATAAAAATCCTCAACCCTATGACAAGGATTGAGGATTTTCAATTAATTACTTTCCTGTACATCTTCCCGCGGTGTAGCACGGTACACGATAAACGACAGTACAACTGCAACAAGCGACATAGCGAATGCGATAAAGTACACAAGTTCCACACCGGATACGAGAGCCAGATCAGCAGTTAATGCGTCGTCAGGCGTCGTAGATTTCTTTAGAAAGTGCAATTGTCTCGCATTCATAATACTTATAAATACCGAAACACCAATAGCCCCAGCAACCGGTTGTAACGTCGACATAACTGCCGTGCCGTGTGGATATAACCGTTTCGGTAATTGATTCAATCCATTCGTCTCAGCTGGCATCATAATCGCAGATACACTGAGCATTAGCAAAATATAACTCGTAACTACAACCCAAATGGGTGTATCGAGCGTCAATCGGCTCATCATGAACATCGTGCCACTGAGCACAATCGTAGCGGGTATCATCAGCACACGTGGTCCGAATTTATCAAATAATGACCCCATGAACGGTGACATTATACCGTTCAAGATACTGCCTGGTAGCAAGATCAAACCGGCTGTCGCTGCGCTCAGTGCGAGTGGTCCTTGCATATAAATAGGTAAAATAATTTCAGAAGCGAACATCGCCATAATAATAATCAAGAACAGGAAGACCGAGTGTGTGAACATCGGGTAACGAAACACACGCATATCCATGACAGGCTCTTTTAACTTAAGTTGCCTCATTGCAAACAGCGCGATGCCGATCACACCGACACCGATCAACAACAATACACGTGGACTCGCAAATCCATCAGCGCTTTCACCGACCGAACTAAATCCATATACGAGAGAACCGAAACCAATCGATGAATACACCAATGAAATATAATCAATTTTTGGTTTGGTGACTTCTGTAATATTGATCAAGTATTTATAACCGAATCCAATAGAAAATAAGGCGAATGGAATGACGAGGATGAATAAATAGCGCCATCCAAGATATTCCACGATCACTCCTGATAATGTAGGCCCAATCGCTGGTGCGAACATAATGACGAGTCCAATAATTCCCATAATCTTACCCCGTCTATGCGGTGGATAAATGAGTAGGAAAACGTTGAAAATGATTGGCATCAATAATCCTGTTCCCACAGCCTGAATCAGTCGACCTGTTAATAGAATCGGAAATGTCGTAGCACTCGCAGCCACAATCGTTCCTATCGTGAAAACGGTCATCGTACCGAGAAATAATTGCCTCGTCGTGAACCATTGTATCAGTAAGGCCGAGATGGGGATGACGACTGCCATGACAAGCATGAAGCCTGTAGCCATCCATTGCACGGTCGGTAGTGTGATGGAAAACTGATCCATCAGTGTAATGAGTGCGATGTTCAATAATGTTTCATTCAAAATGGCGAAAAATGCACCGATGATGAGAGCCAACATAATCGGTAGTACTTTGCTATTTGGGTTATCCGCCAAGTATTCGTATTTCTGTTCTTCCATCTCAAAACCTCTTTCGTTGATCACGTGAATTCGGCAGCATAGTTACCGTTCTTTTACTCTTATCATGCTTTTTTATGGACGGTGTGTCAAACATTCAGAATCCAAAATGATGATCTTTTTTAAAAAGAGTTATTTTTCCAATACGCTCGCTAGATTACCTAAATCTTCACCCTGACTAAAATCCAGTTCAGTAGAATGCAGCACGTAGTTTTTCGTAGTTTGTATAGGTTTCGCTGGTTGTTCATTCAAATAGTTTTCAAAGTTCGTCGGGTTGAATAACGTCGACGGACGCAAGTAAGCACGGTATTCAGGATGATGATTCCACTGGGATACTTTGAGATCAATGACTTGTATAAAATCCTGTTGTGTATAGCCTTCTTTCACTCTGCCAGCGATGAACTTCTTAGTAGCTGTTGAGGTGGCTTTGAATTGCTTTCCGGTTTTCTCATTCAGATAATTAATGACAACACGTGCGACGTCGAGATTCATCTCGACTTGGTCTTTATTCTTTATTTTTAAAGATTCTTTAAGTTCTTTAGTTATTGGCTTGCCCAATTCCGCCACGTGGACTT
>NZ_PDYY01000003.1 GCF_002743255.1 Sporosarcina sp. P2
TTCCCAAGGGCTCAAAAGTCTATTATCACGTTACGAAACTTTGCGTCATCAATCTTAATTGAACCGCCGTATACCGAACGGTACGTACGGTGGTGTGAGAGGTCGGGAGTTAATCACTCCCTCCTACTCGATTTGAAGTTGGTTGAGTTCAAGAACGACTTAGACCCTCAGTGGAAAGTTAAGTAGGGGATACGAGGAGATGGCAACTCCAGCCTCCTTATTTCATTCAACAGGGTACACATACAACTTTGGTAGCTCTGGATCATCCCTCACTATGGCATCATCTGGAAACTTCTTCAATTCCTTGTACATCGCGAAATCTCCAGCTGCCCCGCCAATTAGCATCGCGCCTAACAGCAACAGCACACCGTCATTGAAATACAATGCACTAATGGCAGGCAACACACCCGTCATCCAAAAGGGCAGTAACAACGCTTTGCGAAAGCCTTTGTTGTCCATTAACTGATCAGCGGTAGCATACGCAACCCCCATCTTCAAATTGACGCCATACGCCATGTTCTTCCACGGCACATTACAAAAAATGCGGAAACCGAGCAAATGAAAAAACTCATGTATAACGATCAATAAAATATATCCGGCCAAAGCATAGACAAAATACCACACTGAAAAAGACAGAGATAGTCCACCTTGTAACAGACCACGGATTATTAAAAGTGCTATGAGCGGTAGGAGAGTGAGCCAAAGACTTTGCTTCGCTATTTTCTGTAAATCAAGCTCGACAATGACAGGCTGTTGTTCTTCCATGCGAGATCACTCCTTATATTCATTTAGTATAGTATATTGGTGGTTGATATTCCAATTGCAATGTGATAACATGTACTGATGTGAGTAATATTAAATTTACTTACTCCTTGCCCACTTGTAAAAGTAGGGCCCAAGTCCATAAGGAGGTGACTATTGATGAGAAAGTACGAAATAATGTACATTATGCGCCCAACTCTTGAAGAGGATGCGAAAAAAGCGTTGATTGAACGCTTTGATACTGTTCTAACTTCAAACGGAGCGGAAATCATCGAGTCGAAAGAGTGGGGCAAGCGTCGTCTTGCTTACGAAATCGACGACTTACGTGAAGGTTACTACCAATTAGTAACTGCTAACGCTGGTGCAGAAGCAATCGATGAATTTACACGTCTAGCGAACATCAACGAAGGTATCATTCGTCATATGACAATTCGTGTAGATGCGTAATCTGATATAAAGTTTAAAAATTTATGATGAGGGAGGTTTGATTCTGAATGATAAACCGTGTCGTTTTAGTTGGCCGATTAACAAAAGATCCTGAGCTGAAATACACACAGACTGGAATTGCTGTAACACGTTTTACATTGGCAGTGAACCGTGCGTTCGCTAATGCCCAAGGAGAACGGGAAGCAGATTTCATCACATGTGTAGCTTGGCGTAAACAGGCTGAGAATATCGCGAATTACTTACGAAAAGGAAGTCTAGCCGGAGTAGATGGTCGTATACAGACGGGCAGCTTCGAAGGTCAAGACGGTAAGCGTGTTTACACGACAGAAGTTGTTGCGGATAGTACTCAATTCCTGGAACCAAGAGGAGCCAATACAGAACGTCAGCAAACGCCATCTTATGGTGGGGGAGCGCCTTCTTATAACGCACCCTCTCAAGACCAGGGACAAGGATACAATAACCAGCAATCCTACCAACCGAATCAGCAAAATATGACACGTGTCGATAATGATCCATTCCAACCAGGCGGCGGTCCGATTGAAGTAACAGATGACGACTTGCCATTCTGATAGAACGGTTCACTTGATACGTAAATAGGAAGGAGGACAACAATTATGGCACCACGTCGTGGAGGTCGCAAACGCCGTAAGGTTTGCTATTTTACTTCTAACCACATTACGCACATCGACTATAAAGATGTAGATTTGTTGAAGAAGTTTATCTCTGAGCGCGGAAAGATGTTGCCTCGTCGAGTTACTGGTACAAGCGCTAAATACCAACGTAAATTGACGATTGCAATTAAACGTGCACGCATCATGGGACTACTTCCGTTTGTATCTGAAGAGCGGTAATATATAAACCGCCACTGACTGAGTTATTCAGTCAGTGGCGGTTTTTTATTTATCACGAAAGTCTTATATCCCAAAGTGCTTTATGCATCCATTTTACTGGAAACTGCAACTGCCTGTACTTTTGATTTCACATCGAATCATGATACAATTAGAAGGATGATTGTCACTTTATATGAATTTAGGAATGTAACACTTTGTCCTCTTATTATTGACAGGTGGCAAAAGAAGCAAAGAATGAATTGGGGCGTAGATATGCAAGATCAAGCAAGTAGAATTACGTACGGTGCGATGATGGTAGCACTCTTTGCCATATTACTGGCAATGACTTTATACGTACCATTACTCGGCTTATTGACAATATTGCTCGTTCCATTGCCCATTACGATTTATCGTTTGCGTTATGGCCGGACATCTACACTGATGATGGCGATGTGTACATGGCTTATCACATTATTGATTGGCGGTTTGCTTTCCATTCCAGCAGCAGTTGTATTAAGTGCTGTTGGATTCGTTATCGGTGATACCGTGCGGACGGGCAAGACGAAACTTTACGTATATATGGCAACAGGTGTCACATTGCTCATTTCATTGAGCCTATTGTATCTTGGTACTGTGTGGTTCATGAAAATTAATCCGATTGAACAGCTGATGCAACAATTTTCAACTATTCAGCAAGAAGCGCTTGTGATCATGTCGGGAATGGGAAATTCAACTAGAGATATAGAAAGAACCGTGGCAGAGGCATTCACGTATTATCAAACTATTGTGCCCTCATTGTTCATCTTATCTGTTTTTGTAACAGCTTATCTGTTCGTTATGCCAATTTTGGCGGTTGCAACACGTTTGCGTTTTGAAGTTCCTAAATTTGCTTCTTTCCTTACTATGCGCCTTCCACTTGCAACGTTATTGGTTTATCTAGCACTGCTGTTGATTTCCGTTTTGTCGCAGCCGGAACAAGGAACGACATTTTATCTACTGGAGGCAAATGCCATTCTCATCTTTAGATTCTTATTCTTCTTACAAGGTTTGGCGTTAATTTACTATGCATTGCGCAAGATGAAGCTTCCAATGATCGTCAATGTGCTAGCTACATTATTCGCCATGTTCCTCAGTCCCTTCACCGTAATGTTGGGTGTTTTGGATATCGCCATTAACATTCGTACATGGATAGATAAAGACAAGAGAGCGTAGGAGATGAGATAGTGAATTTAATTTATAAAAAACGCGGGATACGAATTCCATTAGCATTCTTGTCTTTACTCGGTGCGGTAGGTTCCGTACTACTAATGCTATTGAATTTTTGGGTTGGACTGTTTTTTGCCATCGCTTATGCACTCGCACTAGGCATCGCTTGGAAAGTAGAGAATGATAATTACCTGGAAACTGAGAAATATATTGAAACCTTGTCCTATCGAATGAAAAGGGTAGGAGAAGAAGCGTTGCTGGAATTACCAATCGGTATTATTTTGCTGAATGATAAGCAATTAATCGAATGGGTCAATCCATTTATTAACTCCATTTATCCTGACAAGACTTGGGTTGGGTCACAGCTTTACGAAATGAATGAAGCATTCCGTCAGGTGATCAGAGAAGACAGTGAGCAAGATGTCATTGTATTAAATGATCGCTCTTACCGTGTCTATTACAAACCAGAAGAGAAACTGATCTATCTATTTGACGTAACAGAACGTATGAAGATGCAATCCCTTTACTATGCTGATCGAACAACGATTGGGATTTTGTTGGTTGATAACTATGATGAATTGTCTCAGACGATGGACGACCAGACACGAAGCCAGATGAACTCCCTCGTTACTTCATTGGTCAATCAATGGGCAGATGAATATGGGATCTTCGTAAAACGAATTTCTTCTGAGCGCTTCTTGGCTGTTTTCAATGAAGGTACTTTAGAATTATTGGAGAAGACGAAGTTTTCATTGCTCGATACGATTCGTGAGAACACGTCTAAACACAGCGTATCTCTTACATTGAGTATTGGGGTAGGGACAGGTACTACGTCGCTTACAGAACTCGGTGAACTGGCACAGTCGAGTTTAGATTTAGTTCTCGGACGTGGCGGTGACCAAGTAGCTATTAAACACCATGATGGGAAACTTAAATTCTATGGCGGTAAGACAAACCCTGTTGAAAAGCGTACGCGGGTGCGTGCAAGAGTTATTTCACATGCACTACGTGATTTAATCCAAGATAGTGACCGCGTGTTCGTCATGGGTCACAAAATGCCTGACATGGATGCGATTGGTGCGTCGATTGGTGTACGCAAAATGGCAAAAATGAACGGTGTCGAAGGCTATGTCGTCGTTAATTTCGACCAGCTTGATGCTAGTGTCAGCCGTTTGATGGATGAAGTGCAGCAAGACGAAGAATTATATGATCACATGTTGATGCCTGAAGAGGCATTGGAATTGATGACGGAGCGTTCGTTGGTCGTTATTGTCGATACGCATAGGCCAAGCATGGTTATTGATGAGCGCGTACTGGACAAGGCACAGAAGGTTGTATTAATCGACCATCATCGACGTGGTGAAGAGTTTATCAATAACACTGTGCTCGTTTATATGGAACCATATGCATCTTCGACAGCGGAACTTGTAACGGAATTGCTGGAGTATCAGCCAAAGAACGAAAAGTTGACGATGTTGGAATCGACAGTGATGCTAGCGGGTATTGTTGTCGATACGAAAAGCTTTACACTTAGGACAGGTTCTCGGACATTTGAAGCCGCTTCCTATTTGCGGACGAATGGTGCCGATACCGTGCTAGTACAGCGTTTATTGAAAGAAGATATTGAGACATATATTGAACGATCAAAACTAATTGAGACTGTGGAATTTGTGGGCAATGGCGATATTGCGATTGCGCGAGGGCAAGAGGAAGTGGTGCACAGCTCTGTACTAATCGCACAGACAGCCGACATTTTGCTGACAATGCAGGGCATTTCCGCTTCATTCGTCGTCGCAAAGCGTGATGATGGAAAAATTGGTATTAGCGCCCGCTCATTGGGCGAATTGAATGTTCAAGTCATTATGGAAGAATTGGGTGGTGGCGGTCATTTAACGAATTCTGCTTGCCAATTAAGCGTAGATACGATGGATGAAGCAATCACTATGTTAAAGGACGTACTAGATCAATACGTTGAAAGGGGAAATGAATGATGAAAGTTATTTTTTTAAAAGACGTTAAAGGAAAAGGTAAAAAAGGTGAAGTGAAAGAGGTTTCAACTGGATATGCACAAAACTTTTTATTGAAAAATAATGTAGCAGTTGAGGCAACTCCAGGTAATTTAAGTAAGTTGCAAGGTCAGAAGGATCGCCAAATGAAAGATGCGGCTGCGGAATTGGCAGAAGCTAAAGAATTAAAAGAGCAAGTCGAAAAGTTGACTGTAGAGCTACAGGCGAAAACTGGTGAAGATGGGCGTCTATTTGGTTCTATCACATCAAAGCAAATCGCCCAAGCGTTAGAAAAGCAAAACAAAATTAAAGTAGACCGCCGCAAAATGGAATTACCTGAGCCAATTCGTGCACTAGGTTTTACAAATATTCCGATCAAATTACACCCTGATGTAACAGCGACACTTAAAGTGCATGTTACAGAAGAATGATAAGGAGATAATAGCTTGAACCAGATGATCGAGCGCACACCTCCGCATAACAACGAAGCAGAGCAGTCGGTCCTTGGGGCAATATTTTTAGAACCACAAGCACTGATTACCGCGTCTGAAATATTGTTGCCGGAAGATTTCTATCGAATCGCACATAAAAAGATTTTTGAAACCATGCTTATACTAAATGACCGTGGCCAACCAGTCGATTTGGTGACAATCGCCGAAGAGCTTAAAGTAAAAAATGAGCTTGAAGACGTTGGAGGTATTTCATATATCACAGAGCTTGCCAACGCGGTTCCGACTGCTGCAAATATTGTTTATTATGCTAATATCGTAGATGAAAAAGCATTACTACGCAGATTAATCCGCGTTGCAACGGACATTGTAGAAGACGGTTATACAAGGGAAGATGAAGTAGAAGCTTTACTTGGTGAAGCCGAGAAGAAAATGATGGAAGTGTCCAATCGGAAAAACGCCGGCGACTTCCGCCATATCAAAGATGTATTAGTGGAGACGTATGACAATATTGAGTTATTGCATACCCGTAAAGGGGACGTAACAGGTATTCCAACCGGTTTCCGTGATTTGGATAAGATTACGGCAGGCTTCCAACGCAATGATTTGATTATCGTGGCGGCTCGTCCGTCTGTCGGTAAGACTGCGTTTGCGTTGAACGTAGCACAAAACGTGGCAACGAAGACAGAAGAAAATGTCGCGATCTTCAGTCTCGAGATGGGTGCTGAACAGCTGGTCATGCGTATGTTATGTGCAGAAGGAAACATTGACGCGCAAGTACTGCGTACAGGTACCCTTGAAGCAGACGATTGGCGCAAGCTGACAATGGCTATGGGGTCATTATCAAATGCAGGTATCTTCATTGATGACACTCCAGGTCTGAGAGTCAATGAAATCCGTTCAAAATGTAGACGGCTACAACAAGAACACGGTCTCGGCATGGTGATGATTGACTATATGCAACTAATCATGGGAAGCGGTCGTGGTAGTGACAACCGTCAACAGGAAGTATCTGAGATCTCCCGCTCATTAAAAGGACTAGCACGTGAACTGAAAATCCCAGTCATTGCACTATCACAGCTTTCACGGGGTGTTGAACAACGCCAAGACAAGCGCCCTATGATGTCCGATCTTCGAGAGTCAGGGAGTATTGAGCAAGATGCCGATATCGTTTCCTTCCTTTACCGGGAAGATTACTATGACAAAGAAACTGAAATGCAAAACATGATCGAAATCATTATTGCCAAACAACGTAACGGCCCAACCGGTACTGTGACGCTGGCATTTGCAAAGGAATACAACAAATTCCTCAATATCGATTGGAGCCAGCATGAATCACCACCGTCTTACGAATAAAACAGCGCATCCTTCTTCTATGACCATAGAAAAGGATGCGCTGTTTTTCATCGTTTCAAGCAAGCTGTCCCTACCTGAAAAAGTGCGATTTTGCACAAATCGTGATAGAGTTAGAGGATATGGAATGATATATTTCAGCTGTAGAATAAGGTTGTAACCATAGAAAAAATAGATACGTGTTCGCTGTGCCACACAAGTGTATATCGTATAACTTTGTCGTGGAACAAAAACGTAGCAAAAAAATTTGATCGCCTAGTAGGGCGAGAAAGGAACAAATCATGCAAAATAAAACTATATTTATCGTAGACGATGAGAAACCCATCGCAGACATCATAGAATTTAACTTGAAAAAGGAGGGCTTCAACGTCTTTTGCGCATACGACGGTGAAGATGCGATCAACCGAGTAGAAGAAATTCAGCCGGACCTTATGCTTCTTGATATTATGCTTCCTAAACGTGATGGCATGGAAGTCTGTAGGGAAGTACGAAAAAAGCATGATTTCCCGATCATCATGCTGACAGCAAAAGACTCAGAAATTGATAAAGTCTTAGGGCTTGAACTAGGCGCAGATGATTATGTCACGAAGCCCTTTGGTACAAGGGAGTTAATTGCCCGGGTCAAAGCCAACTTGCGTCGTCATGCAAGAACTATAGCGGAAGATCAAGAAGAAGAAACGAACGATATTACGGTGGGTCAACTTGTCATCCAACCGGATGCGTACTACGTTCAAAAGCGTGGAGTGACAATCGAACTGACACATCGTGAATTTGAATTATTGTATTACCTGGCAAAACATATCGGTCAGGTGATGACACGTGAGCATCTACTACAAACGGTATGGGGTTATGATTATTTCGGCGATGTACGAACAGTTGATGTAACGATTCGACGTCTTCGGGAAAAGATTGAAGATACACCGAGCCATCCAAATTGGATCGTCACAAGACGTGGGGTAGGTTATTACTTGCGTGACCCGGAACAGGAGTAAGCCACTATGCATAAAGTAGGTTTTTTCCGGTCGATTCAAGTCAAATTTGTCTTGATTTACGTCCTGCTTATACTTGTATCCATGCAGATTATCGGGCTGTATTTTGCTCGTGAATTGGAACAAACACTAAAAGATAACTTTACGAATTCAATTGTAGACCGGATGAATTTAGTCGAGTTCAGTGTGCGAGAAGAAATTACAAAAAAACGTAAAGACAATGATCCTACACTAGAACAAAGCTTAAAAAATGTCTTGGTCGAGTTCACATCAGATGACATTATTGAAATACGGGTTATAAATCCAAAGTATCGTATTCTAGCAACATCTTCATTCGAAAATCAGATGAGGGTAGGGCAACATTCGACCAATGATAATGTGCGAAAGTCCATAACGTCAGAGACTATGAAAGATGTTGTGACGATTGATCCGCAATCTCATAATCGCGTGCTTTCCTTAGCCAAACCGATCTTTGATGGCAATGAAATTGTGGGTTCGCTCTATGTAGAAGCCAATATTGAATCCGTTTTTCAACAAATTGAAGAAATCAATAGGATATTGGCGGGGGCAGCAGCCGTCTCCCTTACCATTACCATACTAGTTGGGATCTTCATTGCCAGGGCATTTACCCGGCCAATATCAGACATGCGAAGACAAGCGCAGGCGATGGCAAAAGGGAACTTCACCCGAAAGGTTAAAGTATATGGTTCGGATGAGATGGGTCAGCTAGCCATCGCATTCAATCACTTAACTAACCAGCTGCAAGAATCACAGTCGACTACTGAGAGCGAAAGGCGAAAGTTAGCCTCAGTTCTGGAAAATATGACGGACGGCGTCATTTCTACCGACCGTAAAGGACGAGTTAGCCTAATTAATGACTCCGCCCTGCAGATGCTTGGAGTAACGAACGATCTTGTCATAAATCGCCCCATCGCCAGTATTCTCGGTATAGACGATGAGTTTACGTTTGAAGAGCTAATTCAGATGAAAGAATCAATTCCACTGGATTTTAGTACAGAAGATCAGGCATATATTTTACGTGCGACAATTTCCGTTACCCAGCGTGAAACAGGATTTGTAAACGGCTTGATTGTCGTATTGCACGATAATACCGAGCAAGAAAAAATTGATATGGAACGTCGGGAGTTCGTGTCAAATGTTTCACATGAACTGCGAACTCCACTCACTACAATGCGCAGTTATCTAGATGCATTGGCAGAAGGGGCTTGGCGCAATGAGGAAATTGCTCCAAACTTCTTACATGTTACGCAAAATGAAACCGAGCGAATGATCCGTCTCGTAAATGACTTACTAAAACTCTCACGTATGGATAGTAAAGAATATGAATTGAATAAAGAATGGGTGGAATTTAACCGATTCTTTAATGCGGTTATCGAGCGTTTTGAATTTTCCAAGTCGCAAAATGTACGATTCACACGGAATTTGTATTCAAGCAGTCTATTTGTGGAGATCGATACCGATAAACTAACGCAAGTACTAGACAATATTATTTCAAATGCCTTGAAGTATTCGCCAGATGGTGGGGAAGTTCGCTTCGGTGTAACGATATCAGGTGACTATATTAAAGTGATGATTTCAGACGATGGAATGGGTATACCAAAGTCCAATGTCAATCGAATTTTCGATCGTTTCTATCGCGCAGATAGAGCTCGTTCCCGTGCACTTGGCGGAACCGGTCTGGGCCTCGCAATCGCTAAAGAAATGATCGTGGCGCATAAAGGAGATATTTGGGCACAGAGTGAGGAAGGAAAAGGAACGACAATTTTCTTCAAGCTACCATTTGAACAACAAGAGGATGGTGAGTGGGATTGAAATACATCGAAATAATTAAATCCATTGTATTGTTGTTGCTCGTCTCACTGAGTGTCCTGTTTACCTTTGAGGTTTGGAACTATTCACCGAATTATGAACCAATGGAACAACTACAGACTGTGGATATATCCATTTCTGAGAAGAAAACAATCGATGAAATCATCAAGCCATATAAAATAATTACCACTTTAAAAGATCAGGTACTAGGTTCTACAGATACCGAAAAAATTGACAGAATCCTGAGAGAAATGAATACATGGGAATTATCTAATCTACAGCTAGTTAGACAGGACATGAATAAGTTTAATATTGCACAAACCTTGCGGCAACCGAGTCAAATGGCGCTCTACTTCACGGGGGAAGTGCCCATGTTGGTCTATGACAATGTATTACCAGTCGACGACGTGAATATTCCCGAAGCTACCTTTAATCGTCTGGTCATTGACTGGAGTCAATCTACACAAGCGCCAGTTATTCATTTACTGAGTGAAGTGAGCGGCTTGCATTATCAGGTGCAGGTGACGCTGCCGAATAAAACAAGCTTTTTGCGTAACGTAGTGGATGTTGGTCAGTCATTCGATGAATATGCAGAAATTGATCGTGGCAATGCACCATTTCTTGCGGTGCCAAAAGATCCAATAACCATTATGCGTAATACGTATTACCAGGAAGAAATCAATCCATTACGTTTCCGTGATGCATTGTTCAGTGACCCTAACGCCGTACGACGTAATCAAGTGAATCCAACCAATGAAGAATACGGAGACGATCACGCGTTCATGAATGTCGATACCGAGATTAAAAGGTTGAGTTATGTCATGCCTGCAGTAGAGAGTCAGGAGTTCGCGCTACCTTCGGAGTTATTGCTGAATACTATCGATTTTATCAATGAACATGGTGGCTGGACGGATGAGTTCCGCTATGCCTATATGAATCCCTATTCCCGTTATGTCCGGTTCCAACTATATATTGATGGTTTGCCAGTCTTTAGTGATCAACCAGGCATAAGCGAAATCACGGAGACATGGGGAGATATGCGTGTATTCAAATATATACGTCCTTATTACACATTAGATGTGAACATCGAACCGGTACAAGAGAAACTACCTTCAGGAGTGGAAGTGGCGGAGTCTTTACGTGAATCGGAAGAGCTAAACTTTGATTTGATTGAGGAAATCACTCCCGGTTATTATATGATCCATGATATAGAACGCAAATTAATTATTTTACAACCTTGCTGGTATTACCTTATCAAGGATAACTGGTTTCGCCACGCTCCAGAAGAATTGCAAGGAGGTGGCGTAATTGGATTGGAATAGAACCAAAACCATCTTTATTATCGTCTTTTCCATTCTAAATGTCTTCTTGTATTGGCTCTATTTAGACAGACAAATGAGTGTCGGAAGTATGCAGAGTCTCGGGAAAACATCGATTGAAGAAACATTGGCGCTAGAGAATATTACGTATGAACCCATTCCTTTCACTAAAAAAGATGTTTCGTATTTATCAGCTCATATTGCCACCTTTTCCAATGAAAAGTTAAAAGGGTTAAGTAACCAATCATTTGTCTTGATTGAAAAATCACGATTACTGTCCCATATGAAAAAAGCAGTAAAAGTAACCGAAGGAAAAGGCGAATATTACTTTGACGAGTTCTTAAGGAAGTATGTGCTCCACGGCGAAGATTACGTGCTATGGGATGTAGACGAAGAGGAGCAGAGCGCTGTATTTTTCCAACGGGTAAAGAACGAAACTATCTTCTACAGTCCGAATGCCATGCTCATCATGCACTGGGGTAAAGATGGCGAAGTGACGCATTACGAACAAAGTATGCTCGACGAATTCTTAAGTTTTAATCATAAAAAGGATTTACTATCGCAAGACGATGCGGTCTCTTCGCTTGTTACACGTGGCTATTTAAAACCCGATTCCACTGTTATGCAAGTCAAGTCAGGTTATTCAACACTTGTTCAACTAACGGAAACTCAAGTATTTGCACCGACGTGGAATGTTCAGGTAAAATTGAAAGATGGGACGATAGAAAATTACTTCATCAATGCGATTGAAGGAAAGGTCATCGAGTTCCAATCGGATATAGTAGAAGAATCGACAGAATAGGAGTTTTCCACATGCGATTTAGCATTTTGGCGAGTGGCAGTACAGGCAACTCGATATATATAGAGACAGATGAGCATGCTTTTCTAGTAGATGCCGGCATGAGCGGTAAGAAAATTGAAGGTTTGCTCGGATCGATCAATCGCTCAATGAAACAAATTGACGGCATTTTCGTCACACATGAACACAGTGATCATATTAAAGGAATCGGCGTACTTGCCCGGAAGTATAAAACGCCAATCTATGCCAATGCCAAAACGTGGCAGGCGATGGACGGACTTGTAGGGGAGATTCCCGTTGATCAGCGTTTTCACTTCGACATGGAAACGGTGAAAACATTTGGCTCACTGGATATCCAGTCATTTGCGGTATCCCATGACGCAGCAGACCCAATGTTCTATACGTTCAATGAAGGTAATCGTAAACTTGCGATTATTACTGACACAGGCTATGTTAGTGATCGTATGAAAGGTCATATCCAAGGAGCTGACAGCTTTGTATTTGAAAGCAATCATGACGTCAGCATGCTACAGATGGGCCGTTATCCGTGGTCCATTAAACGTCGTATACTAAGTAAGTGACGTGGGCCACGTATCGAATGAGGATGCAGCTGTTGCAATGAGTGAAGTAGTAGCTCAAAAAGAAGCGCATATTTATTTAGCCCATCTTAGCTTAGATAATAATATGAAAGACTTGGCGCGCATGAGCGTAGCACAGACCCTTGAAGACTGCGGTATTCGTGCAGGGGAATTTGTCCACTTGCATGACACGGATGCATCAGAATCTACAGAGCTTGTGCTAGTCTGAAGTAAATGCGAAAAGCCTTGCTAAATTAGTGAGGCTTTTTGCATTTTCAAAGAGTTAATGGGGTACAGTACATGTAGGAATACTTTCTGACAAGGAGGAAATGTGAATGGATGATGAAAGAAGAGAAGAGATCGAACGGCAACAACCGTTTCCGCCGGTGGAGCCAAAACGCAACCCAAAACGCCGAGGTAGTTTTTGGCCAGGTTTACTTGGTGCATTATTGGGTGGGTTAATTGTATTTTTAACTATGATGTATGCGGGAGGATCGAGTCATGAAGATACAACAAGGATTGAAAAAAAAGAGAGTAAAACTGCATCCGAGCACGCACAAGTATCGATCGATATCTCATCGGAAGTGACAGACGTCGTAGATGATGTCGCAAACGCTGTCGTCGGTATTACGAATATCCAGACGGTCCAGGATTTTTGGTCTTCTACAACGTCTACTCAAGAAGCCGGTTCGGGTTCTGGTGTCTTGTATAAAAAAGAGGGCGACAAAGCATATATTGTTACCAACCACCATGTCGTAGAGAATTCCGAACAACTCGAAGTCAGTTTCGATGATGGTACTAAGGTTGAAGGAAAATTAATCGGCAGTGATCTATGGACAGACTTGGCTGTAGTAGAAATTGATGCGGAACACGTCGATACAGTGGTAGAATTCGGAGATTCAGACGCATTAAAACGTGGAGAAACAGTCATTGCTATCGGTAACCCATTGGGACTTGGCTTTGCAGGATCAGTTACAGTGGGTGTAATTTCAGGTAAAGACCGCTCCATTCCAATGGATTTAAACAAAGATGGACACATCGATTGGCAGGCAGACGTCTTGCAGACAGATGCAGCCATCAACCCCGGGAACTCCGGTGGTGCTCTAATCAACATGGCGGGTCAATTGATCGGAATCAACTCTATGAAGATTTCTGAAGCAACAGTAGAGGGGATTGGACTAGCTATTCCAATCAATATTGCATTACCAATTATTGAGCACTTGGAAGAAACGGGGCAAGTAAACCGTCCGACAATGGGTGTATCGTTACTTGATCTTCGACAAATTCCCATTCAGCAACAGCAACAGACGTTGAACTTGCCTAAAGAAGTAACGGATGGCGTTGTTGTAACAGATGTCATACCGAATTCATCCGCAGTAGAAGCAGGTGTGAAGAAGTATGATACAATTGTTCAGTTGGATGATGAGATAGTGACAGATATGGTCAGTCTACGTAAGTATTTGTATAATAAAAAAGAAATTGGCGATCCATTGAAAATTACAGTCTATCGTGATGGAAAGAAACTGGATTTGGAAATGGTGTTGAAAGACGGAAATACATTCTAAGAGATTGTACATTGTCCACAAAGTGAACAACTTCCCGTCCACATCAGGTATCTAGCGAAACTACGCTACGATGCCTGATTTTTTTATGAAGTTATCCAATTGTGGATAAAGTCTAAATAATGTGTACAACATTGTGTAAAAGAAAGTGTTCGGAAAATAATAAATTAAATCAAAGCGACAAGCGTTAATCCCTTACAGGTCAATAGGTTGAGGTATTTTCATTTTTTATGGTAAAAAGATCAATCTATTCAAAATGAAAAAAGAATGAAAAGTTATCCACATTGATGTGATACAATAATCAGTAAGATTTACATGTAGTACGGAACAAATAATCGGACACAATATGTAGATAGGGCTGTGAATATGTGCATAAGTATTGTGTATAACATTTGGAGAGCGAGTGGATAAACTGTGAATATATCAATTGTGACCGTGGGTAAGTTAAAAGAGAAGTACTTGAAACAAGGAATAGAAGAGTATACGAAACGTCTGAATAGCTATGCAAAAATGCAATTAATCGAAGTGGCGGACGAAAAAGCACCTGAAACACTAAGCGAAGCCGACATGGAAATCGTGAAAAAGAAAGAAGCTGATCGAATTCTAGCGAAAATTGCACCAGACGCGCATGTCATTGCACTAGCAATCGACGGGAAAATGAAAACTTCTGAGGAATTCGCAGCTAGTATCGATTCGTTGATGACATACGGTAAAAGCAAGATTGTCTTTGTGATTGGCGGATCACTTGGTTTACATAGTAGTGTATTGCAGCGTTCGAATGAGAAGTTATCCTTTTCCAAGATGACGTTTCCGCATCAGCTCATGAAGTTGGTGTTGGTGGAGCAGATTTACCGTGGGTTTCGGATTATTAAGGGAGAGCCTTATCATAAGTAAATATGGTTTAAAGATAATAAACTGTGTTTATTAAAAATGACTAAAGGAACGATGAATAGAACAGTAGTTAACTTTACAAAGTAGCTATACAAGCTTCCGTTCATGCCAAGGATCTTTTCAGCAGTTATACTAAAAGGGAAAGTGGCGACACTTCACTTAGCAAAAGAGGGAGTCCATATTGGATTGCTTGCAAGAACGGAGTCTGTTTTAAATGAAGTGGCTGCAGAAATTGAAAGTCATGGTGTGAAAGTCGCTTATGCAACAGCCGATGTTTCATCTAAAGAGCAAGTTGAAGAAGCTATTGTATCATTAACTACTGATTTAGGAACGGCCGATATTCTAATAAATAATGCGGGCATTGCAACATTTGGTACTGTCTTGGAGATGGACTCAGAGAAATGGAAGAACATAGTAGATGTAAATCTGATGGGCACGTATTATGTTACACGTGCTGTATTACCGCAGTTAATTGAAAAAAATGCGGGTGACATCATTAATATTTCATCGACAAATGGTTTAAATGGCGCGGCTACTTCAAGTGCATACAGTGCATCCAAATTTGCGGTAATTGGCTTCACAGAATCAATAGCACAAGAGGTACGACGAAATAATATTCGTGTTTCGGCTTTAACGCCAAGTACTGTCGCAACGGATTTAGCTCTTGGTTTACATTTGATTAAAGAAAACGATGATTATAAAATGGTTCAATCAGAAGATAGTGCTGAAGTTATTGTAAATCAATAAAAATTAAATCGACGTGTGTATGTAAAAACAGCCAGTTTCATTGCTACGAATCCATTTTAATCTATTTATTCACTTAATAAAACATGAACGGGCCTATCCAGTTTATCTGGATAGGCCCGTTTTAGTGGTTCAACTAAGGTTTTTATTATTCATACGTAGTTACTATGCGAACATTTTCATTCGACAAGTCAAAAATATTTTATTACAGTTCCGGGAATAAGTAATGTAAAATATCCGTCGTTACTCGACGTGTTTCGCCTTTATAAGGGTAAATATGCATATACATCGAAGGGTTAAAGTTCGCTTCGATGATGCCATACGCGCCTGGATTCGCTGCTGGAACATCGAGGTCTTCAATAATCAAATCGATGCCGCTAATTTTTGCTCCAAGTGCGGCTACTGCATCTACTGCAATCTTCTTATAATCTTCGGAAACTTGATCGGTCACATCAATCGAGTCTCCGCCAGTACTGACGTTGGAGTTCTCACGCAAGTAGACGATCTCGCCGTCTTCGGGAATGGAATCAGTTTGATAACCTTGACCTTTCAGCATAAGAACCTCTAGTTCGCCCAGTTGAATAAGCTCTAGTGGTGTACGGTGATCTGTCCCCCTTAGTGGATCACGGTTCTTCTCTTCAACGAGTTCCTGAATCGTGTGTGTACCGTCACCCGTGACGTTTGCAGGCACGCGCAGCATGACGGCGAGTACTTTATCGTGTAGCACAAAGAAGCGGTACTCTGTGCCAGCAAGGAACTCTTCTATTAAAACTGACGAGTCTTCATCGAATGCGAGGGTGATCGCTTTCTCATAGTCCTCATAACTGGCACCGTCTTTAAAGATGGAAATTCCAAGTCCGTAATTAGTAGTTTTCGGCTTCACGACAAATGGCGTCTTGGCAAACATCTTATAGGCATACAAAGCCTCTTCCTTATTACTGAACTCATCGCCACCCGGGACATGATAGCCCGCTTGATAAAGAATTTTCTTCGTCACGGTTTTATTTTCCATAATCAACGTAGAGACATACGTATCTTTGCTCGTCATATTACCGTTTTTCACATATTCAATATGATCTCGCAGTTTTAGCTTTAAGAATTGATCATGGCGATCCAAAACCTCTACCTTGATGCCTTTCTGTATCGCATCATACATCATGATCTGCGTGGATAGCTCCATATCCGTAAAGCCTGTCAGTTCGTATGGCTTTTCCCATAGCTGACTATAGGTTTTCCTTGCAATTTCTGTTGCTACTTGGCTTTGACTCGTCTTTTGACTCTCTGAGTAAAGTCTTCCCGCCAAGGTTTTAGAAGGATCAGCAAGCATCTCTCTCAGATTTGTAAATAATGTTTCGGAAACAGGGAAGTCTAGATCTTTTGTTAACTGTTCCATTTCGTTAACGAGTTCATATGCTTCGGCTTCAAACTGTGTATGTGCCAATGGGTGTTCAAGTGCGACAACATCATTGCGAGCATCACCTACTTTACCCCATTCATCGCTCTCGGGATTTTCTTCTTTTTGTAGTAGATATAGCAGGAATATATGTAGGAATTCCGCTTGCTCATAGCTAATGCCATTTGTTTCAAATGGGTTCAAGTCGATATTTCGTAACTCCACATAACGCACACCGGTATGCTCGAATTCTGCCACCCGATCACTACCACGTAAACGCATGGCTGTGTAAAACTCTTTTTCTTCTACTAGCAAACCTCGATTGACTACGGAAGATAAATCCGAAATATATTTTTGAATCGTGCTGAACGACACATTTACATCGTCATGATTCGTATAGCCGAATCGGCTACTACGAATACTTCTAACCGGTTCGTCTGGTTTATCGTCGCATCCGTAGAAGTTTTCTTCACTTGTAGGGGACGCACCGTAGAAATACGTGACGAGCCAGCGATAGTACAAATAGTTTCTAGTCAGTTTCAAATAAATATCAGTTTTGAATTGCTGATAATTATCGATATCCGATTGTAATTCAAATAACATGCGGAGTAGGTCGTCTCTGAATTCAAAATTGAAATGAATTCCACAAATCATTTGCTTGCGACGACCGTATGAATTGGCAAGTGAACGACGATACAGAACATTTTCAAAACTATTCAGCTTCGCAATCATGATATCTTCCTCTTTTTTAGGAAGAGCAGGGGGCATACTTAACGGCCAGAGCATTTCATTCTTGCCCATCGAACGATAGGCGACGTCATGAATGCCTGATAGGTAATCAAATAGTTCGTCCAGTGTGTTCAGGACAGGCGTGATCAGTTCCATTTGAGTTTCTGAGAAGTCGCGTTGAATATACGGATGCTCGTCACCCATTCCGATATTCGCAGGGTGGTCGGTTGTTGCCAAGTGCCCATCGAGATCCACGCGTTGTCCTTCTTTTTCAATACCATACCGAGCTTTCAGAACATACGGCTTCACACGTTCATCGGTTAACAATTTCTTTAGATCCATCGTAACTATCCCTCCTATGTAATATATTTTTCACTTCGTTCTTCTATCTTAGTTCATATACCCTTAAAAACAAAAACATCCACACTGCGTGGCAATGTGAATGTTTTGGACTGTTAATGGGTGAGCGTAAGACACCTTTAATCTAGACTGCAAGACACACCCTCCCGAAGGCGTCACCCTTTGGAAGCAGTAGCTACTTCAACTATCAAAATGTATTCATGTTACCCTAAGTTCTTCATGTGAAAATCAAAGTGTTCTTCCAAGAAGGAAGAGATGAAGAAGTAGCTATGGTCATAGCCGTCTACTTTGTTATATTCTACTGCTTGGTCATACTGCTTTGCATTTTCAAGGAACGGTTTTTCATTCAATTGCTCAGGATAAAACCCATCTGCAGTTCCTTGCGTAATAAGGATGGGTGGAATACCTGCTTCCTTCACTAGCTCAGCAGTGTCCCATTCTTTCCACGTCGCCTTATCTTCCCCTAGGTAAGTCGTAAACGCCTTAATTCCCCAAGGAACCTCGCTCGGACTTGAAATAGGAGAAAATGCAGAAATCGCTTTGAAACGATTTGCATTCCTCATTCCAATCATCAATGCACCATAACCACCCATTGAGTGGCCCATGATACTTTCGTTACCAGAGAAATTAGGCACTAGAGTAGCGGCAATTTCACGTAACTCCTCTGTTATATAGGAATACATTTGATAATGTTTAGCCCATGGCTCTTCTGTTGCGTTTAGATAAAAGCTCGCACCTTGTCCAAGGTCAAATGCCTGGTCGTCCGCTATATCTTCTCCGCGTGGTGATGTATCTGGAATAATCACAGCTACTTGATGTTTTTCAGCCAATCTTTGGAAACCACTTTTTTGACTGAAGTTATCATCCGTACATGTTAATCCCGACAAAAACCAAATAAGTGGTATTTCTTTTTGTTCTTTATTTGACGGTAAGAAGATACTAAATGTCATATCGCACTTGAGGACTTCTGAATAATGGTTGTATTTGTTTTGTTCCCCACCAAAAGAGCGTCTTTGCTCAACGCGTTCTAGACTCATGATCTCACTCTCCATATGTTAGTATTGATCGAATTGATTCACCTTTATGCAGTAAATCAAAGGCTTCATTAATATCCGTGAAGTTTAATTGGTGTGTAATGAACGAATCTAAATCAATTTTACCATCCATGTAGTCATCAATCATCCCTGGCAATTCGGTTCTGCCTTTTACTCCACCAAATGCGGAACCGCGCCATACGCGACCCGTAACTAATTGGAATGGACGGGTATGAATTTCTTTACCAGCACCCGCGACACCAATGATGATGCTCTCGCCCCAACCTTTATGGCAGCATTCAAGAGCAGCTTTCATCACTTCGACATTACCAATACACTCGAAGCTGTAATCAACACCGCCATCTGTCATGTCTACAATGACTTCCTGGATTGGTTTATCAAATGACGAAGGATTAACGAAGTCCGTTGCGCCCATCTTCTTTGCCAGTTCAAATTTGTCTTCATTCAAGTCGATTGCAATGATGCGGCTTGCTTTTGCTTGCTTCAATCCTTGAATAACAGCCAAACCAATAGCTCCAAGACCGAAGACTGCCGTAACCGCACCTTCTTCTACCTTCGCTGTATTATGAACAGCCCCGATACCAGTAGTGACGCCACAGCCGAATAGACAAACTTTATCAAGTGGTACGTTATGATCTTCCACTTTAACTAGAGAGATCTCAGACACGACAGTATACTCACTGAAAGTGCTCGTTCCCATGTAGTGATAAATCGGTTCGCCATTATAAGAGAAGCGAGTCGTACCGTCAGGCATTAATCCTTTACCTTGTGTTTCGCGAATTGCCCCACATAGGTTAGTTTTACCGGATAGACAGAATTTACATTTCCCACATTCAGGTGTATAAAGTGGAATAACGTGATCGCCAGGTTTAACGGAAGTGACTCCTTCACCTACTGAAACAACGACGCCAGCGCCTTCATGACCTAAAACGGCAGGAAATACTCCTTCTGCGTCATCGCCTGATAATGTATATGCGTCTGTGTGACAGACAGAAGTGTAAAGAATTTTGACTAATACCTCATGAGCTTTTGGTTCTTCTACATCGATTTCTACAATTTTAAGTGGTTCTCCAGGTTTGAATGCTACAGCTGCTCTACTTTTCAAATGAAGCCCTTCTTTCTTTTACTGTATTGTGTTTACTTTTCTATCATTACATATTATAATTCACCATGCAATACTGACTCTTTTGTCACTATGAACATGAATGGTATAGAAAGAAGTGAAGCAATATGGTCATTCAGTATAAAGATAAGCAGTACTTTACAAGCAAGGATTTGGCTTTGTCTGTCATAGGAGGTCGTTGGAAAATTGCGATCATCTGGTGCTTACTGCACGAAACACCGTTAAGGTTGAGCGAAATACAGAAAAAACTTCCGGATGCCAATCAACGTATGTTGATCAGACAGTTACGAGAATTAGAAGAGGATAAAATCATTACGCGCTATGTCTATCCCGTCGTGCCGCCAAAAGTGGAGTACAAATTAAGTGAAGTGGGTTTATTATTGGAACCAGTCGTTACCTCGATTTGTAATTTTGGTGATCAGTTTATGCAAACAATTGAACAAGAGGCAGATTCAACGTTAGTTGACTGAATGAAGACAAATTGTAACGAATCAAGCTATACTAAGAATTACAGCAATATAGTAGAGAGGGTACAGGTGATTACATGAATAATAATGATATTTTAAGCAGGTTACGCTACGCGTTGGATCTAAAAGATTCCACAGTTGTAGAAATGTTTGCGTTAGGCGGACTGAAGACAAACAGAGCGGAAGTAAAAGAGATGCTGACAAAAACGAATGAAGATAGTGCGGATGAAATGCAGATGAATGAATATGCAAAGGAAATCGACAACATAACATTGGAGTCATTTCTAAATGGTTTAATCAGCTCAAAAAGAGGAGTACCGGAAAATACCGGTAATGCTCCACAACCATTTCTTATGTCAGAAGAAGGCCATCGTAATGTCAATAATATTTTGCTGAAGAAAGTGAAAATAGCATTATCTCTTACAAGTGAAGATATGCTGGAGATTTTAGAAAATGCAGGTGTTACGATATCTAAAAACGAATTAAGTGCTGTTCTTCGTAAAGAAGGTCATCGAAACTATAAACCGTGTGGTGATCGATACGCTCGAAACTTCCTAAAGGGATTAGCATTACGTTACCGTGATGAGTAAAAACATAACTGGGAGTAGGTCGTAGAAGATATAAAATAATAGGGAGTGTTAGACGGATATGTTTAAGCGTAATAAAGCATGGTATTTCATAATGAGTTTGATGGCGTTGACCGTTCTTTTAGTTGGGTGTGGGGGAGCAACTGAAGAAAAAACAGTGGAGACACCGAAAGAAGAAACCACAGAACAACCTAAAGGAGAAGCGGTTGACTACTCGAAAGATGTAAAAGAGAACCCTGTCGTGACGATCACGATGGAAAATGATGAGCAGATTGTAGTGGAACTAGAGCCGACTGTTGCACCAAATACGGTAGCGAATTTCATTTCTTTAATTGAAGATGGCTATTACGATGGCTTGATTTTCCACCGTGTGATTCCGGGCTTTATGATTCAAGGTGGAGATTCATCCGGTGACGGGTCAGGCGGACCGGGATATGCAATTGATGGAGAATTCTCTTCGAATGGTTTTGAAAATACTATGAAACATGAGCGCGGTGTGATTTCGACTGCACGTACGCAAGATCCGAACTCCGCAGGGTCACAATTCTTCATCATGACAGACGACAACTCTTCACTTGACGGCGAGTATGCGGCTTTTGGTAAAGTGAGGGAAGGCATGGAGATAGTGGATGCTATCGTAGCTAATGAAACAGACGCTATGGATAAGCCCATCAAAGAGCAGAAGATGAAGACAGTGGAAGTAGATACAAAAGGCTTCGATTACCCTGAACCAGTTACACACTAATCATCATAAAAACGCAGTAGGCTATTGAGCTTGCTGCGTTTTTAATATAGCAAGTTCATTTATTTCCCATGCAATGGAATTTTCCAAGGATAAACTGTATAGTAAATTATTACCCGTTACCTTATACTTAACTATTCCTTTTTTATATGTTTTAAGACCGCTACGATGAGGAAACTGACGATGACTAGTAGTAACCAAGAACTTAATTTGCCCATGCCAACGAGATGCCATGTCTCGCTTTGATTGGGATAGGTCCAAGCACCAAAGAAAGTAGCAATATTTTCAGCTACCCAAACGAAAAAGCCAATCAATACGAATGAAAGAGTTAATGGCATGACGTAGTGTGTCTCGCTTACCCGAAAACTAACCGATGCACGCCAAAAAACAACTAGTACTAATGCGGATAACCACCATCTTATATCAAACCAATAATGATGAGTGAAAAAGTTTCCATATATCGCCATGGCAAGCGGAATAACTGCCCAGAGCGGTGGCCATTCAATCAGGTTTACGTGCAATCTTCTCCAAGCCTGACACAAGTAGCTTGCTACACTCGCATACATGAAACCGCTGTACAAAGGGACGCCTAGAATTTTGAAATAGCCTTCTTCAGGATAAGACCAAGAACCCATATGTACTTTAAATATTTCCAAAGTAAGGCCAATTATATGAAATAACGTAATTACTTTAAGTTCATCACGTGTTTCGAGTCCTGATCGTACCATCCACCACTGAGTTCCGATAAAAATGATGAGTAGCCAGTCGTATCGTGGCAAGAAAGGGAGATATATGATTTGCGTAAGCGCGAGTGAACTGAAGATTATAACAGGAAAAATGCAAGCTAAAGCTTGTTGCCATCCGAAAATAAAGAGTTGTCGTGTTGTATTCATTGTTTTCATACGTAATGCATGCATATTCATACGTCACCGCCTACTTTTTCATAATGGAAATTAGTATGACGCTCAGATAATAGTTTAGGTTCATTCACGCGGAAACGTTTCACGTGAAACATAGCGTATTCATGAAAGAGGGGGGTATTTTTTGAGCAGACGCGTAATCGATGCGCATATTCATTTAGATATGTATGAAGAAGAAGAACGACTTCAAATTTTGGGCGAGTTAGATGTGAATGATATAACCGCAATAGTGGCGGTTTCAAATGACTTCGCATCTTCCGTTAAGCAAATTGAACTTTCGAAAATGGATAGACGCATCAAACCAGCAATAGGTTATCACCCGGAACAAGCGTTACCAAGTGAAATGGAACTTTTGGCTATTCTACAATTGATCGATGAACATGCAAATTACCTCACTGCAATTGGAGAGGTGGGGTTACCTTATTACTTGCGACAACAGCAGTCTGATTTAGACCTAACACTATATAAGTATGTGTTGGAATGTTTTGTTCGGAAGGCAGCCGAATATAACTTGCCAATTGCCTTACATGCCGTTTATGAAGATGCAGCTATTGTTTGTGAGATGTTGGAACGTTATTCAATATCGAAAGCGCAATTTCACTGGTTTAAAGGCGACGACATTATATTGGAGCAAATTATCTCGAACGGTTATATGATTTCTGTGACACCAGAAGTTACGTATCGGGAAAAGATTCAACATCTAGTCAAACAAGTTCCGTTCACTCAGCTAATGGTAGAAACTGATGGACCGTGGCCTTTTGAATATTCTTTTAAAGATAAATTAACACATCCTTCTATGATGCATGAGAGTATTCACAGTATCGCTAAAATTAAAGGTGTAACGGTTGATGAGGCATATAGAGAAATCTATAAGACGACACAACGATTCTTTCGCATATAAAACAGAGACACGCTCATTGATGCGTGTCTCTACTTTATCTAAGTAAACTATTCATGAACAAATCACAATGATTTTATGTGGTGTTGTTTGAGGAGGGATACTCTTTGTAGTTGCACCATATATAACGATCAAATTTCGCTCTGCTATATTACCTGTGAAATACTGGCCATTTGTCGAAAGTATTTCAGTTTGCGGAGACAGATTAAGCTGAAGCGTTCCATCACTACTTTGCAGGCGACGATTGAAGTAGTCGACTTTGACGTTTTCACGTTTAGAATCTTTGGCCATAACCACCGCTCCAAATTGTGGAGGATAGATCATAGGTGTGGCAGCGTCGGCGTCATAAAATCCTGTAACGCGATCACCTACATGAATTTTCACATGATTGACGAAATAAGTTGTCGGCCCTACTACAAAGTTTACAACATTTCCTCTACCATTATCGACTGTCATCAACATGTAGCAACCAGCGTCATTATTTTGCCCCGTATAAAATTCATTTATAACCATTACGACACCACTGAAAGACTGAATATTCATCGCAGTACCCCTCTCATCCATAAATCGTATCGTTCTAGCCTATGCGAAGTTTTGGATTTAGTGACTAGTGGAGAATTTAACGAGTCAAATTGAAATAATTTTCCAGATAGCAATTGACATTACTGGCAAAACGGGCTATATTAAATGATAACCATTCTCATTTGTCGTTGTAAATGTCACATATTCGTCATAAGTCACTAGACGATAAAGTTGCAATGATTTATGTATGGGGTAATTTATGAGATAATTTAAAAGTGGAAATATACCCAGTGAATGGAAGTTGATCGGTGAATTTATGTAGCGTGAAAATGGACAATGAAAGGGGATGATGTCAAAGTGAGAAAAGCATTTTTATACTTTTTAGTTGTAAGTTTTTTCGTGTTGACGGTAGGTCTGCCGCAAGCATCTGCTAAAATAGCAGACGGTACCCAGCAATTAAATTATCAAGTGAATCAGCCAGACAGCACTAACGCATCTATTGCGAATGATTACTTCCAAAAACCGGCACTCGTCACTGTAACGAATGGGTCTGCTATTGTACAGCTAACGCTTAAAAACAGTTCATGGATTACGAAGTTCGAGCCAGCAGGCGGAGCGGAAGTAGTCAATGAAGATCTTAAGGCTGATACGCGTGTTGTAGAATTTAGCGTAAGTGATATATCAAAACCAGTGAAGATCCCGATGAAAGTGGATGTAGAACATATTAATTACCACCACGAGTATACAGTTGATTTAGTGTTTGAGGACAAAAGCGCCGTGACACCACCGGCAGTAAAACAACCTGCAACTACTACCACCCCACCACCTAACACGAACATAAATACCAACACTAGTACCAGTACAGTGACAAAAAAACCAACTACCCAAGTACCAGTTAAGAATCCACAAACCAGTGATTCAACGCCGTACCTATTAATTATTGTATTAGCAGGTTCAGCATTTTTATTGTATAAAACTAGATTCCAAAGAAAACAGGGGGAACAATAATTATGAAGAAAAAAACATCATTTAGCGCAACGAAAGTAGTACTTGCTTCATTACTTGCAGCTTCCATCGCTATTCCAACAGCGGCATCCGCTAACCCGATCAGCACAAGCGATCAAGCAACGTCGGCTTTGAAACAAGCGGCAGCAGTGGATCAAGTGATTGATTTAAATATATATAAATCTGGAACCACGACACCTGAACCTGCAATTAGTAGTCATCTCCTGCCACAAGGAACATTGGTGGAAAAAGACGGAGTGTCTTATGCGAAGGTAACGGTTGCGGCTAGATCAGCTTCTATGATTGCTAACTTCCAAACAAAGCAAGGGGAAGAATATGTGGATGCAACGGCAGTGAAAAATGCTGATGGTACAACAACATATACCGTGCCGGTTGTAGCAGATAAAGTATACCCTGCCAAACTTCATGTAGTGGCACCTTCTTTCAACATGGACACATGGTATGAATTCGATATGAGTGCAACAGTCGCTAAAGCGGACAAGGAAACAATAAGCAACGTGAACGTAAAAGTATATAAAGATGGAACGAATGAAGAATCCATCATGAATGATTACATGTTGCCAGTTGCATCTGTAAAGAAAGTAACGGACGGTAATGAAGTAACCGTAACGTTCCCTAAAGGCGGTTATATTCAAGGATTCAAAATTGCCGGTAAGGACGTGCCTGTAGCAACAGATGATAAATCAACAGGCGTACGCACATATACATTCAACGTAGCGGATTTAACAAAGTTAGTGAATGCTGAAATTCACGTTATTGTCAATGAAGGTCCTATTAAATATGATTCTAACCACAAAGTACAAATTGCTCTTGACGGTGCTAAACCAACTGTGAACCCATTTAAGGACATTGATAAAGACGGCAACAAAGAAGCGATTCTTGCACTTCTTGACAAAGGTATTGTAAAAAGTGCGGACAAGTTCAATCCACGTAACAACATCACACGTTCACAGTTCGCATTGATGGTTGCACGTGCGTTGAAATTAGAAGAGGCTCCATCCGCTGGGTTCCAGGATTTAGGAAAAATCACAGACAAAGAGCGTATCAACGCAATTAATGCTCTCGCGAAAGCAGGTATTGTTCAATCGAATGCAAAGTTCAACCCGAACAACACACTGACTCGTCAGCAAGGGGCATTGATGCTATACCGTGCAATTCAATTTGCTGAAGGTAAGGAAATCAAAAAAGGTGATACAACACTTCCATTCTACGCGGATGGAAAAGCCATTACAGATCCTGAAGCGAAGCAAGCATTTGCATTGTTGTATGCAGAAAAAATCATGACAGGCGCAAAACAACCGAATGGTAAAGTTTTGATCAACTCTGGCGATTCATTACAACGCACACAAATGGCTAAAATCCTAAACGGTTCATTAAACTTCATGGAAAAATAAGAATCAACACAGATACTTCCTTTCGCTTTTTCAAAAGCGGAGGGAAGTTCCTGTCGTTTTACGTAAGGTGTAAAGGAGTGTACGTCTGAAATGAAAAAAATGGTTTTGTTGCCCCTACTTTTGCTACTCATCTCCGCGTGGCTTCCTTTTCATTCTGTACACGCAAATGATATATATCATGTTGAACTAAGTTTTCTATCAGATGAAGCCGAGGGTGCAAACTTTTTATTTACTAAGCAGGCCACGTTAACTGTTAAGGAAGATCGCTATACATTATCCATTTCGGCAAAGAAAGATCATATCCTTACACAAATCACTGCCATGCAGCAAGGAAACAAAACGAGCACGCGACTGGATCGGGCAGAAAACTTAGTTCAGTTTGATATACAGGATATGCATCAAAAGATTGAACTCACAGGTACATATCGTTTAGGAAAGGAAAATACACAGCAATCCTTTTCATATGAAGTATTGATCCGGGGGCAGTCATTACCGAAGATTGACCAAAATCAACCAGCTAAGTCCATTCAGTCAGGTGATGATACGGTACACTACCGATTGCTTTCAGACGGTAAACCTTCGGCAATGAATGAATACGTCAATCCAGTACTGCGCATTGTAACACGTGACAATCGATACTATGCACAGTTAGAGATTCTTCAACCGAGTAAGGTCAAAGGCTTCACAGTAGAGCAACATGGCGATTTAGTGGAACCAAAAGTGGTATCGCAAAACAAGACGCGTATTGTGCAGTTTGAAATTGAAGATTTCCACAAGTGGACTCGTGTCTGGATGAAAGTCGAGGACTCTGAGAACTTGCATGTAGGGGAAGCGTTTTTACAAATTGCTATCGATCCACAACAAACAGCGAAGTTTTTGAGCAAGGTACCTTCAAACAACAAAGCAGTTTCTTCATTAACTAAACGAACTGAGCAACCTAGAGAAACCACTACTCCACCTAAACAAACCATGACCGAAAAAGAAAAGAAGATAGAGAAGCCGTCCGAAGAAAAAGAACAAAAGCAAGACGAGTTACCACCTCTTCTTCCGGAAGCGCAATTGGAATTTGATCGCACGGGGGACGATGTGGAGGAAGAACCAGCCAAGGTCGTTGCACAGGTAGCAAATGAACCGGAAGAGCTGGCCATTCATGTACAGGATGAACAAACGATTCCCTTTGATACAATGAAGATCGGTGTATTGTTCACATTATGTATTCTGTCGGGCGTCTTATTAATACGTCGACTGACAAAGAAAAATAACGTTACGAGTAATGAATAACGAGTGGAGGATTACATCGTGCAAAAAAAGTGGAGATATGCATGGCTGATGTTAGCAGTCATGACAGTGACTATTATCGCAGGCTGCGGAAATGATAAAGAAGAGAAAGCTGCTTCGACAGATAAAGTCGAGAAAAGTGAAAAAGCTGATACAAGTGATCAACGTATTATTGCGGGTACTGTAGTCATCGCAGATATTCTAGATAAGTTAGATATAGATGCCATCGCTGTTCCTGAAACGGAAAAAAATATGGCGAGTCGGTTTGATGGGCTTCCAACCATCGGTAATGCGATGACACCCGATATGGAAATTGTGAAATCAATGAATCCAACAGATTTTTTATCCGTTTCTACATTGGAGTATGACCTAGAAGCGGGCTTTGAACAATTGAATATTCCGACGACGTTTTTAAACTTCCAAAGTGTTGATTCATTGATACAAGAAATCCAAGGTCTTGGAGAACGCTATGACCGTAAAGCGCAAGCAGATAAATTAGTAGGGGACTTACAGAAAAAGATTGAAGCCGTGGAAGTGGTAGCGGCCAATCGCAAAGGTCCGAGTGTACTAATATTATTGGGAATTCCAGGCAGTTACTTAGTCGCGACGGAAAACTCCTACGCGGGTGATCTCGTGAAACGTGCAGGTGGAACGAATGTAATGGAAGGTCAAGATCCTGAATACTTATCGTCTAATACAGAGTATCTTCATAATAGTAATCCAGATATTATCTTGCGTTTATCACATGGTATGCCAGACGAAGTCGTGGAAATGTTCAACGAAGAGTTCCAAACGAATGATGTATGGAAGCATTTTGATGCAGTGAAAAATGGCAAAGTCTATGATTTGGAAGAAGAGTTATTTGGCACAACGGCTTCATTACAAGTACCTGAAGCATTAAGTGAGCTAATGAAGATATTCTATCGATAACTCGATGAATTTCGTTTGAAAAGGAAGGCCATCATGAGAAAAAGAATTGCTAGTTATGTAATCGTATCCCTGCTGCTTGTTGTAACCATCGTATATTCGGCTACGACAGGCAGTATTAAAATGGGGTTTTTCGAGTTTTTTAGCGCGCTCTTTGAACAAGGCAACAGTCAAATGGAAGCCATTCGTGATTTGCGTTTTCCACGGATGATTGTGGCGATATTTGCAGGCGCGGCATTGTCGGTTTCGGGTGTCTTGCTGCAGTCCGTTATGCGTAACCCCCTTGCGGATGCAGGGATTATCGGGATATCTTCCGGTGCGGCATTCGTGCAGTTATTCATTATTTCGCTCTTTCCGACACTTTTCTTCATGACGCCTTTATTTGCATTCATGGGTGGGGCGTTCGCTTGTTTTCTCGTCTTTGCACTATCGTGGAAATCCGGTCTTAGCCCGTTGAAATTAATTCTTGTAGGAATTGCAATTAATGCGATGTTTACGGGTGTTACCGAAGCATTTATCAGCTTTGGCGGTTCGTTAAACGTCTCAGCCTCAAGTGTGATCGGTTCGAATTTAACGATGCGTACGTGGAGTGATGTTTCCACTATTGCAACATACGGAACCATCGGACTAATTCTAGCGTTTGCCCTGTATAGCTGGTGTAATTTATTAGTACTACAGGATAAGACAGCAAAGAGTATTGGCTTCCATGTCGCGCGTGCCCGTTTAATCATTGCGGCAGTAGCTGTTTTACTAGCAGCCATTTCGGTCGTAGTGGCGGGTGTGATATCATTCGTTGGATTACTTGTACCGCATATTGCCCGCAGATTAGTTGGCTATGACCATAAGGTGCTCATACCGTTTACTGCACTTTTAGGGGCATTGATTATCTTGTTAGCTGACACGCTCGGTAGAACGATCGTGGCACCGCTTGAAATACCTGCTTCGACGCTAATGGCGATCATCGGCGGACCTTTCTTAATATTCTTACTGCGAAAAGAGTGACCTATTGTGGAAATAAAACGCATTATTGTATCGCATGATAATATAACGAATCATTTGGATGATGTCTCGACGTCCATTTCTAAAGGGAAAGTTACGACGATCATTGGGCCAAATGGTTGTGGAAAATCGACATTACTAAGTGTACTTTCTCGAAGTACTATGCCAACTTCAGGAACAGCTTCACTGGAAAATCGTGATTTAGTGATGTTTAAGCCGAAAGAGTTTGCGAAGAAGTTAGCGATTGTTTATCAGCAGAATGAAGTGCCAAAGGATTTGACGATTGAAAAATTAATTGGCTTTGGTCGGTTGCCTCATAAAACGTTATTGCAGAGAAACCAAGAAGAGGATTGCAAGGCTATAGATTGGGCATTAACCGTAACGAACCTGACCGACAAACGCCATAAAGACTTAGAAGCATTGTCGGGTGGAGAGCGTCAGCGTGTATGGATTGCGATGGCGTTGGCACAGCAATCAGAAATACTTTGCTTGGATGAGCCAACAACATATTTGGATATTTATTATCAAATTGAATTATTGGAGCTCGTGAAATCACTGAATGAAGACTATGGATTGACGATTGTCATGGTATTGCATGATATCAATCAGGCAATTCGGTACAGTGATGAGATCATTATGATGAAGAATGGTCGCATCATTGCAGAAGGACGGCCACGTGACATCATTACAAAGGATGTCATTAAAGAAGTGTATGGAGTCAACGCCGTCTTTAAGGAAGATGACGAATTAGGTCTTTATATGATGTCTCTTGGTATTTAGGAGGTAAGCGGATGAAGAAACGCCTGTCGAAACTTATGCCTTTCATTTATCTGGCAATCTTTCTCTACTCGGGTTATTTACTCTTGCAGTATTTGTATACTTACGTGGAATCAGCCAGTTCGTTGAAGGAAACGCAACAGATGTATGAAGTGGCATTAGAAAACACGGCCCAGGTTGCTGTAACAGGAGACGCCAAAGAAGAACTCTTGGAAGAGGATTCGATACGTCCACAGTTTGAAGAGTTACATGAAGTAAATTCAGATATCGTGGGCTGGATTTCAGTAGAAGGTACCAATTTGCATAACCCCATCTTGCAGGCTGAAGATAACGACTTTTATTTGAATCGTAACTTCACCCGGGAAAATAGTCGCGCAGGCAGTGTTTTCATGGATTACAGGAATGACATTAAGGATATGAGCCGCAACACGGTCCTCTATGGCCATGCGATGAGAAATGATACGATGTTCGGTAGCTTGAAGAAGTTTGGGGAGCAAGACTATGCAGACAAACACCCCATTATTTTCGTCGATACATTGTATGAAGGGTACGATATTGAAGTGTTTGCAGCATACGAAACGACGATTGACTTTTATTATATCGAAACCGATTTTCAGACGGATGAACAATTCTCGGAGTTTCTCGAGGAAATCGAATCACGTTCTCTGATTAATATGCCTGTTGAAGTAGGACTGGATGATCGGATTGTTACGCTATCGACTTGCAATAACTCTGTGAATAGTAAAGATAAACGCTATGTAGTGCAGGGGAAATTAGTGAAGCGCTAATGTATATGGATGAAATGAGGAGTTGCTCTGACAGGGTAGCTCCTTTAATTTCTTTAACGATTCGTCTGGAAATGATACGATAGAGTAAAACGATGAGGTGGGGGACTTCATGGACTTGGAACAACTACAAAATAAATTGTATGAAAATAAATCTTTATTCATTGGGGAGGAGACTGCGTTCCGTTCCGCTGTTATTATTCCGTTAGTAGAAGTGAAAGGGGAATGGCATGTACTATTTGAGGTGCGTGCTTTCACGATGAGGAAACAGCCGGGCGACATCAGTTTTCCCGGTGGCAAAATTGATATAACGGATGCATCGCCTATGGAAGCAGCTTTACGGGAGACGCACGAAGAGCTCGGGATTGATCCGAAGACGGTACAGATGATAGAAGAGTTAAGCCCGTATATTGCATCGCCTTCATTCGTCGTCTATCCGTTCGTTGCGGTCATTGATTATCAAGAAATCATTCGAAGTTATAATATAGAAGAAGTGGAAGAGGTATTTACTATTCCGCTTAAATGGCTGATGGAACATGAACCGTATATGCATTTGGTATCGATTGAAATAGCTCCGCCGGATAATTTCCCATTTGAAAAGATTATGAACGGAGACCAGTATAAATTCAGAAGTCATTCGCTTGAAGAATGGTTTTATGAATATGGTAATTATACAGTCTGGGGGCTGACGGCTAGAGTGTTAAAACATTTCATCGATATCGTGAAGAAATAAACTGGAATGAGGATCAAGTATGAAACAAAAGAGGACATGGAAATTTAAGTTATTTATTGGGCTAGCTATTTTCCTGTTAATGATTGCGGTGGGTTTCTTCCTATTCGCTAGCTCTTATTATAAAGCGCAATCTTACGCTAAAGAAAATTTGCACTCAGATACAGATGTACTAGTTACGAATGGAAAAGAGCTAGTGTTTGAACCTATCTTAAATAAGAAAAACATAGGTTTTATTTTTTATCAGGGAGCAAAAGTAGAAGCTGAAGCATACGCGCCCATGGCTAAGGAGATTGCTAAACAAGGCTATACGGTAATCATTCCCCATTTGCCGCTCAAGATAGCGATCTTCTCACCTGACCGGGCAGATAAGGTGATACGTAATCACCCTGAAATAGACACATGGTTAATAGGAGGTCATTCCCTAGGCGGTGTGACGGCATCGGATTATGCATCCCGCCATGAAAGGATTTCTGCGCTTGTGTTACTAGCTTCTTATCCCGGAAGTCACACGGATTTGAGTGAAGCATCGGTGGATGTACTGTCAATTTGGGCCAGTCATGATGAGGTGGCGGACGCGAAAAAGATTAAGGCGGCTAAGTCTAGTATGCCGAATGATGCGAGGTTCATTGAGATAGTAGGGGGGAATCACGCAGGCTTTGGTGATTATGGCATGCAGAAGGGTGACGGTAAAGCAGCTATATCGAATGAAGAGCAGATTATGAAGACATCTGCTACGATTGTGAAATTAATTGAAGGCTTGGAAAAATAGAAAGTATCTTCTGCTGAATTAAAAGGCTGTGCTTGAGGTCGTGTCTTCACGATTTTCAGCACAGCCTATAGCGTTTTTTAGAATATAGAATTAAAGTACTGTTAGTGTCACTTCAATATTGCCCCTAGTGGCTTTGGAATACGGACAGACTTGGTGCGCTTTCTCTACTAGTTGTTCAAGCTGTGCCTTTTCAATGTCTGTACCTGTTACTTGTAATTCAACTTCTAGATGGAAACCGCCATCTGTTTCGTCTTTGCACAGGCTAACGTTTGCAGTGACTTCCGATGAAAATTGAACGCGTTCTTTGCTTGCGACAAGTTGAAGCGCACCGTCGAAACAAGCTGCGTAACCCGCAGCAAATAATTGCTCAGGGTTAGTAGAGTTCTCTAATTCTTTTGCTCTTTTCGTTCCAGGCATTGCTGTATCAAACTCTACTACTTTGTCGGAGGATACCACATGTCCTTCTCTCCCCCCACTAGCTGTTGCTGTGGATGTAAATAATTTTTCTGACATGAAATCACTACCCCTTGTCTGATTTTTAGTCTCACTCCATTGTGTACCCGAATATTGGATAATTATGTGTGAAAACTTTAATCTTTTATGCACGTGTATAGTGACGTCATCCAACGTAGTGAAAAAGTGTATGTAAATCAGTTAGGAAGTGGGAACACGAAATGAATAAAAATGATATTGCAGATATCCGTAAACGATTTAAATTAGATACCGATCTTTTGACGATCACTGACATTTACCATGTCTATATTAGGCAGGAAAGTAGTGAGATTTACCATGAAGAAAGTCAGGCATTTGCTTTGCTTGACCGCGAGCAACAGGAACTGTTCATGACCAATTTTAAAAAGGTGCTTGGCGGTAAACTAGGTGTGAAGTTGTTTGAAGTGAAGTTTGAACGTCAGGATGAAGAGAGTCATGAAGATCACGCACAAAAACTATTGTATGAAGGATTGCAGGCGGAAGAAGCTGAAGAATGGAAAGAAGAGATGCAACATCTAGCACTAAAGATGGTGAAAGATGTCCAATATGAAAAAGATCTGGTCGTGACGTTTATTCGTGGTAACTACTTTAAGAAGACCAAGCGTAACAGTGAAGAATCTGAAATTGATATGCGAGATGAAGTGTTTACCACACCGTTTATCTTGTGCAGTATGAATCATACAGACTTGCCGAAGCGCTCCATTATATTTGACTTTCAAGAGCGTGAATTCAAATCGAATACGATGCTCGATCCAATCATTAATCTTGCTTCACCAATAGGTGGCTTTTTATTCCCTTGCTTTACAGACAATTCAGCTGATGTCAATCATGTACTATATGCCGCGGGTAAAGCGAATAAACCCGATTATACGTTCATAGAGAATGTCCTGAATGGCGAAGAAGTGGTTACCGCTGCCGATGATAAAGCCGTTTTCGAGGAAATTGTAAAACAAGTAGTCGGTGGTGAAGTAGATACGGAAACACTAGGAAATGTATATGAAGCAATCTATCGATTAACTGTAGCGGATGAAGAAGAGGAAGAACCGGAAGAACCACCAGCAATTGATGCGAAGCAAGTAGAACGTGTGTTGAAAATGAGTGGTGTCGACTACGTCAATACAGAAGCAGTAGAAACGGCTTTTCAGACTGTAGTGGATGACACCTCTTATGAAATGAAAGCAACTCACATCGTACCAAGCTATACGTCGAAATCGATTAAAATCGAAACCAAAGTAGCAAACATTTCAATCAGTCCACAAGACTTGAAATATGTGAAACAAGTGAACTATGATGGCAAGCAATGTATTTTAATTGAGGTAGAAGAGGATACAATCATTGAAGGATTCAAAGTGATTTCGGAAGACTTATTGACATGAAACCAACCATTAATCTAATAAAAGTCATAAAATGGTTCAAAATTCCGACATATTCCTAGCTTTATCCTGACAAATAAACAAGTCCCTTTAAACCTCGTTATATTTGATGTATAATAGAACAGATAGTAGTAGATGTATGGTTAAACTGAGACAGAATAAATGCTCCTAGTACGCGCCATGTAGGCTGTGACGCCTTATTTAGGAACATTTACGTTTCTGTAAATTTCACATATAAGGAAGGTCAAAATGAGTAATAGACAAACTAAATCAGATGTTATATTAATTGGTGCCGGAATTATGAGTGCAACGCTAGGAACGATGCTAAAAGAATTAGCGCCTGACTGGAAAATCTCGGTATTTGAGAAATTAGATAAAGCAGGGGAAGAGAGCTCGCATGAGATGAATAATGCGGGAACAGGGCACGCAGCATTGTGTGAACTGAACTATACTTCCGAAAAGTCGGACGGGACTGTAGATATCACCAAAGCGGTTAAAGTAAATGAACAGTTTCAATTATCCATGCAGTTTTGGTCACATCTAGTAGAGAAAAATTTGATTAAAGACCCTGAGCAATTTATTATGCCACTGCCACACATGAGTCTTGTACAAGGTGAAGACAATGTGACGTATTTGAAGAAACGCTTTGAGGCTATGACAGCAAATCCACTATTCGAAGGAATGGAGTTTTCCGAAGATCCGGAAAAACTAAAAGAATGGATTCCGTTGATCATGAAAGACCGTGCTGTCGATGAAGCAATTGCTGCAACGAAAATTGACACAGGTACAGACGTAAACTTTGGTGCATTGACTCGTATGTTAATCGAGCATATGCAAAAAGTGGGCGTTGATGTAAACTACGGTCATCAAGTAGAAGATATCAAACGTACAAGTGATGGCGAATGGGAATTAAAAATAAAGAATAACAAAGATGGCAAGCTTGAATTCCATAAAACTAAATTTGTTTTCATTGGTGGCGGAGGCGGAAGTCTTCCATTGCTACAGAAAACAGGTATTCCTGAAAGTAAGCATATCGGTGGATTCCCGATCAGTGGTGTCTTCATGGTCTGTAAAAATCCAGACGTAATTGCAAAACATCACGCGAAAGTATACGGAAAAGCAAAAGTTGGTGCACCACCAATGTCTGTCCCACACTTGGATACTCGCTATATTGATGGAGAAAAGTCCTTACTATTCGGACCGTTCGCGGGCTTCTCACCGAAGTTCTTGAAAGAAGGATCCATGATGGACCTTATTGGTTCCGTGAAACCAAATAACCTTACGACAATGCTTGCATGTGGTGCAAAAAATCTGTCGTTGACTAAATACTTGGTAGAACAAGTAGTACAAACAAAAGAACAACGTATCAATGAACTGCGCGAGTTTATTCCTGACGCGAAAAGCGAAGATTGGGATCTATGGACTGCAGGTCAACGCGTGCAAGTCATCAAAGATACTCCAGATGGCAAAGGTACGCTTCAATTTGGTACAGAGCTTGTAACGGATCAGGATGGTTCCATTGCAGCATTGCTTGGAGCTTCTCCAGGAGCATCAACTGCAGTAGCAGTTATGCTGGATCTGATTAACAAGTGCTTCCCGGAACAAGTAAGCGATTGGGAGCCAAAGTTGAAAGAAATGATTCCTTCATACGGAAAAGCATTAGCAGAGCATCCTGAATTATTGAAGGACATGCATGCTTCTACTTCCAAGATATTGAAGCTAACAGAAAATGAGCTGGAGAAAGAAACCGTTCATAACTGATAGTTTAAAATTTAAAACGCACTACTACGATGTATGTCGTAGTAGTGCGTTTTTTGTTGTACTCTTTCGTATAATTAGCGTGTTGCAGGAGTTCAAGTACGTCTTGATGTTTGGTGGAACCCTAGGTTGTACTAATTTTTCCTAGGCATTACCCTAACAATTAATGAATGTTATTTTCTAATGCCAATCTTAAATTATAAGCTAAAAGAGAAATCCTCTGCTCATTTATTTGGCAGAGGAAATTACTTATTTAAACATTGAAACCTTCTTCAACATCGCACAAACCGGTATAGCAATGGCGATTCCCACTGCACATTGGACCAAATCACCAGGAATGGAAGCAAGCGGGATGATCAAACTGTGATATAGAATACTCTCTCCGATATAATAGCCAGCAATAGTGAATGGTATGGAAGCTAGCATGGCGAGTAGATTGAACTTGAAGCTCGTTCCTTTACGACCGTTTGACCAAGCGATTTTACCTACGATATAACCTTGCAAGCCGCGTGTTAGGATAGTAATAGGTGCCCATAGAGCCCACCCGCTAACCAAGTCGAACAAGCCCATTCCGACAGCTCCAGCAATCATACCTTTCTTCGGTCCGAATAAAATGGAGACAATGAACAACATGGAGGTTCCAAGGTGAATTAGTCCGCCGTTTCCAAGAGGTAGTTTAATATTAAGTAAAAGAGTAGCGACGAATACGAGTGATGCAAGCATGGATGTCAGTATTAGATCAAACGTCTTCGTTCGTTGTGCCGGATAGCTATGTGTTTTTTGCATGGCCTAAACCTTCCTCACCTAAAAAGTAGTAAATTTAGAATAAAGGAAATCTGATACTTTAAAAAGAGTCAATTTATAATAAATTTAAGTGGTCAGGGCAAAGACTTTTCACATAGTTTTAAAAAACACTGGCTCTTTAGTTGTGGAATTTTTTATTGGATATATCTTCTCGAACTATATGTTATTTGACAATAGAAGTGGGGAGATAAAGAAAATGATAAAAGTACACGTAATTGGTGCAGGCAGGACAAGGTTAGATAACACCAATTAACTCTGACGCGCAGAGGGTTTAATAGAGTTTTTTAAAGGGGATTTATGGCTGGAAGCATAGTTGAAATCATAACTTGAATCAATTATTCCCTAGCAAAGTATATCGGTTGACCTGTGCAACGATTTAATCGTCCCCGATTGGACAGGCTGTTAAAAACATCACGATAAGTTTTTGTAGTAGTATGTAAGTATTGGGTATTGTATGATAACACGACCTGATGGCATGATTATTTGACGCAAAGGAAGAGGCAATAGCCTGCTCCTTTGCGCTTTTTATTTGCGAAGCTTTTTTGCTGCAACGAGTACAATAGACAAAACTATGAGCACCAAACAGATTATGATAGATAAGATAATAGAAGGATACTCTCCATTAAATTCACTTTCTGAAGTGTGCTTAGAATATATCCCGTAATATGCCCAAATCAATACAAGTGCGTAGGCTATATCCTGGCGTCGGATCGTTGTTAGAATTCCGATAGCAGCTCCGACGAATAAAATGATAATCGTCCATGTGACGTCAGATAAACTCAATCCGTCCCACTCAATAGAAACGAGAAAAGCGGTAATGTTTGCAATCGTAGCGATAGTAATCCATCCGAAATAGATGCTGAACGGGAGCTTTATGAAGAACGCTTCTCTTCTAGTCAGTGAAGCATTAAATGTGAGGGTATTGATTCTTATTAATGTCAGCAACATGAGTAACATGACTATAACGGAAAGTAACAGATATTCATAATGCCATAAGAAAATCCACGATGCATTCAATACAGAAGAGATACAGAACCATATGCCTACTTGACTTAGAAGTTGTGGATTTTTATTCTTTTGGAAAAAGCCTAGTTGATAGATAACATGGAATAATAACAGTAAGTAGATCAGACTCCAAATAGAAAACGTAAATCCCGCCGGCGCAAATAGATTTCCGTATTTATCCGATAGCTCACCAGTCGTTTGTCCATTTAGAGGAAGGATATTGGCCAATGCGTTAGCTGTGATCATGATTGCGTAGGTGATAACAATAGCTATGCGTAACAGCGCAGAAGGTTTCTTTTGTTTCATTTCCACACCTCCACTTTGTTTCATTATAGTGTAGTCCATAGTTAAGTATTCCTGATTTAATGCAGAGTGAAACATGGGAAGCCTTCTTCAATTTATAATGGTTGATGGTATAATGGATCCCAAATGGGTGGGTAATAAACTGGAGGTCGGAACGCATGAAGAAAAATGTGCATGTAGTGGGAGCGGTGATTGAAAACGAGAAAGGTGAAGTATTAGCCGCACTTCGTAGTCCTACGATGACACTGCCGAATTATTGGGAGTTCCCTGGAGGCAAAATTGAAAAGGGGGAAACACATCAGCAAGCCTTGCGACGTGAAATTCAAGAGGAACTCGGTTGCACCATTACTGTAGGAGAAGCAGTAGAAGACACTACATATGAGTACGAAAAAGTCATTGTTCGATTAGAAACATTCATGTCGAAGATCGTAGAAGGAAAGCCTGTGGCGACAGAACATGCGGAATTACGTTGGATTGCAAAAGATCAGTTACATACGCTGGAGTGGGCACCTGCGGATATACCGGCGATTGAAAAATTGGAAAATCAATAGCATGAAGAGAGAGGTGTCTGTGGGATGGGAGATTTTATTCGGCAGCTGGAAGCGTCTTTGCACAAGGGGTTTGTGAATAAAGAACATAAGCAGAGTGACAGTTATAAACCGGAGCTATTGGTGAATAATTCAATAAAGAATACGACGGTGCTATCCTCGATTCAGGATGAACTTCGACACTGTGACCAATTCTTATTTTCAGTGGCATTTATCACGGAAAGCGGATTGGCTACACTTAAATCTTTATTTTACGATTTACATAAACGGGGCGTAAACGGCCGAATCATTACGTCTACTTACTTATATTTCAATCAGCCAAAAGTATTTCGTGAGCTTCTAAACATTCCGAATGTAGAAGTACGTCTTACTGAAAAGGAAGGCTTTCATTCAAAGGGTTATATTTTTCAACAAGGTGATCAATATTCATTAATCGTAGGTAGTTCAAACTTAACGGCCCATGCGCTACAAGTGAATTATGAGTGGAATGTGAAACTGACGTCACATCGTGATGGGGAGATCGTCTATCATTTTAAAGATCAGTTTGAGGATGTATGGTCAGATGCCAATGTATTAACTGAAGAGTGGATTGAACACTATGAAACGGTTTATCAAGAACATGCAGATCGGACAAGCGCGGCTCAAGTATTTGAGCATCCATCGGCCTATCAAACCAATGCAATTGAACAGGCGTTAGAGATTACGCCAAATAAAATGCAACAGGCGGCTCTGGCGAATATTGAAGCGGTGCGTGCGAACGGTCAGAATAAAGGGCTGGTCATTTCGGCAACGGGTACAGGAAAGACGTATCTATCCGCTTTTGATGTTCGTAAATTTGCACCGAAACGTATGCTGTTTATTGTGCATAGAGAGCAAATCTTGATGAAAGCTATGCAAGACTTTAAGCGAGTACTCGGGGGAATCGACGAAGATTTTGGATTGTATGTCGGAGCGAATCGGCAATCGGGTAGGAAGTATGTGTTTGCGAGTATCCAAACATTGTCTAAGCCTGAAAATCTTCGGGACTTTAATCCGGAAGACTTTGATTATATTTTGATTGATGAAGTACACAAAGCGGGTGCGACGAGCTATTTACGTGTGATCAACTATTTCACACCCAAGTTTCTAATGGGGATGACCGCGACACCTGAACGAACAGACGATTTCAACATATACGAGCTCTTCGATTATAATATTGCGTATGAAATCCGTCTTCAGGAAGCACTAGAAGAAGATATGTTGTGTCCGTTCCATTATTTTGGAGTGACGGATTTTGAAATAGACGGTGAGTTAATTGGTGACCACACGGTTCTTTCTAAATTGGTAACGAATGAACGTGTAGAGCATGTCATTGAAAAAATTTCCTATTATAGTCATGCAGGTGATCAAGTGAGGGGCTTGATGTTTTGTAGCCGAAAAGAAGAGGCACTTGAATTATCAAGAGAACTAAATTTGCGTGGCTATAGAACCGTAGCATTAACGGGTGATGATTCGTATGATGAGCGCATGCGCAGAGTCGTTCAGCTAGAAAAAGGAGAACTCGATTATATACTGACTGTGGATATTTTCAATGAAGGTATCGATATCCCAAGTATCAATCAGGTGGTCATGCTTAGACAAACACAGTCCAGTATCATTTTTATTCAACAACTAGGGCGAGGACTGCGTAAAGATGAAGATAAGCCATTTGTTACGGTCATTGATTTTATCGGAAACTATGCGAATAACTATTTGATTCCAATTGCGTTGTCTGGTGACCGTTCGATGAATAAAGATAATGTTCGACGAAATATGAAAGATACTAGTTATATCAAGGGTGTCTCGACAATCAATTTTGAGGAAGTTGCACAGAAGCGTATTTTCAACGCAATCAATAGCAGTAATTTAACGTCTATGAAAATCTTGAAAGATGCGTATCAGGATCTGAGGAATAAAATTGGTAAAGTGCCTTATCTATATGATTTTATCGAACAGCACTCTATCGATCCAGTCGTTATTATAAGCAAACACAATAATTACTTTGATTTTCTAATGAAAGTTAAATCTACAGAAGATCCTATTCCAACGATCACACCATATGAAAGTCAGATATTAACGATGTTCTCTCTGGAATTGATCAATGGCAAACGGATTCATGAAGTAGTGCTAGCCGAGATGTTGCTCAATAAGGGCAAAGTTCGTTTGGACGAATTCATCTACGAGCTGAAGTCTACAGGCTGTCAAGTTGATGATGATACGATCGAATCCGTCACGCGAATCTATGACTTATCGTTTTTCACACAAAATGCCCAAAAGAAATACGGAAATCAAGCGATTATTACGATGGATCATAACCAAGTGTTCACATTTAACGAAAAAATCCAACAGAGTATTGAACAGGATTCGTACGTAGTATCTCTAATTGCAGACGTGTTGCGCAGTGCGAAGGAAAAGTCGAGAGTATACGATTGCGCTCACAAGTTAACGCTGCATGCCAAATACTCACGTAAAGATGTATGTAAATTATTGAATTGGCAGGCGGACGAAAGCTCGACGATGTATGGTTATAAAACGAAACATGGAACTTGTCCTATATTCGTAACGTATCATAAGCATGGAGAAGTAGAAGCAAGTGTGGATTACGGTGATGAATTCATCAATCCTGAGTTATTCAAATGGTATACACGCAGTAACCGAACGTTGCGATCGAATGAAGTACAAACTATTATTCAGGCTAAGGAAAAGGATATAGATATTCATCTATTCGTGAAGAAAGATGACGACGAGGGAACAGACTTCTATTATTTGGGTAAAGGCCTACCTGACCAGCAAAGTGTTGCGGAAGACTATATGATAGACGGTAAAGGAAAGCGTTTGCCAGTAGTCCATATGAACATGGTAATGGAACATCCAGTAGAAAATAAACTCTATGATTATTTGATAGAAGCCTAAAAATCCCCGCGAGATTAAAATATCTCGCGGGGCTCATTTTCATTATTCACATTCACAACGATACGTCTCAGAACAAGGAGGACACGTAGGACACTTTTTATGACGACGTTCTTCTTTCGATGGGTGATTTGATTTCTTTTTCCTGCAAGTACAGGTTTTTTTACATGTACACTTGCCGTGACATCTGCAATTCTTCTTGCACTCACATTTACGTTTTGGTTTATGTTCCTTGCATATGCAGTTATTTTTGCAACCACATTTGCGCTCCACTACTTCGAAAGAACGCATCATATCATGATCTTCGTGCTCTAAAATATGACAATGATACATATAGCGACCGGTGAATGGAGCAAAACGCATAATGACTCGTGTCACAAATCCAGGCGGAGATTGAACGACGTCTTTCCAGCCTCGTTCATTAACGTCAGGTTGTACAGGAGGACCCGTGAAACTAAGTAAGCCATTCGCCGTGAAGCCTTGGGCGTCAAAGGGAATACGGTCGAGAATCTGGAATTGAATCAAGTGGATGTGTATAGGATGCGTTGCGCCCGCCGTGTTGATGATGCGCCAGATCTCTGTATCATTCAGTTTAGGCTTGAAATCGATTCGTTCCATGAAACCTTTATTATTAAACAAGAACTTTAAACGACCATATTCATCGATGTCTGCATCCAATGTAATGTCACGTGTTTGGGCGGCGTCACATTCCCGTAGTTTAGGTATGTTGCTGAGTATAGCGGGAACTTTGCTTGTATCTGGTCCTGTTAATTCAACCACTCTAAACTGCATAATCTGTCCATCGGTTTCAGGGTCAGGGAGAGTGCCTATTGGCGGTGGGAAATCAAATGGTGTGGCTGCAGTATTCTCTAATACGACCGTATCGTCGGGTGCCAGTTTAGAAAAATCAATAATTACATCCATCCGTTCAGCGGGTGCAATCGTTAACGCATCCATATATACAGGCGTTTCCAATAACCCACCATCTGAGCCGATTTGTATAATTTTTTGTCCGTTTGATAAGTTCATTTTGTAAAAGCGTTCATTTGAGGCGTTCAATATGCGGAATCGGTACTTTCTTGGCTCTACTTCTAGGTAGGGCCAGACCTTACCGTTAACTGTGATGTTTTCAAACGCTTCACCAGGTGTGACGGATGGATGCGGGAATGTCAATCCAGGCTGTACAGGTCCTGGTCTTACAGTAGTTGTGTCTGAATAGAAAAGGGAGCCGTCTTCGTTAAAGCCGCGATCAGCGATAATTAATGGAATTTCATACGCCCCGGAAGGAAGTTTTAGTTTGCGTTCTTCTTCATCGCGAATAATATACATGCCAACGAGACCCGCATAGACATTTAAACGGGTAATGCCGACTGCGTGATCATGGTACCAAAGTGTAGCGGCACGCTGATTATTATTATATTTATAAACGGTAGAGTCAAATACTGGACCCACTGTATGATAGTTATTCGTAAACCATGCTTCAGGATGTCCGTCACTTTCGGGCTCTACTTCCGCTCCGTGTAAATGCACCACTGTACGAACATCTGGCATATGTTCGCTTGAACCGTGGAGTGTTCTATCAATCGGTAGGAAATGTTTATCGGGTAGTTCGTTCTTCCACTTGATATGTGCACACTCGCCGCTGTTTACATTTACTAAAGGACCGGGGAATTGCCCCTCATATCCCCAAATCTTTGTTGGGGTCAGCTCTGAATGAAATTCGTGGAAGAACTCCTTCATCCCAATTTCAAAGTACGAGAAGCATTTATGCCTCTCGAGTGGAGTTAGATATTGTGGAATAGGTAGTGGATCAATAAACGGTGTTAATTTCAATACATCGCTTCCTTCCAAGTGAATTTACTATCGAAACTAGTAGATGCATAGAAGGGATCACTTATGCCTATAAACTACGGATAGGCTATTCACCGCTTACAATATGATGTAAAATAGCAAAAGTGCTTTTAGCTCATCAAGATAGGGAGGTTTTATAAATGAAGACCCGTTCACCGAGAAAAAAGCTACTGATTGAATATGTTTGGATTATGATCGGATCCATGTTAGTCGGTTTGGCTTTCAATATATTTTTCTTACCAGCAAGACTCGCAGCAGGGGGGGTGTCTGGTATTAGTACCATTCTGTATGAGATGTATGGATTTGAACCCGCCTTTGTGCAGTGGCTTATTAATATCCCGATATTTTTTATAGGTCTTGTGCTTCTAGGTAAGGATTTTAGTCTAAAAACATTAGTGGGAACATTTTTTGTACCGCTAACCATTTGGCTGACTGCCGATATTCCTTCAACGATTGATAATCCTTTATTGTCAGCAATCTATGGGGGAATTATGTTAGGTGTAGGGCTTGGCATAGTCTACCGGGGAAATGGATCAACTGGAGGACTTGCGACAGTGGCTCAGGTTGTTAAGAAGTACACGGGTCTGTCTAGTGGGTATGCGCAATTATTCGTGGATGGATTGGTTGTGATTGCGTCCGCTATCGTATTTAATCTGGAGTTGGCATTATTTGCGATGATGGCGATTTTTGTGACGAGTAAGGTGATTGACTTTGTACAGTTACAAACATCTCAATCTAAACTAGTATTGATTATTACGGATCATGAAGAACATATCCAGACGATTATCAAGGAGAAGATTGATCGTGGATTGACTAAAGTTCGTTCGGTAGGTGGCTTTTCCAATCAGGAAAAGACCATGATTCTATGTGTGGTTGAGCAATCGGAAGCAATTTACTTGAAGAAGATCTTAAGAGAGGAAGAACCTCAGGCATTTGTCGTCTTTCTAAATGCTTCGGAAATTCTCGGTAGAGGATTTTCACTCGCAAAAGTATCTTGAAAAAGCTATCCTCGACACCAAGTGATGTCTAGGATAGCTTTTTTATGATCATACTGGCTCGTAGTTTGCTCTGCCACACCTCCAAATAGGATGGTTGATCAATAGTACGGGCTGTTTGAAGGGATGTCAGTGATTCGATTGCTTTGGCTGACCTCTAACCGAAATGATACAATACATGCATCTGATATAGAAAGTAAATTAAGTAAAATAGTGCACGAAAAATAAAAGTGATTCATACTAGAGCAGCATATGGAAAGGAAGAAGAACAGATGAAACGTAACCCGAACATCGGCTGGAATGTTGAATGCAGTTACCGTGAATTACCGGAAACATTTTACACAGTAGTGGAACCAAATACCGTCAGCTCACCGCAACTGGTTCTGACTAATGATGAACTGGCGTTATCGCTGGGACTCGATGAAAAACAATTGCATTCGGAAGAAGCGATCGCTGTTTTTTCTGGAAATGAAAAACTAAAAGGAATAGAACCAATTGCTCAGGCCTACGCGGGTCATCAATTTGGTAATTTCACCATGCTAGGTGACGGGCGTGCCATGCTGTTGGGTGAGCAGTTGACGCCAGAAGGACAACGGATGGATATTCAATTGAAGGGATCAGGAAGGACACCTTATTCGCGCGGTGGTGACGGACGTGCGGCCCTCGGACCCATGTTACGTGAGTATTTGATTAGCGAAGCGATGCATGGTCTGAATATCCCCACAACACGCAGTTTAGCCGTCACGGTAACGGGGGAGCCTGTTTTACGTGAAACGGCTTTGACAGGTGCCGTGTTGACAAGAGTTGCTTCAAGTCATTTACGTGTTGGTACATTCCAATATGCGGCAGCCAGACAAGAAGTCAAAGATTTACGTGCTCTTGCAGATTACACAATTCAACGCCATTATCCTGAAGTGGAATCAGAGCCACAACCATATGTAGCATTACTTGAAAACGTCATAAAGCGTCAGGCATCTTTGATCGCGAACTGGCAGCTTACCGGCTTTATTCATGGTGTGATGAATACGGACAATATGGCAATTAGCGGCGAGACGATTGACTATGGACCGTGTGCGTTTATGGATAGCTATGACCCGCAAACCGTCTTTAGCTCAATTGACGTGCAAGGACGCTACTCTTATCGCAATCAACCCGGTATAGCAGAGTGGAATCTGACTCGTTTTGCCGAAACACTGTTGCCATTGCTTCACGAAGAACAAGCGGAAGCAGTGAAGCTGGCGGAGAATGAACTTTCCAATTTCGCCATGATTTACGGCTCGGCATGGTTAACGGGTATGAGGTCTAAATTAGGTTTGTTCAATAAAGAGGAAGCCGATGAAACATTGGTAAAAGATTTGCTGACTATCATGAAAGAATATCAAGCTGACTATACAAATACGTTCCGTTCGTTGACGCTTGGACAGCAAGAAGAATGGTTCGACGAGCCCGATTTTCTTGAGTGGAAAAAGCGTTGGGTTGATAGACTGCAACGTCAGTCAGAAGACGCGCAAGCAGTAGAGTTATTGATGAAGCAACATAATCCATCGGTCATTCCGAGAAACCATAGGGTAGAAGAGGCGTTACAGGCAGCTGAAACTGGAGATATGCATCCGTTTATGAAGCTACTTGAAGTTCTAGAAAACCCTTATGCATATACGGTCGAACAAGAAGAATACGTGAATCCGCCTGAAGACGGAACTACTTTTCAAACGTATTGCGGAACTTAAAAAGAGATGCCCTATTAAAAGTGACTACACTTCAATGGGGCATCTCTTTTGCATGGAAGTGAGGTCAAAATCTATTAAATGACGATTTTTAATTACAAAGGCTATTTGATAAATAAATTACCCATGATCAAAATCTATTTTACGCACGATCCGTATCGATAACAGAATAGATAACCATGTCAGTAGGGCGCTGACTAGTATAACTGAGAGTGCGATTGTCCATTGATTGGTAGTTATAAGATCTGCGGTATGCAGAAAGAATTGTTGTTCTGCAACCATTCTGGGATTTTCCATGATATTTAATATGATTCTAAACGACATCATGCTCAATAACGGCAAGGCAATCGTTAAAGAAGTCGCCAGTACATGGCCCGCCTTAAATTGTAGCGGATAAAAGAGCGAAATGATGACGTAAAAACATCCAAGCGAGATGAGTACTTCAGGGATAGTCATCATCCGGGTAGGAAAAGGAGCGAACGTATCGAACAAGAAGATATAAAATAACACAGCGGCTGCTGACAAACCGAACCAGATGAAACCAGATGCATACTTCGCTAGTACGAATTGTTTTCTTGTAACCGGAAGGCTGTTTATTAAGACTGATTCTTTCTGAAATGCCTTATTACTTGTTGAAATAGCTATGAAATAAGCGACGAAGATTAGAAGTAAAACATGACGGACAGGTTGACCGTCTGTGAAAAAGTTTGTGAAAATAATGAACCATAATGCTGTAAGTAAGAAAGTACTCGCCTTTTGTGTGTATAAGTCTTTTCGGATCAAGGCATTCATTGGATTCCTCTCCTTCCGGTGTAGTACATAATATCTTCGAGTGTCGGTTTTTCAATAAGCAATGATGATAGGTGCTCTAAAGGAATTTCCACGGTATCTGCCAGACATTCAAAACCGACGTCTGTAGTGCGTAGTCCAATCACAGGGAATCCATCAAGCAGAGTACGCTGATCGGTTGTACCTTTGACTAATACATAACGTTCGGTGAATTCGTCTTTCTCACCTTGAAAGATAATCTCTCCCTGATGAATGAAAACAATGAAATCCGCTATTTTCTCTAAGTCAGTCGTAATGTGCGTTGAAAAGAAGATAGCCTTTTCTTCGTCTTGTATGAGATCCTGCATCATGTCGAGCAGTTCACGTCGGACAATGGGATCCAGACCGGCCGTTGGTTCATCCATAATGATAAAGTCAGGATGGTGTGAAAGAGCCATTGCAAGTGAAAATTTCATTCGCATCCCTTTTGATAAATGTTTTACTCGTTGTGCTGTATTCAACTGAAACTTTTTTAGATAGTAATAGAATAGTTCATCGTCCCACTCTGAATAAAAGGGGGCAAGAATGCGCTTGTTTTTCTCAATAGTCAGGTCTTCATAATAGAAATCAGCATCGTAAACGAAACCGATGCGATCCTTGATATCTACAGTGTGGTTTTTATGTGACGTGCCAAATACACGTATTTCTCCTTGATCAGCTCGAATTAAATCCATTAGACAGCGGATTGTAGTTGTTTTCACAGCACCATTTGCGCCGATAAATCCTGTAATGAATCCTTTTTTAATATCAAAGTTCAGGTTGTTCAGTGCAAAGCCCTCAAACTGTTTCGTTAGATCTCGTACTTCCGCTATATTTTCCATTCTTTTCACTCCTCGTATAGCAATGTCAGCATATGGATTAACTCTTCCAATCCCACGTCAAATGCTCTCCCGTCTTGAATAACATTCAGCAGCTGGTCTTCAATTTTCTTTAACTGCTCTTCTTTCAATAGCTCGTGATTCTGCGCAGCAACAAATGATCCTTTTCCTGGGAATGTCTCAATAAGCCCATCCCGTTCCAGTTCTTCATAAGCTTTTTTCGTTGTGATGACACTGATCTGCAGATCTTTCGCCAATTTGCGTATGGAAGGTAGTGCTTCTTTCTCTTTCAGCGCCCCCAATAAAATCTGTTCTTTCAGTTGATTTTTAATTTGTACATAAATCGGTTGGTTCACCGAATTGGAGATGACAATATTCAATACATCACCCTTTTTCTCTTCATACTGTATATGAACAGTATACACAGTATGAATGTTTAAGTCCACAATAAAAAACCTCCAGAGTAAAATCTTGGAGGTCTTCGATAGGAACAGTTACTGTCAATTAACCCGTTTGCACTTGATCATACGAGTAATGGTAAGACTCTTTCCTTTTGTGAATCAGCAAGAAGAATAAAGTTAATGGCCCTATGCGGCCTAAAAACATGACAAAACAAAGAATCATTTCACCTGCAGGACTAATGTCTTCTGTAATTCCCAATGAAAGTCCTACAGTCGCGAAAGCCGAGACTGTCTCAAATAATAAAGGCAGGAAAGGCATCTTTTCAGTAACAGTCAGCAAAAATAAAGCGACAAAGATAATAACAGAGCTCACCGCTCCTATGGCCATAGAACGAAATATGACTTCTGTCTTGATTGTACGCCGGAAAATATGGGGTTCTCTTATTCCCCTGAAGTAAGAAATTGTCGCCAGCAAAATAATCATAAAGGTCGTTAACTTTATTCCGGAAGCAGTAGATGCGCTACCTCCACCAATAAACATGAGAAGGAGTGTCAGTAATAGAGAAGACTCCTCCATATCTCCGACGACTACCATATTGAATCCAGCAGTACGTGGTGTCACGGCTTGAAAGTATGAGGTCCAAAGCTTGTCAATAAAAGTCAAACTACCAATAGTTTTTTCATTATGAAACTCTAGTATGAGTAAAAAGAGTGTAGCAATCGTGTTCAATATTAGCGTACCGAATATCATCATTTTCGTGTGTAGTGTCCATTGTTGGATGGATCTCTTTTGAAGGATGTCCTTCACTACAATAAAGCCGATTCCTCCAATAATAAATAACCCGGAAAGGATGATTGTAACAATAGCGTTACCTGCAAATGAAATCAAATTGTCTGGGAATAATGAAAACCCCGCATTATTAAAGGCGGATATTACATGGAATACACTGTAATACATTCCTTGTTTCCAACCAAACTCAGGTACCCAAACAGTGCATAATGCGATAAATGCAATTCCTTCGATTGCAATTACGAATGTTAATATTTCACCTACAAAGCGAACCGTTCCACCAATAGACTGATAGTTGAATGTTTCTTGGATAAATATGCGGTTTGTCATACCGACTTTTCTTCCTAAAATAATGAGCGTGGCAACGGCAAATGCCATTAATCCGACACCGCCTATTTGGATCAGTATGAGCAACACGACTTCACCAAAAATGGTGAATGTAGCGGTGATATCAAAAACGCTCAGTCCAGTGACAGTTGTAGCGGAAGTGGCAGTAAACAATGCATCGATCCAGCCAATAGGTTTATACGTAGCAAGGGGGAATTTTAATAATATGGTCCCGATGACAATAGTGAATAGGAAAGAGGCAGCAATTAGAGCAGGAGGAGAAATAGTATGTCTACGTTTTTTAATAGCTGTCATGATCTTTTCATCTCCCGGTAGATCGAATAAAACAACGACTGCTAGTATGTCTCGTTATGAAAAAATAAAGAAAAGACTCGAAGCTCTTACGAAATAAGCGACGAGTCTTCGTTTTATACTCACAGAAAATTGTGATACAGTGTTACTAAGGGAGTGAATGAAATGAGTAATTGTGCAATTGATCATACGCAACAAGACGTTGTAGAAAAATTAGCAGAACAGAGAGCGTTCATGCCAGAAAAGTTGGTGAAAAGTTGTGAGTTGTTTTTAAGCAAATCATTGAGTCAAGAGACATTGAATGAGGTATTTCATTTGTTGAAAAAATATGACTTAGCAACAGAAACAGAGCGTGCAGAACGTGATAATAAGATGCAACAGTTATTTATATGAGCTGAACTATATGTGTACTCTATGTGATGAGTCATTACTGTACATCACTTTGTAAAAGAGAAATCGCAGACTCAAGTAACTGAATATCTTGTAGGATAAAAGTTTTGATATCGGCGGGCGCAGTATGATACTCATCGCTGAGTAGTTCGAGCTCTCGGATGAAGATAGAACTTTCGTTTTGGTTGGTCATGATTGCAACCCTCCTTATAAGACAATTTACCCGCCAGGATAGTGTTTTAAACGGAATTGAAATCAAATATTTCAATCACATGACATTTTGATTGCTGACTAACTTGGGTTTCGTCGGCGACCAAGTGAGCAAGAATTCCTTAGTACGACTACTTCCGATTGATAGCAAGTCCTCAATTTGCTCTTCGTTTAGATCAAATTGTGTTGCACTATAATTTTCCACAGGAATGAAAACTATGTTTTGTACATGTTGCTTTGAGATATATTTTTCATCATGCGCGTTTCTCATTGTGGAGAATAGCGCTTCGAATAATTGCAAGGCATTTCGAATGGTACGTCCGGGTACTTCATCTTGATTGCGACTTAGTTTGAGCCCGATTACAGGTCGTTTACATGGCGATGTATCTTCATCAAAAATCCACATCGGGAAATTACTTAATACACCGCCGTCTACTACTATAGTTTCTTTTGGTGCATCGATACGTATGGGTTCAAAAAAGTAGGGAATACCACAACTCATACGCAGTGCTTTAGCAATTGAAAATCGGTCAGAATCATATCCGTATTTCTCCAAGTCATCAGGTAATACTATCATCTTGCCGTTTGTTAAGTCAGATGCCACTAATTTTAATGATCCTTTCGGAAGATCGCCAAATGCATAACAACCTTTACGTGCGAGTTTATCAAAAAACCACTCTTCCAGCGCCTTACCTTGATACAATCCCATTCTCCAATAAAGCGATATCCATTTCATAAAGGGAAATGGCAATAGTGTCTTTCTCGGATCCAGTAGTGCTTGGAAATCTTCTTCAGCCAACATGACTCCGATTTCATCCGCTGTATAGCCGGCCGCCAAAAAACTTGCAACAATAGCTCCTGCACTTGTACCAGCTACGTTTTCAAAACGATAACCTTGTTTCTCCAACTCCAGAACCGCTCCAACTAGCGCAAAACCTTTCAATCCTCCGCCTGAAAATACGCCATTGATCCGCACTGTATCCCTGCTTTCATTTTTATTGGTCTACTACTGTAAGGTCTCCGCAACAGAAATAGAACAATATTCATGTGGAAATGTATGAAAATTCCCTTTCGGTGAACTATAATAAAGAATCCATACAAACATGTACAGGATTCGATTATAGATTGTTGGAGGAGGTGTGCAACATGAGCGTATTTATGCGAATTGCACTGACATTAGTCATTATTGGTGCACTAAACTGGGGATTGATCGGATTTTTCAATTTTGATTTGGTTGCCAGTGTATTTGGAGGACAAAACACGATTCTTGCCAAGATTGTCTATGCCATTGTGGGACTGAGCGGATTGGCAGCGATTGGACTTTTAGTTAAATCGAATGATGAGATTATTGAGGATGTGGATGAAAGGGTAGAGCCCCATAAGCATTTTGATCGAATTCGGAATGTGAATTACAACACCGAGTTTGGGGAAGACCTGGATATGATGGGGAAGAATAAAAAAGTGGATCGGTCACGTAAAGAACCAAAAGAATGATCAAAAGGGTGTTCTCGTATAAAAGCGAGAACGCCCTTTCTCGTGAGTTTATGATATTTGTTGCGTCTCAATGTAACAATGCGACGGTAGGAGACGTAGCTTACGTACAGAAGGGGGGGAATTTCATTATTGTTGTAGGGCTAAAGCGTATGATGATAGCTTAGTTGTCTATACAGAATATATTGATGGAACAGAATAAGTGAAGTAAGGTGCCTTGCGGGAGTAGGCATCTTTTTTGTGCGTAAAAATAAATAAAAATGGATGTAAACTTTTTAGCCGGTGTAGAGTCTAATGTATAAGAGGGCAGATAATGGGGTGACCGTCCAATGGAGATAAAGGAAAAAGAGTTGCATGTGAAAGCAATAGCTGGGGATGATGAAGCATTTCTGGCCGTGATGCAATTGCATAAGCAATCGCTTCTGCGGACAGCCTTGGCTTTTTTGCGAAACGAGGACGATGCGATTGAAGCACTTCAAGAAATAACGTATCGTGCCTATAAAAAAGTTCGGACAGTAAAAGAACCTAGCTATCTCAAAACCTGGCTCATCCGTATCATGATAAATTATTGCCAAGATCAGTTGAAACTACGTAAGCGATACACAGTAGACGATAGTGGTTTGGAAACAGTATCAGCAGAAGACATTTCGTATATTGAATTGAGAGATGCACTGGCAACTTTATCTGACCAGGAGCAACGTTTAATTTATTTGAAATATTTTCAGGAATCAAAAATTAAAGATATAGCACAATCTGAAAATATACCAGAAAGCACTGTGAAATCAAGGCTTTACAAAACGATGCGTACGTTGAGGTCATACTTTGAAGATAAAGGGGGCAGTGATCATGTATGAGACAGAAGAAGCACGATTAAAGCAGTTGAAAGAACATTTAGATCAACAGTCGCTGCCTTTGTCTGAAGCTGATCAGGCGATTCGTCAAGGCATGGAAAGGGTACGTCGGGAAAAAAAGCAAGCGAGAAAAAGACGTAAGAGAATCTTTGGAAGTGTAGCGGTTGTGGCATTGTTGCTACTGACATTCATTACGTCTATTCGCGTATCCCCTGTATTCGCCCAGGCGGTAGCTTCCATTCCGGGTCTAGAGAAGTTCGTGGAATTGATTGCGATGGATAAAGGACTCGATGCGGTAATTCAGAACGGCTATTATCAAGAAATCGGAGTGACTCAAACGATTGACGATAAAACGTTGACAGTAGATGGTGTCATTTTGGATGAGACGGGGATTAATATTTTCTACACAATTGAATCGAAGCGTTCGTTGAAAGGCTTACAAGTGGACTATATCCATTTGAAAGCGGAAGGCATTCCAGAGGGTAGCTTTTCTTATGGGAATATAATGGATGAAGAAGAGATCCATACGTATAAAGACCGTATAGACTACCAGTTTGGAGAATTGTATACTTCACAAAATCAGTCGTTTGATTTGAGCGTAGCTATCAAGTTAAAAGATCAAGAGACTGTGTTTTCTGTACCATTTACTGTACTTGAACAAGTAAAGGCAAGTGAAGTCTATACAATAGACAAAAAAGTCGATATACAAGGGCAGCAGTTCACGATTGAAAAGGTTACGGTATCCCCATTACGGGTGGGTGTAAAAATTACTATTGACCCTACTAACACGATGAAGATATTGCAATTCGAGGATATGCGGTTAGAAGATGAAAAAGGCGAGTTGTGGGGATCTATTCGAAACGGTACGACCGCGTTCGGCGGGGAAGACGGTAAATATACTTTCTTCCTGCAGAGTAATTACTTCTCGCAACCTAAAAAACTTTATTTGCGAATCAACAAAGTGCAGGCGTTAAACGTAGAAGAGGCCTTTGCAGAAGTGAATACAGAAACGGGGGAATGGCTTAATCAGCCAAATGACCAAAAAATCCAGTTACTACAATCCAATAAACATCATGCCGAATTCATAATGAAAAATACGGATGAAGAGGAATTTCCATTTTACTTTCTTGGTTCCGTTATTGATGCAAAAGGGGAAGAAGTGGAAACCCCTACGACAGGAAAGTATGGAGATGAAGAAGCGACACATTGGGACTTGAACTTCGGTCGGACCGATTATGCAAATCCATTAAGGCTTGAATTATTCGCTTATCCGAATTACCTTGAAGGCAATATTAAAATAAAGATAAAATAAAAATGCAGTGAAGGATCTTTTCCTCACTGCATTTTTTGCGTTGTTCGTTTGATAAAGCTGACATGACGTCCTGCTTGCCGGTCTTGCCGATAAGAAAAGCCCTCTGGACTTAGAAATGTACAAGTACGGTCGATTGTAATATTTGCTTCGGGTATTCCTGCCAGCTCACATTGCTTCTTCACTGTCAGTTGATTATCAATATGGTACTTTTTTGTCATCGCGTTATAGAGGATGAATTCGTCAGCGTAGCCAAGGTTATGAAATTTCGTATAAACGTCTTCATCCACTTCAAACTTTTCTTGACTGAGTGCGGCACCGATTTGGACATGAATTCGGCTCAGATCACTATGTTCGTATTGCTGTAGGTGGTGGAATAGCTTCCTTGTGATTTCTTTCACAGTGCCTTGCCAACCGGAATGAATTGCCCCAATTAATGTACTGTCGTCGCTGTGAAATAATACAGGAACGCAGTCAGCTGTTAAACTGCACAGCACGATGCCTGGTTCAAATGTATACAGTGCATCCGTGTCGGCAATTGCCGTTTCTTGTCGCAATGCTCCTTTTCCACGGTCTCGTGCAGTCACTTTATGAAAGTTCGCGCTATGTGTTTGGTTGGCAAACACGAAATCTTCCAACTCGCATTGTAAAAAGTCCGCCAATTGTCGGCGATTGTTCGTCACATCAACTGCTGACACACATGCATGCAAAGCAGTATTATTGCACTCCGGTTCATTGCAATCTTTCATGGTCATACCCTTTAGAATATGGTTGTGGTCTTGATAGATCGTGGTTTTCATAATTCTTGATCTGCATTCAGTAATAGTTGTGTCAAAATTTGTGCACCGTAAATTAAGGCATCGGTATTAAAGGACATTTGTGGGTGATGCAACCCGGGCTTCAAATCACACCCTAATCCGATCATTGTCGCAGGAATAGAAGGTGTTTTCCACGTGTAGAAATGAAAATCTTCCGCGCCTTGAGAAATACATGGTACATCCACGTTTCCTTCCCCTAATACAGAGCCGATCGCCTGTTGTGCAAGTCGTATTGCTGTGGCATTTTCCGTAGCAGCAGGTGAATAACCTTCTTCATTGTATACAATTTCCGTCTCTGTCAAAGCGGCAGTGTGTTGGATCATGTGGGTGGCTTTTGCTAACAGAGCATCCATTGTTTCATTCGTTTCCGCACGAACATCCAATGTGAATCGTGCACTAGCTGGAATAGAGTTGCTCGTTTCACCGCCATGTAATTCGGTGATTTTAATGGAGAATTTTTTATTGCCCGTCAAACGAATTTGACGCAGTGACTGGATTAAGAAACTTGCTGCTTCGATTGGGTTATTACCTTCTTCAGGTCTTGCTGCGTGCGCAGGTGTTCCCGTGATTGTACCCGTAATAGTCGCGGACGAGCCGTGTAAAATCGCTGGTGCAGATTTACCGAACGGAACTTCTGTATGCGGGCGTACGTGCAGACCACCTAGGAATAGAACATCTTCTAGCACGCCTTCTTTCATCATTTGTAACGCACCTTCCGCCAACTCTTCCGCAGGTTGGAAAATGAATCGAATGGTATGATGCAAATCCATTTCGCAGTTCTTTAAAGCAAGTGCCGTATATAGCGCCATCGTACTATGCGCGTCATGTCCACAAGAATGGTTTGCCATTACTTCACCATTGACTTCCTGTACCAATGCATCCATATCCGCGCGTAACGCAATGACACCCTGGTTTCGCCCTGCGATTTCTGCAATGAATCCGTGATGACCGGCATAGCCAGTTATACTCAATCCGGCAGCTGAAAGCTTCTCTTGTAAATACCGTGAAGTCTGCTGTTCTTGCCAGCTAGGCTCGGCAATAGCATGCAGTTCTTGATAGGTCTCTAGTATTTCCTTTTTATGACGTTCTATATAGTTTAGTGGGTCAGTCATTAAGGATTGCCTCCATTTCATGAAGTAGATGATCTTAAAAGTAAAACATATTGACTAGTAAACAGCAAAGATCGGGACGAATCATCATAAACTACTTTACCTTACAAAACCGTTACTCAACAATAGTAATGTAACTGCTTGAATCATTAATAGAAGTATCGATTGTTTTTTTCTTTTCTGAAGTAATTATAAGTGGAGGATGTTAAAATGACTTATATCAGTTTAATTGAAACAATTGAAAAGGAATAGGTGTACAACATGAGTTTATTGACAGTAAAAAATATTTGCCACGGTTTCGGTGACCGTGTAATTTTCGAAGACGTATCATTTCGTCTATTGGCGGGTGAACATATAGGACTAGTAGGTGCAAATGGGGAAGGAAAATCCACGTTTATGAATATCATTACACATAAGCTGGAGCCCGATGCAGGGACTGTCACTTGGTCAAAGCGTGTACGGATCGGATATTTAGATCAGCATGCAGCTTTGAAGCAGGGGATGTCTATCCGTGATGTGTTGCGCACTGCGTTTCAATATTTATATGATAGGGAAACTGAAATGAATAGTCTCTTTGCGAAGATGGGTGAAGTAGGGCCGGATGAACTGGAAGGTTTACTAGAAGAAACTGGACAAATCCAAGAATCCCTAGAGCAAAGTGATTTTTACATGATTGACGCAAAAGTAGAAGAAGTCGCAAACGGTCTAGGTCTTGATGAATTTGGATTGGATACTGACGTGAATGATTTAAGTGGTGGCCAGCGTACAAAAGTATTATTGGCCAAATTATTACTTGAAAAGCCCGATATTTTATTGCTTGATGAGCCGACGAACTACTTGGATGTCGAGCATATTGAATGGTTGCGTACGTATTTGCAAGAGTATCCAGGAGCATTCATTTTGATCTCGCATGATATCCCATTCTTGAACAGTGTCATTAACCTGATTTATCATATGGAAAACCAACAGGTCAATCGTTACCCTGGCGATTATAACGAGTTTTTGCGTGTGCATGAAATGAGACAGCAACAGGTCGAAGCAGCTTATAAAAAGCAACAGAAAGAGATTTCTCATTTGAAGGACTTTGTTGCGCGTAATAAAGCGAATGCAGCAACGAGTCGAATGGCAATGTCCCGACAGAAGAAACTAGATAAGATGGACATTATTGAGTTAGATTCTGAAAAACCGAAACCACATTTCGATTTCAAGACGGCAAGAACGCCTGGGAAGTATTTGTTTGAAACGACCGATCTAGTCATCGGATACGATGAACCCCTATCGAAGCCTTTGAATCTTTCAATGGAACGTGGACAGAAGATTGCTCTTGCAGGAGCAAACGGAATTGGAAAAACAACATTGTTAAAAAGTATTCTCGGGGAAATAACCGCACTTTCAGGTAAAGTTGAGCAAGGTGAGCACCTATCAATCGGTTACTTCGAACAGGAAACGAAAACAGATACAGATCATACGTGCTTGGAAGAGATTTGGAGTGAGTTTCCGCACTTAGCGCAGTATGAAGTACGGGCGGCTCTAGCGCGTGTCGGATTAACGACGAAACATATTGAAAGTAAAGTAAAGGTATTAAGTGGAGGAGAGCGTGCGAAAGTCCGTCTATGTAAACTGGTAAATAGTGAAACAAATTTATTAGTATTAGATGAACCGACAAATCACTTGGATTATGATGCAAAAGAAGAACTAAAGCGTGCTTTGAAAGAGTATAAGGGAAGTATCTTACTTATTTCACATGAACCGGACTTTTATGAAGATGTAGTATCCACTATTTGGAACGGGGAAACGTGGACTACGAAGATGTTCTGAAAAATGATCCTGTTCCACGTGAAACAAAAAATCCAACCGGCGGCGGTTGGATTTTTTGTTCAAAAATTTATAATGCCTGCTCTGATTGACTATATTTTAAACAGCTTTATTACATCTGTCTCAAAACATCTGCATAAACTTTTTTAATGCAAATGAATGATAGCTGTTCTTCTTCGTAACAATACCGAGCTTCCAAAGTAAAGGCGGCCCTTCTATAGGAATCATCTTAATATTTTCGTTAGTAAACTTCGTCGATATGGATTGGGGAAGAAGCGTGATACCCAGTTTCGCAGCGACTAGTTCAATGATCAAATCCCACTGAGAGCTTTCATACGATATAGTCGGATTAAACCCGACCTCTTTACAGGCGCTTATGATATAGCGATGTAAGGCAAAACTTTTAGAAAATAGGATGAGTTGTTCTTCTTTTAGTTCAGTTAATGCAACGGCATCTTGTTTTGCAAATGGATGTTCATGATGGACGAACAGAAAGAATTTATCTGAGATGAAAGGCTGAACATGGAAAACGTCTTGATCTGTCGGCAACACAATAATGCCAACATCGATCTGGCCTTTATCAACAAGCTCTTCCACGACTTTGGCGCCCAACTCATGCAACTCGATTTTAATTTGGGGATAATTCCTCGATAGGTTTTTGGCGATCTGTGGAAAGAACAGAGTCCCAATCAAAGGTGGCATGCCGATTTTAATTTCTCCCGACACGCCCTCGGCCAGATCTTCAAGTAAGACGGGAAGTTCACCGAGTAATTGAAGGATTTGTTTTCCTTGCTCATACACAATGTCTCCTGCATCTGTCAATCGAAGGCTACGTGTAGAACGGTTGAAAAGTCTAACATTCAAATCATTTTCAAGTCTTTTCACGGATTTACTTAAAGAGGGCTGCGAAATAAAAGAATGTTCAGCGGCCTTTGTAAAACTTAAATGATTGGCTACTTGTATAAAGGCCTGAAAGTCTTTAAGTTCGATGATCATCCAACCTTTCATTTATTCCGATTTAGAATACACTTGATTTATAATATTCATTTTACATATAAGTCAGAAATCTGTACACTATTATTAAAGAGTTGGAGGAGGTTACAGTATGAGTAAAGTGATGGATTCATTTATGGAAGCGGTTTCAGACGTTCAAGATGGTGCTACGTTAATTGTAGGAGGCTTCGGGTTATGTGGTATTCCGGAAAAATCCATACAGGCGTTACAAGATAGTGGCGTGAAGGATTTAACGGTCGCTAGCAATAATTGTGGAATAGATGATGCAGGCCTTGGCAAGTTGCTTGTCAATAAACAGATTAAAAAGATGATCGCTTCTTATGTGGGGGAAAACAAAACGTTTGAAAAGCAGTTCCTAAATGGAGAGTTAGAAGTAGAACTGAGTCCGCAAGGGACGCTTGCAGAGAGAATCAGAGCGGGCGGTGCAGGGATTCCTGGATTCTACACAGCGACAGGGGTAGGTACACCAATCGCAGAAGGTAAAGAGACAAAAGAGTTTAACGGCAAGATGTATCTACTCGAAGAAGGGATCGTTGGGGACTTTGCACTTGTGAAAGCTTGGAAGGCGGATACACTTGGAAACCTAGTCTATCGCAAGACAGCCATGAACTTTAATCCATTAGCTGCAACAGCAGGCAAAATTACGATTGCGGAAGTTGAAGAAATCGTTGAAGCCGGAGAGCTCAGTCCGGAGGAAATTGATACACCAGGTATTTATGTACAGCGAGTACTACTCGGAACAGATTATGAAAAGCGCATTGAACGCTTAACGGTGAAAAAAGCGTAAAAGGAGAGATGACCATGACGGAAACACGAAATACAATCGTAAAACGTGCGGTAGAAGAAATTCAGGACGGTATGAACGTCAACCTCGGTATCGGCATGCCCACCCTTGTTGCTAACGAAATTCCAGATGGTATGACAGTTTTATTGCAATCGGAAAATGGCCTACTTGGCATAGGGCCTTATCCAGTAGAAGGGCAAGAGGATGCAGATTTGATCAATGCTGGAAAAGAAACGATTACGACTGTTCCAGGTTCATCTTTCTTTGACAGTGCGGAATCGTTTGCGATGATTCGCGGTGGACACATTGACTTGGCGATTCTTGGCGGTATGGAAGTTTCGGAAAGTGGAGACTTGGCCAACTGGATGATACCAGGAAAAGTGGTGAAAGGAATGGGCGGCGCGATGGACTTGGTTGTCGGTGCAAAACGTGTCGTAATCATCATGGATCATGTCAATAAACACGGCGAATCGAAAGTGAAAAAAACGTGTTCATTACCGTTGACGGGCCTGGGTGTCGTTGATCGACTCATCACGGATTTGGCTGTGTTTGATTTCACAGAGGACGGTATGAAGCTTGTGGAAACTGCTGCAGGTATCTCTGTGGACGAAGTAAAAGAAAAAACCGAAGCAATTTTTACAATATCTCCAAACTTTACGGCTAGATAATTCGATTGACGATACCCACTAACGAAGGTGTCGTCTTTTTAATTGGAATGGGGGCAGGTTCATGGAAAGAATAGCTATCATAGGGTGCGGTACAATGGGCCACTCCATTGCACTGAGTGCTGCGTGGGCGGGATACGATGTGACGATGCATGGCATAAACGTCGAAGAACTCGAGCGCGCACTGGTAAGCATTGCGAGTAAGTTACAAGTATTAACGGACAATGACTTGTTGGAGATTGAAGAAGTGGAGTCAGTAAAAGATAGGATTACTACAGTAACAACAATTGATGATGCTGTAAAGGATGCGACGTTCATTATCGAAGCAGTGCCTGAACGTCTGAAGTTGAAGCAACAAATCTTCAAACAACTGGATAAGCTTTGTGATCCTTCCGTGATTCTGGCAAGTAACACTTCGGCAATCAGTCCGACTGACATCGCTGCGAAAACTACACATCCTGAACGCACGGTCATCACACATTTTTGGCATCCGGCGCATTTGATTCCATTAGTTGAAGTAGTTCGCGGATCAAAAACAAATGACGAAACGGTTAAACGTTCGATGGCATTAATGAATGGTATGAATAAAAAGCCGATCGAAGTGAAAAAGGAAGTACCGGGTTTTGTAGGGAATCGTCTACAATTCGCCTTGTTGCGCGAAGCACAGCATATTTTACAAGAAGGAATCGCGACAAAGGAAGACATAGACGCTGCAGTTCTTTACAGTATCGGTAGAAGATTACCTGTCACGGGTCCTTTTTTATCGGCAGATATGGGTGGCCTAGATGTATATACGGACATATCGAATTATTTATATAAAGATTTATCGAATGCAAACCAATCCGCAGCTAGTTTGCAGGAATTAGTGGAAGCGGGAGAGCTCGGTAGTAAAACAGGCAAGGGATATTATGAATGGGATCCTTCATTTACTAAGGAGATACATTCTGCGCGGGAAAAAGAACTGATCCGCTATGTAAAGCAAGATAGAGGAGGATAAATAAAAATGCCAGAACACCCAAAGCGGGCAGTTCTGGCATTTTTATTTCTTCATGAGTAAATAGCAAAAGTACGGTGCACCTATCAATGAAACAATAATACCTGCTGGAATACCACTCGGTTCCAAGATATTTCGCCCAATTGTGTCCGCTAGCAATAGAAGGAAACTACCGAGCAAGATCGCAATAGGTAAATTCATTTGATGGCGTGGGCCGATTAGAGACTTGGCGATATGAGGCGCCATCAGACCGATGAACGCGATACCACCTGTAACCGACACAGCGGATGCAGCTAGGGCCACAGCAGTCAGCAATAACACTACACGCTCTCGTTCAATCGTGACACCGATACCCGTCGCCACAGCTTCATTCAAGCCGAGCATGTCGAGCCGGTGTGCTTTAAATAATGCGAAAGGAATTAATATGAGCAACCAAGGGGTCAGTGCCCAAATGTAAGGCCAATCCGTTCCCCAAATATTCCCTGCTATCCATCTTGAAATGAAATCGACTTTCTCTTGCTTAGCGGAAGAAGTCAATACGACCATCACACCTGAAAGAGCCATTGAAAAGCCAATACCCACCAATACAAGGCGCATAGGCTGCAGTCCACTTTTTCTACTGTAAGCAAATAGGTAAATTAAAACCGAAGTGATGAGAGCTCCAGCAAGCCCAACTAACGGTAATAAGTAAGTGAACGCACCGGACTCAATCGGCACAAACAAGAAAAATAGTGCAATAGCGACTCCAGCCCCAGAATTTATTCCGATGATGCCGGGATCCGCAAGGTCATTACGTGTGATCCCTTGTAAAATAGCACCTGATAAGGCAAGCGCAGCACCGGCCAACAACGTAATGATGATTCGCGGGAGGCGAATAGAAAACAGTACAAATTCTTCTTTGAAAGTGCCTTGACCGAGAAGAGTAGGGATTAGCCGGCTCCATTCAATAGAAGCAGATCCTAAACCAAGCGCAAGAATAGTTAGGAAGAGAATCAGTACAAGGAAGCATGCTCCAAGAATTCTTTGTTTTCTTCGTATATGTGGAAGTATCATGAGAATGCCTGACCTCCTTTGCGTACGATTAAAAGAAAGAACGGTAAGCCGATGATTGCAATCAATGCAGCAACAGGCGTTTCAAACGGTGCTTGTAGCATTCGTCCAACCGTATCTGCTAGCAGCATGAAAGTTGCACCTAAAATGGCGGAAGTCGGGATGATGAATCGGTAATCTGTACCGACGATCGACCGAACAATATGTGGGATCATTAACCCGACAAATGCTAGGTTACCCGCTAATGCCACAGCAGCTCCCGCTAATAAGATAATCACAATAAACAACAGAACTTTTATTTTCAATGTATTTTGTCCAAGTCCAATCGCTACTTCTTCATTTAGGCTCAATAATGTCAATTGACGTGAAAGTACAAGTGCGACGAAAATCCCTATAATGATGACTGGCGCAATGGTCTGCAACTGTCCCCATGAAGTGCCGATCAATCCGCCAGCTGTCCACATTGCCACATCCTTTGAAATCTTAAAATACAAACCAACGCCCTGTGCGATGGCGAATAAAAATGTAGAGACGGCTGCGCCTGCCAATACAAGCCGAATGGGTGCAAAGCCGCCTCGCTTCGCAGAGGCAATACCGAAGACGATCAGCGCACCGACAGCAGAGCCGATGAAGCAAGCTGTCATGATGCCGAAATAGTTGATAGTTGGAATGCATGCAAGCGCAATGGCTAATGCGGCATTCGCCCCGGCAGTCAGTCCAAGCAACCCAGGATCTGCCAATGGGTTTCGCGTCATGCCTTGCATAATCGCCCCGGAAACGGCCAAAGCCGCACCCACAAACACGGCACCTATTTCACGTGGAAAGCGTATTTCTCGCAGGATCAGAATGTTATCCTTTTGATTTGTCGTGAATGAAAGTAAAATATCTTGCCATGTAGTGTGAGCGGCACCAAGCTTCATGGCAAATAGGAAACTGATTAGTAACAGCATCGTGCTAGCAAATAATTTAAGACTAAATGGTATAGCTTTTCTAACGGGTTTGTCCATTTTATTCATCCGCTCCTTTCTTGTCATAAAAAAATGGGTTCTTCAATGAAGAAGAGCCCCATCTTGTTTGATTACTTAGTTCCTAAAAAGCTTTTGATGAAGAAATCAAGCTGATTTTCAAGTGTATAGGCATCATTGAAAGAGAATTCTGCTGTGTTTACCTGATAGACTTGATCATTTTTGACGGCAGGAATATTTTTGTACGTTTCTGTTTCTAGGAATGAATTATCTCCTGTATCACTTTTACTCAAGATGACATAGTCCCCGGCAAATTCAGGCAAAACTTCTGCAGATAGCGCATAATATCCGTCTTTCTTAGTCATTTCCTTTACCTTTTCAGGCATAGCCAGTTTCATTTCCTGATAGAGGATTTCCGTTCCTCTTCCCCAGTTATCGCCGAAGACGTAAATTTGTTTGTCAAACTCTTCGATGACGGAAACTGTCGTATCTTCTCCGATTTTGGCTTTAATGTCTTTTCCTGCCTGCTGCGCACGTGCCTTAAATGCATCTACCCACTCAGTTGCTTCTTTTTCTTTATTCAATAACTTTCCAATTTCGATTTGCTGTGTTAAATAATCTACTTTTCCATACGTATAGGTAACAGTAGGAGCAATTTCTTTCAGTTTATCAATATTTTTAATAGTGCTAAGTCCAATAATTAAATCGGGCTCCAGTTCAATGATTTTTTCAATATTTTCATCTGAAACTTCTTCTACATCTTTCAAAAATGAATCAAAGCTTGGATTATCTTTTGACCAAGATTCAGCTCCTACCAAATTCACGCCAAATTCATGTACAGTACCGGCAAAACTAGATAACACCACAACACGCTGCGGATCTGCGGGAACCTCCACTGGACCTTCTTCAGATTGATAAGTAATCGTGTCGCTTGCTCCTTGTTCCTTTGCAGGTATATCTTCTTTCGCGGGTTCTTCCTGTTTAGTGCCACACGCTGCTAACGCAAGTACGATAAGCAAAAGGGCAGGTAATAGAATTTTCTTCAACAGTTATTCGTCTCCTTTTAGTAGATCATATGTGATACATAACGGTTTGCCCGTTCTTGGATCCGTTCCAATTTCGGCGTCAATTCGAAATACTTCTCGCAGTATATCTGGCCGTATTACTTCCTCGCACATACCCGCGCGTACAATTTCCCCATCTTTCATCGCAATGATGAAATCGGCAAAACGTGCTGCTTGGTTCAAATCATGAAGTACCATGACGATGGTGCGTTGTTGCTCTTCGTTGAGCCTTTGCAATAGCTCTAGCACCTCTAATTGATGTGCCATATCCAAATAGGTAGTCGGCTCATCCAGGAAGATAATATCTGTTTCCTGGGCAAGTGCCATCGCAATCCAAACACGCTGGCGTTGACCACCGGATAATGCATCGACTTGACGATATTTGAAAGCAGTCGTATTGGTGACTTCAAGCGCCCAATTGATAACATCCATATCATGCGCTGTCAAACGTCCCATTGCATTCTGGTAAGGAAATCTACCGTAGGATACCAATTCACCAACTGTTAAACCACTGGCAGCTTCCTGTGTCTGTGGAAGAATAGCCATCGTTTGCGCGAGCTGCTTCGTCCTTTGTTTAATAATATTTCTGCCATCTACTATCACTTCTCCTGATTGATGCGGAATTAAGCGCGTGACAGCTTTTAGAAATGTGGATTTGCCACACCCGTTTGCTCCGATAATAGCAGTCACTTTCTTGTCGGGTATTTGAACCGATAACCCATTAACGATCAGGTGATCATCATATGAAACTTGTAGATTTTCTGTATACAAGCGAACCATTTCGTGAAATCAAACCTTTCCTACTAAGTAATCATTGATAATGATTATCAATATCGGTACAATGAAAACTATAAATTGAAATGCAAGCGATGTCAATAATTATTTGTAAGGGAGAAGATGGAATGGAACAAGATCAGCTACTGGACGTAACGATTATCGGCGGAGGACCTGCGGGGTTATATGCTGCTTTTTATAGTGGATTGCGTGAAATGAAGACGAAAATCATTGAATACCAGCAGCAGCTTGGAGGAAAGATCCATGTCTATCCAGAAAAGATGATTTGGGATATTGGCGGCATGACACCTGCACCGGGAGCACAAGTGATTGAACGGCTTGTGACCCAAGGGTTAACCTTTGATCCGAAAGTCGTGCTCAATGAGAAAATTGTGAAGATTGAAAAGATAGCTGACAAGTACTTTGCATTACATGGCTCGTCAGGTATCGTTCATTACAGCAAAACCGTAATACTCGCAACAGGTACAGGTATTTTGAATCCACAGAAGATTGAAGTGGAAGGCGCAGAACGCTTTGAAGTGTCGAATTTAAACTATACGGTAAAATCTTTGGGACGTTTTAAAGGAAAGACCGTCCTGATTTCAGGCGGTGGCAACGCGGCAGTCGACTGGGCCAATGAACTGCAACCCATCGCTAAAAAAGTGTACCTAACTTATCGTAAAGAGAATTTAAACGGCCATGAAGCGCAAGTGCGACAACTCTTAGAGAGTGGTGTGGTCTGTCACTTTAATACAAATATATCTCGATTCATTGCATCTGAAGATCATAGCTCAATTGAGAGAGTGGAGCTACGACACAATGAAGAAGAAACAGTTACCACGATAGCTGTAGATGAAGTAATTATTAATCACGGTTACGAGCGTGATACTTCGTTAATTGGTGATCAGCAATTGGGTGTTGAACTAACGGAACATAAACAGATTGCCGGAACGTGCACAAGTGCTACGTCTATAGAAGGGATGTATGCGGCAGGGGATGTACTGAGCCACAAAGGCAAACTACATTTAATAGCAGGGGCATTTCAGGATGCAGCGAATGCTGTGAACTGCGCCAAAATCTATATCGACCCCGAAGCAAATGAAAATGGTATGGTATCTTCTCATAATGAACTCTTCAAGGAACGAAATCGTGAATTAGTGAAACAGCTCGTATAAAAAAGAACTGACCAACGATTTTTTATTATCGTAGCGTCAGTTCTTTTATTTAGATATTCCCTAGCTTCTCCAGCCGTTTCATCAGCATGTCCCGCCACTCTTCAGCCAGTGCATCGACTCCCAGAATTCGTTTCAATCCTTCCACGTCTTTAGGACGCTGAAAATACACTTCATTTGCATAAAGAATGGAAACTTGGTTTGGATCTTGTTGAAGCGAAGTAATTGTTGAATCTAAACGAACAATTCCTTCTTCCACCACACGGCATAAATAGCCTGTGAATCCAGTGTTGACCATTCCTTTCATCAAATCGGGTAAGCCAGTTCGCTTACTAATTGTGCTGCAAGGGACTCGACCTTGTGTTACTTGAATAACTGCGTCTCCCACTGCAAATACATCTCCAATACATATATCTTTCTCAAGCATTCCATCCACTGTCAGATTTTCTCCGAAAGTAGAAGAGGGCAACGTGCAGGAAAATTTCTTTTCCCAGAAAGTATAGTGCTCACTCGGATAGACACAGACCGCTCGATCAGGACCGCCATGATGTTTCGTATCCGCAATCCCGTCTCCTTGAAAACCATCCACAGAAAGAAATGCTTCTTCGACAGACTGTTTACAAATTGCACTGGAAAATTCTCCACCAGTAGTAGATTGTACGATTCGCGGCATCCCAATAGATAGCGTCCGCAATGAAGGTTCACTGTTCAATAAAAATCCCTACTTTCCGCGTGTTTATACATGTAGTATACAATAAATGCGATTTATAGAAGGGATGATTATAGCGCATGTCAGATTGCGACCATGATTAACCAAAAGATATGCATGAATAATACTGCAATATAAATAAATAATGCAGTGGTCAAAGAAATACGGACGACGATTCCTGACGAACTAACCGTTACGATATATAAAAGCAGTAAAGGTAACCCTAGTTTTACTACGTAGAACAAAGGAATACTTTGTTCATATAAAAATGATACTAGCAAATTGGCTTCTTCTATAAGACCAAACCGCAAACCATAATCCGTGAAAATGGCATCTAATAAACATAAGCAAGCCAATAGAAAGCCTGCATTGATTAATCTGTTTTGCTGAATAGGAAAATCCTTAACTGTATTCATTTTATCGGCTCCTTACATACAGTGTAGTTACCTAGGGTGTGTAATTAGTGACGATTTTATTCATCGATTCACCATAATTTTTATATGATTAGTTATTTGCATTATGTTATGAAAATGCGTATAGTACATTACAACAGTAATGTGCTAGGTAACCTTGAGGTGGTGAAATTCTTGCTTGAGATGGATGGAGAAAAGCCGATTTATATACAAATTGCAGAATGGTTAGAGACAGAAATTATTGATGGTACGTTACAAGCGGACGATAAAGTGTACTCGCAGTATCAATTGGCAGATCTTTTCAATATCAATCCTGCGACTGCCGGGAAGGGACTGACGATTTTACTAGATGCGGAACTTATTTATAAAAAACGTGGCCTTGGCACATTTGTAACAGCTGACGCACGTGAGAAACTGCTGACGAAGCGTAAAGGCGGTAGGTTAAGTCGTCTGGTGCAGGAGCTGCTTAATGAAGCGGTATTACTTGGGCTGGAAGAAGATCAGCTAATTAAATTAATCCAGGCAGGGCGAAAGGAGAGGTCATAATGTCAGCAATTACGTTGAAAAACGTGTCAAAAAGTTATCGATCTATTACAATACTGGACCAGTTGAATTTAGAAATCCGTAAGAATGTCATTACGGGATTGGTAGGACGTAATGGTGTGGGAAAGACGACGTTGATGAAGATGATTGCGGGATTCATAAAAGAGTCGGATGGAGAACTTCGTGTGTTTGGTGAGCATCCCTTTAATAGTCTCAAGGTTTCCGCCAACATGATGTTCATTGACGATATGATGGGCTTCCCGGATGCACTAACATTGGATGATTTGCTAACAGAATGTGATCGCTTCTATGAAAATTGGAATCAAGATCTAGCTGTGCGTCTGCTTGAATACTTTAAATTACCGCTGTCGCTGAATCATCGCGTACTGTCAAAAGGGAAGCGTAGTACATTCAATGCAATTATTGGTATTGCCACACGTTGTCCACTCACGATGTTTGATGAGCCAATTACAGGAATGGATGCTGGGGCGCGTAGGGATTTTTACAGGGCGCTGCTGAAAGATTATATCGCTTATCCCCGCACTATTTTGTTGTCGAGTCATCACATGGAAGAAATGGAGGATTTGCTGGAGGATATTTTGGTGATTGACGGCAAGAGCATCTCGTTTCATGGACCGATAACTGAACTGCAGGAAAAATTCCTGTCACTTCAAGCGCGAGAGAGTGTGCTGAAATCCTATGCGATTCGCTATGCGGTTGTTCATCGTGCAAACGCGGGGCCAATGACGGAATGGATTGTTGACAATCAGTATACCGAAGCGGAAGTGGAAGAGTTGAAGCAGGCGGGCATCCGCGTATCGTCGGTTTCTGCAAGCCAAGCGTACTTGGCGATGACGGGCCAGGCGACGGGAGGTGTAGACGATGTTTTCAACGCAATGGAGCGTCAATGAACTGGCGAAGCGTCAGTATTTATTTAAATTGAGTACCAATGGCGCGGTATTTACTACGCTGATAGTGCTACAGATTATTGGGACTATATTTATAAGTGGAGCGGGGTCCTCATCCATGAACGAATGGGAAGAGATGATTTCTGTTAACTACACGTCCATATCAAATGATAGTCAGGTAGGCTTGACATTATTCTGGGCACTCATTGTTGGATTCTTGCTGACATCGGCTGCACAGCGTAATGAATCCTTTTCATTCGTGACGAATCGTCTGACCTTTCAGCTGGCAAACTTTTATTTCATTTGCACAGCGTCATTACTTGGGGGTGTAACGACCGTGTTGATCGGGTCGGTCATGAAGATTGTTGCGCTGTTTGGCGATAATGTCATTATAGAAACGACAGGCCTTCTGTCGTCGCCGCTTGATTTCTTCTCCCGGATTCTCGTAATGACCGCGTACACATTGCTGCTTATGATGATTGGGTATTTACTTGGAACTTTAATACAGTTTAGCAAGTTGTTCATTGCCTTGTTTGGATTAATCTGGTTTGTGTATTTCACGTTCGGTATCAGTTTGTCAGTTGGCGAAGGTGATAGCGTATTGTACTTTTACTACGGAGAGACATCTATTCTGGTATTTGTTTTGAAAGTAGTAGTATCGGTTGCTGTACTGTTTGGTATCAGCCTCTTTGTGACAAATCGTTTGGAGGTGAGAAATCCATGATGTTTTTTATGGTGTTGATACCGATAGTCCTACTTCTTGGTCTGGTTCCTATTGTGATATTTACGAAAAACATGAAACGTACACGCTTGAAGAAATCATTTCATCGCAATATTATTGTAGGTTATCTTGTGTTATTGTTACTCGGCGTTGTCGTGGCGGAATTTATGGAGCGTAAGGTAGAATCTCATATTCCACCAAAAGTAACGGATAAAGATATTGAATTTGATTTGCAATCTGCGATTGTAGAAAGGGCCACGATTCCTGAACATCTCGTTCTAGCGAAGCGGTCACATGAGGTGAAAGATGAACTATCGATATCCCCCTTCACTGGTGCTTATATGTTGATTGAACGTACATCCGATAACAGTAATATGGTCGGGGAAACCGTCTACACCCCTGAGTTATTGGCAAATATTGGTGATGGTGATGGGGATGATGTGTATTATGACTTTACGGATCAGCTCGAAATTGCATTACCAATTTGGGAAAACAATTGGATGACTGTTCCTAAACAGCCACGGAATAATATTCAGTATACATTTTATCATGATTCAAATATATTGAATCAGTTCACCGGTGAAAAAACGCATGGCTATTCCTCTGGCTCAGTGTCGGCAGCCATGATGATTCACTTGGTCATACCCGAATCGATTGAGTTGAATCTTCCTGAGATTGAAAGTGAACGTGGAACCTATATAGAAATTCTTGAATAGAAAAAGACCGAAGTATAAACGCTGCATTGTGCGTTTATGCTTCGGTCTTTTGTATTATCCGCGTTCTACGGGCATTGAGCAACATCTAAAAGAGCCGCCGGATTTGATAATTTCCGAGAAGTCGACTTCAATGACCTCAAACCCATGTGCGCGTAAGTTTTTATTCACTTGTTTATTTTGTGGAAGGCTGAATACTTTGTTGTTACCAATTGAAAGAACATTGGTACCAAGCGAAAACTGTTCATCTTCAGCCACTTCAATCAGTTCATACGAATCGGCCAGTTGATGCAGTGTTTCCTGATCAAATGCCGCTGGAAATACGAGCGCTTTTTCGGGTGAAAGAATATTAAAAACGCAGTCGAGATGTAAGTACTGCCCGTCAAATGGAATTCGCTTGAGTTGATAATCAGGAAGCTTTTCCTCCAGTTTATTTACAGCTTCCCTGGACGTACGACTACTGATGCCGATGTAGATGGTATCCCTGTCAACGATAATGTCGCCGCCTTCCATTCGATCGGTGGCGGACTGATAGGGGATGTCATGTGCAATCAGCCATTCTTTTAGTGTGATTTCTTCACCTTTTCGAATATTTGCAGCCAAGTCGGCTATGAATACGTCATTGCCGATTGTGAAGCCAATATCTCGTGTGAAAACTTGCTCGGGGTATTTTTCAGAAGGAGGAAGCGTGATGACTTCCACTCCGTTTTCCTTCAAGAGTTTTTCAAATTCTGCGTGCTGACTCATTGCACGTTGTATATCAATATTATCATCTTCATACTTTTTTTGTACTTCGTTAATGACTTCATCAATCGCCATAAATTCCGGCTGGCATAATATGACTCGGCGCAGTGTATCGTATTCTGTTACGCACTTTATCGTATCTATTCTTTGGTTAGTATTTGTCACTGGCAGTGTGCCCCCATTCATGAAAGTACTTTGTATTATTCCCGTTGCCTAGGTTTATAAACTACTTTGGCCATTGTTTCCACTACTTCGGAAAGATGTTAATTTGTAGTGGTTGGTAAATGTACATATTAACAAAACAGCTCTCTCATAGGGACAGACTAGTCAATAGGAAAAAACATAGTAAACGCTTACATATTTATATTGACAAATAATTTAGAAAATGTATAAAATAGATTAACCGACTATATAACGACATATCCTAATTGGCTGAATTTGAATGGAGGGTTGCGTAGTGGATCAGAGGAAAAAAAGAGAAATTGGGTTCTGGTGGTCTATTCTACCGTTAGTCTTAATGATACTGGTTATGATCATAACTGTAGTTAAGCTTAAAGAGGGACCGCACATGCCGCTAATTGTAGGGACTGCCATTGCGTCACTCGTAGCCTGGCGTCATGGTTTCTCGTGGAAAGAAATTGAGGAAATGATGTACAAAGGAATTCGTTTGGCCCTTCCAGCAGTCGTCATCATTATGCTTGTCGGTTTGGTTATTGGCTCGTGGATGGGCGGAGGGATAGTTGCCACAATGATCTTCTACGGATTGAAAATCATTACACCCTCTTGGTTCCTAGTAGCCATTGCGCTGATTTGTGCAATCGTTTCATTGGCAATAGGTAGCTCATGGTCGACAATGGCTACGATAGGTGTAGCTGGGATGGGTATTGGACTCAGTATGGGGATTCCAGCCGGAATGGTAGCAGGGGCTGTCATTTCTGGCGCATACTTTGGAGACAAGATGTCACCGTTATCCGATACAACCAATTTAGCCGCAGGACTTACTGGAACGGATTTATTTGATCATATTAAGCATATGTTGTATACGACGATTCCTGGATTAATAATTGCTCTTGGGGTATTCACATTCCTCGGAAGAAGATTCGGGTCAGGTGAAGCTGAATTAACATCGATTGCCAACACATCCCAGGTTATGCAAGAGAGCTTCGTTATCTCACCCTGGTTATTGCTAGTTCCTTTGGCAGTCATTGTGATGGTTGCCATGAAGATTCCTGCAGTACCGGCATTGATTATCGGGATTATAATGGGTTTTTTATCACATGTAACGCTTCAGTCGGGGACATTTGCAGATGCGCTCGGTGCTCTGCAAAGTGGTTTTGCAATCGAGACGGGCAATCAGCTAGTAGATAAACTATTTAATGGCGGTGGTCTTGATAGTATGATGTATACCGTCTCTATGACTATTGTGGCCATGACTTTCGGTGGTATTCTTGAGTATTCAGGTATGTTGCGGGCCATTATGAAGCAATTGCTGAAAGTCGTGAAGTCTACATCTACATTAATTATTTCAACGATCGGTGCGTGTGTCATGACCAATGCAACTTGTTCTGAACAATACGTTTCGATTGTTGTACCTTCTAGAATGTTTAGTAAAACATATAAGGATATGGGTTTGAACTCGAAGAACCTGTCGCGTGCACTGGAAGACGGTGGAACACTGACATCCGTATTTATTCCTTGGAATACTTGTGGTGTGTTTATATTCGGTACGCTTGGTGTAAGTGTAGTAGAATACGGCCCGTACGCTATTCTAAATTTCGCTGTTCCTCTCATTTCGATTCTCTATGCTTTAACTGGTTTTTCTGTTGTCAAAATGACATCTGAGGAAATTGTGGAAATGAGTGAGCAAGAAGCGAAGTTGGAACTCGAAGCGCAACTTGAATAATTAAAAAGCAAAGCCGAGTTATTAACGGCTTTGCTTTTTTACTAGATGGTAAGCTTCATTTTGTACAATGCGCGTGGTCTGCCTTGGCTGTAGGTCATTTCTTCACCAACTGAAACGACAAATTGTTGATCCATTAGTTTTTTAATTGTTCGTTCAGCGGTTCTTCTAGAGACAGCTAAATATCCAGCTAAATCATTAGCAGTGAATGGTGTGGATTGTCTAAATTCATCAAACAGCGTTAGCTTAGAAATGACTGCAGGGCTCAATGTCGTCTTTTCACTGATCTTAAGCAAATTTGGGTCGTCCAACCTCATCGCAACTGCCGGTTTTATAGCAGGCATAGGACCATGAAGTTTCTTATATTCATCTAGCATAAAGACTCCTATGTCGTCCGCTTGTTTGCTGAGTTGCAGTGCGCTCATCGCATTGTCGCTGGCCTCCAGGGTTGTGAGTCCTAATCCAAAAGACAATGTGGATGCTGATTGAAGCGATTCACAGAACTGGACGAAGGCTTTTAAAGCGAAAACAAATTCTATAGTGCCTAGAGTAGTGTAGAAAAAGAAGTTGCCCTCTTTTTCTTTCCACTGCGCCTGCAAGTAGTTCGCTAACTTTTCAATAGTGTCCTGCGGAAGTTTCTCAGGTCGGTGAACTTGTAGTACTCCTACAGCGATTTTAGTTGCTTCACTTCTTGCAAAATCTGCTTGTTGGACTGCATGTTCCATTGCACGTAAAATATTGCTTGTGGGATCCAGCATCCGGAATGATGGGATGCCTGCCGCTTGTAATTGATCGTATACGGCATGCACACTAGTTACTGCTAATTTCGACTTCCCGCTTTTAACATGATCCATATGAAAATTCACAACCGCTTGTAAATCCGTATTGGCTTGTAATTCATGTATAGCGGGCTTCTGAACGGAAGAAAGAGGACCGAGATCCTGTAAAATCTGTTCAATATGTGTTAGCTCTTTTATATCTATAGAAATATCATGAATCGCCATATTTTTTTCTGAAGCAAGGTATAATAAAGTGACGGCGATTGTATGTTCATTTTGTTGGACATGGAATGCTGGAATTGAGATGGTCTGTAGAACTTGTTTGGACGCTTCATAAGGCAGGGAGCCAGAGAACAAAATGGCATGACAAGGCTTCATTGTCTTTAGTAGCCGAGGAGCATCGGACGGCCTGTCGTATTGATAGCAATCAATACGCATATTATGTGGTAATACAATACTCCTTGCTTGCCGACAAAATTCTTGTGAGCCGATCAATGCAATGGTAACCTTCATAATGGGATCCCCTCTTTTCATTAACGACTATTTAACGACAATCATACAACACAGATGAAAAGCTGCCAATAGGAAAGGAAGAAAAATAATGAAAATAACTGAAATAGAAATTTTTGCGATTCGATTACCGCTCTATGAACCCTTTGTAATTAGCTATGCATCTTATGCTGACATGCCATCTATTATTGTGAAATTAACAACAGATACAGGTTATGTAGGTTACGGTGAAGCGGTAGCGGATGACCATGTCACGGGGGAAAGCTGGGAAGGTACATTTGCCGTACTACGTCATACACTCGCTCCCGTTTTACTTGGTGAAAATCCAAGTTGCTTTGGGAAAATTCATGAACTGATGGATCAGGCGATTTACGGTGTGCCTACGGCGAAAGCGGCGCTAGACATTGCTTGCTTTGACGCAGTAGGGAAGGCATATGGTATCCCTGCCTACAATTTACTTGGTGGACGTTATCATGAGAGTTTTCCGATTACACATGTTCTAAGTATCGCTTCACCCGAACATATGGCACAAGAGGCTGCTGACCGTGTGGCAGCGGGTTATAGTTCATTAAAGATGAAAGTCGGTATCAACGCAGCGGAAGACGTCAAGCGAATTCAAGCTGTGCGCGAACGCGTGGGTAAAGAAATTGCAATTCGAGTAGACGTTAACCAAGGTTGGGTCAACAGTGCGACGACATTGCAGGCGATGAAACAATTGGAGTGCTGTGATCTGGATTGGCTCGAGCAGCCAGTAAAAGCAGATGACATCGATGCAATGGTAGAAATCAAATCGAAAATCGCAACACCTCTAATGGCAGATGAGGGATTGCGTGGAGTGCGCGAAATGCGTGAAATCATCGCAAAGCGTGCAGCGGATAAAGTGAATATCAAGCTCATGAAATGTGGAGGTATGTATCCTGCAATGAAGCTTGCACATATGGCTGAGATGGCCGGCATTGAATGCCAGGTTGGATCAATGGTGGAGTCGTCTATTGGATCTGCGGCAGGATTCCATGTAGCTTTCTCACAAAAAGCGATGACGAGTGTAGAACTAACTGGGCCGTTGAAATTCAGTAAAGACGTCGGTAATCTGCACTATGAAGTACCGTTTATTAAACTCAATGAAAAACCTGGACTGGGTATCGATGTAGATGAGCAAACGCTAGAAGAATTAACAGTGCGTAGAGAAAAGGTGACATTATGACATTGCAAGCATCCCTTTCATTGCTAACAGAAGACCAGCTACCGAAAGTTCTAGCGTTACAAGAGCGGATCATAGCGGTTCTCGAGCAGCCTGAATTTCTTCAACCGCTTACACATGAAGAGTTTGAGTATATTCTACGTGGCAACGGCATGATGGTGGGGGCTTTCGTAGACGATCGTCTCGTCGCGTTTCGTGCCATGTTGGATCCTGGTGAAGACGATGAGCATTTGGGAATCGATGTTGGGGTATTACAAAACGAATTATCCAGTGTGCTATACTCGGAGATTTCAGGTGTGGATCCAGACTATAGAGGGCATGGACTGCAAACGACATTAGGTAAATGGCTGATGGAACATGTAGAGAGAGACCGCTACCGCTATATTTGTACAACTGTTGCACCATTTAATATTCCGAGCTTGAAAGATAAATTTTCACTTGGTTTACGAATTAAAGGACTCAAAGTTAAATATGGCAATAAACTTCGTTATATTTTATTCATGGATTTGCAAAAGCCTTTTCCCGAAACCGCTTCGCAGCAAAAATCCGTTCTAATGGGAAACACTGAACAGCAACAAAAATTGCTGAAAGAAGGTTGGATTGGGGAATCTATCGAGAAAAAAGAGGGCCATTGGTATGTACTATACGTAAAATAATAGCTTTGTAACATGTAAGACTATGCCTAAAAGCGTAGTCTTTTTTTCATCCTTCAGTAAAATTTTAAGTGCCCAACAGATCTAGAATGCAAACTCTATGGTAAAATATAGGGACTACAAATTGAAAGGTTGATATCCACAATGCAAAAGTCTTCTGTAAAACTCACTTCATTATCTTCAAAAGGAGGCTGTGGTTGTAAAATTGGACCTGCTGATTTAGCTGAAGTTCTTCGCACATTGCCTCCCGGTCTCACTGATCCTAATTTGCTGGTAGGATTGGATACAGGCGACGACGCAGGTGTATATAAGATAAATGATACGACTGCCATCGTGCAGACACTAGATTTCTTCACACCCATTGTCAATGATCCATATGACTTTGGACAAGTGGCGGCGGCGAATGCAATCAGCGATGTCTATGCAATGGGCGGTAAACCCATTACAGCATTGAACATCGTCGCATTCCCGATACATACACTTGACCGCAGTATCTTGACGGAGATCTTGCGGGGAGCTGCTGACAAATTGAAAGAAGCTGGTGCCGTTCTTGTCGGTGGCCACTCCATTGATGATCAGGAACCAAAGTTTGGTATGCAAGTAACTGGAACGGTACATCCTGACAAGATCCGTACGAATGCAGGAGCAGAACCTGGCGATCGTTTGATACTGACAAAACCGATTGGCGTAGGTATCATGACCACTTCGTTAAAAAACGGATTATTGTCTAAAGAAGAAGAAATTGACGTGACAAAAGTGATGACCACACTCAATAAAACGGCGGCTGAAGTGATGGATGATTACAACATTCATGCTTCAACAGACGTAACAGGCTTCGGCTTGCTTGGACATGCCTCCGAAATGGCAACAGGTAGTGGCGTGTGCTTGCGAATTGATAACGACAAAGTTCCTGTTTTACCTCGTACACGAACACTTGCAGAAGCGGGTTCGGTTCCAGGCGGTACGAAAAATAACTTTGCACATATAGAGGATATGGTTGAATATCCGGAATCATTGGATCAAGTTGGCAGATGGATTTTATGTGACGCAGTAACTTCTGGCGGTTTGCTTGTAGCAGTTGCTGGAGATGAAGCGGATCGTTTGCAAGAGCATCTGCGTGAAGCGGGAGTCGATGCGCATATTATTGGAGAAGTAACTGATGAACATAATGGTCGAATTATCGTTCAGTAAATCAAGGAGATGGGAAATTACATGGTACGGGACATTACATTGACGGAAGCGCTCGAGTTACAGGAAAAGCATTCACATACATTAGTCGATGTACGCTCTCCGAAAGAGTTTAAGGAAGCAACTATTCCGGGCAGTATGAACATTCCGATTTTCACGAATGAAGAACGTGCGGAAGTGGGTATGCTATATAAGCAAGTAGGAAAACAAGCAGCAATGGATCATGGTCTAGTTATTTTCTCTAAAAAATTACCCGAATTCATTGCAGAGTTCAGGAAAATAGACACACCAATCACTGTGTTTTGTTGGCGTGGCGGCATGCGAAGTAAAACGGCAGCGACCGTACTGGAATTGATGGGAATCCGCTCAAGCCGAATCAGTGGCGGGATTCATACATATCGCCAGCGGGTTATTGCACGACTGCAAGAAACGATCAAACCTAAATTGCTTGTACTAAACGGGTATACAGGAAGCGGCAAGACGAAGATTCTTCATAAGCTGATGGAAGACGGCTATCCGGTCATTGATCTAGAAGGTATGGCGGGTCATAGAGGTTCGATATTTGGACAAATCGGTGTCGAGCCGAACAACCAGAAGAAATTCGAATTGCTACTTGCAAATAAACTAGAGAGGTATGAAAATGAGCCATATATTTTCATAGAAGGCGAAAGCAAACGCATAGGACAAGTACATATGCCCGAACTATTGTTTGAGAAAAAAGGACAAAGCCCTCAATGGATTATTCAACTACCGTTCGAAGTACGTGTCAAAGAAATCCTTTCCGTGTACGAACCGGAAAAACAACCAGATCTGTTTCTAGAAGCTTTTACAAGAATTCGCAAACGCATCCATCAACCAATTGCAGTACAAATTCAGGAGGACCTGGAGAGCGGGCGGTTCACAGAAGCCGTAGAACAGTTGTTGACTCACTACTACGACCCACAATACGAACACTCTGTAGCCCGCTTTGCTACAATTGGCCAAGATATCATCCAGGCTGCAACTATACAAGAAGCGTATGAGGAATGCTTAAAGAGATATAAAGAGCTAATGAAATAAGTGAAGGTAGACTATCTTTTGGATAGTCTTTCTTTTGCGTAAAAAAACACTAGTTGACTGATAGTATAAAACGCCATACTTTTAAGGAAACGAGCAGTCATGGAAATTCGGGATTGCTTGTTTTTGCGTATGGAAAAGGCCCCTCTTTCCATTTGTTAATATGTGATAAGATAAATAAAGTGTAAAAGTTCATTAACATATAGATCTATTGTACGGTAATAGAAAAGGTGGGGAATTTCATGTCAAAACGGCAAGATTATTCATTCTATACAAAATCAAAAGAAGCGCAGAAGCAATTGTATAAGCGCTCTTTACTTGTCGTGATCATTTCCCAAATATTTAGTGGTGCCGGACTTGCAGCTGGAATTACAGTAGGGGCGCTATTAATTCAAGATATGACAGGGAACGAAAGCTTAGCCGGTATGCCCATTGCGCTATCTACTTTTGGTTCAGCATTCTCAGCCTATCTTGTCGGTAGGTTGTCCCAACGTTATGGTCGTCGCCTCGGCCTTGGCGCAGGCTTTATTACCGGTGGTGTAGGTGCGTTCGGTGTGATTTTAGCCGTGATGACCGGAAGTCTTGCTGTGTTATTCCTTTTTCTGTTTATCTATGGAGCAGGTACATCCTCCAATCTACAAGCCCGCTATGCCGGAACAGATCTAGCGAATGAAAAGCAACGGGCTACTGCGGTTAGTGTCGCTCTTGTTTCAACCACAATTGGTGCGGTAGCCGGACCCAATCTCGTCTTGCCAATGGGATATGTAGCAGATTTCATCGGTATACCTTCGTTAACGGGTGTATTTCTACTAGCAGGGGTCGCCTACGTATTATCCGGGCTGACATTCTTACTGTTTTTACGACCGGATCCTTTACTCGTTGCACGTGAGATTGAATTGGCGGAACAAAAAGAACGTGGAGAGTCTGATGAAGGACGTGTTGCTCGTCAACATACGGTCAAGAGGATGGGAATTTGGGTGGGTAGCATTGTTCTTGTACTATCGCATGGCGTCATGGTTGCTATTATGACAATGACCCCTGTCCATATGCAGCATCACGGCGCTTCCATATCAGGAATTGGTTTAGTCATCGGTTTACATATCGCAGGTATGTATGTACCATCCATTTTTACTGGTGTATTAGTAGACCGTATTGGACGACCGATTATGGTAATTGCGTCCGGGATGACACTTGCGCTAGCAGGTATTCTTGCAGCCTATGTAGCGGGCGAATCGATATTCTGGATGTCCGTATCGCTCATATTGCTGGGGGTTGGCTGGAACTTTGGATTGATCAGCGGAACAGCTATTGTTATCGATTCAACTGACGTGTTAAGTCGTGCGAAGATCCAAGGAAGCATTGACGTGTTTGTCGCACTGGCGGGGACAGTAGGTGGACTTGCATCAGGAATTGTCATGGCATTTTTCGGTTTTTCCATGTTAAGTTTTCTTGGAACGTATATTTCATTACTACTTATTCCGCTCATTATTTGGATGCGTTATAAAGAAAAGAAAGTTCCAGCACAAACTGCCTGACAAAAACGGATTATTTCCTTGGAAATAATCCGTTTTTCTTTCGTAAACGACATGCTTGGCTGTGTAGCATCTTTCCTCTCCTTCACATAGATTAACAGCGTAGAAGGAAATGGGAGGGGTCATATATTGAATCAGCAAAGTGAGTACTGGATGAATCACTGGCAACATCCGCAATATCGCAGGATTTCAATGGAGCAGGCAAATGAAATCGCACGACAAAGAGTACCGGGTGAAGTGGTGAAATCAGAACTGGAACTTGATGACGGCATGTTGAGATATGAAGTGGATATTCGCACAGTAGAAGGACAGAAGTATGAAATCAAAATTGATGCCGTGACCGGTGAGGTGCTAAGGGTGAAATTAGATTGATTTAAAACAACGAATGGAGTTCGTTTACTTTTCCAATTCTATTATTCTGTGTATGATTAACATAAGAACTGTCACAGAAAGTAGGGAATTAGTATGTATACACCCATTGATTATTCCAACGACTTACAAGAGAAGTACGCACAACTAATCACACAGTTGGATGCACTCATGTCGGGAGAGCCGAACGTCTACGCAAACTTAAGCAACGCATCCGCGTTACTCAATCAATTCTTCGACCGCATCAATTGGGTAGGTTTTTACTTGATGGACGGCGATGAGCTCGTGCTCGGACCATTCCAGGGATTACCGGCATGTATCCGTATTCCGCTCGGCAGAGGTGTTTGCGGAACAGTTGCGAAGACGAAAGAAGGCTTAGTTGTACCAGACGTTAATGCGTTCCCAGGCCATATCGCATGCGACGTAGCATCCCGTTCCGAAGTTGTTGTACCGCTGATTAAAGATGGAGAAGTATTTGGTGTACTCGACATCGATAGCCCTGAATTAGATCGCTTTACAGAAGACGATTTGGCGGGATTGACGCAAGTAGTAAAAACGCTTATGAAACATATCTAGTGGAAAAGTAAGGTAACGGGAAGGCATAGTTGCTCGACGTTCCAGGCGGACGCTCTTCTTGTGGACCCGCGGTGAGCCAACTAGCATTTCTTTCTCGATTTGGAGATCTTCATGATACATTGAGAAATAGTAATGTACATTAGGCAGTGGAACCTGGACTTACTAAGTAAGAAATCAGTACTTGTCATTTACAGATTCCAAACGCTTTCCCTATTAAAAATAAAAAGCACGCCGGAGAAAATCCCCGGCGTGCTTTTTACATGCCTAAAATCCAAGTAAAGAAAATGACGATGATTGCAATAGGTGCGAAATAGCGTACAATTACTTTCCACAAAGAGTGAAGAGCTGGGTGCATCCTTAACTCCTCTGCTGTATCTTCTTTCGTCAGTACAAAGCCGGCAAATAAAGACACAGCCAATGCTCCGAGTGGCATCGCAATTCTACTCGTCAGTATATCCGCAAAATCGAAAATAGAGTTGCCGAAAATACTAATGCCGGATAATAAACCGAATGATAATGCACTAGGAATTCCGACCAAAAAGATTAATCCGCCAAACACCCACGAAGCGCGCTTTCTTCTATCATGCTTTTTACGGATGCCTGTAGAAACAACGATTTCGAGCATCGCTATAGCAGAAGTCAAAGTAGCAAATAGCATCAAGAAAAAGAAAATAATTAAAAATACGCTGCCAAATGGAATTTCATTGAAAATAGCTGGCAGGATAACGAAAATTAGTCCTGGTCCCGCTTCCGGTGAATGTCCTAACGCGAAAACTGCCGGGAAAATGACAAGTCCCGCTAGGATCGAAATCCCTATGTTCAGCATAGAGACATTAAACGCGGACTGTCCGAGCTTCTCTTCTTTCGAAAGGTAGGATGCGTAAGTCATCATCGCGGTCACACCGACACTTAGTGAGAAGAATGCCTGTCCTAACGCAACTAGAAAAGTAGTTCCGTTAAAATAACTCCAATCCGGTACGAATAGGAAACGCACACCTTCCATCGCGCCGTCTAGTGTTAGCGAACGAATGGCTAATACAATGAATGACACGAATAATAAAGGCATGATCCAGCGGCTGGCCCGTTCAATCCCTCCGCGAATCCCACTTTGAACGATAAAGATCGTTAACGCCATAAATAACGCTTGTGCCAATAATACTTCCCATGGATTCGCAATCGTCGTATTGAATAGCTCTCCATAATCCAGCCCACCTAGTGTAAACGTAAAGGCACGCGCCAAATACGATAAAATCCATCCGCCGACGACACTATAAAAAGATAAGATGATGAAAGAAGAGGCAAGTCCCATCCATCCAACCCATCCCCACTTGCGTCCCAATGATAATTTTTTCAAAGAAGTCACTGCATCTGCCTGTCCTCTACGGCCAATGACAAATTCAGCCAATAAAATTGGCAAACCAATCAATAATGTACAAATAATAAATAACAGCACAAACACGCTGCCACCGTTCGTTCCGGCCATATAAGGGAACTTCCAGATTGCACCTAGGCCGATGGCACTGCCAGCAGCTGCTAAAACAAAGCCAATCTTGGATGTCCATTGTTCACGCTGTTTCATAAGAATCCTCGTTTCTTTTTCTAAATCACAAAGTCAATAAATCGTATCATAATTTTGAGAAAGAATCGATAGTTGTATGGTTAACAGAAAGTTTTGAAAACGGCTTGATTACTTAATGATATAGGTGTAATATTACACCAATGGATATGAAATGTAACTATGAGGTGATCTAGTGAATCAACAACAATTAATAGAACTGATTTCATTAAAGTTACGGGTAATTCGATTAGAGAAAGGGTATTCCCAACAAAAAATGGCGGATGTACTAGGACTCTCAAAAAAGACGTTGATTCAAATTGAAAAAGCCAGAGCAATGGCCAGTTGGACAGCCGTTATAGCTGTCTGTGCTTTATTTCGCGATAGTGACGTATTGCAAGCTACCGTCGGTGGTGATCCGTTAGAAGTACTGGAAACTATTGCGCATGACGGTATTGACCGCCGAAAGGATCAATCGATGGGTGGTAAAGTGTGGTGGCGCGAATTGGAGGCAAAAGGAATTTTTCGTTTACAGCAAAATGTAATTAGTCAGCATTTCCGTATTTTAGATGAGGAGCATTATCGTTGGTACAGTTCATTTGATGAAGACGAGGCACGTCACCGGTTGGAGGAATTGAGCGGAAAATGAAAAGGGAGGAACGCGTATGGTTGCACCCATAGCATTTGCGGTACTTTTATTAATAGCGTTACTATTTTTCACGGGAATTGGATTATTGTATTTATTGCTAATGGGATGGATCCACTATATACCATTAGCGCTAAGTGCAATGATCATTTTATATGTGTGGATCGTCATGATGATCTTTCATTTCTTTAACACGCAGCAACGAAAGCGATTGTTCGGCATTATTGCAGGGGTAGTTCTACTAGGGGCGGCAGTTTGGCCGATAATGCATATATACAAGGAAAGTATTGCAACAGTGGATGCCGAAGTGGAAGTGCGTGATTATGAACCGTTTACGATTGGACAGGAATCAAAGCTTGCCGTGCTTGACGAGGCGGCTACACTCGAACTGAAGGATGATTTACCGAGAATTGACGGCGCTACCGCGCTATATCCACTGTATGCAGCTTTTGTTCAAGCAGTCTATCCAAGTAAAGAATACAATCCGTATGATAGTGAAGTAATGGTCAATACAACACCTATCGCTTATGAAAATCTGTTTTCTGGCGAGGTAGATATAATTTTTGCAGCAGGACCTTCAGACGCCCAAATGAAAGTAGCGGAGCAACTAGGTCTTGAGTTGAAATTAACACCGATTGGTCGAGAAGCATTTGTCTTTTTTGTTAATCAAAAAAACCCTATTGATAATCTAGAATTAAAACAAATTCAAGATATCTATGCGGGGAAAATCACCAATTGGAAAGAGGTAGGAGGTAAAAACGAGTCGATTCGCGCATTCCAACGACCAGCGGACAGTGGTAGTCAGACAGGTTTGAAACGACTGATGGGGAATATTCCGATCATGGATGCTCCAAAAGAGAATGTGCCCGAAGGAATGGGTGGTATAATTTCAGAAGTCTCAAAGTATCGAAATTATAAAAATGCCATTGGCTATACATTCCGCTATTACTCAACGGAAATGGTAGGAAATGATGAGATTAAACTGCTCGCAATCGACGGCGTCAAGCCGACGAAAGAAACAATTCGTACTGATGACTATCCAATTGCATCTGAGTTTTATGTCATCACAGCAGGGACAGAAAATCCGAATACTGAGAAATTCATTGAATGGATGGTTTCACCGCAAGGACAGGAATTGGTGGAGAAAGTAGGGTACGTAACAGTGAAGAAGCCGTGAATAAACGGTAATCTAGTAGAATGAAAAGAGGATACACGTTATGCAAGGAGAAAAGAAACAACTAGTATGTATACTTCTCGCTTTTGTATGCGCAGCGGGTGTATTTTTCCTAAGTGATTTATTTCAAAGTATGGCGTACTGGGGTAACGGATTGATCTGGTATTGGATAGGGGTTGTACTCACTTTCGTAACCGGAATAGTAGGAACCGCATTAATTCTTCTATCGTTAAAAGTTGAAGGGCCTACAGAAAAAAGTTGGCTTACCGTTTTACTTATTTCATTAAGGGCGGTCGCAGTTTTAGCTATTGGACTGGGCTTTTTGTGGACTACTTTTGTAGTCGTTGCTGGTATGTCAGGTATGTGAAGGTTTACTAATCATGTTGAATAAACAGTACATGTTTTATCCTTAGCGAATTGGAGTGATGAAGCAATGGTAAGACGATATTTGAACAGGGCATGGCTTGTCATGATTCTAATTCCAGCACCATTCTTATTTCACTTCTATGAATTCGCCCAGTATATGAAGCGAGAAGATGCAAAGTATTTATTGGTCGTGTCTGTTTTATATATTGTGATAACAGGTATTTTATCTTGCGCTATAAAAATTCGTTATATTTTACTTATGAATATACTTACCGGCATAGTGTCTCTAGTATTGGCTATGAATTTCATCTCAGATGATGGTGGATGGTTCAAGCCATTTGGTCGAGATATTGTCATTTTGCTAACAGCTATACCGTTTTTCATTGGACAATTAGTAATTCGAATGGTTGCTAAACTTGTTATAGACCGATAGAAAAAATGGCATGCCACTAGGTTAGAGGCATGCCATTTTTCTTATTTCTTAAGTGTATGTTTCTTACCTGCTTGATCCGTCACGATTAACTGTGTAGCGGTAACATCCATATCCCTCGCAAGAATAGTAGAAACTTTGCTGATCTTTTTATCTAACAGATTATATTTATACACACCTGTTTTGTTGAAGTAATACATCGTAGAAAGGTCGAACGCTACGGATTTATTGTTTTGACTTACTTGATTGGTTTTCGAAGTAGCTTCTACTTCATCAAAAATGACACGGGCATCAAAGTTTAATAATGTTTTTTTGTTTTTGCCATCAATCGCTACTGAATACAGCGTCAATGGATCATCTATTGGAGTAGTAGGATCGAATGTGGAATCGAAAACTCGTTCCTTGTTTTTTTCAAGTGTATAGTAGATTCGATCGTTCCAAATGAACATATTACGGAACTTTTGATCGATTGGAATACTACCAATCATGTAACTCCAGTCATTTACATTCAATTTCACCAGATTATATCCTACAGGCATTTTATTTCCTGCATTGATCAAGTTCCAATACGGAATGAAGAGATCATCATTGTATAGGACCATTTGATAACCGGACATGAGCAGTATTCGGTTGATTCCGTTATCCGGCATAGTCGCGCTATCTAAAAGTGTTGAACGTGTTCCAGCCTTTTTATTCTCTTTAAATAGCTTAGTGGAGTTTTTGTCTGTTGCGATCGTATAAGTAAAACCATTTTGTTCAATTGTCTTTCCTTTAACGCCTACATAGGAATGGTAATCTTTTAACTTCATAGAGTCGTCCAGTGCACGTACTAAAAATGCAGCGAACTGAGAACGTGTAACGGAATCTGCCGGCATATATTTACCTTCAGAACCACCCGTAATGCCCTTTTTCGCAATCCCATTAATATCGGGGAATGACCAATGTGTCGGGGATACATCTACAAACGTTGCCTGATGGTCGACAGGTATGTTAAATGAACGACGAATGATCGCAGCCATATGTGCGCGTGATGTATCCTCACCAGGACGCATGAAACCATTGTCTCCACGCATGATACCTTTTTCGTTTACTGTTGCGAGTATTTGATAATAGGAAGACTTTTTCGAGACGTCCTTGAACTGTATTGTGGGATCCTTTACCAACGGAATTTTCAATGCTTTAATGAGCATAGAAGATGCCTGCGCCCGTGTAATGGGATCGTTTGGCTTAAAGGTACCGTCTGGAAAACCGCCGATAATATTACGGTCAGCTAAATACATAATTTCTTTCTTCGCCCAATGCTTGTCTACGTCAGAAAATTGTGTGGCTGCCTGTGCTTGAAATGGCGTTGCTGAAAAAATCAATAAAACTGCTAACAACCCGACTAGTTTATTCTTCATATAGGTAGACCTCCTTTAGGTATTCTATTCAGTATACGGGATTTTTAATGGAAAAATAAGGACCTGTAAACGTAAAAAACCGACAAATGGGAGAACTCTCATTGTCGGTCATTGAAACTTATTTTGTACTCATCTCATAGGTTTTCACAACATGGATACAACCCATGACGGATTGTAACATGGAACAATTCTTCTCTGTTAGTTCCATGACTCGAGGCATTTTTTCTACTGTAATGTCTGAGCCAATGACTGTGAAGTGGAGGTGGATTTCCATCAGACGACTTGCATCATCCTGTGAACGTATCACTTCTTTCACTTCCACTGTGATATCATCTGCAGGCATACGCATTTTATCTAGAATCTTCCGCATGACGCCACCACCGCAAGCAGCAATTGACGCGACCATCAATTGAAAGGGGCGAAACCCTTTTTCTTCATTAGATGAAATGTGTAAGGTACCAAACTCAACTTCAGTGTCAAAACCGTGTTCTGTCATGTGCAACTTCATAGTGAACAACCCCTTTTTCTGTTAGTATACGTGGTTTTGGAAAAAAGACCAAATAACGTTAACTGAATGGTTCATGTTTAATTTTATCTATGCGTGGAACACTGACAGCTAGACGGAAAGGAGTGTTTAGACTTGAGTGAAAACAAACAGCCACATAAAACATTGACTGATAAGAATAATGGCCTTTCATCCACACAGGAAGTATTGTACGACAAAGAGTTTAAACGAGCAGATCAGGCTACCAAGCAAGACAATAAGAAGAAGTAAGAAGTAAGAAGTAAGAAGTAAGAAGTAAGAAGTAAGAAGTAAGAAGTAAGAAGTAAGAAGTGAAAAGTAAAAATAGTGAATGAAGTCCGCCCCAGTAGTCGTTATCCAACTACTGGGGTTTTTCTCATGAAATCCTCCTAACGAATTCTTCGTTTTCACTGTATAATAAAAGTAAATACTAAGACAAAGAGAACGAGGATATAGAAATGAAAAAAATAAGATGGAAAAAAGTTGTCGTTTTACTCGTTGCTATCTTTATTATTTTTCAGATAGCAGGAAGCTTTTTCTTCTATAACTTGGCCATCAAACGTGGTCCCAAAGACTTCCTGACAGGCAATGCTGACTTGAAAGTATCAGCTGAAACCATGGATGTGTTTTTAAATGGAGACTGGCTAGATTGGGTGGATAAACAGGAGTTTGAAGAAATGCACATGACGTCAAGAGATGGTATAGAGTTAATGGGGTATTACTTGTCTGCCAAACAGCCGACTAACAAATTAGTGATTCTGACACATGGTTATTTAGGACACGCAAAACAGATGGGCTTGTACGGTCAATTTTATTATGAAGAACTGGGATATAATCTCTTCATGCCAAATGCTAGAGGACATGGAAAAAGTGGTGGAGACTATTATGGTTTTGGATGGCCGGATCGTTTGGATTTGATTGATTGGACGAAGTTACTTAGCGAAAATATGGATCCTGCTACAGAAGTGGTCTACCATGGGTTGTCAATGGGGGCCGCTACAGTTTTGATGGCAAGTGGTGAGAAGCTTCCCGATCAAGTGAAGGCAGTCATTGCAGATAGTCCGTATCAATCCGCTTATCAGCTTTTTGCTATCAATTAAATCGAATGTTTCATTTGCCGGCATTTCCGTTACTTGATAATATGAACTTATTGACGAACGCAAAAGCGGGATATTCATTGAAGGAAGCAGATGCGCTGAGTGCTGTACAGCGTGCAACTATACCAATACTGTACATACACGGCAACGCCGATACATTTGTACCGACAGATATGACAAAGGAACTGTACGAAGTAACGGAGAGTGAAGCGGAACTGTTTTTAGTAGATGATGCGAATCACGGGGAAGCATTCGTGATGGATCAGAAAGCGTATAAGAGAAAGGTGGAAGATTTCCTTAATGCCCATTTATCGACATCGAACTTGTCAATTGACCTCTTTCGCTAACCAATCTATACTAATTTTAAAGGGTAGGGGTAGCAGTACTCCTGATCGTAGGGTCGTGGCGTATTGGTAAAATCAACAGTAGAGAAACTTTGTAAATTACATACGGAATTGACTAATCAAGATGTGCAGATTTTGCAAGAGATGGCGTTTAGCTTACAAACCTATGCAGATCTATCCAATTCGTATATGTTCATCGATTGTAAATTAAAACCGAGTAATCAAGCGATTGTCGTTGCAGAGGCTTTTCCAATGGGGTGTACTCCACTGTATACTAATTCTGTCATTGGAAAGATTGTATTTGAGTCTTTTGAACCGGGCGTTTTTTATTCTTATCGTAACGGAAAGAAATCTATCATACAGCAGGCGATGACACAAGAAGGTATCGTGGTGCATCAAACCGTGGTACCCATTAAGAACACCTATCACCAAGTGATCGGTGTGTTGGTTTCTGAGAAACAAGTCACCTCACCGCTACCGGCTGACGATATAAAAAGGTTTTCGGTAGTTACAGAAACAGCGGAAGATCAACTGACGAATTCGAGTCTTGGAGTAGTCTCGGATTTATTGATGGAGATGCTTATTTTGACTGATGCTAGTAATCGATTAGTTTATGCAAATCCCTCGGGGTTAAAGCTTATTTCTGAAATGAGCGGACGGGATGACGTATTGTATCGAGATTTATTGGAAATGCTACCGTTTTTGCGGACAGTTTATGAGCAGGAAGAGGATGTATTTGTCTTTGAGTTGACGATTCAGGACAAAAACTTAATTGTAAAAAAAATAAAAATGCGTGAAAAAAATAAGTCTCAAGAAACGTTGTTGATCGTCCAAGATATTACTGAACTTCGGACAAAGGAAAAAGAGTTGATGATGAAATCCGTCGTCATTAAAGAAATACATCATCGGGTTAAAAATAATTTGCAAACTGTCGCAAGCTTGATAAGATTGCAAATGCGTAATGGCATATCAGCTAATAACCGATCTGCTTTTGAGGAAACACTTAACCGGATATATAGCATTTCCTCTGTGTATGAAATTATCCTTACGAAGGAAGATGCAGACGACGATGATGTAAATATTATAGATTTGACAAGAAAAATTTGTTCCACGATGGTACTAAACGATTACAACTTAAAAGTAGACTTGATTATTGAGCCGAATGGCAATAAAATAATAACAACCTCTAAGAAAGCGGTTTCAATAGCATTGATTATTAATGAGCTCATACAAAACTCACTTAAGCATGCATTTCGAGGCAAAGAAGAAGGAATTATTAATGTGGAATTTATTGTGGATCATGACTTTGTAGAACTTCACGTTTCCGACAACGGCGTTGGAATGAAGAATCCGCAAACGTCACTCGGCACGGAAATTATCCACAACTTAGTAACCAATGACTTAAATGGTGAGTTCCTATATGTGCCTAGGGAAATCGGGACACATGCAGTAATCAATTTTCCAGTGGGTGCGGGGGTGGAGATTTTTCATGAGTAAACGAATCTTGATAGCGGAAGACGAATCAATTATTCGTATGGATCTAAAAATGACTTTGCAAGACCATGGCTATGAAGTCGTTGGGGAAGCAGGCGATGGTGATCGAGCGATCGAGCTAGCCTTTTTGCATAAACCTGATTTGATTTTGATGGATATTAAAATGCCGAAGATAAATGGACTAAAAGCCAGTCGAATCATCGGAGAACAACTGGATATACCGATTTTAATCATTACCGCGTACAGTCAAAAGGAATTTGTGGAAAAGGCGCAGCAAGACAGCGTGGTCGGCTATTTAGTCAAGCCCATTTCTGAAGCCAATTTAATTCCTGCAATTGAAGTTGCACTGCATCAATCCAGTAAAGTGCACCGGCTAAAAGACGGTATTCAGCAGGCAAAACAGGAAGTGGAAAAGCGGAAAGTCATCGAACGGGCAAAAGGTATTCTGATGAATTCAGAGAACTTAACCGAGCAACAGGCATTTAAAAAAATGCGTGATACAAGTATGTCAAGGCAAATGACAATGGAGTCACTTGCAGTGGAGATTATAGATTCGCACAAGTAAATAGACCTAAGCAAAGACGCTTAAAGAGATACCTTCTTTAAGCGTCATTTTTGTCTTCTTTTTTCAGAATTTGTCATTAGATTTAAAGGTGGTGGCAAGTGTATTAATACAAGGTTGACGGTAACACTATAAGAAAGTAATAGGGGGAAACTCAAATGGAAATGATCGGTACGGTAATTGTCTACATTATCATGGCCTGTGCAGTTGCAGGGGCATTTGCTTCAATAAAAAATCCGGAAGTGGGATTAGGTAAGGAATTCATGTCTGGATTACACGCTGTTGGGCATATCTTCGTTCCTGCGGCAGGAATCATGGCGTCTATACCCTACTTGACCTGGTTTATCAGTAAATTCATTGGTCCTGTATTTAATTCAATCGGGGCAGATCCGGCACTTGCTGCAACTACTATTCTGGCTTCAGATATGGGTGGTTATCAGTTAGCGGAAGCGCTAAAGGTAACAAATGAAGGATGGATCATGGCGCTGATCGTTGGTTTCATGTCCGGAGCAACAATCGTCTTCTCTATTCCAATGGGACTTGCCATGCTAGATAAACGAGACCATAAGTACATGGCGCTTGGCATCATGTCAGGTGTATTGACGATTCCAATCGGTGCATTTATTGCATCGGTATTAGTTGTTTTGTTCAACACGGACGTGCGTGATGTAATCAGCACGACGGCTACATCCAATTATGAGTTTGCGATTAGTTATTTACAAATCTTCATAAATTTATTGCCATTATTATTATTTGTTGTATTGATCGCGGTCGGACTGAAGTTTGTTCCACGTATTATGATTAACGGATTTATGATTTTTGGCCGTGTGATGGACGCTGCCATTAAACTTGTATTAGTGTTCTCTATCGTGGAAGTATTTACGGGTATCTTTACTAAGATCTTTGGTGTTTGGGGCTTTGATCCAATCATGGCGGATAAAGCAGACCAATTCCGTGCACTTGAAACAGCCGGATATATTGGTATTATGTTAGCGGGTGCATTCCCAATGATTTACTTGATTCGAAAGTACATGGGGAGACCTTTGGAAGCCGCGGGAAAGAAAATTGGGCTTTCGCCTGAAGGTAGCGCGGGTCTACTTGCGACTGTCGCGAATATCTTGGCGATGTTCTCATTAGTTCGTTACATGAAACCAAAAGATAAAGTTATCAATATCGCATTCGCAGTGTGTGCTGCATTCTTGCTAGGGGATCATTTATCTTTCACAGCGAATTTCCAACCCAATATAATTTTACCGGTTATACTAGGTAAATTAAGTGCGGGTATCATCGCAGTTATCATTGCATACAAGCTGTCTGTACCAACAGCATTAAGGTTAGAAAAGCAAGACCGTGAAGCGGGAATTATTCGCGAAGGCGAGTATGAAGATGCTGAAACGAAAGCTCCCGCCGCTAAAGCATAAAAATATAAACGAGGAGTGTGTGTAATGAGCGAAGACAAGAAACGATTTATACAGGAATTCGTTCCAGGAAAACAGATTACACTCAGTCATTTGATCGCTAATCCCGATCCAGACATGTTTCAGAAGTTAGGCATCCAGGAAGCTGGAGCTTTAGGTATTCTCACTTGTACACCGAGTGAGACGGTAATTATCGCGGGGGACTTAGCTACGAAAGCAGCAAATGTTCAAATTGGATTCCTCGATCGATTTACAGGAAGTCTTGTCATCGTAGGGAGCGTCTCCGAAGTAGAGATGGCTATGCTGGAGATTAATCGTTTTTTATCGGAGAAGTTAAAGTATACGCCAGCTGAAATCACAAAATCATAAGGAGTGAGGACGATGCGAAACAAGGCAATGCTGATCGGTGCGGTACGGGCGGGAAAGTCTACATTGACGAATGCTTTATTGGGCCGAAAAGTAGAAGCTTTCAAAACGCAAACGCTCAGTTATTATGATTGGATTGTCGATACGCCGGGCGAGTACACGGAAAATCCTATGTTCTACAAAAATATTATGGCCACCGCGCTTGAAGTAACGCACGTACTGTATTTGCAAGACGCAACGAGTGAAAAGCTTATTTTTCCACCAGGTTTCAGCATGGGAATCCCGAAACTACCCATCGGGGTCATCACCAAATGCGATCTTCCGGAAGCGGATATAGATCGTTCACTTGGCATGTTAAAGACTGTCATGAACGTCGGACCCATTGTCATGATTTCTTCCAAAACGGGTATGGGGATCAAGCATATAAAGGAATTGACAAAGTTGAACGACATTCATGCGATGCGGCATTACGTAGAGTCAGAAGCCGACAAGCACTTGATCTTCCACGGCTAATTTTCTTTACAGCCAGATAGGAATTTGATATAGTAAATTCCATACAAGTGAATAAAAACGGCAATGGCGCCTTTACATCCCATGGGAAAATCCATGGGTTTGTAAAGGCGTCTTTTTTATATCAAAAGCGCAAGACGCCGTCTAGCTCCGACAGGCGTTTGTAATCTTCCCGACAGAGTGCATACTTTGTACGTTATTGGGAAGATTGAAATGACCCGGAAGCTGGTGTCTAAGCTAGATATAATTAAAAGTACAAGGCAGTAAGTAATCAGAGAGGAGTGTGGGCGTGAGCAATTTCAATAAGCACGAAACAATTATTAGTGCAGGAATTGATATTGGCACAAGCACGACAAAACTGATTATCAGTCGTTTTTCTCTACGTAATGTAGCGGGTGCAACACATGTGCCACGAATAGAAATTACAGATAAAGAAATACTCTACAAGAGCCCAGTATTTCGAACACCATTGCAAGACGCAGTGACGATTGATGTAGCGGGTGTCCAACAGATTATCCGCACGGAATACGAAAAGGCAGGAATCCAGCCTTCGCAGATAGAAACAGGCGCTGTCATTATTACAGGTGAAACCGCAACCAAACGAAACGCCAGTGAAATGTTGCATCAGTTGTCTGATGAAGCAGGCGATTTCCTCGTCGCAACGGCAGGCCCTGACTTAGAAGGAATTATCGCAGCAAAAGGGTCAGGCAGCTATGAATCATCTGGAAAAAGTGGCCAGGTAATTGCCAATATAGACATTGGTGGAGGGACAGCAAATATTGCAGTATTCAAAGACAAGCAACTTCTTGGTACATGCACGATGCATATCGGGGGTCGCTTGATCGAATTTGAACACGGAAAAGTCCGTACCATTTCACCGTCAGTCGAACGGTTATTACAAGACCAAGGCTATACGTTACAAGTCGGTGACCCCAAAAATGCATCAGCTGTATCATTCGTAACGACTTATATGGCAGAAGCGATGGCGCGTATTTTGAAGAAGGAAGTTCAGGCACAAGATCGAGTGCTTTTGCTAGGTCATGAACCGAACTGGTTGCAACCAATCGATACCATCGTCTTTTCAGGTGGTATTTCCGAATGTATGTATCATCATACTTCCGGTGAAGTCCAAATAGCACGGTACGACGATATCGGCATGCAACTTGCGGAGGCACTGCTACAAAACACATCACTACAACACTTTACTTGGCAAGAGCCAGTAGAAACTGTACGGGCTACTGTATTGGGAGCTGGAACACAGACTACTGAAATTAGCGGGGCTACCATACAGATTGCGCCACATGAGTTGCCTTTAAAAAACATTCCGATTTACCAATATGATTTTGGAGAAAATCTCGAGATAGGATTTTCCCGATTTGAAGACGCGGTTCAGCAGGCGGTTACTTTATACGACTCTGCGAAAGAAGGACAAAACTTCGCTCTCTATCTGTCCAATCTTCCCTATCTCGGATTTCGCGATGTGCAGAGATTGGCCAAGGCAATTGTTCAGATCATGAACGAGAGGCCGCGCCCTGAACAACCGATTATATTGGTCATTCAATCAGATCACGCTAAAGTGATTGGCCAAACATTGGCGGCATTACAAGTGAAACAAAGCATTATTTGTATAGATCAAATTAATGTGGAAACAGGCGATTACATCGATATCGGCAATGCGCTCACTTCAGGCGTCGTACCGGTCGTTGTGAAAACCTTAACATTCCATACAACGTAAAGGAGGTCTTGTACGTGAATTTATCCACTACATTAGGCGGCGAACGATATGTGTTCCATGACCTAAAAGAAGTGCTAGCAAAAGCGAATGAAGAGAAATCTGGAGATCGTCTCGCAGGAATTGCGGCGGAAACCGTGCAAGAACGAATCGCTGCCAAAACAGTCGTTAGTGAGTTGCTTATAAGTGACATCCGTAACAATCCACTGATCCCAATCGAAGATGATGAAGTCTCACTGATTATTGAAAATGATATTAACGAGAAGGTCTACAGTGGAATCCAGAACTGGAGTATCGCAGAACTGCGCGAATACATTTTGAGTAATGAAGTAGGGGACCGCGAATTAAAACGTCTCAGTCGCGGATTGACATCGGAAGTCATTGCGGCTGTAACGAAGCTGATGTCCAATCTGGACTTAGTACACGCGGCGAATAAAATCGAAATCTTATCAACGTGTAATATTACAATCGGTCAAAAGGGTACTTTGTCTTCCCGCCTCCAACCGAATCACCCGACGGACAATATTGATGGGATCATCACTTCGTTAAAAGAAGGCTTGTCTTACGGTATCGGTGATGCGGTAATTGGGATCAATCCTGTAGATGATTCCGTAGAAAGCGTAAAGCGTGTGTTGAATGCGACGAAAGACTTTATTGATGAATGGGAAATTCCAACACAAAACTGTGTACTTGCACACGTTACGACACAGATGAAAGCAATCGAACAGGGAGCTCCTGCGGATATGATTTTCCAAAGTATTGCAGGAACGGAAAAAGCCCATCGTTCATTTGGTATTTCAGCAGAATTAATTGCGGAAGCGAAAGATCTATCGCTGAAAATGGGTACGGGTACTGGTCCTCAAACATTGTATTTTGAAACAGGACAAGGATCCGAACTGTCGGCTGAAGCGCATTATGGTGTAGATCAAGTAACCATGGAAGCACGGAACTACGGTTTTGCACGACATTATGATCCGTACATTGTCAACACGGTTGTCGGATTTATTGGTCCGGAATATTTATATAACAGTAAGCAAGTGATCCGGGCAGGCCTTGAAGATCACTTCATGGGTAAGCTACATGGACTGCCGATGGGTGTAGACATTTGCTATACGAACCATATTAAAGCAGACCAAAATGACATTGAAGATTTAAGTATCTTATTATCAGCGGCAGGTGTGAATTTCATCATCGCAGCCCCTATGGGTGATGACGTTATGCTGAATTACCAGTCCATGAGCTACCATGACGTGGCGACCGTTCTTCAGACGATGGGTAAAACACCAGCACCTGAATACTTGAAATGGCTTGAAAAGATGGGGATTTACGAAAATGGCATGTTGAGTAAACATGCTGGAGATCTCACACTCTTCAATCGATAGGAGGTGGATGGACTTGAATGAGGATTTAATTCAGCAAATCACAAAAATGGTTGTAGAAAAACTAGAGGCTGCGAGTAGTAATCAAACCATACAACAACAGCCAACGAACGAACAGAAAGTAGAGTTGTTTTCACGGCGACCTATTGGGCAGTTGGAAGTGGAAACTGTGAAAAAATTGCCTAGCGGAGCGGTGGTGTTCCATAGTACGACAGAAGGGCCGAAGCGGAATATTTCCACCGTAAAACCAAAACCGACGACGGCGTATGGTAATTCGAAATCAAAACCACAAGAAGATCTTGAGGAAGACAAGCTGGCAGAATATCGTAAGAAAACACCAGCTAGAATAGGGGTCGGGCGCGCAGGCTCACGTCCGAAAACGAAGACGTGGCTACAGTTCCGACTGGATCACGCTGCAGCAGTTGACGCAGTCTACGGTGAAGTACGAGATGACTTGCTCGAACAGCTAGGATTGTTCCAAGTGCAATCCAAAGTGTCAGATAAAGAAGAATACATTCGACGCCCGGATCTTGGTAGAAAGCTTTCAGACGAAGCAAGGGCTTTGATTCAAGAGCGTTGTAAAAAATCACCTGTCGTACAAATTGTAGCGTCAAATGGACTGAGTGCGAAAGCAATCGAAGAAAATTTGGAGGACGTTTACTTATCGTTACAACAATCACTTAACAACTTGAATATTGATATGGGAACAACGTTTTATGTCGATAAGGGACGAGTTGCCGTGATGGATGATATCGGAGAGCTGTTGCAACCTGATGTTGTCGTCATGCTGATCGGTGAACGTCCGGGTCTTGTGTCTGCAGAGTCGCTAAGTGCTTATATATGCTACAAACCAAGACATGGCACGATTGAAGCGGATCGTATGGTCATCTCCAATATTCATAAAGGCGGAATCCCCCCTGTTGAAGCGGGGGCATTTCTTGGAACGGTTATTCAGAAAATCTTGAAATATGAAGCGAGCGGTGTATCGCTTGTTCAAAAGGAAGGATAAGGAAGGAGGAGGGCAAGTGAAAATCTATGCAGACATATTGTCAATGCAAGTCATTTCGAATGTCAGTCCGGAACTTGCTGAGAAGTTCCGATTGAAGTCTCACCAGCGTAGTCTTGGGTTGATCACGACGACAATTGACGACGTCGGCTATACAGCAATTGATGCAGCAACGAAGCATAGCGATGTGGAAGTGGTCTATGCAAAAAGTTTTTACGCAGGCTCAGCTCATTCTTCTGGTCCGTTATCGGGAGAGTTTATAGGAGTCATAGCTGGCTCGTCGCCGGAAGAAGTAAAAAGTGGTCTTGATTCGATTCGTATAACGATAGAGCACGAAGCGTATTTTGAGGCGATTAACGGAAATCGTGATCATGCGTTATATGCGCATACCATTTCCAGTTGTGGGAGTTACTTAGCTGACATGGCTAACGTAGCCGATGGACAGTCATTGGCATACTTGATTGCACCGCCTGTTGAGGCCGTTGTCGGTTTGGATGCTGCACTAAAAGCTGCAGACGTTACACTTTGTGTACTCTATGCACCTCCTTCCGAAACCAACTTTGGCGGTGGTCTACTGACAGGCAGCCAGTCTTCTTGCAAGGCAGCAGCCGACGCATTCCGAGAAGCGATACAGAAGATGGCGAAAGATCCGTTAAGTTACTGATAGATAAGTATCTAGAAAGGAGTGTTTTAATTTGGTCCAATTAATGGATAAAGATTTATTGGCTTTACAACAAATGCGTACAGCCGTCCAAACTGCAAAAGAAGCACAAGAGAAATTCATGGGCTATACTCAGCAACAAGTTGACAAGATTGTCAAAGCCGTTGCTGATGCCGCTTTTGAACAATCCGGTCGCCTCGCACAACTTGCGGTAGATGAAACAGGTATGGGGGTAGCAGCTCATAAGAAAATTAAGAACGAAGTGGGCTCCCGTGATGTATACGAAAGTATTAAAGATATGAAAACGGTCGGTGTCATAAAAGAGGACCATATGAATAAGGTCGTGGAAATCGCTGCTCCGTTCGGTGTAGTTGCCGCAATCATCCCAACGACCAACCCAACATCGACGGCGTTCTTCAAAACGTTGATTTCATTGAAGACACGAAATTCCATTGTAGTTAGCCCTCACCCTTACGCAGTGGAATGCACACACGAAGCATTAAAAGTATGTGATGCAGCAGCGGTTGCAGCTGGAGCCCCTGAAGGTTTGATTCAATGTCTCACACTGGCTTCAATGGAAGCTACACAGCAATTAATGTCGCATAAAGACGTGAATCTTATCATTGCAACAGGCGGTAGTGCGCTCGTCAAAGCGGCATATAGCTCGGGTAAACCAGCTTACGGTGTAGGTCCTGGTAATGTACCAGTTTATATCGAACGTTCCGCAAAGATTGAAAAAGCGGTAAAAGATATCGTAGACAGCAAGTCATTCGATTACGGTACGATTTGTGCAACCGAGCAAGCCATCGTGGTTGATAAGCACGTCGTGGACCTGGTTACGCGTGAGCTGAAGAAAAATGGCGCGTATATTTTATCGGATGAAGAGAAAAAAGTTATGGAAGGTGTCATCTCGCCGGTACCCGGTAAGGTGAATCCGAAAGTGGTCGGTAAGAGCCCACAGTTCATCGCGAAAATGGCAGGCATTTCTTTACCAGAAGGTACGCGCCTGATTGTCGGGATGGAAACAAAAGTTGGTAAAGACGTACCGTTTTCATTGGAGAAACTATCACCTATTTTCGCTATGTATGTCGTCGACGGTGTGAAGCACTCGAAAGAAGTGTGCCTCGACTTACTGAACCTTGGCGGACGTGGTCACAGCTTGGCACTACATACCGAAATCGATGCAGTAGCTCGTGAATTCGCTATGGAAATGCCAGTATCACGTATTTTGGTCAACACGATGTCCTCTGTTGGAGCAGTTGGTGGTACGACAGGCTTAATGCCATCATTCACATTAGGTTGCGGAACATTTGGCGGCAATATTACATCAGACAATGTCACAGCTACGCATTTGCTGAACATTAAGCGGATGGCATATGGCACGAAGGAAGTACAATTGCCGAAGCATTCAGAGTCGGTAGAAAGCTCAAATGATCAGCTCGTATCCAGTGTGATGAACAATGTATCAGCCGCAACAAACAACAACATTGATCCAGCATTAGTACAGAACTTAGTCAGTGAAATCGTTAAACAACTTACAAAATAAAACACTATTAGGAGGAAACAATTATGAACAGAGAAGGTACAGCATTAGGAATGGTAGAAACTAAAGGATTAATCGGTGCAATTGAGGCAGCAGACGCAATGGTGAAAGCAGCAAGCGTAAACTTAGTAGGTAAAGTACATGTTGGCGGTGGAATCGTAACAGTTATGGTACGCGGTGATGTAGGTGCAGTAAAAGCAGCAACAGATGCAGGTGCTGCTTCAGCACAACGTGTGGGCGAATTGCTTTCTGTTCACGTAATCCCAAGACCACATAACGAATTAGAATTGATGTTACCAAAAAGCGAATAATCACTGCTGACATAGTAGAAAGGCGTGAACTAGATGAATCAGCAATTGATTGAACAAATTGTCGGAGAAATTCTTGGACAATTGGGCAAAAGTCCCGTTCAATTGCCGGAACGAGCGGTTCCCATTGCGGTTTCCGCCCGTCACGTACATTTACAGCCTGAACATGTGGAAGTATTGTTTGGCGCAGGGTATGAGTTGACACAGCGGTCCGAGCTTTCCCAGCCGGGCCAATTCGCCGCCAATGAAACGGTGATGATTGCAGGACCTAAAAGTAGTATTGAACGTGTGCGTATTTTAGGCCCTGTCCGAAAAGCTACCCAAGTCGAGGTCAGCTTTACGGATGCCATGAAACTCGGCGTCAAGCCCCCACTTCGGGAATCCGGTAATATTGAGGGATCAGCACCGATTACATTAATCGGACCAAAAGGTAGTGTGCATATAGACCAAGGACTTATTATCGCGCAGGCACATATCCATATGGCACCTGCAGATGCTACGCGCTTTGGTGTGGAAGATGGAGAGTATGTCACGGTGGAAGCAGACGGAGTCCGAGCCATTTCATTCCGCAATGTCCGTATTCGGGTGAATGAGCGTTATCGTCTCGAAATGCATATTGATACCGATGAAGCAAATGCAGGTTTCATTACACAAGGATCAATTGGTCGTCTAGTGAAATCGGGTGACGCGAAAGAAGTGGCATCTGTACAAGCGACGACGGAAGCGGTTAAGGCTATTCCAGTAAATGTTCCAGAGGCATATGAATTCACAAAAAAACTTTTGTCGGCTGAAGACGTGTCCGAGATTTCAGAAAAGGAAATCGTTATTAATAAAGGCACAATTGTTACGGCACTAGCAAGAGATACAGCACGGGAACTCGGTAAAACGATATCGAGTAGAAAGTAGAAAAAGGTGATTACGCATGCGAATGGGTAGAGTGATTGGTAACGTATGGGCAACCCGTAAAGAGGATGGATTAGCAGGGCTTAAACTGTTAATCATCCAGCCGATTGATGCATACGGCAATAGTATACAGTCGCATATGGTCGCGGCAGATCGGATTGGAGCAGGGGTTGGTGACGAGGTACTCATTACGAGTGGCGGTTCTTCACGCTTTATTTTACCGAAAGAAAACCCGATCCCAATCGACGCGGTCATTATTGGTATTATCGATTCCACAGAAGTGAAAAGAGGTGATATACATGAGTCAAGCGATCGGAATGATTGAGACAAAAGGATTGATTGGATCAATTGAGGCAGCAGACGCAATGGTGAAAGCATCCAACGTGGAGTTGGTATCACAGGAGATGGTCGATGGTGGAATTGTTACGGTCATCGTTCAAGGTGATGTTGGAGCAGTTCAGGCAGCTGTTGACGCAGGTCGCGACGCAGCAGCGCGTGTAGGTGAATTACTAGGTGCGCATGTTATACCGCGTCCCGATGATTCAGTGTATGGCATGGTGAAACCCCTAGTGTCGACTACTCCAGAAATTCCGCAAGTTAAGAAACTGGCAGAAGCGAAGAAGGCACCGAAGAAAGACTGAGGAATAGGTGTGCTATAAGTGCATTCCTCATATTGAAGTCTATATAAAGGAGTGTTTTTCATGGCTTTCAAACGACATAAAATTGCAGTCATCGGAGCTGGTCACACGGGCTCTACGGCTGCATTGATGGCTGCACAGAAAGAATTAGGTGACATTGTCTTGGTTGATATCCCGGATCTTTCCAATCCGACTAAAGGGAAAGCACTGGATCTTCTTCAGACGAGTCCTGTACAACAATTTAATTCCCGTATTACAGGTACATCCAATTACGAGGATATTGAAGGCGCCGCAATGGTTATCATTACAGCAGGTGTTGCACGTAAACCAGGTATGAGTCGAGATGATTTAGTTGCAACCAATGCAAAGATTATGCGTTCTGTTTCCGAACAAGTGAAACGTTACGCGCCAGACAGTACCGTGCTGATTTTAAGTAATCCAGTTGATGCGATGACATATGTATGTTATAAAACAACTGGCTTTCCTAAAAACCGCGTAATTGGACAATCAGGCGTGCTTGATACTGCGCGTTTCACTACGTTCATCTCGGAAGAACTAAATATATCCGTAGAGGATATTTCGGGCTTTGTACTTGGTGGACACGGAGATGATATGGTTCCACTTGTACGTTATTCGTACGCCGGCGGCATTCCATTGGATAAGATTATCTCGAACGAACGGCTAGAAGCAATTGTGGAGCGCACTCGAAAAGGCGGTGGTGAGATCGTCTCACTACTAGGTAACGGTAGCGCTTATTACGCACCGGCAGCGGCTTTGGTTGAGATGGCTGAAGCAATTATTAAAGATAAGAAACGAATTATGCCGTCCATTGCTTATTTAGAGGGCGAGTATGGATATCAAAACATTTATTTAGGCGTACCCACTGTTCTGGGAGGCAATGGTATCGAGAGTGTGATTGAACTTCCGTTAACAAAGGAAGAACAAATAGCACTCGACAAGTCAGCTGACTCTGTCAGAGCAGTCATCGATATTTGCGAAAAGCAAATGTCCTAATCACTACGGATCTCTCTAAGTCGTACAGAGGACTTAGGGAGATTTTTTTGTGTAAAAAGTTATAAGGTCGTGTTTTAGTCATTAAATGATAGAGAAGTCATAGGTTTTTCTCGAAAATCTACAAATGTTAACAGGGAATTACAACTTTTATATTTACAATTATTTATTGGGGTGGTACAATAAACAGAATTCACTGAATTATAAAGTATGTCTGTAGTATATTTACTCGGGGATATATATAAAGAATTTCTTCCTTTTGACTTCGTAATGTAAGCGCTGTCAAATGGCCGATTATCATTAAATGCCGAAAAAACGTTCTTTTATTCCCCGGCAAGGCATATACTACGAAAAATACAAAATCCAGGAGGTAATTCTTATGAAAAACAACGACTATCAGAACAATTCATCACTACCCGAGCAGAACGAAACATTCTATTTGATCACAGGTTACTCGGAGAATGGTTTCATCCATGGAATCACATGGCAAGAGGCATATGTTCAAGGATTGGCGGATTGCGGTTGTCTATGCGAACAACAACTAATGTAAGTAATGAAGAACACTCTACACGACGGGGTGCCTAGCACAAAACGATTGTGGACGTACTCACAATGTTTTTTGCATAGGCACCCTATTTAGTTATCTCATGATTCTTCTGATGCATACAAACGCTACCACCCACTATGTTATCCATGATAAAATGATAGCAATAAAATAAATGAGTTTGCACGATGCGCTGGTACCTATCAAGGTATAAAAGGGAATCCGTCAACCGGAGCTGTCCCCGCAACTGTATACACGGACGACCGCTAGAATTAGCCACTATGGAGACATGGGAAGGCACTTGCGGAAGGATGAAGTGAAGCCAGGAGACCTGCCACGTATCGTAAAAGCGACACTTTCTTCGGGGGTTGAGGAGTGGAAGCAAAAAAGGTATCTACGTCTATGCATTTTGTGTGTAGTATATTAAAGCTGCCTGACTTTGTTTCCTCATTCACAACTATTGCAATCATTTTGCCGAAGAGGCGGAATGATTGTTTTTTTGTTGTTTACGAAAGGAGACCGGGACATGAGAGTAGTGGAAAAGATAACCGAACGGGCACTATTGCAGTTATTGTATAAACAAGTAGAAAAACAGCGTGGAAGGCCTGCGTATTCGGAATTTCATCAAGTAGTAAAGAAACTGTTACAGGATGGGTTATACGATCGATGGATCTATGATTATTCAGTAACCGAAATCAAATGGCTTGGCTTACAGGTTGTTGCTGAACGTGACAAATTGATCCCTTCTGCACTGTTGCAACCATATATGAATGAGTTTGTAACATCCAATTATTGTGATAAACAGATAGGTCTGCCTCAGGAGAGATTGATGCTCATAGCAATGGCCGCCATGCAACATGAAACTGTTCAGCGTCTGCGGAAAGTACAGGAAGCATATTGGATACTGAGCCATGGCTATGTGACGTTACCAGCTGAAGTGATGTCGTTCTTCGATAAAGCATTCTATCAGGGAAAGACAAGAGTCCAACAATATACTATGGATATTTCCGACAATGGAATCACATCATTTTTATCAAGCGAGATAAAAGAAAAGCATATATGTATACCCGATTATTTTATGGAACAAGTACAAGCGTGCGGCTCTTGGAGTATATTTGAAGCTGAACAAGTAGAACGCGTTTTTGGATGTTCGCTTAGCCACTTCAATAGGGAAAGATTTCTTCATGCCACTGACGGTCTTACTATTGACTATAAAGAAATCTCAGCTATCGGTTTGATGAAACAGCTGCTTGAAAGTGAAGGTATTATAGTGCATTTTTACAATAAAGAAAGACAAGAAAAAGCAGCATTATCCTCATATATTCAATTGCCGAATGTAATGCAGGCGACGGAGCTGGCACGTACATGTACCATACTTGTACCTTTGCTGAACGGCATTGAGAGTTTATGGGGACATGCATTACGGGTTGAAGTGGCGGGGTGGGAAATCGCTATAGCTAACCAGAAAATTGATTTGCATTCAGAGAAGGCTCTTCAGTTTATTGAAGAAGTAGCGAGAGAAATAAACCACTACTTGAACGTAGCATCCTGTGAAAGCGGAATGCAAACACCTTTGCGCAAAGCAGCCACAGTTATGCATCGATCGATCAACGAGGCGACAAAACACCAGCAAACCGCAATGATCGATCGGGTAATTGCAGAACAGCGCCATACCGATCAAGGAGGTTCTGTTACGTTGGAGAAATCTTCTACCATTGAAACAGCAGAACTGTTGCAGCTGCTCATGAAAGCATGGAGTGGTGGAATTCCTGAAGTCCGACTTACCTGAATCCCTTCTATAGGCTCAGCTAATTTTGCGCGTAGCGGAACTGTTTAACCAAGATTCCTTAAAACGAAAGCCACTGGATGAAAAAGTCCGTGTTGTAGAGTTTTTTGATTTTGACTGGCTGACGGGATCGAAAAAAGATAGAAGATTTATTGAAAGTGGGACACTCCTAGGAATTGATGTCACACTCTACCATCAAGTGGTGGTTTTGGAGATGCTGGATTTACTAGAACAGTTTTCTGTCAAGGAAATGGGTACATTCGCTTCTCTTCCTATAATGGAATCGGAGCTTTTCTTATTGGGAGTAATAGAGATATTTTTTTTAAATCTACGTCTTATTCATGGTAGGATTAATCTGTGACTCATCCTAGGAGTGTCAGGAGGATTATTTTGAATAGAATCAGAAACATCACAACATTGCAGTGGATCTTATTTTTTCTGTTAGCATTTTGCTGTACCATTTCCATTGCTTTTGTAAATCATAATTATTCATTTTATGATCGACCGATCGCCAAGGTAATCCATACAACAATAGAGGAAGAAACGGATGTAACAGACATGCATGGCAATGAAGATACGCTATTTGTCCAACACATCATAGCTAAGATCATGAATGGGGAAGAAAAAGGTCGGGAAATCCAGTTGGTAAATGAGTATTCATCCTCGGGGGCGTACGATCAACAGTACCATATAGGAAATGAAGTTTTCGTCTCCATTGATTCTAAGGTAGAAGAACTAGCGGGGAGTATAACAGACGTAAAACGTGATAAATACGTATTGATCGTTGCATGGATCTTCGTATTTACACTGCTAATTGTCGGGCATAAGCAAGGACTATTGGCAATAGTAGGCTTTGTGATTAACGTCATGGTACTATCATTCGCTTTAGATATTTATGTGAAATTCTATGAGGTCAGTTTACTTGTGGTTTGCGGGATATGTATCTTGTTATTCACAACCATTTCGCTCCTGCTAGTCAGTGGCCGAAATGAAAAAACATATGCCGCCATTGTGGCTACGTTAGTCGCAACGGCAGTGTCACTTTCCATTACGTCCCTTGTCATCTGGATCACTTCAGGGAATGGGCTGCGTTATGAGGAAATGCAGTTTTTGACGCGTCCTTATCACACGATCTTCATGGCGGGGTTGTTTATCGGATCGCTTGGAGCCATCATGGATGTGGCCATTACGATGTCGTCTTCGATGTTTGCATTATATGAAAGAGATCATACTATATCCGTTAAAGCGCTGAAGGCATCTGGCATAGATATCGGCAAAGACATTATGGGAACCATTACAAGCATTCTATTTTTTGCTTATATAAGTGGATCTATCCCCATGCTAATCCTTTATTTAAAAAACGCTTCACCCGTAGGATTTGCACTCTCGATGAATTTATCGTTGGAATTAGCACGTGCATTAGCCGGTGGGATTGGAATCGTCTTAACTATCCCTATAGGACTTTATACAGCGATCTTCTTTATTGAACGAAAGAGGGCGAGAATTTGAATGTACTAGTATGGCTAGCGGTTATTTTACTCGTATTGATGATCTGGGTTGGCGGGAGAAGTGGAGCTAGATCATTTATTTCGCTATTTTTTAACTTTGGCGTGGTCTTTTTTACGATGTTTTTTATGTTGGATTCAAATGCGAATCCTATTGTCATTACATTTATTGCCTGCATAGTTATTGGGTGCATCAGTCTGTTTTATATTAATGAGGTAAACAGTAAAACGGTACTAGCATTCATCTCAACGATGATTACCATTAGTATATTATTATTTTTCATAGTTTTAGTATCCAAAAAGCTTATGATCCAAGGATTTGGTGAAGAGGAAGAAGAAGCAATCGCAGGTATGTCTCTCTATATTGGTGTAGACTTTGTAAAAATAGGTGCTTCCGTCATTATTATGAGTACAATTGGAGCGATCATGGACGTCGCTATATCGATTGCTTCTACTATGCATGAAGTATTTAAGCATAGTAGAAACTTAAGTAAGAAGGAGTTATTTAAGTCTGGCGTGAGTATAGGACGAGATATTTTAGGAACCGATACGAATACATTGTTCTTCGCTTTCTTTGGAGGATATTTGGCATTGCTCATTTGGTTCAAGGATTTACACTACTCTATTGGAGATATTGTCAATTCAAAGATATTCAGTTCAGAAATGATTTTGATACTTTGTGCGGGGCTTGGTATAGCGCTAGTTATACCAATAGCATCTTGGATCAACGCATATTTCTTAGTTAGAACTAGAGAAAAGTTGAATAAAGTACAAAAAGAGGGGCAATGAACTCGGTCTCTGCTATATTGATGACGTATGATAATGCGCTCAAAGGTTCAAAGAAAGCGCTTATAGTAGCGGCTTGAGTGCTCTATTGAATGCGTTAACCGCTCATAACAAAAAACATAGACGGACTTCCTCGTAAGGAGGAGAACTACATGAAAACCATACAAACCATATCAAAAATCATTTCAAAGTACTTACCACTTTGGATCGTACTCTTATCCATCATTGCCTACGTTATTCCGGATGCGTTCATTTCAATCCGGCAACTGACGGGGTTTGGGTTAGGAACGATCTTCTTTCTGATGGGCTTATCGCTTTCGTCGGAGAAACTGCTCAACGTCATCAAAAACCCGAAATATGCTTTACTTGGCATCTTGCTGAAATGGACGATCATGGTCGGAGTATCAATAGGAATTGCCTATATATTTTTCGGCAATCAAGCAGAGATTGCGACCGGCATTATTTTGGCGGGGACGGTACCAAGCGGAACATCTGCAAATATTTATACGTTTATTGCGGGAGGAGAAGTTGCGCTCAGTATTACGATGGCAACGCTTGATACATTCATTTCTCCTGTGTTGACACCGGTGTTATTGCAGACATTTGCAGGACGTTTTATCCCTATTGCATTCTGGCCTTTATTTCTTAACATTATGTATATCGTGTTCTTTCCTTTGATTAGCGGTTTACTAATCCAGTGGAAGTTTCAACAACAAGTGGAGAAGTTTAAACCATATACCAGTGTCTTGTCCCAACTCGCGCTATTTCTGGTCATCCTATCGGTCATCTCCAATGCCCAGCAAGCACTATCTGAGAACTTGTCTGTGCTACCGCTTGTATTCGTAGCAGTCACATTACAAGTTAGCATCCCAATGGGCGCAGGCTACTTCATCTCCAGATGGCTAGGCCTACCCGAGCGCAACGCCCGCGCGATTTTATTCCATACAGGTATTTGCAACACCGCCCTCGCTGCAACACTTGCGATGGAGCACTTCGGATCACTCGCGGCCGTACCGGCTGTTGCCAATATGGTAATGAACTTAACGATTGGTGCCTTAATGGCAAGTCTATTTGAGAACAAATTCCGACTTGCAGTGGAATAGTAAGAGCAAAATGCAAAAAAAGATGCAGAAGGGCGTATAGCCTTCCTGCATCTTTTCATTATTAGACTTCCACTTTACTGCGTACAAGATAATCGAACGCGCTGAGGGAAGCGGTGGCGCCGGAGCCCATGGAGATGATGATCTGCTTGTATGGCTCGTCCGCGCAGTCGCCCGCCGCAAATACACCGGGTACGTTCGTCGCACCTTTTTTATCGATCACAATCTCGCCGAAGCGGTTGCGTTCGACCGAATCACCGAGCCAATCCGTGTTCGGCACGAGTCCGATTTGGATGAATACGCCATCCAGTTCGATGCGATGCTCCTCGCCGGAATCACGGTTTGTATACGTGACACCGTCGACTTTATCGGTGCCGGTGATTTCCTTCGTCTGGACATTCGTCAATACCGTCGCGTTCGGCAGGCTGTTCAGGCGTTCCTGCAAGACCGCGTCCGCTTTGAGTTCTGGTGCGAATTCGAGCACGGTGACATGATTTGCGATGCCTGCCAGGTCGATCGCCGCTTCGATACCGGAGTTTCCACCGCCAACTACTGCCACGTCCTTGCCTTCAAACAAAGGGCCGTCGCAGTGCGGGCAGTAGGCAACGCCTTTGTTGCGGAATTCCGCTTCGCCCGGCACACCAATGTTGCGCCAGCGTGCTCCCGTCGATAGGATAACGGTCTTGCTCTTAAGAACTGCACCATTTTCCAGTTCGATTTCAATGAGATCCTTTTTTTTCAGACGTTTTGCTGTCTGCAGGTTCATGATATCGATATCGTATTCTTTCACGTGTTCTTCAAGGCTCGCCGCAAGTTTCGGTCCTTCTGTGCGATTGACGCTGATGAAGTTCTCAATCGCTGCTGTATCCAGAATCTGGCCACCGAAACGATCAGCGATGATGCCTGTGCGGATCCCTTTGCGGGCAGCGTAGATCGCTGCGCTTGCGCCTGCAGGCCCGCCACCAACAACGAGCACGTCGAATGGGTCTTTGTCTTCAAAGTCGGATGCATCCGGGCCGCTTCCCATTTCCGCAAGGATTTCCTCGATTGTTTTGCGGCCGCTTGTGAATGGTTCCCCGTTTAAGTAAACGGTCGGAACCGCCATGATGTTTTTGTTTTCCACTTCATCCTTAAAGGCTGCACCGTCGATCATCGTGTGCGTAATACCAGGATTCAGTACGCTCATGATGTTCAGCGCCTGTACGACTTCCGGACAGTTCTGACAGCTCAGGCTGATATAGGATTCAAAATGATGCGCACCTTCGATGTTCTTCACTTGCTCGATCACCCGTTCGTCGACTTTAGGCGCTCTGCCGCTCACATGCAGCAAAGCTAGGACGAGTGAGGTAAATTCATGGCCTAGCGGAATACCGGCAAACACGATGCCGGTATCTTCGCCAGGGCGGTTGACGCTGAAACTTGGGGTTCTTTCCAATTCTGCTTTCTCTACTTTGATGAGGGAAGACATGGAGGCTAGTTCATCCACTAGCTCCTGCATGTCCTGTGATACTTTGTCAGAGCCCACGCTGATCTTCAGCTGGACTTCCTTTTCCATCATCTCGAGATATTGGGCTAACTGCGCTTTAATATTCGCATCTAACATATGAACCGTCTCCTTAAATTTTCCCTACAAGATCCAGGCTTGGCTTCAGTGTTTCGCTGCCTTCCTGCCATTTAGCCGGACATACTTCACCCGGATTGTTGCGGACATATTGTGCTGCTTTGATTTTATTGACTAGAACGCTTGCGTCACGACCGATTCCGTCTGCGTTGATTTCCGCTGCCTGCACGACGCCATCCGGATCGATGATAAACGTACCGCGCTGTGCAAGACCTGCTTCTTCGTCCAGCACATCGAAAATGCGGGAGATTTTCTGTGATGGGTCACCGATCATGATGTATCGCAAACTGCTGATAGCATCTGAGTGATCGTGCCATGCTTTGTGCGTAAAGTGTGTGTCTGTTGAAACAGAATATACTTCTGTATCGAGGCCTTTCAATGTTTCGTATTGGTTCTGAAGGTCTTCAAGTTCAGTAGGGCAGACAAATGTAAAGTCAGCCGGGTAGAAGCAGACTACGCTCCATTTACCTCTGAAGTTTTCCTGGGTTACTTCGATGAATTCCCCATTACCACTGTTGTACGCATTTGCTGTAAACTCTTCGATTTGTTTTCCGATCATTGACATGAATGATTCCTCCTAAAGTGTTTTTGATGACTGATGCAGTCACATGCTTAAGTTATAGAATATAATAATTCTAATTACATAATCATTATTATATAACTGTGCAGAGATGTCAACATTATTGATTCTGTATAATATAATGTCTTTATATACTATACCAAAGCAAAAAGAATACGAATCGTTTTCTCTTTTATTCTCAGTTAAATTGAAGGATTACCAGTTAGATCGAAAGTAGTGGAGGGAATTAAACTGAGCAATTTATAGATAATCCTAATCGGACAAGTCAAGTTGTGGGTGAAGAACTAATCTGTACAACTGGCAGGCTTGTTAATTTAAGAGACTTTCCGTGTGATCTGGACCGGACCGTCGTGGAAATATGTTATATTGTACGGTAATGTAGTGATTAAATTAAATGACTAATTGTTTTTAGGGTTCCGTAGCAAATCGAATGATTTTGATTATAGTGAGCAACTATTTAATGATGACGGCGGCACATGTGCTTCCAGCTGCAGCGCAGATCAAAGGATTTCAACCGCTATTCCGTTACAAAAACTATTTGGTATCAAGGATCTTCGCCTATGCATTCAAAGAAACAGGTTGTTCAGTTAAAATCTATTAGATAGGGGCACATGCAATGGATGTATGGTTTGTGATGAAAGAGCGTTATATGCTTCTTTCTATTTTTTTAATCATTATAGTGGCCAGCTTGTTTTTACTAATAGCTATTTGGAAAAATCGTTCTGACATGCCCAAAAGCCTAACCTTAATCATAACGATAATCTGTGCAGTCATCATTGCCTTATCAATATTTGCATGGGTATTTGCAGTTTCGTTTGGATATAATTCTTAAAAATACTTTAATGACCTCTACGTTAAGTATAAATATAGTACGACATAAAAACCGGTTAGAGACTAGTCTCTAACCGGTTGAACTTCATTAAAATACTCTATCACCATTGAAGAGCGAGTTCTTTACAATCACGTAATCGACAGTGCGAATTGAACTGAGAGTCTTGCCCCTGTTCCGAAAGCAGTTTTGATTTTCGTGATACAGACTTTTCCTGGTCATATACCAACTTTTGTAGCGACATTGTCAACGATTTCAAAGTAGCTTTCTTTTAAAATGTGTCATAGTTAGCAGCACGACTAAAATTGCGGCAAACAAAGTGATAATATAAGGAATCCATAAGTCTGAAGGTGTTAGTTCACCGGTTAATAGCTGTGTCGTAGCCGTCAGTAATTCAAGGGGATTCCAAGAAGCGGACTTGGGAAATATAGCTGCAATAAAGAATGCAATGACGACCAATAATGTAACTAGAGTTCCTCCGTAAGGTGTAGCGAACAAGGTATTCCCCCATAACGTAACCGCCAGTAAAAGTATGCCGAATACATAAAGGCAACTGACTGCAAACAACAGATGTTGGAGTTGACTTTGATCCCAATAATAAGCCGTATAAGCGTAGGTGATGGTGAATGACAGTGCGATCGCCAGTGTCCAATAGCAAAGAGCCATAAAGAATTTAGCTGTGATTACGGTACTGCGATGTAATCCTTTCGTCAGTAAAATAACAAGCGTACCTTTTTCTAATTCCTTTGACATCATGGTACTGAATAATAGTATGAACACAATTAGCCCCATTTGCGGAACGTTTTTATAAAACTGTAGCCACGAATCGAGTGCGGTAGGTTCAGGTAGATTAACGAATGTACCTTCAGGCATGAATTGTTCGAATAGAGTCGGAGTGATTTTCGCTGTAAACGGGTTCAGTATGCCTAAAATTGAAAAAATGACGATAACGAGCAATAACTTATACGTCTTCACACTCTCAAACCATTCCTTCTTCAAAAAGCCAAACCATTGATTCATCCAAGCACCTCCAACACGAGCTGCTCAAGTAGACGAGTTTTGGGTTGCATCGACTGTATCAGGATTTTCTGGGTGGTGAGTTCTTGCATGAAAGCTAATTGCTTACTTTCATCAGGTAAACTTACAACTAATTGATCACTGTCGATCTTCATTTCGAATGGGGTATTTTGCAATCGATCACGAGCTTCTGCTACGGGTATCGTAAAAGTAAAAACAAATTCTCCTGTTATTCGCTGTTTTAGATTAGTCAGTTCATCCTGGAATATGATGGTTCCTTCATGCAACATCGCGACGTGATCGCAGATTTGTTCTGCATCCGATACGATATGTGTGGAAAAGAATACAGTTGTCTCTGCCTTTGCTTGCTGTAAAATGGAAAGAATCTGTGCACGACCGGCTGGATCCAAAGCAGAAGTAGGCTCGTCACAAATCAGCAATTTGGGACGATTTAGCAGTGCCTGAGCAATTCCTAAACGCTGTTTCATTCCCCTTGAATATGTGCTAATGAATGAGGTCGTGTCAGCTAATCCGACTAGTTCTAATAGTTCCTGGATCCGTCCCCGTCGTTCCGATTTCGTCATATTCGTAATAACGGCGCAGAGCTCCAAGTATTGTGTTGCGTTATAGAAGGGATAAAATTCAGGAACGTCAGGCAAGTACCCGACATACTGATTGGACTTTGTTTCGCCAAATGTTACGGATTCACCTGCAATGGTAATGGACCCTGCATTGAGTGGTAATAACCCTAGCATGCATTTCATCAATGTCGTTTTGCCAGAACCATTTGCACCGACAAATCCGAAAACTGTATGCTCGGGAATATGAAGATGTATATCTTTAAGCACTTCATGATCTCCGAAACGCTTCGTTACACCATTAATTTGCACGACTATTGTCATCACCTCTTCCAAAAACGAAATAGATTAATGGTCCGATAAATTGAATTAATAGAACTATCAACAGCCACATGACTTGATTGCCAAAGCGATAGTGAGGATGACGAATAACATGTATCGCCGAGAAAATAGCCAATCCTAGTTGCAAAATGATAAGAGGAAGTAAAAATGGTAGATACTCCATAAGTAAAGCCGTGTCGTTGTTCATGAACACCCCTCCAGCCCAAAGTGTAATCGTTGTCGTAACTCTTGCATTTCATCATCTTGCCTAAATGATTCAAAGAAATCAGCGTCCATTGATTCTATGATCGACCGCTTAATAATCTCGGTATTGCGCAATGCATTCGTTCCCAAATCTAATTGTTCTAACCAATCATCCAATAAATTGAAGTATTCGTCCCCGCGTAACGAAAAGGGGAGTAAATCATGAATACATACATCCACGTACTTATTAAGATACGGATAAAGTAGCTCACGATTAACTGAAAGAGCAGCACATTGCGCTACGCTGAAATAAAATTGCAGACACATATTCGGATGAAGTGTACGCAAGTCATATAGCTCAATCAATCTATTCATCCGATGAATGGTTTCATTAAAAATTTGTGGATTGGACGCGGTAAGCCGTAAATAGAGCGGACTGCTGCCGACTAGTTGAATGACGTTTTGATACATCATGACTTGAATGACGCGCATCGCTTCCTCTTGATCACCAAGTTGTTCGTGAGCAGTTGCCAGTAAGATTTCGTCACCAATACTTGGTTTGATTACACCGACTAATAACTCCAATGTAGTTTCAGGATGGGACTGCATGAGAGAAACAGTAGCCTGTAAGGAATTGGCTTGACGCAAGACCCATACATCTTCACTTACTTGCCGAATTCGCTGTAACCAGCGACTGGTTTTCTGTAAAACAGACGGACTATCACTACTTAACATATGATGATTGAGCAGTAATATACTCATCTGCAGCAGGAATGAAGGATCATGGAAGTACACTTTAACTTTTTCTTCTATATCAATAAATACCGACTCAAAAGATTCTTTACCGAAACGGGTTGCGAATTCATAATAGTGATGTTGGATGATTTCTTTAGAAAGTTGTCGTTCATAGCCAAGTAGTTCATCAACGGTCAATTCGAAATACGAAGCAATTTTTGGCAACAGCGTGATATCGGGATAGCTTAATCCCTTTTCCCATTTTGACACCGAAGCCTTCGATACTTGGCAATAAGAAGCTAAGGTATCCTGGGTAATTTGAAGTCGCCTTCGTTCCTGGAGAATCACGGTACCAATTTGCAACATAACCTCACACCTTTCTCTTTCATTTAGTGTAAGGTTAAATGCTTGTTGATTCAATCAACTATTAGGTGATTATTTAGATGAGGAGTCAACTAATGAGATATTATGTATCAAGATACAAAAAATCCGGTCTATGAAAGACCGGATTTTCATCACACGCTCACTGTTGTGAAGGGTTCTAAAATATTCTTTTTTGGTTTCGTTTGAAATTGCAGAACTTTGTCAGTGGAATCGTATGAATCTCCATAGAAATCTTGGTCTTTGTAGGTGTGAATTTCTTCGTAGGTTGTTTTCATCGCGTTGAATACATCTTGTTCATCCGCTTGTGATGATTGCGGGGGTGCCCAGTATAGAATTTCGAGGATGGTTTGTTCTCCAGTAGCTAATGAACGACGGTTATAGCCGATTTTCTGTGCGTGCGTGAATTTTTCACGTGCATAGAACTTCAGTCGCTTCGCAGTATCTGGTTCGGACTCGTCTACTGGTTCAACTTCCAGTAAAATCGGTTTTTTCTTGGTTTTCAACGAATCCAGTAGTTTTTTTCCTAATCCTTCACCACGTGCTACTGAAGATACGAAAAGATAGTCTACGAAAACGAAGTCCTCCGTTTCCACGTACATCAATACGTGTTTTGGTCCTTCTTCCTTATGGTAGACATTCCCCTTATCATTCAGTAATGTCTCCATATGTTCCTGTGACTTCATCTCTTCGATTGGAAAATACTCTTTCAATTTGTTGTACCAATGCATGTGTTAAATTCTCCTCCATAGGTAATGAATGTACCCGGAGCTTTTTGTTTGGGATCAAACAATTTGAGGAAAAAAGAGGTCAGAAAAAAATCCTCATACTTAGTATACTCTTTTTACAGAAAAAAACAATTCTAATTTTCAAAGTAAGTTTTACTTTTTCATTATAGTAAATCAAGACCAATGTCAGATGATGATATGACATTGGTCTTGTTTATGCTTTACCTACGCCCTTTGGCGCTTGAATAAGCTCCTTTTTTATTCTTTTCATTCATTACGGTTTTGACGACAGGATATAACACCATTCCCCATTTTACTAACTTTTTTATTACTCTTATCATATATACTTCTTCCTTTCGATTTTGGAGTTGTTATTAGTAACTTCCCCCTTTCCCTCGCAAGTTAAACTTTTATTCAAGCGGTTTAGAAACAGAAGTAGGGTTTTCTATTTCCGTGAAGAGGTTGGAATTCTCGATGTTAGGCGTAGTCGTAAATGTGGAAGGAACAGTAAGGTCCAGTTGTTTGCTCATATCTTCCAATGTCAGCTGAAGTCTTGCTATGTCTTCCTTAGTCGCATATTGCTTGCGATCAATCAAGACATAACCAAGCTGTCCACTCATTTCAATAGTCGCCCATTTTACATCGTCAATTCTTTCAATCCCACTTTGCCGCAAATGCATTTCCAATTCATCCACGGTTAAGCGGAGTTTTTTCATAGTAGATATTTTGAGGATGCCATTTTCAATCACTACTTTAGATCTTCCACGTAAAATCCCTTCAAAGAAATTCCACTTCAGCGCGAGTAGTTCAAATATAAAAAGTGTCAGCACTAAAATAAAGGATAGGAACAAGGTTTGCCATAAATTTTTGTTTGCTACAGGCTGAATCAATAATGTGCCGACCGCAATCATCAACACGGTTTGACCGACTGTCATTTGTGAAATGGACTTGCGGCCAGAAATATGTAAAAGAACAATGCCTGCCACAATAATGAGTACCGCTTTCCAAATTGAATCGAATTCCATTATGTTCACGTCATTTCATGCGTTTAGCATTAATATGGACTAAACATAAAATAGTATGCATGAAAATTTTGAATCCTTCCTTAATACTTCTTCGTACAGTAGGAAAGGAGTGGTCAACATGCGGCAAGATATTCAAAAACAACAAAATATTCTACAGGAAAAACGAGTGAATCAGCGTCGTTTGATGAAACGTTTAGAGCAGACGAACGAAAAACTACTCACTACGAAGCAAAAACGTGATCAACTTCACAGTCAGTTAACGAAAGAACAGCAGGACGTTGTGAAGCTTGGTAAGTTTTCATTTGCAAACAAAATTAGTGAATGGACGGGTTGATGGGACGAGAAGATGAAAAAGGAGATAGAAGAAGCGGCAGAAGTAGAATTGAAATATAATGAGGCAGAAAAAAACGTACTAGATCTGACTGTAGAATTGGAAGACTTACGTAATGAACTGGAGAAACCAGATTTCATGCATGTTGAAGAGGATTGGGAAGATTTTTTGGAGAAAAAAGAATCATGGATTCGCATGAATGATTCTGTTGCCAATCGGACGCTCCAGAAGATTTCGGATGATCGTGTACGTGTCTATTCTATGTTACGTGAAATAGGTGAAGCGTTTGAAGCGGGGGAAAAGGCGGAACGAGCTTTGGTGGATGCACTAAAAAAACTAGATTCAGCCGAAGGGATATCGATGTGGGATACATTTTTAGGGGGAGGGATTTTCGTTTCCGCATTAAAGTACTCCGAAATCAATAGTTCGGATGATTATGTCCATCAAGCACAACGGGCGCTACGGCATTACGAGACGGAATTGATGGATGTACAGGATGCCGCGACAGATTCCTACCAAGTAAATAAAAATGATATCTTTAAATTCACTGACATGTTTTTCGACAATATATTTTCTGACTGGATGGTCCATACACGTATTACAGACGGCAAAAAGAAGCTACACGCAGTCATGCAAGATGTCCGTCGTATACAGGACCGACTTGCAAGAAAACGTGCAGCTTTAGAAGAAGAAATCCGGCGGCTTGATCAGCAACAAGATGATATGATCCTGTCGTAACTAAAATTAAATGCGTGTCAGCGTCTTCCCTAAATAACCAAATAGTACAGTCAAAATCGGGCTTAATAAACAGAAAAACGCAAAGGGTAAATAAGCGATCGTGGGAACATCCAGCACAGTAGTGATGAAAATTCCTGCTACACTCCACGGAACAAGAGGATTAATGACAGTTCCAGCATCTTCCATTACACGGCTCAAATTTTTATTTGCCAGTCCGACCTTTTCGTAGCTGGATTGGAAGGCCTGGCCTGTCAATAAGATAGACAAATATTGTTCGCCAATTAATACGTTAATGCCAATGGCGGTAAGTGCAGACGTCAAAATAACTGATGACACTTTACGTAACACACTTTCAATTTTTGCAAGTAAGCATTGCACAATACCTAATGTGAACAGCATACCGCCCATACTAAGTGCGAGCAAAACAAGTGAGATCGTGAACATCATGCCTTCCATTCCATCGCTGCGAGACAGCAATTCATCGACGACAGCGACACCTGTAGACCCCTCATAACCACTAAATAAAATACTCAATACTTCGGAAACTCCATAAAAGGTATGAATATATGCAATGACAATGGCAGACAATGCACTGACAGCCAGTGTGAGAATAGCCGGTACCTTAACCAATGTCAAAATGATTAGCACTACAACAGGGATCAGCGTATACCAATGTATCAAGTTCGTACCCATGAGTGCATCACTGTATTTCTCGATTGTCGTAAAATCACTAGATGTCACGTTTGGTGATAATACACCAAATAAGATAAGTGAAATAAAGAATGCGGGAAATGTTGTCCATCCCATATTTCGGATATGTTCGAATAGGTCTACACCAACAATTGAAGAGGCCAAGTTGGTCGTATCAGACAACGGTGACATCTTATCACCAAAGAATGCCCCCGAGACAATTGCACCTGCTGCAATTGGCAAAGAAAGTTCCAAAATATGTGCCATACTGATAAACGCCACGCCAATTGTGGCAACAGTTGTCAATGAACTACCGACAGATAAGCCGATAATGGCTGTGACGATGAACACGATGGCATAGAAAAAAGTGGGAGTAATGATTTGGAGTCCCGCATAGATCAAGGTAGGAATCGTCCCGCCCATCATCCAGCTACTCACAAGAACCCCGATGAAGAAAAACAAGAACACCGCGCTCATCCCGGAACTCGCACCTTCTACCAACCCACGTTCTAACTCTCTGTAAGAGATCTTCTTCCATAATCCATAGCCAAATAATAAAAGAATAGCAAATAAAATAGGTACATGTGGTACGGATTCGAATACTACGATACTGCTACTAATCATTACCACAATTAGCACTGTTAGTATGACCGACGCTTTAACGGTTGGCGTATGAATCGCCTTAATTGGAAACATGCTTATGACCTCCTGTAAATGTAGAAAAACTCCTGTCATCCCCTTAAAGGACGAAGGAGTACTCCGCTCTGTCTCTTTGCTGTTGCGAATGAAAATATGGATGATATTGATTTATTATAAAATAGATCACTCATTACATACATAGAAAGTTATCGTTTTGAATTTTATCACGTCAGAAAGATATGTCAATAGAGGAATAGACCGATTACATGCAAGCCGAACAGGGTAAAGCTATAGAAAGTATTTGAAAAGGAAGTGACCGCTCATGCAAGAGAACAGGACAATACCAAAAGTAGAAGGGAAAAGCCAGACGGCAAATATGATTCGTGAAGGGTACCAATTTTTACGTAATCGTAGAAAAGGGTTGCAATCCAATATATTTGAAACGCATGTACTTGGTGAAAAAGTCATTTGCCTGTCAGGAGAAAAAGCTGCAGAGCTCTTTTATGATACAGAGAAGTTTATTCGAAAAAGTGCTATGCCGAAGCGCTTCCAAGAAACATTAACAGGTGAAGGCGGCGTACAATCACTTGACGGAGCCGCGCATCAGCATCGTAAGGAAGCATTTATGTCACTCATGTCTGCAGATAAAATCAATCAGTTGAAAGAAATGGCGAGGGGTCAATGGGAGCGGAAGCTAAGCGACTTTGAAAAGCAACAGGAAGTGAATGTCTATAAAGAGGCACAGGAATTACTTCTGCGCTTAGCCTGTCAGTGGGCAGGTGTTCCGTTAAAAGAAAAAGAAGTACAAGAGAAAAAGGAGGCAATTATTCAACTTTTTGAATCACCTGTCACGCTCGGTTATAAGCAGTGGAAAGCGAAGAAAGCACGGCAGGTATTGGAGACATGGCTTGGTGGTCTTATTAAATCCGTTCGAAAAGGTGATTTGATTCCTTTTGAAGGGACAGCTATGAAAGTCTTTGCCTTTCACCGAGATGAAAATAATGAGTTGCTGAAGGAAAGAATAGCTGCTGTAGAAGTATTGAACATCATTCGTCCGATTGTGGCAATCTCTATCTATATTGCATTTGAAGTACACGCAATCATTCAGCATCCACAAGAGCATAAGAGATTGGCTTCAGGCGATGAAAAAGATTTGCAAGACTTCGTTCAGGAAGTACGCAGACTCTATCCCTTCTTCCCGTTCAATGCTGCACGTGTGAAAAAAGACTTTACGTGGGAAGGTTATGCATTTAAAAAAGGAACGCTAACGATGCTCGACTTTTATGGAACGAACCATGATCCATCTATATGGAATAATCCCGAAGTGTTCAATCCGATGCGATTTAAGGAAGAGCCGATCACCCCATATAATCTCATACCACAGGGTGGGGGAGAGTTCGTCCTTAACCACCGTTGCGCAGGAGAGTGGGCGACAATTGAAGTGATGAAAGTGAGTTTGGATTACTTTGCGAACCGTATGACATTTGATGTACCAAAGCAGGATTTGAGCTACAGTCTCGTCGACATACCGAGCATCCCGAAAAGTAAAATCATTTTAAAGAATGTAAAACGAAAGAATTACTAAGCAGTTAATTGTCTAAGAAGTGAACTGCTTCCTAAAGCCGCTTTATTACAATGTAGTTCAATATCGCTCTAACATATTTCGCGAATACAGTTAATTGTAAAACATTTTGGGTATGATGAAAAAATAACTACATCTAGAAAGGAATGAACACCTGTGACAACGACACAAGAAGATTCGCGTCGACCTGAGAAGCAAAAACGCAATCTTAATGGAGTGTGGATACTCTTAGCATTCGCTACACTCCTAACCATCGTTTTACTCCCTAACCCTGCAGATCTCCCTGTAGTCGGCCAAAGAGCACTTGCTATCTTAGCATTCGCAGTTATCCTATGGGTAACAGAAGCCGTACCGTACCCTGTCAGCGCAGCCATGATTCTTGGGTTAGCCGCAGTGCTCCTCGGCCTCTCACCAAATATGGAAAACCCTGAGGAACTGCTAGGAACACAAAATGCCTTAAGAATGGCGTTGGCCGGATTCTCGAGTCCCGCTGTAGCACTAGTAGCGGCAGCGTTGTTCCTCGCAACTGCTATGCAGACAACCAATTTGCATAAACGCTTAGCGCTGTACATCCTTTCGAAAGTAGGCGTCAAGACCGGAGCGATTATCTTTGGTTCCATCGTCGTATCCATCGTCTTAGCATTCTTCGTACCAAGTGCAACCGCGCGTGCCGGTGCGGTCGTACCGATTTTGCTTGGTATGGTCGCTGCATTCGGGTTACCAACAAACAGTCGATTGGGAGCTTTGCTCGTCATCACAGCTGTTCAATCCGTTTCAATCTGGAACGTCGGTATTAAGACAGGTGCTGCACAGAATATGGTCGCACTTGGCTTTATTGAGAAGGAGTTTGGTGTATCCGTTGCGTGGAGTTCATGGTTCTTGTATGCGGCTCCATGGGCTATTCTCATGTCAATTGCTTTATACTTCATCATGAAATTGACTATTAAACCCGAAACGCAAGTAGTAGAAGGCGGTAAGGAATTGATTCAAGGCCAATTAAAAGAACTAGGCAAAATCAAAGCTTCCGAACTCCGCTTGATTGTTGTTGCAGTTGCTTTACTATTCTTGTGGGCAACAGAAGAAAAACTGCATCCATTTGATACAACGACTGTCACCATAGTTGCCATTGCAATTTTACTGACGCCAAAGATTGGTGTATTTGACTGGAAAACTGTTCAACAAATGATTCCGTGGGGAACCATCGTCGTCTTCGCTGTAGGTATCTCACTGGGCACACTATTATTAGATACAACAGGTGCACAGTGGCTGTCTGATAAAGTGTTCGGTGCAATGGGCTTAGACACTATGCCATTGCTTGCAACGATTGCTTTACTGTCGCTATTTAATATCTTGATTCACCTCGGATTTGCCAGTGCAACGAGTTTATCGTCTGCACTGATTCCGATATTTATTGCTTTAGCAACGACTATTTCACTTGATGTCAATGAAGTTGGATTTGTTTTAATTCAGCAGTTCGTCATCAGTTTCGGGTTTTTGTTGCCTGTTAGTGCTCCGCAGAATATGTTGGCATATGGAACCGGTGCTTTCTCGGTGAAGGACTTCTTAAAGACGGGTGTTCCCCTTACTATTATCGGTTACTTACTAATCTTGTTATTTAGTGCGACATACTGGCAGTGGATTGGACTTCTATAAGACTGTACGTAGCGAAAGCAGTGAGCGTTAAGTTCCCTGCTATTTACCGTGAGGAAAGGAAAGAGTAAGTGGAATAACACTGTTGATCTGAAGCTAATGATACGTGCATCCTTCACCTGCTATATAATCGTAAAAAAGGACCGCCACAAGCAGTGTAGATTTGTGGCGGTCCTATTATCTAGTATGTCTACGAACGAGTGGCTTGTGGAATTGCCAGATCTGAATTTTGTTTTGTAGGCGTTGTATCCATCACTTCTGATTCGATGGATTTACCTAATACGTAATACTCGGTTTCTTCTTGCGTTAGGCTGTTATAACGCTTGCGGATAGCCGTATAGAAGACTACTCCAACGATTGTCCAAGCGAGTAACAGTATGTATGAAGGAGTTGTGAGTGTTGCTGGAGAGTTTGGCACAAGTAATAATGCCAAGAACGACCCACTCGCCACCATACCTAGTAATGCCAAGAACTTTTTTAATGGTGCAATTTCGCGTCCCATTTCTTCTTTGCCAAAAGCAAGTACTTTAAATGCTGCGAGACAAGTGAAGAAGTAGGCTACGGATACGCCCGTTGAAGACATGTCAACGATCCATGTCAATGCTTGACGACCAAACCATGGTGTCGGCAATGTAATGAATGCTACGAACCAAATCCCCCATTTAGGCGTTTGGTTAGCTGTCATCCCACGAAAGAAGTTAGGTAATGCACGTGCGCGCGCCATAGAGAATAATAGACGACTAGAAGACATGAAGAATCCATTCAAACCAGTGAAGATTCCCATGACAATCGCCACTGCCATAACAGCTAATCCTCCAACCCCTAGTGCGGATTGAACCACATCACCTGTTATCCATAAATCACCGCTTCCGATACTTGCTGATGCAGGGTATGTCCAGCTAGTTAAGCCAATCATGATTGCATAGATTATGAATGAAGTGAAAAGAGAAGCTACAATTAGCATAGTTGCTTTACGGGGAGAGAAGTTAAATTCTTCCGCGGCTTGTGGCACATTATCAAATCCAACGTATGCCCATGGTGCAATCGCCAATACTACAAGTATAGAAGTAATAATGGACTGGTTACCTTTAAACAAAGGTTGCATATTCGCAAGTGGTTGTTCGGCCCCAGCGAATGTGAAGATACCAAGTACTAGGACACTAGCAACGAGTAAGACGCTGAAATAAAATTGAATCCGGCCTGAAATACTTGTTCCTGTCGTGTTAATAAACGCAAATGCTAAAATCAGTAAACTGGCAATGAGTATTTCGGGTATGTAGACGTCCCACCCCGCAACGTTATACAGAAACCCTTGTTTCATAAATCCAGGCGCTAAAAACTTCAGTAATAAAGTGAGTGCAGAAGCATTTAATGCGACGATCGATATATATCCGAGTGACAAGAACCAGCCGCAAATAAACGCCCATATTTTACCCGCCGCAACAAAAGCATATGTAAATCCGCCTCCAGAAACCGGAAACTTCTTGATCATTACGCCATAGCTGGAGGCGATGATCATCATCACGAGTGCTCCAATTCCTAATCCAATGACTGCGCCAAGTGGTCCGGAAGATTGAATCCAATCTCCTGGTAAGATGAACGCGCCCCAACCAACAGACGAGCCGAGTGCGATTGCGAAAACCCATGATGGCTTCAATGTTTTATTTAATTTCCTTCGTGTGTTCTCATATCCTTGATCCATGTGATCCAACCCCTAAGTTAGTAGTATAGCGATTGTATGCCCTTTCTTTAGATAATTAAAACGTGTAAGGGATCATATTATTATTTTACTATTTTAAGAAAGAAGTATTTAGTTTTGATGATGTATTCTGTATAGTGTAATAACATACATTACAAGATTTAGATGTTGACAGAGTCTACGCAATCTTTTATGATTCTAAACAACAAATACTTATAAGAATAGTGGGGTTTTATAAATGAAAAAAGTACTTATACCGTTTATGATCGTTTTATTGGCTGCTTTTTTGGTAGCATGTGGCGGCAAAGAAGATAGTAAACCTAACGACTCCGCTGAAAAACCAACAGAGCAAGACGGTCTGCTTGAAGATGTACTCGCAACCGGTGTGCTCAATGTAGGAACGGAAGGAACATACGCACCTTTCTCTTTTCATGATGAATCGGGAAAGCTCACAGGCTATGATGTAGAAGTTACACAAGAAGTGGCTAAACGTCTAGGGGTGGAAGCAAAGTTTTTTGAAACACAGTGGGATGCTGTTTTCGCGGGATTAGATGCAAAAAGGTTTGACATGATTGCCAACCAAGTCGGTATTAATGAAGAGCGCAAAGCAAAGTATGAATTCTCTCAAGCATATACGCACTCGAATTCTGTTTTAGTTGTTCGTGAAGACGCTGATATTGCGTTTGATGGAATGGAAGGAAAAAAAGCTGCGCAGACATTGACAAGTAACTACGGTGAACTAGCGAAAGCTAATGGTGCGGAAATTATAAAGATTGACGGTTTCAACCAAGGCGTCGACTTAGTCATTTCTAAACGAGTAGATGGTACGTACAATGACAAACTTTCTGCACTCGATTACTTGAAGCAAAAACCTGATGCGCCTATTAAAATTGTAGAGGAAGAAGAAATCTCCAAAGATAATCAATCGGAGAGCGCTTTTTTATTCAGACAAGGCAATGACGACTTAATAGAGGAAATAAACAAAGCGTTGGATGCGATGCGTGAAGACGGTACATTGAAGACGATTTCCGAAAAATGGTTCGGCGAAGATGTATCTTAATACGATTGCGCTAAGTCCCGAACGGATACAGAGATTCCAGGAAATCGCATCAACATCCATCGGGCCTTTGATTGAAGGGGCTATTAAGTATACGATTCCCTTAGCAATCATCGCATTTAGTATTGGATTGATCATTGCAATATTTACTGCCTTGGCAAGAATTTCATCTAGTAAATTCTTGCGGGCAATAGCGCGAGTGTATGTATCAATCATCCGTGGAACGCCTTTGCTTGTACAATTATTTATTATATTCTACGGTTTGCCAACAATCGGTATTACCATTGATCCTTTCCCGTCCGCGATCATAGGATTTTCACTGAATGTTGGTGCCTATGCCTCCGAAATCATTCGAGCAGCAATACTGTCCATTCCTAAAGGACAGTGGGAAGCAGCATATTCTATTGGAATGAATTACTCGCAGGCATTGCGGAAGATTGTTTTACCACAAGCCGCCAGAGTGTCTGTGCCACCGCTTTCGAATTCCTTTATTGGATTGGTAAAAGATACATCGCTCGCAGCTACGATTTTAGTAGCTGAGACATTCAGGCGGGCGCAAGAAATTGCCTCCATGAACTATGAGTTTTTATTCGTCTATGTCATGGCAGCTCTTGTATATTGGGTGATTTGTTTCATCTTGTCGATTATTCAAGGAAGAATTGAAATACGCCTGGATCGTGTTGTCGGTAAGACGGGGGGATTATCATGATTTCTATACAAGGACTGAAAAAGTCTTTCGGATCACAAGAAGTGATAAAAAATGTAGATTTAGAAATCGAACAGGGAAAAGTGGTCGTGATAATTGGGCCTTCGGGTTCTGGTAAATCTACGTTGTTACGTTGTTTGAATGTGCTTGAAACACCGAATGGTGGGGTGCTGTCTATAGATGGGCAGAAGTTAGACTTTAATTCGGCGGTCTCTAAAAAATCTATCAGTGCATTCCGACGATTGACGGGAATGGTATTTCAAAGCTATAATCTGTTTCCACATCTAACAACGACAGGTAATGTAACAGAAGGACTTACTACAGTCAAAGGACTATCGCGTAAGGAAGCTGTGAAGAAGGCAGAACTGTTACTTGATAAAGTAGGGTTGGCTGAACATAAAGACAAGTATTCTTTCCAACTTTCGGGTGGTCAGCAACAGCGTGTTGCGATTGCACGAGCGCTTGCGATGGATCCGAAAGTCATGTTATTCGATGAACCGACATCCGCTCTGGATCCTGAACTTGTTGGCGAGGTACTTCGAGTTATGAAGGATCTAGCGCATGAAGGTATGACGATGGCTGTTGTAACGCATGAAATGAGGTTCGCAAAGGAAGTTGCCGATGAAGTAATCTTTATTGATCAGGGTGTCATTGTAGAACGCGGTGCGCCAGCTGAGATCTTCAACTATCCAAAACATGAGCGTACAAAGAAGTTTTTGAGTTTATTACAAGTATAAATACAAATAACGCTTGGCATATTAGATGCCAAGCGATTTTTTGTGTTGAAATTGAAGGAAAACAGCCTTTGCGCTCATTAATTAGATTAAGCGAGCATAGTTCATCTTCCACCGCCCTATGATACTTAACGGGCGCTCTATTAACTCCCGTGAACGCTCTATTAGCTTGCCTAAGTGATCATAACGATGTCCTAACCGCTCATTAACATACTTCCATTCAATCAGGGTGCCAGCGATACGTATCGAGAGAGACACGACCATTTTCGTTGAATTGAACACCTTCCGCGAGCAATCGTTCACGTTGCGTTTCACCTTTACTTTGTGCATTTTCCGGAGTAGAGATCCCGCCTTGTGCATTAATGACGCGATGCCAAGGCAATTCATATTTAGCACTCATCGAATGTAAAATACGTGAGATTTGTCTTGCGCCCCGAGGGTTGCCTGCTTCTGCGGCCACTTGTCCATAGGTCATCACACGACCTGGAGGAATAGCTTGAATGATTGCCACGGCCTGTTCTGTAAATGTTTCCATAGTGATGAAAGCCTCCTTTTCAATAAAGTCTAGCATAGAATGTTGCGGGAGTTCATGCCATTATTCAAACGACATCGAATGCCATTATGGTATTATTTATGTACAGTTAGAAAGGAGAATATATATGAACTCCAATACGTTAGAATACGCAAAAACATTAGATCAGCAAGATTTACTAGCATCTTACAGAGAAGAATTTTATTTACCGTTAGAGAAAATCTATATGGATGGTAATTCACTTGGATTATTATCAAAGCGTGCAGAGAAAAAGTTATTCGAACTGTTAGACGCTTGGAAGACACTTGCAATTGATGGCTGGACGGAGGGAACGCATCCGTGGTTTTACATGGCAGAACAAATAGGTGGAAGAATGGCACCGCTAGTGGGAGGTAAAAAATCCGAAGTGATTGCGACAGGTTCCACTACGACGAATCTACATCAAATGATTTCTACATTTTATCGACCTTCGAAGAAACGAATGAAAATACTAGCCGATGAATTAAATTTTCCGTCAGATATTTATGCGTTACAAAGTCAGATTCGTGTACAAGGCCTGGATCCGGAAGAGCATCTGATTCGTGTGAAAAGTGAAGATGGTCTGACGTTGGATGAAAACCAAATTATTAATGCCATGACGGAGGATGTCGCATTGATTGTACTGCCATCCGTTTTATATCGTAGTGGTCAAGTACTAGATATGAAAATGCTTACGCAAGCGGCAAGAGAAAGAGATATTCCAATTGGATTCGATTTATCGCATTCGGTTGGATCTGTAACGCATGCACTTCACGATTGGGACGTAGATTTCGCTTTTTGGTGTACATATAAACACTTGAATGGCGGACCTGGATCCGTTGGCGGTTTATTCGTCAACGAAAGACATTTTGGTATAGAAGCAGGACTTGCAGGATGGTTCGGCTCCGATAAGATGAAGCAATTTGATATGAATCATAGAATGACGCCTGCAACAGATGCAGGTGCATACCAAATAGGCACACCGCATATATTGAGCCTGGCTCCGCTACTCGGTTCACTCGAAATGTTCGAGGAGCTTGGAATGGAGGGAATCCGTGAAAAGTCATTGAAACTGACAAGCTTTATGTTGAGTTGTATAGAGGATGAACTAAGTGCGTATTCTTTTGGTATTGGGAATCCACTAGATGATACGCGTGGAGGCCACTTATTGCTACAGCACAAGGAAGCAGCAAGAATCTGTCAAGCATTGAAAGCACAAGGCGTCGTTCCAGACTTCCGTGCACCTGATGGTATTAGATTAGCACCAGTTGCATTGTATAATTCATTCGAAGACGTTTGGCAAACGGTACAAATCCTCAAAAAGATTATGCAAGAAGATCTATATAAACAGTTTCCGAATGAGCGCGGGGTGGTTGCATGACGAATCAGTGGATCGATATTACACAACCTTTGAATCAGCGTATTGCGGAGTGGCCTGGCGACACACCGTTTACCTATGAAGTAACCGTAACGAAAGAGCAATCCGGTTCGGTTAATATCGGCAAATTAACGATGAGTACGCATATCGGCACGCATACGGATGCACCTTTCCATTATGATGATGATGGCTTGAAAATTTTGGAGTTGCCAGTGGATTTGTATATAGGCAAAGCTTGTTTGGTAGATGTAACAGGAGTTAGTTGTGTGACAAAGGCAGATTTGGAGCCGTTTGATTTTGGCGGTGCAGAACGCTTATTATTGAAAACCGGAAGTCATCCAACACCAACGAAGTTTCCTGAGAACTTCACGGTTATCGGAGAGGATGTCGGACCGTTATTGAAAGAGCGGGGTATACGTCTAATTGGTGTGGATATGCCATCTGTTGATTCAGAGACTAGTAAAGATCTACCTGGTCACCATTCGTTATATCGCAATGATGTGATCATCATCGAGAATCTAGTATTGCATTCATTGGAAGAAGGATATTATGAATTAGTTGCATTGCCATTGGCACTAGAAGATGCGGATGGAAGTCCCGTCCGTGCAGTCGTCAGGAGGTTGCAGCCATGAAGGAGAAGGGAATTCACACCGATTTTCGTGAATCGATGACGTACGGTGAGTATTTACATTTAGATAAGGTGCTATCGAGCCAAGAGCGTTTGTCAGGACATCATGATGAAATGCTTTTCATCGTGATTCATCAAGTAAATGAATTGTGGATGAAGCTGATTTTACACGAGTTGGAATCAGCAATCGAATCAATTCAGCAAGATGAGTTACCGGAAGCGTTCAAAATGCTTGCTCGCGTCTCGAAAGTTCAGACTCAAATTATTCAGGCGTGGGATGTACTAGCTACGTTGACACCTGCCGAGTACATGGAATTTCGGGACAGTTTAGGTAAGGCCTCAGGGTTCCAATCCTATCAAAATCGTTTGATTGAGTTTGCTTTAGGTTATAAGCAACCACATATTATTAAAATCTATGAAAAGGATTCCGAGCTGTCAGCGAAATTAGCGAAAGCGTATCAAGCACCAGGAATTTACGATGTAGCTATTCAAGCGTTGGCACGTGCAGGTTTTGCTATCAATACGAACTTGCTAACACGTGATTTTTCAATTACTTACGAAGGAGATCCGAGTGTTGCGGCTGCATGGCTTGAAGTCTATCGCAATGTGGATCAATATTGGGATTTGTATCAATTGGCAGAAAAGCTAGTGGATATCGAAGACAGCCATCAGCAATGGCGCTTTAGGCATATGAAAACAGTGGAGCGCATTATTGGTTTTAAGAAAGGTACAGGCGGCTCTTCGGGTGTTCATTATCTAAAATCTGTACTTGATCATCGCTTTTTTCCAGAACTGTGGGACGTTCGAACTGAGATTTGACAAACTGGCAAGCTAGCGACTATTATTAAAATTACAATAATCTGAAAATGGGAAGGTGGTATGTATAATGACCAAAAAGTCGTTTAGCTATGTTGTGTTGGCATTTGCCTTAGTTTTGCAAATGGCTATCCTGCCGTTACAAGCGTCTGCTGCAGATCCTGAAAAAGCACCTACGTGGATTTCACCTATTAATTATTTAGCGCTTGGGGATTCATTAGCGGCGGGTGTCACACCGAATAACGAACTAGGTAAAGGCTATACAGACTTTTTAGCAGAGGAACTGGCTACAAGTGAAGTATTGCAAGCTAGCAATAAAGGGTTTTCGTACCCAGGCTATAAAACAGACGATGTCTTGAGGGATTTTGAGATGGATGTCACGAAGCCGATTGTAGGGATCGGACATTCTGATAAAACAGCTAGCCTTCATCAATCGGTGAAAGAAGCAGATCTCATTACGTTAACAATTGGCGCAAATGATGTGTTGCCAAAGTTTACGTTTGATGACAAAGGCACACCGCAATTCAACCCAGAGGAATTACAGGCAGCTATAATGAAAGTCGGGATGAATACGCAAAAGATCTTGGCTAAAATTTATCAACTGAACCCGGCTGCACAAGTATATGTGATGGGCTATTACAATCCATTCCCTTACTTGAGTCCACAAAATCAACCCGTAGTGAATCAGCTCGTCATAACGTTAAATGACGCGATTAAAAAAGGCATGACAGGCACTACAGCACAGTTTGTAGAGACATCAAAGAAAATTGCCGAGGATCCTTATACGTACCTGCCTAATCCTAAAAATATTCATTTAAGTCAAGCGGGCTACAAAGTAGTGATGGAGGCTTTCCATAAATCATTGATGGAGAACTATTCATGGTTTGCCAAAGATGCGCTTACTGTCACAGCCAAAAATGCGACAACAGTAGAGTTAAACTGGAAACCGGTTATTGATACGGGAATGGTCTCGACGTATCAAGTCTTTGCTGGTGATAAAATGGTAGGCGAAGTGATGTCTCCTGTATTGTCCTATGAAATTACAGATCTTGAGCCGAATAAGGAGTATCACTTCTCTGTTCAAGCCGTTAATCAGAACGGCACGAGGAGCATACAACACTTGAATACTAAATACACAGTAGATAAAGAGCCAACCATGGTGTTTACAGATATCACAAATCATTGGGCTAAAGAAGTAATCGAAATGGCAGCACAGAAAGGTATTGTTAGTGGCTATGCAGATCACACTTTCCGACCGGACGCATCACTGACTCGTGCACAAGCTATTTCAATCATTGTCCGTGCGCTAGATTTAAAACCTAAAAGCACAAAATGGGCATTTACTGATTTAGCAGACTACGCGGACAGCACCAAGATGGATATTCAAGCGGCTTATGATCATGATTTAGTAAATGGAGTCAATGGTCACTTCATGCCAAACAAGCCCATTACGCGTGCGCAGTTAGCATTGGTACTTAGCCGAACGTATGAAGTAGCAACTGGAAAGCCTTTCACTCCAACAGTGGCTGCACCGTTTACAGATATTCAGAAGTTCTCAAAAGACACACAGTGGGCAATAGCAGGTCTTTATCAAATGAATATCGCAACGGGGGACAATAGCAAATTCATGCCAAACCATCCCACAACGCGAGCACATGCTGCAAAAATGGTCGTTCATTCATTGGAAGCCATTGCACAATAATATACACGTCAAAAGGCAAACCTCACATCGGGGTTTGCCTTTTACTATTGTTCAGTTTAAGGATGTGGTACTACTCGAATGTCGATTAACGATATAGTTTATGTATGATTTCGGGTAAAATGACGTTAGCGGAAATTGCAGCACGTAGAAAAGTTGAAAATCGGAGTGTCATTAAAGTTGTCTAGCAAAACAAGGATGAACAACAATATCAAATAGTATGGTAGACTTGGAAGTGTTTTATGAGAATTTACTTGAAGATGCCACAGAGGAAGAATTAGAAGTGGGCATTCGTATATAAAAACGAGCGAATAAAAATCTTCATAAATGAGAGAGTGGTAAAATGGAAAATAGGGCCATTTGGACAAAAGACTTTATCGTTATATCTATCATCAACTTCTTCTTAATGCTAGTAATGTATTTACTTATAGTTACCATTGGGCCTTATTCAGTGAAGGAGTATGGCGTATCAACTAGTGTTGCAGGTCTCGTGTCAGGTATTTTCATCATTGGGACACTTTGTGCACGCCTTGCAGTAGGTGGGTTAATAGAAAAGGTCGGTAGCCGGAGGATTCTATTGATAGGATTGTTAGTCTCTGTATTGGCATCCGTCATTTATCTTGGTGTAGAAAACTTACCACTATTGATGGTAAACCGATTCTTTCATGGAGTTGGACTTGGTATATCTTCGACCGCCACTGGCACGATGGTAGCTCAAATGCTACCCCCCTCACGTCGAGGTGAAGGTATTGGGTATTTCAGTTTAAGCTCGGTCCTGGCTACAGCGGTTGGGCCGTTTTTCGGTATTTTCCTAAGTCAGCACTATCATTTCACCGTACTTTTTATGTTTTGTCTAGCACTCAGTGTTAGTTGTGCAGCCATGTTCTCTTTTGTTAAGAAAAACCCCATGGTCATGCCTAAAAAGAATGTACAAACACCAACAAAGAAATTTAGGGTTAACGGATTAGTAGAAGTGCGCGCATTACCGATCGCGTTCGTGACTTTGTTAGCTGCTATTGCTTATTCTGGTGTGCTGTCATTCATTTCGTTCTATGCAGCGGAACTCAACTTAGTCAGTGCAGCCAGCTTCTTCTTTTTAGTATACGCCATTGCTGTATTGCTCTCGAGACCATACACGGGAAAACTATTGGATGTAAAGGGGAGTAAGTTTGTCGTCTATCCTTCATTATCATTATTTGCTGGCGGCTTGTTATTCTTAAGCGAGACAAATGCAGGTTGGATGCTATTGCTTGCGGGTGGTGTTCTTGGACTCGGGTTTGGAAACTTTCAATCATGTGCGCAAGCGATTGCGTTGCAAGGCGTTAAACCTGAGCGCTTAGGTGTTGCTACATCCACGTTCTTCATCTTCTTAGACATGGGTTTTGGCTTTGGTCCGTATGTACTCGGATTGCTTGTACCGATCCTCGGCTACCAACAAATGTATTTGGTTCTCATGGTTGTAGTACTAATCGCGCTTGGCTTATTCATGCTATTCAGTCAGATGCGCCAACGTGCTATCGTGGAATGAAATGTTAAACTGTATGAAAAGACACTACATGATAGTAGTGTCTTTTCATATGAACTTCACGTAAATTACGTCCATTGTAGCATAGAAAAATCTGTTTATAATACATGGGCGATAAAATAAAGAAACACCTGTGAGGATGCTCACAGGTGTAATTTGTTAGTTTGTGAAGTTATCGAAATAGCCTTGAATAAAGACAATAGGTGTACCTTTGTCTCCGCTACCTGAAGTCAGGTCGGATAAGGATCCGATTAAATCCGTTAGCTTACGAGGAGTTGTTCCTTGTGACGCCATAGATCCCATTAAATTTGAATCTTTGTTCTCGATGAATTCGGACACAGCATTCTTTAATTCTTCTCCGCGTAATTCAGAGAAATCATTATCGGCTAAGTATTTTAGTTTCACTTCATTTGGAATACCGTCAAGCCCGTCTGTGTATGCAGGGGATACAACTGGATCAGCCAGTTCCCAAATCTTACCCACTGGATCTTTAAACGCGCCATCTCCGTAAATCATCACTTCAATATGCTTGCCTGTTTCTTTTTTTAACATGTTCTGAATGTTATCCACTATAGGCTGACAGCTATGAGGGAACAATTTGATACTGTCCTCTTGCGCTTTGTTTGCGCCAAGTAATCCGAACTCTTCATTGTAGCCACTGCCGTCAATAGAAGTTCTCAAGATATCATCCAAACCGTAAATCTTTTCGGCACCGTTTGCTTCCAAAATGCGCTTTGTTCTGAAGCGTGAGTGAATATCGCAAGTCAATACAGTTTTTGTATAATCTAAAATCGTTCGCGCGTTATTGGAGAATATAACTTCATGTTCAACACCGAACTCGTCCATCAATGATTTATAGTATTCAATATAGTCAACACCTGTGAATGGGTGTTTATTATCACCAAAATGTTCACGGAACTCAGCTTCAGTCAATACGTCAGTCCAAGGGTTAACTCCCTTTTCATCTAGGCGATCAAGCTCGACTAAGTGGTTACCCACCTCATCGGAAGGGTAGCTAAGCATCAAAACGATTTTCTTCGCACCTTTTGCAATACCGCGTAAGCAGTTTCCAAAGCGGTTACGACTAAGAATAGGGAAAATAACGCCAATAGTATCATTACCAAATTTCGCTTCAACATCTTTTGCGATATCATCGATTGTTGCATAATTTCCTTGTGCACGCGCTACGATCGATTCCGTGATGGATACGATATCTTTATCTTGAAACGTAATATTTTCTTTTTCAGAAGCTTCTAATACACTATCCACTACGATTTGATCAATATTGTCACCTTCATTAATAATTGGGCAACGCAATCCTCTAACAACCGTTCCAACAACTCTTCCCAAAACAATCGCTCCTTAGTGAAACTCAATTTGATCTCTCTTCTTTGTATTATACCGTCCATTTATGATATAAGTAAAATTAATATACTTAATAAGGGATATAAGGAGTGTTTATATGTCGATCAACTTGGAGTGGTATAAAGTCTTCCGTACAGTTGTGCATAATGAAAGCTTCTCAAAAGCCGCCCGAAGTTTATTTATGACACAACCTGCTGTCAGTCAAATCATATCGCAGCTAGAAGGGGCATTGGATACACGTCTATTCAATCGTACATCCAAAGGAGTGTCATTGACCGATGAAGGCTCCTTGCTCTACGAGTATGTCAATTCGGCACTGAATTTAATCGAGGCAGGCAATGAAAAGTTGCAGGAATTAAAGAATCTATCATTGGGCGAATTAAAAATAGGGGTAGGGGATACGATCTCGCGTTATTATCTGCTCCCCTATCTGGAAGCTTTTCATACGAGTTTTCCGGGTATCCGATTCAAGATTATTAATGGTACTACGTTAGAGCTAATCGCCGCGTTGAAATCTGGCGAAGTGGATATTGCAGTTTGTAATTTTCCAATAGAAGATGATTCGTTGGAGAAGCGTGTTTGTTTCGATGTGCAGGATACCTTCGTATATGGCGAACGGTTTAAAAAGTTGTTTTTGAAACCTGTACCTTTGCATGAGCTTTCGAGGTTGCCTTTGATATTACTAGAGTCGAAATCTAATTCGCGGCAGTATGTAGAGGAGTTTCTGTTGAAGGAAGGTGTAAAGATTGATCCTGAATTTGAACTGGGGTCGCATGAGTTGTTGCTAGAATTTGCTCAAATTAATTTGGGCATTGCGTGTGTGGTGAAAGAATTCTCGGAAGAATACTTAGAACGTGGCATGCTACAGGAAGTAGAATTTCTGAAAGCCATACCTAAGCGGAGTATCGGCGTATGCTACTTAAAGGCGGTATCTTTATCACCAGCAGCCTCGAAGTTTATTGGCATATTGGAGAAGAAGTAGACAAGTAACACGTTACTAATAATTAACTTAAAACTGTGCATAAAAAGGCTGCCGCAAAAAGTGGATCTTCTTGCGACAGCCTTAGTTTGTGATTATGCGTAAATATTACGATCCCAGAAACGGTGGTGTGCAACTGCCTCTACCCACTGCTTGCCTTCACCTGAAACCGTCAAGTTCGTCAGAATGCCAGGACCTGGTTTGACTTTTGTCTTCTCCATCAACCCTTTAGCCGCTGGAGCAGAGCCAATTGGTTTGAAATGCATATACGCTTCATTGACAAAATCAGCGACATCCGCCTCGAACTTCTGTTGTTGCTTCGCCTGTCCGCCGACGACATACAACGCATCGTATAGGACGGAGTGAACTGTCAACAACGTTTCGTCTACATCGACTGTAGCTCCGTTCTTACCCGTCAGCTTGCCAAACTTCTCGCTCACAATATCAATCGTCATACCAGCATCCAATGAAGCTTTCAAAAATGGCTCAAGTGCTTCATCGTCAAACTGGTCTGCGATCAATACCGCCACTGTACGAGTATCCGGCACCTTCACCATGTTTTCCTGACTAAGGGCAGGGGAAGACTTAGATTCAGTGGACTGCGCAACATCTGTTGGTGCCTCGACACCCACTGCATCTGCAACTTGGGTGGCCATATCCATATCGACATTAGCAAACATATCTACGGCTTGTTTTCTCACATTCATATCATTCACTTTTCCAATTTCAAAGCTGAATGCTGCGATGATATGCTCTTTTTCCGGGTCAGACATACTATTCCAAAATAAACGGGCTTGTGAAAAGTGGTCCTTAAACGAATCGCTTCGGGCTTGTACTTTGCGGCCCTCTACCTTCTCTTGGTAATGTACATATCCGCCGTCTTCGCCGGGAGTCGTATCGGGTTTATTGTTGGATAAAGAATTTTTATGATAGTGAGTTTGTCCGACGTTGATCGTCTGTCTACCATATCCGTCACGCTGGTTATTATGGAACGGACAGACTGGTCGGTTGATAGGCAACTCATGGAAATTAGGTCCGCCAAGACGTATTAACTGTGTATCTGTATAAGAGAATAATCTACCTTGTAGCAATGGATCGTTCGAGAAATCAATTCCCGGCACAACATTACCTGGATGGAATGCAACTTGCTCCATTTCTGCAAACACATTGTCTACATTGCGGTTTAACGTCATTTTCCCAATGATTTTTACCGGAATATCTTCTTCAGGCCATAGCTTGGTAGGATCTAAAATATCGAAATCAAATTTGAATTCATCTTTTTCTTCTAGTAATTGTACGCCAAGTTCAAATTCCACGAAATTTCCATTTTCAATCGATTCCCATAAATCACGGCGGTGGAAGTCCGGGTCTTTCCCGTTAATCTTCTGCGCTTCATCCCAAACTAATGAGTGGGCACCGAGCTTTGGCTTCCAATGAAATTTCACGAAATGAGCTTCACCTTGTTCGTTTACAAAGCGAAACGTGTGTACACCAAAACCTTCCATCATACGGAAGCTCCGTGGAATTGCACGATCGGACATTTGCCACATGACCATATGTGCGGATTCTTGATTATTCGCTACGTAATCCCAGAATGTATCATGTGCAGACGCAGCTTGCGGCATTTCATTATGTGGCTCAGGCTTCACGGCATGTATTAGGTCTGGAAATTTAATAGCGTCTTGAATAAAGAATACCGGTATATTATTTCCGACTAAATCATAGTTCCCTTCTTGCGTATAAAACTTCACAGCGAAACCTCGTGCGTCACGCACTGTTTCAGCAGAACCTTTACTTCCTGCTACACTAGAGAATCTGGTGAATACAGGAGTTTTGACACCTGGTTCTTGTAAGAATCCTGCTTTCGTATATTTCTTCATGGACTCATAGACTTCGAATTCACCATGTGCCGCAAAGCCTCGTGCATGAACTACCCGCTCAGGAATTCGTTCGTGGTCAAAATGCGTCATTTTCTCTCGGAAATGGAAATCCTCCATCAATGTTGGACCACGTGTCCCTACTTTTAGTGAATGCTCATCCTCTGAAATCTTTAAACCTTGATTTGTTGTCATAGAATGTTTGTCGTCATATGCACGGAATGTCTCCAATTGTTTGTTTTTACTCTCTTCGTTTACTTGATAATCTTTCTTCACATAAAATCCTCCCATCGAAAAATAGTAATCTGCTATTCTTATTCCCCAATTGCCGGGAGGTAAACAGAGAACTATATTCTTCCGGAACGAATGATAGAAAATAGCAGATAAATAAACATTAACGATGCAATGATCGCGCCGACTTCAATAAGTGGCAATTTTAAGAAGAGCGCAGTTTGCCCAGCGATAGCAGAACCGATAATCAGTCCAACCATAAGGATACTAAACGCCAATAACACAATACTTAATGAAAGGCGGTTCGCAATTTTATCGAGTCGGCGAAAAATGATATTCGTTTGCTTCAAGCCTACATCCAATTCTACTTTACCTTTTTGTATAGTTTTGATGGCTTTTTTCATATCGTTAGGCAATTCGGATAAAACTTCGGCATTCCTGATAAACGTGTGCCAACCATTGTCCAGTAGGTAGCGTGGGTCAAATTGTTTAAATACCATCTTTTTACCATACGGTTCAATAGCTTTCATAATGCTGAATGAAGGATCTAACTTTCCTAGTACACCTTCAAGTGTAAGAATCACTTTGACAAGAATAGCGATTTCATTCGGTAAGCGTATTCGGTGTCGATAAGCGATTGAGAAAATTTCCATGAATACATTGCCTAACCTTAAATCCGTAAGTGACGTCTCATAATACTTTCGCTGAATGATCTGCAAATCACGATATAATGCACCGGTGTTAGTGTTTTCATGCAAAATATTCATCGCTTCGAAGACATCGATTATTCTAGCAATATTACCTTTTTGCAATGCAATAAGTAAGGAAATGAAATGATAAGTCATTTCTTTACTTAGTTGGCCGACCATACCGAAATCTACATAATGAACAACGTTTCTAGGTGCAATGAAGATATTACCTGGATGAGGATCACCGTGGAAAAAGCCATTTTCCATTACTTGAGTAAGCATGGAATCCGCAATTCTTTCTGCAATAACTTGGCGATTATATCCTTCGCGGTCCAGTTGACCGATATTGCTCACTTTAATACCGGTGACCAATCCTGCCGTTAAAACCACACGTGTAGTGTATTCATCGTACACAACAGGAACTTGAATAGTAGGGTCTTTTGCAAATTGTTGCGAGATTCGTTCTGCGTTACGACCTTCTAGTTGATAGTCTAGTTCTTCCCGTAGAGAGTGAGAGAACTCATAAATTAAGTCTTTTATATGATACGCTTTCGCCCAGTCCATATTCTTCTCAAGGAATCCTGCCAAGTCGTGCAAGATTGCTAAGTCCGTATTGATCTGTTGTTGGATATTAGGCCGCTGTACTTTCACTGCTACTTGTTCACCGCTAGGCAAGCGAGCGGTATGCACTTGGCCTATGGAAGCCGAGGCAAGTGGTTTTTCATTGAATTCCAAGAAGAGTTCTTCAATTGTTCCACCTAATTGATGTTCAATTATTTCTTTTACGACTTCAAATGGGAAGGACTCTACATGGTCCTGTAGTTTTTCAAGTTCTGAAGCAATTTCCTCTGGTACTAAATCACGGCGGCCGCTGGCAATTTGTCCAAGCTTAACAAAAGTTGGTCCAAGTTGTTCCAATGCAGTTCTTAATTTTTTGCCAACGTGGTATAAATTTAGATCAACTTGTTCATCCGTAGAAGTAAACTTTCGATCGGTCAGTCCAAGTCGAAATAAGATATGACTGAATCCATTTCTCAAAAAGACATTAATAATTTCTTGTGAACGATGTGCGTTTTTCATTCTTCGTTTTAACAAAAAGAACACCTCCGTATCAACCCTCTCTACAAAAGATACCATTGAATCCCTGTTATTAAACACTAAAAGGGTCTCCTTCTCTCTATTGAAAAGAGAAAAAGGAGACCCTTTCATATTAGAAGATTTTTTTCCTGTCCCGTTCATCTTTTAAGATTTCGACCGCTTCGCGGAATCGCAGTGAATGCACGTTTTCTCTTTCTCTTAGAAATTTAAGAGAATCATTAATCCATGCATCGTCTGAGACATCGATGATCCATTGATACGTAGCGCGTGCTTTTTCTTCCGCTGCAATATCTTCATACAGATCAGCTATTGGATCTCCCTTTGCCTGGATGTACGTAGTCGTGAAGGGTACACCGCTTGCATTTTCATAAAACAACGCATGACCGTGATTGACATAATGTGGACCAAGTCCGGCTTCTTCAAGTTGTTCAGGGGTCGCATCCTTCGTTAATTTATAAATCATAGTGGCAAGCATCTCCAAATGGGAAAACTCTTCAGTTGCAATATCATTCAGTACACCGATGACCTTATCAGGAACGGTGTATCGCTGATTCATATAGCGTAAAGCAGCAGCCAGTTCGCCATCTGCACCGCCATATTGCTCTGCAATGTATCTCGCAAGTTTTGGGTTACACTCTTTGACTTCTACCGGATACAATAACTTTTTCTCATAGACCCACATTAACATTCCCTCCAGTAACATAGTGCATATTTGAGACTACATTTGCCATGGCCAAGGTGCTTGGTTCCAGCGCCAGCCCGTATCTATTGCTTGTTCCGATGGTATGGAATGTAAGGAAAGCGGTCCGAAACGCTTTTCGTACATTTTTCTCAGACTTGCTGCTTCTTTAATGGCAAGTCGCCATTGCGTAAGTGCTTCCTGATCGTCAGGATGCGTGTTGGTGTAGAGTGTCAGTTCAACTACCACAAAATCAGCTTGCTGCACATTCTTCAACATGTCTCTTCGTTCAGTTGCATCCATCAGGAGATCCCCTCCCTTTTTGAATAGCCGTCAACTAGCGCTGGCCACAACGACCCATGTTGCAGGGCTTCAGCAGGTGAAAATTGTGGAAGTGACGCGGGTTGAAAATTCATGAAAAGCTGGGGCGGCAAGGAAAATGTTTTAACTAGTACAGGTGGACACGGATCGCACGGAGAAATATACGGTTCATAACTTCCTCTGAACGTATCATCCATTCGTTATCAACTCCTCTTCGCAAGATATGTAATGATCTTATGGTATATGACTAAAGATAATCCCTCCGTGTAACAAATAAAGTGATCACGGTAATAGATGGCTCTTAGTATAGTTATATCTAATTAATATATTTATTAATAATGTATGTTCTAGTACAATAGAAGGAGTAATGAATTATCTGAATGAATTAATTGTGGGAATATGTAGCTTCAGTAATACCCTAAGATGAATATATATAATGAAGGGGACGTTCAAATGAAACACGGAGATGGAATAGATGGATGATTACTCCATATTTATCGGAAGACAGCCAATCTTAAATCGATCAGGAGAGATTTATGCATATGAACTATTGTATCGAAATAGCGAAGAAAACTTCTTTCCCGATATAAATCCCGAGCAGGCTACAATCGGTTTATTGATCAATACTTTTCTCTCCGTTGGAATAGATCAGGTGACGAGTGGTGTGCGTTCGTTCATAAATTTTTCAGGCGAACTACTTGCGCAGGATGTATTTATGAGTCTGAACCCTGATCAGGTAGTGATTGAGATTCTGGAAGACGTAGAAATAACGTCTGCTTTGTTACGTCGGCTACAGATGTTTAAGGAAGCAGGATTTACGCTGGCGCTGGATGATTTTATTTTACAAGAACAATATGTTACATATTCTCAGTTATTTGAACTCGTGGACATTATTAAAGTAGATTTCATGCAAACGAGTATAGCGGAGAAACATCACATCGTCGCATTTTTGAAAAACTATCCATCGATCACCTTATTAGCAGAAAAAGTTGAGACGGAGGCTGATTACCAGCTTGCATTGAAGAGTGGTTATGATTTGTTTCAAGGCTATTTTTTCGCAAAACCCGACATTATTAAAGGTGCGGAAATTCCATCTGATACATTAATCCATTTGCAAATTATTAAATATTTCCAAAATGATTCCCAGTCTATCAATCAGCTATCCGATTTAATCATGCGCGATGTATCGATTTCCTATAAATTATTACGCTTTATAAACTCATTAGCCTTCGATATACCGCGCCAAATCAGCTCCATTAAGCAAGCGATTATGATGATCGGGTTAAATGAGACAAAGAAATGGCTACAAGTTTTGATGTTGCATGAGTTAGGTCAAGGTCTACGAGATGGTCGTGTTAAAGCACTGATTGAATTATCACTTCGTCGCGCACGGGCATGTGAACTGCTAGCGAAGTATAAAAGAAAACCAAATAAAGACGAATATTTTCTTACAGGTATGTTTTCATTAATTGACGCAGTGCTGCAGCGTAAATGGGAAGATGTTTTGCCACTACTTTCTTTATCTGATGTCATTGTGGATACGTTAAATGGCAAGCCGACTGAAATGAGCCCTTACATGGAACTAATAGAAGCAGTAGAGCACTTCAATTGGGAATCAGTAGAGCGGATTTCACGTCACCTGGCAATCCCTAAGAAAGAATTAAGCGAAATTTTTCTACAAGCCTTGCACTGGTCGTACGGAATAGAGAATGAAGCACACTGAATACATATGGAAAAAGGCATTTTCTCTTGAAGATGTCTTTTTTGATGTGTAATATAGACTGTTATAATCTATTTGGTAATTTCTAATTCTGTTATTTATATAGGCAGAAGTACGTTATATCTCTGGAAATCGGGGTAAAGAGTGTAGTGAGAGAGTTACCAAATGAACACTAGGAGTCGATAAGTTTGGACAAAAAGTTCTGGAAAAATCCCGTGTTCTCTATTTCTGCCGTATTTATCCTTATACTCGTCGTATTAGGAGCGACTATACCTGGTCGATTTGGTGTGGTTGCCGAAAGGCTTTTTCATTTCACGACAGATAACTTTGGATGGTTCTATTTACTTGCTGTATTTATTGTCATTATTTTTTTAGTTGGATTGACAATTAGTAAATTTGGAGCTATTCGTTTGGGTGGAGATTCAGAACGCCCAGAATATCCATTTTTCACGTGGATTGGCATGCTCTTTTCTGCCGGTTTCGGCGTAGGGCTAGTGTTCTGGGGTGTGGCGGAACCAATGAGTCACTATTTCAAGTCGCCTATTGCAGGTATTGAATCACATACGGAAGAGGCAGCACGCGTTGCGATGGGGTATTCTTTCTTCCACTGGGGCATTTCACAATGGGCCATCTTTGGTATAGTAGGACTGGTTATTGGGTTTCTCCAGTTCCGGAAAAAGAAGGACGGTTTGATTTCAACGGCGCTTGAGCCTTTGATCGGAAGTAATCGTCACGTGAAGACAGGTATCGATTCATTTGCGGTAATAGCAACTGTCATGGGTATTGCTACTTCGCTTGGCATGGGTGTTTTACAGATGAGTGGTGGACTGGAGTATGTCTTTAATATTAAGAGTACGTTTACGATTCAACTGCTGATCATTGCCGTAGTGTTCGCGGCATACATGACGTCCGCAGCTTCAGGCCTAAGTAAAGGTATTGCATATCTAGGTAACTTTAACTTGGGTATGGCGATTGCATTATTACTATTTTTCTTTTTGGTAGGACCGAAAGTATTTATATTGGAAACCTTTACGCTGGCGATTGGAGATTATATTAATAATTTCATTACGTACAGTTTGCGTCTTCAGCCTTATCAAGGCGGCACGTGGGTGAAAGATTGGACTATTTTCTACTGGGCTTGGACGATCGCTTGGTCTCCTTTCGTAGGTGCATTCGTTGCACGTGTATCGAAGGGACGAACAATTAGAGAATTCATCATGGGTGTGATGGTCATTCCACCAGCCTTTTCTTGTATGTGGATTGCGACACTCGGTGGAACTGCACTATACAGTGATTTGCGTAATGGTACACAAATCGCACAAGAAGTAGACAAGGATGTCACGTCAGCTATTTTCGCGACGCTTCAACACTTGCCGATGACGGGCCTCGTATCGTTCTTGGCGATTGTGTTAATTTTCACATTTTTGATTACGTCCGCTGACTCAGCAACGTATATTCTAGCAAGTATGACAACGCGTGGCGGTTTATTCCCTCCATTAATTGTAAAGTTCATCTGGGGATTCCTAATGACTGCAATTGCGGCTGCATTATTGTATGCAGGTGGGTTGGAAGCTTTGCAATCAGCATCACTTGTGTCTGCCTTGCCGTTTACCTTACTTCTTCTATTACTGATCTTCTCATTGGCAAAGCTACTAGCCAGGGAACCGATTACAGTCAGACCGACAGATATTCGCCAATTTGAACATGTAGAAGGCGAAGTCAAGAAAAAACGTAAACGGAAAGAAAGTGAAAAAGAAAAGAGAGCACGCAGAGAAGCAGAAAGGGCAAGAAGAATAAAAGAGAAAAACGATAGAAAATATCAAGAGCTAGAAAAGAAAAAGTATATTGAAGTAGAGAAAGAAAAGAACAAATAGAAAAGGCCGGTTCGTAGCGTTTAGCACGAACCGGTCTTTTATCACAGAGAGGAGAATATGTGTGGCGATTGTAAAAGTTAAAGACGTTCAATTTAATAGAGACGATAATCAAATCTTGCAAGGTATAACTTGGGAAATTGAGCAAGGGCAGCAGTGGGGGATGCTTGGCTTGAATGGCTCGGGTAAGACATCGTTATTATCCATTATTTCTACATATGAAATCCCTTCCAGTGGTGAAGTAGAGGTGCTAGGCAAACAGTTTGGAAGCGCATATTTACCTAAATTACGTAAAAAGATCGGCTTTGTCAGTAGTTCATTGGAAAAATTCTCTGATTACTTCTGGAATGAATCGATAGAGCGAATTATCATCAGTGGTAAATATGCGAGCTTCGGCATTTATGATGAAATTAAAGCAGAAGACTGGATACGTGCCGATTATTTAGTAAAGGATTTTCGTTTGAACCATGTGAAAGGAAAGAAATTCAGACTGCTTTCTGAAGGTGAAAAACGTCGTGTGCTGATCGCACGCGCTTTGATGGGTGATCCAGAACTATTGATTTTGGATGAGCCGTGTTCTGGGTTGGATGTTTTGGCAAGAGAGCAATTTCTTGATTCGCTTGAAATAGCTGCAAAACAGAATGTGCATCTCGTTTATGTCACACATCATATAGAAGAACTCGTGCCCGAAATTACCCATGTACTATTACTGAAAGAAGGAAAAGTTGTAGCCAATGGCCCTAAAAAAGAAGTTTTGACAGATGAATTGCTATCAGAAACGTTTCAAGTTCCTGTAACGATCGAGTGGCATGCTGAACGACCTTATATTTCAATGAATTAATGATAATCTATACAGTTTATTGCAAGATCGAGCGGGAATATTATAGTACATGTCATATCGCAATGCGAAACGTTTAGAAACATGTACATAAAAAGAGCTAGAGAAAGGGGGAGAAAGCTTGTGGCGACAGAGAAACGCAAAATGACCAAAAAGCGTATAGCTTCCTATGCATTACTTTTCGTTGCATTGCTCTACATGGGTGTTATGCTTTGGCACACGTATAAGCCATTGCCACCCGGTATTTCCTATAAAGGAGAACTTCATCAAGTAGAAAATGTGGAGTTCATTTATGATTTAACGTACTCCAAGACGAAGTCGAAAGATCACTATAAATCAGAATTACGTATTTTCGATGAAGTATTTCGAATGATTGAAGATGCGAAAGAGTTTATTGTACTCGACTTCTTTTTAATGGACGACTACTATGATGAAAAAGAAGACTTTCCTCAAATTGCAGACCAACTAACGGATGTACTCGTCAAGAAAAAGAAAGAATTTCCGGACATGCCGATTGTCTACATAACTGATCCAGTAAATACCGGCTATGAATCCTATGAGTCTGAATGGTTTAAAGCATTGGAAAAGGCCGGTGTACAAGTAGTATATACAGATTTGGAACCATTACGTGATTCAATGCCTCTATACTCAGGTGGATACCGTATCTTTCTTCAGTGGTTTGATTTTAACGGAAAAAATCGTTTTCCTAACTTCCTAGCAAGTGATGCGCCTGATGTGAAACTTTCATCTTATTTGAAGTTGTTGAACGTGAAAGCAAATCATCGGAAAACACTCGTGACAGATCAAGCGGCATTAGTTACATCCTCTAATCCTCACGCAGCTAGTGGGCGACACGGTAATGTGGCATTCAAAGTGCAAGGTCCAATTCAGAATGACATATTGGAATCGGAGGAAGCTGTGCTTCAATATTCATCGGGTGGAAAGTTGCCACGTATTCAAGCGGAAGAACAAAAAGGGCCTTATCAAGTTCAGTACTTGACCGAAAGCAAGGTTATGGATGCCTTGGTGAGTGATATTGAAAAAGCAAAGAAAGACGATGTGATCCGTATGGGGATGTTTTATCTTTCAGAGCAGGAAGTGATCCGTCCGTTAGAGGAAGCAGCTAATCGTGGGGTCAATGTGGAGATTGTCTTAGATCCGAATGAAAACTCATTTGGTAGTAAAAAATCTGGTTTACCTAATCGCCCGGTCGTCCAAGAGATTAGGGAAAATACAGATGATAAAATTAACGTGCGTTGGTACAATACCGTAATTGGTCAATATCACACCAAGTTGGTAACGGTTCAGACCGCAGACAAAACGTATATTACGAACGGCTCCTCCAATATAACGGAGCGCACGTTGCGTGATTATAACCTGGAGGCGAATTTACGAATTATAGCACCTACAGACAGCGAGCTGACCGATGAAATCAATGCGTATTTTGATAGGATATGGAATAACGAAGATGCGTTATACACTCTGGATGTAGAAGAATACCAAAATAGCCTGACATTCTTCCAGCGTGGAGTTTACGCACTGCAACGTTGGGCCAAGCTTACAACATATTAAAGTAGTAAAAGCATCGTACACTATTCACGATGTATCAATCATATTTGACGTGATGCACGAACATGAAACATGAAGAGTTTCTAACATGAATAAACGATAGGAGATATAGTAGATGAAAATTGTACTATTTGGCGCAACAGGCCGAACAGGTAGTAAGATTGTTCGCCGTGCATTAACTGACGGACATGAGATCACGGCATTGGTTCGATCACCTGAGAAGTGCGAACCTCAAGAAAAACTGACGATCATTGCAGGAGACGTACGGAACCCCGATGCAGTAAAAAAAGCAATGGCGGGTGCCGATGCAGTCGTCAGTGCACTGGGCACTGACAAAACCACTACATTAACAGAAGCAATGCAAGCCATTATTGAAGGGATGAAAGAATATGGCATCGAAAGAATCGTCACAATTGGGACGGCAGGAATATTGAATAGTCGAACAGAACCGTCCAAGTTACGCTATCAATCGAATGAATCCCATCGTAAATTGACATTTGCGGCGGAGGAGCACCATAAAGTATTTACTATGTTGAAAGATTCCGGCTTAGATTGGACGATAGTATGCCCAACCTATTTACCAGATGGGGAAGCAAGCGGCAATTATCGGACGGAAAGAGAGTACTTACCGATTAACGGCACCCAGATCTCCACCGGTGATACTGCTGCGTTCGCTTATAATGAACTATCGAAACAAAATCATAAGGGATTCAGAGTAGGTATTTCCTATTAAGAAATGTCGATAAGAGGGGGGAATACATTTTAATTACTGGTATATATTGTATTAAAAATGAAGAAAATCTCATAACATCTCTTCGCTCTATGGTATAATAGGAGGATAGCACCACAGGGAAAAGGAGTATGGGAAACAAATGAGATGGTCCTTGAAAACCTTGATTCAAGTCGTGGCAATACTGGCAATTGTGTTGACCTTTCTAACGAGTACTACGGTGGCATATCAAGTGCATAAAAAAAACTTAATAAAGTCAACTCTCGAAACGAACTACGCATATGTCCAAAAATTGACTTCTACTACAGATACGTATTTACGTGAAATATTAAACACATTAGAAGTTAATGCAGAAATCGTGGTTCCGCTACTTAAGGAACCTTCTTCACAAATGCAAATGAATGCGTTGACAGAGCGGATTAGATTGGAAACAAATACATTTGATTCCGTTGCGATTGTTTCTACAGAAGGGATCCTACTAAGTACGTCCACTCCGAGCCTTGGGTTGCTTGGGGAGAAGTTGACGTCAATTGGGGCAATACAAGCTCTGAAGGAAAAGCGAAAAATAATCTCTCAGCCTTACGTTGGAATTGAAGGAGAGCCGATTATATTCATCAGCGTCCCACTCTTTGAAGGTAGCGAGTATAAGGGGTTTTTAGGAGGAGCTATCTATCTAAATAAGCCCAATATATTAGAGAAACTTTTAGGAAGCCATTATTATGAAAATGGTTCATATGTTTATGTAGTAGATTATGCCGGGAAACTTATTTATCATCAAGAAAAAGAGCGCTTGAATGAGAATGTTACGAGCAATCCAGCGGTTCAGAAAGTAATTGCAGGAGAAAGTAATTATACACAGCTAATCAACACAAAAGGAATAGCCATGTTAGCCGGATATGTCTATATTCCTATTGCCGAATGGGGAATCGTCTCGCAAACACAACTGGACACTTCTATTGCTCCAGCGAGAGAAATGGTGCTAGAAATGGCATTGAAATCTCTGCCGTTACTACTTCTTTCGTTTTTCTTGGTTAGATATTTTTCAAGAAAGATTGCTTTACCTCTTCAAAAGTTGGCATACTATACAGAAAGCAGTACAGAGTCTGATCAAAAAGAAAAAATGGAGATGATCTCCGATTGGTACTATGAAGCAAGACAATTAAAAGGAGCTATGTTACATAGTTTGGATTACTTCAAAAACGAGATGAACTACTTCATTCACGAATCAACAACTGATCCTTTAACGAAGTTACCGAATCGCCGCATGATGGATAGCTATATGAGGCAATGGGTAGACGAAGGAACGCCATTCGCTCTAATTATTTTTGATATAGATAAGTTTAAACGTGTCAATGATCGCTACGGTCATGCGGTTGGTGATAAAGTACTGATTTACTTGGCGGACTTGATGCAACGAACAATTCGTGAGCAAGATATTTGTTGCCGCTACGGTGGAGAAGAATTCGTCATCTTATTACCGAAGTCGGATAAAGTTACGGCTTATCTGACCACGGAACGTCTTCGTGAAAAGTTGGAAGACACAGTCAGTCCTTGCGGTGAAGTCATTACAATTTCAGCCGGGGTAGCTTCTTATCCACTTCATGCAAACCATCCGGCCCGACTTATTGAGTTGGCTGATCAAAGTCTGTATGAAGCCAAACGTACAGGACGTAATAAGACCATCGTCGTTTCCGATGAACCTCGGCATGAGTAATATGTCGAGGTTTTCTTTACTATCAGATCACTAGGAAGGGGATAGAGCCATGCCGGAGCACTCTATGGATAAACGCTTACACATCCAAACACTTGGTATTAGAGAGTGGAATCATCAGTCTTCCCATTATAATCGTTATGAAGCAACACCTTATGAGGTGCTAGACTATTTATTTGCCGAACATGACCTCCTAAAAGAGGGAAGCTTGATCGACTATGGCTGTGGAAAAGGAAGAGTACCTTTTTACGTAAATCACCTCTTTTGTTTGGACACGATAGGTATTGAAATGAATAGTGTGTTACACCAAAATGCAATGAGCAACTTAATGGATTATCGGCAAGCCTTTCCTAAGAGACCGGGATCTATTTCATTTGAATGCTGTATAGCGGAGAGTTACATCATTCCGGCAGATGCCGTGACGTTCTACTTTTTTAATCCATTTTCTTTGGATATTTTTCGAACTGTAGTTCAGCGGATTGTAAAGTCAGTTGAAAAATCCCCTCGTACATTGGAAATCATTCTATATTATCCGACTGATGAATATGTTTATTTCTTGCATCGTCACCCATTATTCGAAAAAATAGCGGAGATTCCGATTTCACATTTGCAAATTCACGACAAAGCAGAGCGTTTCCTAGTCTATACATACAAACAGCCCTGATCATGTAAATCAGAACTGAATTTTATTCACGTAGAATGACTGAATCGCTGAGCAATCCAGAAAATTAATTCCATCAAGAGTGCAGCCAAGATGCCTACTAGCAACCCGCTTGATAATAGAGGTTGAATGAGCTCAGGAAGTGAAGAAAACACAGTGGCTGGCAGTGTCATGATGGATAACCCAAGAAGTGCAGGTAATGCGACCCGATAGATAGTTTTAGGTTCGAATGTTAATCCTTCCACGTTGCGCAAAGCAGACCGGAATAACTGTAAATATGCTACAAATAATACCGTGTTTCCGACGCTTTGAGGGATTGTCGAAAAAAATGCACTTAACGGTGGTACGAGTCCGAGTATGATAAACAGTATGGACCCGAGAAAGAATGGAGCTCTGTCCTTTATTCCGCTAGACTGCAGAAAGCCGATAGATGATGCATAAGGTGCATACGGAACGAGGCCTAACGCACCTGCTCCGATATTCATTCCACCTGTAATGAGAAATGAAGTTTTATACTGAGTTTTAGTAGTTTCTTTTTCATATATATCTTCCGCACCTTTTAGGGTAGCGATTGTATTCGTCGTATTCAATAAACCTGTAATGACCACTGTAATTACGATACCGATCTCAAGTGTCGGTTCACCCCAAGGAAACCATTGGATAAACGGTGTGGTTTTTATCGTTTCAGTAGCTACTTGCGGAAAAATCAGCACAGCACTAATCCAACCGACCGTCATACCGATAAGCAAATTTAAGCTACTGATGATTCCTTTTCCTTTCACATGAACCAGAATTGTCAGACCCGCTAGAGCGAATGAAAATATAGTTTTCGATAAACTGATGAATTCACCGTCATTGAGACCAATCATTCCTTTTAAGAAAATGGTAATCAACTGATTAGCCAACAATAGTAAAAACACGAACATGACAGTAGGTGTAAACCATTTCTTCAGAATATCACCCATGCCGAGCATGCCAAGTGTAGCTACCAGTGCACCGGAAATCATGGCACCTACTGCAATACTACCTCCAACTGTAGTTAAGCTTAAGCCCATTGCACTCGCAGTTCCGGCCAAGCTGAGTACTACGCCCCACCATAAACCTGACTGACCTTCCATCAATGCCAATCGATGTCCAAATGCTCCTTGCAGTAAACAAGCTATTCCCGTAAAAATAAATGAGCGCTGTATAGCAGAAACAATTTCTATTTGCTCAAGCTCAAAAGCAGTACCGACTGAAATAGGGATTACAACTGTATTGGCGAACATAAAGAACAACCATTGAAATCCGGCTAACGCAGTAATTGAATACCGCATTTGTGTAGAACGCATTCACATCTCTCCCTGTAGATATCTATGTATGTCAAAAGGATTGAAATATAAAGAAAACTATAGCACAAAATTAATAGGAAGAATAATATTTCTAGTAGTACTGTGATGGAAATGTAATTTACTGACAATCACATATACTAGTAATAGCCAACAGACGTCTGTCTGCTGGCTACATTTTACGATTTTATATTAATAAGTAACTGTAAAAGTTCGTTAGGGGGTACGGGGCGGGAATACAAGAAACCTTGTGCTTCATCACATTCAAGTTTCTTGAGAAATTCGGCCTGTTCGCAAGTTTCGACTCCCTCAGCAATTACTCGTAAATGTAAGTTCTTAGCCAAATCAATAATAGCTTTGACAATAACCGAATTTGAATGCAGGTCTCTGACAAAAGATTGATCAATTTTAAGATGGGTCAGAGGAAACTTAGATAAATAACTTAATGAAGAATAGCCTGTTCCGAAATCATCGATACTAATTTTAATGCCGATAGCACGCAGCTCTTGTAAAATACTTTGGCAATAGTCCACGTCAGATGTCATACTCTCTGTAATTTCAATATTCAAATATTGTGGTTGCAGGCCCGTTTTATGAAGTGTGTCTTTAACATCTGCCACGAAACTAATACTTTTAAACTGACGTAACGAAACATTTACACTCATTAATAGTGAAGTGTAGCCTAAGTCTTGCCACTCTTTCGCCTGTCTACAAGCAGTCTCTAGCACCCACAAACCAATCGATAGAATCATGCCAGTTTCTTCTGCTATAGATATGAATTGTCCGGGAGGTATCATACCTCTAGAAGGATGTTGCCAACGTACCAATGCTTCTACACCAATTATATTTCCTGTGTTAAATTCATATTGTGGTTGGTAATGCAATGACAATTCTTTTTTATGGAGTACTTGACGTAATTCCATCTCAATTAACGTTCGTTCCATTAAGTCTTTATAAAGCTCTTCTGTGAAAAATTGATAGGTACTTTTACCCGATTGTTTGGCTAAATACATAGCAGAATCCGCATTACGAATAAGCGTATCGTATTCTGCCCCATCGTCTGGAAACATGCTGATTCCGATACTTGGTGCAATAAAGATTTCTAAGTAATCGATAAGGAAGGATTTTGATACTTCATCGACGATTCGCTGGGCGACCATTTGGGCACCTTGTTTCGTCATAGAAGAACACAATATAAGAAATTCGTCTCCACTAAGTCGACCGACCAAGTCATTTTGTCTAACGAGCGTTTGTAATCTTCTACCAACCGCTTTAAGTAGTTGATCACCTACATAATGGCCCATAGAATCATTGATATTCTTAAATCGATCCAAGTCCATATAAAGAAGAGCGAAAGGTTCCTGGTTATTTGCACGGGACTCAATCAAGTCTTCTACTGTCTGTTTCAGCAACCTTCTATTTGGTAATCCAGTTAGATGGTCGTGAAATGCCATATGTTCGACTAAACGTTCAGCTTCTTTCCGATCGGTAATATCACTGGCGGTACCGACAACTTCGACTACATTCTCACCTTCAAAAATAGGAGAGAGATAAACTAGAAAGGTTCTGGACTGATAGTCAATTTCAAACTGTCCAACCCGGCCAAGTAAAGCCCCAAGAAGCTGTCGCTTAAATGTAGACAAGTGAAAGGTATTATTGGAGATGAGCTGATTAAGTGTATTTGCGGTGACGCCAAGTTGTTCGGCTACTTTTCCTTCTAGTAATGTAATATTGATTTGATTATTTTCATCAAAAGAGTATTTAAATATAGCATTTTGAAGATTTTTCACGGTCATAGTAAAATCATTTTTTAATGCCAATTCCAATGACTTTTCCGCTTCCATCTGAGATGTCACATCTTGACGAATGGAAATGTATTGAAACGGCTTACCATCGGGACCAATGAATGGAACGATAGTAGTATGGACCCAATAAAACTTTCCAAACTTAGATTTATTACGGATCACGCCTCTCCATACTCGACCCGACCGAATCGTGTCCCACATATCCGCAAAGAAGCTTTTAGAATGTGTACCCGAGTTGACTACCCGATGTGTTTTGCCGATCAGTTCCTCATGTGAGTACTCCGAAAGAACACAGAAATGGTCATTGACATATGTAATGACACCTTGCGGATTGGTAATAACCACTACTGCTGATTCATCCAGTGCATATTTAAAGTTTTGTAAGTCGGTACGTGTTTTGTGATACTCAGTTGATACCAGTTTTGATCCGGTTACATCAATATCAAGAGAGAGATAACCCGTTAAGTTTCCGGCAGTATCATAAATGGGTACAATAGTGATATCCAACCAGTGTACGATACCCGACTTAGAGTAAATTTGTATAGATTCTTGATAGACGGTATCATGGATGAAGTGCTTTGTAAGCATCTGAAGCGTCTCTTCAATAGAGAGATTTCTATTTAACTTTGCCCATGTTCTACCTATCAACTCATTTTCGCTATAACCTGTCAGCTCACAAAAAATCTGATTTACATAGGTGAGATAACCATTTACATCGATAAGTGAAATACAGAACTTTTCATCTAGTAGTGAGGATAGATGTGAAGAAATACTAGGAGTATATAACGGCATAAAGGCACATCCTTTCTATAAATAAAGTTAGGGGAATAGAATAGTCCTTAATTTGAAAGCTAAGAGTTGTGAAATTATATAAAAATACCTAATAGGTAGAAGTAGATATATTAACTGTCTAATTATAGCACGAATAAGAGAGTTTTGAACTAGTTATTGAAGGAAATATATCTAGGTTATTAGAGCTGTTGGAAATATGAGAACGTTGCATAGAAAAAAGACCATGGAAGCTTTATAGGCCTCCATGATCTTTTATCTTTTTGGTTCGTAATGAAGTGTTTTGAACAACTTCTTTCGCTCTGCATCTGTTAATTCACGCCATTCACCAATTGGAAGATCACCCAATTCAATAGTAAGTATCCGCACACGTTGCAAGCGGCGTATATGATAGCCGAGCGCTGCGCACATTCTGCGGATTTGACGATTTAAACCTTGCGTTAATATAATAGAAAAAGTTTTAGGGCCGAGTTTTTTCACCGTACAAGGTTTCGTCACGGTATCGAGAATCTTCACTCCATTTTCCATTTGTGAAATAAATGAGGCGGTTAAGGGACTATCCACGGTCACGATGTATTCCTTTTCATGACCGTGTTCTTCCCTTAGGATTTCATTGACGATATCGCCATCGTTCGTTAATAATAATAAACCATCGGAATCTTTGTCTAAACGTCCGATGTGGAAAATACGTAATGGGTGGTTAACAAAGTCTACAACATTACCTTCAATATGACGTTCTGTTGTACTAGTGATACCTACTGGTTTATTAAGTGCAATATACACTAACTGCTCTTCTTGTTCGACTAGCTTGCCATCGACTTCTACTTGATCGCCTGCCTCGACTTTACTTCCGAGTTCCGCGAGTTGTCCGTTGATTTTCACACGACCGTCAGCAATCCACTGATCTGCACCTCGTCTGGATACAATACCTGCACCACTTAGAAATTTATTGATCCGCATATAGATTCTCCTCCCGCACTTGTTACACTAAGCTAATTATAGCATTTTTCCCGTAAGAAATTGTTGACATTAAAGATTCAGCATATTAAGATAAATATAATAACTAGATGGACAGAAGGTTTCGATAGCGGAATCGTCCCGGCAGATGAGATGAGTTAGCAGAGAAGAGAATAGCGAAAAGATAGGAATAAGAAGAGTAACGATTGCATGTGCTTCCTAGAGAATCAGTGGCTGGTGAAAACTGATACACATCGTTCGTGAATGGACTTATGGCAGCTGTTTTGATAAAAAACAGACGTTTGCCCGCGTTAAGGGCAGTGTGAAAACACATAAAGTGGGAGTGCTTTGGCGCTTCAATTTGAGGTGGCAACGCGGTTACATAATCGTCCTCTGCAACAGGCTAACTGGCTCTGTTTGCAGAGGGCTTTTTCTATTTAACCATACGAATTATACAACAGTCCATAGAGAAGAGGAGAATGATCATGATGACAGAGCAGAAGAATTTACGGGTAACGACGCGAAAGATTGAAGGAGATTCCTTAACCCCTATTTTGATATTTAGAAGATTGAAAGGAAATCATAAATTCCTGTTGGAGAGTTCTTCGCAAGCAGATGGGTCAGGGCGGTATTCATTCATTGGACTGAATCCCCAAAAAGCCTATCGAGGTCGGGATGGTGTAGTAGAAGAGATCGTCTACTCAACGAATAGAACATATACGCACGAAGGGGATCTCTATACTTTATTGAAGCGCCTCATGCCTCGTATTACGGAAGATGCAGGATTTCCGTTTACAGGCGGCGCGGTTGGTTATGTAGGATACGGCGCAGCTAGAAATGGTGAACAGCGAACAGCTGATGATCTTCAGGTGCCGGATGTCTACTTTAATATTTATGACACCATCGTCATCTATGACCATCAATTGCACGAAGTGACGTTACTGCATACAGAAATCAATCCGGTATACGAAGCGCCTGACTTGGACGCTATCGAAGACATGATTGTGAATGGTTCCGTCGATAAAGAGGATAGTGTTTCTCTTTCTGATTATCGTTGTACCATCTCTAAAGAAGAGTTTGAGCGTCGTGTCCAAATTGTTATTGATGCGATTAAGGAAGGACAGGCGGAACAAGTCGTTTTGTCACGTCGCTTTGAAGCAGATATTACAGGTGACCCATTTGCGTTGTATCGTAAACTGCGCCGCCGCAATCCATCTCCATATATGTATTACATGGAGTTCGAAGATCATACGGTAATCGGAACGTCACCCGAAAGTCTTGTCCGTGTTACTGGAGATAAAGTATTAACAAATCCGATTGCGGGCACACGCAGAAGAGGACGAGATCAAGCGGAAGACAAAGCACTCGAAATAGAATTACGCCATGATCCGAAAGAGCTGTCTGAACACGATATGTTAGTGGAAGTAAGCAAGAAAGAATTGCAAGAAGTCTGTCGTCCCGAAACGATTGAAGTCTCAAATTACTTGGAAACAGTTCGCTATGAACATGTTATGCACTTAGTTTCTGAGGTGACGGGTGACCTTGCACCAGGCTTACATGCGTTGGATGCACTGAAAGCGACAATGCCAGCAGGCACTGTAACAGGTTCCCCTAAATCGGTTGCTATGGATATGATTGATGAACTAGAAGACCAGCATCGCGGAATTTACGGTGGCGCCATCGGGTACATTGGTCTAAACGGGAATATCGACTTCGCATTGACGATTCGTACAATGCTTGTAAAAGAAGGCAAAGCGTATATTCAGGCAGGTGCCGGGATAGTAGAGGCTTCTGTACCTTCATTAGAATATAAAGAAACGTCCAATAAAGCCCGTTCTTTACTAGAAGCAACGGAAATGACAAAGTGATTGCCTAGGTTCAAGCCGTGCCAAACGATCAAGTGAACATCTAGACGAGAAGGGAAGAGATGAGTATGGAGAAGTTTTTAAGCATAGTAGAGAAGCAACGCCACCTGATGTATGAAGAGATGAAAGAAGCTGCCGAGCTGATGTTCAATGAAGCAACTGATGAAAATCTCATTGCACAGTTTTTGATCGCGTTATCGAAAAAAGGTGAAACTTCACATGAACTAGCGGCATTGGCGTTCGTTATGAAGTCATATGCAAATGACTTAACACCGAAAGAAGCACGTTATCTAGATAACTGCGGAACGGGTGGAGATGGAGTCAATACATTCAATATTAGTACGACGGCTGCATTTGTTTTGGCGGGTGCTGGGGTCCGGGTTGCGAAACATGGTAACCGTAAAATCTCCAGCGCATCGGGAAGTCAGGATGTCCTAGATGCACTTGGCATTCATTCCGACTTCCAGATATCGGATATGCAAAACTTACTGGAACAACAAGGAATTGCATTCTTATTCGCGCCCGCTGTTCATCCGAAAATGAAACGGATTGGCACTATACGCAACAAAATTGGTAAGACAACGATCTTCAATTTGGTTGGACCTTTGACGAATCCTGTATCACTTGAAACTCAATTTACCGGTATTAATCGTCCGGATTTCATCATGGAATACGCATCAGTACTCCGGATGTTAGGGCGGGAGAGAGCGATTGTTGTAAGTGGGGCAGGCGGAATGGATGAGGCATCTCTTGCGGGCCAGAACGAATTCGTACTTCTCGATCATGGTGATTTAATTCCATTTTCATTGACTGCGGATGACGTAGGGCTAGAATATGCACCGTTGTCGGCAATTAAAGGTGGAGATGCAGTAGAAAATGCCGCAACTACCCGTTCAATCTTAAGTGGAGAACGTGGGCCAAAGTTCGATACAGTGGTGTTGAATGCGGGAATTGGTTTATTTGCAAATGGCCAAGTTTCCACAATTCAAGAAGGTGTGAAAGTAGCTACTGAAAGTATTCTATCAGGTAAGGCGCTAGAAAAACTAGATGCCATCGTCGCATTCAGCGAAAAGATTCGGCAAAAGGCGGTTATCCAATGACGATTTTAGATAAGATTATTGCACAGAAGAAAATAGAAGTGGATCATTTGCTAGCAAGTAACGTGACATTTCCAGAACGGGAGATTACACGTCCGTCACTCTATCAGACGTTGGTAAAAGCGAAAAAACTGCAAGTTATTTCTGAGATGAAACGTGCATCGCCTTCCAAAGGTTTGATTGCAGAAGGTGCAAATCCGGTTGAACAAGCGACAGCTTATTATGAAGCGGGTGCTGCGTGTATTTCAGTATTAACTGATAAGGAATTCTTCAAAGGATCATTTGAAGATTTGTCTGCAGTGGCGGATGCTGTACCCATCGCATTGTTATGTAAAGACTTTATCATCCATAAAATTCAGATTGACCAAGCGAAAAGCGCAGGTGCATCCGTTATTTTATTAATAGTGGCTGCACTCGATGACGAAACACTCGGAAGTCTGTATACGTATGCCAACGAAGAAGGTTTGGATGTGCTAGTGGAAGTGCATAACACGGACGAGTTGCAACGCGCATTGTCAATCGATGCGAGAATTATCGGTGTCAACAACCGTGATCTGCACACATTCGAGGTAGATCTAGCGCAGACGGAACGGATTGCGTCACACTTCCCGTTTGATGAAGAGCGTGTGTTCATCAGTGAAAGCGGGATCTGGGGACCTAAGGATGCAGAACGTGCGGCAAAAGCTGGAGCTAGTGCAGTACTTGTCGGAGAATCTTTGATGCGCAGTGATTCAGTAAAAGAAGCCCTGCAAGCATTACAAGTAGAAAAACACGTGAATCGCCCATGACAAAAGTAAAGATTTGCGGACTGATGAAACCGGAACATGTACAAGCGGCTGTAAATGCAGGCGCAGATGCTATAGGTTTTGTATTTGCACCAAGCCGCAGGGAAGTAACGCTAGAGCAAGCACAGATATTGGCGAAACTCATTCCACCGTCCGTATTAAAGATCGGAGTCTTTGTTGATGAAACGAAAGAGCAGCTACTTAAGATATTTAATGAAGTGCCATTGGATTACATCCAGTACCATGGAGATGAGACTCCGGCTTTCATTAAACAAGTGGGGTTACCTTCTATAAAAGCACTTGCTATTACAAGTGAAGATGACGTAAAACTCGCTGCTACCTATGACGTGGATTATTATTTATTCGATACACCAGGTATTGAATACAAAGGCGGTAGTGGTAAGACGTTCGACTGGTCATTACTTGAAGATGTAGGGGTATCAAAAGAGCAAATTATTTTAGCCGGTGGACTGCATGCAGGCAATGTGCAGGAAGCGCTCGGGCAAGTGAATCCATATATGGTTGACGTGTCAAGTGGAGTGGAGATAGAGAAGCAAAAAGATTCAGAACGCATTCAGGCGTTCATTCATACAGCGAAGGGTAGGAGAGATCATCATGACAACAGAAACTAAAGGACGCTACGGTAAATTTGGAGGACAGTTCGTTCCGGAAACCATTATGACTGCATTGCAGGAGTTGGAAACTGCTTACGAAGAAGCACAGCTAGATCCTGCGTTTTCAAAGGAACTGGATTATTATTTGAAAGAGTTTGTAGGTCGTGAAACTCCCCTGTTTTTTGCAGAGCGGTTGACGAAGCATGCTGGTGGTGCAAAAATTTATTTGAAGCGTGAAGATTTGAATCATACAGGTGCACATAAGATTAATAACTCTCTTGGCCAGGCGTTACTAGCGTTGCGTATGGGCAAGAAAAAAGTTGTAGCAGAAACTGGAGCGGGTCAACACGGTGTGGCGACAGCTACAGCTTGCGCGCTACTCGGCCTTGAATGCGTTGTATTCATGGGTAAAGAAGATATCCGTCGTCAAGAACTAAACGTTTTCCGCATGGAACTACTCGGTACAAAAGTGGTTTCTGTTGACAAAGGTTCAGGTACATTGAAAGATGCGGTCAATGAAGCATTGCGCTACTGGGTTTCCAATGTAGAAGATACACATTATATACTTGGATCAGCATTGGGTCCGCATCCATTCCCACAAATCGTTCGTGATTTCCAGCGCGTTATTGGTGATGAAACACGTAGGCAAATTGTAGAACATGAAGGACGTCTACCTAATGCAGTCGTCGCTTGCATTGGTGGCGGCAGTAATGCGATTGGTATGTTCCATCCGTTCGTTGATGATCAAGATGTAAAGTTGTACGGAGTAGAAGCTGCTGGTAGCGGAATTTCAACAGGCAAACATGCAGCAGCCATTGCGGGAAAACAAGAAGGCGTTTTACACGGTGCCTACATGTACGTATTGCAGGACGATGACGGATTTATTCAAGAAGCGCACTCCATCTCCGCTGGTCTCGATTATCCTGCAGTAGGACCTGAGCACTGCCATTTGGCTGATATCCAGCGCGTACAGTACGATTCCGTTACAGATCAACAGGCACTTGAAGCGGTGCAATTACTTTCACGTGTAGAAGGAATTATTCCGGCTCTTGAAAGTGCACACGCTGTTTATTATGCAGTGCAGTTAGCGAAAGAAATGAAAGAAGATCAGCTAGTCGTTATCTGTTTATCAGGGCGCGGTGACAAAGATATGCAAACAGTACGTGATGCGCTAGGAGGTCAATCAATATGACAAAAAAACTAGTAACACAAGCGATTATGCAGTGTAATGAACAGGGAAACAAGGCGTTTGTACCGTATATCATGGCAGGAGACGGCGGATTACAGACGTTGAAGAAGAACATATTATTCTTGCAAGAAGCCGGTGCAACTGCTATTGAAGTGGGTATACCTTTTTCCGACCCGGTAGCGGATGGTGATGTTATTCAGCAAGCTGGTGAGCGAGCGTTAGCTGAAGGCGTTACATTACGAAAGATTATGAAAGAACTTGCTTCATTCAAAGAAGAAGTCAAGATTCCCTTAGTAATCATGACGTATTTGAATCCTGTGCTTAGCTATGGTTTACAGTCTATAGCAGCAGATTGTGAAGCGAGTGGTGTCTACGGTTTAATTATTCCAGATCTCCCGCTTGAAGAAAGTGGCTTACTAAAAGATGCATTGAAAGACACTGAGGTGGCATTGATTCAATTGGTTTCCCTAACTAGCCCTACCGAACGTATAGAAGCTATTGCGAAAGCGGCAGAAGGTTTCATTTACGCAGTGACAGTAAATGGCATCACAGGTGTGCGTTCATCATTTACAGAAGAACTAGAAGGTCACTTGGAGCGTCTAAAGGCAGCAAGTTCCGTTCCGGTTCTCGCTGGATTCGGTATCTCAACTCCAGAACACGTTCGCACCCTTGGTGGACTTGCTGACGGCGTTATCGTTGGAAGTGCCATTGTGACGGCCCTTCATGAAGGAGATTACGAGAAGGTTCAGACGTTAATTAACGCATCCAAAAATCAACTAACCAATAGCTAATAATGTGGCGGACAACTGATACATTTCAGTTGTCCGTTTTTTCATGTAAATAAAGCTATCCACAGCAGAGAGTTTGTGAATAACTTATTCTGTTATTTAAGTAACTTTATAGGTACTATACACAAAAGTCGGGAATTATTTGTTCATAAAGGGGATAACTTAAAAATTACCCACAATCTATTTCCATTGTATTCGAAATCTCGTGATGACGATGGAGTTTCTTGAATATGATAAAGTAGGACGTAGAAAGGGTGATGAGTAGAATGATTCGTCCAGCACATTTAGTACAGGGTGATGTAATTGGGATCGTGGCACCTGCTAGTCCCGTAGAACGTGAAGTATTGGAGCGTTCATTTCAATTTTTGGAGCAATTGGGTCTGCGCTATAAAATAGGACAATCTGTGTATAAGAAAAATGGTTATTTGGCAGGGGCTGATGAGGAACGGCTCTCTGACTTGCACGAGATGTTTAAAGATCCTGAAGTGAAGGGAATTCTTTGCGCAGGTGGTGGTTACGGCTCGGCACGCTACGCAGAGCAACTGGATCTTGATTTAATCCACGACCATCCGAAAGTGTTTTGGGGGTTCAGTGATATTACGTATCTACATACCGCGATTCGTCAAGGAGCTGGACTCGTTACATTCCATGGACCGATGCTTGCATCATGTGTCGCACAAGATGAGTTTCATGAGATGTCGGGCAAAATGTTCGGGCAATTATTTACGCCAGTAGAAATTCATTATTCCGAAGCAATCTCGCCACTTGAAACACTTGTAGGTGGCGTTGCGGAAGGTGAAGTGGTCGGTGGTAATTTGACGCAACTAGTCAACAGTCTAGGTAGTGAGTTTGAGATTAAGACGAATAATCGATTGCTTGTAATTGAGGATGTCGGTGAAGAGCCTTATAAAGTGGATCGTCTACTCAATCAATTACGTCTAGCAGGTAAGCTTCGAGAAGCAGCAGGTATCGTGATAGGTGATTTCGCTAAAGCGACACCGAGCAAGCCAAATGATTCACTCACAATGGATGAAGTGTTTGAACATTACTTCGGAAAATTTGATCAGCCTGTTGTAAAAGGATTCCGTATTGGTCATTGTGAACCGAATATCGCAATTCCATTTGGCGTGAAAGGACGTTTGGATGCAAATAGCAAGACGCTAACTATCTTACCGGGAGTGGAGTAATTGCAAATTCGCACGGTGGAAACATTCCTCGTGTCATCTCTATTACGTAAACCGTTTGTTACGGCATTGCGAACTGTTCATGCCGTGCAATCGGTCATCATCAAAATAACAACTGACGACGGCCTAATCGGCTGGGGGGAAGCGGTGCCAACGCATGTCATAACCGGTGATTCCATCGGCAGCATTCGTTATGTTATTGACGAGGTGTTTGCACCCCTATTGATTGGCCAAGATATCATACAGCGTGAAGTATTATATGAAAGAATACAACAAGCGATTATAGGGAATACGAGTGCAAAGGCTGCAGTTGACATGGCGGTACATGATTTATTCGGGCAGCTTTGCGGTTTACCTTTAGTACAAATGTTAGGTGGCTACCATCAAAGCCTAAAAACAGATTTCACGGTCAGTGTCGGAAAACCTACTGAGATGGCCAAGGAAGCAGCAGAACATGTTGCCAAGGGTTTCGATACGTTAAAAGTGAAAGTCGGTACAGGTAATTTCCAACAGGAAAGAGAAAGGATTCATGCTATTCGTCAAACCGTCGGCCAAGGTATCACGATTCGCCTCGATGCCAATCAAGGCTGGAAACCAAAAGAAGCTATACGCCTTATTCGCCAGTTGGAAGATGACGGAGTTGATTTGGAATTAATAGAACAGCCAGTTGCCGCATATGATGTAGAAGGCTTGAGAGACGTGACAAGACAGACAAGCACGCCAATCATGGCAGATGAATCATTATTTTCAGCAAAAGATGCAAAAAAGTTGCTGGGGATGCGCGCAGTGGATGTGCTGAATATCAAATTGATGAAGTCGGGGGGAATCCGAGAAGCCTTGAAAATCAATGCATTAGCTGAAGTAAATGGGATAGAGTGTATGGTCGGAAGTATGATGGAGACAGCAATTGGCGTGACGGCAGCTGCCCACATAGCAGCGAGTCAACCAAATATAACGCGAGTGGATTTAGACGCCCCGCTATTATTGGCAGGAGAATTTTCTGCGGGTGGCGTGCGCTATCACGGATCGCATATGGAATTTAGTAAGGAGTCAGGACTAGGTTTTGATTCGAAACGGATGATGCAATGGGTGAAGGAGCATGCATGTGAATGAGAAATGGATGTGCGCGGTAAGTGTTGCAACAGTATGGACCGATCCCGATTCTCCTCGTGTGGCCGATCTCCCTGCTTTAAATCACCCTGTGCAAATCGATAGATGGCTTTCCCAGTTATCTTATGAAGAACGTTTAGCGCTAAGTGACAATAATCAAATTCAAACGCAGTTATTATACGGTGAATCTGTGATTGTTGAAGAAGTGGTTGGTGACTGGGCGCGTATAATTGCTAGCTCCCAGCCGACCCGCAAAGATCCGCGAGGCTATCCTGGCTGGGTGCCGCTTGTTCAACTTTCCATGAAGAAACGAATACAGACGGAAGAGTTTGTCAGAGTGACTAACCCAAAGGCAGCTTTGTTTGATGAATCAGGTACATTCTTTTTACGTGTTTCTTTCAATACCATTTTTCCTATTGCAGAAAGACGTGGCAAGAAGATCCGCGTCTGGACCCCGCATGGATGGAAACTGTTAAATGCATCTGATGTCGAGCGTGTGGGGGAAGAATCTATTCACCGTCCGCTTACTATAGGAAGACGCTTCATTGGTTTACCCTATTTATGGGGGGGGTTATCCGCCTGGGGCTTTGATTGTTCAGGATTCATCCGTACTATATGGGAAGCATGTGGAATTTGTTTGCCGCGTGATGCAGTGGATCAGGCAGAAGAAGGCAGACCGATCTCGCTCGACACTGCAGATTGGCAGAAAGGTGATTTAATCTTTTTCAAGAATGAAGAGCAGCGTATTCATCATGTAGCGATGTATGTGGGCAACGGGAAAATACTACACGCACCTTCAACTGGAAAATTAATTGAACAAATCGAACTGAGAAAATCCGCATATGCTAAAAATGTGTGTAGTGTGCGTAGAATTATCTGATCGTCTATGCAATACATCAAGCAAGTATTGGCGTTCACTCCCTTCTTTTATGTATACTGAAAAGAGCGTACTAAAAAGGGAGATGTCGCAATGTCGGAACGAAAACCTATGAGCGAGTCAAGAACGATCCAAAGTAAGCTGGTCCTACCGCCGGACACGAACCATATTGAATCAATTTTTGGAGGGAAAGTCCTTTCCTATATAGACGAGATCGCAGCTATTTCAGCTATGAAACACGCGGGTACTAGAGCTGCCGTCACGGCCTCGATCGACTCGGTCGATTTCGTTTCGCCAGCCTTGCTTGGCGATGTCATTGAACTGGAAGCGGTGGTTACTTCCGTTGGTCGCACATCTATGGAAGTGTTTATTTCCGTTCATTCCAAAAACTTAGTTACAGGTGAAGTGAAGTTGACGACGGAGTCATTCTGTACGATGGTTGCGGTAGATGACACAAATTGTCCGATACCAGTGGCAGAAGTGTATCCTGAAACAGAGTTAGAAAAGCGCCTTTTTGATACAGCCCCTGCACGACGTGAACTTCGTAAACAGCGGAGATTGATGAAATATTAATAGTAGCGTGAGGTGAGACGGATTTCTCGTTTCTGCCTTGCGCTTTTTATTTAAGGTAATCAACTTGTTATTTTTTTCAAAGTGTACTAAACGATTTATACGCTGGAATAGAAAGAGTTGATTTTAGTGTATATAAAAACAGCAGTGGATGAAAAGGCCAGAGCCCACTCATTCACTGCTGTTATGTTGTATTAGTTATTACTGCTAAACGTACGGACTAGTCCAAGTACTGTTCCACCCAGAATAAATGCAAACAATGCATACATGATATAGACGAACCACATGAATATCCACTCCTTTGATCAGTATCCTGCCTATAATTGTAACACCTTGACAGACGCGTTGCAATGGACTTTGTAAGACAACTGTGGCGGCTGTACGACCAATTGAGCGAGTGTTCGCTATTTTATCGTTCGCTCTTTAATAAATCACGAATTTCAGTAAGTAATTCTTCTTTTATATCTAATGGTTTTTCTTCCGGTTCTTCTTCAACTATCTCTGCCGGCTTCATTTTCAACTTCATAAGTACTCGTAAGAAGACGAAAATGGAACCTGCTACAATCAAGAAGTCAATGATAGATTGAATAAATAGACCATATTTAATTTTAGCATCGCCAATTGTATAGCTCAATGAAGAAAAGTCCAGACCACCTAATAAAATCCCGATGAGTGGTGTCATAATATTTTCAACTAAAGAAGAAACGATTGTTCCGAAAGCTGCACCAATTACGACACCGATTGCCAAATCAAAAATATTTCCTTTAAATGCGAATGCCTTAAAATCCTTCCACATACACATAACCACTTTCTTTATTATGATAGCCCTGTATTACATCGTGATTTCACCCTATTTTTGACGTTGAAATCTCTGGTAGATTAAAATAACTCCAAATAAAAACACTGAACTGGCGAGCGCGCCACCGACAATATCACTTGGGAAATGAACGCCTAAATAGATTCTACTGACTGCAATCATCATAATCATAAAAACCGCAAGAATCGTAATAGCAATTCGGCTTCCTGCAGTCTTTAGATTTCTCCATACGATATAAGCGATTATTGTATAGAGGCTGAATGCCATCATCGTATGTCCACTAGGAAAGCTATACCCGCCAATGTCGATCAGACGATGAAAGTTAGGGCGTTCCCGTTTGAAGATGAATTTGAGTACTTGATTAAGAATGCCAGTCCCAGCTAGTGCTATAGCAAATAGTACTGCTTGGGCACGGTGTTTCTTCCATAAAAGAACGCTAAGTGTCAGTATGGCTAGTAGAGCAACCGATGTTGTGGAACCAATGGTAGTAAATAGTTTCATCAAAGATGTTAGTCCCTTGGATTCTGCACTTTGTACAAAGTCTATTATAGGTTCATCAAAACTCGAGATCGTTTGCAAATGAATCGATCGTGCAATATAAGCGAAAAATCCGGTAAATAGAATACAAATAATCCAAACGGATAATAAACGAAGTGATAATTCACGCACGGTATACATTCCTTTCTATTATTGTATATTGTGAACGATTATAAAAAAAATGTACAGCGAAATGTAGAAATACGTGGGGATAAATGTCGGAAGGTCAAAAAAGCGGATACTATCTAACTTTAGCACCCAACACAAAGTTATATAATGATCTAACTCATGTATCGTGTATGGTTGGGCCTGTCTCAAAACATATGACATTTGTCATCTCAAAGTCATGACATCTAAGTCTACCTCTCCTGCTGTATACAAGTTATTCTTAATGTACTAGCAAACCCAATAGGAGGGAAATTCAAACATGAGTAAAGAACAAACGAAGCAACTGCACAAAGACGTCGCACCTTTTGCGAAGTCTGATTTGAAAAAGAGTATCGTTCAGATGATCAATACAATTCCACCAATATTTATATTATGGTTCCTGGCTTACCAAAGCTTAAGTGTATCTGTCACATTAACGATTGCGTTGGCAATCGTTGCAGCGTTCTTTGTAGTTCGCACATTCATCATCTTCCATGACTGCACGCACGGTTCATTCTTCCGCAATAAGAAAGCGAATAATGTTGTTGGAACAATCACTGGCGTCTTGACATTATTCCCATACGAAAAATGGAAAAGAGAGCACTCGATTCACCACGCATCTAGTTCAAACTTAGATAAACGGGGTGTTGGAGATATCTGGGTCATGACTGTTGAAGAGTACAAAAATGCTTCGAAGTTCGAGCGTTTCAGCTATCGTGTTTACCGTAACCCTATTGTCTTGTTTGGATTTGGACCTTTATATTTGGTGCTAATCTCAGGTCGTTTTAACCGTAAAGACGCGCGTAAGAAAGAGCGCTTGAATACGTATTTAATCAACATCATTTTAATTGCAGTATATACAGTATTAATCGTAGCGGTTGGCTGGAAAGCATTCTTGCTAATTCAAGGTACTATGATGTTCACAGCTGGTGCTCTTGGTATTTGGTTGTTTTACATTCAACATACATTTGAAGATTCTTATTTTGAAGAGGAATCTGACTGGGATTATGTGAAAGCAGCAGTTGAAGGAAGTTCATACTATCAATTGCCACGTGCTCTTCAGTGGGCAACAGGCAATATTGGATTCCACCACGTACACCACTTGGCACCACGTGTACCGAACTATAACTTGGAAATGGCGCACGAATTAACTCCGCCGTTGCAAAAAGCTACAACGATTACATTGAAAACAAGTTTGGAATCATTACGTTACCGCTTGTATGATCCAAATAATAAAAAATTTATCACATTTAAAGAAGCAAAACGGTATTCACTAAAAGATAAGTTGTCGATTGATTTAAAACCAAAACGTACACGCTTATCATAAAATGGCAGGAGAAGGAGCAATCCTTCTCCGCCTTTTTATTTTGTCCGCATATCTCTAAAGAGCTAGTGTAGTCAATGTTTGTTACAATGGAAGGAAAGGACGGTGATGAGAACAAATGTATAGTTGGTATAGTATTTTCCCAAAAAGCCCATGGCTCAGTATTTATGCTTGGGTTGTGTTTTGTATATTGCCTTTCTTTTTTATTTTACGAAGTGCATCTCCATTTAATTTAACAATAGGTATCATATTATTAGTGTTATTTTTCCTGTCATATTATTTTTCCGCTAAGTCAAAAAGTGGTCTTATGTATATGTGGATCAGTTTTGAAATTGTTATTACGGTCGTAATGACATTGTTATTTGGCTATGTTTATCTGTCACTGTTTATTGCTTTCTCTATTGGGCATATCAGAAGACCAGTCGGCTTTTTTGTTATTTACGGATTACATATTGCGATTTTAATCGCCGCAATCGTTGCGGGGTTCTTTCTTGAAATCGAATTATTTTTACCACAAATACACTTTGTTATTATCACGGTTATCGGAGTAGTATTACTGCCATTTAATTTGTACAATCGTCAAAAACGAGACTTACTTCAAGATCAGTTGGAAATTGCAAGGGAACGGATATCAGAACTGATGATTATTCAAGAGCGTGAGCGTATTGCACGGGATCTCCATGATACACTTGGACAAAAGTTATCTATGATTGGTTTAAAGAGTGACCTAGCTTCTCGATTGATGGATCGGGATATCGAGTCGGCAAAAGCAGAAATTCAAGATATACGTCAAATTTCTAGTACGGCATTAAAAGAAGTACGAGATCTTGTTAGTGGTATGCGACGTGTGAAGCTTAAAGATGAACTGGTGCGCGTCCAACAAATGCTGAAGGCGGCTGAAATCGAAGTGGATATAGAAGGTAATCCCAATTTCCCCGACGTGTCGCCTATTGTTGAAAACGTACTTGTAATGTGTCTCAAAGAAGCAATCAATAATGTAGTAAGACACAGCTATGCAAAACAATGTTGTATTATATTTAAACAGACAGAAAAGGCATTTGTAATTGGAATAAACGATAATGGGATTAGTATCGCGCAAAATGGCGTGAATTTACCAGGAAATGGGCTTGATGGCATGAAGGAACGATTGGAGTTCGTCAACGGTAAAATGTCGATTAAAGGTGACAAAGGGACTCAACTAACAATTATGGTACCTGCTGTCTTAAAGCAAATAAAGGAGGAGTAACGTATGATCCGCATTGTAATTGCAGAAGACCAAGGAATGCTGCTCGGTGCACTAGGGTCGTTGTTGAACCTGGAAGAAGATATGGAAGTAGTAGGCAAGGCTAAAAATGGTCAGGAGGCTGTAGACTTGGTGAAAAGTCTTCAGCCAGATATTTGTATAATGGATATTGAAATGCCGATTAAAACCGGCTTGGATGCTGCGGAAGAACTACAAGATATGGAATGCCAAATTATTATTCTCACGACGTTTGCTAGGGCAGGTTATTTCGAACGAGCGCGGAATGCAGGAGTTCGTGGATATTTGCTGAAAGATAATCCCATTGAAGAGTTGGTTAAATCGATTCATTCTATTATAGAAGGGCGCCGAATTTATGCACCTGAATTAATTGATATGGCATTTGATATGAAAGAAGAAGAGAAGAATCCATTGACTGAGCGGGAAGTTCAAGTACTTAAGTTGGTATCGGAAGGGAAAACTACGAAACAGATTGCGGCTGAACTGTTTTTATCACCCGGAACTGTCCGTAATTATGTCTCCACCATACTGGATAAACTTGGAGTTCGTAATCGTATTGAAGCGATTACGTTATTCACTGAAAAAGGCTGGTTCGAGTGAAATCTACACGGACGTACATTCATAACGAGGGAGTGAGTGATAAGTGAATAAGATTACGCAAAGTGAATGGCTTGTAAAGCTACCCTTATTACAAAGCGTGATGGAGCAGAAGGAAGTGTTATGGAAAAATCCTTCTGTCGAATTGGTAGCAGCTGGCCTGTTGAAGACACGTTTATCAAAAGTTGATATAGTGGACGCCAGCGAACGTCTGGAGAGATTCGCTCCCTATTTGGCGAAAGTCTTTCCAGATACGGATAAAGGTATTATTGAATCCCCATTAACCCCAATTCCAAAGATGAAGCAAGAACTCGAAAAAGCGTATGCTATCCAGATTCCGGGAAAGCTTTTATTAAAACAGGATAATGCGTTGCCGATCTCAGGTTCAATCAAGGCTCGTGGTGGTATTTATGAAGTTTTGAAGCATGCAGAGACGCTTGCGGTAGATAGTCAATTGCTAGATTCTACAAAAGACTACAGCCAATTCGATACGCCGAGATTCCGAGAGTTGTTTGCGAAGCACAAAATTGCTGTAGGCTCGACAGGGAATTTGGGATTGAGTATTGGTATTATGAGTGCAAAGCTTGGCTTCAATGTCACGGTGCATATGTCAGCCGATGCCAAACAGTGGAAAAAGGATTTACTGCGCTCCAAAGGCGTTCAGGTGGTGGAGTATATCGATGATTACAGTAAAGCAGTAGAAGAAGGCCGGCGTCAGGCAGAGGCTGATCCGTCTTGTCATTTTGTGGATGATGAAAACTCTACGGATTTATTCATGGGATATGCAGTGGCAGGGGAACGTGTTGCGGCACAATTGAAAGAGCAGAATATTACTGTCGATGAAGCGCACCCTCTATTCGTCTATTTACCTTGCGGCGTAGGCGGGGGACCAGGCGGTGTGGCATTCGGATTAAAATTGGCTTTAGGTGATCATGTGCATTGCTTCTTTGCTGAACCGACACACTCACCGTGCATGATGATTGGTATGATGACAGGAATGCACGACCAAGTCTCGGTTGCAGATTTTGGCTTGGACAATAAAACTGCGGCTGATGGTTTAGCAGTCGGTACAGCTTCTGCATTTGTAGGAAAAACGATGGAACCATTCCTCACAGGATGCTATACGGTAGAAGATCAGACATTATTTACGCTTCTTAAAGAGCTGGCGGATAGTGAAGACATCTGGCTAGAACCTTCAGCACTTGCTGGTATGACAGGACCTGTACAAGTTATTAAGTCTACATTACCGTTAGCAGACTCCAAAAACGCAACGCACCTTGTATGGGGAACGGGCGGAAATATGGTGCCTGTGGACGAAATGAAGAGTTATTATCATTATACGAGGAAATAATACACCCTATTTCCCGGGAAATCGACAAATGATCCGCAGAGACTATTCTCTGCGGATCTTACTTTTTAGAATAGATGATTTGGAAGCTAGGAGACATCGTTGATCAACGTTCCCGGACACAAGTTTGTCCTCATTACGCTTGCCCACCATTTTGTCCTACATCATGGTCTTACTGCAAATCTCTAAAAATCTTTAATTTCAAGAGTCTTGGAGCTAATAATAGACCGATAATTGTCCCACTCACCGTCGATACAAGAAAAGGGGGTAGGAAAAATAAAGCGGTTACGGTCGTGCCCATCAGGATTTTGGCATAAGGCACTGCAAACAATGGTGCTATCAAACCGGTACCGATAATCTCCCCGATGCCTGCACTCCAATTCTTTTTGAAACGCCGGTATAATACGCCAGCTAAAAACGCCCCGATCATCCCGCCAGGAAATGCGAGCAGCGAACCTGTCCCTGTCAGTATACGTACGAGTCCTGTCATAAACGCTACCACGACAGCGGCCCCCGGACCCATTACGATCGCCACTATAACATTTACAGTATGCTGTATGGGATACGCTCTGGCGATACCAGCAGGGAATGAAACGAATGCAGAGCCGGCAACTGCAATTGCGACAAACATTGTCATGAAAATCATTTTCCGTGTATTCATACGATCCCTATTCATGCCAACAAAGAGTGTATGGTGTTTGATAAATCGCTTGCTGCATACTGCGGATCTTTAGCCGAAGCGATAGCGGAGACCACAGCTATACCGTCTGCCCCGGCTTGAATAACAGAGCCTGTAGTAGCCAGTGTAATGCCGCCTATAGCGACGATCGGCATATCAGGGAACGCAGTATGGATTTCTTCTACTAGAGTGGTACCTACAACTGCCGAAGCATCGAGTTTGGTTGACGTCGGATAGATCGGACCCAGACCTACATAATTCGCCCCGATTGATTGTGCAATTTGTACCTCATGTGCATTGTGAGTTGAAACTCCAAGCCACTTATCCGGACCAATTCGCTGACGCACGCTGTCTGCCTGTTCATCATCTTGTCCTACATGAACCCCGTCTGCATTAATGGCCAATGCCAAATCCACATCGTCATTAATGATGAAAGGAACACGATACAATCTGCAAAGTGCCTGACACTTTCTAGCGAATCCGAGCAAAGCCTCGCCTTCAAGCGCATTAGATCCCTTTTCACGCAACTGAAAACATGTGACACCACCGCGAAGAGCCGCTTCTACTATTGCTAACGGATCCTGACTCTGAGCGTTTGGTGTACCCATTACAAAATATAAGCCTAATGCTTTCCTCACTTCCATGTTTGACATCAGTGCATCTCCTTTTTCAGTTCACTGTATGCCCAGTGATTGGTTGGTCCGTGCCCTGAACCAATCTTCAGGCCATTTTCAATCGCGGCCTGTATGAATTGCTTCGCTTCGGCAACTGCATCCGTCAAAGAATAGCCCTTAGCCAGAAAACTCGTCAAAGCCGCTGCGAATGTGCATCCGGTCCCGTGTGTATCTTTGGTTTGAATCCAAGGTGTTGTTACAGTGAATGACTGCCCTTCTTCGTCCGCGTAATAATCCTTTGCATCCAGTACATCATTGCGGTGACCGCCTTTCATAACGACGGCTCTTGCTCCCATTTTGATAAAAGCGGCTGCAGCTTGCCGAATGTCTTCGTCTGTTCGTATTTTCATTCCGGTTAGCACTTCCGCTTCAGGAATATTTGGAGTGACAATGGTAGCTAGCGGTAGTAAATGCTCTTTTAATGCTTCAATCGCCTGTTGCTGCAATAAAGCCTGTCCTCCCTTTGCAATCATGACAGGGTCAATGACTAAAGGAAACGGAGGGTATTCCTTTAATAGCGCAGCTACTTCAGTAATGATTTCCGCCGAAAACAGCATCCCAGTTTTACATGCTTTTACATCAAAATCATCAAGTACTGCACGAATTTGTGCTATTACTCCATCTGTCTGTATTGGATAAACACTGTGAACACCGTGTGTGTTCTGAGCAGTCACTGCAGTTATGGCAGAAGTGCCGTATACACCTAGCTCCTGAAACGTCTTTAAGTCGGCCTGAATTCCTGCGCCTCCTCCGCTATCTGAACCCGCAATGGTCAATGCTACTTGTACTGTCAATCGAAAAACCTCCTGTCTAGTATACTGAAATTGTTTTCCGTTCGTTATCCAATGTATATAAGGTATTTAAGAAGTTTACAGCAAAGTCGCCAGGACCACGTGAAACTTTTGCAGTTTGTTCACCAGCCCGTTTATAAAATGAAAGTGCATCTGCTACGGCTTCCAAGGGATGTTCCATTCCTACGGAGAGAAATGCACCCGTGACAGAACTGAGTAAACAACCCGTGCCGGTTATGGTGGTCATCATCGGGTGGCCGCCCGTAATGGATAATGTGGAATGGCCGTCCGTGACTAAATCGACTTCGCCTGAAACCGCCACGAGACAGTTGTACTTAAGGGCAGTCTTTTTCGCTATACTAACGATGTCGGCAGTACCTTCTCCTGCGTCAACACCCTTAGCGGCCCATGGAACATCTGCAATCGCAGCAAGTTCCCCTGTATTACAGCGGATCAGTGTGATATCTACCTCGTCCAGCACTTTTAGAACGCTAGCTTTACGAAAAGCCGTAGCACCTGCACCAACTGGATCTAGTACTACAGGTTTTCCTGCTGCGCGGGCACTTTTTCCCGCCAAAATCATTGCGTCTACTGTTTGTTGCTTCAATGTACCAATATTTAAAATACTGCAAGCGGCAATTTTTGCAATGTCTTCTGCCTCCTCCACTGCATCCGCCATAACGGGAGAAGCGCCTATTGCAAGTAACCCATTTGCCTGGAAATTCGCGACTACAAAGTTTGTCATGCAATGAACGAGCGGTTGCTTTTGACGAAGTTCTTGAATAAGCTGCATGTTTCTTTTCCTCCTTAAAAAGGTATATATACAAAAAGCCCATGCATAGGTGGGCGGTTGGGTATGAAAACTACCCACTTTCCTCCGCTAGTATGTACTAGATCAGGTTCAAAGGGTTTGCGTAATTGCATCTCAGCCAATAAAAGGCGCCCCTAGTGGTGGCTATGTATTAGACAGGCTGATTATATCATATACATGAAAAAGGTTAAAATAATACTGGCATTATAGGATCAAAGTAATTGGAAATGAGTGATTGTGCATAGATGAAAAGGTATAACGATATGCTGAATGTTACATAATTATCTTAAGGCGTATAACTGTTTCAGATGAAATAGATAAAAGGGAGCAGATCGCAAATGGAGAAATTATTCGAAATTCAACAGATGAATCATTCATTGGATGATATATCATTCACGTGGAGTGACACAGGTGGTTATTATCGTGTCTATAAAAATGACCGACAAGTATATGAAGGAACGGCTCCAAAGTTTACGGATGGGGAGCTAGATCCGTCATATCCTTTTCAATATACAGTGGAACGAGTGGAGGAAGGACGGGTTCGAGATGTAATTGTTATCCAGACATCACCTCTGACAGAAGTACAGGAAGATGAACATCCTTTACAACGCTTGGTGATCACAACGATTGCCGCCCCATCACAAATTGCTCTATCATGGGAGTGGATTAAGGATGTAGAGAAGTTTGATGTTTTCCGGAATGGACAATACATCGAGACAATTACGGATAATCGTTTTATTGATCGCGAGACAAGTTCTTCTGAGGCGGTAGTATATAGTGTCGTGGCAACGCGCCCATTAATTGATAGCAATCAGAAAATGAATGTCAGTAAATCAATCGCATCAAAAGTGTATGAAGTGATTATGCCTCCGGATCCTAATAATAAACCAACAGAAGAAGTCTATACATTTTCCGTGCGAGTAAAGCAACGGGATCGATTACTCATTCCAGTGGCTGACAGGAAAAAGTTAAATGAAGTGAAGCAATGGAAGTTCCGCTACACGACTTTTTTAAAGGAAGATATTATAAAAAATCCGAATCTTTTTTCGCCGATTCCATACTTTACAGGAGACGATCGGGACTTCAACCCTGAAGGAAAAAGCTTCCGCACGCGTGTAGATATAGAAGGAGAATTTATCGGAGGAGACAGCAATCTGCGGTTTACGAAAGCAACTGGGCCATCAATTGGCTTAAATACTTTGAAGCGGTATAAGCGCCATGCCCATGCTTCTGTAGAGGGTATAGAAATCGATCGGTTGGAGGAGAAATCGAAAGAAGTTCATTTTACAATTACTCATGATGTAGGCAATCCATTAACCGCTTCACCCTCTATTCACTATGAAGTGAAAGCTCATTTGGATCAGCAAGGTAACTTAGATCTGGTAGGCTATCACAATGATGCACCTCATCATGAAATTTATTTATCGCTTGATGGCGAGAACTGGCGCCCTGTGCATCGTACTGAAAGTGAAGGATTGGCGTATTTGACGGGTGTGCTAGGGGATAATTATTGGCGCTATATGACGTGTAATTGACAATGAACCGCCGCAATCCATAGTGAGTTGCGGCGGTTCATTTAACTATGCTTTACTAGATGATCGTTTCTTGAAAACTCCTCCGTTCCGAATTAAGCTTTCTGACTCGGACGTTCAACTTTCCAATTAATTCTTCTATCAATTCAACTCTACCGTCTAGCTTATATTTTTTCCACTTCTCTAATTTTTCACTTATTTCTTTTGTGTTTTACCTGTAGGCTTGGAAATTCAAAATCCTCTTCATTGTTTTATAATAGCATTTTGTTGAAAGCGCTTACTAAATAGTTTAAAATAATAGATAGCTTATAAAAGCGTACACATCAGGCATAATGTGAAACTATGTTTCGTATAATAGCTTTGTGTGCATAACGATTGCGCTGGGATACAAGCAAAATAATGAGAACAGGGAGTGTGACGCAGTATGGTACAAGCTTCAGAAAATCTAGTTTATGCAAATCCGAATACACAAGGTTCAAAGGTTCAGTTCAAAGAACGCTATGATAATTTCATCGGTGGCAAGTGGATAGCACCAGTAAAAGGCCAGTATTTTGATAATTCCACGCCAGTTACAGGTAAGGTATTTACCCAAGTAGCCAGATCTACAGAAGAAGACATTGAACTGGCTCTAGATGCAGCTCATGCAGCAAAAGATGCATGGGGAAAAACATCAGTCACTGAACGTTCGAATATTTTGCTGAAGATAGCGGATCGTATTGAAGAGAACTTGGAAATGCTAGCTGTAGCTGAAACGTGGGATAACGGGAAAGCTGTCCGTGAAACATTGAATGCCGATCTTCCGCTTGCAGTGGATCATTTTAGATACTTTGCTTCTGCAATTCGTGCGCAAGAAGGCGGAGTTAGTCAAATTGATAACGATACAGTAGCCTACCATTTCCACGAGCCGTTAGGAGTCGTCGGGCAAATTATCCCTTGGAACTTCCCGATTCTGATGGCGGTATGGAAACTTGCTCCGGCATTGGCTGCAGGAAACTGTATTGTGTTAAAACCAGCTGAGCAAACACCTGCCTCCATTTTGGTATTGGTTGAATTAATCGAAGACTTACTACCAGCAGGTGTTCTGAATGTAGTCAACGGTTTCGGGCTGGAAGCAGGAAAACCACTAGCATCCAATCCGCGCATCAACAAAATTGCCTTTACGGGGGAGACGACAACAGGTCGTCTAATTATGCAGTACGCTTCTCAAAACTTGATTCCGGTTACATTGGAACTGGGCGGGAAATCTCCGAACATTTTCTTCGAGGATGTCATGGCGCAAGACGATGCATTCCTTGATAAGGCTGTTGAAGGTTTTGTTATGTTTGCATTGAACCAAGGTGAGGTCTGTACATGTCCGTCCCGTGCGTTGATTCAGGAATCCATTTATGACAAGTTCATGGAACGCGCACTTGAGCGTGTTAAAGCGATCAAAGTAGGAAACCCATTGGATCCGACGGTTATGATGGGTGCTCAGGCATCCACTGAACAACTAGAGAAAATTCTTTCTTACTTAGACATTGGAAAACAAGAAGGTGCAGAATGTCTGACGGGCGGTGAGCAAAACAAACTTGAAGGTGATCTTGCAGAGGGGTATTATGTGCAACCGACTGTATTTAAAGGACATAATAAAATGAGGATCTTCCAAGAAGAGATCTTTGGTCCTGTAGTAGCGGTTACGACATTCAAAGATAAAGAAGAAGCACTAGAAATTGCGAATGACACATTATATGGACTAGGTTCAGGTGTATGGACGCGCGATATGAATACAGCGTATCGTTTCGGTCGTGGTATTCAGGCAGGACGTGTATGGACGAACTGCTATCATGCGTATCCCGCACACGCTGCATTTGGTGGCTACAAAGCATCAGGAATCGGACGTGAAAACCACTTGCAAATGCTGGCACATTATCAGCAGACGAAGAACATGCTAGTTAGCTACGACGAAAGCAAACTAGGATTCTTTTGATTGAATCTATCTGGAGGATCCGAAGTGAATGGAGGAATTCCTATGCCAGATCGAGTAGTCGCAACAGAAAAAGCGTTGGCCCTTATAGAATGGTTAAAAGATAAGCACGGCCCTTTGATGTTTCACCAGTCTGGCGGTTGCTGTGATGGATCTTCTCCGATGTGTTACGAAGATGGAGACTTAATTATTGGTAATCAGGATATCTTGCTTGGGCATATTGGCGGCATGCCATTCTATATGATGAAGAGCCAGTTTGAATACTGGAAGCATACACAACTGATTATTGACGTAGTCGACGGACGTGGAGGGATGTTTTCGCTTGAAGGAGTGGAAGGGAAACGTTTCTTAACCAGATCTCGTGCTTTCACTGACGGGGAGTATAAGGAATTAACTTCATAAAAAAGCCTTCCAAAGAATAGGAAGGCTAGGACTGAAAGCAACTCTCAACACATGAGACCTTGCTTTCAGTTTTTTATTTACTGTATTCAATTTTTGTCATGGATAAAATCTTCATGCCATAAAACGTTGGCGATCCTCAGGTGAAGGCAACATGCAGGATAATTCCTTTTTACCGAACCATTTATATCGGTTTTTTGCAACATAGTCGTAGACGACGTCGCGGATTGTTGGTGGGATGACTACGAATAGGAATGCCAAGTGCCATAAACCATCCAGTTTTTTGGCTATACGTAAAGCTGCGCCTGACTTTGTATAGGCTTTACCGTTTTCAATCAATACTAAGCTATCTACGTCATCAGAAATTTGGTAGTCTTTACGAAGTTTTCTACCAACATCGTCTTGTAACGAAGCGAATGAAAAGTGTTTGTACGGGTCACGTTTAATGATAAATTGCACGCTTGCATCACAGAAGTTACATTCGCCGTCAAATAGTATAATTCTATCTCGTTTCATAGTTACTCTCTCCTTCAAAAATAGATGATATCGTACTATACCCACATAGCTTTGACTTCACTCACGCACAGTAAACAGAATAGTGTGAATTTGTTTGTGTATAGTATATAATAGAAGATAATAAGCTCGCTTTGTCTTGTGAATCATATAAAAAAAGAAGGAGTGAAAAAGTATGGAGCGTCAATACATCCATCCAGCTGAGCTGGAGTTGCGTCGTGACTCTGACTTTTTACGTTCTGAGAATATGGTAGGCGAAGGTGCTCCGGTCCATGGCGCATTAAATGAGTGTAAATTTATTGTGAAGAAACTAGAATTAATTGAAAATAGTCTAGGTTATGAGAAGCCTTCTACGCCTAGAAGCTGTGAGTTATAAATAGTTTATTAACAATATAGCAATGATCTTTATCTCTATTGATAAAGATCATTGCTATTTATTTTTCACTATACTATGGCGGCAGCCCGTAACAAAATTATTGGCTCGCATGTAATAAGGTATAAGGAGGTGGAGAAATGAATCAAGGACATTGTGGAATGTCAGGCGGACATGGTCAGCAGGGATGGGGACACCATCAGCATCATCAAGGAATGCATGGTCATCAAGGTTTTCAACCCGTTTTTTGCCCGCCACAATATCGCTTTAACGATTGCTTCACTAAACAGGAAATGCCATTTATTCACCCGATCGTGAATGTGAATCGACACCACGTAGTCGGCGTGCCACAGCACTACTACACAGAAACTACGGAAAATGTTATGGGCTCTACTATCATGCCAGGAAGAGGGCCAGGATATGGACCAGGATCTGGAGGTATGTGGGGTGGCGAAGGTTGTCACCGCCGTAGAAGATGCCGCTGATCATTTTTTAATATGAAGAATCCGCCATCTCTAGTATGTCAGAGATGGCGGATTGTTTTATTTTCTCAAACGCCTGTCGCGTCTAAACGGCGCTTTCAGCATTAGGTTCATCCAGCTTCAAGCGCCAGACTCTCGGGACGTTTCGGAATTACCAAAAAGGCAAAGAACGCCTTTGTGGTATTTCCTCCAACGCCTGTCGAGTCTAAACGGCGCTATCAGCATTAGGGTTATGCGTTAAAGTATCTTGCGTCGGGATGGGCGAATACGATGGCGGATACGGATGCTTCTGGTTCCATCATGAATTCTTCGGTTAGCACGACGCCGTGGTCTTCCGGTTTGATGAGGCGGAAGAGTTTAGCTTGATCTTCTAGATTTGGACAAGCTGGGTAGCCGAATGAGAAACGTTGGCCTTGGTATTTGGCCGCGAAACGTTCGAGCATTGTAAAGTCTGTTGGATCAGGGAATCCCCATTGGTCACGGATTTCTTGGTGAATCCGTTCAGCGAAGCCTTCTGCCAACTCCAATGCAGTCGCTTGGAACGCATGGCTTTCAAGGAATTTGCCTTCTTCCTTCAATTTGTTTGCATAATCACGGACCCCTTTACCAGCAGTCACTTGCATGAATGCCACGTAATCCATTTCACCACTTTGCACTGTTTTCAAGTAATCAGCCAAGCACAGGAAAGGCTCTTTTTCTTGACGCGGGAACGTAAATCGTTCAATTTCAGTTTTTGAATCTTCCGGATCATAAATGATCACGTCATCCCCGTCTGCCTGGGCAGGGAAGAATTGATAAATACCGGAAGCTTTCATCTTGTCGGACTTCAAGAACTCCGTTACCATTTCATGAAGTTGTACTGCGCGTTCTTCTTTTCTTTCAAGCATTTTATCGACATTTCCTCGTAGACCTAAGTGGTGACCGATAAGTGTACGCATATTTACGTAAGGATGTAAGTGAGCAACCGAGTAATCTTTCACGACCCGTCTACGTAAATCGGTTGGTTTGAATACAGGAACGTCAGTGCGTACCGTTTTCACGGGACGTGGCTTCACTGCAACTGCTGACGTGCCTCGACTTGCTTTAAGCGCATCATTGGTTTCGCGTTTCTCGATACTATCTGCTAATTCTTCGAGTAACGCTCCTTTGTCATTACTTTGTAGACGGTTTGCTAAGTCGAGACCTTGCATCGCATCTTTTGCAAAAATAACCGGGCCATCATACTCAGGTGCGATTTTCGTTTCAGTAAAGCGCCTTGTTAATGCGGCTCCACCTACCATTACTGGCGTGTCGATTCCTGCCGCCTTAAAGTCCTGTGCTGTCAACACCATTTGCTGGGCAGACTTTACGAGAAGTCCAGATAGTCCTACAATGTCTGGTTTTTCTTTACGAATCACTTCAATTAATGTAGCTGGAGTAACTTTAATACCGATATCTATGACTTTAAATCCGTTATTACTTAAGATGATTTCCACGAGGTTTTTTCCGATATCATGTACGTCACCTTTTACTGTTGCTAGAATGATTTTGCCTTTCCCGCTATCGTCTTCTTTCTTTTCCATGAACTGTTCAAGGTATGAAACAGAAGCTTTCATGACTTCAGCACTTTGAAGAACTTCCGCTACGATCAGCTGGTTGTCATTGAATAGACGCCCAACTTCAGCCATTCCTTTCATCAAAGGGCCATTGATGATATCAAGTGGTGCGTCGTATGTCTTTAAAGCCGTTTCCAAATCAGGTATTAAGCCTTCTTTTGTACCTTCCACCACATAGTACGCAAGACGATCAGGCACGGTTTTCGGAATATCGTCTTCTGATTTCTCTTTTTTCTTACCACGATAGAAGTCCGTAAACTCCGCCAATGTTTCATCTGTAGTATTAAACAGTAATTCATTCGCCAGTTTGATTTCTGCTTCTGGAATCGAAGCAAAGCGCTCAAGCTTCTCTGTATTTACAATCGCATAATCCAGACCTGCTTGTGTACAGTGATACAAGTACACAGCATTCAACACTTCACGGCCAACAGGGGGCAACCCGAAGGATACGTTGCTGACACCAAGAGTCGTTAAAGTGCGCGGAAGTTTTTCTTTGATTAATCGAATTCCTTCAATTGTTTCTACTGCCGATCCAATGTATTGTGCGTCACCTGTACCAACAGGGAAGACGAGTGGATCAAAAATAATATCTTCCGGTGGGATCTCCCATTTGTTAACGAGTAAATCATAAGAACGCAACGCAACTTCTAGCTTACGTTCTCTCGTAACTGCCATTCCGATTTCATCAATCGTTCCTACAACTACGGCCGCTCCATATTTTTTTACTAAAGGAAGTACGGCATCAAAGCGTTCTTCACCATCTTCTAAGTTAATAGAGTTGATGATTGCTTTGCCCTGCGAGAATTTCAAGGCCTCTGCAATGACGTTTTCATCAGTAGAGTCGATGACGAGAGGAACTTTGACTTTTTTTACGACTTCTTTCATGAAGCGAGTCATATCGTACAATTCATCACGGTCAGGGTTCGCAAGACAAATATCCAATACATGCGCACCACGTTTTACTTGTGCACGTGCGATTTCTGCAGCTTCCTCAAACTTTTCCTCTACAATTAGTTGTTTGAATTTACGTGAACCGATAACGTTTGTACGTTCCCCGATTAATAATGGACGTAATGTATCGTCGTAGAGCAAAGGCTCAATCCCTGAAATGGCATGACCATGGGGATTTTCTGGCATCTTGCGTGGAGCCTTATCTTTAACTACCTCACGAATTGCGCGAATGTGATCAGGCGTTGTACCGCAGCAACCGCCAACCATGTTCAACCAACCTTTTTCAGCGAAGCCTTCCAGTTTTTTCGATAATGATTCAGGAGATTCATGATAATGTCCTTCTTCATCCGGCAATCCGGCATTTGGATAACAGGTTACGTAGCTTGTCGCCAATTCGGACAATGAACGCAAATGGTCAGTCATGAATTCAGGGCCTGTCGCACAGTTTAAACCGACGGAAAGTGGATGGACGTGTTCAATAGAAATATAGAATGCTTCTATACTTTGTCCAGCAAGCGTTGTACCCATCGGTTCGATCGTACCTGAAATCATGATAGGAATTTCGCGTCCAAGCTCTTCAAACGCCTTCTTAATACCAATTGTTCCAGCTTTCACATTCAGCATATCCTGACTTGTTTCCATCAGTATCAAATCACTGCCTGCTTCTACAAGCGCTCTTGCCTGTACATAGAAATCATTAGATAGTTCATCGAACGTGATACCGCCCGTTACCGAAAGTGTCTTTGTCGTGGGCCCGATCGCCCCCGCGACAAAACGTGGCCATTCTGGTGTAGAAAACTTCGCTGCACTCTTTTTCGCGATTTCTACAGACTTCGCATTAATTTCATCTGCACGATGACCAAGTGAAAATTCATTCAATACAAGGGGAGTACCGCCAAATGTATTCGTACAAATGATATCAGCACCGGCTTCTAAATACTCATCGTGAATTTTCTCCAAAACGTCAGGGCGTAACACACTCATGTATTCATTACATCCATCGTATTCTTCTCCGCCGAAGTCTTCCGTTGAGAAATCTTCCGCTTGCAGCATCGTCCCCATCGCACCATCAATGATAAGGATTCTTTTATCTAGTTGTTCTTCAATAGGATGTCTCTGCATGTGTTAATTCCCTCTCCTTCTGCTGGTCTATTTTCTTAATATATTCATACAACTCTAATGTCATATCGTAACGCAGGAATGGTGTGATGAGATACAGTCCATTAAAATACTGAGCCGCTGTATCTATCAATTCTTTTGCAATTTCAAGCCCTGTTTCAGTTGATTTTTCACGGTCATCTCCGCATTCCCGCATTCTTTCTAACACATCTTCTGAAAGCTTGATACCCGGTACTTCATGATGCAGGAACTCTGCATTTCGTATATTCGTCAATGGCATGATCCCAATAAAGATCGGTGTATCCAGGTGTTTTGTTGCTTCATATACATCGATAATCTTTTCTTTCGTGTAAACTGGCTGAGTAATGAAATAGTCTGCACCCGCTTCAATCTTCTTCTCGAGCCGTTGTACAGCACGATCGATGACGCGGACGTTCGGATTGAAAGCTGCTGAAATAGAGAAGCTGGCTTTCTTGCGCAATGGCTTACCGGAGAATGAAATCCCTTCATTCAATTTCTTAATTAACTGCAATAACTCCATGCTAGATACATCGTAGACGCTTGTAGCACCGGGGAAGTCCCCAACCTTTGTCGGGTCGCCTGTCACGGCTAGGATATCGTGAATGCCTAATGCATCAAGCCCCATCAAATGTGATTGTAAGCCAATGAGATTGTGATCGCGACACGTTAAATGTACAAGCGGGCGGATATTATGTTGCATCTTGACGATCGAGCCCATCGCCATGTTGCTGATGCGTGGAGAAGCAAGTGAATTATCTGCCATTGTTATAGCGTCAACTCCCGCGTCATATAACAAATTTGCACCTTTGATATAATCTTCTGTTTCCAAGTGGCGCGGTGTATCTAGTTCTACAATTACCGTACGCTCTGTTTTCGCTTTTTCGTGAAGAGGTTGATGTTTTGCCGGATCCGCTTCATGAATCACGATAGGTTTCGCCGGTTGTACGACCTTTTCCGTGATAGGTGTCAGTCGCGCTAACTGTGTTTTCGCCGCTTTAATATGCTTAGGTGTTGTCCCGCAACATCCTCCAATCAATCGAACGCCTTGATCACGAAGTAATACAGCAGCGCGTCCAAAGTATTCTGCCTCTGATTCATAAACAATACGTCCATCTTCTACATCTAATAGACTGGCGTTTGGATATGCGGATAAAAATGCTTTCTCTGGTAATGTCACATTATCGAATGCTTGAATCGTGTGGTAAGGACCTAATCGACAGTTAACGCCTACGATATCTGCCCCAAGAGACTCGAGCTGATGAAGTGCATCGTTTAATGAAAGTCCGTTCTGTAATACACCGGGATCATGCATAGAAACTTGTGCAATCAATGGAACATCCGTAATTTTCTTTAATGTTGTAACTACCGATGATAACTCTTCAAAGTCATAATACGTCTCCAATAGGAGACCATCAGGATCACCTGTTAATAATGCATTGGCTTGTTCAAGTACGACTTTTTCAATTTCATCCAATGTCGCATCGCTTTTACGTATACCTCGCAAGCCACCTATTGTTCCAAGTACAAATTGCCCCCCAGGCGCCGCTGCGCGTTTGGCAATTTGAATGGCTGCTTTATTGAAATCCGTGACATGACTTTCTAAGCCGTAGCGAGCTAATTTGATTGCGTTCGCACTGTAAGTGTTAGTCTGGATTATATCTGCACCAGCTGAGATGTAGTCTTGGTGAATTTGCTCTATAATTTCAGGCTTTTCTATATTTAGTTCTTCATAACAGTAATCAATTCCGTAAGAATATAAAATCGTCCCCATTGCACCATCTGCCGTTAGGACATTTGTTTGTAGTTTCTCGAGCAATGACATAAATCCATCTCCCCTTTAGCCTTTTTTAATCAAAAAAAGCCTTCAAGTATATTAGAAGGCTTTGTAATCCCAATGACTAGTTCCCTCTCATCTTTTCAGAGTGTCAATTTGACAGACTGCTGGAAGTAGCACCTTGCCTAAATGGCTGGTTGCTGAAGCGTCGACGGGCCAGTCCCTCGGCTTCTCTTGATAAGATATGTTTCTTATTCAATTATTTAGATTATTCTAACCACATCATAGCGGCTTTGTTGGATATCGTCAAGTGAACGTTTGGTGAAGTTCAAAGCGCGGAGTTAGTGCATAGAGAAATTGCGGTATATATGCTAAAATTAATGAATTAACTCGAAAAGGTGAGAAATTATGCGATTCTTTAAATACTCATTTCCAATCGCTGTTCTTGTAGGTACACTTGCTTGGATTATGATAGGTAACAGTTACGAAGAAGTTGCTTATGATATGCGTGTGTACATTACAATTGGGGCTGCTATATTCAGTGGTTTAATCTCAAGTGTTTTGTTTCGCAAAGAAAAGGAAGAACAGATTGATGAGAAGAAGTAGGCTGTCAGCGGTATGCTGCAGTCTTTTTTTGTCTACTTTTATGAGTTAACCAAAAAATAAATTGTGTTGACACGAAATAGGTTAACCGATATTATTTATGGGGTAACCAATTTAGAAAGAGGTGTCGTAATGGCAATAGCAACAGAGAGACGACCGGTAAGTAGATTCAGCGCACTAACTATTGTATATAGCGGGATGTTTGCTGCGTTAATGATGATTGGAGCGAATATTACATCCTTCGTGCCGTTTTTAGTAGTTGGTGGAGTACCCATCACATTACAAACTTTTTTCGCTATCTTATCAGGGCTATTACTTGGTAGTCGTCTAGGTGCGTTATCGATGACCGTCTATATGTTAATAGGACTAGCAGGGGCACCGGTCTTCGCTAAATTTTCAGGAGGATTCGGTCAGATCTTAAGTCCAACGTTTGGTTTTATACTCACATTTATTCTGATTGCTTATGTAGCTGGAAAGATTGTTGAGCGAAAGCATACTTTGTCTGCTTTTATTATCGCAGCATTTGTCGCTACAGCAGTCAACTATATACTAGGTACAACTTGGATGTATTTTGCGTACAAGATGTGGGCTGCTGCACCCGACGTGTTTACCTACAAGATTGCTTGGCTGTGGATGATGCCGCCACTACCGAAAGATTTAATTCTAGCTGTACTGTCAGGCATATTCGCATTTAGAATATCAAAACACTTGAAAGTGAGGCGAACGTTATAATGAACTATCATAGGCTGGCTACTCAAGTACTCGAAGGCCATGTACTAACTGATGAGGAATCACTCGCAATATTAAATAGCCCAGATGAAGATTTACTATTATTATTGCACGCGACATACTCGATTCGGTCACATTACTTCGGCAATAAAGTAAAGTTGAATATGATTATCAATACGAAATCGGGACTATGTCCGGAAAACTGTGGGTATTGCGCGCAATCCATCATTTCAAAAGCACCTGTTGAAAAGTATGCAATGATGAAATCGGAAGAAATACTGGAAGGTGCGGAACGTGCTGCCGCTAATAATGCGGGCACCTATTGCATCGTAGCAAGTGGACGAGGACCGCGTGACAGTGAGCTGGACATCGTGATTGATTCTGTTAAACAGATTAAAGAGAAGCACAAGGGCATGACGGTATGTGCTTGTTTAGGTATTTTGAAGCCAGGACAAGCAACACGTTTGAAAGAGGCAGGAGTAGATCGCTATAACCACAACTTGAACACATCTGCAGAGCATCACGAGAGTATAACAACATCGCATACATACGATGATCGTGTAAATACTGTAGGACTTGCCAAAGAAGCGGGCATCTCTCCATGTTCAGGTGTTATCGTCGGCATGCGTGAAACAAAACAAGATATCATCTCCATGGCGCGTAGCCTACGTGAACTGGACGCAGACTCGATACCTGTAAACTTCCTGCACGCAGTGGATGGAACCCCGTTGGAAGGAACATCAGAACTGGATCCCCGTTACTGCTTAAAGGTCTTGTGTCTATTCCGCTACATTAATCCTAGCAAAGAAATCCGCATCTCGGGTGGACGTGAAGTGAATCTTAGAAGCCTACAACCACTAGGCCTCTACGCTGCAAACTCCATCTTTATCGGCGACTACCTCACAACATCGGGTCAAGAAAACGATCAAGATCAAAAAATGCTGGAAGATATGGGCTTCGAAGTCGACTTAGAACCTTTGAATAAAGAACCCATCACTTTGTAAATAGAAGAGAAGAAAAATGTTTGTATACTCCGCGACTGAAGACAATCCACTATAAGGATCTGTTCTTCAGTCTTTTCTTATTTATATAAGTTGAATTAAAGATTTCAGGATACACTAAGTGATTTTCGTTACAGGCGGCGACTCCAGCGAAAACCGTAACGAAGAACGGTTTTTGCGAGTAAAAGCGAAGCGTTAGGAGCACGTCTTTGCCCTTAAACCGTAACGAAGAACGGTTTTTGCGAGTAAAAGCGAAGCGTTAGGAGCACGTCTTTGCCCGTAGCGGACGAGGAGATTGAGGCCGTGCCCGCGGAACGCGTCCGCTTGGAATGGAAATCAACGGTTTCCTTGTGAGGACTACTTCTTATATTCAACTAATATAGTTAGAATTCCATTTAGAAAGATTACAGTAGTACACCGTAAGCGGGAAATACCCGTCTAGAACGTTAGTAAACGGTGCCAAACTATCCACTTTATTTTTTGTCTCATTACTAATTGAATAATCATTAGCCAGATGTGACAACCTAGCACTAGGTTTTCTTTCAACGTAATAAGGTATACATATAAACAAATGAATTGCATCCCACCCAATTACTGCGATACAATTAAGTCAAAGATAGTCAAAGTCAACTAGAAGATTGAGTGAAGCGAGGTGACGAGATGCGTAATATTTCTGACATTATAGAAGGGTATTTGAAGTCGATTATAGAAGAGGAAGATAGTGCTTCTATTGAAATCAAAAGAAATGAGATTGCCGAGAAGTTCCAATGCGTACCATCACAAATCAACTACGTAATCAAAACCCGGTTTACGGTCGAAAGAGGCTATGCCGTGGAGTCTAAGCGAGGGGGCGGGGGCTACATCCGGATTTATAGGGTACGTACCAACTCCCGAAAGGACTTACTTGAACAAGCGTTGGAGATTTTGGAGAGTGAAGCGTCTTCTACTATGGCGGAAGATGTCATCATCCGTTTAATTGAAGAAGAAGTCATTACAGAACGTGAAGCTAAGCTGATGCTTGCTGCGGTGAGCCGCGGTACTCTGCGTTATATGTTGCCTGAGCGGGATGCGTTACGTTCACGTATTCTTCGCGCCATGTTAGTTACGTTAATTTATGAAGAGATAGAATGAGGTGAATCTCCATGCTTTGTGAAAACTGTAAAGAACGACCAGCTACTGTAGTGTTTAAACAGGAAACCTTAAATCATGCAACAGAGCGCCATTTATGTGATAAATGTGCATTTTACTCACAGACATTTTCTTTCAGTCCGGATCAGGAGCCGTTATCCATTCAACAATTCTTAGCGCACTGGTTGGGCGGTTCAGAATTATTTTCAGAACAAAAAGCCGATGAAAGATTACCAGATGGTCCGAAATGTCCGAACTGCAATTTGACCTTTCACCGTTTCCTTGACATCGGAAAGTTTGGCTGTGCAGTATGTTACGAAGCATTTAGCGTGCAACTGCCAAGGTTGTTTGCCAAATTGCATAATGGACATACCCAACACCGTGGAAAGATTCCGGTTTCACTTAATGAACGCTTTGCCTTAAAGAGAAAACTTGAAGATATCCGTACGAAAATGCAGCAAGCCGTAGAAAATGAACATTTTGAAGAAGCGGCAACTTTGCGTGATGAGGCGAACCAGTTGAAACAGCAGCTGTTTGACGGGGGTGACGATCAACATGTCATTTGAAAAATTTCTCAAACAAGAACTGACAGGTTGGATGGTGGCGGAAGGTGAGCATGCTGACATTGTCTTATCCACAAGAATCAGGCTAGCCCGTAACTTGCAAGATTATCTATTTCCGATTAGTGCTTCACAGGAAGACGCAAACCGCGTGAGCGAAGCGTTACACCATGCAGTCAAGACGATGCAGAATCACCATTTTACAGGCACAGCGATGAAAGATTTGTCACCACTTGAAAGACAAATCTTAGTCGAGAAACATTTGGTCAGTCCACAGTTGATCAACCCTGAAAAACATGGGTCGGTTTTGCTATCGGAAGACGAAACGATCAGCATTATGGTAAATGAAGAAGATCATATTCGCATTCAATGTATATATCCTGGTTTTCAAATAGACCAGGCATATGAACAGGCTGATCGAGTGGATAGCGAACTGGAAGCGAATCTGAACTATGCTTTCGATGAAACATTCGGCTATTTGACAAGTTGTCCCTCCAACACAGGTACAGGAATGCGCGCATCTGTCATGATGCATTTACCTGCATTGACGATCACTAAGCAAATCGAGCGAATTATTCCCGCGATATCTAGACTTGGAATGGTCGTACGTGGGAGTTATGGAGAGGGCAGTGAAGCGCTCGGCAATATTTATCAAGTTTCCAATCAAATCACACTCGGCAAATCAGAAGAAGAAATCCTCAAAGACTTGGAGAGTATTTCAAAGCGCTTGATAGCGCATGAAAAGAAATCACGTGAATTATTATTGGCTAAATCGGAAGTTCACTTAGAGAATAGGTTATTTAGGGCACTCGGTACCCTGACCTATTCGCGAATATTACCTTCAGCGGAAGCGGCAAAATGTTTGTCTGACGTCCGTTTGGGTATTGATTTAGGTATCATAGAAAATATTGATATGACCATTTTGAATGAATTGATGATTTTCATGCAACCAGGTTTTCTTCAGCAATACGCAGAGGCGGAATTAACATCTGATGAACGAGATATCCTTCGTGCACAATTATTCCGAGATCGGCTAGGTGTAGTGCGATCTGCTGCACAAAAAAAAGACAATGATTCGTTATGAGCAAAGTTTTTGCAAGAAAGTCTCATAGCATTTATAATTAATCAAAGATAGTCAAAGTCAATATGCGAATTAGGTTGTATCGCGAACTGACATGAATATATATAGTTATAGGAAACAAAGCAAGGATGCGTTATTTTGCATAACATAGAATATAGTCCACTGATGAAGGAAAGAGGGGAATGGATATGATGTTTAATCGATTTACACAACGTGCACAAAAAGTTTTACAACTTGCTCAAGAAGAGGCTATTCGTTTAAAACATGAATCTATTGGTACTGAGCATATTCTACTCGGATTGATTCGAGAAGGTGGCGGCATCGCAGCAAAAGCTCTTGAAGCAATTAGCGTGAATGCAGATACTATTGAACGAGAAGTAGAAATTCTGGTGGGTGTAGGCTCTAAAGATGTGGGTCCGATCGTTCATTATACTCCACGCGCAAAACGTGTCATCGAATTATCTGTTGATGAGTCTCGTAAATTAGGACATTCTTATATCGGTACTGAGCATATTTTATTGGCTTTGATTCGAGAAGGGGAAGGTGTGGCAGCGCGCGTTCTGAATAATGCGGGTGTTAGCTTGAATAAAGCTCGCCAACAAGTACTTCAACTGCTTGGTAATGATGAAAGTTCTGTTGGGAACCCAGCGAATTCTGCATCAGCGGCAACACCAACATTAGATGGCTTAGCGCGTGATTTAACTGAGATCGCACGTGAAGGTACATTAGATCCAGTAATTGGACGAAGCAAAGAAATCACACGTGTTATTGAAGTATTGGCACGTCGTACGAAAAACAACCCCGTGCTGATTGGGGAACCGGGTGTAGGTAAAACAGCGATTGCGGAAGGTTTGGCGCAGCAAGTCGTAAGTAATGAAGTACCTGAAATCTTGCGTGACAAACGCGTGATGACACTGGATATGGGTACAGTCGTTGCGGGCACGAAATACCGCGGTGAGTTTGAAGATAGAATGAAGAAAGTAATGGAAGAAATTCGTCAAGCGGGTAACATCATTTTATTCATAGATGAATTACACACGTTGATCGGTGCAGGTGGAGCAGAAGGTGCTATTGATGCATCCAACATCTTGAAGCCGTCACTTGCACGTGGTGAACTACAATGTATCGGTGCTACAACACTTGACGAATACCGTAAATATATTGAAAAAGATGCAGCGCTTGAACGACGTTTCCAACCGATCCAAGTCGATGAGCCAACTGTAGACGAAACAATTCAGATCATTAAAGGCTTGCGTGACCGTTACGAAGCGCGTCACCGAGTAAAGATTACCGATGAAGCAGTTGAAGCCGCGGCGAAGATGTCTGATCGTTATATCTCGGATCGTTTCTTACCCGATAAAGCGATTGACTTAATTGACGAAGCAGGATCGAAAGTACGCTTGCGTTCGTATACAACTCCTCCTAATTTGAAGGAGCTTGAGGTGAAGCTTGAAGCGATCCGTTCTGAGAAGAATGCAGCCGTGCAAAGCCAAGAGTTTGAGAAGGCCGCCTCTTATCGTGATAAAGAGCAGAAAATGAAGGAAGAATTGGAAACAACAAAATCCGCTTGGAAAGAAAAACAAGGGCAGACTGAGTCCGAAGTGACAGTAAATGATATCGCTTCTGTTGTGGCGATGTGGACAGGAATTCCCGTTGACAAGATTGCGGAAACAGAATCTGCTAAATTGCTTAACATGGAAGAAATTCTACATGAACGTGTCATCGGTCAAAATGAATCTGTCGTAGCGATTTCCAAAGCAATCCGCCGTGCGCGTGCGGGGTTAAAAGATCCTAAACGTCCAATTGGTTCATTCATTTTCCTTGGCCCTACTGGTGTAGGTAAAACTGAACTAGCTCGTGCGCTAGCAGAAGTAATGTTCGGTGATGAAGATGCGATGATTCGTATCGACATGTCAGAGTACATGGAGAAGCATGCAACATCTCGTTTAGTTGGATCACCTCCGGGATATGTTGGTTATGAAGAAGGAGGTCAGTTAACGGAGAAAGTTCGCCGTAAGCCTTATTCAGTAGTACTACTTGATGAAATTGAAAAAGCACACCCTGATGTATTCAATATCTTATTGCAAGTATTGGAAGACGGGCGTCTGACGGATTCTAAAGGACGTACAGTTGATTTCCGTAACACGGTAGTCATCATGACTTCTAACGTAGGGGCAACGGAATTGAAGAAAAACCGTTACGTTGGCTTTAATATTCAAGATGGCGAATCCGATTATGATGATATGAAAGAGAAAATGCTTGCTGAGTTGAAAAAAGCATTTAGACCAGAGTTCTTAAACCGTGTAGATGATATGATTGTCTTCCACTCGTTGGAGAAAGAGCACTTGCGTGAAATTGTTAGCTTGATGAGTGATGAGCTGGCAAAACGTTTGGCTGAACAGGACATCGAATTGATGTTAACTGAATCTGCTAAAGATAAGATTACGGATGAGGGATATGATCCTGAATACGGAGCTCGTCCACTACGCCGTGCATTACAGAAACATGTAGAAGATCGTTTATCTGAAGAATTACTCGAAGGTAAAGTTCTGATGGGTGAAAAAGTAATCATTGATGTAGAAAATGACCAGTTTGTCGTGCGTACGGAGAAACAAACAGTAGCAGCAGAAAATTAATAATAGGATAAACCGGATAGCTCGCTCGCTTAGTTTTTTAAAAGCGAAGCGAGCTGTCCTTTTCGTATTTTAAAGTAAGGAGAGAGTATATGGCTAAGCGTAAATCTAAATTCATGTGCCGTTCTTGTGGATATGAATCCGCTAAGTGGATGGGGCGCTGTCCTGGTTGTGGAGAATGGAACACGATGGACGAAGAAGTAGAGATTGTGCAAAAAGGACCGCGTGCCGCATTTCAGCATGGGGAGAGAGTGAAGCAAAAGGCTTTGCCGATCAGTCAGGTGGAAACGGCTGAAGAGCCTCGTGTTAAAACGGAGTTAAAGGAATTAAACCGCGTGCTTGGAGGTGGAATTGTTCCTGGCTCGCTCATATTAATTGGTGGTGATCCGGGAATCGGAAAATCTACATTGTTGCTTCAAGTCTCCTCATTACTTGCGAATCAACAACAACGCGTACTATATATATCGGGAGAGGAATCGATTAAGCAAACAAAGTTACGTGCAGAACGTTTAGGTGTGAAATCAGATGAGTTGTACATTTATGCTGAAACCGATCTTGCAATGATCAATGAAACGGTGGATGAAGTGAAGCCGAGATTTGTTATTGTGGACTCGATTCAGACTGTTCACCATCCTGAAGTATCATCGGCACCGGGGAGTGTATCACAAGTGCGTGAATGTACCGCAGAACTAATGCGTATAGCAAAGACGCAAAACATTGCCATATTCCTCGTAGGTCACGTAACAAAAGAAGGACAAATTGCAGGACCACGATTGCTTGAGCATATGGTGGATACGGTACTGTATTTTGAAGGAGAACGTCACCATACATATCGTATTTTGCGCAGTGTTAAAAACCGTTTTGGTTCCACCAATGAAATTGCCATTTTTGAAATGTTGCAAGCTGGATTAAAAGAAGTCTTAAATCCTTCTGAAATGTTTTTGCGTGAGCGTTCACAAGGTGGGGCAGGCTCTACCATTGTCGCTTCTATGGAAGGTACACGACCCATACTTGTTGAAATTCAGGCATTGATGACGGCATCAAGTTTTAATTATCCGAAGCGAATGGCGACTGGACTGGATCAAAACCGTGTGCAATTATTGATGGCTGTATTGGAAAAGCGTGCAGGAATGCTATTGCAAACACAAGATGCGTATATTAAAGTTGCAGGCGGCGTTAAGTTGGATGAGCCGGCCATTGATTTAGCGGTGTTACTGAGTATTGTTTCTAGTTATCGCGATACAGCTGTAGGAGCGCGGGATTGTTTTGTTGGTGAAGTAGGGTTAACAGGTGAGGTTAGAAGGGTATCTAGAATAGAACAACGCGTTACGGAGGCGGCGAAGCTAGGTTTTGATCGCATTATCATTCCATCGTCTAATCTGGGTGGTTGGGATGTTCCGAATGGGATTGAAGTAGTAGGAGTTGAAACTATAACGGAGGCATTAGGCGTGGCATTTAGATAATAAATTTTTATATAACTAGATGAATAGAAAGGTAAGAAACTTTCCTGCTGTTTAATTAGTCCTAGTAGGGGGAGTGAGGAATTTTCAGAAATTCCTCACTTAACCTAAGCGACCAACCATAATTCGTTGTATACTATAAGGAAGGAAAAGGAGGTGGAAGAATATGTTGAAAAGAGTAGTCCAAGTTTCATTCTTATTAATCGGAGGAACTCTCGGTGTTTTATTTTTACCGTACTTATTCGCTATGTTTGAGTTTACATCTCGCCCCATTATAGAGAACCCTTATGTGGAGGCAATTATAGGAGCCATCATTCTATTTTTATTAAGCTTATTTTTAACTGAACCGATTGTGAATTTCATTAAATGGATTGAAGAAAGACTTCTGAAAGCACCGATTATGGATTTATTATTCGGTACAATTGGATTAGTCGTAGGATTAATCGTTGCATTTTTATTCAGTTTCGGTCTAAGTGCAATTGGCTTTCCGGTAGTATCTTCTGTTGTACCTGTATTATTGTCTATTCTTCTCGGCTATTTAGGTTTCCAGGTAGGTTTTAAAAAGTGGGAAGAGTTTATCAATGCATTTTCCAATTTACGCATGACAACGGCAAAAAAGAAAGAATCAACAGAACCGGTGGTCACTCCACCACAAAAAGATGTATATAAATTATTGGATACTAGCGTCATTATTGATGGGCGTATTGCGGATATCGTGGCAACGGGATTTTTACAAGGGATTTTAGTTGTACCTCAGTTTGTACTGACGGAACTTCAGCATATAGCAGATTCATCTGACACGTTGAAGCGAACGAAAGGTCGGCGTGGCCTAGACATTCTAAAACGTTTACAAAATGATGACGGACCACAAGTTCTTATTACGGACGAAGATATTCCGAATGTAGCCGAAGTGGACTTGAAGTTAGTTAAACTGGCGAAGAAAATGGATGGTTTAGTTGTAACGAATGATTTCAACTTAAATAAAGTATCGGATTTGCATGGCGTTGCAGTTTTGAACATAAATGATCTTGCTAACGCAGTAAAACCGGTAGTCATTCCGGGTGAAGAAATGCATGTGGTCGTAATTAAGGACGGCAAAGAACACAATCAAGGCGTTGCATACTTGGATGATGGCACCATGATCGTAATTGAAGATGGTCGTTCTCATATCGGGGATTCCATTGACGTTGTAGTAACAAGTGTATTGCAAACATCTGCGGGACGCATGATTTTTGCGAAACCCAAAGGTCGATAACCAGCATAGAAAGCAGAGTGACAAACGTGAACTATACAGTGATGATTCCTGCTGCGGGAAGTGGCAAACGAATGGGTGCTGGACAAAATAAACTCCTCCTGAAAATTGGAGAGCATTCAATTTTGTATCATACAGTAAGTGTGTTTCAAGAAGACCCTAATTGTGAAGAAATCATTATGGCTGTGAAGCCGGAAGAGCAAGCCGTGATTGAAGAGATTCTTCAACCGCATCAACACGTCAAACCTATTACATTTGTAAAGGGTGGTGGTGAGCGTCAAAACAGTGTAGCGGCTTGTATCTCTGCTTATAAAGGGAAAAGTATCGTACTAGTACATGACGCAGCTAGACCTTTCTTAAATTCAGCAATCATTACGAAACTGGTGCATACTGCTAATGAAAAAGGAGCAGCTATAGCGGCAGTCAGGGCGAAGGATACAATCAAGTATGCGGATGGCGGAACTGTGAAAGAAACTTTGAATCGTGAAAAACTATGGCTTGTACAAACACCTCAAGCATTTCAATATGAATTGCTGAAAAAAGCATCTGACTTGGCTATTCAAGAAGGTTTCCTCGGCACGGATGAATCCGCGCTGGTGGAACGAATGGGTTACGAAGTCCAGGTGGTAGAAGGCTCGTATGACAATGTAAAGATGACGACCCAGGAAGATTTGGCTATAGGTGAAATCTTACTGGCAAGAAGAAAGTAGGGGGAATAATTACATGTTTCGAATTGGACAAGGTTTTGATGTACATGCATTTGAGGAAGGTAGGCCACTCATAATCGGAGGAATCACCATACCGCACACAAGGGGGTTAATCGGTCACTCCGATGCGGATGTGTTATTGCACACCGTAACAGACGCTGCACTTGGCGCAATTGGTAAAGTGGATATTGGCACACATTTCCCTGATACGGATGATGCGTTTAAAGACGCTGACTCTGCTGTTTTATTGGAAAAAGTATGGGCCATGGTAAGAGAAGAAGGTTACCGTTTAGGTAATATTGATTGTACGATTATTGCGCAGCGCCCGAAAATGGCACCATACATTGGGGACATTCGTCAACGTGTAGCGGAATTGCTTGAAGCGGATATATCGCAAGTGAATGTCAAAGCTACGACTACGGAACGTCTAGGTTTCCCTGGGCGTGAAGAAGGAATCGCAGCGATGGCCACGATTTTACTAATGAAAAACCAGTAACTTTCAAAACGGCTTATAGAGTGCTAAAATAGATAGGAAATTATATAAGAACGTAATCAATTCGAAACGGAGAGGTAAATATTATGACACAAGAAGTACGTGTGCGTTATGCACCGAGTCCAACAGGCCAACTACATATTGGTGGCGCGCGGACCGCGTTATTCAACTATTTGTTCGCTCGTCACTATGACGGGAAATTCATTGTTCGTATTGAAGATACGGATACAGCGCGAAATATTGAAAGTGGTGAACTGTCACAACTTGAAAACCTAACGTGGCTAGGTATCCATCATGACGAATCAATTGATATTGGTGGAGAATACGGACCGTACCGTCAAATGGATCGTCTGGATTTGTATAAAAAGTATGCAGATGAAATGCTCGAAAAAGGACATGCTTACAAATGTTTCTGTACAACTGAAGAGTTAGAAGCAAAGCGTGACGCACAAAAAGCATCGGGAATCGCAGCGCCTATGTATGATGGCACTTGTCGTCATTTGACAGCGGAACAGGTGGCGGAAAATGAAGCAGCGGGGAAAACTTACACTATTCGTATGCGCGTTCCTGAAGATGTCACGTATACGATTGATGACCTTGTGCGTGGAGAGGTAACATTCGAATCAAAAGATATCGGTGACTGGGTTATGGTTAAAACGAATGGTATTCCTACGTATAACTTTGCTGTAGTCGTTGATGATCATTTGATGAAAATCTCTCATGTTTTCCGCGGGGAAGAGCATTTGACGAATACACCAAAGCAACTAATGGTATTTGATGTATTTGGTTGGGATCATCCGCGATTTGGTCATATGACATTGATCGTCAATGAAGAGCGTAAAAAGCTCTCAAAACGTGATGAATCAATTATTCAATTCATTACACAGTATAAAGATTTAGGTTATTTGCCAGAAGCTATGTTTAATTTCTTCTCTTTACTTGGTTGGTCGCCTGTCGGGGAAGAGGAGATTTTCTCTCATGACGAACTTGTGAAACAATTTGATGAATCTCGCTTGTCAAAATCACCCTCCATGTTCGACACGAATAAGCTGACGTGGATGAATAACCAATATATAAAAAAGCTGTCCTTGGAAGAAGTAATTGAATTAACATTGCCTCATCTACAAGCAGCAGGGTTGGTTTCGGAAAATATGTCTGCTGAAGAACAAACATGGGTTCACGATTTGATCGCGTTATACCATGGTCAATTAAGCTTTGGTGCTGAAATTGTGGAGTTATCTGCCCAGTTTTTCCATGACACACTGGAATATGATGAAGTAGCATCGGAAATTCTAGCTGGTGAACAAGTACCTGAGGTGATGACATCACTTAAAGGGCAGCTTGAAGCATTAGAAACTTTTGATGCTCCATCTATTAAAGCAGCGATTAAAGCGGTGCAAAAAGAAACGGGGCATAAAGGTAAGAACTTATTCATGCCTGTACGTGTCGTGGCGACTGGCCAGACGTCAGGACCAGAACTACCAGATGCAATCGCGCTGATCGGTAAAGAGAAAATCATTCAACGCATTGAAAGATTTGCAAAATAATCAATATTGACAATTCGGTGAATTTATGTAAAATGAACCTAATATGAAATTATCATATCAAAAGCGTTGAGAAGGAAAGTACATAGTGGATACTCTGTAGAGAGGGTCATCTAGGCTGGAAATGACCTGAGTCGTTCACTATCGAAATGCACCTTTGAGCGATGAGCTGAAACTGTTAGTAAGCCATACGTATAGTCTGCGTTAAAGACATTAAGCGGGGGACAATTAGGTTCCCAAGCGGAGTGGAACCACGCATTTAATGCGTCTCTGTCATCATAAGTGACGGGGGCGCTTTTTTTATCTCACGATTTTTTAAAAAGTGTTAACCGCCGTCATGTGAAAGAAAAAAGGGGGAAGTTCATTGTTCAAACGTATGAAAGAAGATATTCGGTGTATTTTCGATCAAGATCCGGCAGCTCGTAGCACAATTGAAGTAATCTTAACGTATTCGGGGTTGCATGCAATTTGGATGCATCGTATTGCGCATGTGTTTTATAAGCGTAATCTCCGTTTCTTGGCTCGTGTAGTATCGCAAGTTAGCAGATTCTTTACGGGGATCGAAATTCATCCTGGAGCAGTAATAGGCAGACGTCTATTTATTGATCATGGGATGGGTGTAGTAATAGGGGAAACATGTGAAATTGGCGATGATGTGACACTTTATCAAGGAGTTACACTCGGGGGGACAGGTAAAGAAGGCGGTAAGCGACATCCGACGCTCTGTGATAATGTATTGGTTGCATCGGGTGCTAAAGTACTCGGTTCCATCACAATTGGTGAGAACAGCAAGGTAGGAGCGGGTTCGGTCATATTGAAGGAAGTGCCTCCCAACTCTACAGTAGTTGGGATACCAGGGAAAATCGTTATTTCCAATGGGGTACGTGTAAATAGTAAACTGGATCATTCCACGCAAGATCCGATTTCGGATGAAATCAAGCGATTGGAAAAGCAAATTCAGGAGTTAAAGCTACGTACCCAGCAGTTGGAAACCATGAATGAAAAAAAGGGAGATTTACATGAGCATTCAACTTTATAATACATTGACACGTAAGAAAGAAAAATTTATTCCGATAGAAGAGGGAAAAGTAAAAATGTATGTCTGTGGACCGACCGTTTATAACTATATTCATATCGGAAACGCTCGTCCCGTGATTGCTTTTGATACGATTCGTCGCTACTTGGAATATCGTGGATATGAAGTGAATTATGTCTCGAATTTCACGGACGTAGACGACAAAATCATTAAAGCAGCAAATGATTTAAATGAAGAGGTCGGAGAATTAACCGAGCGGTTCATTGCGGCATATCACGAAGATGTAAGTGCTCTCGGCTGTGAGGTAGCGACAGCACATCCTCGCGTAACTGAGCATATTCAGGACATTGTGGAATTCATTCAAGTTCTAATCGACAAAGGATTTGCCTACGAGTCCCATGGAGATGTCTATTTCCGTACACGTGAATTCGAAGGCTACGGGAAACTTTCACACCAATCTATTGATGAATTAAAAGTAGGTGCGCGGGTCGAAGAGAACGCAATCAAAACAGATCCTCTTGATTTTGCGCTTTGGAAATCAGCAAAAACGGGAGAGATCTCATGGGATAGTCCATGGGGTACAGGTCGTCCAGGGTGGCATATTGAATGTTCGGTAATGGCTAAGCAACTTCTTGGGGACACTATCGATATTCACGCAGGTGGGCAAGACTTAACATTCCCGCATCATGAAAATGAGATTGCGCAGTCTGAAGCGGCTACAGGCAAAACTTTTGCCAACTATTGGATGCATAATGGCTATATCAATATTGATAACGAAAAAATGTCGAAGTCATTAGGTAATTTTATTTTGGTACATGATATTCGGAAGCAAATCGACCCGAAGGTGCTGCGTTTCTTCATGCTGTCTGTGCACTATCGTCATCCTGTCAACTTTGCACAGGAACTCGTAGAGAGCGCAGCGAATGGATTGGAACGGATCCAAACTTCGTACAGCAACTTGCAGCATCGTCTATCGATTTCGGCAGACCTGGCAGAAAATTCCGAGTCATGGTCAAATAAGATCCAAGAACAGATTAACGCATTTGAGAAAGCGATGGATGACGACTTTAATACTGCTAATGCAATTGCGTCAATTTTTGAACTATCCAAACAGGCGAACGTGTACTTGCTTGAGAAAAATACAGACCGCCACATACTTCAGCAATTCATCGATGCGTTGGATCTATTAATGGGTGTACTTGGTTTGCCTTTTGAAAGTACTGATGAATTGATGGATGGTGAAGTGGATAAATTGATCCAAGAACGTCTGGAAGCCCGGAAGAATCGTGATTTTGCACGGTCAGATGAAATTCGCGATGAATTGAAAGTGCGGGGAATCATTTTAGAAGATACAGCGCAAGGTACTCGCTGGAAAAGAGGGTAACAGTGTGGGGAATTTACGTGAAATAGACGTTAAACAACTCAATGCACTAGCACTTGCTTATATGGGAGATGCTGTATATGAAACAGCGGTTAGAGAGCATTTACTACGCTGCGGCCGTGTAAAACCGCAAATTTTGCATAAGGAAGCTACACGCTTTGTCTCTGCAAAAGCACAGGCACGAATTATCCTGACGATGAGAGATCAACAACTTCTCACGGAAGAAGAATTGGCGGTAATGCGACGTGGTCGCAATGCGAAAGCGGGATCCGTCCCTAAAAACACTGACGTTACTACGTATAATTACAGCTCTGCATTCGAAGCAGTCCTCGGGTATGTACATTTATTGGATCGGCAAGAGCGTCTAGCTGAACTGATCGAGATGGCGATTCGACTAGTGGAGCATCCTGAGGAGGAGAAAGCATGACAGAGCTAGAAGTGGAATTGATTGGTGGAAGAAACCCTGTCGTAGAAGCGTTGCGTTCAGGTAGGCAGTTGAATAAAATCTGGGTGGCGGAAGGTGTAAATAAGAAAAGTATCGGCGAAATTATAAAGCTTGCTAAAGAAGCGGGGGTAGTTGTGCAGACGGCACCGAAGCAGAAATTAGATGGTATGACGGATCTGAGTCACCAAGGAATTCTCGCTTCGGTTGCCGCTTACGATTATGCCGAGCTGGAAGATTTATTTGCAATCGCTAAAGAAAGGCAAGAAGATCCGTTCTTTATCATTCTTGACGAGCTTGAAGATCCACATAATCTTGGATCTATCTTACGAACAGCAGACGCTTCAGGTGTACATGGCATCATCATTCCAAAAAGACGCGCTGTTGGATTGACAGGCGTAGTAGCAAAAGCATCAACAGGTGCGATTGAACACATACCAGTTGTGCGAGTGAATAATTTATCTCAAACTGTGGATGAGCTAAAGAAACAAGGGGTGTGGATTGCGGGGACAGATGCATCCAATTCCACTGATTACCGCTATATGGATGCTACGTTACCTTTAGCTGTCATTATAGGTAGCGAAGGAAAAGGCATGTCACGCATTTTACGAGAAAGATGCGATTTCCTTTATAGATTGCCGATGGTCGGAGAAGTTACATCTTTAAATGCTTCGGTAGCAGCGGCATTATTGATGTATGAAGTTCTACGAAAGCGTCAATCCGCTCAGGCTACATCATGAAAAAAGATGTGCTACTCGTTGATGGATACAACATCATCGGTGCGTGGCCTGAACTACAACAACTAAAACAAGAAAATTTTGCGCAAGCGCGTGATCGACTTATTGAGCGGATGGCGGAATTTCAGGCCAACAAGGGATGGCGTGTCATCGTGATATTCGATGCCCACTTAGCACCGGGTATCGAAAAACGAAAAAAACAATACCGCGTGGAAGTCGTCTTTACAAGAGAGAATGAAACGGCGGATGAGCGAATTGAAAAATTGGTTTCCGAATTATCCAATCGCTTGACGCAAATCCATGTAGCAACTTCAGATCTTGTAGAACAATGGGTAGTGTTTGCCCAGGGGGCACTTCGCATCTCGGCACGGGAGTTGGAAATTGCTATGAAAGAAGTGGATCGCGTAATTGCGCAAAAGTTAAAAGATTCAATAGAACAACGGCCTCTATCAAAGATTCCTCTGACGGATGAAGTGGCAGCGGAATTCGAAAAAATGAGACGTGGTGGAAAATGAGTAGTTGACGTGAAAAAACACCACGTCTATACTGACATATAAAACCAATTAGTACTCTGGGGTGGAGAGGTTGGTGTGGGTCATGGAAAATGTGAAGAGTAAAAACGAGTATTCTAAACTATCTGATGAAGAAATGGTGGAATTGATCCATTTAGGGAATTCGGATGTATTAGAATTTTTAATAACCAAATTTCAACCGATTGTCCGAATGAAAGCAAGAACGTATTTTATTATTGGTGGAGATCGTGAAGACATCATGCAAGAAGGAATGATCGGACTCTATAAAGCAATACGTGATTTCCGTCCTGATAGATTAAGCTCATTTAAAGTCTTCGCTGAATTGTGTGTGACGCGACAAATTATTACAGCTATTAAAACTGCCACGCGTCAAAAACATATTCCGCTTAATACATCTATTTCGTTGGACAAGCCGATGTTTGATGAAGATCATGAGCGAACGTTACTGGATATCATATCGGGCTCTACGTTAGATGACCCTGAAGATTTAATCATCCATAAAGAAAACTTCATATTCATGGAAAAAGAGATGAACAAAGTGTTGAGCGGATTGGAAAAAGAAGTATTAACATTGTACTTAGAAGGTCAATCCTATCGTGAAATTTCCGAAGTGCTAAATCGTCAAGTAAAATCAATAGACAATGCTTTGCAACGGATCAAGCGCAAACTGGAACACTCGATGGCAATGGATCTGGTACGTTAAACATATCGATAGTAAATTGACATATCGTTAGTTAAATGATACTCTTTAGCGAGACTATTGTCTTGAATTAGGTGAATCGAAATGTCGAAAAAAATAACTTTAAGCTGTGAGATATGTGGTTCGCGAAACTATTCTTTGCCCGCTGGCAACAACAGCCGTGAGGGAAGAATGAATATAAAGAAGTTTTGCAGTCATTGCAATGCGCATACATTGCATAAGCAAACCATTTGACCAGTTACATAGAGTTCGAGTGAGAACACTATGTCATTCGGAAGGGTTGGAGAAGAATGGGCAAGATTACCGATTTTTTGAAAAAAGTCGTTTCGGAAATGCGGAAAGTCAGCTGGCCGAAACGTAAAGAATTAACAAAGTATACTGTAGTTGTTATTTCGACGGTCATATTCATGGCTATCTATTTCTTCGTAGTAGATCTAGGCATCTCCGGAGTAATGAAATGGTATACAGGTCTGTAAAAATGAAAGTATGAATAGCGTGAGAATATCCCGTTTTGATGAATGAACGGGTTTTTTCAGCTTTATTTTAAGGGAGGGACGGACGCATAGTCCTCAATGTCATGGAAATGGATAAAAATTGGTATGTTGTGCATACGTACTCAGGTTATGAGAACAAAGTAAAGGCTAATCTTGAAAAGCGTGTCGAGACAATGGGCATGTCAGATAAGATATTTCGTGTCGTCATTCCGGAAGAGGAAGAGACGGATATTAAAGACGGTAAAAAGAAAACAGTTATGCGTAAAACGTTCCCGGGCTATGTTTTGGTTGAATTGATCATGACAGATGACTCTTGGTACGTTGTTCGCAATACACCAGGTGTTACTGGATTTATCGGTTCATCAGGTGGTGGGGCGAAGCCTACACCGTTGTTACCGGAAGAAGTAGAGTTCATCCTGAAGCAAATGGGTATGAAGGAACAGCGCGTAGATATCGATTTTGGTGTTGGAGAAAGTGTAACAGTGCTAGAAGGGCCGTTTGCACACTTTGAAGGTAAAGTGGAAGAGATTGAAATGGACAAAGGTAAAGTTGTCGTAAGTGTCGATATGTTCGGACGCGAAACGAAGATGGAGCTTTCGTTCGACCAAGTAGAAAAAATGGATTGATGGGTAATGGGAATTTCCCTCTTGCAAAATCTGTGTAATGGTGGTATCATTTCAAAGGTCAGACTTAGTCTGTACGGATTAACCAATTCTACCGACATCGTCGGCAGGCACATATTTGAGTGGGAGGGGCAACCCAATTACCACATCACGGACTTAAGGAGGTGTGTCTCGTGGCTAAAAAAGTTACTAAAGTAGTGAAATTGCAAATTCCAGCTGGTAAAGCAAATCCAGCACCACCAGTAGGGCCGGCATTAGGTCAAGCAGGTGTTAACATTATGGGATTCTGTAAAGAATTTAACGCTCGTACAGCAGATCAAGCTGGTCTAATTATTCCAGTTGAAATCTCGGTATTCGAGGACCGTTCATTTACATTCATCACAAAAACTCCGCCGGCAGCAGTATTGCTGAAGGTTGCAGCAAACGTTCAAAAGGGTTCAGGTGAGCCTAATAAAAACAAAGTTGCTACAGTTAAGCGTGATAAAGTTAGAGAAATCGCAGAACAAAAGATGCCGGACTTAAACGCGGCGTCAGTTGAAGCGGCGATGGCAATGGTCGAAGGTACTGCTCGCAGTATGGGATTCAAAATCGAAGACTGATTTTGGTTTTTCATAATACAGCAATTGTTTGAAGGTGAAGGCTGCGGTCGAATGAGATTCGCAGCCTTCATTAAGTGGGAGGTTTAATCCGTTAAAACCACAAATGAGGAGGAAAATTCTGATGGCTAAAAGAGGTAAAAAATTCGTAGATGCAGCGAAGCTTGTAGATCGTACAGCTACATACACTACGAAAGAAGCAATTGAACTTGCTAAAAAGACAACTACTACTAATTTTGATGCAACAGTTGAAGTAGCTTTCCGTCTTGGTATTGATACTCGTAAAAACGATCAGCAAATCCGTGGAGCTGTAGTGCTTCCAAACGGTACTGGTAAAACTCAACGCGTATTAGTATTCGCTAAAGGTGATAAAGTGAAAGAAGCAGAAGCTGCAGGCGCAGACTATGTAGGCGACGCAGAATTGATTGCTAAAATTCAACAAGGTTGGTTCGATTTCGACGTAATCGTTGCTACACCTGACATGATGGGCGAAGTTGGTAAGATTGGTCGCGTACTTGGACCAAAAGGTCTTATGCCGAACCCGAAAACAGGTACTGTAACATTCGACGTAACAAAGGCTGTTGAAGAAATCAAAGCAGGTAAAGTTGAATATCGTGCGGATAAAGCTGGAATCATCCATGCGCCAATCGGTAAAGTTTCTTTCGATAACGAGAAGTTAGAAGAAAACTTCTTGACGATCTTTGAAACGATTCAAAAAGCTAAACCTGCATCAGCAAAAGGAACATTCATGAAATCGGTAAACGTTACGACAACTATGGGTCCTGCTGTTAAAATAGATCCGTCAAGCGTTACTGTTAAAAAATAATTGACAAGCATATAGTGATCTGTTAAGATTACGCTTGTTATGATGATAACCATTTGTACCGAAGACAGCAGGTGTGGCTTGCCACTTAATGCTCCTGCCGAGGACAAGACGCTCTTTTTAAAAGATGACGACTTTTCTGCCCTCATGTCTTAGACATTGAGGGCTTTTTATATCGGTATAAGTGACCCTAATTACCAGGAGGTGTCAACATGAGCAAAATTTTAGAAGCTAAACAAGCGGTCGTGTCAGAAGTTGCTGACAAGCTGCAATCAGCAGCATCTGTAGTAGTTGTCGATTACCGTGGTCTTACGGTTTCACAAGTTACAGAACTGCGTAAACAACTTCGTGAAGCGGGCATCGAGTTCAAAGTTTATAAAAACTCAATGGTGCGTCGTGCGACGGTAGTTGCAGGACTAGAAGGTTTGAACGAAAACTTGACAGGTCCAAACGCTATCGCCTTCTCTACGGAAGACGTAGTAGCGCCAGCTAAAATCTTAAATGATTTCGCTAAAAAGAACGACAAGCTTGAAATTAAAGCGGGTGTGATCGAAGGAAACGTTGCATCAGCTGAAGATGTGAAAGCATTGGCTACTCTACCGTCTCGCGATGGTCTACTATCTATGCTACTCAGCGTTCTTCAAGCGCCAGTACGAAACTTTGCACTTGCTACGAAAGCAGTTGCAGAACAAAAAGAAGAGCAAGGTGCTTAATTTCGCATCTTGACAGTGACCGGAAAAAACTAGCCGGTTAAATACAACTTTCCAGGAGGAACTTAAAATGACTAATGCACAAATTTTAGACGCAATCAAAGAAATGACAGTTCTTGAACTAAACGACCTTGTTAAAGCAATCGAAGAAGAATTCGGCGTAACAGCAGCAGCACCTGTTGCAGCAGCTGGAGCAGTTGCGGAAGCAGCTGAAGAGCAAACTGAATTCGATGTAATCCTAGCATCAGCTGGAGATCAAAAAATCAAAGTTATCAAAGCAGTTCGTGAAATCACTGGCCTAGGCTTGAAAGAAGCTAAAGCTCTTGTAGACGAAGCTCCTAAAGCTGTTAAAGAAGCAGCAACTAAAGAAGAAGCAGAAGAAATGAAAGCTAAACTTGAAGAAGTTGGCGCATCTGTAGAATTTAAGTAATTTCTACTTCCTTGAGAAAAGCCCGTCTATCTGACGGGCTTTTTTCTTCATATACAGATAATGTAACTCTACGCAGGAGGTATATATATATGGGAGAGCATTATTACTCAAAAAACCCTCAAGTTTCAAGTGCCCCCAAGCAGTGGAAGGCTGAGATTCGTAACAAAGTTTTTTTATTCACGACAGATGCTGGTGTATTTAGTAAAGGTAGTGTAGATGAAGGATCAAAATTGCTCGCTGAGACGTTTAAAGTGCCGTCCGTCGGGGGAGACTTCTTGGAAATAGGGTGCGGTTATGGACCGATTGCGTTGTCCATTGCGTCAGATTTCCCTGAGCGGCTTGTCCACATGGTAGATGTTAATGAGCGGGCGTTAGCTCTTTCTGAAATAAATGCCCAACAAAACAAGATCGTCAATATAAAAATTTATGAGAGTAGTGGAGTTGATCAAGTACAATCTGATGGCTTTGCTGCGATTATAACAAATCCTCCTATTCGAGCAGGTAAGCAAACAGTCTTTTCATTTTACGACGGTGCTTATGAAAAATTGGCTTTGGGTGGCGAACTATGGGTTGTCATTCAAAAGAAACAAGGGGCGCCATCCACAATAGACTACTTGAAGAAGTTGTTTGGTAATGTGGACACAGTTGCTAAGAAAAAAGGCTACTTTATTTTGGTAGCGAAAAAAGTTTGACAGGATCGATATCTTATAGTAGCATTATTAAATGCATAAATATTTATATTGCAGCTGTATGCCCTTTTGTGTGATGTAGTAGAGGAAAAGGCATATTGATGTTTGGATAAAGATTGTGAAATCGAAAATGAGCTCTTGTCGGAACTCGTTTTCTTTTTGTTTTTTCGAAGTCACAGCGGAATTTCTGATTTTGCAAAAACTAATATTGTCTTAATGAGGGGTGAATGAGTTGACAGGTCATTTAGTTCAGTATGGTCAACATCGTCAGCGTAGAAGTTTCGCGCGAATCAAAGAAGTACTCGATTTACCAAATTTGATTGAAATTCAAACGGCATCTTACGAGTGGTTCTTAGAAGAGGGGTTACGTGAAATGTTCCGGGATATTTCTCCTATCCAGGATTTCACAGGTAACTTGTCCTTGGAATTTATCGATTACAAACTGGGTGATCCCAAATATCCAGTAGACGAATCAAAAGAGCGCGATGTGACATATGCCGCACCACTTCGTGTAAAAGTACGTCTTCATAACCAGGAAACCGGCGATGTGAAGGAACAAGACGTTTTCATGGGAGATTTCCCGCTCATGACGGAAAATGGAACATTCATTATTAACGGTGCTGAGCGTGTTATTGTATCACAGCTCGTTCGTTCGCCAAGTGTTTACTACAATGATAAGACGGACAAAAATGGTAAGCGAGGATTTGGCGCTACTGTTATTCCGAACCGTGGAGCGTGGCTTGAGTATGAAACAGATGCAAAAGATGTAGTACATGTCCGTATCGACCGTACTCGTAAGTTGCCAATCACTGTTTTATTGCGTGCATTAGGCTTCTCTACTGATCAAGAAATTATCGACTTAATCGGCGATAATGAATATTTACGGAATTCATTAGAAAAAGATAATACCGAGACTTCAGAAAAAGCGATGCTTGAAATCTATGAGCGACTTCGTCCAGGTGAACCACCAACACTAGACAGCGCAAGAAGTCTTTTATATTCACGTTTCTTCGATCCAAAGCGCTATGATTTGGCGAATGTTGGGCGTTATAAAATGAATAAGAAGCTTCACTTGCAAAATCGACTGTTCAACCAAACGGCTGCTGAAACACTTGTCGACCCTGAAACAGGCGAGATTTTAGTGGAAAAGGATCAGCTGATCGACCGACGTACATTGGATAAATTACTACCATTTTTATCTCAAGGTATCAATACTGAGTCGATCGAACATGTAGGGTCTATATTGGAAGAGCCGATGGTTATTCAGACGCTAAAGATTTACGCACCGAAAAGTGAAGAAAAACAAGTAATTAATGTCATTTCTAACGCTGAAGTAGACGAGTCTATTAAACATATTACCCCTTCAGATATCGTTGCTTCTATTAGTTATTTCTTCAACCTCTTGCATGGTGTAGGAAACACGGATGATATTGACCATCTTGGTAATCGTCGTTTGCGTTCTGTTGGTGAATTACTCCAAAACCAATTCCGTATCGGTCTTTCCCGTATGGAGCGTGTGGTTAAAGAGAGAATGTCTATCAATGACACGCAATCTATAGTACCTCAACAATTGATCAATATTCGTCCTGTTATTGCATCAATTAAAGAGTTTTTCGGTAGCTCGCAGCTATCTCAGTTTATGGACCAAACAAATCCATTGGCTGAATTGACACATAAGCGTCGTTTATCTGCACTAGGACCTGGTGGTTTGACTCGTGAGCGAGCAGGAATGGAAGTTCGTGACGTTCACTACTCTCATTATGGTCGTATGTGTCCGATAGAAACGCCAGAGGGACCGAACATTGGACTGATTAACTCGTTGTCTACATTCGCGAAAGTGAATCAATTTGGTTTCATTGAGACTCCTTATCGTAAAGTAGATCTAGAAACGGGTCGCGTTACTTCACAGATTGATTATTTAACAGCGGATATTGAAGATAACTATGTAGTGGCTCAAGCAAACGCGTTGCTTGAGGAAGACGGATCATTTACGAATGAAGGCGTCGTAGGACGTTTCCAAGGGGATAACACTGTATTCCGTCGTGAACAAATGGATTATATGGATGTTTCGCCTAAGCAAGTTGTGTCAGCGGCTACTGCATGTATTCCTTTCCTAGAAAATGATGACTCTAACCGTGCATTGATGGGTGCGAACATGCAACGTCAAGCAGTTCCTTTGTTAAATCCGGAAGCGCCATTTGTAGGTACAGGTATGGAGCATATTTCTGCACGTGATTCAGGAGCAGCTGTTGTTTCTAAATACCACGGTATTGTAGAACACGTAGAAGCTAAGGAGATTCGTATTCGCCGTATTGAAGAAGTGGGCGGTAAAGAAGTCAAGGGTGACCTTGTCGTTTGCCGTTTATCTAAATTCATTCGTTCGAACCAAGGAACTTGCTATAACCAACGTCCAATTGTAAAAGTTGGCGACCGTGTCAAACCGCTTGATATTCTTGCGGACGGACCATCAATGGAACAGGGAGAACTCGCGCTTGGACGTAACGTTCTAACTGCGTTCATGACATGGGATGGTTACAACTACGAAGATGCGATTATCATGAGTGAGCGTCTGGTGAAAGATGATGTATTCACGTCTGTTCATATTGAAGAATATGAATCGGAGGCACGTGATACGAAGCTTGGGCCAGAAGAAATCACGCGTGATATTCCAAACGTCGGAGAAGATGCATTACGCAACTTGGATGACAGAGGAATTATTCGTATCGGTGCAGAAGTACGAGATGGAGATATCTTGGTCGGTAAAGTAACGCCTAAGGGTGTTACGGAATTGACTGCGGAAGAACGTCTTCTACATGCAATCTTTGGGGAAAAAGCACGTGAAGTCCGCGATACTTCATTACGTGTCCCTCATGGAGCAGGCGGAATAGTTCTGGATGTCAAAGTCTTCAACCGTGAAGATGGCGATGAGCTATCTCCAGGAGTAAATCAGTTAGTACGAGTATATATCGTACAGAAGCGTAAAATCTCTGTTGGAGATAAGATGGCAGGACGTCACGGTAATAAGGGGGTTATTTCCCGAATCTTACCTGAGTCGGAAATGCCGTTCCTTCCAGATGGTACACCGATCGATGTTATGTTAAATCCACTAGGTGTTCCGTCACGTATGAATATCGGACAGGTTCTTGAAATGCATCTTGGTATGGCTGCGCGTAGTCTAGGTATTCACACTGCATCTCCTGTATTTGACGGTGCAAACGAAGAAGACGTTTGGGCTACAATGGAAGAAGCAGGAATGGACCGTGACGGTAAAACCATGCTATACGATGGTCGTTCAGGTGAACCATTTGATAACCGTGTATCAGTCGGCGTTATGTACTTGATCAAACTTGCCCACATGGTAGATGATAAGTTGCACGCACGATCTACTGGACCATACTCACTCGTTACACAGCAACCACTCGGCGGTAAAGCCCAGTTCGGTGGACAGCGTTTCGGGGAAATGGAAGTATGGGCGCTAGAAGCATATGGTGCCGCTTATACATTGCAAGAAATTTTAACAGTCAAATCCGATGACGTCGTAGGACGTGTGAAGACATACGAAGCGATTGTTAAAGGTGATAGCGTACCTCAACCAGGTGTACCGGAATCATTTAAAGTACTAATCAAAGAACTTCAAAGTTTAGGGTTAGATGTGAAGATGTTGACGGAAGACTTCGAAGAAATTGAGTTACGTGATTTAGACGACGAAGAAGACTTGCAACCAACTGACGCATTGAACTTGATTAAAGAAGATCAACCGATCGCCTAAAGCAGATAGTGCTGATATGAAATGTAAATAAAACAAACAAAAATGAATAGAAGAGGGCTTCGAGCACCCTCTTCTATTTTATTCAGTAAGAAGAATGTCTTACATGAATGTACTACTACAAGTTAAGTTGACTGATAAGCCGTTATGGCGATTAGACTAAAGGGAGGTTGGCTCCTTGATAGATGTTAATAATTTTGAGTATATGAAAATTGGCCTTGCTTCACCTGACAAGATTCGTTCTTGGTCGTATGGAGAAGTAAAAAAACCTGAAACGATCAATTACCGTACATTAAAGCCTGAGAAAGACGGATTATTCTGTGAGAGAATCTTCGGTCCGACGAAAGATTGGGAATGTCACTGTGGTAAATATAAGCGAGTCCGTTATAAGGGCGTTGTTTGTGATCGTTGTGGCGTAGAGGTAACGCGTCAAAAAGTCCGTCGCGAACGAATGGGACATATTGAGCTTGCGGCACCTGTCACACATATTTGGTACTTCAAAGGAATTCCGAGCCGTATGGGCTTGATTTTGGACATGACACCACGCGCATTGGAAGAGATTATCTACTTTGCATCTTACGTAGTTGTAGAACCGGCAGATACTCCACTTGAACGCAAGCAATTGCTTTCTGAGAAAGAGTATCGCTTGTACCGTGAAAAGTATGGTTCCAAATTCCAAGCTGCAATGGGAGCGGAAGCAATCGAGCAACTACTACGTGCAATCGACTTGGATAAGGAAACAGATTCGTTGAAAGAAGAGTTGAAAACAGTACAAGGTCAGCGTCGTACACGCGCAATCCGACGTTTAGAAGTCGTGGAATCTTTCCGTAACTCTGGAAACCGTCCGGAATGGATGGTACTCGAAGTACTTCCAGTCATCCCCCCTGAATTGCGTCCTATGGTACAGCTAGACGGAGGGCGTTTTGCAACATCTGACTTGAATGATCTTTATCGTAGAGTTATTAACCGGAATAACCGTCTAAAGCGTCTATTGGATTTAGGAGCACCCGGCATTATCGTCCAGAACGAGAAGCGTATGCTTCAAGAAGCGGTAGATGCACTTGTAGATAATGGTCGTCGTGGAAGACCTGTAACAGGTCCAGGAAACCGTCCATTGAAATCACTTTCTCATATGCTAAAAGGTAAGCAAGGGCGTTTCCGCCAGAACTTACTTGGTAAACGTGTAGACTATTCTGGTCGTTCGGTTATCGTAGTAGGTCCTAACTTAAAAATGTACCAATGCGGTCTGCCTAAGGAAATGGCGATCGAGCTATTTAAGCCGTTCGTTATGAAGGAATTAGTGGAACGTAACTTGGCGCATAACATCAAAAGTGCTAAACGTAAGATTGAACGTCTTCATTCCGAAGTATGGGATGTATTGGAAGACGTCATCAAAGAACATCCAGTGCTTCTTAACCGAGCACCGACACTTCACCGTCTGGGGATACAGGCGTTCGAACCGATACTGGTCGAGGGGCGTGCGATTACGTTACACCCGCTCGTATGTACAGCTTACAACGCTGACTTCGATGGTGACCAAATGGCTGTTCACGTACCACTATCCGCTGAAGCTCAAGCTGAAGCACGTCTATTGATGCTAGCTGCTCAAAACATTTTGAACCCGAAAGACGGAAAACCAGTTGTAACTCCTTCACAGGATATGGTTCTTGGAAACTATTACTTAACAGTCGAGCGAAAAAATGCGGCTGGAGAAGGTTCTGTGTTTAGTGATCCGAATGAAGCGTTAATCGCATATCAAACAGGACATGTTCACTTACATTCCCGCATCGCGGTACAGGCTGGCAGTATTAACAACCCAACGTTTACGGATAAACAAAATAGTCAGCTATTGTTAACGACTGTAGGTAAAATCATTTTCAATGAGATTTTACCGGAAACGTTTCCGTACATCAACGAACCGACGAATCATAACTTGCAGGTAGAAACACCTGACAAGTACTTCATCGACGGAACAGTAAATGTTAAGGAACACCTGCAAGAAGCAGAACTAATCACGCCGTTCAAAAAAGCAATCCTTGGGGAAATTATCGCGGAAATCTTCCGTCGCTTCCACATTACAGAAACTTCTAGAATGTTGGATAGAATGAAAAACCTAGGATTTAAATATTCTACTCGTGCTGGAATTACAATCGGTATTTCCGATATCGTGGTCTTGCCGAATAAAGCAGAAATTCTTCATGAAGCACAAGAAAAAGTTGATAAAGTCACGCAGCAGTTCCGACGTGGTTTAATTACCGAGGAAGAGCGTTATGATCGTGTCATCTCTTATTGGAGCCATGCGAAGGATATCATTCAGAATAAGCTAATGGATTCATTGGATATTGAAAACCCGATCTTCATGATGAGTGACTCCGGAGCCCGTGGTAACGCATCAAACTTTACACAACTTGCTGGTATGCGTGGACTAATGGCCAACCCGGCTGGACGGATTATCGAACTTCCGATCAAATCTTCCTTCCGTGAAGGTCTGACAGTACTCGAATACTTTATCTCTACACACGGTGCACGTAAAGGTCTTGCCGATACAGCACTGAAGACTGCCGATTCAGGTTACTTGACTCGTCGTCTCGTAGACGTAGCGCAAGATGTTATCGTTCGTGAAGAAGATTGCGGAACAGACCGTGGTCTTGCAATTACTGCATTAACCGAAGGAAATGAAATGATCGAAACATTGTTTGAGCGTATTGAAGGCCGTCACACGAAGAAGACTATCAAACATCCGGAAACGGGTGAAGTCATTCTTGCGAAAAACGGGTTGATTACTGCGGACATAGCGAACATAGTAATTCAAGCTGGTATCGAAGAAGTGACGATTCGTTCTGCATTTACATGTAATACGAAGCACGGCGTATGTAAAAAATGTTACGGTATCAACTTAGCCACTGGAGAAACGGTAGAAGTAGGGGAAGCTGTGGGAATCATTGCAGCGCAATCTATCGGAGAGCCAGGAACACAGTTAACGATGCGTACATTCCACACAGGTGGAGTTGCCGGAGATGATATTACGCAAGGTCTTCCACGTATTCAGGAAATTTTTGAATCTCGTAATCCGAAAGGTGTAGCGGTTATTTCTGAAATTGCAGGTACTGTTATTGAAATTGATGAAATCCGTGAAGGCTTGAAAGAAATTACTATTGAAGGTGAAGTGGAAACACGTAAATATCCTACGTTGTACAATGCGCGCTTGAAGGTAGAAGTAGGCGATGTGGTTGAGCGTGGGCAAACTATTACTGAAGGTTCTATTGACCCTAAACAATTGATCGTTGTAAAAGACGTTTCAACTGTACAAGAGTATCTCTTGAAAGAAGTTCAAAAAGTCTACCGTATGCAAGGGGTAGAGATTGGTGATAAGCACGTTGAAGTAATGGTACGTCAAATGCTTCGAAAAGTTCGAGTAATTGAAGCAGGAGATACTGATCTTCTTCCGGGTTCATTATTGGACATTCACCAATTCTCTGAAGCGAACGAAAAGGTGTTGTTAGCAGGTAAAGTCCCAGCTACCTCACGTCCGGTAATTCTCGGAATTACGAAAGCTTCACTTGAAACAGAATCATTCTTGTCGGCCGCATCATTCCAGGAAACGACAAGAGTCCTTACAGATGCAGCTATTAAAGGTAAAACAGATGAGTTGCTAGGTCTGAAAGAAAACGTTATTATCGGGAAATTGGTCCCTGCAGGTACTGGAATGCAGAGATACCGCCAAATAAAAATGCAACACGATCAAGTAGAAGAGACTATTCCAGCTGAATAAAAATAAACGGGACATCGCTCCCGTTTATTTTCTTAAATTCGTTGACAAGTTATTGTAGAGATGATAATATACAAAAGGTTGATAGTTGTTGACCGTTAACTTTTCAGGAAGAAAAAACTCTTTCGAATAAGTACAAGGCGATAAGCAATCATCATTATAAAATAACAGTAAGCAGAGATCTCTGGAGTTACTGTCACCCGTTTTTGTGTGTGCACGCACAAAAACTTTGTTTTTACTTAAAAATGAACCACCTGGGTGTGTGGTATTATAAAAAACTTGGAAGGAGGAACAACCTGATGCCTACAATTAATCAATTAGTCCGTAAACCTCGTAAATCGAAAACGGAAAATTCTAAGTCTCCGGCTCTAGGAAAAAGCTATAACAGCTTTAAAAAGTCTATGACAAACGTGAACTCACCACAAAAAAGAGGTGTTTGTACACGTGTTGGTACTATGACTCCTAAGAAGCCGAACTCGGCGCTACGTAAGTATGCTCGTGTTCGTTTAACTAATACATTGGAAGTAAACGCATATATTCCAGGTGAAGGCCACAACTTGCAAGAACACAGTGTGGTACTAATCCGCGGAGGACGCGTAAAAGACTTACCGGGTGTTCGTTACCATATCGTACGTGGGGCACTTGATACAGCTGGTGTTACTGGCCGTATGCAAAGCCGTTCAATGTATGGAGCTAAAAAGCCCAAAGTTAAGAAGTAATACAAAACTAACAATATTGAAAGGAGGAACTAATTATGCCTCGTAAAGGTCCAGTAACAAAACGTGATGTACTACCTGATCCGATTTATAATTCCAAGCTTGTAAGCCGCCTTATCAACAAAATGATGGTAGACGGTAAAAAAGGTACTTCTCAAAAGATTCTTTATGGAGCGTTCGAAATTATTAAAGAACGTTCTGGACAAGAACCAATCGAAGTATTCGAAGCAGCTTTAAATAATGTAATGCCAGTTCTTGAAGTGCGTGCTCGCCGCGTAGGTGGAGCTAACTATCAAGTGCCGGTTGAAGTACGCCCTGAACGCCGTTCGACTCTAGGCCTTCGTTACCTTGTGAACTATTCACGTACACGTGGAGAAAAAACAATGGAAGAACGTCTAGCGAATGAAATTCTTGATGCATCAAATAACACAGGTGCTTCTGTTAAACGCCGTGAAGAAATGCATAAAATGGCTGAAGCCAACAGAGCATTCGCTCACTATCGCTGGTAAGGTCGGATAAACAACAGCAGTAATCCGAAACGGAAGGAGATTACAAAATGGCTAGAGAGTTCTCACTAGAGAATACTCGTAACATTGGTATCATGGCTCACATTGACGCTGGTAAGACAACGACAACTGAGCGGATCCTTTTTTACACAGGTAAAATCCACAAGATTGGTGAAACGCACGAAGGTGCATCACAAATGGACTGGATGGAGCAAGAGCAAGAACGTGGAATCACGATTACTTCAGCTGCAACAACTGCAGCATGGAAAGGTCACCGCGTAAACATCATCGATACACCGGGGCACGTAGACTTCACAGTTGAAGTTGAACGTTCACTTCGCGTATTGGATGGTGCTGTAGCGGTACTTGATGCACAATCAGGTGTTGAACCACAAACAGAGACAGTTTGGCGTCAAGCGACAAACTACAAAGTACCACGTCTCGTATTCGTAAACAAAATGGATAAGACGGGTGCTGACTTCCTATATTCAGTAGGAACACTACGTGACCGCCTGCAAGCGAATGCACATCCTATTCAATTGCCAATTGGTGCGGAAGATAACTTCTCAGGAATTATCGACTTAATCGAAATGAAGGCAACTATGTATCCCAATGATCTAGGAACAGATACGACAGTGGAAGAAATTCCTGCTGAACATCTTGAACTAGCTAAAAAATACCGTGAGAGCCTAATTGAAGCTGTTGTAGATTTCGATGAAGATCTTATGGAAAAGTATCTTGGCGGTGAAGAACTTACTATAGAAGAACTTACGACAGCTATTCGTAAAGCTACGTTGGCAGTTGAATTCTATCCTGTAGTTTGTGGAACTGCTTTCAAAAACAAAGGTGTACAACTAGTACTAGATGCGGTAGTAGACTACCTTCCATCGCCACTTGATGTGCCTCCAATGATGGGCTTCAACCCTGAGACTGAAGAAGACGAAGTGCGTGAATCATCTGATGAAGCACCATTCTCAGCATTGGCGTTTAAAGTTATGACAGATCCTTATGTAGGTAAACTTACATTCTTCCGTATTTACTCTGGTATTCTTCAAGCTGGTTCTTACGTAGCAAACTCTACAAAAGGCAAGCGCGAGCGCGTAGGACGTATTCTACAAATGCACGCAAACAGCCGTGAAGAAATTTCTGAAGTACACGCGGGTGAAATTGCTGCTGCTGTCGGTTTGAAAGACACAACTACTGGAGACACACTATGTGATGAGAAAGCATTGATCATTCTTGAATCAATGGTATTCCCAGAGCCAGTTATCTCTGTAGCGATTGAACCGAAAACAAAAGCGGACCAGGATAAAATGGGCCAAGCTCTTGCTAAGTTGCAAGAAGAAGATCCAACATTCCGTGCACACACAGATCAAGAAACAGGAGAAGTAATCATCGCGGGTATGGGTGAACTTCACTTGGATATTATCGTCGACCGTTTACGTCGTGAATTTAAAGTGGAAGCAAACGTGGGCGCGCCACAAGTTTCTTACCGCGAAACATTCCGTCAGTCGGCTGAAGTCGAAGGTAAATTCGTTCGTCAATCAGGTGGACGTGGACAGTTCGGTCACGTATGGATTGAATTCGGTCCAAACGAAGAAGGAAAAGGATTCGAGTTCGTTAATAATATTGTTGGTGGTTCTGTTCCTCGCGAATACATCCCAGCAGTTGAAGCAGGAATTCGTGATTCATTGGATAACGGTATTTTAGCTGGGTATCCTTTAATTGATGTCAAAGCACGCCTATATGACGGATCTTACCATGACGTTGACTCCAACGAGATGGCATTTAAGATCGCTGCATCAATGGCTTTGAAAAATGCTGCATCAAAATGTAATCCTGTAATTCTTGAACCAACAATGAAGGTAGAAGTTATTATTCCGGAAGAATACATGGGCGACATTATGGGTGATATTACATCACGCCGTGGCCGTGTAGAAGGTATGGAAGCTCGTGGTAACGCACAAGTAGTTCGTGCAATGGTTCCACTTGCTGAAATGTTCGGTTATGCAACTTCTCTACGTTCAAACACGCAAGGACGCGGAGTATTCTCAATGGTGTTCGATCACTATGAAGAACTTCCAAAGTCTATCGCTGAAGAAGTAATCAAGAAAAACAAAGGTGAATAATACAGTTCATCCTTGTTTCTTTTAAGCAATACTTGTAAGATGTGGATAGTCGAAGGAATACTTTCGGCTTCCATATTAAAAAACTATTTTTTTAAATAAAGGGAGGATCTCTAAAATGGGTAAAGAAAAATTTGACCGCTCCAAGGAGCACGCAAACGTAGGAACAATTGGTCACGTTGACCATGGTAAAACAACTTTGACTGCTGCAATCGCAACAGTTCTTTCTAAAGCACAAGGTGGAGAAGCAAAGTCATACGCTGACGTTGATAACGCACCTGAAGAAAAAGAGCGTGGAATTACAATCAGTACTTCACACGTTGAGTACGAAACTGACAAGCGTCACTATGCACACGTTGACTGCCCAGGTCACGCTGACTACGTTAAAAACATGATCACTGGTGCTGCACAAATGGACGGCGGAATCCTAGTAGTTTCTGCTGCTGATGGCCCAATGCCACAAACTCGTGAGCACATTCTTCTTTCACGTCAAGTAGGTGTTCCTTACCTAGTTGTCTTCATGAACAAATGTGACATGGTAGATGACGAGGAACTACTTGAATTAGTAGAAATGGAAATCCGTGAACTTCTTTCTGATTACGACTTCCCTGGCGATGATATTCCTGTAATCAAAGGATCAGCTCTTAAAGCTCTTGAAGGAGAGCCAGAGTGGGAAGAAAAAATTCTTGAACTTATGCAAGCAGTAGATGACTATATTCCAACACCAACTCGTGACACTGACAAGCCATTCATGATGCCTGTTGAGGACGTATTCTCAATCACAGGTCGCGGAACTGTAGCAACTGGCCGTGTTGAGCGTGGAGTAGTTAAAGTCGGAGATGTTGTTGACATCATCGGTCTTGCTGAAGAACCAAAAGCTACTACTGTAACTGGTGTAGAGATGTTCCGTAAACTTCTTGACTATGCAGAAGCAGGCGACAACATCGGTGCTCTTCTTCGTGGTGTATCACGTGAAGATATCGAACGTGGACAAGTTCTTGCTAAGCCAGGCACAATCACTCCACACACTCAGTTCAAATCTGAAGTTTATGTTCTATCTAAAGAAGAGGGTGGACGTCACACTCCATTCTTCTCAAACTACCGTCCTCAGTTCTACTTCCGTACAACTGACGTAACTGGTATCATTCAACTTCCTGAAGGCGTAGAAATGGTTATGCCTGGAGATAACGTTGAAATGACAGTTGAACTTATTTCTCCTATCGCGATTGAAGAAGGTACTAAATTCTCAATCCGTGAAGGTGGACGTACAGTTGGAGCTGGCGTTGTAGCAACAATTACAAAATAATTTGTTTGGATCCCGCCATTAAGGCGGGATTTTTTTGTTTTCGTCTACATGAAAGGTTAGCGGCATATATCAAAAATAGTGTTTTGAAACGCCCTTAGGATAATGCGGAAGTAAAGTCTAGCAGCGCACTTCAAATCACGTGCAAATCATGAGGAAAGCTGATAGTATAGTAAACGGATTAAAAGTTAAATTAATTTCTTCAAAAGGGTTGCGCAATCCTTTTATATTATGTATAATGTTGAATGTTGGTCTTTGACTGCGATGAAGCGAGAGGTTACCGATACACCCGGCCGCTTTGCCATGGCGCGTGTAAGGAAAATTTTCGTGGAGAATTGTCTAGAAAATAGGCGAAAGGGAGGGAAAATAATGGCAAAACAAAAGATTCGTATTAGATTGAAAGCTTATGATCACAGAATGATCAATCAGTCAGCTGAAAAGATTGTTGAGACGGCTAAACGTTCTGGAGCTAGTGTTTCAGGTCCAATTCCGTTGCCAACTGAAAGATCAGTTTACACGGTATTGCGTGCTGTTCACGTATATAAAGATTCACGTGAGCAATTTGAAATGCGTACGCACAAACGTTTAATCGACATCGTGAATCCAACGCCACAAACGGTGGATGCACTTATGAAGCTTGATTTACCGTCAGGCGTCGACATCGAAATTAAACTATAAAACATAAAAACAAACAATATTACAGGAGGTGTGACTAATGACCAAAGGAATCTTAGGAAGAAAAGTCGGAATGACGCAAGTATTTGCTGAAAACGGCGATCTAATCCCAGTAACAGTGATTGAAGCTGCTCCAAACGTTGTTCTTCAAAAGAAGACAATAGAAACAGACGGCTACGAGTCAATCCAACTAGGATTTGATGATAAACGTGAAAAGCTTTCAAACAAGCCTGAGCAAGGCCATGTTGCAAAAGCTAACACTGCACCTAAGCGCTTCATTCGCGAAGTTCGCGGAGCTGACGTTAGTGCATACGAAGTTGGTCAGGAAGTCAAAGTCGATACATTCGCAGAAGGCGATGTAGTTGACATTACAGGAGTTTCAAAAGGTAAAGGATTCCAAGGTGTTATTAAGCGCCACGGTTACTCACGTGGACCAATGACTCACGGATCACGTTTCCATCGCGCACCAGGTTCACTTGGAGCAGTTGATGCACAACGCGTATTCAAAGGAAAAAAACTACCTGGACGTACTGGTGGCAAAACAGTAACGATCCAAAACGTTGAAATCGTTCGAGTTGACGCTGAGCGCAACTTGTTATTAGTAAAAGGTAACGTTCCTGGAGCTCGTAAATCACTTGTACAAGTGAAAAGTGCTATCAAAGGAAACTGAGTAAAACAGAAAGGAGGAAACAGGAATGCCTAAAGTATCTGTAGTAAGTCAAACAGGTTCTGCTGTCGGCGACATCGAACTAAACGATGCGATTTTTGGAATCGAGCCGAATGAAGCAGTATTATTCGAAGCAATTGTTCAACAACAAGCTTCTTTACGCCAAGGTAACCACAAGGTTAAAACTCGCGCGGAAGTAGCAGGCGGCGGTCGTAAACCATGGCGTCAAAAAGGCACAGGTCGTGCTCGTCAGGGTTCAATCAGATCACCACAATGGCGTGGAGGCGGTATCGTATTCGGTCCTTCACCACGTAGTTACAGCTATAAAATGCCTAAGAAAGTTCGTCGTTTAGCACTTCTATCTGCTCTATCCACTAAAGTAGCGGCTGAAGAGCTAATCGTTCTAGATAACTTAGCATTTGAAGCACCAAAAACAAAAGGCTTTGTAAAAGTGCTTGAAGATCTTTCAATCACGAAGAAAGCATTATTTGTTACAGCTGACCTAGAAGAATCAGTAGCATTGTCTGCTCGCAACATTCCAGGGATCAGCGTCGTTTCAGCGAACGGTATCAATGTTCTAGACCTAGTCGGACATGACCAGCTTGTAATGACAAAAGCAGCAATAGAAAAAGTCGAGGAGGTGCTTGGTTAATGGAAGCACGTGATATTCTGAAACGTCCGGTCATTACCGAGCGTTCTTCTGAACAAATGGAAGACTTAAGAAAATATACATTCGAAGTTGATACACGCGCGAGCAAAACTCACGTGAAACAAGCTATTGAAGAAATCTTCGGTGTTAAAGTTGAAAAAGTTAACGTTATGAACTACAAAGGTAAGTTCAAGCGTATGGGGAAACATGCTGGTTATACAAACAAGCGTCGTAAGGCAATTGTTACACTGACTACTGATTCCAAAGATATCGAACTTTTTGAAATGTAATTAACTCATAATAAATGAAGGAGGGAACACAAAATGGCGATTAAGAAGTACAAAGCTACCTCCAACGGACGTCGTAACATGACTTCTTCTGACTTTGCTGAGATTACTGCTAGCAAACCAGAAAAATCATTGCTTGAACCAGTCAAGCGTAAAGGCGGACGTAACAACCAAGGTAGAATGACAGTTCGTCACCAAGGTGGAGGACATAAGCGCCAATACCGTGTCATTGATTTCCAACGTCGGAAAGATGGCATTCCAGGACGCGTTGCTACGATCGAATACGATCCAAACCGTTCAGCAAACATCGCATTAATCAATTATGCAGATGGTGAAAAGAGATATATCCTTGCTCCTAAAGGATTGACAGTAGGTTCCACAATCATTTCAGGACCTGAAGCGGATATCCGCGTAGGAAATGCTCTACCACTAGAGAACATCCCTATGGGTTCCACAATTCACAACATTGAAATGAAGCCAGGTAAAGGCGGACAATTAGTTCGTTCTGCAGGAACTTCAGCTCAACTACTAGGACGCGAAGGCAAATACGTCATCATTCGTCTGCAATCAGGAGAAGTTCGTATGATCCTTGCTACTTGCCGTGCTACAATCGGTCAAGTTGGTAACGAGCAACACGAATTGATCAATATTGGTAAAGCAGGTCGTTCACGTTGGTTAGGCAAACGTCCAACTGTTCGTGGATCTGTAATGAACCCTAACGATCACCCACACGGTGGTGGTGAAGGCCGTACACCAATCGGTCGTCCGAGTCCTGTTACTCCATGGGGTAAACCAACTCTTGGATTCAAGACACGTACGAAGAACAATAAATCAGATAAACTTATCGTTCGCCGTCGTAAAAAATAATGTTATTGCACTGCGGTTCAGTAGATGGACCGTAGTACATACTCGGAAGGAGGTTCCAGAATGGGCCGCAGCTTGAAAAAAGGACCTTTTGCAGATGACCATTTACTAAAAAAGGTTGACGCACAAAAAGACGCAGAAAAGAAACAAGTTATTAAAACATGGTCACGCCGTTCAACAATCTTCCCGACTTTCATCGGATTGACGATTGCAGTATATGATGGACGTAAACATGTTCCTGTTTATGTAACAGAAGATATGGTAGGTCACAAACTAGGTGAATTCGTACCTACACGCACATACCGAGGCCATGGTGCCGACGATAAGAAAACAAAACGCTAATTTGAGAGGAGGTTATCCTGATGCAACAAGCTAAAGCATCTGTACGCACAGTCCGTATTGCTTCTCGCAAAGTTCGTTTGGTCGTTGATCTTATCCGCGGCAAGAATATAGGTGAAGCTATGGCTATTCTACGACTTACGCCTAAAGCGGCATCTCCAGTCGTGGAAAAATTATTGAAATCAGCAATTGCAAACGCTGAACATAACTACGAAATGGATACTGAGAACTTAATCGTCAGTGAAGTATTCGTAGATGAAGGACCAACAATGAAACGTTTCCGTCCACGTGCACAAGGTCGTGCAAGTGCGATCAACAAACGTACAAGCCACATCACATTAGTGGTATCTGAAAAGAAGGAGGGGTAATTAGTGGGCCAAAAAGTACATCCTAATGGACTACGTGTAGGCGTCATCCGTGACTGGGACTCAAAATGGTACGCGGAAAAAGATTATGCGTCCTTACTACATGAAGACTTAAAGATCCGTGAATACATCGAAAAACGTCTTGTAGAAGCATCAGTTTCAAAAGTTGAAATTGAGCGTGCTGCTAAGCGTGTTAATATTACAATCCACACTGCAAAGCCAGGTATGGTTATCGGTAAAGGTGGTTCCGAAGTAGAAACACTTCGTAAGCAACTTAACGAAATTACAGGCAAGCGTGTACACATCAACATCGTAGAAATCAAACGTGCTGATTTGGATGCAAGATTAGTTGCAGAATCAATCGCTCGTCAATTGGAAAGTCGTGTATCATTCCGTCGTGCTCAGAAACAAGCGATTCAACGTACTATTCGTTCTGGTGCAAAAGGAATTAAAACACAAGTATCTGGACGTCTCGGCGGAGCGGATATCGCTCGTGCGGAACACTACAGTGAAGGAACTGTCCCTCTTCATACATTACGTGCAGATATAGATTATGCACATGCTGAAGCTGATACTACTTATGGTAAGCTTGGCGTAAAGGTATGGATTTATCGTGGTGAAGTCCTTCCAGTAAAAGTTAAGAAGAACTCTGGGGAAGGAGGCAAATAATATGTTAATGCCTAAACGTGTAAAACATCGTCGTGTATTCCGTGGGAAAATGCGTGGTGAAACAAAAGGTGGCGCTACAGTTCAGTTTGGTGAGTATGGTCTTCAAGCTCTAGAAGCAAGTTGGATCACTAACCGTCAGATTGAATCTGCTCGTATTGCTATGACTCGTTACATGAAACGTGGCGGTAAAGTATGGATCAATATTTTCCCGCACAAACCATATACTAAAAAGCCTCTTGAAGTCCGGATGGGTTCCGGTAAAGGTGCTGTAGAAGGCTGGGTTGCAGTTGTGAAACCTGGTAGAGTAATGTTCGAAATTGCAGGTGTTTCAGAAGAGGTTGCTCGTGAGGCACTTAGACTTGCATCGCACAAACTTCCTGTAACAAGCAAGTTTGTAAAACGACAAGAAATTGGTGGTGAGTCTAATGAAAGCTAATGAAATTCGTGACTTAACAACTGCAGAGATCGAGCAAAAAGTGAAATCACTTAAAGAAGAGCTTTTCAACCTTCGCTTCCAGTTAGCGACAGGTCAATTAGAAAACACTGCACGCATCCGTGAAGTACGCAAATCGATTGCGCGCATGAAAACTGTAATACGACAAAGAGAAATCAGTGCAAATAACTGATGAAGGAGGTTGCAGCCATGACTGAGCGTAATCAGCGCAAAGTATACACAGGCCGTGTGGTTTCCGATAAAATGGATAAAACCGTTACGGTAATGGTAGAAACACACAAAAAACATTCTTTATACGGTAAGCGTGTAAAGTATTCTAAGAAACTTAAAGTTCATGATGAGCTAAACGAAGCGAAAATCGGCGATGTTGTTCGTATTATGGAAACACGTCCATTATCAGCAACTAAGCGTTTCCGTCTTCTAGAAGTCGTTGAAAAAGCGATTATCATCTAATAGGTTTTTAACTCAGATTTCGGAAGGAGGTAACCTCGATGATTCAACAGGAAAGTAGAATGAAAGTTGCTGACAACTCTGGCGCGCGCGAAGTACTTACGATTAAAGTACTAGGCGGATCAGGTCGTAAAGTAGCTAACATCGGTGACGTAGTTGTTGTTACGGTTAAGAAGGCAACACCAGGTGGCGTTGTTAAGAAGGGTGACGTTGTTAAAGCGGTCATCGTTCGTACGAAAAGTGGAGTTCGTCGTAAAGACGGTTCATACATTACATTCGATGAGAATGCTTGCGTTATTATCCGTGATGATAAAGGGCCACGTGGAACACGTATTTTCGGACCAGTTGCTCGCGAACTACGCGACAATAACTTCATGAAAATCATTTCACTTGCTCCAGAAGTTCTTTAATTCTAATGACAGAGCCAGTCAAGGAGGTGCGATAAATGCACGTTAAAAAAGGCGACAAAGTAATGGTGATCTCTGGGAAAGATAAAGGTAAAACAGGTGTGATCCTAACTGCTTATCCGAAAAAAGACCGTGTGCTAGTTGAAGGTATTAATATCGTCAAAAAACACACAAAGCCGAACCAAGAAAACCCACAAGGCGGAATTGTAAGCCAAGAGTCTACAATACACGTCTCCAACGTGATGGTAATCGATCCTAAAACAGGCGAGCCGACTCGTGTAGGTTACAAAATGGAAGACGGTAAAAAAGTACGTATTGCAAAAAAATCCGGTGAATCATTGGATAAGTAAGTATTGCATGAAGGGAGGTCCGACTGATGAGTCGTTTGAAAGAGAAGTTTTCTAAAGAAATCACACCTGCTCTAATGAGCAAGTTTGAATATACATCTGTTATGCAAGTTCCTAAAGTAGACAAAATCGTTATCAACATGGGTGTTGGTGACGCTGTCCAAAATACAAAAGCACTTGATGCAGCTGTTGAGGATCTTGCAACTATTTCGGGTCAAAAACCAGTCATTACTAAAGCGAAAAAATCTATCGCAGGATTCCGTTTACGTGAAGGAATGCCGATCGGAGCTAAAGTAACGCTTCGCGGTGAGCGCATGTATGAGTTCCTCGATAAATTAGTTACAATCTCATTACCACGTGTACGTGACTTCCGTGGCGTTTCTAAAAAAGCGTTCGACGGTCGCGGTAACTATACTCTTGGTGTGAAAGAGCAACTTATTTTCCCTGAAATTGACTTCGATAAAGTATCAAAAGTACGAGGGATGGATATCGTCATCGTGACGACAGCTAACACTGATGAAGAAGCACGTGAGTTGCTTGCACAGTGTGGCATGCCATTCCAAAAGTAAAATAATAGGGAGGCGAAAACGTGGCTAAGAAATCTATGATCGCTAAACAGAAACGTACGCCAAAGTATAAAGTACAAGAATATACACGCTGCGAACGTTGTGGCCGTCCACATTCAGTATATCGCAAATTTAAACTTTGCCGTATTTGTTTCCGCGAACTTGCATACAAGGGACAACTTCCTGGCGTCAAAAAAGCCAGCTGGTAAACCCCTAATTAGGGAAGGAGGTTAATTCAAATGACAATGAGTGATCCGATTGCAGATATGCTTACACGCATCCGTAATGCGAACATGGTTCGCCACGAGAAGCTTGAGGTACCTGCTTCAAACGTAAAGAAAGAAATCGCTGAGATCTTAAAACGAGAAGGTTTCGTCCGTGATGTGGAATACGTGGAAGATAACAAACAAGGCATCATCCGCATTTTCCTAAAATACGGTCAGGATAACGAACGCGTTATCAATGGCTTGAAACGTATTTCTAAACCAGGACTTCGTGTATATGCTAAATCAAATGAAGTTCCTAAAGTACTTAACGGCTTAGGTGTTGCACTTGTTTCTACATCAAACGGTGTATTAACAGACAAAGAAGCCCGCGCTAAACAAGTCGGCGGAGAAGTCGTCGCTTACGTTTGGTAATTAGCTACAATTGAATGGAGGTGCAATAGAATGTCCCGTATTGGTAATCGTCAGATCGAAGTCCCTGAAAACGTTACTGTAACAATTTCAGAGGAAAACTTCGCTACTGTTAAAGGTCCGAAAGGTGAACTTTCGAGACAATTAGATAAAGAAATCACGATCAATCACGAAGGCAACGTAATTACATTTACTCGTCCTTCTGAATCAAAAGCCCACCGTTCAATTCACGGTACTACACGCTCTGTACTTAATAACATGGTAGTGGGAGTATCTACAGGATTTGAACGCACACTTGAATTGGTTGGGGTTGGATATCGTGCTTCTATGCAAGGGAAAAAACTTGTATTGAACGTAGGTTACTCACACCCAGTTGAATTCACGCCAGAAGAAGGTGTAGAAGTTGAAGTTCCAGCGAACACGAAAATAATTGTTCGCGGATACAACAAAGAACACGTAGGTGCTCTTGCTTCTAACATCCGTCAAGTACGTCCACCAGAGCCGTATAAAGGTAAAGGTATCCGTTATGAAGGCGAAATTGTTCGTCGTAAAGAAGGTAAAACAGGTAAATAATACCGCCTGAGGTATTTGGAAGGAGTGACTCCGATGATCACGAAACAAGATAAAAACGCTGTCCGTAAAAAGCGTCACGCACGTGTGCGTACGAAAATCAGCGGAACTGCAGAGCGTCCACGTCTAAACGTTTACCGTTCAAACAAGCACATCTATGCACAATTGATTGATGACTTGAATGGTGTAACAATCGTTAGCGCTTCTACAAGAGATAACGATGTTGAGGCTGGTTCTACTGGCAACACTGAATCTGCAGCTAAAGTTGGCGAGCTTATTGCAAAGAAAGCTGTTGAAAAAGACGTTAAGGCGGTTGTTTTTGACCGCGGCGGATATCTTTTCCACGGCCGTGTAAAAGCATTAGCTGACGCTGCACGCGAAAATGGTCTGGAATTTTAATTAAGAGGGAGGGACATATTTCATGCGTCGTAATGATCAGAACAAAAGTGAGTTTGAAGAACGCGTAGTAACGATCAACCGCGTTGCGAAAGTTGTAAAAGGTGGACGTCGTTTCCGCTTCACTGCACTTGTCGTAGTTGGTGATAAAAACGGTCGTGTCGGTTTTGGTACTGGTAAAGCACAAGAAGTTCCAGATGCAATCCGTAAAGCAATTGAAGATGCGAAGAAAAACTTGATTGTAGTGCCAATGGTCAAAGGTACAACTCCACATGAAGTAATCGGACGCTTTGGTGCAGGACAAATCCTCATCAAACCAGCTGCTCCGGGTACTGGTGTTATCGCAGGTGGACCTGTCCGTGCGGTACTTGAACTTGCAGGCATCACGGATATTCTTTCTAAATCTCTTGGTTCAAGCACACCGATCAACATGGTACGTGCAACAATCGAAGGGTTGCAGAATTTGAAACGCGCAGAAGACATTGCCAAATTGCGTGGTAAATCCGTAGAAGAACTGTTAGGTTAAGGGGGGAAATACAATGACGAACAAACTTGAAGTCACCCTTACGAAAAGTGTTATTGGTTCAAAGCCAACACAGCGTAAAACAATTGAAGCACTAGGCCTTCGAAAGTTAAATCAAATAGTTGAGCATCAAAACAACGATGCCATCCGTGGTATGCTTACAAAAGTTAGCCACTTGGTAACCGTTAAAGAAATTTAAGTACTATTTTACAATAAGGAGGTGCCGATAAGATGAAATTACATGAGCTAAAACCAGCTGAAGGATCTCGTAAAAACCGCAAACGTGTTGGTCGTGGGATTGGATCTGGAACAGGTAAGACTTCTGGTAGAGGTCATGACGGTCAAAACGCTCGTTCAGGCGGCGGTGTACGTCTTGGTTTCGAAGGTGGACAAATTCCTCTTTTCCAACGACTTCCTAAGCGCGGGTTCACGAACATCAATCGTAAAGATTATGCCATCGTTAACCTCGATACATTAAATCGTTTCGAAGAAGGCACGGAAGTAACGCCGGAATTGCTAATTGAAACTGGTGTTGTAAGCAACGCTAAATCTGGTATCAAGATTCTGGGTAACGGAACACTTGATAAGAAGATTACAGTACGTGCTAACAAATTCTCCGCTTCTGCAAAAGAAGCAATTGAAAAAGCAGGCGGGCAAACAGAGGTGGTATAATGTTTCAGACAATCTCTAATTTCATGCGTGTGAAGGAGATCCGGTCTAAAATAATTTTCACCCTCCTAGTGCTCATCGTTTTTAGACTAGGGACATTTGTTCCGGTTCCAAACGTTGATGCAACTGCTTTACAACAATCAGATAACCAGTTTATCGGATTCTTGAACACATTCGGTGGAGGAGCATTATCCAACTTCTCGATCTTTGCAATGGGGATTATGCCGTATATCACGGCGTCCATCATTGTACAACTCTTGCAGATGGATGTTGTTCCGAAGTTTACTGAGTGGTCAAAACAAGGGGACGTCGGAAGACGAAAACTTGCACAATTCACAAGATATTTCACGATTGTTCTTGCCTTTATTCAAGCACTTGCCATGTCATTTGGTTTTAACCAAACATTTGGCGGTACACTGATTCAAGACAACAGCATATCCACTTATATCACAATTGCAATTGTATTGACTGCCGGTACAGCTTTCCTACTATGGCTTGGTGAACAAATTACTGCAAAAGGTGTTGGGAATGGTATTTCCATCATTATCTTTGCAGGGATTGTTGCCGGCATTCCAAATGCTGTTAACCAGTTGTATGTAACGCAAATTCAAGACGCTGGAGATGCACTATTTATTCGAATTGCAACGATGGTCTTATTATTGATCGTGATCGTAGCTATTGTAGTCGGGGTTATTTACTTCCAAGAAGCATTGCGGAAAATTCCGATTCAATATGCGAAGCGTGTCTCAGGACGTAATCAGTCTGTTGCAAGTCAACAAACACACTTACCTTTGAAATTGAATGCTGCAGGAGTTATCCCGGTAATCTTTGCGGTGGCATTCTTCATTACGCCACAACAAATTGCTCCGTTTTTCGGTGAAAACAGTGTAACTAAAACTATTATTCGGATCTTCGATTATACGAATCCGATCGGTATGATTTTGTATGTAACACTTATTATTGCGTTTACATATTTCTACGCATTCATTCAAGTGAATCCAGAAAATATGGCAGACAATCTGAAAAAGCAAGGTGCATATATTCCGGGAATACGCCCAGGAGCAAACACTCAAAAGTACTTAACAAGTACTCTGTATAGACTGACGTTCGTCGGCTCAATTTTCTTGGCCGTCGTAGCGGTTATGCCAATCTTCTTCATTAACTTGGCGAATTTACCTCAATCCGCTCAAATCGGTGGAACGAGCTTGCTCATCGTAGTAGGGGTCGCCCTCGAATCAATGAAGCAATTAGAATCACAATTAGTGAAGAGACATTACAGAGGCTTTATGAAATAAAGAGCAATAGCCTGACCTATTGTAAACAAATGGAGGGCAAGGACGTATGAATATCGTATTAATGGGTCTGCCTGGTGCTGGTAAAGGTACACAAGCAGACAAAATTGTCGAGAAGTACGGAATCCCTCATATTTCTACAGGCGATATGTTCCGTGCTGCCATCAAAGATGGCACGGAACTTGGAGTTAAAGCAAAATCGTTCATGGATCAAGGCGCATTAGTTCCTGATGAAGTTACCATTGGTATCGTGCGTGAGCGGTTAAGCAAAACGGATTGTGACAATGGATTCTTGCTAGATGGTTTCCCTAGAACAGTACCTCAAGCTGAAGCACTAGATGCTTTACTTAAGGACCTAGGAAAAAGCATTGAGTACGTATTGGATATCGAAGTCGATACGGAAGAATTAGTCGCAAGATTATCTGGTCGTCGGATTTGTAAAGTGTGTGGCACATCGTATCACTTGATCTTCAACCCACCAAAGGTAGAAGATGTGTGTGATAAAGATGGCGGCGAACTTTACCAGCGTGCAGATGACAATCCGGATACTGTCATGAATCGTCTGGAAGTAAATATGAATCAGACAGCTCCTTTACTCGACTTTTATGGCGAAAAAGGTGTACTGACTAAAATTAATGGCCAACAGGACATTAATCTTGTATTCAAGGACTTGGATGCAATTTTGCAACAACGTAATAAGTAATCAATCCTTTTCGGGCACATTTTCATCATGGTTCGGAAAGTAATGGATGAAAACGATCTGCAAAAGCTTTAAGTTCCTGTTATAAGATAAATGAGAGTTTATCATTAATTCCTTGGTAGTTCCGACATGCATTCTATTGTCAATGGCAGTATAATATATAATTGGCACTGCAACGAGGGCAATAAAGGATCTCATTCGCAATTTATGCGAAACAGCGAAATGTGGCAGACGTCTTTCGAACATCACTCATGCTAACTGGACATATGTTGAAGGAAGCCTTTTGAAGGCAACTGATGCCGCTCGATGGTGAAAGCCTTTATTGGATATAGAAGGGAGACAGGATTGATGGCGAAGGACGACGTAATTGAGGTAGAAGGAACTGTTCTTGAAACGTTGCCGAATGCGATGTTTAAAGTGGAGTTAGAAAACGGACATACTGTGCTTGCACACGTGTCAGGTAAAATTCGTATGCACTTTATTCGTATTCTGCCAGGCGACAAGGTGACATTGGAACTTTCACCTTACGATTTAACACGTGGTCGTATCACATACCGTTTCAAATAAACTTTTGCACTCCCGAAATATTGAAGGAGGTTGGGTAGGATGAAAGTAAGACCATCTGTAAAACCGATCTGCGAAAAATGTAAAGTTATTCGTAGACGCGGCCGAGTAATGGTAATCTGTGAAAATCCAAAGCACAAACAAAGACAAGGCTAAAACACAAGGAGGTGCACAACTTATATGGCACGTATTGCTGGTGTAGACGTTCCGCGCGATAAGCGCGTTGTCATTTCATTGACATATATATTCGGTATTGGTAAAACAACTGCACAATCAATTTTAACTGCAGCTGACGTTTCACAAGAGACTCGCGTTCGTGATTTAACTGACGCTGAGCTGGATAAGATTCGTGAACAAATTGACGGCTTGAAAGTAGAAGGAGATCTTCGTCGTGAAACTTCTCTAAATATCAAGCGTTTGATGGAAATCGGTAGTAACCGTGGAATCCGTCACCGTCGTGGATTGCCTGTTCGTGGACAAAACACGAAAAACAATGCACGTACGCGTAAGGGTCCTAAACGCACAATGGCTAACAAGAAAAAATAATAGGTAAAGGAGGGTTCTTTCCAACATGGCACGTAAACAACAAACTCGTAAACGTCGTGTAAAAAAGAATATTGAGACTGGTATTGCACATATCCGTTCAACGTTCAATAACACTATCGTAACTATCACGGATAGCCACGGTAATGCACTTTCATGGTCTAGCGCTGGTGCACTTGGCTTTAGAGGTTCCCGTAAATCTACTCCGTTTGCTGCACAAATGGCTGCTGAAACTGCAGCAAAAACAGCAATGGAACATGGTTTGAAATCATTGGAAGTAACAGTTAAAGGGCCAGGTGCTGGTCGTGAAGCGGCTATCCGTTCACTACAGGCTGCAGGACTTGAAGTTACTGCAATCAGAGACGTAACTCCGGTTCCGCACAATGGTTGTCGCCCGCCAAAACGTCGTCGCGTATAATCGGTTTGAATCTATTGGATTAAGAAAGACATTTTTTGTTAATACTGTTGAAATAGACTATCTATTATCAGTGAATTCAATAAGGTTAAACCAATATAGAGACGTTTTTAGGAGGGTAAATAAATGATCGAGATTGAGAAACCAAAGATTGAAACAGTAACGATCGGTGAAGATTCACAGTTCGGTAAGTTTATTATCGAACCTTTAGAGCGTGGATATGGAAATACCCTAGGGAATTCCTTGCGCCGCATTCTCTTGTCTTCATTACCAGGAGCTGCTGTGACATCTATTCAAATCGATGGTGTACTTCATGAATTCGCTACAATTGAAGGTGTCGTCGAAGACGTATCTACAGTTATTTTGAATGTGAAGAAACTAGCACTCAAGATTTACTCAGATGATGAGAAAGTTATTGAGATCGATGTGAAAGGTGAAGGCGTCGTGACGGCTGCAGACATCACACATGATAGTGATGTCGAAGTATTAAATCCAGATCTCCCGATTGCTACTCTCGGTAAAAATGGACATTTACGTATGCGTATGTATGCTGTACGTGGACGCGGATATGTTCCTTCCGATCAAAACAAACGTGAGGATCTAGCGATTGGTGTGATTCCAATTGACTCGATTTACACTCCTGTATCACGCGTTAACTTCCAAGTTGAAAACACTCGCGTCGGACAAAGTACCAACTTTGATAAGTTGACACTCGACGTATGGACAGATGGAAGCATAGGTCCTAAAGAGGCGGTATCACTTGGAGCTAAAATTCTAACAGAGCATTTAAATATATTCGTTGGTATGACTGACGAAGCACAAACTGCAGAAATCATGGTAGAAAAAGAAGAAGACCAAAAAGAAAAGGTTCTGGAAATGACGATTGAAGAACTTGATCTTTCTGTCCGATCTTATAACTGCTTGAAGCGTGCAGGCATCAATACAGTTTTAGAACTTGCTAACAAGTCCGAAGACGAAATGATGAAAGTGCGTAACTTAGGCCGTAAATCACTTGAAGAAGTGAAGGCTAAATTGGATGAGCTAAACCTTGAGTTACGCTCTGAAGAATAACTGACATATATTGAAGGAGGGTAACTTCAAATGGGATACAGAAAACTTGGACGCACAAGTTCACAACGTAAAGCAATGCTTCGCGACTTAACGACAGATCTTATTATTCATGAGCGCATCCAAACAACTGAAACACGTGCGAAAGAATTACGTAAAGTAGTTGAAAAGATGATCACTCTTGGAAAACGTGGAGATCTTCACGCGCGTCGTCAAGCGGCTGAATATATTCGTCGTGAAAAGGTAGCTGTTGAAAACGCAGAAGGCGAAGAAGCAACAGTGTTTGCACTTCAAAAGCTTTTTGATACAGTAGCACCACGTTATGCAGATCGCCAAGGCGGTTATACACGTATAATGAAAATGGGACCTCGCCGTGGCGATGGCGCACCAGTAGTTATTATCGAACTGGTGTAATTCCAACACTTCGAGGGTGTGTCTGTCACGCACAGCACACCCTTTTATTACAAGTACGAGATTTATACGACATAAAAGCTGAGTGTTATGATCCGCGAGTAATCGACTGGTCTAGCTCTACGTACCTCATCTGAGATGTCGGCATGAGCACCCGGCATTTTCGTTTTCAAAGGCGCATTCCTTAGATGAGGTACGCGCTTTTTTTTATACATAAGAATAATTCAATACATAAAAACTATATTGATTCATAACAACACCTAAAAGGGGGAGTCCAGATGAAGGAATTAGCGTCGATGCACCATGTTGACTTTTCTTACGACATGGAAGAAGAGGAATCTTTGCGTATGTCAACTAAAGCATTACATGATGTATCTTTCACTTTGTATGAAGGAGAATGGCTGGCAGTTGTAGGACATAACGGTTCTGGTAAGTCGACGCTAGCCAAGCTATTAATAGGCTTGATGTTTCCTTCGTCAGGTGAAGTACATCTCTTTTCGGAACGACTATCTGAAGAGAATCTTTGGGAAACACGTTCGCGTATGGGGATAGTCTTTCAGAACCCTGATAATCAGTTTGTCGGTTCTACCGTGCAGGATGATGTGGCATTTGCACTCGAAAACAATGGCGTACCACACGACATGATGGTAAAACGTGTCCATGAGGCTCTGGAGCAGGTGAAGATGAAAGATTACATCAACCATGAACCACATCATCTTTCAGGGGGGCAGAAGCAGCGTGTGGCGATTGCAGGTGCATTAGCTTTGCATCCCGAACTTCTTATACTAGATGAAGCTACTTCCATGTTGGATCCCCGGGGACGTGAAGAAGTAATCGAGATCGTTAAGGGGTTACGCTCTGAAATCGGATTGACTGTGTTATCTATTACGCATGACTTGGAAGAGGTATTATTGGCAGATCGTATATTGGTAATGAATGAAGGACAAGTATTGATGGTAGGTTCACCGCAAGAAATCTTTCAACAAGGTACTGAACTTGAAAAGGTTGGGCTCGATCTGCCGTTTGCTTTACGTGTTTCTGAGTTATTGAGAATAGCTGGCGTAGAGTTGGTTGGCAATCATATGACAGAAGAAGAGTTGGTGAATGAATTGTGGACATATCACTTCAGCAAGTAGGCTACTTATACGCTAAAGATTCACCGTTTGAGAAACGTGCTCTGCAGGACGTGACAGCTACGATTCCTTCAGGTTCTTATACTTCCATCATTGGGCATACAGGGTCAGGGAAATCGACCTTATTACTTCATTTGAATGGATTGCTAAAGCCGTCTGAGGGTATTGTCAAAATAGGTGACACGGTAATTACTGCCCACACTAAAGGTAAGCAGATGAAGGAAGTTCGACAGCACGTAGGAATTGTGTTTCAGTTTCCTGAACATCAGTTATTTGAGGAAACAGTTGAAAAAGATATTATGTTCGGCCCTATTAATTTTGGAGTGCCGAAAGAGGTAGCGAGGGCTCGTGCACATGAACTAGTGAAGCTTTTAGGTCTTCCTGAAGACGTGTTGCAGAAGTCACCTTTTGAGCTATCAGGAGGGCAAATGCGGCGTGTTGCGATTGCAGGTATCCTCGCATTCAAACCATCTGTCTTGGTACTTGACGAGCCAACAGCGGGGTTGGATCCTAAAGGACGTAAAGAGATCATGGAGTTGTTCCATCATTTGCATAAGACAGAGAATCTAACGACTATCCTTGTCACCCATAGTATGGAAGACGCTGCACGCTACAGTGATCGGATTCTGGTGATGCATGAGGGAACAGCCGTAATGGAAGGTACGCCTGAAGAAATATATAGTCAAGAAGAGGAACTTCATTCATATCGACTCAGCGTCCCACGTTCCGTGCGTTTTCAGCGTGAGATAGAAAAGATGAGTGGACGACGTTTTGATCATATTGCACTTACGGAAGACGTATTGGCACAAGAATTAGCAAAAGCTATTGCAAGGAAAGAGGAGCGGCCATGTTAGAAAAAATGATTATCGGTCGTTTTATTCCAGGTACTTCTATTGTGCACCGTATGGATCCGCGTTCCAAATTACTTTTTGTCTTTCTGTTTGTAATAGCGGTGTTCTTGGCCAACAACGTAGTATCTTATGTCATTTTGCTTGGTTTCACAGCGTTTGTCATTGCGCTTGCCAGAATCAGACCTTATTTTTTGATCAATGGATTAAAACCGGTCATCTTTTTGATTATTTTTACACTTCTATTACATATTTTCTTTACACGTGAGGGCCCCCTTCTATTTGAATGGAAGTTTATTAAAGTTTATGAAGAAGGATTGCGAATGGGTATATTCATATCCATCCGATTTTTGGTGCTTGTGTTGATTACGACAGTATTGACGCTAACCACTTCACCGATCTCGATTACGGATGGGTTCGAAACGCTACTTAATCCTTTTAAAAAGCTGAAATTACCCGTACACGAATTAGCACTCATGATGTCCATTTCTCTACGTTTCATTCCAACTTTAATGGACGAAACAGATAAAATATTAAAGGCACAACTAGCAAGAGGTTCTGATTTAAGTACCGGTTCCATCAAAGAACGGATACAGGCAGTCATTCCTTTGCTTGTCCCGCTATTTGTTAGTGCATTTAAGCGCGCGGAAGATTTGGCGATTGCAATGGAAGTGCGTGGCTACCGTGGCGGAGAAGGTCGCACAAGATTCCGACAGCTGTCTTGGCAAATGAGGGATACTGTTGTCTTGATCGCTTTTGTGCTATTGGTAGGTGTATTGCTATGGGTGAGGAAGTGAATAGATTGAAACGAATGAAAGCGACTGTTTCGTATGATGGCACGGATTTTGCTGGCTATCAATCCCAGCCAGGCATGCGGACAGTTCAAGCAGAGATTGATAAGGCGCTTGTAAAATTGCATAAAGATTCGACATCACACGCGGTAGCAAGCGGACGAACTGATGCTGGCGTTCATGCGCTAGGTCAGGTGATCCATTTTGATACACCTCTGGATTTAGGTGATCGCTGGCTGATGGCATTGAATGTGCTACTACCTAAGGACGTACGCATAACTGCGATTGAACAGGTGTCTAAAGAATTTCATGCGCGTTACAGTGCAAAAGGTAAAACGTATCGATATAAATGGTCATATGGAGAATTGCAAAGTCCATTTGAGCGTAATTTTGCAGTCCATTTAGGTAGATGGAATCCGGACGTGGAACGAATGAATGCAGGTGCTGCCTATTTAATCGGTACACATGATTTCACAAGTTTCTGTTCAGCGAAGACCGCTACCTTGAATAAAGTCCGCACAATCCGAAAACTAACACTTGAGCGACATCAGGAGGAACTGATTCTTGAAGTGGAAGGTGATGGATTTCTATACAATATGGTTCGTACGATTGCCGGTGCTTTGCTGGCTGTTGGTATTGGTTGGGACGAGCCGGAAGATGTCCAGAAGATTCTTGAGGCGAAAGATCGTCAAAGGGCAGGGAAGACAGCAGCAGCACACGGTTTGTACTTAATGGAAGTGACCTATTGAGCTCATGGCAACTAATCCTGGCGTTTTCATAAAAATGCTTGACTTTATTGACAATAAAGTATAACATGATAAATGGTATTTCAATAACCCCACAAACAAGCCCCGGAAGTTTATTTGTGTTTAGGGATAGAGAAAACAAGGGAACAGATTCGATATTTTAGGAGGAAATACAATATGCGCACAACATTCATGGCTAAAGGTCACGAAGTCGAACGTAAATGGCTAGTTGTCGACGCTGAAGGACAAACGCTTGGTCGTCTTGCTTCAGAAGTTGCAACTCTTTTACGCGGTAAACACAAACCAACGTTTACACCACATGTTGATACAGGCGATCACGTCATCATCATCAACGCTGAAAAAATCCATTTGACAGGTAATAAATTGAAAGATAAATTATACCACCGTCACTCTGGTTATACAGGTAGTCTTAAGTCACGTACTGCACTTGAGATGCGTACTAACTACCCTGTAAAAATGCTTGAACTAGCGATTAAAGGAATGCTTCCAAACGGTCCTCTAGGTCGTCAAACAATCAAGAAATTACACGTATACGCTGGTCCAGAGCATCAGCATAGCGCACAAAAACCAGAAGCTTTCGAGCTTCGCGGTTAATTAAGAGGAGGAAACCCACTTGGCACAAGTACAATATATCGGCACTGGCCGTCGTAAAAGTTCAGTAGCTCGTGTACGTCTAATTCCTGGCGAAGGTAAAATTGTCGTCAATAATCGTGATGTAGAGGACTACGTACCATTCGAAACACTTCGTGAAATCATTAAACAACCACTAGTAACAACGGAAACACTTGGAAGCTACGATATCCACGTTAACGTTCACGGTGGAGGTTACACAGGTCAAGCAGGCGCAATCCGTCACGGCGTTGCTCGTGCATTGCTTACTGTAGATCCTGATTTCCGTGCAGCACTTAAATCAGCAGGATTCCTAACACGTGATCCACGTATGAAAGAGCGTAAAAAATACGGTCTTCGCGGCGCGCGTCGTGCACCACAATTCTCAAAACGATAATTTTTTTCAAAAGTCTTTCTCATTATTTAATGAGAAGGGCTTTTTTGCGTGTAGCATTAGCTATATTTTGGGGATGAACAGTTACTACTGGCTAGTCAGTAAATAGCGCTGACACTAGGAGTATCGTTTGCTAACTTACAAATGTTTGCATCACACATAATTTGCGAAGTTTTGTATACCAGATGATTGTATGATGAGAGGTGATCCAAGCATTTTATCTGCAATAAAATAGCTTTAGCAGTACTTCTGTGAGGAGATATCTTACCAGCTCATTGTGTAAGCGTGAACACTTGATTCTTCGCCACAAAGCTGTACAATAAATTAGTAGCAGTAACTCCCAGCCGTTTCCACTGTTTTTAAATGAGGTAAATGGACACAATCCCCCCATTCCAGTTGTTTCGAATACCTAAGAGATTCACCGATCCTCCCCGGATGTATGAATCACAATCGGATCAACTTGCGATCAAACCATTATATAACACACTTTGTTACATTACACGTATAGTTCGAACTTGCATCCATGACTGCCCATTAGTCATTTACTAGCAAAAACTTTAGGCGTGGCAACGTTTATGCTAACTAACTTAAGGGGATACTGTCGGTATACCGACTTTTTCTTTGCCTTGTTGCTTCGAAAAGGGCCTTATTTAAAAGAGATGGCTTAAGTTTACCCCGAAAATTCATGTGAGCTACTAACAGCTCGTTAAATACTCGGAATATTTAAAGCCTTCTAATAAAGTGGATTATGAGAGAAGCGCACTAATGGAATATAATACATACTATTATTTTAGGAGGTTGAACAATGCGATTACTACCGCGTGAAATGGATAAACTAATGATTGTTGTTGCTGCAGATGTTGCTAGAAGACGAAGAGAACGAGGACTTAAATTGAACTACCCAGAAGCCATGGCACTCATTACGTATGAGGTGATGGAAGGTGCCAGAGACGGTAAAACTGTGGCAGAACTCATGTCTTATGGTGCAACGATTTTATCTCGTGAAGATGTAATGGATGGCATTCCAGAAATGATCGATGATATTCAAGTAGAGGCGACATTCCCGGATGGAACGAAGTTGGTCACAGTGCATAATCCAATAAGATAAATTGTTTATTGAAAGAAAGGGGACGTAACGATGATACCAGGCGAATATATTTTAAAAGATGAACCGATTACTTGTAATGAAGGCGCGGAAAGTATACATGTACAAGTAATTAATCATGGCGATAGACCTATCCAAATTGGCTCTCATTACCACTTTTATGAAGTGAATCTTGCATTGAAATTTGATCGGGAAGTAACGTACGGTAAACGTCTCAATATACCTGCAGGTGCTGCTGTTCGTTTTGAACCGGGCGATGAAAAAGAAGTGCAGCTAATTGACTATGCTGGAGAAAGAGAAGTTTACGGATTTCATAATAAAGTAGACGGACCATTGGAAGGCGGGAATACGAAATGAGTTTTAACATGGATAGAGAGCAATATGCTCAAATGTTCGGACCGACAACAGGAGACTCTGTTCGATTAGCAGATACAGATTTATTCATCCAAATTGAAAAAGATTTTACAAAGTATGGAGAAGAAGTTGTATTTGGTGGTGGAAAAGTCATTCGTGATGGAATGGGGCAACATCCGCTTATTACGCGTGAAGAAGATGAACGAGTACCTGATACAGTCATTACGAATGTCGTCGTTCTTGACTATACAGGGATATATAAAGCCGATCTAGCAATTCGTGACGGTAAAATTTCGGGTATCGGAAAAGCAGGTAATCCGCTTGTGCAAGACAAAGTAGACATTATTATTGGAGCTTCCACTGAAGTGATTTCGGGGGAAGGTAAAATCATTACGGCCGGCGCAATTGATACGCATGTGCATTTCATTAATCCGGCACAAGTCGATGTTGCACTTACAGCTGGGACAACCACACTAATCGGGGGTGGAGCTGGACCAGGAGATGGTTCTAGGGCTACGACAGCCACACCGGGTGCCTGGCATCTTCACTCCATGCTGAAGGCTTTAGATGGACAACCAATCAATATTGGTTTAACAGGTAAAGGACATGCGGCAGCGGGAGCTCCCTTGGCAGAACAAATAATTGCCGGGGCAATTGGTTTGAAAGTCCATGAAGATTGGGGCGCGACACCGTCCGTTCTTGATCATGCATTACGAATTGCTGATGAATATGATGTACAAGTCGCACTTCACGCGGATACGTTGAATGAATCAGGATTCTTTGAAGATACGATCAAGGCGATTAATGGTCGAGGTATTCATATGTATCATACGGAAGGCGCGGGAGGCGGACACGCACCGGATTTGATTAAATCGGCTGGTATGATGAATGTGTTGCCGGCTTCTACCAACCCTACATTGCCGTATACGATTAATACGATTGATGAGCATTTGGATATGGTGATGGTCGCTCATAACTTAAATCCTTCTGTGCCAGAAGATATCGCATTCGCAGATTCACGCATTCGTAACGAAACGATTGCAGCGGAAGATATTTTACAAGATTTAGGTGTCTTTAGTATGACGAGCTCCGATTCTCAGGCGATGGGCCGTATCGGTGAAGTTGCTCTTCGTACGTGGCAAGTAGCCCATAAAATGAAAAAGCAACTTGGCGTGATGGAAGGTGATAGTGAGTATTCGGATAATAATCGGGTAAAACGCTATGTCGCTAAATATACGATTAATCCTGCTATTGCTCACGGGGTATCTGAGTATATCGGTTCAATTGAAGTTGGTAAAATGGCCGATCTTGTCCTTTGGGATCCGAAGTTCTTCGGAGTCAAACCGGAGATGATTTTGAAAAGTGGAATGGCGGTATTTAGCTTAATGGGCGATGCAAATGCAACGATTCCTACACCGCAACCAATGATTTATCGTCCGATGTACGCAACACTCGGAAAGGCATTGCCGCAAAGTTCCATTACATTTGTTTCACAGATTGCATATGATCAAGGAATAAAAGAGAAGCTTGGACTTGAAAAAGTAGTACTGCCTGTCCGTAACATACGGAGTCTTACGAAAAAAGATATGAAATTAAATACAGCTACACCACATATTGATGTAGATCCACAAACGTACGAAGTGAAAATCGATGGAAAGCTTATAACATGTGACCCAGTTGACGAGGTGCCAATGGGGCAACGCTATTTCCTATTCTGAGGTGAAAAAAATGATTGTAGAAGAAATCGTAATGAATATCAGGGATTTAGATCCAAGTGAGTATGAAAGCCGTCATAAAGAGAAAGTGTACTTAGAAAGTGCACATTTAATGAAGAGAATACAACGCGTAGAAACCGATCACGGACGTGAAATTGGAATTCGATTAAAAACTCCGCGTGATTTGGAAGCGGGAGACATTCTGTTTATGGATGATAAGAATATTATTTTGGTTGATGTCCTTTCTGATGATTTAATTATTATTAGCCCGCGGACAATGCTTGAAATGGGAACGATTGCCCATCAACTTGGAAATCGTCATTTGCCTGCGCAATTTGAAGACGAGGATATGCTTGTGCAATATGATTATTTAGTTGAGGATTTGCTACAGGAAATGGATATTCCATTTAAGAGAGAAGAACGAAAAGTTGCAAAGGCTTTCCGTCATATTGGGCATAGTCATGACTAATCATGCGTTATCTTTGTTACAGCTATGCGATTCTAGTTTTCCCATCGGCTCTTTTAGTCAATCATTCGGGTTAGAAACCTATATTCAAAAAGACAAGGTCACCGATGCTAACACATTTTCTGAGTGGTTACATGTCTATGTGCATGAACAGCTTGCTTATGCAGACGGCTTGGCTGTAAGACTCTCATATGATGCACTGGATAACGATGACCTGGATAAGGTTTGGGAATTGGACCGCATATTGACTGTACAGAATCTTGCTCGCGAATCACGTGATGGTACACAGCGTATGGGTGATAGAATGTTAAACATTGCAGAAGCCATTTACAAAATACCTGTGTTAACTACTTACGCCCAAAAAATTCGTGATAAACAAGCTTTTGGCCATCCAGCCATTGTTTTTACGATGATCGGACATCATCTTCAAGTAGAAAAGAATACAACGGTTTTATATTACTTATACTCGACGGTTGTTAGTCTTGTGCAAAATGCTGTACGGGCAATCCCGCTTGGACAAACTGCTGGACAGAAAATCATTTACACTTTTCAACAACAACTTCAGCAAACGACAGACAAAATAATGGAATTAGACGAAGAAGAGTTTGGCGTTGTATCGCCAGGCCTTGAGCTTTCACAAATGCAACATGAACGTGTCGGGATACGTATTTTTAGTTCGTAATAAATGAAATGAAATTGATAATAAGGATGTGCTTAGAATGGGACCAATTAAAATAGGTGTCGGTGGACCAGTTGGTGCGGGAAAAACCATGCTTGTTGAAAAAATTACACGCGCGTTAGATGGCGAAGTGAGTATGGCGGTTATTACCAATGATATATATACGAAAGAAGATGCCAAATTTTTAGTTGCGAACGGTATTCTTCCGGAAGACCGTATTGTCGGCGTGGAAACAGGAGGCTGTCCACATACGGCAATTCGTGAAGATGCTTCGATGAATTTCGCTGCGATTAATGAATTGAAAGAAAAACATTCCGACCTCGAGTTGATTTTTGTAGAGAGTGGCGGTGATAACCTAGCGGCTACTTTCAGTCCAGAACTCGTAGACTTTTCCATATATATAATTGACGTAGCGCAAGGTGAAAAAATCCCGCGCAAAGGTGGACAAGGAATGATTAAATCTGATTTGTTTATTATTAATAAAACAGATTTGGCACCATACGTTGGGGCGAGACTTGAGGTAATGGAGTCCGACACAAAAGTATTTAGAGGAAATAAACCTTTCTTTTTCACCAATTTAAAAGATGATCAAGGACTAGATGAAGTGGTTGAATGGGTCAGAAAACACGCTTTGTTAAAAGGACTAGGACAAGATGCCTGAATGGACAGGTGTTCTTGACCTTGTCATGGAAAACCGACAAGGACGCTCCGTGGCGAAAAGCGTTTACTTTCAAGGTGCATTTAAAGTGATGCGTCCCGTCTATTTCAATAAAAATAGTTATCCATGCTATTATTTATTGAATCCTGGCGGTGGCTATTTAGATGGAGATCGGTATCAAATGAAAGTCACGCTTGGTGAACGAGCGATGCTGACGTTGACGACCCAGTCAGCGACGAAAGTATATAGAACACCGACCGAGCAAGTCTATCAAGAAACAGTCATTCGTATGAAGAAGGATAGTTATCTAGAGTACTTACCGGATGCACTTATTGCATACAAAGATGCCAGTTGCTATCAAAAAAATAGTATATACATGGAAAAAGGAGCAACTTTGCTGTATGCTGAAATTTTGACTCCGGGCTGGTCGCCGGAAGGAGAAAAATTCAGCTATGACATGCTCCGTTTGAAAACCGAGATTTATATGGAAGGTCAACTTGTTGTCTTTGACCATATAAAACTTCATCCAGCGTCACAAAATATGAATGAGTTAGGCTTTATGGAAGGATACACACATTTGGGTTCCTTAATTGTCGTTGGAGAAAAAACGAATAATGCTCTATTGGATCGATTATATGAAACTCTTCAACAAGAGGCTGGAGAATTTGCATTCGGATTGTCTAAGCTTGCCGTTCCCGGCTTCACTATACGCATTTTGGCAAACTATACACAAGTCGTAGAGCGAATTATTTCAGTCTGCCACCACGTAATTAGCGAAGAATGGGATCAAATGAAACCAAGTTTTTTAAGGAAGTACTAGAAAATGCCCGACAATTCAATGAGTTGTTGGGCATTTTCTGTCCGTTATGCTACTACTGCAGAAATTAATATGCATGGAAAGTAATAAAGAAGGCTAAATTATTCCGTATATATTCTGCAGTTTGTTCAAACAACTTTGTCACTGTTCAAATGATTGAAACACAAAAATTAGGGTATTATTATACATACGTGGTGTGTCATTCGTAGGATTAACCATGTCCGTCAAGTCAATAGAATGTATAGCAGTCTTTGCGTGTATTGGTTCAACATTCACGGTAATTATTAAAGGCTGCAATAAAGTTGTTACACATGTGTGAAGTTGATCTTCCGCCTGGTAGTGAGTGAAGATGTAATAGAGTGTACGGGAAGTAAGTTCGCTACGACTTACGGTGTTTGGACCATATATTCGAATGATATAAAGCATAGTAGAATATTAATGGATTTGACAACAACCTATTGCTAAGTTATATTAGAGTTTAAATTTTTTTAAAGGATTTTTACGTGAGCAGGAATGATGGGTAATTAAACTTCAGGCTAGAAGGCTTGAATTAGTAGTTATGGATAACGTAAGATGAGCCATTTTATAAAAAGAGGCTTTATACTATTTTTGGAGGTGTTCCCTGTGGTAGATGACTTTGAAGCAGAAAAAGTTTTTGAAGACAGGCAGTACGAGCGAATTCAGTTTAAGCTCATCTTAGAAGGTCGTAAGTATAAAGGTGACTATCATGACGGTAAAATCCAATGGCTTAATCCACATCCCAAACATGATGTTGGCGAAGAAGAAGTAATTGCCATAGAGGATAAAGTTTTGGAACTTCTATCAGAGCAAGGGATTCGAAGTGAAGCGGATGATATTGAGATCGAACAATCGAATAGCGGAAGTCAAACTCGACCACTTCAGTCATTTAAATTGAAGATTCAAGGCGAAGAATTTAAAGGTACATTCATTAATGGCAAAATTGAATGGTATCATCCTAAACCACGACGTAAACTAGAAGAAGAGCGCGTAAAAAAAATAGAAGAAGATGTTGAGAAAAAGCTAAAAGAACATCTAGAATAACAAATTGACACTTCGTGAAATCTGCCGAATAAACGTATTCGATTGAGTGAGACAAACATAAGGTCTTCTGCCAATCACTGTGTTGTATGTAGGCTACGTGCAATCTCAATTCGTTTGACCTTTCTGACAAGTTAAGACTACAATGAATATACAAATGAAATAGTTGTTACCGCTAGGGGTGCTCTGTGGAGCTGAGAGAAGCATATGCTTTAACCCTTTAACTTGATCCGGTTCATACCGGCGTAAGGAAGTGGTGTAGATGTTACTTAGCTTATTTCTGTGCTCTGTGATGTCTCTCCGCCACTTCTTGTCAAGAAGTGGCTTTTTCATTTATCACGAAAAAGGGGAGAGTATACATGAAGTTTACAGAACGTTTATTAGAGAAGACATTACCGATTTGGAGACAGAATCATAGTCACCCGTTTGTCCAAGAGATTGGAAATGGTCTGTTGGATCAGGAGAAGTTTCGTTTTTATATGGTGCAAGACTATTTGTATTTAATTGACTACGCGAAAGTGTTTGCTGTGGGCACGATGAAGGCTACGGATGTAGAGACGATGGGTAAATTTGCTGCATTGCTTAACGGTACACTACACACTGAAATGGAACTTCACCGTCAATATGCAGCACGCTTTGGCATTACCGAGGAAGAGCTCGAGAATGCTCAGCCGTCTCCAATTGTCCTAGCGTACACGCACTATATGCTACATGTAAGTCAAAACGGCTCTCTAGCGGAAGTTGTCGCTGCATTATTGCCGTGTGCGTGGAGCTACTGGGAGATCGGCAAAGAGCTTTCGGAATTGCCTGGTGCGCTGGAACATCCATTGTATGGTGACTGGATTCGCATGTATTCATCGGAAGACTTTGGCGAGTTGGCTACTTGGTGCTTAGAATTAATGGACGAAACTGCAGAAGGCAAGCCTGAATCAGAATTAGTGAGGTTAGAGGAGATCTTCCTTAATACGACTCGATATGAGTATATGTTCTGGGACATGGCCTACACGAAGCAAATGTGGCCTGGTATGCATGAAGGACAGATGATTACAAATTAATATAAAAGAAACGTCCGACTATTTAAGTTGGATGTATTTCATTTAGAATTGAATGGATATAAACAGCGCATGCTATTCCTAAAGGAGGTGTGCGCCATCTTTGCAAAAATAGGTTTGGCACTTGGAGTTTTATTGACAAGTGGGTCGGGTACTAGTGATGAGTCAGCTGCTGCACTTAGTAAAGTGGAAGTACCGGCATACGCCAAATGGTCAAGGCTTGCGATCAAACAAACGATGCTCAAATATCCTCATGCAGATATCAAGGATTATTTGCATATCGCAACCGACTCAAAAAAAGTTACGGGCGTGGAGAAATTTCAGCTTTGGTTAAAAGAGGAAGAGCGGGAATTCGGTGTAATAGTGACTGTCACCTATTCAGCTGAAACAGGTAAATTTATTCGCATCGATTTTCAAGAAATACCTGTTCAATAAGCCAATGCCCCTAGACCATATAACATGGTGCAGGGGCGTTGGTTTATTCGGGATCTCTTTGATAAAAGAAATTGGGAGTGATAATGTCATTGGCAAACCGTTTGTGATAGACATGGGTAGCGGCGGGTGATAGTGGTGGAATGAGCCATACCCAGTTACCTGTCACTTTTCTTCCTGCACTTTGCTCTTTCTTTTCGAACGATTTGAATTGTTTAGCTGCGGTATGATGATCAACAAGTGTGACGCCTTCTTGCTGGTAGGAATGTAGAACGGCTATATTCAACTCTACAAGTGCTTTGTCTATCCAAAGAGATCGATTGGATTTCGTGTTAAGGTCCATCAGTTTGGCGACAGACGGCAAAAGATTATAACGGTCCGCATCTGCAAGATTACGCGCTCCAATTTCCGTACCCATATACCAGCCGTTAAATGGTGCCATGGGATGTTCAATTCCACCGATATCAAGACGCATATTGGAAATGATCGGAACAGCATACCATTTTGTATGCAACTCAGAAATTCCTTTGATTTCGGGATGACTGATAGGTATTTCTTTTACTAACGACTTTGGCAATTCAAAAAGCCGCGGAGATTTCCCATACTCTTGAATGACAAGCGGTAGTACATCAAAAGGTGTTTTGGCTCCTTGCCAACCAAGGCTTTCACATAACTTAGTCATTTCAATGGATGTAGAGTTACCAATGTTGATTTGTTCTTCTCGTGAAAGTCCTAGTTCATCATAACAACTGTGAATAAACTGGACTGCTTTTTGAAATAGCTCAATTCTATTTACAGATAGCACCATAATCATCAACTCCATATACAAGGTGTAGCATCTGGCAAATACGATGAGCTGACATAATTTCGGCAAATTACTGACTTTTCATTTAATCTGAGAGTAAACGGCGTATCATTTCTTGTCCTGCGTCTTTTGGATAGGATCGGTATAGATGTCCTGATAAGCGAACTGGATCACCGAAGAAATACCGTTCATATTGCGTTTGTCTTGTGCCGAACGAACTCATCGTCAAATCCCAAGCCAACCGAAATAGTTGTACACGTTCTAACGCGGTTTTCGTAGCACCTTGTAGGTACTTTGTGAGATCAGGTTGAATAGCCGAATGGAAATCCTTATCGGTAGGTAGCGCAACCATCCCACTCGCTCCAATTAGCTGAATGATTTCACTAAAACGCGGATAGACTTTGGGGAAAATATTGCTAGCTATTTGAAGTGGTATCGCACTTGGACACATATAACCCCATTGATCGGGTAATGCATCGGCTTCGGATTTATCTCGCAAGGCTTTCATCGTTTCGAGCCCTATAATTATTTCAGACAATTTCTCTTGAATGTGGAGATATTCCGCTATATTAATCGTTTGGACGAGTTGCTCTGCCAAATTTAATATGAACTCCGTCTTGACGATCTGTCTCGTAATGACTTGATGGGTAGCAAATGGATGAAATGAACTCATTGAGAAAAATTCTGAAGCTACTTCCTTATTGTGATGAAAGAATACACGCTTCCACGGGACGAGAACATTATCGAAAACAACTATAGCATCCATCTCTTCAAACCGTGAACTCAGTGGGTAATTAAACGTAGAATTCCCGCCTACAAATGATTCCCTGCAAAGAAAACGTAAACCTTCTGTACTGGAAGGAATGGAAAAGGCGAAAGCTTCATCAGGATCCCCAAGAAATGAAGGCGTGCTGAACACCAACACTTCATCCGTCACGCCGCCCTGTGTGGCTAGTAGCCTTGCTCCTTTAATGATGAGCCCTGCAGATGTCTTGCCTACAATCTTCGCGGAGATCGGTTCATCTGACGTATTAAAGGCATTCTGTGATCGGTTGATCTGCGGTGTAATAAAGGTGTGAGTAAAAGATAGATCTTCTTCTCGCGCACGTTCATACAGCGCTTGAATATGTTCTGGAAAACAGTTTTCTTTGCCGAGCAAGTGAGGGGAAGAAGAGGCAAAGCTCATGATCACAGTATTGAGGTAATCTGGACTTCTACCAAGTAAGCCACAGGAAAGTCTTGCCCATTCTTCTGTCATAACTCTTCGTTTCTGCAAATCCATTTTAGTTTTCGGTTGTAAGTAAGAAAGTCCAATTGGCTCGTTTGTGACTGGTGAGGCGTATGTCATGAGAGCCTTATGTGCAGGTGATAATTGTAAATTATACAGAGAAGCCTTTGTTTCAATAAGCCCTCTAAAGGCTGGATGTTTAGAAATAGGTCCTTTTAATTGCTGTCCATCTAGCCAAATCTCCGCGTCCTGCTCATTTATTCTACGCACAAACTCGTTGCCATTTATAGCACCCATACCATTCCTCCTGAATTTTCTAGTTGGTATAGTATATTATGAAACCTTCAAGGATGATCAAAATGTTCTCAGGCAGAACAATAGGTAATAGTTTTGATACAATACAGAAAGAGTACATAGGGAATGTATCCAGATCAGCGAAAGGCGTGTGTATATTGAATAAAGAAATGGTAATGAAGTATATTGTGGCGTGCACAAATCTATATGGGATTGTGCCTATTGAAAAAGTAATGGAGATTTACAATGATCAAAATGAAGAGAAGATTTCATTGGATGAAGTGGAAAGATTATTGCAAACTAAGCGAGTGAAAGAGAAACTAGAGGAGAGCTTCGTCTATATTCAATCAAACGAATTTGTAGCTGAAGCGACAAGCGAAGAAGCCGAGAAGGACAACCTAAGACAAAACGCAGCTAGAAAGCCGTATTATATACCTGGAAGAGAAGAATTATTGTGTTTCATTGACGAGGAGTATGTACAAGAAACGCCCGAGCAATTACTAGTGAAAAATATGTTAAAAGAGGATTTCGGTGATCGATTGGATGTAGACGCAGAAGTCTCAGAATTAGTATATAATTTGCAAGTAAGTGGCGGTGACTTCATGATGGAACTGTCCTCATTTATATCCCGTCTGGAGCTGCCTATTAAAGAATCCGAGCACTATATTCCTGCGATTGTCGCAGTAGCGGATACGACTAGATTATGGGAAAACCGTGGACATACTACGAAAGAATTACAGCAATACTAATTAGTTCATTTAAATAGACAATGCTCAACCTAGCAAGATAGAATAAGGGTACATTAAACACTTGGGAGGATATCATTCATGACTTTAAAAGAATTAACTGCAAAAGAAGTACAAGAGCAACTAGAAAGTGGTAAAGAATTGAATATCATCGATGTACGCGAGGATGACGAGGTAGCGGAAGGTATGATTCCAGGCGCAGAACACATCGCCCTCGGTAATCTGCCAGTCGAAATGCATGACTTGAATGCTGAAATACCTTACATTCTCGTATGCCGTTCAGGCGGCAGAAGCGGTCGTGCGCAAGAGCTTATGGCTGACGAAGGCTTTGATGTAACAAACATGGTAGGCGGCATGCTAGCGTGGGAAGGTCAAACAAAATAATATACGAATCCAAAGCTGTCGTAAGAAGTGAAAACTTCTTACGACAGCTTTTTTGTGCGCACTTTCATCTGTACGGAGTAATGTTTGCTAACTCCAGGGTATACACACGCTTATCGCTTTACTTGTATTTCCAAAAAAACGTCATTCGCTAACAGATCTCACAGTTCTAATGTAGGGAAAGAAGCATAAGGAAAGTGGGTATCAGCTAGAGCGGATTGAAGTCCTGTGAATCTTCCTAAGCTTAGTGTAACGATGCCTTTGCCCTCGCAGATACCAATCTGTAGCTTAGCTTAATCCAATTAATTATCAACTCTAAACTTCCCGTCATGTACTAGATAGACATAACCTGAAAAGACCAAGCGTATAGTGAAAGAAAAAGGCGGTGTCTGTATGAAAAAGTGGCTTGTGGCAGTGATGCTAATCATTTTCTCATTAGGTGGAGTGTTATACGGCGTCAAAGCATCCGATCGTGGCTTTTTTCTGCCCTCAGAACTCGGTGGGGTAAGCATTCTCATTGATCCTGGACATGGTGGGGAAGACGGAGGTGCTTCGGCAGGTGAACTCATTGAAAAAGATATTACGTTAAACATTTCTCATGAAGTAAGTAAACTATTGAAGAAAAAAGGAGCAACTGTTGAAATGACTAGGGAGAAAAGCGGCGATGCAGTTGCAGAACATGCACCCTCCGAGACGTTCACTTCGTTGAGAAGCAGAAAGTTTGCAGACTTGAAACTACGTGAAAGCATGGCAGTAGAATCAAAGCCGGACATGTTTATCAGCGTACACGTTAACGCAATTCCAGAAGAACGTTGGAGAGGGGCGCAAGTATTTTATCATCCGGGCGGCCATCCTGATGGTAAGCAACTAGCGACTTCCATCCAATTTGAACTGCGTGATCAGTTGAAAAATACCGAACGGGAAGCGATGAAAATCACAGGAGTCTACTTGTTGAAAAAAGTACCGGTTCCAGCTGTATTAGTAGAAACAGGCTTCCTATCCAATCCGGAAGAAAGAAAATTGTTGGCAAATAAATCGTATCAGAAAAAAATAGCAGCGGCGATTGTAGATGGAATTGTAAAATATCAACTTGCTGAAGAGCAATAATGCATATGACGGTTGGGTGAATAGGGAATATGATATACTAAAAAGGAGTGAATGAATTCAGTAAGGAGTGTTACATGTGATTAATGAACAACAAGTCCGTGAACTGATTGGCGCATTGGAAGATCCGTTTTTACATAAAACATTGGCAGAAACGAATGGTATTGTGGGTGTAACCATTAAACCTGAGAAAGAACACGTCAGTGTTAAAGTCGCGATTGCGAAAGTGAATACCGGAGAGCAATTGACGCTACAATCAAAAATAGTTGAAGTGTTGAAAGATGCAGGAGCAGACTCTGTAGGCATACGATTTGAAGAGTTGCCTAAGGAAGTATTAGAGCAATTCCGTGGTACAGTTACGGAAGCGGAAGCACAAGATATCTTATCCCCTGTATCCAATATTGAATTTATTTCGATTGCATCTGGTAAAGGCGGCGTTGGGAAATCTACTGTCTCCGTCAACTTAGCAGTAGCCTTGGCCAGACGTGGCAAAAAAGTTGGTTTGATCGATGCAGATATTTATGGATTCAGTGTGCCGGATATGATGGGGATTACAGCTATGCCTGAAGTTCGAGAAGATCGTATCATGCCAGTGGAACGTTTTGGCGTAAAAGTGATTTCGATGGGTTTCTTTGTTGAAGATAACGCACCAGTTGTATGGCGTGGACCTATGCTTGGAAAAGTGTTGGATCAATTCTTCCGTGATGTGGACTGGGGCGAGTTAGATTACTTGTTGCTCGACTTACCACCAGGGACAGGTGACGTAGCGCTTGATATTCATCAAATGATTCCCGCATCCAAAGAAATCGTTGTGACTACTCCTCACCCAACTGCGGCATTCGTTGCAGCACGTGCGGGAGCGATGGCATTACAGACTGAACATGAACTACTCGGTGTGATTGAAAATATGTCTTGGTTCGCATCGGAAGCAACAGGCGAGAAAGAGTATGTCTTTGGTCAAGGTGGCGGTGTTCGTCTTTCTGAAGAACTTCGTACAGAATTATTAGGCCAAATCCCTCTCGGTCAACCAGACTGGAATGAAACGGATTTTGCACCTTCTGTTTATGCGGAAGATCATCCGATAGGGAAAATCTATTTAGACGTTGCCGATACAGTAATCAAAAAAACGAAAAAGTAATAAGTAACAGACGAAGAAAGAATTATTTTCCTTCTTCGTCTGTTTTTTGTCCTTTACCACCATCCTTGGAAGATCCCTCCGCAGCACCTTTACCTGCCTTCATGATGAGTTCTTGCCACTTCGCTTGCATTAAAGGGCTATTAATTGTATCTTCTATGGCCTTCTCCATCTCTTTCTTCAACGTTGCGGAATTCACGATGTTCTCCATTTGTTTCATCATGTCAGGTTGACCAAAAAATTTTTCCAATTCCTTTTGAAAAGAAGCGTCTGCCATCAAATCTTTCATGATATCCGCTTGTTGTTTTTTCATGCTCTTTGCGATGGATTCAGTAAATTTAGGATCTTCAAAAGCTGTTTTCCAAAAACGTTCTCCTTCTTTAGAAAGCAATACATTCTCAATGCTCTGTTTGACTTCTGGTTGTTCAAGTACTAATAACTCCCTGAACTCTGGATCGGTCATCAATTTACGAAGTGCTTTTTTTCCGTCTTCCGTCTGGATTGCATCTGTCATCATCTTTTTCATCTCATCATAGCTTGGTGCTGATTGATGAGTTCCGCTGCAACCCGTTAGGAATAGAAGGAATAGAAAAAGAACTGCAAATTTTTTCATTCCACTCAACCTTCCACTTGTATTTTCATTTATTGTTCACAATATAAGAAGGAATATGCATGAATCGTTCAATGAAATAGATTTTTTTGTCGATCGTTGATACACTAGGTTAGACATGATAAAAAGGGGAACAGTGCTGTGACAATACGAAATTGGGTTAAATTTTTCTTACGCGCAATGGCAATTGGTGGGGCGATTACAGCGATTGTCGGTCTAATTGTACGTTGGGACTTTTTCTATGGATACTTACAGGCAGGCGAGATATGGCAATTTCTTGGTGCCTTTTTATGGATGATTTTCTTAGGGTTTACGATGAGTGTAGTGGCGCAAATGGGCTTCTTCGCCTATTTGACCGTTCATCAGTTTGGCGTGAATATGTTCCGTACCCTGACGTTATGGAACTGGGTTCAACTGTTGATCATAGTAGTCGTGCTGTTTGACTTAGTCTTTTTCCGTTTCCAATTAACGAAAGCAGATACGAGTCGTACGGTTCTGTATATTTTCTTACTGTTTACCTTGATTACAGTATCCGTAGTGACAGCGTACTTCAAAGCACAGTGGACGAAAAAACATGCGTTAATTTCTGCATTATTTTTCATGATTGTTATCACGACGCTTGAATGGTTGCCGGCACTTATGGTTACATCTGGTAACAAAGATGAATGGGTAACAATTCTTTTATTTCCGCTACTCGCAGTGAATGCGTATCAATTACTAGTATTGCCTAAATACAATAAACAATCCGATATTGATAAGGAAAAGCTAGATGAACGCAGAAATGAAAGAAAAAAGACGAAGAAACAAGCAAAGAAATCCCAAAAAAACTGATAGGAGAAAATCTCCTGTCAGTTTTTTATTGTGGAATTTTCTTTGTTTTTACAGTTGTCCGAAATAATAGATCCTCTACGGATTGAAAAGTACGACTGGCAAGTAGTCGTTTTACATCTGCCGTGGCGACGTGTTCATTAAGAGTGTATGGAACGACAATGATTTCTCCCTTAGAAGCCTTCGGTAGTGTGCCGCCAGACCACTGGATAGTAGATCCCAGGGCGTTTATTTCCGCTTCACTCAATTCTTGCAGTAGTGCCAAGGGGAATTCTTCATCTGTCGTACGGAACCAAAGAGGGCGCGTGTTAAACAACTCTTCAAACGTTTGAAGCTGTTTGCTTAAAAGCCCGGGATTGCTTTCATACTGTTGACCCTCGGTACCAAGTAATGCGACAGGCAAAGATCGCTGTTTAATCTGTTCTGTAATGTGGGGGAAGCGTGAAGCCCAGTCACTATCAATAAACAATAAAGGATAGGGCTGCGATAAATTTTCAAGAAGTTCCTCCACTTCTTTTTCACCAAATGAAATATTAATGGTCAATGCTGAACCTTGTGTACCTTTCACTATTACTGCAGGTTGTTCAGTCAATCGGAAAACTGCCTTCAAAGTTGAAGAAGGCTTGGTCAATTGGGGAATAACAGCTAGGAATATTGCAGTTAATACAAAAAGGAAGAGAAGTTTTTTTATCATGCCAATCTCCTTCATTATGTGAAATCTAAACTATTATATGAAAAACCCTTGACGTCTATGACTATGACCACTATAATTAAAAAAGCTTGAGTGATTCAAAAGTATTTGTTGCACAGAGTCAGCAATCATGCTATAATGGTTTTTGTCGTCAGGCGTACTAAATATATTATTATTCCGCAGTAGCTCAGTGGTAGAGCAATCGGCTGTTAACCGATCGGTCGTAAGTTCGAGTCTTACCTGCGGAGCCATTTTTTATGCTTCCATAGCTCAGCAGGTAGAGTGCTTCCATGGTAAGGAAGAAGTCGCCGGTTCGAGTCCGGCTGGAAGCTCCATGAACATTTTCATGGCCCCTTGGTCAAGCGGTTAAGACACCGCCCTTTCACGGCGGTATCACGGGTTCGAATCCCGTAGGGGTCACCATTTACTTATTTAAAGCAAAGCTTAGCAAAAATTTAACACGGTGGGGTAGCGAAGTGGCTAAACGCGGCGGACTGTAAATCCGCTCCCTCCGGGTTCGGCGGTTCGAATCCGTCCCCCACCACCATGTTTTTTTACCTTAAGACAAATATAGTCAGCTATACATTGGGGTATAGCCAAGCGGTAAGGCAACGGACTTTGACTCCGTCACTCGTTGGTTCGAATCCAGCTACCCCAGCCATTGTACCCATGCACTTACAATTTAATAGTAAATATGTCGAATCCTTATTATTTTAAAATGATAAAGGGTTTTTTTTCGTCCAATTACTTAATCATATAGAATAATTGGAATTATCATGTATAATAAATGGTAACATGTATAGGTAATTTATCTTCTATAAGTAATGAAAAAATAACCAGATATAGGGATTGTGATATAGCAATGCAAGAATTTTTAAACGGTATGGATACATTTGTGAAGTCTAGTAGTGAAAAGGAATTACAAAAGGTTCTTAGTGATATTGCCTATACACTAGAACAGGCTGCCATTGTCGCAATTACTGACTCAAAAGGAACGATCCAATATGCAAATGAACACTTTGAAAAAATTTCAAAATACTCGAGAAGAGAATTAATTGGTGCTAATCAACGTATTGTAAACTCAGGTCACCATGATGCAGCATTTTTTAAAGACATGTGGTCAACGATTGGGGCGGGCAATACTTGGCGTGGCGATATATGTAATCGTGCGAAGGATGGATCAACGTATTGGGTAGACACAACGATCGTTGCATTTTTAAATGATAAAGGAAAACCTTACCAATATATTGCAATTCGTTATGATATTACCGAGAGAAAGAAAATGGAACTAGAAATACGAAAAAATGCAGATCTTTACGAAATTATTACAGACAATGCATCTGACTATATTGCGATAATTGATCGACAAGGGACTTTTTACTATGTTTCTCCTTCTTTTCAGAAACTTCTTGGACATTCGGTGGATGAACTATACTCCGATTCCTTCTTTTCCTATATCTGTAAGGAAAATCGCCAACAGGTAAAAAAGAAAATTATACAATTTGGGGGATATCAACGCCAAGCATTAAATGTAGAGTACTCTTTTTTAGATAGTAAAAAGGGTCTGCATATTATGGAAGCGAAAATTGATAAAGTGAAAGAAACAGTTGAATATGAAGATAAACTGTTAGTCGTCATGCGAGATGTCACAGAACGTGTGAAATCAGACGAAAAAATCAAATATCTTGTCTACAATGATCAACTAACTTCCTTAATGAATCGAAATTCGTTTAGAGAACAGATGGCACTAGCATTTGAAAGAGCGCGTACACGCAAGCAAGTATTTGCTCTCGTACATATAAATATTGATCGTCTACGCCATGCAAATGATTTACTTGGGCATGAAGCGGGAGACTATTTATTGGCAATGGTTGGAGAACGATTGAAAAAGAGGACCGGTCCTGAAAGTCTATTAGCTCGTATTGCGGGTGATGAATTTGCATTCATTATATCCGGATTGAAAGACGAAGAGGAGTTCTATAAACATGCGGAAGATATTCGTATCTTTTTGGAACAACCTATTCAAGTCGGAAAACAATTCTACACCTTGTCAATAAGTTGCGGTGTTTCTATCTATCCTGAACACGCCAATCAGCCTTCCGAATTGGTCACTAAAGCTACATTAGCATTAGGTAAGGTCAAGTTACACGGTGGCGGAGATACGGAAATGTACAAGCCGGGTACTTCAAAGATGTCATTAGAGCGAATTTTGTTGGAAAATGAATTACGTAAAAGCGTGCAACAACAACATTTTTATCTTGAGTACCAGCCAAAAGTACTACTGGATACCGGTGAGTTGACTGGCGTAGAAGCACTGGTTCGTTGGAAACATCCTGATTTAGGCGTGATTCCGCCTGATAAATTCATTCCACTCGCTGAGGAAACGAAAATCATCATACCACTTGGAGAATGGATTTTACGGGAAGTGTGTAAACGCGCACAAATAGAACTCGCAGCAGGTGTTAGATGCCGGTTTGCTGTGAATGTCTCAACAGTTCAAATGAGAGAAGAAGACTTTATTGACACCGTTTTGAATATTATTAAAGAATTTCGCGTACCGCCGGAGATGCTAGAGCTGGAATTGACAGAAAGCTCATTTATGGATACGGAAGGCATGAAAGAATCCATTCAAAGACTTCGAAGCAAAGGGATTACTGTTGCCATTGACGACTTCGGCACAGGTTATAGTACATTCAGTTATATTAAAGAACTCCCAGCTGATACGTTGAAAATTGATAGATCATTTGTACGAGATATATTAGAAAATGTAAACAGTCAGGCTATAGTGAAAGCGATTGTGACTCTTGCCGATACAGCAGGGTTGAATGTAGTGGCAGAAGGAATAGAATTGCAAGAGCAGGCCAAAATGCTCTACAACTTAGGATGCCGCGAAGGACAAGGCTATTACTTCGGCCGACCGATGTCACTAGAAGATGCGAAAAAAATAGGATAATACCGTTCTAGTCGAAAATATGAAGATTAGGTGGGAGGATTAGCCATGCGCAAATTAAACATTTCTTTAATCGGGGTACCCGTGGATTTAGGTCAGAATCGACGTGGAGTGGATATGGGACCGAGCGCGATTCGATATGCAGGAGCAGTAGATCGTCTCCAGGCATTGGGTCATCACGTAATGGACGAAGGAAATATTTCTGTTTCTCCTATTCATGATGTATCGTGTAATGAAGTAGGATTGAAGAACTTAACAGAAGTGACTGAAGCGGCTGAAAAGCTTGCCGCGACAGTTTCGGCTATTGTAAAAAACAAGAAGTTTCCATTGGTGCTTGGTGGAGATCATAGTATCGCAATAGGGACACTTGCAGGATTGGCAGAACACTATAAAAACCTTGGCGTTATTTGGTACGATGCGCATGCTGATATGAATACAAGCGAAACATCTCCGTCAGGAAATATCCACGGTATGCCGCTCGCGGTTAGTATGGGACTGGGGCATGAGCAATTGGTGAATGTGCATAGTGAGGGAGCAAAAATCAATCCCCGAAACGTGGTAATTATCGGAGCACGCTCAGTAGATCCTGGTGAAAGACAAATAATTAAAGAAAAAGGCGTAAAAGTATTTACGATGCATGAAATTGACCGTTATGGAATGTCAGCGGTGATACAACAAACACTTGAATATTTTGCTTCAAGACAAGTAGATGGTGTTCATTTGTCATTGGATTTGGACGGTTTGGATCCGTTATATACACCGGGGGTAGGAACGCCTGTGCCAGGAGGGATCACATACCGCGAAAGTCATTTAGCTATGGAATTACTGGAAGATGCAAATGTCATTACATCCGCGGAATTTGTTGAGGTAAATCCTGTGCTTGACGAGTACAATAAGACGGCTGATGTAGCAGTCGGATTGATGGGATCATTATTTGGTGAAAAACTACTATAATTTATTGAAGTGATTAAAGCCTGCAGGTTTTAATCACTTTTTCTATTGTGGAAATGACTATCACTGATGGCGAGATTAATGATAAAGTAGAGATGAGCATACTAAATGAAAAAAGTGAAACTAAATGTAGTTTCTAACGTATATAGAGGGACAGCCGCATAAGAGCGGAGAGTGAAGCCTATTGGACGAATTAATTAACAAACGGGTAAAAGAAGTTTTACACGGTAATCAGGAAGCTTTTGAGGAAATCGTCATTCATTTTCAGCACCGCCTATATCAAGTGTGCTACCGAATGTTAAACAACGCGGCAGAGGCAGAAGATATTGCGCAAGAAGCCTTTGTGCGCGCTTATGTAAACTTGGAAACCTATGACCAAAAGCGGAAATTTTCTACATGGTTGTACCGCATTGCGACCAATTTGTGTATTGATCGCATTCGTAAGAAAAAACCCGATTACTACTTGGATGCTACAATTCCAGGAACTGAAGGCTTGGATATGTATTCACAAATTGCAGCAGTGCAAAAATTACCGGAAGAAGAAGTAGAAAAGATGGAAATGAAAGATCGTATTCAATATGAAGTAAACAGGCTGCCCGATAAATACCGCACGATTATTATTTTACGATATATGGAAGACCTACAGTTGCAGGAAATTGCTGACATTTTGGAGATGCCACTTGGTACAGTGAAAACACGAGTACATCGAGGGCGAGAAGCACTTCGGCAACAAATGGGGAGTATGTAGGAGGTTAGATTCATGGGAAAATGTCCTAAACATGTTGTCCATTATATGCATGCGTTTCTAGATGGTGATATCACCATTGAGGATGAACAAGTTATGAACGAACATTTGAAAATATGTGAAGAGTGCAGAGAAACGTTTGAGGAACTAGGGCAAACTGTTACTTTATTTAAGGGTGTAGATACAGTGGAAGCGCCCCCTGGATTTGTCAATGGCGTGACTGCAAGATTGCCGAAACAGACAATTAAAAAAGGTCCAAGTAAGTGGCTTCGTCAACACCCGTTTATAGTGGCGGCCGCGATGTTTTTATTGCTGATGAGTACATCTTTCTTCTCGAGTTTTGAAAATGAGCAGCAGTTTTCATTTACGAAACAGCCTAATTTAGTAGTTGAAGGGGAAACGGTTGTGGTACCGGCAGGAAAAACGGTGGTTGGAGATCTTGTTGTGAAAAATGGAGACCTTCGAATTGAAGGAGAAGTCGATGGTAATGTCACAGTCATTAGGGGCTCTAAGTATATGGCTTCAACAGCCGTTATAACTGGATCAAGTGAAGAAATCAATGAGATCTTTGATTGGTTATGGTATAAGATGAAGTCTATGGCAAAAGAAATTATCCCGGCATCGAAGGATCAAAAGCTTGAAAATGAATGATAAAATAGATTTTCAAAGTGATGCGGCTTGAGAGCTTATGCATCACTTTTTTGGTTTTCATTCAGAGGTACGATACCTTTTAGTTGACCATGTTAGTTGGTAATTATGTTATACTAAATATATAAGAACTTTCTTAAAAGGTAGGGGAAGCACATGCCGGGTTTGGAGCAAGCAACAACGTTAGCACCAATAGAAATACTAAAAAATATTGTGGATGTGCTTCTTGTTTGGTTCGTACTCTATAAATTAATTACCATTATTAAGGGAACAAAAGCTGTCCAATTACTAAAAGGTATTTTTGTGATTTTAATTGGTCGCTATATTACGGAATGGCTCGGTTTGAAGACGCTTCAATGGATGATGGAAGAAGTACTTCGATTTGGTTTTTTGGCCGCGATCATTATATTCCAACCTGAACTTCGTCGAGCATTAGAGCAATTGGGACGGGGCAGACTCTTTGCGCGGACTGCTATGCAGGAAGAAGAAGAACGTGACCGTTTGATTGAAGCATTCGTCAAATCCGTTAGTTATATGGCAAAGCGACGTATTGGGGCGCTTATTACGATTGAGAAGGAAACGGGTCTTAGTGAATATATCGAAACAGGCACCCCGATGAATTCACATATTACTTCCGAACTTCTTATCAATATATTTATTCCAAACACACCACTACATGACGGTGCAGTCATTGTGACGAAAAACCGTATTGCTGCCGCGGGTTGTTATTTACCACTGTCGGAAAGTCCGTTTATTTCCAAAGAGCTAGGGACGCGACATCGTGCTGCGCTTGGAATAAGTGAGGTCACTGATTCGGTAACCATCATCGTATCAGAAGAAACGGGTGCTATAAGTCTGGCTGCAGATGGGGAAATTAACCGGAAGCTGGATATCGAGGAATTCGAAAAATTATTACGTATTTCCTGGTTTGGTAACACCACAGGACAAACGGATACTTCTCTATGGAAGTGGGGGAAGAGAAAAAATGGATAAATTCATGGATAGCCCCTGGTTTCTGCGACTGACTGCCTTGTTTTTAGCAATTATGTTGTTTTTTTCAGTAAAAGCGGAGAATCAATCCAGTCGTAATACAATAGGCGATGTGTTCGATCTTATGCAAGACGTTCCCGTGGAAGTATATTACGATACGGAAAATTTAGTAGTAACCGGAGTACCTGACGTGGTCAATATGACAATTGAAGGACCCGCTCAAATTGTACAGACTACTAAATTGTTAAAGGATTTTACATTGAAATTAGATTTACAAAACTTGACACTTGGTGAACATAGCGTACGTATACAAGCAGAAAATTTATCAGATAAACTGGATGTTCGACTTGATCCTGCAACGGTTACTATAAATATTGAGGAAAAGGTAACTCAATCATTTCGTGTCGATCCGGAGATGAATACGAGATTACTAGCGGAAGGTTATGAAGTGAAAAGCATGGGTGTCCGACCCTCTTCGATTAATGTTACAGGTGCGAAGAGTGTGGTGGATGCGATTAGTTTCGTAAAAGTTTCTATTACCAATGACGGTAGCCTAGATAAACCTTTTGAGCAAAAATCACGTGTTCGGGTATTGGATCGCGACTTGAATAAGCTATCCCTTGCGTTGGATCCTGAGGAAGTCACGGTCAAAGTAGATATTCAGGAATATAGTCGTGAAGTTCCGTTGAAATTGCAACAAAAAGGACAATCTTCAAGTGGAATAACTATTGAAAGTGCAGCACCCGATGTTCAATTCATTCGCATATACGGTCCTAAGAGTATAGTGGATGCAATTAAAGAAATTCCAGTAGAACTAGATATAGATAAAATAGTTAAGTCCGGCAAAGTGGAAGTAGATGTAAAAAGTCCTGAAGGAATTACGAAAGTGACACCTGCCAAATTGAAAATTCAGGTGAAGGTTTCAGGCGATACTTCCGACGTATCGAAAAAGACGGATGATAATAAAAAATCATAAGACTCGTAACAAACGTGATCTACTAAGATGAGATCGAAAGGAAGAATACAACATGACACAGTATTTTGGAACAGATGGCGTCAGAGGTGTAGCGAACGAAGAACTGACACCTGAATTAGCATTTAAATTAGGCAGAATCGGTGGATATTTATTCACTAAAGATGCAGAAGAAAAAGCAGAAGTACTAGTAGGAAGAGATACACGCATTTCTGGTTTAATGCTTGAAAATGCCTTAATAGCAGGCCTATTGTCTGTTGGTGTGGAAGTCATGAAATTAGGCGTAATTAGTACACCGGGCGTAGCCTACTTAACACGTGTCATGAGCGCACAAGCAGGTGTTATGATTTCAGCATCACATAATCCGGTTGAAGATAATGGAATTAAATTCTTTGGAGAAACCGGCTTTAAATTAACGGATGCACAGGAAGAAGAATTCGAACAACTACTAAATGCAGAAGAAGATACATTACCTCGTCCAGTTGGTGGAAATGTTGGAACTATAACGGAATACTTTGAAGGTGGTCAAAAGTATATTCAATATCTGAAACAAATTGTCGATGAGGATTTTGAGAATATCCATGTGGCGCTTGATTGCGCACATGGTGCTACTTCGGTCTTGGCAACCCATGTATTTGCAGATTTGGACGCAGACTTGACTACAATGGGGGCTTCTCCAAATGGATTGAATATCAATGACGGCGTTGGATCTACACACCCTGAAGCACTTGCAGCACTTGTAGTAGAAAAAAGTGCGGATATCGGACTGGCATTCGATGGCGATGGTGATCGTCTTATTGCAGTGGATGAAAAAGGAAATATTGTCGACGGTGACCAAATTATGTTCATTGTAGCCCGATATTTACATAGCAAAGGCAGATTAAAATCAGATACTATCGTCTCTACTGTGATGAGCAATCTAGGTTTCTATAAAGCACTAGAGGAATTTGGCATGAAGAGTGTCCAAACCGCTGTAGGCGATCGGTATGTCGTAGAAGAGATGCGTAAAAATCATTATAATCTTGGCGGTGAGCAATCAGGCCACATTATCTTCATGGATTACAATACAACGGGTGATGGCTTACTGACAGCATTGCAACTTGTGAACATCATGCAGCAAACAGGTAAAAAACTTTCTGAATTAGCTAGCGAAATGAAAGTGTATCCACAGAAACTTGTTAATATTCGTGTAATGGATAAATATGCGGTAATGGATAATATGCGTATTGTCGGAGTTATTAACGAAGTCGAGAAAGAGATGAACGGACAGGGAAGAGTACTTGTACGTCCTTCGGGGACAGAGCCTCTTGTTCGTGTAATGGTCGAATCTGAAACAGAAGCACAATGTGCAGAATATGCAGATCGGATATCACAAGTAGTAAAAGAGGAAATGGGTCTAGAGTAAATATACGTGTGGGCTGGTAATAGGAAATTCTATATTACCAGCTCTCTTTTTATAGAAGTAGAATACCGGCGAATCAGATATACAGGACGAAATGGGAATGCTTCCGCTGAACGGAGAGGAAAACAGTGAGTCAAAATAAATATCAGAAAATGCTTGCACAACGTACAGAGAATATCTTTGAAGAGTGGAAAGCGCGGGGTAGTTTAACGGAAAGGGAGTTATATTACTTTCTTCATAAATTGAAGGGAACATCCGGTACAATTGGATTGCAACAGTTGTCTCTCTTTTGTGCGTCACAATTGGAGATTCTGACGTCTTCCAACGATCAGAAAATACCCGTTTCTTCATTAGAAAATTTGAAGAATCGTATTCGATCGCATTTTGATACTACTATTGCTGTGAAAAAAGAAGAATTTCAATTACCTGATCGCTATGTTAACCGTCTTGATCAAGAAACGTTTGTTTTAATAATTGATCAAGATTTAGAGTTCGTATCCTATCTAAAAGAGTTGCTTGAGAAGCTTGGGGCTCAAGTTATTATTTCATTGAATGGGAAGCGTGGAATTGAACAATTTTACTCTATGAGGCCAAGTATTGTAATCATAGATGCAAAGTTGCCTGATATGACAGGCTTTGAAGTATTGGATCAAATTGCAGAACCCGCGCGGCAAAAAAATACGACATTAGCCATCTCGAGTGAAGAAGTCACGAAAGAAATTCTGATTGAAACGTATCGAAGAGGTGCTATGGATTTGATATCTAAACCTTTTGATATGGATATCTTTTTCCCTTATTTGTTCAATCGACAATTGCGTCAGCATGCGGTTAGTAGCAGTATGATTACAGATAGTTTGACAGGTGTTGGTAATCGACGCTACTTCGACGAGACCATCAATACGTTGGCTAAAAAAGCTGATCAATCTGAAGCGGTTTTCTCGCTGGTCATAATAGACTTGGATCACTTCAAACAAGTAAATGATCTGTATGGTCATCCAGCGGGTGATGAAGTTCTACGGAAGTTTGGCGAAATCATCAAAGAGGAAAAACGCGAGGGCGATTATGTATGTCGTTATGGCGGGGAAGAGTTCGCTTTATTATTTTGTAATAGTAAAGCAGAAGATACTGTGCATGCCGTTGAGCGGATTCGAGCCAAATTCAATAACACTATATTCACATCCGGTGATGAGACATTCCAAGTAACTTTTTCAGCGGGCAGTGCGACGTATGAGGGAAATACTGCAAACATGATATCCGCTGCAGACCAAGCTCTTTATGAGGCGAAGCGTTCAGGGAGAAACCAAACGGTGATTTACGACCAGAGAAAACGGGTAGTAAAACGGAAATTGATTGTCATTATCGTTGACGATGATTCATTCATCAGACAAATCCTTCAGCAAACCTTGCTGGAGTTAAAATCCCCAGATATCGATATTACAGTTAAGACATATGCTGATGGCCCTTCGTTTCTGGAGGATGATTGGTACAGCCCGGATGCTTATTTCATCGTATTACTGGATGGTGTCATGCCAAAAATGGACGGTCTAGAAGTGTTGAGCCGATTAAAGAGTGACCATTCCAAAACAAACGTCACAGTCTCCATGATGACAGCTAGAAAAAGTGCGAATGATATTAAAGCAGCGCTTTGGCTTGGAGCAGATGATTATATTATTAAACCTTTTCAACCGTCGGAAGTGCTCGGAAGAATTGACAAGTTAGCGAATCGTTTATTTGATAAAAGAGAATAGAAGAAGGTGCCCACTTTGATACATGTAGGAAAAAAAGTGTTAGTTGTAGACGATGAAGATATTTTACGTATGTTACTTGCGGATACTTTGGAATTTGAAGGATTTCAAGTAGAAGAAGCAGAAGACGGGGTAGAAGCTTTAGAGAAAATTCAAAGCACTTCATATGACGCCATTCTCTTGGATTATATGATGCCACGTATGACAGGTTTAGAATTATTAGAGCGTCTACAACCGCTAGAACTGACAACGCCTATTATCATGCTCACTGCGAAGGCACAGCAAGCAGATCAGGACGTTGCTTTAGCAAAAGGGGCTTCTTACTTCGTACCCAAACCCTTTAGCCCAAATGAACTGGCTGAATTAGTCAAATCATTATTTTAATTACAATCTATCCATACAAAATAAAAGAACGTCTTCTCCGTAAAGGAAAAGACGTTCTTTTTAGTTGTTCTCTGGATACAAAATTAGTCCATCAGAACGCTCCATAGTCTCCATGATAATAGTTGATAAATCGCTAAGAGGATAAGGCTTCGTCAAGTATTTACCGACCTGGAATTTCTCCATCAATACAGACTCTTTTTCTAATGAAGAGGATATCACAATTGGGATCGATTTAGTTTTAGTGTGTTCTTTCATTTGGCTTATTAAATCCCAACCATTCTCACCTTCTTCTAATTTTAAATCGACGACGACTGCGGCTGGTTGCATTGCTTCTATACATTCAAATGCCTTGCTAATTTTGGAATGATGAATGACTGAAAATCCATTGCTTGCTAGTTCTTCTCCCAATAATAATGAAATATTTACATCATCTTCTACAATGACAACCAAAGGTTTGTCGTAGTCAATTTTCTCTTTAGGCAACTGCTGTTTCAAAGGAAGGGAAAAGAAAATGGTGGTTCCTTCATTTTCCTCAGAATGTACCCAAATCTGTCCATTATGATCTTGGATAATCTCTCTGCAAATAGATAAACCAAGACCTGTTCCGCCAATTTTTCTGCTGTAACTATTATCAAATCTGTAGAATTTCTCAAATAGATGTTCAATAGTATCTGATGGAATTCCAATGCCTTCATCCGCTATAGAAACGATAACGGCATCTTGTTGATTTAACAGAGAAATATTCACATTTCCGCCGTCAGGTGAAAATTTAATGGCATTGCCAATTAAATTCATGAATACTTGTAGAATGCGGTCATAGTCCCCTCTGACTATAGAAGAATAGGTGAGATCCTGCATCTTTAGCGTATGGTGAGGTGATTGAATCCGTAAATAATCTACGGCCTTTTCAGCTACTTTGCCGACGGATAAGTCCTCCATCGTATAGGATTGTCGCCCTGATTCCATTCGCTGTAAATCTAAGAAGTCATTGATGAGCGCCGTTAATCGGTTTGCTTCGCTATGAATAGTTTCAAGATACCGTTTTTTTCGTTGTTCATCCATATCTTTATTGAGTAAAAGCTCAGAGAATCCAAGGATACTAGATAAAGGTGTTCGTAATTCGTGACTAACAGTTGATACCAATTCTGTCTTCATTTTATTGACTTCATGTTCGTGTGTTATATCACGGTGTACGAAGATCGTACCAACTTTTTCATCTTGAATAACAATTGGGACACTATAAACATTCATTACCCGTGACTCTTGAGAGGGCAATGAAAGTATATATTCGTTAGTAACGAATTCCGTGGATGTAGACCTGATTGCATTATCAAGAAATGCTTTATATTGAACAGGGTCGTCAATTTGACTGAGGAAATACTCTGTCCATTCCTCTCGTGGCCAAGCTTTATATTCTGTTTCAGGTTCCATCCCAAGTAAATTGAATAAGGCTGTATTGTACTTATCATTTTCACTTGTATTTGAAACGAAACGAATGCCTTCGTTAATGTTATCTAAGATACTCTGATTCAACTGACGTTCATGACTAATGAGTTCGTATTGCTCAATACGATCCACTGCGATCGCAATACGTTTGATCAAACCGTACAAATCTTCTTGGTCGTCTTCTGTAAACGGCTTACCGACACGTGAGAGGACAGAAACAACGCTTAACTCGTTAACAACATTGTAGATACCTGTAACGAAATCATAGACGTATGTAATAGTGTCTGCTATTCCTTTTTCATATTCCGCTTCTCTTTTAATAATGAAATAGGGTTCTGTTTCAAGTCGGATTTTTATATACTCTAACCTCTCTTGTTTAATTTCAGTGAAAAACTCTTCTGAAATCCCCTTTAACGTATGAATGTCACTTTTAGGAAACCAAAGAAAACTTAAGTCGGATTGATAGATGTGATTTACATAGCGAGAAGTTTGGTCACATACTTCTTGCTTATCTAACGAGAATGATAATATATGACTCAAACCATTGTATCGTTCCAAACGGACACGGGAAAATCGAGCTTCTGATAAAGCGAATTCCATCTTAGTTTGGCGATTAAATAATTCATCTTGCTGTGTAATCAATTCTTCATTTTGTGAAAGAAGCTCCTGCTCATTCATTTGAATGCGTCCCATCATTTTATGAATGGATTGTGAGAGTGCGCCAATCTCATTCTCTGTCTGAATTGGTTGGAATAGGACAGTGCCTTCAGTTTCATACTGATCTGCTGCGCGCGTGATATCTTCTATCGGCTTGACCACTCGGTTGATAACGCTCCAAAACATAAAGATTGGAATAAGCAAGAAGATAAAGCCGAATAGTGTGATGATCAAAAAGAATGTTTTGGTTTGTTGCATGGTATTATTATATGCATTTTCTAGCTTATCCTTTGAAGAATCTTCATATTCATTAGCATATGTAATGAAGCTATTCACAGCTAAGTTCGTACCACTCTTTGCTAGGGCCTGTAAGCCAGCATAATCGTTCTCTTTTACAAAATGAATAGCATTTGGAAGGGTAACATTTTCATATTCTATTAAGAAATTATCGATTTCGTCAATGATTCGCTGCTCTTCTGCCGTTAATTGGAGGGACTTAAATTCACGGGAATGAGAATGGATGTCCTCAATTGCTTGATAGGCAAAATTTAGTTCCTCTTCTATTTGAAATGCATAGTAACCACGAATCCGAAAGAATAGCTCTTGGATTGAATCGGATATTCCTTCAATCAATATCGACTTTTCTTTTGAGGCTTGCTGTTTATCTTCTAGTTGATCCCAAGAGCTACTAGCAAAGAAATACATGCTACCCATCCCGATAATCGCAACAACTATTGAAGCAATAAATACTTTTATGTATTGTTGACGAATCCCTTTTTTATGCGCCATCCGACTGCCCCTTCCCACTTCCTCATATACTCCTATTCTATCATTTACCTTTAGTATTTACAGATAGAATTTTCAGTTAAAAAATAATGTTTTGGATACGTGGTAGGTTGAATTGCATGCATGAAAATACTAGCCAAAATACGTTGTGTTTTAAGTGAAAATTAAGACAAATTAGCAGACAAGAAGAGGACAGACCTGTAATTTAATAGGTTTGTCCTCTGGCAAGTAATGTATATGTTTACTCAAAAATATATTTTAATGCTAGAACTGCTTGATCTACCGATTCCACCGTAACATGTGCTTTACGGGATAGTTCTTTTAATGGATGGTGATGGTTTTCCTGACGGATCAAAATGAGTGGCTTCCCAAAAGCGACTGCTGCGCTGGCATCCATTGCAGTATTCCATTGTTTGTACTGTTCACCAAATAACGCAACGACAACATCTGATTTTTTCATTAAAATTTCCGTTCGTAAGTTGTTGAGACTTGAAGCCGCGGCATCTTTGAAGATTTTATCCGGCTGTTGTCCTAGAATCTCTTCTCCGATGTTATCCGAGCGGTCATGGTCTTCCATGGGTCCGACAAAGTCTACGGGTAATTGTAGATCTTTTGCTTGTTGTTTGATTTCATCTCGCCAAGATGTATGAATTTCTCCAGCTAGGTATACTGTTAATTGCATGAATACACCTCCTAGTTTGATAGTCTTTATTGTATCATGTATCATGTCTTCCTTCATCAGATGTACTTAAGCAGAAAGAGATCGTGAATATGGTACACTAAATAAAAAAGAGGAGAGATTAGTATATGAATGGACAGAATCGATCAGATGTAAAACCTGGTTTACGAGTAGCCATTATTTTAAAAAAAGATCAACGAAGCGGCGTGAAAACAGAAGGTGTTGTTAAAGATTTATTGACCAACTCCAGTTTTCATCCACACGGTATTAAAGTACGACTTGAAGATGGACAGGTTGGACGCGTGGCAGAAATATTAGGATAAAAAGAGGCTGGGACAAAACCTCAAAAGGTATGAAGGAGAAGACACCTTCATACCTTTTTTAATTCACTGACACTTATTTATAAAGTTTAATTAGTTAGTAATCAAGAGTGTACTGAAGCGGAAAAAGGCCGACTCCTGCGGGATTCAGCGCGAATGTTGAGACCCCGCAGGTAGCGAGAGCCGTTACGAAGGACGGCTTTTGCGATTAAAAGCGGAGCGTTAAGAGCATGTATTTGCACTTAGCGACG
>NZ_PDYY01000021.1 GCF_002743255.1 Sporosarcina sp. P2
CCCTGTGAGAGTAGGACGTTGCTAGGCATGCGAAGCCATTCCCTTTGGGGAGTGGCTTTTTTGTGTTTAATTATGAATATGAGCTAAATTTAGAGTTGAGTGATTGTAGATTTTAGTTAGTTGCTCAATAAATCGTGTTAAGCGCTCTATCGTCTCGCTTACTCGCTCGATGAGGCATGGTATGCGCTCTATCGTCTGACTTATTTGCTCAATGAGTCGCGCTAAGCGCTCTATCACCCTGCCAAACCGCTCAATGAAACATCCCAAGCGGCCTATCCCGCTTATCCGCCCCATTAAAACCCAGCTTCCACATTGAGCTTCCATCTCGTCTGCAAATGTCTCTATATTCCTATCTTCAATACTCTAAAATCTTACTAGTAAACAAGATACTAGGTATTCATTCAATAGTCGGGTAAAATATACTAAAGAAAAGAGGCGATACTGCATGACGACAGTTTATGATTTCACAGTGGAAACTACTGATGGAGAAAAGAAATCTCTAAAAGAATTTGAAGGAAATCCAATGATCATTGTCAATACTGCTAGTAAATGCGGCTTCACAAAACAATTTAAAGAACTGCAACAACTGTATGAAGAATATAAGGATCAAGGGCTGGTTGTATTGGGCTTCCCATCGGATAATTTTAATAATCAGGAATTTGATGATATTGAAGAGACGATGAATTTCTGCCAATTGAATTATGGCGTGACGTTCCCTATGTTTGCCAAGATAGATGTAAAAGGTGATGAAGCAGCACCTTTATTTACGTATCTTGCAGAACAGCAAAAGGGAGTATTAACAGAAGGTATCAAATGGAACTTCACGAAGTTCTTAATTGATTCAAACGGAAAAGTAGTTGATCGTTTTGCACCACAGACCAATCCACTTAAGATGCAAAAGTCACTCAATAAAATATTTGACAAGTAAATGTAATGGCCAGTTTATAAACTTCTATCTTGACACGTCTCATTGACGCTGATAACCTTTTAATAATCTGAATAGACAATAGTAATTTTAGGAGGAAGAAAGTTAATGTGGGAATCAAAGTTTTCTCGTGAAGGTCTGACGTTTGATGATGTATTATTGGTGCCGGCTGCGTCTGAAGTATTGCCAAAGGCCGTTTCGCTGTCTGTGAACTTAACGGATAGTATTAAGTTGAATATACCTATCATCAGTGCAGGTATGGATACAGTAACGGAATCTAAGATGGCGATATCTATGGCTCGTCAGGGTGGAATAGGTATTATTCATAAAAATATGAGTATTGAAGAACAAGCTGAGCAAGTTGTTACGGTTAAACGTTCTGAGAATGGAGTTATTAAAAATCCGTTTTTCCTAACACCGGAACACCAAGTATTTGACGCGGAGCATTTAATGGGTAAATATCGTATCTCAGGTGTCCCAATTGTTAACAACATGGAGGAGAAGAAACTGGTTGGTATTTTGACGAACCGTGATCTGAGATTCATTCAGGATTATTCCATTATCATTGATGAAGTCATGACGAAAGAAAACTTGGTGACGGCCCCTGTTGGAACTACACTAGAAGATGCAGAGAAAATGCTACAGCAATATAAAATCGAAAAGCTTCCGATTGTAGATGATAAAGGTATTCTTAATGGATTAATTACAATCAAAGACATCGAGAAGGTTATTGAGTTTCCTAATGCAGCAAAAGATAAGGCTGGGCGCTTACTTGTCGGCGCGGCTGTAGGAGTCACCGTAGACACGTCTACACGCATTGAGAAGCTTGTACAGGCGGAAGTTGACCTAATAGTTATTGATACGGCACACGGCCACTCTAAGGGTGTTATTGACACAGTCAAAGAGATCCGTAGAAACTATCCCGACCTTGCAATTGTTGCAGGAAACGTAGCAACGGCAGAAGCAGCTGAAGCACTGTACGAAGCAGGTGCTGACGTAGTGAAGGTTGGTATTGGTCCTGGTTCTATTTGTACTACCCGTGTAGTTGCAGGTGTTGGTGTACCACAAATCACTGCTATCTATGAATGCGCAACAGTTGCGCGTAAATATGGCAAGACGATTATTGCCGATGGTGGAATTAAATATTCTGGCGATATTGTCAAAGCATTGGCTGCTGGTGGCCATGCGGTTATGCTTGGAAGCCTGCTTGCAGGTACTACCGAAAGCCCAGGGGAGTCTGAAATCTTCCAGGGACGTCGTTTTAAAGTGTACCGTGGAATGGGTTCAGTTGCCGCGATGGAAAAAGGTTCTAAAGATCGTTACTTCCAAGAAGATGAAAAGAAACTTGTACCTGAAGGCATTGAAGGTCGTATGCCGTATAAAGGGCCTTTGTCTGATACCATTCATCAACTTATAGGTGGTATTCGTGCAGGTATGGGGTACTGTGGTTCAAAGGATCTTGAAGCACATCGTGAAAATGCACAATTTATTCGCATGACAGGTGCTGGTTTATTGGAAAGTCATCCGCACCAAGTACAAATTACAAAAGAAGCACCGAACTATTCGGTACGTTAATCTATTATTTAAAGGGCAGTGAGAAATTCTCTCCTGTCCTTTTTTGTATTTATACGGTGGATAATAATATATAATGATTTCATGGGAGAATATGTGTTTTTTTTTGCCATAAGCATATTTGACTTGCGGGGAATATGGTACACTGATTTTTGATATTGTGACTACGGAGGTAAGATGAGTGGAAAAAGTAACACAGAGATGGTTGGCGATTTTAATGGTGCCAATGATAGTGCTGATGTCGTTTGGTATGCAGGGATCTGTAGCAGCAGAGGAAAGTGAATCTTCACTGGACATCCGTGTAAACGGAGCTATTTTGATAGATGCCGATAGTGGAAAGGTATTATACGAAGAGAACGCGGATAAGCCGCTCGGTATTGCGAGTATGACAAAAATGATGACGGAATACTTGATGTTCGAAGCTCTTGACGATGGAACGATTACATGGGATCAGGAATACCAAGTTACTGAGTATACGTATAAGGTGTCACAAGATCGCCGTTTAAGTAATGTACCGCTCCGTCGGGATGGCTCCTATACAATTCGTGAACTTTACGAAGCTGTAGCCATTTACTCAGCAAATGCGGCAACTATTGCGATTGCCGAATCAATTGCAGGATCAGAAGAGGAATTTGTCAATCTTATGAATGAAAAGGCTGAAGAACTTGGGCTGACAGATTATAAATTTGTCAATTCCACGGGGTTAAACAATAGCGACTTACAAGGTATGCACCCAAGTGCGTTTGGCGAGAAAGATGAAAACGTTATGCCAGCTCGTTCTGTCGCTAAACTAGCCTATCATTTATTGAAGGAATATCCCGAAGTATTAGATACGACCAAAATTGCAAAAAAGACATTCCGTGAAGGCACGGACGATGCCATTGATATGGTGAACTGGAACTTCATGTTACCCGGGTTAGTGTATGAATATGACGGTATCGATGGTTTGAAAACAGGAACTACGGAATTTGCAGGACATTGTTTCACTGGAACTGCAGTGCGTGATGGACGACGTGTTATTGCTGTTGTAATGAATGCAGTGGATGATAAAGGCGTTGGATCTTATGAAGCACGTTTTGATGCCACTCGTAAATTATTTGATTATGGCTTCAAAGAATTTAGTGAAACAGAGCTACTCAAAGCAGGACATCAGTTCAAGAAGCAGAAAACGCTAGACGTGATTAAAGGGAAAGAGAAGAAAGTAGCAATCGCTACAAAGAAACCTATTAAAATGCTAGTTCGCAATGGCGAAGATCAAGACTATACTACTGAACTCGTATTGGATGAGAAATTAGTGAAAAATGGACAAGTCCAAGCGCCAATTAAAAAAGGGACGGTCGTTGGTCATGTCAAACTAGTAAAAAAAGAGGGTTCAGATTACGGGTTTATTGATGGAAAAATAGTGGATGCAGAAGTAGTCACGACTGAAGAGGTGAAGAAAGCTGGTTGGTTCCCGTTAACTATGGGGGCAATCGGTAATTTCTTCTCCAATGCATGGAATAGTTCCACTGGTTTCGTAAAAGGCTTATTTAATTAACTACCAAAAGACAGCGTACCTACTCAGGTATAGCTGTCTTTTTTATATTCCATACATCAAACAACTTTGGAATTGCCCGTTTGATGTCATTTTCAGTTAGTCCACCGAAACCGATAAGGAATGAAGGAGGGGATTGGTCAGGTGTTACCTTATAGGTGTCTAGACCACGAACTTTTATTCCTGATTGAAGAGCTTCACTAACTAGTTCCTTTTCAGTTCTAGTCGTATGAATATGAAGCAACACATGCATACCTGCTTCATCGCCCGAGAATGAAATGTTAGATCCATACGATTTCAATAAATTTGTCAACGTATGCATTTTTCGACGATAGATTTTACGCATGCGGTTCAGATGGCGTGAAAATTGTCCATCCGCCATGAAACGTGCAAGGATATGTTGATCTATCCGCGGTACAGAAGAAGAGTAGGGAATAAAAGCCTGACGGTACGTATCCAATAGCCTTGGTGGCAACACCATGTAGGCGATCCGCATAGATGGCATAAGAGATTTAGTAAATGTACTTAAATAAATGACGTTTTCTCCTTTATCCATCCCTTGCAAGGAAGGTATAGGACGTCCCCGGTAACGGAATTCACTGTCATAGTCATCTTCAATTATGAAAAACTCGGGATTGGATGCAGCCCAGTTCAAAAGAGCAATTCTACGAGCCGCAGACAGCACTGTACCGGTTGGGAACTGGTGAGAAGGGGTTACGTAGGCTATAGAAGCATCAGACCGTTGTAGTGCCTTTACGTCAAGTCCTTCATGGTCGACTGCAATGGGAATCGTTTTTCTGTAGTTTTCGGTAAAGACGTGTTTGGTCATGAGATAGCCTGGATCCTCAATTGCATAGCGAGCCCCTTCACCTAGTATCCGAATAATCAAAGGTAAAAGCTGTTCTGTACCGGAACCCACAATGATTTGTTCAGGCGTACAGTCTACTCCCCGCGAATGGTATAAATAGCGGGCAATTTCCTGACGCAACTCAATATCACCATGTGGGTCACCGAGTAGTAATAAGTGGGCATGTGATGTATCCATAATATCTCGCGCGTATTTTCTCCATACGATGAATGGGAAGTTTTCTGTATCAATGGAACTTGGTGAAAAGTCATAATCCACGGGTTTGCTTACGGGAATCTTGGATAGAGTATCTGATTTTACAGGTTGTACATAGGCGAGTTCTTCTATTGCTTGTACGAAATACCCTTTTCGTGGTTCCGCCGCGATAAAACCTTCCGCCATCAGTTGATCATATGCCATTTCTATTGTTGTTTGGCTGACACCAAGGAACTCTTCCAGTTGACGTTTGGAGGGTAGTTTCATGCCAACAAGAAACTTGCCATCAATCATGTCTTGTTTAATTTGATTATATATTTGTTGATAAAGCGGGATATCCGAATTTTTTTGAAGCTCAATAAAAATCATGTCCATTATGACCCCTCTAATCTGACCACGTTGTTTAATGCACAACTGGCTATTTTCATATGGTCAATTTCAATTATACTGAAAATAACAAAAAGGGGGAAATGAAATGAATTTTACTTATGGCGGCGTTATCATGGATGTAATTAATGCAGAGCAGGCAAAGGTGGCGGAAGCAGCGGGAGCTATTGCGGTTATGGCATTGGAGCGAGTACCTTCTGATATTCGAGCGGCAGGCGGTGTTGCGCGTATGGCTGATCCACGAATCATAGAAGAAGTACAAAAAGCAGTTTCCATTCCTGTCATGGCCAAAGCACGTATTGGTCATATCTCGGAAGCACGGGTATTAGAAGCACTAGGTGTAGATTTCATTGACGAAAGCGAAGTATTAACACCTGCAGACGATGAATTTCACTTATTGAAAAGCGATTTCAGTGTACCATTTGTTTGTGGGGCAAGAAACCTTGGTGAAGCAGCACGTCGTTTAGGTGAAGGCGCAAAAATGCTTCGTACAAAAGGAGAACCTGGCACAGGAAATATCGTAGAAGCCGTACGTCACTTGAGAATGATTCATGCCCAAGTTAGTAAAGTAGTACATATGAGCAAAGACGAGTTAATGACGGAAGCCCGTAACCTTGGTGCTCCATATGAGATTCTACTTGCTATTAAAGAAGCTGGTCGTTTACCGGTTGTGAACTATTCTGCCGGAGGTGTTGCGACGCCTGCTGACGCAGCATTGATGATGGAACTTGGAGCGGATGGAGTATTTGTTGGTTCAGGTATTTTTAAATCAGAGAAGCCGGAAGCATTTGCACGGGCGATTGTACAGGCTACTACGAACCACCAGGATTACGAGTTGATTGCTGAGCTGTCAAAAGGGATTGGCACGCCGATGAAAGGCTTGGAAATATCCCAGCTTGCAGAGAGTGAATTGATGGCGACTCGCAGCTCGTAATTTGCTTGGTCAGCGCTCTGGGTTAGGCATAGAAGCCATAGAGCGTTAAATAACCCATCCACACGGGCATTGAAGGATTACGTCTAACCATGAGACAGCTAAGAAGTACGCTAGTTGTCTCATGGCCCTGGCGAATCTCCCACAAACTTTTCTATGAATTCAATAAAATATATAAAAGTGATTGTATGGGGGTAATTTTGTTTAGAATTACGACATTTCCCAGGCTATAACATACCATGTTTCTTGTCAAAAGTTAGAAATTGTAGTATGGTATATGTAATTTCACATACATTACGATGATAGGAAGCAGTAGCGACAGTGTTTTTTTTAGAGAGCTAGCGGATGGTGAAAGCTAGTAAAAACCGTTGTGAATCCGTCCTGGAGTAGCAAAATCGAATCAGTAGGTTTTGCCGGTCAGTTGAGCCGATATCTCAAACAAGTGGGCTGCACAATCAGTCAATTTGGGTGGCAACGCGGGTAGTTCTCGTCCCTATTTTTAGGGGATGGAGGGCTTTTTTTATTGCTTTTTATTATTAGTGATGTAAATACAAGGAGGCAGATGGCGTGCTAGACAGTAAACTATTGCGTGCAAATTATGAAGAAGTAAAAGCAAAACTTAGTAAACGTGGAGAGGATTTAACCGACTTTGAAAAGTTTGGTGGTCTTGACGAGAAACGACGCGAAATTTTATCTAAAGTAGAAGTACTGAAAGCTGAGCGTAATGAAGTATCACAACAAGTAGCGCAAATGAAGCGTAATAAAGAAAATGCGGATGAAGTCATCGCAAAGATGAAAAAAGTTGGCGAGGAAATCAAAGCGTATGATCAAGAACTTTCTACAGTAGAAGAGGAATTGAATTATGTGCTTATGCGTATTCCAAACATTCCTCACGACAGCGTGCCAGTAGGGGATAGTGAAGAGGACAACGTAGAAGTTCGTACGTGGGGAGAGTTACCGACGTTTGACTTTGAACCTAAACCACATTGGGAGATAGGAACGGATCTTCAACTATTAGATTTTGAACGAGCAGCAAAAGTAACAGGTAGTCGTTTCGTGTTTTACCGCGGACTCGGTGCACGACTTGAACGTGCATTGATCAACTTCATGCTTGATCTTCATCAAGAAGAACACGGCTACGAGGAAATGCTGCCGCCATATTTAGTAAATCGTACAAGCTTGACTGGAACGGGACAACTGCCAAAGTTTGAAGAAGATGCATTCTTAATTGAAGAAGAGGATTACTTCCTCATTCCAACATCCGAGGTTCCTGTTACCAACTTCTATCGGGATGAAATCTTGGAAGGATCTAAGTTACCAATTGCGTTCACAGCGTATAGTACAAATTTCCGTTCTGAGGCAGGGTCTGCAGGTCGTGATACGCGTGGATTAATTCGCCAGCATCAATTCAATAAAGTGGAGTTGGTTCGCTTTGTGAAACCGGAAGATTCATACGACGAGTTGGAGAAATTGACTGGCCATGCGGAAAAAGTATTGCAGTTGTTGAAGTTGCCGTATCGTGCACTCAAGATGTGTACAGCAGATTTAGGTTTTACGGCTGCCAAGAAGTACGACTTGGAAGTATGGATACCTACACAAAACGTCTATCGAGAAATATCTTCTTGTTCCAACTTTGAAGATTTCCAAGCGCGTCGAGCGCATATTCGTTTCCGCCGTGAGCCGGGTGCGAAGCCTGAGTACGTTCATACGTTGAATGGTAGTGGTTTAGCTGTCGGTCGTACAGTAGCAGCGATTTTGGAAAATTATCAGCAGAAAGATGGTTCTGTTGTAATTCCAGATGTGCTTCGACCTTACATGGGTGGAAAAGAAAAAATTGAAGCACCTAAATAAGTGGATACGCTATTAATCTGTATTCCATATGATTAACTATTTTTCTCTTTCAAATTCAAAAGCTAATGAATGAAATGCAAAAGGATGAAGCCCTACACTTACGAGTTTGACTCTAGGCGTTGGGCTTCTTTTTTCGCGGCTTTTCTTTTTTCTCTCAAGGATCGAAAGAAGTCGGTAAGGAGTTGTCCGCAATCCTCACCGAGGACACCCTCGGTTACAATGCATTCGTGATTGAATCGGGAGTCATTAAGTAGTTGATAAAAGGTGTGGACACAACCCCCTTTAGGGTCACGTGCGCCGTAGACGACTCGTGGAATACGAGATTGTAGTATGGCACCTGCACACATAGGGCAAGGTTCAAGTGTGACGTATAGTGTAGTGTCTTCTAGACGCCAACTACCTATCTTTTCACATGCTATTTGGATGGCGGATAGTTCCGCGTGAGTGACAGCGTTTTGTGTGGTTTCACGAAGATTATGGGCTGCAGCAATTACTTGTTCATTATGTACAATAACTGCGCCAATGGGAACTTCGGCAAGCGCGGCGGCTTTTTCAGCTTCTGCTATTGCCAGTCTCATGTAGTATTCATCATCTTTCATCAATGTATCACTCCTTATCAACAGTCTATCATGCAGAACATCAAAATCAATTAGTGAAATGTTCCACGTGAAACGATCGAGAAGAAAACACTAAATAACTCAATATAATTCACATTGTATATGGTTGTCTATGATAAAATGGAAAGGTAACAAATTGAAAGGGTGAGTGGTAAATGTTTGTCCCGTTTATTGCGGTAGAAGGTCCGATTGGTGTAGGGAAGACTACGCTCACGGCAGCAATTGCTGAGACCTTTTCATATAATCAATTAAGAGAGATTAGTGGAGAAAATCCTTTCCTTGATCAGTTTTATCAAGACAAAGAAAAGTGGAGTTTCCAGACGGAAATGTTTTTCCTGTGTAATCGATATGAACAATTAAAGAAAATTAATAAAGAATATATTTCACAAGGGTTACCCGTGGTGGCCGATTATCATGTATTCAAAAATATGCTTTTTGCCCAACGTACATTAGAGTCAAATGATTTTGTGAAATATAAAGATATCTATCATATTTTGACGAAAGATCTACCTATGCCGAACGTCGTTATTTCATTGTCAGCATCTATTCCTACACTGCTCAACCGAATAGACGAGCGTGGTCGATCGTATGAAGCAGATATGGATCCTGATTACTTACTACAACTTTCGAAAGATTACCGTACTTATTTGCCAGAGTTCGAAGCAACATGCCCTGATGTCCAAGTTATCCATATAAACGGTGATGTAGTGGACTATGTGCGCAATAAAGATGATATGGATGCAATTCTAAGCAAAGTTTATGAGGCGATTCAGAAAGGTTTGAAGCTAAATGAAGTTACCTAATATACCGGAAAATAGTGTATTCGCGGTAGCGGGAATGGTAGGAGTAGGGAAGTCAACAATGGCACACGCGATTGCCAAAAGACTGGGATTTCAAGAGTCCTTGGAAAACGTAGCAGAAAATCCATATTTAGAGAGATTCTACGATGACTTTGAACGTTGGAGTTTTCATTTGCAAATCTTCTTTTTAGCAGAACGTTTCAAAGAGCAAAAGCATATCTTCGAAAGCGGCGGCGGTTTTGTACAAGATCGTTCCATTTATGAAGATGTAGGGATCTTTGCCCAAATGCACGCTGATAAAGGAACTATGGAAGCGGTCGACTTTGAAACATATATGAAACTATATGAAGCAATGGTGATGACGCCATATTTCCCACATCCAAATGCACTTATTTACTTGGAGGGACCACTACCTGTCATTCTTGATCGTATTGAAGAGCGTGGTAGGGATATGGAGATGCAAACACCGAGAAGTTATTGGGAAGAGATGTATCGCCGTTATGAACAGTGGATTGATTCTTTTACTGCATGCCCAGTCATTCGGCTAAACATTGAAGAATATGATCTATTAGGAAATGAACAGGATATTGAGTTAATTATCGGGAAAGTGGCTGAAAAAATGAAAAAAACGACACCCCTTATATAAGGCGTGTCGTGTGTCTTAATGAACAGGAACTTCTGTGAAAAATTCCTGATATAGCTCTCGAAGGACAATGTTTTCATCTTTTTCTTGAATACCGAATACTAAGCTAACCTCTGAAGATCCCTGGTTGATCATTTCAATATTTGCACCTGTACGTGCGATGGCAGATGCTGCGCGTGCTGCCAACCCTCTTGCATGGCGCATGCCTTCACCCACAAGTACTACCATGGAATAATCACGTTGGAAATGTACGTCATCAGGACATAACTCTTGTTCAATGCGCTTAACGATACGTGCTTCCTTTTCCGGTGTTAAGTGTTCATCGCGAATAATAACAGACAAGTTATCGATACCTGACGGTGTATGCTCAAATGGAATTTCTTCTTCTTCCAGAATTTGTAGCAAGTGACGTCCAAAACCAATTTCCAGGTTCATCAAGTACTTAGCAACGAAGAGTGTAGAAAATCCCTTATCGGCAGCGATTCCGACAACCGATTGAAGAGTATGGTCACGGTCCAGAACGATCATTGTGCCGGGCGCACTTGGATTGTTAGTATTCTTGATACAAACAGGAATTTTGTGACGGAATGCAGGTACTAAAGCTTCCTCGTGAAATACAGAAAACCCTGCATATGCAAGCTCACGCATTTCTCGGTATGTCATGGCATCGATCGCGCGTGGATTTTCGATAACCGTTGGATTTGCTGAAAAAACGGAGTCAACATCGGTAAAGTTTTCATAAAGTTCTGCATTCGTTGCTGCCGCTAGTAGGGCGCCTGTAATATCCGAGCCGCCGCGGTTAAACGTACGCAATGTTCCGTCTTCTGTGTAGCCGAAAAAGCCTGGAAATACGATAATACCTTCTTTATCGCGTAGTTTACAGAGCTTTTCGTTGCCTTCTGGAAGAGCGCGTACACGTTCTGGACGGTGGTTAACAAGTAATCCACCTTCACGGGGACTTACATACTCTGCTTCGACACCGATATGTTGAAAGTACGCTGCAATCATTTTTGCGTTATTGTCTTCTCCGGCAGCTTTTAAGCTATCAACGTATAAAACTTCGTCAGATTGATCTTTATTTAGGCGTCTAACGATATCTTGCTCAATTACTTGTGCAATTTCTTCGTCTAAGCCTAGTCCTTCTGCAATTTCTTTGTAACGATCCACAACCATTTGCAGCGAATCTAGGGTGTCTTCACCAGCAAGTGATGCATTTGCCAAATCAATAAGCAAATCAGTTACTTTAATATCAGAAGAAAAACGTTTACCTGGTGCAGAAACTACGACGATCTTTCTCGATGGGTCGGATACGACGATGTCGACCACTTTCCGGATTTGTTCCGCGGATGCGACGGATGTTCCGCCAAATTTACATACTTTCATTGAGTACCAGATCCTATCTATTTTGAGATTATCTATCTATTTTTTAGAAGATTCGTGAAAACAGGTTGTTATTAAAGTCGGAATTCTCTATAATTGTCCTTATACGAAGAACGATTGTTTTTTCATAGTGTACATATAGTTAGGAGAATCGTCAAATGAAAAATGAGAAAAATGAAATTAATATTGGTTTGCTGGGTTATGGAGTAGTCGGAAGTGGTGTTGCAACTATTTTGCATAATCACCAAGATGACTTACAACATAAGCTCGGTGTTCCTGTATCTATTAAGAAAGTCCTTGTTAAAAACTTGGATAAAAAACGCAATGGCGTGATACCTCAAGAAATGTTCACTACATCACTCGATGAAGTGTTAAACGATCCCGAAATTGACTTGATTATTGAAGTGACGGGAGGGTCGTCTGAAGCAATTCGACGTTCACTTGAAGCAGGTAAAGGTGTTGTCACCGCGAATAAGGATGTCATGGCAGAGTCTGGACCTGAATTATTGAAATTAGCAGATGAAAATAAATGCGACCTATTTTATGAAGCGAGTGTGGGTGGTGGTATTCCATTAATTCGTACATTGGAAGATGGATTAGCGTCCGACAGGATCACCGCATTAACAGGAATCGTCAATGGAACAACCAACTTCATTTTAACAAAGATGAAACATGAAAATAAGACGTATGAAGACGCATTAGCGGAAGCGACGGAATTGGGCTTTGCAGAAGCTGATCCTTCAGCTGACGTAGATGGTATTGATGCAGCGCGTAAGATGGTTATTCTTGCTTCTTTATCCTTTTCTACAGACGTGCATCTTGACGATGTATTTGTCCGTGGTATGAAGGAAATTGCAGACGGTGATCTTCAGCTTGCGGAGCAATTCGGTTACACAATTAAGATGACGGGTTCTGCTAAAAAAGATGAAGAAGGAATTGAAGTGGCCGTAGAGCCGGTATTTGTTCATAACTCTCATCCACTAGCTACAGTCAATAATGAATTTAACGCAGTGTATGTGTATAGTGATGCAGTAGGTGAGACAATGTTCTACGGACCTGGAGCTGGTTCATTACCTACAGCGACTTCTGTAACAGGTGATGTAGTGGCGGCTTGCCGTAATATTTTGCTCGGTGTGAATGGTAAGAGAATGCATTCACCACAATTTGAACGCAAAGTAAAAACGGATGATCAGAAGTACGCACGCTATTTCCACCGTATAACGGTACGTGACGAGGTAGGTGTGTTGACGGAATTGACATCTATTTATAGTCACCACAAAGCGAGTCTAGCGACAGTCGTCCAAGATTCAGATGTGCACGATGAAGGCGCAGATTTAATCTTCATTACACATAAAATTTCCCGTCAACAACATTTAGATATTTTGGCAGACTTAAAAGACACACCTGCGGTCATTGACATTTCTAGTCATTACCGTGTGGAAGGAGAATAAGGAATTATGAGAAGATGGAATGGATTGATCGAAGAATATAAAGAATGGTTGCCGGTGACAGAGAATACTCCCGCGTTAACACTGCAAGAGGGAAATACACCGTTAATCCATCTCGAGAACTTATCAAAACAGTGGGGAATCAATCTGTATGTGAAAACAGAGGGAACGAATCCAACTGGTTCATTTAAAGACCGGGGAATGGTAATGGCGGTTGCAAAGGCAAAAGAAGAGGGGAAAACGGCGTTGATCTGTGCTTCAACGGGGAACACGTCTGCTGCAGCTGCAGCATATGGTGCACGAGCGGGTATGCGTACAATTGTCGTTATTCCGGAAGGTCGTATTGCATTGGGTAAGCTTGCACAGGCGAAAATGTACGGTGCGGAAATTGTGGCCATCGAAGGAAACTTTGACGAAGCACTTCGTATGGTACGTGAACTAGGCGAAGGGAAAATTGCGCTGGTGAACTCTGTCAATCCTTATCGACTGGAAGGCCAGAAGACGGTAGCGTTTGAAACCATTGAACAGCTTGGTAAAGTACCGGACATCTTTGCATTGCCTGTTGGAAATGCGGGTAATATATCTGCAGCGTGGAAAGGTTTCAAAGAATATGCAGGGAAAAAAGGTACGAATACACCAAAGTTACTAGGAGTACAAGCAGACGGTGCAGCGCCAATCGTATATGACCGTGTATTCGATGAGCCTGAAACGGTAGCAACAGCAATCCGTATTGGAAACCCAGCTAGTTGGCATTTGGCAACGCAAGCACTTGAAGAATCAGGTGGCGACATCTTGTCCGCTAATGACGAAGAGATTCTAGAAGCGTATCAATTGCTAGCTGCAACAGACGGGATCTTTGCAGAGCCAGCATCTTGTGCAACAATTGCAGGTATTAAGAAACAACTTGATGCGGGATTGATTGAAAAAGGGACGACAATAGTTGGAATCCTGACAGGTAATGGCTTGAAGGATCCTGAAACAGCAATCAATGTCAATGCAGATAAGCCCATGATGACAAATGAACAGTTCGATAACTTCTTAAAAGAATTGAAAGAGGGGAACGACTAATGACGGAAGCCGGTTTTTCAGTGACCGTGCCAGCCACAACGGCTAATCTCGGACCCGGCTTCGATCATTTAGGTCTTGCCCTTTCACTTAACATGACAATAGATGTAACATCAGCTGACGCGTGGTATGTGTTGTATCAAGATAAGGAGTATGCCGCACTACCGACAGATGAAACAAATCTAATCGTACAGACTATTCAGGATGTCGCATTGCGGTATGATCGAGTGATTGCATCGCAAAAGCTAGTAGTACATTCAGATATTCCTTTAGGAAAAGGCCTAGGCAGCAGTGCTACAGCCATTGCAGCAGGTATTGAAATTGCAAGTGAGCTGGCAAGTTTGCAACTATCTCCAAAAGACAAGTTGCGGATCGGCAGCGAACTAGAAGGACATGCCGATAACGTTACTGCTGCATTGATTGGAGGAATGACAGTCTCGTACTTTGCCGAAGATGAGATGGAAGTACTGACATTCCCAGCACCCCCGATTGGTGTTGTCATCCTAGTGCCGCCGGTTGCTTTAAAGACGGAAGCTTCGCGAGGGTTGCTACCTGACCAACTGACACATAAAGTGGCAGTACGCGGAAGTGCAGCGGGCAGTGTGATGACTGCTGCTATTGCGCAATCGGATTGGGTGACGGCAGGCCGTATGATGGAACGGGACTTATATCATGAACCTTACCGAAAAGTTGGATTCCCTAACTTTGATGAAATACGTTTGGCTTGTAAGGAAGCAGGTGCGTACGGCATGACAATTAGCGGAGCTGGGCCTTCACTTTTCGTAGCTGTACCACCAGGAACAGAGCAACAAGTGGCGGCATCATTGGAACAAAGCTTTCCACATTACCAAGCACTTGCCCTGCAACCGGCAGAGGCAGGCGCACACATCACAAAATAAAAACAGCGTCAGGACTGATTCAGTCACTGGCGCTGTTTTTTCACAATGGATGTATTCTTTTCATGGATTTATATATTGTATACCAGTCAACCGTCCCCGCCTAAAACGCAGATCAGTGGATTCTATTTAAATTTTTATTTTTAGGCAATAAAAAAACGTTACATCAAGTAACGTGTGCTGTCAAAAAAATGGCGGAGGAAGAGGGATTCGAACCCCCGCGGGCTTTAACACCCCTGTCGGTTTTCAAGACCGATCCCTTCAGCCGGGCTTGGGTATTCCTCCGTATCAGACAAGTAATATCTTACCACGTCTTTTTTAAAGCGTCAACCATTATTTTTTCTTTTTTTCTCGCAACGATACGAGAAGCGCCACTAATAAAAACTCGTCAAGGCTACGGACTGGAGTAGCGCACCATACATAAAGTTGAAATCCGATTGCAGGAAAATCATTATCAATCTGCTTAGCGGGACGGCAGGCAACGTAATGACCGCGTAGACTCGCACTTCTGCGTTATGGAAACTAAGGTCACAACGTTTAGCTGGAACCATGCTGTTCATCTCATTCATTTCAATTAGTGTACTTTCTAAAGTGCGTGAAAGAAAAGGTTTTTTACTGTTTACGCGATAGGGGGTTGAAACACATTACGATGAATAAAAGGTTTACCGTTGCAATCACAATTAACTATGGGTATAATAAGAAATGCCGTGCTAGGTGGGGAATTAGCGGTGCCCTGTAACTTGCAATCCGCTCTAGCAAGACTGAACTCCTTTCCGAGGCTGTCCGCATGTAGGGTCTGCCTCTTGCACGTAGTGTTGACGTCTGGGTCCTGCGCAATGGGAACCCATGAACCATGTCAGGTCCGGAAGGAAGCAGCATTAAGTGGACTCTCTCATGTGCCGCGGGGTAGCCTAGACCGAGCCAACGATAAGAGTAACGCTTATGTGCGGCAGTCGAAGAAAGGTGCACGGCATAAATTCAATAATTCACTCGTCCATTTTACTATGGACGAGTTTTTTTTTGTGCCTAAAATAGTGTATACTTCAATGTAGTCCGTATAACTGGAAGGGAGCGATCTACATTGTCTGAGAAAAAAATGAATGTCGAAAGTTTTAATTTGGATCATACGAAAGTGAAAGCACCTTATATTCGATTAGCGGGAACTTCAGAAGGAAAGAATGGCGACAAGATCTTGAAATATGATATCCGCTTTTGCCAGCCGAATACAGATCACATGGATATGCCAGCGCTTCATTCACTAGAACATATGATGGCAGAATTCAGCCGCGACCATTCGGATCAAATCGTCGACATCAGTCCAATGGGCTGTCAGACAGGTTATTATCTAGCTGTAATCAATCATGACGACTATAATGATATTCTATCTATAGTAGAGAATACATTAAATGACGTACTGTTAGCGACGGAAGTACCGGCATGTAACGAAGTACAGTGTGGTTGGGCAGCAAGTCATAGTCTTGAAGGTGCAAAGGAAATTGCACGCGCAATGCTTGATAAGAAAGACGAATGGACAGAAGTATTTGCGTAATATATCCAAGCGATATACGGTGAAAAAATCGTGTTTCGTGTTATAATAGAAGTATTATGCAATCGGAGAAAAGGGGGGGGAGTAGTTGATTTACCAAGCACTATACCGCGCGTACAGACCACAGGCTTTTGGTGAAATGTCAGGTCAGCAGGCGATCAAGCAAACTCTGCAAAACACCCTTCTCCATCAGAAGACAACACACGCCTATCTATTCTCAGGACCTCGTGGAACGGGAAAGACAAGTGCGGCGAAGATATTTGCGAAAGCACTAAATTGTGAAAATGGTCCTGCAACAGAACCATGCAATGAATGCGAGACGTGTAAAAGCATCACAGAGGGATCTAACACAGATGTAACTGAGTTTGATGCGGCTTCCAATTCGCGCGTAGAAGAAATTCGTGACATTATTGAACGTGTGCATGTGGCACCTTCCAATGCGCGATTTAAAGTCTATATCATTGATGAAGTGCATATGCTGTCCAATTCAGCCTTTAATGCATTGCTGAAGACACTAGAAGAACCCCCCGCTCACGTCGTATTCATTTTGGCGACTACAGAACCTCATAAGTTGCCGCTTACTATCATTTCCAGATGTCAACGATTTGATTTCAAGCCCATTACGGCACCTGAAATCATTGATCGAATGGAAAAGGTTATTGGAGATATTGGAGTTACGGCGGAGACTGGAGCATTGCGCGCAATCGCACAAGCTGCGACGGGTGGAATGCGGGATGCGCTTAGTATGCTCGACCAAGCCGTGTCATTTAGCGGAGACGAGTTGACGACAAGTGATGCGTTACTAGTGACTGGAGCAATTGGTGAAGAAATCTTTTATCAGCTAGCACAATCAATTCAAACGAAAGACGCGGGATCCGCATTGTCTTTACTGAATGAACTGATTGCCGAAGGTAAAGATGTAGGTAGACTTGCCGAAGACATGATCACGTTTTTCCGTGATATGTTACTACTTGGCACCGCGCCTGAGTTGACAAGTCTTCTGGAATTAATTTCAGATGGTGAAAGATTTCAGGAACTTGCAAAAGAGTTTCATTCGGATGAATTGTACAGGTACATTGATATCCTTTCGAAAACACAACAGGAAATGCGTTTTTCTAATCACGGGAAGGTCTACATTGAATCTGCTTTATTGAAAATGATTCATTCCGGTGAGCAACAACAAATGCAATCTTCTGCAGCTGACCCTGAAATGGCCCAGAAATTTGCAATTCTAGAACAGACCGTTAGACAACTTCAGCAACAACTGGCAACAGGGGCTGTGCAGCAAGCCGCGGAACCGCAAGCACCGGCAAAAAGAGCTGCATCAACTGCTTCTAGATCTGCCAAAGTGCCAACGGGTAAAATTGTGGAAGTCTTAAAATCGGCAACGAAGTCCGATATTCAAGTGATTCGTGAGCAATGGGCGGGTATGATGCAAAGTATGCAACGCTCACACGCCGCTTTATTGGAAGAGACGGAGCCTGTAGCAGCATCAGAGACGGCTTTTGTGCTAAAATTTAAATATGAAATTCATTGCTTGATGGCTTCTGAGAATGCTACATTACAAGCTGGACTATCGAATGCATTACTGCAGCTGACAGGAAAAGGCTATGAAGTAGTCTACGTAGCGGAGGAAAGCTGGCTGCAAGTTCGTGCTGATTTCATTCGAAAAAGTGGTTTGGCCAGTCAAAATAGTAAAGATAACCCTCAACAGTCAGACGATGAGCAACCAACGTCAGCATTTATGGAAGAAGCAACAATCGAAGACGCTGACCCACTCGTAACTGAAGCTGAGAAGATGTTTGGAAAAGATTTTATTACAATAGAAGAGTAATTTACTAAGGAGGAATTATTTATGCGTGGAGCAGGGAATATGCAAGGTATGATGAAGCAAATGCAAAAGATGCAAAAGAAGATGGCAGAGGCACAGGAGAACCTAGGTAATGAGCGAATGGAAGGTACAGCAGGTGGCGGCATGGTAAAAGTAATCGTCTCTGGCCATAAAGAAGTACTTGAAGTGATCATTGATCCGGAAGCGGTAGATCCAGAGGATGTAGAAATCTTACAGGACTTGATTGTTATCGCTACAAATGACGCTATTGCAAAAGCAGAAGAAATGACGAACTCCACAATGGGCCAATTTACAAAAGGAATGAACTTACCCGGGATGTTCTAGGAGGTTGTATAATGCATTATCCTGAACCTATATCTAAGTTGATGGATAGTTTTATGAAACTGCCAGGCATTGGCCCCAAAACTGCGGGTCGTCTGGCGTTTTTTGTATTAAGTATGAAAGAAGATACTGTGCTGGATTTTGCCAAAGCGTTAGTGGATGCGAAACGTAATCTTCAGTTTTGTTCAGTTTGTGGTCATATTACGGATATCGATCCATGCTATATCTGTCAGGATCAATCACGTGATCGCACAACCATATGTGTCGTTCAAGATCCGAAAGACGTGATTGCCATGGAAAAAATGCGTGACTACCGTGGTTTGTACCATGTACTACAAGGTGCCATATCACCGATGGACGGTATCGGGCCGGAAGATATCAACGTTCCTTCACTATTGACTAGACTCCAAGAAGATGAAGTGCAGGAATTGATTCTTGCGACGAACCCTACTATAGAAGGAGAAGCAACAGCTATGTATATTTCAAGGCTGGTTAAACCATCCGGAATCACGACAACGCGTATTGCCCACGGCTTACCTGTCGGTGGAGATCTAGAATATGCAGATGAAGTTACATTGTCTAGAGCATTGGAAGGTCGTCGAGAACTATAAAAGAATTAAAAGATAGAGAACGAGTAGACTAATCCTCTGAAGAGACGCATATAGATAAGTATCTATGAGATAGAAAGGGCGTTTTCTGTGAGGATTTTAGTCATAGCCATATTAGGAGTCGTATCATTATTGCTTTTAAGTATGAGTCGAACCACTCTCGAAAAAAACATGGAGCGACTATCGGTGTTCTGGTTTAGATTAGCTTTCGCGTTCTTTATTCTCTTCTTAATGAACATTGCTGGTGGATTTATTGGCATCTACGTTCCTGTAAACATCGCATCCGGCATGATCTTAGCTATATTAGGAGTACCTGGATTCGCAGCGCTATGCAGTTTCGCCATTCTTTTTTAAAAGAATGGTGAAAAATCTTGCATTCTCATAAATAGGGTGGTATATTTATAAGCGTCGCATCAAGCAGTTGCAAAAACATCAAACTTAACAAGAAAAACTTTTTAAGAAAAAGTGTTGACAACAAAATGATGAGATGTTATTATTAGAAAGTTGCCTCTTACGAGAGACCAACCGAATGAACCTTGAAAACTGAACAGCAAAACGTTAACAAAATACAGTTTGTGCACCTAACGGTGACACAAACAAAATGAGTATCTTAATTGATGCCAGCAAATGAAACTCGAGCTAATCGAATTTTCATTTTACTGACTGACAAGATGTAGTGAAGTACTAGGAGATGAAGG
>NZ_PDYY01000022.1 GCF_002743255.1 Sporosarcina sp. P2
TGTATTGAACTTCCAGCCATGATACATACACCTTAGGCCACAGTCGTCATTAATTCCATAATATAGTGAAGTCCCACGGTGCGGACAGCGCTCATCAACTAGACCTACTTTTCCTTCCGTATCGCGAAATGCGACCAAGTCCTCCCCCAACAATTTCACGCGTTGCGGCTTCCCATCACTAATCAACTCTTCTGTTTGAAGGGCCGGAATCCAATATCTCCTAAATACATCGCCCATCGGTGTGCCTGCATCGGTCTGAGTCAGTAACTGATTATCTTCTGGCGTTAACATAACTATAAATCCCCCTTATTTATTAACATTCTATATTTACTATTATGCCAATTCTGCTTGCATAACCTGTTCGATTTTCCCACGGAAGAAGAGTAAAGGCTCAGCTTGGTCATCGTAGGTAGCGCTTTTCACATGACCTGTCACAATATAATGGTCTCCACCTTCAATAACCTCTGCTACATCACATTCAATCGTAGCCAAATTTCCATTCAATAAAGGAACATTGTCTGTGGATAATGTATAGGATGCGCCAGCAAACTTATCCTCAGTTCTTTTTGCAAAACGCCAGCAATCTTCTTCCTGTTCTTTTTGAAGAATGTTAATTGCGAATGGTATACCTTTCTTTAGTGTTTTCAAACTACCTGATTTCTTATCGATACAAACCAACACTAGTGGTGGATCTAATGATACAGATGAAAATGCATTTGCCGTTAACCCAATTTTCTCACCTTCGTCTGTAGTCGTTGTTATTACTGTCACTCCTGTTGCAAAATGCCCAAGTGTATTTCTAAATTCTCGTGGATCCATATTTATTCCTCCTTTAATTTAAATAGGCTTTATCTTTCCGAGTAACAAGAAAATTTGAAGTGCCATTTGAATTTCGAAACGACTATTAGAATTTGAAAGTTCAATTGAAAGTAATTCCTCAATTTTTAGTATTCTATATCTCATTCCACTAATTGAAATAGACATCTCACGTGCTGTTTTATGCAAATTAAATTCATTTTGCGTGTAGTAAAATAGTGTTTCTAATAGCTCCGAATTCTTTTTTCTATCATAATTAAGTATTTCTTGTAACTTTCCATCTGCAAATGACTCTAATTCTTCTGGTTCTCTTGCATTTAAGAATAACGTTAAGTTGCCTAATTCACTTGATAAAATTACTCCTGACTCCCGCGAGCGAAACTTTGCTAGTTCTACAGCTTTCTTAGCTTCCTTCGATCTACTATTAAAATCAGTGAGGTTTTCAGTTGTATCACTTATTCCAATACAAATTTGTTTGTATTGATCATCGAATTCTTTTAGTAATCGTTTACCAAAATCTTGTATAGTCGTTTTTTCATCATATAGAAATTGTTTAGGCACAATTGTTTGTATAGCATTTAGTTTAGTTAGGACTGGGGTATTATAACTGTATTTATTTTCACCTTGAAATAAGTTTGTCAGTTGTCTTCTAATTTTCAAAAAATCATAATTTGTATTAATATCTTCCTTTATTGTCCGATCATTTATTTCAATGTAAATAATGTAATGGGGTTGTTTTAGATCATAACCGAGATAAGAAAACCGATTATAAATTTCCATAACATCTGCACTTTTCTCATTAAGTAATTGCTCAAGTAGTTCACCCTTGAGTCTTTGTTCTGTTTCAATAGCAACACGTTGGTTTTGCATATACAAAGCAACCACTACAGCCACTCGTTCTAGTAAATCTTTATGATAACTATCACTTTTCTGATTTAAAGCTATTGTAATAAATCCATAAACTTCATTTTCAAGCAAGATTGGTGCTGTTAATAACTTAAATGTTTTATCTTTAAGATCCGTTTCAACAAATTCTGGTATGTTTTCATTACTCTTGTTCCAGAAATTACTTGCTGACATATTTCTCTCCATACCGGGATTATCTCCACATTTACCAATCACTTCATAATTCATATTTTCAATTATGACTTCACAATGTAAGCTTTTCCCTAGTAGTTCGGCAAATTCTTTAAATCCGCCTCCTTGAAGCATTACTTTTGTTAAATTACGACTTAAGGAGTAACCCGTTTCAAGTCTTTCCTTCTGGCGTTCAATTTGCTGATACATCTGATCAAGTTCCCCAGACATATCTTCATCTTCATAGTAGAGAAGCTCTTCAGAGATTTCATCTCCCCATTCTTCTACTGTTTTTCCGGTATAGCTGCAGTGATCATCACCTTTTCCTTTACATTTTATTTCTTTAAAGACTATTTGTTTTCCTAAACATTCGCTTGTATAACCACTTGCGTAACCAATTAGGAAGTAACAAATGGGTTCCACATGCTTCGGAAAGTATTCTAAGTGTTGTTTGACTTCTGAGGAATCAATCCAGTATCCAGAAACATTAAATTTTCCCTTCTCCATATCTACATTGAAATCTTCAGGATAAGATAAAGACCGGCCTGTTAAATTATGCATTTTAGAACCCGCAAGCAGCCATTCAAGGTCATCATTCCATTTAATCTTTTCTTTCAAAATGCGTGCTTCGTGCATCCCGGATCGGTAAGCATATCTTAAAATAAATCTTTTAGCTCTTTGAATTCCTAGCGCATTGATTAAATCTGTTCGTAGCACTGCCCATGCATCCATACTTGTTAGAGAAAAGTTTAAGTCTTGGAGTCTTTTGCCTGGCTTTGTTGAAATAGTGAGTAAATCATTAAGTGTAAGTTCACTTGCTTTAAGCGTCATAGGAATCACCTTCATAACATAGCTCTGGTAAATGTCTTTCTGCAAAACTAGAAAGACTTTCCGTCACACCGTTTTTTCCAAATTGTAAAAAATGTTTTTTTTCATTGTAGAATCCATGTAGAAGCAAGTAACGCAAATAGTGATCCATTGCTTTACGTCGTGAAACAATATCCTTCATTCCATAGTCAAAAAGCCAACTATCGATAACATTAAATATACCCCGATTTATAAAATAACTTTTTGCACACCAATCAAAAAAACGTCTGTCAGGTAAATGAAAAAGATCTTCCATTTCCTCTTTTGTAGAGACAATATTCATTTCTATTGCAAACATATTTGACACCCCTTTTTATTTACTATCCAGGAAACGGTTCTTGCATAAGAGGTAGAGATCACTTCCTCTTATGCAAATATATTCATCTCCATATTTCCGTCCAATACAACTATTATGTCGAAAGAAGGCTATGTTTCTCTTTATGTTCTTTCTCAAACATTACCTAAATATAAAGCCGTATCGCTAATAGATTCTAATACTTCATTATACCATCTCATGATAGCGCTTTCAAAGGGTGGCAAATACTTTTAACACTACACTTTTAAATTCATGATACGTTCGTTTGACACTTTAGAACAATCTTATTTCAGGGTTGAATAACTAGTTTCCTTAGATATTTTAGTATCTGAAATATTTATTCTGAGTCCAATAAAAGATACGCGATCACTGTATGTTAGCTGCTATTATTGTTCTTTACGCATGACAAAGTTTAAAGCAGCCTCATAATGGTCCCCTTTATTTTCGAACTTCGTTAGAAGATCCAAACGAACGCCGTCTGCCACGTCATTTTCAAGCCATTTGTCATCGTCTGGGAATACTTGGGTAATTAGCGTTTCATGACCTTCCGCTTCAAACATTAAGTGTAGATGCGCAGGACGCATTGGTTGTTTATCCGCATATTCCAAGAACTCTCCTGTAGGACCGTTTGTTGGAATTGGATAAGGGGTTGGTAGAATAGTTTTCACTTCAAAGTTTCCATTTTCATCTGTATAGAAGTGACCTCTTAGATTATATTTTGGCGCAACTGAGTCAAATGCAGAGTAAGTAGCATCTGAATCATTGTGCCACATTTCAACTTTGACATTGCCAAGTGCTTCACCATCAACATTGCTTACATTCCCTTTGAAATACAATACATCCCCTGCTTCATTAGGTCGTTGCGTCAACACAATTGGTTTTCCACCTTCTGCCTTGAGCAATGGAGTTCCTTCAATAAAATAAGGCCCTAAAAGTGAGGGTTGTGTACCAGGCATCTCTGTATACATTGCACGCAACACATGTGTCTCTAGGAATACATCTGCAAATAGGGGTAGTTCTCCAGTACGCCCTAAACGATCTGCCCAGTTCACGAAGTTTGTATATTCTTCATGATTTAGTTCTGCTTCTTCCAGAAAGCTTTGGATATGCTTAATGAATAAGTCGAATACTTCCACAACGCGGTCATTTTTTTTAACAGCTTCTTTTTGCATTATTAAATTCCCCCTAATTAGTTGTTATACTAACATTTTCACTTAGCCTTAACAAAATACTATCTTACTGTTATAAGTACGTGAAAAGTTAGAATATTTAATCTACGCTTTCATCTTATTCCAATGTAAAAACGAAATCAATATACTTTTAGGACTGACTATATCCGATTATTAGATCTATTAGTACTAATTCTTGCTCTTTAATTAACGTCATCCTGTAGACATTATCAATACAGATTAATAATAGTACTAGTTCAGTTTTAGGTTTCATATAGGTCAAAAAAAGATAAAAGGCAATTACTAAAAAGTATCTGCTTGAGACATACATTGTTGTTTCCATAAATGCTTACTACAAAAATGGATTGCCAACACTCTTCTATGCTGTATATTTTATTTAATTAGATAATATAAGAAAGGAACTTAATAAAGGGAAGACTTCTTCACTTAGGAGTAAAAAGTAGTTAACGTGCTTATTAAAAGATACTGTTGTACGAATATCTTTTATTAATCCCCCATTTCAAAAAAAGGACGAGCGTTCTATGAATACGCTCGTCCTTCTTACCATTATGATTATTTACTCCAGTGCTCAGCGATGAATTCATTGCGCCCTGAACGTGCACGGTTATCTTTGTAATGTTCTTGTTCTTTTATATAATAATCTTGATGGTATTCTTCTGCCCGATAGAATGTTTCTGCGGGGCGGATGGGTGTAACGATAGGTTTTGTAAAAATACCACTTGCAGCTAGGTCAGCTTTCGAATTTTTGGCAGCTTCCCGTTGCGCCTCTGTGTAATAAAAAATAGCGGTTGTGTAAGATGAGCCGCGGTCGTGAAATTGACCTTCTGCGTCTGTCGGATCAATTTGTTGCCAGTAAACTTCAAGCAACTTCTCATATGGGAATAAGGCAGGATCAAATGTGATTTCAACGACTTCCACATGACCGGATGTACCTTTTTTCACGTCTTCATACGTCGGATTATCCAGATGTCCGCCCATATATCCTGACACGACGTCTTGGACACCTGGCCATTCTTTAAACGGTTTCACCATGCACCAAAAACATCCTCCAGCAAATGCAGCCTTTTCAACATTCTGTTCAACCATTGACAACATCTCCTTTTTTATGAAAGCGCATGCCCAAATCCACTTGTCTAGTAGAGGCGTACACAACCTGTTTGTGATTTAAAAGTCCTTCTTATACTATATCATTGACCGCCTATTCGATGGTAGTTTCACGAGGTTACTAGCAAAGCTTTCTCCTGCATTTTTCTACTTTCTTCTTCCGGTATACGAATGAATTTTACAATAATTGCACTCACTAAGTAGAGACCACTGAAAATCCACACGACCCCTTCCGCTCCAACAAGCCCGATAAACGTTAAGGCGATCGCTGGTGCTACGAATGTTGATAAACCCGCGGAAAAATTCAACACGGACATTGCCGCGCCTTTATCTTCACCCGCCACAGAAGGTACCAATGCACCGATCGGAACGTAGCCCGCTACCAAACCACCCCAAATGAAACCGACAATGCTTGTCGCAACAATGCTACCATTTGTAATCACCGGTATATAGAACAGAAGTGGCGTGAATATTGCACATCCGACTCCACCAAACCAAATGATCGTGTTTTTCCAACCAAATTTGTCTCCAATGAAGCCGAACACTAAATTAAAGATAATATTTCCTAAGAAAAATGTTCCCCATAATTGCAGCCAAGCAGTTGTTTCAATGCCATGTTGTGCCATATGCATAGGTAGGAATACTGGAAATCCATAAACACTTAAGCTATTGATAACGCGGACAACCCCACCCGCAGCAACTCTCGGGTTTGATTTTAAAATGGTAATACCTTTCAATAATTCTTTGACTGCTTCTTTTTTGTTCGCTAGTTTTTTCTTTTCAAACTTGTCTTTATTGATAACTAAAGCTAAAACCGCACCTAGACTTACCCAGAAAATAGATGTCCACATTGTATTGATGTAACCAAGATATTGGATCGCAACACTTGAATACCACGCACCAAGAACCATCATTCCCGCACAAAATACAAACCAGAACCAACCAACAGCAGAACTCAATTTATTTTGCGGTGTCTTATAAATGACCCATGTCAAGAAAGAATAAGCAAATAACGGATAACCAAAACCTTTAATGAAATAAGTTAAAAGCATGATCGGGTAATTCATCGTAGAGAAACCGTATGTAATAAACCCTGCCGTACCGATAATATAGACGGCTAATCCGATGGCCATTGTACGTTTCGGTCCAAAAACATCTACACAGACGCCTGAAAACCAAGATGACAGTGCGATCGAGATTCCATATACTGTGAATATAGCAGCCGATTGCTGAATCGTTAATCCGCTTTCAATTAAAAATGGGCTTAACCAACCGGCTTCAATTCCATCTCCCATCATAAACAACATCACACCAAAAAAGCCCCAACCTAAGTTTTTCGTGATTCCTATTCTCTCCAACACATCAGTGCCCTCCATTCATGACCGTTTTGTAATGTCTTTACAAAACAAAAAAACTTTCTGTGAAAAACAGAAAGAGTCGTTGGTATTCATCGCTAGCGCAATATAAATATGCATTCCTCTTTCTATCTCTCAAGCTACGCTTGCTGGATTTGGCACAATTATGTTGCCGAAGTTTCATAGGGCCAGTCCCTCAACTTCTCTCGATAGAAAAATAATATGAAATTAGTAGAATATAATAAAAACAGACCTAATGAACTCACTGTACAGAATATTTAATTTTAAGTCAACTAGTTATTGAAACTTTCTAAATATACTGCCATAGTATGATATACTAATTAGCAAAATCATTTATTTATATCAAATCTATAAGTGAGCGCTTTTCACTTAAATTGGAATAATCCGGACCCATTCTTTTGGGATGCGCATCCTTTTACAATAACAGAATTTCAAAATTGTTAATCACTATTTGATTTAGATACTTTAGCAATGTCAGGATTTCATATTATATTTAAATATTATTCCCGTAGAAAGGACTTGTATAATGCAATCGTATATTGATGTAGAAAATGGTATCGTCCCCTCGGTTTGTTCTCTGGATTGTCCAGACCAATGTGGACTGTTGATTCATAAAGAAGATGGTAAAATCATTAAAATTGAAGGTGATCCCGAACATCCAATCACAAAAGGAAGTATTTGCAATAAAGTTCGGCATATGGCTGAACGGATTTACGATCAAAATCGGATTACTACTCCTTTGAAACGAATTGGGGAAAAAGGCGATGGGCAATTCGTTCCAATCAGTTGGCAAGAAGCCATTACAACTATTACAAATGAGTGGAAAAAATTAATTTCTGAAGAAGGGGCAGAATCAATTCTTCCCTACAGTTTCTATGCAAATATGGGGAAACTTAGTTCCAAGGGGATGGATCGCCGTTTCTTCAACCGCCTGGGTTCGAGTCAACTGGATCGAACCATTTGTTCAGTCGCTGGTGAAGCCGGCTACAATTACACGATGGGTGGGCGTTATGGAACGGATCCGGAAGAGATGAAGGATACGAAATTATTTGTTTTTTGGGGCATCAATGCCGTCAGTACGAATATGCACCAAATTATGATTGCGCAAAAAGCGAAAAAGAGTGGCGCTAAAGTTATCGTCATTGACGTCCATAAAAACCAAACTGGGCGCATGGCTGACTGGTTCATTCCCATTCTTCCGGGAACTGACGGAGCGCTTGCACTCGGAATTATGCATATTCTTTATAAAGAAAAGCTAGTCAATCAAGCATTTTTGGAGCAGTATACAATCGGCCATGAAGCGCTCGGTGAACATGTAAAATACTACGATCCCCAAATGGTTTCCACCATCACAGGTGTGCCGGAGAAAGATATCTATGAACTAGCACGGATGTATGGGACTGTCTCCCCTTCCATGATTCGCATTGGCAATGGGTTGCAGCATCATGATAATGGCGGCATGATAGTCCGGACTATCTCTTGCTTGCCTGCATTGACAGGGCAGTGGGAATTAAAAGGCGGCGGGGCGGTTAAATCAAATTCGGACTATTTGACACATAATATCGCTGCACTAGAACGTCCTGAACTTCAGGAGAAGCCAACGCGTAAATTCAATATGAATTTGTTGGGACAAGTATTACTGGAGGAACAACAGCCGGTTCGCTCTTTGTATGTCTATAATAGCAACCCCGCTGTTGTCGCACCAGATGCCAATAAAGTACAGGAAGGCTTGGCGCGTAAGGACTTGTTTACAGTGGTTCATGATTTATTCTTGACAGACACTGCGTTGTTTGCCGATATTGTTCTACCGGCGACATCCGCATTTGAAAACACGGACTTCTATACGTCTTTCTGGCATCACTATATTCATTTGCAAGAACCAGTCATTGAAACCTATGGGGAGAGTAAATCCAACCCTGATGTTTTTAGATTGTTAGCGCAAGCTATGGGCTTTGATGAGCAACCTTTCTTAGATGATGATGCCGAAATGATCAACCAAGCGTTAAGCGATTTGTCCAACCCTCATTTATCCGAAGTGTCGTTTGCCGCATTAAAGGATAAACGCTTTATGAAAGCGAGCGATACATGCAATCCATTGAACCATTTAAAAACGCCAAGCGGAAAAATTGAATTGTATTCAGAACAAATGAAATCGGCAGGATTACCGGCCCTTCCTACGTATATACCGATTATTCAAGACTCGGATTATCCATTACTGTATGTACCTGCAATTAACCATAATTTTATGAATACCATTTTTTCAAACAATGAAAAACATCTTAAACTTGAAAAAGAACCTACCTTGTTTATGAATCAGCACGATGCGAAAGAGCGGGGAATCGAGGACAAAGCGACTGTTCGTATTTGGAACGAGCGCGGAGAATGTGAATTTATTGTCTCTGTCGGCGAACAAGTACTGCCGGGAGTTGTTGTCAGTCAAGGAATTTGGGGAAATAATTCAGATCAAAAACGCCTTGTGAACGCCTTAACGCCAGATCGAATTGCCGACATGGGCGGTGGAGCTACGTTTTTCTCTGGGCGTGTTGAAGTCGAAAATTTATAACTAGACAAAACAGCTCAGAATTCCTGACGCATTAATGGAAGCCTCCTCTTGACTAAAACAGGAGGCTCACCTTGTTCTTACACTGATTTAACAATGCCCGATTATTGGATGCGCATTTCATAGAATGTGATGTTTTGCTGTTCCATCGATTGGATTGTTATTGATATCATTTGTCTCCTATGATTCACAACTAGATAACCCAGGATACCTTTCAATTATTATACACCCCGGGAAAAGATTCGACGATTGTATAAAAGCTCATATGTATCTTCATTTGCTAATCTGTCATCTAAACAGGGATTTAATTAATTAAAATAGCTTGTAAAAAAACAGTTATATATTACTACCTATTTGACTATATTCAAAGTTTACGTCAGTCAAGATAGCATGCTAAAATATATTGAATTTAATTCCAAAGAGGAAGTGTGAAACTTAAGAGAAGTCCGATATTGGCTATACCATCATCACGTTACACTGTATTTGATTTAAAGAAATCAAACTAGTAAAGAGGTGTTTTAAGTTGATAGCGGAAAATAAAGAACAAACTATATTTAATCATTTAGGAAAGAGAATCATAACGGACCGTGACGTTGAAATTATTGCAAAAGTCGAAGAACCATTAGTCGTCGTCCTAGGCAATATGTTGAGTGACGAAGAATGTGATGAACTGATCCGACTCTCGACAGACAAGATGAAACGATCCAAAATTGGCACAGCCCATGCGGAAAGCGAGATTAGAACAAGCAGCAGTATGTTTCTAGAAGAACGGGACAACCCGATTGTTATGAAAATCGAAAAACGGATTGAAGCAGTTATGAACATTCCTATCGAACACGGCGAAAGACTCCAGATTCTTCATTATCTGCCAGGACAGCAATATAAAGCGCACCATGACTTCTTCTCAGCGGCTAGCAATGTTACCAACAATCGAATCAGCACGCTCGTCATGTACTTGAACGATGTCGAACAAGGTGGCGAAACGTTCTTCCCCCATCTAAAACTGTCCGTCACGCCTCAAAAAGGAATGGCCGTTTATTTCGAGTATTTCTATAATGATCCGTTGTTGAACGACTTGACGTTACACGGCGGCGCACCGATAGAAAGCGGAGAGAAATTTGTAGCGACGCAGTGGATGAGGAAGCAGAGGGTACGGTGAGGAACTTGGTTAAAGTTGATTAGTCAGTGCCTTTACAAATAATTCTCTCAATACTCTGAATGGCGACTGTATTTATAAATTTTCCTATTGTAAAAAGCGATCGGCTGCTATTATGAGCTGAACGCTTTTTTGATTCAAGATATCTATTGAATGAAACGAACGTGCAATTTTCAGCACTTCTGTTAATGAGGACACGCATTATTGTATTTTACACATTAAAACATAAAAAACGCCAACCCCTAAATGTTAGGAATTGACGCTTTTTAATTAGGACAGCTGTCTTACATCATGTCGCACATGTAGTACCCTTGAAAACATGTACAAATGCAGGTTAAAAATCCTATTCAATCAACGTTTACAATTTTTAAGGCAAAGGGATATATAAATTTACCCTTAAATATGAACAAGTATTTATACAACATTACGATTAAAAGGGGTTACATTTTTGATTCTGGAGTAGGTCCATTTCTGATCCCCCAACATACGATCTACGTTATGACTTATACAGATTCTTCGCTTGAATGAACTTTCCGCATAAAGGCATTCACATCTGCTGGTACTTTTCCGTCTAGTAAGGAAACAATATACACTGTTAAGAAGCCAACTGGCACGGTAATGATACCTGGCACTCTAAATTGTAAAGCCACAGGTAAAATGGATGAAAAGAAAATCATAAACATAGAAACTACAAAACCAACAATCAGCCCCGCAATTGCCCCCTTTTCAGTAATCCCACGCCACCAAATGCCTAATACGAAAATAGGTGCAAATGTGCTTGCTCCAACTGTAAAGGCGAGCGCGACAAGATGGCCAATGGAGGCATCTTTGACGAATAAACCGAGAACTCCATAAAAAACACCAAGAAAAACAATCGCTAATTTTGCAGCGACTACTCGATTTTTCTCTGTTAATTCCTTTTTCGTGAATTTTGCATATAAATCGTGAGCAATTGCTCCTGAACTTGCAATAAATAATCCAGATAGGTTTGAAAAAACCGCGGCAAACGCACCGGCAATTACAAATCCAAGCAGCCATTTACCGCCTAAAGCTGTTGCAATAGATGGTATCACCATATTATCCCCACCGGTAATCAGGTTCTGCATGACTTCAGGACTGGCATTTCCACTTAAATAGATGGCTCTTCCGACAACGCCAAGGTAAATGGCACAGGCGAAAAATAAACTGGCGATCCCAATCGCTAACACTGCCGACTTTCGGGCAGACTTAGCATCTGGATTTGTGTAAAAACGCAGTAAAATATGCGGAAGCCCAAGTGTACCTAGTGAAAGCCCGATTAACATAGATGCAGAGTGCCAAAAGTTTGGATTGAATGCACTAGTTTTTGACCATGTTTCTCCGTTAAATACGACATCTTTTCCATCCGTCGTATATGCGCCCGTGTTCAGTACCGTACCACTAAATTCACTGATTACGGATAGAATTCTCTCGTAATGGAAACCTCCATAAATAGCGGCAGCTACCATGACGATAAAGGCTATAAAACGAATCCAAAGCTCCAACGCTTGGTTAATGGTTGTTCCCTTCATTCCACCAATTCCAACGTAGAATATCATGACAACGCTTGTAAAGATGATGCCAAATTCATAGGACGTTCCAAAAAACATGCTCAAAATTTGTGCAGCGCCGAGTAACTGGGGTGCTGCATAAAATCCTGAAATAGCAAGCACTACAATTACAGCAACAATTCTAGCTCTTTTACTATGAAAACGATAAGCAACAAAGTCTGCAACTGTGAAAGCACCGAATCGGCGTAAAGGTCCCGCTATGAAAAGTGCCAAAAGCGTTAAACCAATTGTAAAGCTAAAGGTATAAAATGCCCCATCATAACCGATCGCAAAGGTAAGTCCTGCTAGCCCTAAAAACGTTGCAGCACTTAGATAGTCCCCGCCAATCGCTGAACCATTTGTAAACCATCCGAAATTACGGCCGCCTACAAAGAAGTCACTGGCACTTTCATTTCTTTTTGATAAATACGTAATATAGACAATCGTCCCCAATAATAAGAATGTAAAGAGGTATTTTGGATCTAATAACGCTTGCATCACAGCAACGTCTCCTCCTTACTTTCTAAAAAACTTGCTTGTACACTTGATGTTGCCCCCTTTGTCTTCACTTGGCTTGTTTGTTCACTTACCATGTTCTCTTTCTTCTCCATACGGCTCATTTCTAGACTTTTTCTTTCCCATCTTTCATAAAGCTTCGTGTGTAGATAAGCAATAATAAATGCCATTGCCATCGCGACAATTGTCGTCAAAAACCAGCTGTAAGACATTCCCCCAAACATCTTTGCAAAGGCCCAATCTGGTCTAAACCAGTTGATTGCTGGAACAGAAAAAATAAATATAAAGTAAACAATTGCCAATGATAATCCAGTGGATAATTCGGTTCTAATGCTATAACTTGTTTTCTTATCCAACTTAGGTAACTTTTTTATATCAATCGTTTCACATGGCTCGTCTGTCATGACATATTTTTTCTCTTCCAATTGTATACACCCCTTCATTTTACAAAACTTATCAATGAACTTAGTTTGGTGCAAAACAGCATGAATACTAGCTGGTTAGTTATTTTTGTCAACAAGAAAACTCTTTGTATCAAAAGAGTTTAAAATTGTTGGATCTCTGCATCTATTTCTCTAGATGATTTTCTTGATAATGCTCGCATTCCAAAAGCTTGCATACAAACTACTTTATAATTTATCGACGCATAAAGTAATCCATTCCCCCAAAACCTTAGATACTTCTAAATCAACCCTCCCTTTGAATTCAATTCCAAAGATCATAGCATCTCCTTTAACTAAAGTGCTATTAGCTCCGTTGCCAGTATATGATAACTTTTCCTGAAAAATTTACCGTCGCATTAATTTTTTCAGTCCTTTACTTCCACCCTTTTCTGTACTAGTCATTCCGATTTCCTTTTCGTCCCATACTGTTCATCCGCTTAAAATAGTCAGTATTTTCTGATTGTATAGACTGATTTAATTCTAGTCAAGTCATTTTTTAATTAATCATAATCAATTTCCTCTGAACTACTCCCACTTTCACTACGTTTAAAACGAAGAGATTCTTAAGAACACCTGCGTTACCGCCAGTTATGGGTTAGGCGATATGCGATTCCCTTTAATAAGGGCATCGCGACTTTTCCATCATTCATTATTTTTCTCGACGCCCCATTTCGGGTCTTGCGCTATCTCAGTGCGTAACTTTTTTTGCGGAAATTCCAGATGATCCTAAACATTTTTCCCATAAAGAGTAGGGCTCGCTTCCCTTTCACCTGTTCGATGAGCCATTGTCCACGCTCTTCCCTGATATAATTCCTGGATGCCAAATAGGTTCTGTTTTCGTTCAATGGTCAAAGGGGTTTCTTCCAGTCTCTTGGGTGTTTTAGTCGACTACCAGTATACGATACTAAGGGAGGTACTTATTTTTTATACCTTTAACCATTGGTAGAAAAGGGGTTGGAATTATGAAATTCATTCAAGTAAATAAACAAAAAACCACGTAACGATTGTCCTATTGACAATCGTTACGTGGGATTTGTTCTGCAAGTCATACGCGGTTAATTATTTTCATTCTTTAATTATTATTTTTATTTGAAGATGCTTCTCCGCCTTTACGCCCTGCTTCTTCCCTGCTCATCTTCCCATTGTTGTTATTGTTGCTGTTATTTTCACTTTGTTCAGCGTGGGCTTCTCCGCCTTTTCTACCGATTTCTTCGTAGAATTCCTTGTCGTGATTTCTGGAGGTAGCCTCGCCGCCTTTACGTCCTGCCTCTTCCACGGTCATACTGCCATCGTTTTGATTTCGTTCGTTTTGATCG
>NZ_PDYY01000023.1 GCF_002743255.1 Sporosarcina sp. P2
CCCGTACTTCCAGAATACGTAAAGTCATGTATTTTAAGGAATGCATACTGCGGATACATGCAGAAAAATATTTTTTGGTCATACTTAGAACGCGATAAACCTTGTCACTATCGTATTTCCAAGAGGGAGTCGCCGCCTTCCACTTACGGTCAACTAGTGTGTTGTTCTATCAAGTGAAGATTAGTGCATTACAAATCAAACTCCAAACCTTATTGAATCAATTTACAAAAAAGACTGAAGACATGCTCCTTGGAAGGTATTCCAGGAGATGTTTTCAGTCTTTTTGGTTGTGGGCAAGGGGACTCGTCTAATTGCACCCAGTTTGAACATAGGATGAAAGAAAAGGGAAAAGGACGAGATGGCTGTGACGCGTTTTTTTGTGTTTATTTGTAGTTATTGTGTCATTGTAGTAACGCTTGCTAATTTGTTGTTTTACTTAAATTATTCCGCACTGGGTTATAATTATCGACAGATATTAATTTTTATTTTGCAGTCGACAGATTTTATGATGTTGGTGACGGCGGTAATTTTATTACTGCTTACCGTGTGCGTCCCAAGCCCATCGCGGCCTCCATCTTTTTGAGGGAGGCGGAAGCGATGGTGTTTGCTTTTTTTGCTCCTTGGTCGAGGATTGCATCAAGTTCAGGGGAATCGATCAATTCATGGTAGCGTTCCTGGATTCCCGCCAAATGTGTATTGATGGCATCAGCGACACCGGTTTTAAATGCACCGTAGCCTTGGCCTTCGTATTTCGCTTCTAGTTCTTCGATGGTTACACCACTCAGTGAAGATTCGATTATCAATAAATTGGAAACACCCGGTTTGTTTTCAACATCGAATTTCACAATACCTTCAGAATCCGTTACTGCACTTTTAATTTTCTTTTCGATTTCTTTTGGTGTGTCCAAAATGGTAATCGTTGCTTTTTTATTTGGATCAGATTTACTCATTTTCTTCAATGGATCTTGTAAAGATTTTATACGAGCCCCATTTTTAGGAATACGAACGGCCGGAATGGTCAATACTTTTCCGTATCGGCTATTGAAGCGTTCTGCTAGATCTCTAGTTAACTCTAAATGTTGCTTCTGATCTTCACCGACTGGCACGATATCCGTGTTATACAATAAAATGTCCGCAGCCATTAATGGAGGGTAGGTAAGAAGTGCGGCAGATACACCTTCTGCTCCATCTGATTTGTCTTTAAACTGTGTCATACGCTCGAGTTCACCAATGTACGAAATACATTGCATGATCCATCCGGCTTGTGCATGAGCTGGAACTTCCGATTGGATAAATAATGTGGATTTTTCTGGATCGATGCCACTTGCGATATACGTAGCGGCTAATGAACGGATCGCTTGTTTTAAGTCATCCGGATTTTGCTGCACTGTAATTGCGTGCTGATCAACGATGCAAAAAATACAGTCCTCGTCGTTTTGAAGTTCAACAAATTGACGGAACGCGCCAATGTAGTTCCCTAATGTGATGACACCTGTTGGTTGTACGCCTGAAAAAATAGTTTTCATAAGCATGTATCCTCCTTTGAATTGTCGACTGGAACGAAACAGTCTGTGTCGTCCGTAAAAAAAATGGCATAAAAAAACATCAGTCATCCCCTGTAAATAGGGACGATTGATGAAAGGTAACCGTGGTACCACCCGAATTGCTAAAAATAGCCGCTCTATTCCCGTAACGTGAGAAGACGTGATGGAGTACTGTTTTCATCCATCAAGCTCAGGAGCCCATTCTCTTTGTGCAGCTTTACTTGTTTTCACCTTATACAAGCTCTCTACAAAAACCGCCACAAAAATACTATTTCCTTCAATGCCATTCACTTATTGCTTAAGATTATATCGATACCTTATAAAAAATGCAACTTTGATTTGATATAATGAAAAAACTTTCACACTATATGAAACCTTTTAGTACATCTGTACGTACTATATAGTGAGGGAATAATTAGTAGATTTATTTTCTAAATGAGAATGCATTTTTTTACAATTGAAATGTTTAAAACATTTCCACCCTGGGTATAACAGTAGAAGGTGTTCATTAATCGCAGAAAACAGCATGATTCTCTACTGGAATGTTGAAAATCAAGAAATTGTGAATTCCGAAAAAGTTTTTTTGAAAAACTATATTAATTGAGAATGATTATGTGTATAATGAACAGTATAGACATTAATTATAATAATTCTAAATTGAATTACATGAATTGCAAGTATACAAAATCTAATGAGCGGAACCGTAGGAAAGGACGTGTCAATATATGGGTGTCACACTTTATACATCGCCTAGTTGTACATCTTGTAGAAAAGCAAAAGCATGGTTGGAGGAACATGAGATTCCTTATACAGAGCGTAATATTTTCTCTGAACCATTGAATATTCAAGAAATCAAACAAATTCTTCGGATGACTGAAGACGGTACTGACGAAATTATTTCAACACGATCCAAGATTTTTCAAAAATTAAATGTTGACGTAGAAAGTCTTCCACTTCAAAGGCTTTATGAATTGATTCAAGAGCATCCTGGGCTTTTAAGAAGACCAATCATTCTAGATGAAAAAAGACTCCAAGTAGGGTATAATGAAGATGAGATTCGTCGTTTCCTACCGAGAAAAGTTAGAGCCTATCAGCTGCTCGAAGCGCGGCGTATGGTAAACTAATCTTAATAACAAAAGCTGATAGGGATGACACGGGATACAATTGTGCCTATCAGCTTTTTTGAATTGATATTCCCTTGTGTTCCTCTAGCTTAACCACTTCAATGCGTATAACATGAAATGAAATTCAATAAACCCTTACGAAAACGTCGAAGTCGACATATAGTAGTAATAAGCATTGCAAGTGTGTATTAGTATATAACAGGGGAGGGCCTGTTTACAGAAGGGAGAGATAAGGGATGGAAATAGAGCGCATTAATGAAAACACGGTAAAGTTTAATCTGTCCTATGGAGATATTGAAGCCCGTGGTTTTAGTAAAGAAGACGTCTGGTATAATCGTGACAAAAGCGAAGAGCTTTTTTGGGATATGATGGATGAACTCGGTGACGACACGGAATTTGAAGTAGAAGGACCGCTTTGGATTCAAGTTAACGCGATGAATGAAGGCATTGAAGTAATTGTAACTCGCGCGCATCTTCCGAAGAACGCAGAATCATCACAGTTTCCTTTTGGAATTGAAGATCCAGAAGAATTGTTCGATCCAATTTTCGATGCGATTACTGATTCTGAAGAAGAAAATGAAGAAGAGTTGCAAGTGACAGATAGAATATTTGTTTTCAATGAATTTGACCAGATCATACCATTGGCTAGCAAGATGATTACACTCGAAGACGAATTTGATTCGCAACTATACGCATTCGAGGATCGTTATTATCTCAACTTACGCTTCGATTATTCTCTCATTGAGAAGAAACGTGCGAAAGACATTGCCAGCATGGTAACGGAATACGGTGCAGTGTCTAAAATGTCTATTCATCGTATAGCTGAATACGGCAAGGAAGTTATGGGATCTGACGTATTTGAACAAGTAACTAAATATTTTTCATAATACTCTAAAAGGCTACCGGTAATTTGGTAGCCTTTTTCTTTCTGCCAACTACTGGCAGCGTCTTTGTTAAATGGTGTGTAGGACTAGTTCAAGTACTCATTTAATCTGAAAAGAGGATTGGGGATAGGGTTGTAGTTCTTTCACGTGCTTTTTTCTGCTCGTGTTTGAGCGTGGGATTATGGTTTTGCTGACAATGTAAGTGTAATGCTCATTGCCCCCACTGCGGCGCTAGTGGATGGCTTTCGTTAGATAGTGTGTAGGACAGTTCATACACTTCACTCGCAAGAAACAAGTGATAGGTATCACACTGTCGCTCTTTCTATTTCTGTTAGAACCACAACTTACGTCATTACCACTAAGTAGCACAGGCACAACTGCGGGGTAGGCCGTGGCCATGAGACAACTGGCAGTCCTATCGCCAGCTTGGCTCAGGGCTGGAGGCAATCCCCCACGTGCCTGCGCGGGTCGAGAAAGCATACACTCACTAATTTTCGTATCCAACAAAAAGTGAGCAAGAAATTCATGATTGGTATCACAATGTTGCTAGTTTTCTATTTGTTAGAAACACAAACTAATTTATTTCCCCACAGTAGCGCAGGCATAACTGCGAGACAGGCTGTCGTCCTGCATTTTTAAGATTGAATCATGAAACTTTCTCTTGCCAACTAATCAGAAAATTCGTAGTATAAAAGAGAAGGAGTGTGAAGGCCTTGTTAACAGCTCTTACAAGTGGCGGGAAGCAAGTCGTGTTAACACGGCAGTGGTCCCTAGTCAACTTACGAGAGTGGCGTAAAAACGAAACCTTTCATTGTCCTCAATGCAAAGAACAAGTACTCCTAAAAGTCGGCGATATTGTGATCCCACACTTTGCTCATCTGAAGCAAACCACCTGCCGTGATAGTTTCTCAGAAGGGGAGTCCCCAACCCATCTACTAGGTAAAATCCAACTTTATGAACTATTTTCACGTCTTCAACTACCAACAGAGATGGAACCCTATCTGCGCGACATCCGGCAACGTCCTGATCTGCTTGTGTCGTGGCGAAACGAGCAAGTCCCTATTGAATTTCAGTGCAGTACGATTCCAATTGCGCGTATAGTAGAACGTAACGCTGGCTACCATATCGCTAAAATGACGCCTATATGGATCATACTCACACCTACGCAACTACAAGACTCTTCATCATTTGTCCTTACCTATCGATTTAGTCAATTCCAACAACACTTTATCCGCCACATTCATTCACATACTAAAGAAGCGTTATCCGTGTTCATCACGTACAATCCGTTAAAGCAACAATTTCACTACCTCAGTCATTTCATCCATCTTCGAGGCACTGCGTTTGTGGTATGTCACTCCGTCATGCGAAGTGCACATCAAACGATTCCATTCGCTATTCCTGCTACTCCATCCACAAAAGACATAGAAGAATTAACACGTCAATACCAATCTGCGCGCCGCAAGTATCTTCGGTCGGTAATTGGGTATAATCAAAGAGGTATCCATCATCGCTTTTTGCGTGCATGTTATGAATTGCGTGTACAGCCCATTCAACTACCCGCATGGATTGGCGTTCCGACATTCGGGCAAGCAGCATTTACAGAGTCTGATAGTGAATGGCAATTACTACTTATCGCGGCTATCCGACAAACGAGGAATACACCCTTTCAACTAAATCGCTCTATTCTTCATTCATTTGTCAAACCATTTGAAGGAGAGTCAAGCCGACAATTGGAAGCCTGTCAAAGTTATGTGGATTTCTTGAAAGAGCGTCGCATAGATATCTATCGATTGGATCAATTCATGGGTAAAGATTTTGTGCTGGAAATACTATCAGGGCGATTTCTTGCAATGCATGCCAAGAATTGAGAAAATACAAGAGAATCAAATAACGGTAAATGCAGGAGGAGGAATTGGATTGACGAATGATCACAAAGTATTGATGCGCGATGAAGTATCTGAAGAGGAAACATGGCGCTTGGAAGATATATTTTCATCTGATGAAGAATGGGATAAAGAGTACAGCAAAATTGAAGAGATGGCTAAAGAAGCAGAACAGTATAAAGGCACTCTAGGAAATGGAGCTCGTCCACTTTTTGAAGCGTTAACATATCGTGATAAGTTGGCAGAACGTCTACGAAGATTGTACACTTATGCGCATCTTAAAACAGATCAGGATACGACGAACAGTTTTTATCAGGCAATGGATGGTCGGATTAGAACGTTAGTCGTGAAAATATCTACAGCATTATCCTATTTCACTCCAGAATTACTCTCGATCGATGAAAAGCAACTGAACGAAACGATTGAGTCGCATGAAGGCTTGCGTTTATATAAACAGGAATTTGAAGAGTTGAATGCAGAACGCGCTCACGTTCTGTCTTCAGAACAGGAGCAATTAATCGCGCAGTTATCTGAAGTGACAGGAAAATCTTCCGAAACATTCAGTATGTTAAATAACGCCGATCTAACTTTTGGTTTAGTCAAAGATGAAGATGGAAATGACGTTCAATTGACACATGGTCGTTATTCACAATTTTTAGAGAGCAAAGACCCAAAAGTTCGAGAAGCGGCTTTTAAAGAAATGTATTCAAGGTACGGAGAGTTTAAAAATACATTTGCTTCGACATTAAGCGGTAATGTAAAAGGGCATAATGTCAACGCCAGAATTAGAAATTATAGCTCAGCAAGAGCAGCAGCATTATCCAATAACCATATTCCGGAGCAAGTGTATGAAAACCTGTTGTCTACCATCAATAAAAATCTAGGTTTATTACATCGTTATGTAGCATTACGAAAAAAAGTATTGAATGTGGATACGCTTCATATGTGGGATATCTATACACCACTAGTCGAAGATACAAAGATGAAGTACACATACGAAGAAGCAAAAGATACTATGCTCGAGAGCTTCCATCCGCTTGGTGAAAATTATCGAGCTGTTGTAAAGGAAGGACTGGATAATCGCTGGGTTGATGTGCGTGAAAATAAAGGGAAACGTTCAGGTGCGTATTCTTCAGGCTCTTATGGAACGAATCCTTACATCTTAATGAACTGGCAAGACAATGTAAGCAATTTGTTTACGTTAGCGCATGAGTTCGGACATAGTGTACACAGCTATTATTCCCGTAAGTATCAACCATTCATATATAGTGGGTATTCTATATTTGTGGCGGAAGTTGCGTCAACAGTGAATGAAGCATTGCTGAATGATCACTTATTGAAAGTGACGACAGATGAAGACCAGCGGATTTACTTGTTGAACTACTGGCTGGATGGATTCCGTGCGACGGTGTTCCGCCAGACGATGTTTGCAGAATACGAGCATTTGATTCATCAGCTCGATCAAGACGGTGTACCGTTGACTGCTGAAAAGTTAACCGAAGAATACTATGCTTTGAATAAAAAGTATTATGGTGATGCGATTGTTAGTGACGAGGAAATCGGTTTAGAATGGGCGCGTATTCCCCACTTCTATATGAATTATTATGTCTATCAATACGCGACAGGATATAGTGCGGCTGTGGCGCTCAGCAAGCAGATTTTAGAAGAAGGGGAGCCTGCAGTAGAACGTTATATTACGAACTTCTTAAAGGCAGGTTCATCCGACTATCCAATCGAAGTACTGAAAAAAGCGGGTGTCGATATGACATCTGAAAAACCGATTGAAGAAGCGTGCCGGGTATTTGAGGCGAGATTGGAAGAACTGGAACAGTTATTGGCAAAAAGAGGGTAACTTTTGACTGCATGTTTCGACAGACATTCGCAAAGACCATGACATTTGGATGAAAACTGTTATAATTTGTTGAAGTTTTAAGTCATTTATGATATGGTATAATTGTGGAATAAATCACATACCAAACATACACCCCTTTTGTTTGAACGTGAACATTTCTCCCATTCCCTTTGAAAGAGAGCATTCACTCCCCCCCAGGAGCGGATGCTCTTTTCTTATTTTTTACGTGAAAAAGTCGAAGCCCCAACAAATTGTTGGGCTTCGACTAGTATAAGTGCTATTTAATTAGCGAACAATTAGGTTGCTTTTTACGCCATAACGTACGATCTTGGAAAGGGATTCGTTCGATTTCCTGTTTTAGTAAGCGTTTCTTTAATTCGCGTTCAGCTTCTTTTTCCGTCACGTGACACATTTCTGCGATTTCTTTCGTTGTGAGTAAATCAAAACGATTGAATAACAAATCAATAGTAGGAGGCATTTCTGGTAGAAGTTGTTCTCCAATTAGTTCTTCTAAAATCTGTTCGTAGATCGCATAGTCATAGAGGCCACTTACTTTCAATCCTTCGTCTTCTATATTGCTATTGAAGAAAACGAAGGTTGGTGCCTCGTCCACTTCCATTTCATTACCTAAATACATATCGACCTGCAAAGCACGCGATGTTTCTTCAGAAGTAAAATCCGCGATAAATTCATCTACGTCTAAATTAATGCGTGCAGCAATTTCAACGAGAACTGAATAGGACGCGACGTCACGCTTCTTCAAGAAGGAGTACTCAAGTAAACAGGATAGGTAACGGAATCCAGCTCGCTTACCTTGGAACTCTGCAGCTTTTACTGCAATATTAGGGAAACAAGGATTTGACCGCTTGGTTGATTTTGCATCGTTCGGATCAAGTAAAGAAGGTGGATTCAGTTTTGTCATAGGCGTTCTTAACGCGATGCGTAACGTAAAATAGTGATCGTATTCGACCTGCATTTTACGTAGCAACGGTTGCAGTGACCAACAATCTTTACAATAAGGATCAAGAAATACATAGAGTTCAATGGGCTTTACTGAAGCAGAGAAGTGTAACGTATCATCAATAACAGTTAGATAGTTCACTGATCTTCCTCCTCGTTCCTATTTACCATATGGTTGGCTGTTAAGACAAGGCGCTTATAGTAGACTTCCCGAAGTGGACCCTCCAGTCCTACGTCGTCCATTGCCTCAGCCATGCATGCTAGCCATGCTTCTGCGCGTGTAGGTGTTATAGGGAAAGGGTTATGTCGAGCTCTCATCATAGGATGTCCGTGCTCTTCCGTGAATAGGTTCGGTCCGCCAAGATATTGTGTTTGAAATTGTATTTGCTTCCTAATGGTTTCGGATAAATCATCAGGAAAAATGGGAATGAGATCTGGGTGAACAGCCACTTTTGCGTAAAATGTTTCAATCAGTTCATGTAATTTTTTCTCGCCGATCTCCTCAAAAGGGATGACAGGTTTTCGAGTCATTGAATTCACACCCCTTCGTGCATCTGTATCTGTATTCTATCAACGAACGAATTTCTATACAAATAAAAGAACTTATTTTGTTTCTTGTTATATAGCAGATTGGATCGCTCGAGTCGGATCAACTAGCTGGCTAATCTGATTCAAAGTCGCCTTAGGCTTGTAAACCACTGGGTAGTTATAGGTATACGTTGCGAAAAACGACAGCGAAATTTCACACCATTTGGTGGTAGTAGTTCATGACTTTTTTTACGTAGTTCTGGGTTTCTTTAAAAGGCGGGATGCCTCCGTATTTTTTTACGTTCCCCGGTCCCGCGTTGTAGGCTGCTAGTGCCATTTCATTCGATCCGAATTGGTTGAGCATGTTGCGTAGATATTTGGCTCCGCCCATGATGTTTTGGTGAGGATCCATGGGGTTGGACACGCCGAGGTATTTAGCCGTACCTGGCATTAGTTGCATGAGTCCGGCTGCGCCTGCATGACTTTTTGCGTTGCTTTTGAAGTTGGATTCTTGTTTGATGACGGCAGCAATTAGTTTTTCTGGTAGTTGATATTTATCAGCAGCTTGTTTGATGATATCTGCGTATGGATTAGTAGTTGCTGGCGACGATGTGGCTGTTGATACAGCGGTAACTACTTCAATTGGGCTTTGTGACATACCAAATGGAGACACGCTGCTTCCCTGGCTAAATAATTGCTCGGATTGTTTTGCGAGTTCAGCGCTAATGTTATTGCCTTCCAACAATTGCGTAAGTACCATCTGGAACGAATTGGAGCTGGTCGGTGTATTACTACTGAAGGATTGAACCGCTCCAAGAGTTTGCAGTGTATTGATTTCAAGGAGTAACCGAGTGTTAATGGGTTCGAGATTCATACTTTTTCCTCCTGGTTATTGAAGATCGTAAATAGGTTCGTTTATTATATTCATTATACCAACTTTCTTACCATAATGCACAATAACGAAATGCAACTATGTGTGGCATATGGTAGACTAAACGTAAAGACTTTAATTAAGGAAGTGGATGTCTTGAACATGAAAAATAAAATCATTGATACACGTAACGACGGTAATGAAGTTCAATTTATATTGAATCCAGAAGCAGAGTGGCCGTTAGGTTCTCCAACTGGAAAAATGTTGACAGACACAGATCATCAATCGTTTGTATATATATTTGATCACGAGACTGGCTATCGTTATGCGTATTTTCCGAGAGACAGCTGGCGTGGGCTAGTCGATATGCTACTGCAACAAGCGGAACCTGTGTTGATTTGGCAAGATCAGAAAATACGTTTGACAGGTGCTGCAGACGAATTGCAGGCGTTGATATTCAATATTGAAGGCAATGATAATTATGGCGAGGAATTCAGTACAGCTGTAGAGGAAATATTCAAGCCGGTGCTGGAAAAGGTGAATTGATATATGGCAAAAGAATTTCACAAGAAGAATGGAAGTGATGTAATGAAATTCACAATTCAGTCGCGAAATGATGAGCTATCCAATAAGTTAATGAAAGAAGCACGTGTATATTTGCGCGATTTCGGCTTGAAGTATGATGAGGAAGAGCCGGATATTGTGTTGTCCATCGGTGGGGATGGAACGCTATTGCATGCTTTCCATAAATATATTCACCGCTTGGATAAGACATCATTTGTGGGGATTCATACGGGGCACTTAGGGTTTTATGCGGATTGGAAACCTTCTGAAATAGAAAAACTGGTGATCTTGATCGCAAGACAAGAGTACGAAGTCATCGAGTATCCTTTAATTGAAGTGACGATCAATTATCGTCATTCCGAAAAAAGCGCATCTTATTTAGCGTTGAATGAATCTACCGTAAAATCACCTGAAGTTACGTTGGTGATGGATGTTGAATTAAATGGAGAACACTTTGAACGATTTAGAGGAGATGGGCTTTGCATGTCGACGCCATCTGGATCCACTGCTTACAGCAAATCGCTAGGCGGTGCGATTATCCATCCTTCATTGCCATCTATGCAATTGACAGAAATGGCATCGATTAATAATCGCGTATTCCGTACAGTAGGATCTCCACTTATTTTACCCGATCATCATATCTGTACATTGACGCCTGTAAAAGGTCCTGATTTCATGGTGACAGTCGATCATTTGCAACTCCTTCATAAAGATGTGAAATCCATCGAATATAAAGTGTCCAATGAAAAAATGGGCTTTGCGCGCTTCCGTCCTTTCCCATTCTGGAAACGTGTAGAAGAGTCATTTGTCGCGAGTGATTTAATCTATGAACGTGAAGATGATGAAAAGAAAAAATAATACACTGTTTCAATTACAATTCGTTGTGAAGAAAAGTGGATTGCTACGTGAATTTTTGGCACAGCATGAAATTTCCAAAACGACGTTAACTGCTATTAAATATCGCGGTGGAGAGATATTGGTGAATGGGAAATCTCAAAACGTGCGTCATCAATTACAGCCGAATGATCAAGTGACAGTATTATTCCCTCCTGAACAGGTGAGTAATGGCTTGATTCCACAAGAAGGTACCTTATCCATTTTGTATGAAGATGAAACTCTTTTGGTGCTTGATAAACCCGCTGGACAAAGTACGATACCATCTCGCAATCATCCATCTGGAACGCTTGCGAATTTTGTCTGTGGAAAATTTGATAGAGAAGGTATTCTTTCAACTGCTCATATGGTGACACGTCTTGATACGGATACGTCAGGTATTATTTGTGTGGCGAAAAACCGCCATATCCATCATCTATTAAGCAAACAAATGGCGCAAGATTTGTTTCAACGCCACTATACTGCATTCTCAGAAGGCATAATTACTACGCCATTCTTGACTATTGAACAACCGATTGGCAGAAGAGAAGGTAGTATTATTGAGAGAATGGTACGGGATGATGGTCAGTATTCAAAAACAGATGTATCAGTAACTGCACATTATCGTCATGAAATAGACTGTTTTACCGTCATAGACTTGACGTTGCATACAGGTCGTACGCATCAAATTCGTGTGCACATGCAATGGCTCGGACATCCACTTGTAGGTGATGATTTATACGGGGCAAACCGAGATGTATTCCCACGCCAGGCATTGCATTGTTCTGGTATCAGTTTACTTCATCCACTCACGAAAGAGAGAATGCACTTTACTAGTCCGTTGCCGGAAGATATGCAATACTATTTACGGCAAAGTCAGCAAGTGTGCGGATTCGAAAAACAGCACAACTCTGTTAATGCAAAGCAGTCAGAACGTTTTATAGTAACTAATTAGTACGTTTAAGCGTATCGTATGTGCAGAAGGGAAGGTGTGAAATCATGACTACTCAACCAGAACAAATGAGAAGTGAAATCGTTTTGGATGCGGTGAAGTTGCGAGAATTACTGATTAACGAGGATATTCATTCGTTCAGACAAGAATATCTGGTACTTCATCCGTATGATCGAGCAACTTTTTATGAAGAAGTGGGTGCAGAGCTTCGTGAATTGATGTATTTTTATCTATCGCCAAAAGAACTTGCTGAAATATTTGAAACAAGTGAAATTGAGGAAGATGAATACGAAGAGTTCCTTGAGGAGATGGACGCGACATACGCCGCAGAGATGATTTCATACATGTTTGTGGATAATGCGGTAGATGTCCTGAAAGAACTAGATAAAAAGAAAGTCGTTAGCTATTTAACGTTGATGGATAAAGAAGCGGCGCTTCAAATTAAAGCATTACTACACTATGAAGAATATACAGCCGGTTCGATCATGACGACGGAATTCGTCACGGTTTCCGAGAATTCCACAGTTCGTTCCGCTATGACGATTTTGCGTAGTGAAGCACCAAGCGCTGAGACCATTTACTATATTTTTGTTGTAGATGATTACCAGCGTTTGACTGGGGTCGTTTCGTTACGTGACTTAATAATTGCCAATGAAGATACATTAATCCGCTCCATTATGAGTGATCGTCTCGTCAGCGTATCCGTTTCAGACGACCAAGAAGATGTCGCTCGAACGATTCAGGATTATAACTTCCTAGCTGTTCCAGTCGTCGACTTCCAGCAACATATACTAGGGATTATCACAGTCGATGACATTATCGACGTAATCGATGAGGAAGCATCGGATGACTATTCTAAGCTTGCCGGTGTTTCGACAATGGATACTTTTGATAAAAATCCATTCTCTGCTGCCAAAAAACGGATTCCATGGCTACTGATTTTATTGGTTCTCGGAATGTTGACAGCAAACTTAATTGATTTATTTACGGATACGATTTCTCAAGTTGCTCTATTAGCAGCATTTATCCCCTTAATCGCCGGAACTGCCGGAAATAGTGGAACGCAGTCACTTGCTGTTGCGGTTCGTGGTATCGCAACACGTGATATTGAAGATGAAAGTAAGTTGAAGTTACTAATAAGAGAAGCAGGCACGGGAATTATTACAGGTTTGATTTGTGCGATATTCGTCGTCTTATTAATCTTTATCTGGAAGCATGAACTGGTGATTGCATTACTAGTAGGAGCAGCGATGATGGTTTCGATTTTCGTTGCCACCATTTCGGGATCATTTATTCCGTTATTTATGCATAAACTTAAAGTGGACCCGGCTGTTGCCTCAGGGCCATTTATTACTACACTCAACGACGTCATCAGTGTCGTCATTTATCTAGGACTTGCAACAGTATTCCTTAGTTCTTTATGAACTAGGAATACTGTTTTTTTTTATTTCGGAACGTTAGGCGCTTTACTTACATATGCTAACTAAAAGGAAGTGATGAAAATGCGTAATGAAAAGCCGTTGCTGTTCATCTCCAGCCCGATTATTAGAAAATATCGGTATATACCTATAGTTGAAGAAGAAAGCACATCCGTTTTCGAGCCGGAACACTCAAGAGGATCAGAGGGCCCCGTAGTCTTACCTGTTACAGAAAATGTGTCGGTGCAAGAGTCGCCAGAGATTGAAAACGAATTAGTAGCTACTCAACTGATCCGCCAAAGATTAGAGTACTTGCACCACCCATTCCGTAAAGAATTATATGCTCCATTAGAAATCATCACGGAAAAAGGTAGTATCAAAGGAAAGTTGCATGGTATAGAAAATGAAGTTGTCTGGATCAACTCGAACAAAGAAATAACCTCAGTCCGTATGGAAGAAATTTTAGATATCCTCTGGAAACAGCAATCATTCACTATTTAATTCTTACTATTAACAAGAGGCTGGTACAAAACCTCAAAAGGTATGAAGGAGAAGACACCTTCATACCTTTTTTAATTCACCGAAAATTATTTAAATAGTTTAATTAGTTAGTAATCAAGAGTGTACCGAAGCGGAAAAAGGCCGACTCCTGCGGGATTCAGCGCGAATGTTGAGACCCCGCAGGTAGCGAGAGCCGTTACGAAGGACGGCTTTTGCGATTAAAAGCGGAGCGTTAAGAGCATGTATTTGCACTTAGCGACG
>NZ_PDYY01000024.1 GCF_002743255.1 Sporosarcina sp. P2
CCACTAACTTAATCAGATGACGCTTTAAATTATCATCAATTCGTTTTCTCATGTGGACACACTCCATTCAGTTTGTTTGTTCTTTTAATCCAAACACGCTCATTAGATTATGTCCACTTTTTATACTACCTTCACTAGCGGACATGGATAGAGCGGTTGGCGGTAAACATTGAGCGGTTACACATGAACTATGAGCGGTTACACGAAATAATGAGCGATACTCGCATTGTTCGATAAGTGGATCAATGTTGTCCTTTCTCCAGGTTGCGCGTTTTCACGCCACACTAAACATTGTCAACTAACTGTCACAGTTACAATGATCGAAATTTGCCATCATCTATGATAGACTGTTTTCATATACAAAACATGCACCAAAATGAACAAGCACGCAAATTTGAGGAGGAATATCATGTATCCACAACTATCAACTGAAGTAGCAGAAAACGAAGCACTCGTAACGATGAACACAACAATGGGACCAATCAAAATAAAACTTTTTAAAGAGCGCGTTCCAAAAACAGTTGAAAACTTCTTGACTCACGCAGAGAATGGCTACTACGACGGTATTATTTTCCACCGCGTTATTCCTGAATTCATGATCCAAGGTGGAGATCCAACTGGAACAGGAATGGGCGGAGAGAGCATCTACGGCAACACATTCCAAGATGAGTTTACTATGGATCTATTCAACTTGCGCGGCGCTTTATCTATGGCGAACGCTGGACCCAACACAAACGGTAGCCAGTTCTTCATCGTACAGGCTTCTTCAGCAAACGCTTCAGCATCACAATTGAAACAGGGTGGATGGCCTGAAGAAATTGCAGCTGCATATGAAGAAAACGGTGGAACACCACACTTGGATCAGAAGCACACTGTATTTGGTCAAGTGTTAGAAGGAATGGACGTTGTCGACAACATTGCCAATGCAAAAACTAACCGCGATAATAAGCCAAACGAAGAAATTAAAATTGAATCAATCGAAATTATCCAAAAGTAATCGTATTTGATTCGTAGGGGGAAACTAGCATGGACTTCGTTCTATTAATGCCGTTTCTTTATTTTCCTGAAGATAAATCAGAATACATCCCAGCAGCAATCTCTTTCGTCATCTTCATGACGCTAATGCTGTTCGTATTTCGTTGGATTATCAAGAAATCCAAACAGCAGGAAGAAGAAACGAAAGAGCTTGAACAACGTATTTTAAAAGAACGACAACAACATAACAACTCGGGACATCCCATCGATTGATCGGGATGTTCTTTGTTAATCAGTCAGTCTCGTAAATTACCAAAATACCTCCAACTGTTCTCTTACTAGCTGTTGTGCTATCATTAAAAGAAAACACAAATCAGGTGACGAATCATGCAAACCATTGAAATGAATAAAAAAGCAGTCTCACTTCTTAAGCAATGGGATCCATTCCAAGAGGGGGAATATGCATATGGTACAGAAATCACTGAAATAGTGACGAAACTCCATCATGTAGATCATCCAGCAGACTTAGCTAAGTATATTCGCGATATCTATGAGCACGCCCATGAAATTTGGATACCATTAGAGAACTGTATGGACATATCCTATAAACTGATTGCTGTTAAATATGAAGCCAAATCAATCGTTACATATTGACTACTTCACGCCATCTATTCAGATGGCTCTTTTTTTGTTCAAAACATCAAAATATGGTATACTATGAAGCGGCCTTAGTGGCAGACTAGATACTACTTTAGATTGGGAGCTGTTTGGCATGTCTCACAAATTTGCAGTAGGAGATGAGCTGACCGGAAAAGTTACCGGCATACAGCCGTACGGTGCGTTTGTAGCGCTGGATGCCTCAACGCAAGGATTAGTGCACATCTCTGAAATCACGTATGGATTCGTAAAGGATATTCATGAGTTTTTGGAAGTTGGACAAGAAGTTCACGTCAAAGTATTGGATGTGGATGAAGGGGCTAGTAAAATCAGCTTGTCGATCCGTGCATTACAGGAACCACCAAGTTCTTACCTGAATCACTCTCGTTCTCGTCAATCATTGCAAGAACGCGTGGATCAGCAAGACGCTGATGGTTTTAATTCACTGAAAGATAAACTACAAGGATGGATTGAACAATCCGGACGTTAATAAAAGGACAGACGTAGAAGTGGTAAGTACTTTTACGTCTGTCCTTTTTGTCTTTGAAATTGCAATCGTTACTACTTATCTAGTCCTTCAGTTTCCTCAATCGATACTGCAAGTTCTGTCTACTCATACCGAGAGAGCTCGCAGTTTTTGTAATGTTATGATCATGTAGCTCCATTGCTTTTTGAAGATAATACTTCTCGGCTTCACGTAAATACTGATCAAACGGTACTAGCTTTGAATCACTTTGAACGATAAAATCTCTTGGTTGTGAAGCGTCATTCGCTGTAGATTCTATCTTTATCTTAAATTGCAGAGGTAACATGTCAAAAGTGAGCGTATTTTCTGTTGTACGCATGGATGAGACTTCATCGAGAAGCAGCTCGAGCTCTCGCAAATTCCCCGGCCATCCGTATGCGATAAGTGATTCTCTTACCTTTTCATCGATTTTCGTCAATCCTGTCCCTAGCGATTCTATTCTACTCTTTAAATACGATTCAGCAAAAGGGATAATATCTTCCGGACGCTTTCGAAGAGGAGGAATCCTAATGGTGAAAGAGGCGAAAAAGTAGTAAAGCTCTTTTAGCAATGTGCCCGATGCGATAAGCTCGACTGGATCATCCCCGATACTTGCAATAAATTGATGACTGGATGTTTTCTGTAAGACAAACAGCAATGCCTGTTGCAAAGAGATCGATAAACTATCGATACGTTCGCAAAATAACGTCATAGACGGTTGCTGCTGCAACGTTTCTTCGAGTTGTTGAATGATATCTGTATCCGCATGTAGACAATGGAAAGTATGGAAAACCCTCTCGTTTTCAACTGATCCATAGTGAATAGCCTCAGCAAGATTATCCTTCCCTACACCTGTTTCTCCAATTAATAAAACTGGTAATCCAGCCTCTGCTGCTTTCTCGGCGGTGGAAATGACCGATTTCATGACAGCTGAATGGGCAGTAATTTGAGTGAATGTAATCGGTCCGCGATTTTTACGCAATGGTTGTAAAACAAATCTTTCCAATGCGGTAATATCTTGAGCGAACTCAATCGCACCGATTAACTCTTGTTGTTCATAAATAGGGTACGTGTCATTCATCGTCGTGATTTCTACTTTATTCGTATTCCAATATCTCTGCTTCACACGCAATTGCGGTTCTCCACTTTGTAATACTTTCAATAACGTACTCTCATTTTTATCAAAGTTAAATAACTCCAAAATGGAATGATCTTTTATATCTTCAAGATTTAATCCTTCAATGTCCTTCATTTTACGGTTATAGACAATGGTTCGTCCTGAATGATCCACAGCGTGTATACCGATATTTGCATGGTCTACTGCAAACTGATTGCATATATTCAATAATTTTTCGTATGTTTTCAATTAAAACACCTTCCTACTGTATGTACTATCGTATTTCAGTCGCCAAGTTAATAGAATTTAAAAATAATTACAATAAAAAGCTTGCAATGTGCAACGTTTTCTTGCATCATTATAAATGTAAACGCTACCAAATGCAAATAATTTTTGCGTTCCAATTATAAAGGGGGATTTGATTCCAAATGATTCCATACAAACACGAACCGTTCACTGATTTTACAGTTAAAGAAAATCGCCAAGCGTATGAAGAAGGCTTAACAGTTGTAGAAAGTTATCTAGGACAAGATTATCCGCTAATTATCGGTGGCGAACGCATAATGACAGACAAGAAGTTAGCATCCACTAACCCTTCTAATAAAAAAGAGATCATCGGCAATGTCTCGCAAGCTAGTCGTGATCTAGCAGAACAAGCGATGAATACTGCGAAAGAAACATTCAAAACGTGGAGAAAAGTCAAGCCGGAATTTCGTGCGGATGTATTATTTAAAGCGGCTGCAATCGTTAGGCGTCGTAAGTTTGAGTTTTCTGCACTGCTTACAAAGGAGGCGGGAAAGCCTTGGAATGAAGCGGATGCAGATGTTGCTGAAGGTATCGACTTTATGGAATATTACGCCCGTCAGATGCTTAGACTAAAAGAAGGTATGCATGTGGAGAGTAGACCAGGTGAATATAACCGATTCGATTATGTACCACTTGGTGTAGGGGTAGTGATTTCACCATGGAATTTCGCATTTGCGATCATGGCGGGTACAACAGTAGGTGCACTTGTAACAGGAAACACCGTCCTGTTGAAGCCGGCTTCCACAACAACGGTCGTTGCCTATAAATTTATTGAAGTACTGGAAGAGGCGGGAATGCCAGCTGGTGTCGTCAACTTCATCCCAGGATCAGGTTCTGAGATTGGTGACTACTTGGTCGACCACAAGGACACTCGTTTCGTTTCATTCACTGGCTCACGTGAAGTAGGTACACGTATTTTCGAACGTGCGGCCAAAGTACATGACGGTCAAATTTGGTTGAAACGTGTGATTGCGGAGATGGGCGGTAAAGATACGATTGTTGTCGACAATGAAGCGGATTTAGAATTGGCTGCGCAATCTATCGTATCTTCATCATTCGGATTCAGTGGCCAAAAGTGTTCAGCGTGTTCCCGTGCGATCATTCATGAAGATGTTTACGATGAAGTAGTAAAGCGCGTAGAGGAAATCACGAAGTCATATAACTGGGGCGATCCAATCGATGGCAACAACACAGCGGGTCCAGTTATTGACCAGGCAGCTTTTGATAAAATCATGGATTATATTGAAATAGGCAAGCAAGAGGGACGTCTCATTGCGGGTGGTACTGGTGACGATTCGAAAGGATACTTCATTGCGCCAACCGTATTCGCAGATGTGGATCCAAATGCACGAATTTCCCAAGAAGAAATCTTCGGTCCAGTCGTGGCGCTTTCAAAAGCTTCATCGTTTACAGAAGCGATTGAATTTGCAAACGATACAGACTACGGTCTAACAGGTGCGGTCATTACGAAGAACCGACACCATATTGAGCAAGCTCGAGAAGACTTCCATGTAGGTAATCTATATTTCAACAGAGGTTGTACAGGCGCTATCGTTGGATACCAGCCTTTTGGCGGTTTCAACATGTCTGGTACTGATTCAAAAGCCGGCGGACCTGATTACTTGCAACTGCATATGCAAGGGAAAACGACATCCGAGATGCTGTAAATCGTTGAGGTGAATTTGAAGGAGTGAACAAATATGACGAAAACGACTAATGTGATTGAGAAAACAAAAAAATATGGTGCAAATAACTATAATCCGCTACCCATCGTTATTTCTGAAGCGGAAGGTGTTTGGGTAACAGATCCTGAAGGTACTAAATATTTGGATATGTTAGCTGCTTATTCTGCGCTCAACCAAGGACATCGCCATCCGAAAATCATTCAAGCGCTGAAGGACCAAGCGGATCGTGTAACGCTAACTTCCCGTGCATTCCATAATGATCAATTAGGTCCGTGGTATGAAAAAATGGCAGAGCTTTCGGGCAAAAACATGGTTTTACCTATGAACACTGGCGCAGAGGCAGTGGAGACAGCTTTAAAAGCCGCGAGACGCTGGGCGTATGATGTGAAAGGCGTGGCAGGCAACCACGCAGAAATTATTGCATGTGTAGGAAATTTCCACGGCCGTACACTGGGGGCCGTTTCCTTGTCATCCGATCCTGAATATAAAAAAGGATTCGGTCCTTTGCTACCTGGAATCAAGTTGGTAGAGTACGGGGATATTGATGCATTGAAAGCAGCTATTACTTCCAATACAGCTGCTTTCCTAATTGAGCCGATCCAAGGAGAGGCTGGAATCATTATTCCGCCTGAAGGATTCATGAAGGAAGCTTCGGAATTATGTAAAGAGGAAAACATTCTCTTTATAGCGGATGAAATTCAAGCAGGACTCTGTCGTACAGGCGAAATGTTTGCTTGTAACTACGAAGGCGTGACGCCAGATATGTATATCCTTGGCAAGGCGCTCGGCGGAGGAGTATACCCAATTTCCTGTGTACTTGCGAATGATAACGTCCTAGGTGTATTCAATCCGGGATCTCATGGATCAACATTTGGTGGAAATCCAATGGCGTGCGCAGTATCATTAGCGGCAATTGAAGTGTTGGAAGACGAGGAGCTTGCGAAACAATCCAAGGAATTAGGAAATTATTTCATGGATGAACTGAAAAAAATATCACATCCTGCAATTAAAGAAGTGCGTGGACGTGGATTGTTTATTGGAATGGAATTAACCGAACCGGCACGCCCGTATTGTGAAGAGCTAAAAAAGTTAGGTTTATTATGTAAAGAAACACATGATACAGTGATTCGTTTCGCTCCACCATTGATTATTACGAAAGATGAGTTGGATTGGGCGTTGAAAAATATTCGCACAGTATTTAACAAGTAAGTAATACGCTACCATCGAGATTTTACATTACGAAAAAATTCGAAAAAGATTTGGAATCGATGAGTGGATGTTTGACTATGCTCGTGTTATAATGTGTCCGTGAAAGACAAAAACAAACAAAGAGGCGAGCCATACAATGACAGAAAACCTGAATCTATTTACGTCTACACAAGTTGTTATAAAAGATGCACTTGAAAAGCTAGGCTATGATGAAGGAATGTATGAACTATTGAAAGAACCACTTCTAATGGTAGAAGTACGTATTCCTATCCGTATGGACGATGGAAAAGTGAAAGTATTTACTGGATACCGCGGTCAACACAATGATGCTGTGGGACCGACAAAAGGTGGAATTCGTTACCATCCTAACGTTAGTGCGGAAGAAGTAAAGGCACTTTCTATGTGGATGACACTTAAAGCAGGAATTGTAGACTTACCATATGGTGGTGCTAAGGGCGGCATCATATGTGATCCGCGAGAAATGTCGATGGGCGAATTAGAACGTTTGAGCCGTGGCTATGTGCGTGCACTTAGTCAGGTAATGGGACCTGCAAAGGATATTCCTGCACCGGACGTCTTTACGAATTCACAAATCATGGCATGGATGATGGATGAATATAGTAAAATTGATGAATTCAACTCACCTGGTTTCATTACAGGGAAGCCAGTCGTACTTGGCGGTTCACATGGCCGCGAGCGCGCAACAGCTGAAGGTGTAACGATCATTATTAATGAGGCGGCAAAACGTCGTAATATTGATATGAAGGGTGCACGTGTAATCATCCAAGGATTTGGTAACGCAGGCAGTTTCCTATCTAAGTTTTTACATGATTCAGGCGCGAAAGTAATCGGTATTTCCGATGCGTACGGTGCATTGTATGATCCGGATGGTTTAGATATCGACTATCTACTTGATCGTCGTGACAGCTTTGGAACAGTCACTACATTATTCGACAATACGCTAACAAATGCGGAATTACTCGAAATGGAATGTGATATTCTAGTTCCAGCGGCAATCGAAAATCAAATCACAGAAAAAAATGCTCATAATATCAAAGCGAACATCGTAGTGGAAGCAGCTAACGGTCCAACTACTTCGGAAGCGACAAAAATCCTAACAGATCGCGGTATTTTACTAGTGCCTGACGTATTGGCCAGCGCTGGTGGTGTAACGGTATCGTATTTTGAATGGGTTCAGAATAATATGGGGTATTACTGGTCTGAAGAAGAAGTACGTGAAAAAATGACAGCGAAGATGGTTCAAGCGTTTGAAAATGTTTACAACATCGCAACTACACGTAATATCGATATGCGTTTAGCAGCATATATGATTGGTGTACGTAAAACAGCGGAAGCAAGCCGTTTCCGTGGTTGGGTATAAAAGTGATAAAAGGCATCTCCTCGAGTGTGAGGAGATGCCTTTTATATTTGTTTGATGGATGAAGTGGATTGGATCTCTTCGGTAGATTTCGGTTCCCCTTCTCTGCGCCAATACGTAAACAGAACTTGTAACGCCATGAGACCAGATAATCCGATTACGATATAAAGGAAGCGTGCTAATGGCTGGTAAGCACCTTCTGTTAGTTGTGCGATGACATCAAAACGGAAAATCCCGACAACGCCCCAGTTTAATGCGCCAATTAACGCAATTGCTAACGTAACTTTTTGCAATGTTTCCATTTTATCTCCTCCTATGAAAAGTATATCCTGTTTTTAGAACACTATACTTGCATCGTTAATACATCTTTTTCATAATGGGAAGTAAGAAGAAGGAGGCATACGATGTGGATAATTTTATTTTCAACAATCCGACTAAATTAATATTCGGCAAAGATCAACTGCAGCATTTACCTGAAGAACTTGAAAGATACGGTAAAAAAGTACTCTTAGTATACGGTGGAGGCAGCATTAAACGTAATGGCTTATATGATGAGATCATGACATTATTGAACGACAATGATTTTGAAGTAGTAGAGATGCCGGGCGTTGAACCGAATCCCCGACTGTCAACAGCTAAAAGAGGCGCAGATCTGTGTAAAGAACATCATATCGATGTGATTATCGCAGCAGGTGGTGGTTCTGTTATAGACTGTACGAAGTTGATTGCTTCTGCAGCGAAATACGATGGTGATCCTTGGGACTTCGTAACAGGCAAAGCAACACCTAAAGAAGCATTGCCATTTGGAACGGTGCTGACGCTTACTGCGACTAGTTCAGAGATGAATGCGGGTTCTGTTATTACTAATGAAGAAACACAGGAGAAATATGGATGGGGCGGACCGTTAAACTATCCAAAGTTCTCTATATTGGATCCTGAATATACATTGTCAGTACCGCTCGATCAAACGGTCAATGGTATTGTTGATACGATGTCACACATGTTAGAGCAATACTTCCATACTGCAAATAATGCTGCGCTCCAAGATGAACTATGTGAAGCGGCATTGCGTTCCGTTATGAAGACTGGAGAGCAGCTCGTGAAAGATCCGGGGAACGTAGAGCTTCGCGAATCCATGATGTTTGCAGGAGTTTGGGGATTAAATGGTTTTCTATCGATGGGTACAAAAGGGGATTGGGGTACACATACTATCGAACACGCTGTCTCTGCTGTCTACGACATTCCTCACGCTGGCGGTTTAGCGATTTTATTCCCGCACTGGATGAAGCAAACATTCCCGAAAAATTCACAACGCTTTGTTCAGTTGGCGGTTCGTGTATTCGGAGTAGATCCAGCTGATAAGTCGGACGAGGAAATTGCGATTGAAGGAATCGACTCTTTAAGTGCTTATTGGAAGAAGATTGGCGCACCTGTTACGTTAGCTGATTATGATATTGATGACTCTAAATTGGAGTTAATGGTAGAAAAAGCAGTTGTGAATGGGCCGGTCGGTAGATTCGCTCAATTATCCAAAGATGAAGTTTTCACTATATTGAAGGCTAGTTTGTAACCTCTATAATCATTTGTTAATTGCATAAAAAAGACTGAAAGCATAGCCAGTACAGGGTTTGCTTTCAGTTTATCACGTCAGGTCACGTCGACTTGGCGTTTTATTATGGATAAATAACAAGTTCTACTGATTCTACATAGGAAAGCGTAGTGAGTTCTATGTAGAGTGCGGAGGTAGACTTTTTAGGGTGTGCCATAAGTTTGAATTGCAATTCGTGGTGATATTGGCGTTCAGGTGTCTGAAATTGTTTGATACGCATATGGTCAATTTCCATATGTTCTTCATTCAAGTACCTGACGAGATCGTCAATTTTAGACTTTTGAGTAATGATGACCGTACAATTTGCTTCTTTAGTGCGCAAGCGTTTAGGGCCGAATCTGCCTAATAAAGGCGCTACTAGCTCGATGACGATCATTACACTCACTACAGTGAACAATGCCTCGATATAGAAGCCTGCACCTACCGCGATACCAATTCCCGCTGCCCCCCAAATCATGGCAGCTGTAGTAAGCCCGGTAATATTATCATTGTCCCTGCGCAATATAGCTCCGGCACCTAGGAACCCGACACCACTGACGATTTGTGCAGATAGTCGCAAAGGATCCATTGTAATATTAATATCATTACGAGCGGGGACTAAATAAGCGGCTTCCATTGAGATGATTGTCAATAGACAACTGAAGGTAGCGATGACTGCACTCGTTTTTAGTCCAATAGGTTTTTTTTTGATCTCACGCTCCACGCCCATAATGATACTTAGTACTAGGGCGATACTGATTTTTATTAATGCTTCTCCATTAAATGAATCGGCAAGGATCGTTAACATAAATTATCCCCCTTCACTTACAAAATAGGAAGATTACCTATATACTCTCTTTTATACGGCAATCGATTGGTACATGCCTCTTCTTCTATTGTAATGGGAAGAGAGATAGAAAGAGAAGTGATATTTTGAATAAACCGCTAATACATCCCTATATACCCATTGCGATTGGTGTCCTAACTATTGGACTTTCCGCAATCTTTGTGAAAATGGCTACTGCAGATGCAGGAGTCATCGCCTTTTATCGTATGTTCTTTTCAGTTGTTATTATGCTTCCGTTATTTTTAATTTCTTATCGTAGCGAACTCAAGTCGTTAACAAAAAAGGATTGGCTGTTTACTGCGAGTTCAGGAATCCTTCTAGCAGTTCATTTTATCCTGTGGTTCGAATCCTTAAACTACACGTCAGTTGCCAGCTCGACTGTATTAGTGACGCTGCAACCAATTTTTGCTTTAGCAGGTACCGCATTGTTCTTTAAAGAAATCATTACAGGAAAGATGCTGACTGCTGTTTTCATTGCATTAACAGGAAGCTTCATTATTAGTTGGGGAGATTTTCAAGTAAGTGGAGCTGCGTTATTTGGAGATATACTGGCATTACTCGCTTGTGCATTCGTTACCGCATATTTATTAATAGGTCAAAATGTGCGTAAAAGAATATCACTCGTGACGTATACCTTTCTTATTTATTCCGTGAGTTCGGTTGCACTATTTTTCTATGTGCTCATCACGCAAGAACCTTTCTTCGGATATCCCACTTCGGATTGGGGATGGTTTCTAGCTTTGGCTATCTTACCGAATTTGTTGGGGCATACGTTATTCAACTGGGCAGTCAAATGGGTGAGCACAAATGTCGTGTCGATCGCCGTTCTGTTTGAGCCGGTACTCGCTTCAATTGCTGCGTTTTTTGTGTTGCACGAAAAAATAACTTCTCTACAATTAAGAGGTGCAATCGTTGTCCTGATAGGGGTGTTGCTGTTTGTTATTGATATAAAAGCAATAAAGAAAAAACTATTTACGAAAAACACTTGATTTCTCTATACGATCTATTGTATATTAGTTCTTGTCGCTTCGGACATAATCGAAAACAACATAAAAAAACTTTTTTAAAAAAGTTGTTGACTTCGACAAAAACCGAGTGTAAGATAGAGAAGTCGCTTTTATACGACTAACAAACACGAACCTTGAAAACTGAACAGCAAAACGTTAACGAAATACAGTTTGCGCACCTCACGGTGACACAAACAAAATGAGTATCTTAATTGATGCCAGCAAATGAAACTCGAGCTAATCGAATTTTCATTTTACTGACTGGCAAGATGTAGTGAAGTACTAGGAGATGAAGGAGAGAAGGAGGGAGCGCACTCAGGTACGTGACCGACTGATCGACTGAAATCGACGACGTAATTCGCTGCAGATTGTCTGTCAGTCTTATGGAGAGTTTGATCCTGGCTCAGGACGAACGCTGGCGGCATGCCTAATACATGCAAGTCGAGC
>NZ_PDYY01000025.1 GCF_002743255.1 Sporosarcina sp. P2
ACTTAATCAGATGACGCTTTAAATTATCATCAATTCGTTTTCTCATGTGGACACACTCCATTCAGTTTGTTTGTTCTTTTAATCCAAACACGCTCATTAGATTATGTCCACTTTTTATACTACCTTCACGACCACTCATACTATCTGGGCGAACGCTCTATTTTACAACATACCCGCTCATACCCAAAATAACATAGAAAAAACGAGCATCAAGAACCACCCAGTTCTTGATGCTTGTTTTGTTTTAAACTATTTTAAGGTTCCAGACGTTTTTACAGTTTCTCTAACTCATCTTGCAGTAACAACCACTCCTCCGATCGTTCGTCATGGACAGCCTGGATTTCGTCGATTTGACGTTGGATATCCATTAGTGCGATGTGATCGTTTGCTAGTTCGGGTTCTAGTAGCTTTGCTTGCAAAGTTTCAATTTCTTCGTCAAAGGCTTCGAGTGCATTCTCTACGTCAGCAATGGACCGTTTAAGCCGGCGTTCATGGCGTTGATTTTCCTTATTTGCCACTTCTTTCTTGGCGACAGGCTCTTTTGCTCGTTGTTCGAGTTGTGTAGCCGCTAATATCTCTTCTGTCTCAGTCTTTTTCTCGACGAAGTAATCGTAATCGCCTAGGTACTCCACTGTTCCATCGTCACTCATTTCAATAACTTTGGTTGCGAGTCGGTTGATAAAGTACCGGTCATGTGACACGAACAATATCGTTCCAGGGAAATCATCAAGTGCATTTTCTAAAATTTCTTTGCTGTCGAGATCTAAATGATTCGTTGGCTCGTCCAAGATCAATGTATTGGATTTCTCGAGCATTAGTTGCGCCAATGAAAGACGTGCTTTTTCTCCACCTGAAAGGGAAGTGACGAGTTTTTCTATGTCGTCACCCGTGAACAGGAAGCGTCCGAGTAGGGAGCGTACATCTTTTTCATTCATTTGTGGCCAGTCGTCCCATATTTCCTGCAAGACGGTACCTGTGCCAATAAGTGTTGCCTGATTTTGATCGTAGTAACCAAATTGGACATTCGTGCCGTAGCGAATTTCCCCACCCATCAGTTCGTTGCGCTTTACTATAGTTTTAAGCAACGTGGATTTGCCGACACCGTTCGGTCCAACAAATGCTACACGATCACCTTTATAAATACGCAAATTGATGTTCTGCGATACAGGTTCTTCACCATAGCCAATTTTGACATTGTCTAACGACAGTACATCGTTACCGCTTGATCGGTCAATTGAGAAGGAGAAGTTCGCGGATTTCTCGTCGCCGTCAGGAGATTCCATCCAGTCTCTCCGCTCTAGTTGCTTACGTCGGCTCTTCGCCATTTTGGAAGTGGACGCACGCGCAATATTTTTCTGAATGAATTCCTCCAACTTGGTCCGTTCATCCTTTTCTTGAACAAATAACTTCTGATCACGTTCATAGTTCTTCGCTTTCTCATCTAAGTATGAGCTGTAATTACCGCTGTACCTTGTGACTTTCCGTCGAGATACTTCATATACAGTGGTAACTACTTTATCGAGGAAGTATCGGTCATGTGAAACGATTAGAATCGCACCTTCGTAACCCGACAAATACCGTTCGAGCCAGTTCAATGTTTCGATGTCCAAGTGATTCGTCGGTTCATCGAGTATTAACAAGTCTGGCTTACTCAGAAGCATCCTTGCAAGCGCTAAACGAGTCTTTTGACCGCCTGACAGTAAGTGCACAGGCTTCTCGAAATCATCCGGGTAAAACCGCATGCCATGAAGCACGGAACGAGCGTCGGCTTCAAACTGATAGCCTCCTGCCTCCTTAAAATCAATTTGAAGTTCATCGTATTCCGTCATGATGCGAGTATAGCGACTCGCATCTTCAAGAACCGTAGGATTCGACATTTCATGCTCTAGCGCGCGCAGCCGACTTTCCTTTTCACGAAGGGGTGCGAATACCGTCATCACTTCATCCCAAATCGTTAATTCTGAATCCAGCCCACTGTGCTGCTCGAGATAGCCCATGCGTACATCTTTAGGAATGATGATATCTCCTTCGTCCGCGGATATTTCACCTGCAATAATTTTCAATAAAGTCGATTTTCCAGCACCATTTCGTCCAACTAATGCGACGCGATCTCGATGCTGTACTTCGAGACGGACGTTTTCTAGTAGATCCGTGCCGGAAAAAGACTTTGTCAGTCCATTTACTTGTAAAATAATCAAGCCCCACACCTCTATTCTTTATCAGTTTAATGGAATGGAGCGTCCCATGCAATAATCGGCTTTACAATAAACCCGTTGTGCTGTACGATAAAAACGGCTGTACCCTTGTTTAGGGGTTGGTCATTGAAGTGACGATGGAGGTAGGGCACAGCTGTGAGTAAACCTAGAATTCCGCAGGCAACATCAAAACGATTGCCTCTATATTATAGATTTTTACGAAATTATGCAGATAAAGGTGTACAACGCATTTCCTCAGGTGAATTAAGTGAAGCGATGAAGATTGATGCTGCAACAATTCGCAGAGATTTCTCGCATTTTGGGGCGCTTGGACGCAAAGGATACGGCTATGACGTAGATTCCTTGCTGCAATTCTTCCGCGAAACACTTGATCAAGACGAAGAAACCAAAGTGGCATTAATCGGGGTAGGTAGTCTCGGCAACGCTTTTTTGAAATACAATTTCCAAAAGATCCACAATACGAAAATTGTCGTGGCATTCGATCCGAAAGCTCCACATGAAGGCGAACTAAAGAACGATATTCTTATTTATCCACCTGATCGTCTTGAAGAGAAAATTAATGAACTAGGTATTGAAATGGTTATTTTGACTGTGCCATCACGTGTTGCACAGGAATTGACGGATCGTCTCGCTACAACGTCTGTGAAAGGGATATTGAACTTTACCCCTGAACGGCTGGCGGTACCAGATACAATCCGTATTCAGACAATCGATTTGTCCGTTGAGTTGCAAACATTGATTTATCTTATCAAAACGGACGTAAAAGATTCACAAATTAGGTGACACTGCAATAGTAAAATTATAGGTTTTCATGTAGAATAGACATATTATGAGGAGGTGGCCAACATGGCTCCAGGTATCGGAAGTTTACTGATTATCGCTGTGATCGCGTTACTTATATTTGGTCCTAAGAAATTACCTGAAATCGGTAAAGCATTCGGTTCTTCATTGCGTGAATTTAAAAACGCAACAAAAGGCCTTACAGATGACGAGGACGACGTAAAAAAGGTTGAAGACAAGAAAGAAGAAGTGCGCTGAGTTAGGGTGTTATTCTGATGGCAGATAAAGACTTAACAATCATTGAGCATATAGATGAAGTGCGAAAACGGCTGATGGTAATTGTCGTTTTCTTTATTGTTGGGGCAATTGGCAGTTTCTTCTTAGCGAAGCCTCTGATCAATTTTATCCAATACGATACACCTGCTGAACAAATTACATTGAATGCATTTAACGTGATAGATCCAGTCGTGATCTATTTGAAAGTTATAGTATTCCTAGCGATTGTCATTATTTCACCGGTTATCATGTATCAATTTTGGGCCTTTATTTCACCTGGACTTCGTGAGCTTGAACGTAAGGTCACATTGTCGTATATCCCGTTTGCTTTTCTCTTATTTCTAGTAGGGATTAGTTTCTCGTATTTCATATTGTTACCATATGTCATGAAATTCATGATTAATCTGTCAGGTCAATTGAACATTGAGCAGACAATTGGTATCAATGAGTATTTCTCTTTTTTATTCTCACTATTATTGCCGTTCGGTTTTGTCTTTCAGTTACCGATCGTCATTTTATTTTTATCGCGTCTCGGCGTGTTGCAACCTAAAGTACTCGTTAAGATACGGAAAGTTGCGTATTTTGTCTTGTTCGTAATTGCGGCGTTCATTACACCACCGGATATCGTATCGCATTTATTCACTTCGGTTCCGCTGTTCATCCTGTATGAGATCAGTATCGTGATTTCTCGTCTAGGCTATCGGAAGTTCGAGAAATCTGAACGTCTACGCCAGATGGAAGAAGTCAAAGCAGAGCAACAGCGTCAGATTGATGAAGTGATGAATAAAACGGATGATAAGTAAACATAAAAGATCCTCTTGCAAATGCAGGAGGATCTTTTATGTTTACGGGACCACAGTCAAATATGGGTTCATTTACCAATGCCTCTATGGTAAACTATCTAAGAATAGAATGAGTAGGGGGACATGAATACAAGTGAATAGAAAAAAGACTCCAACTAGATGGAGCAAGTGGTTACTAGGTGCATTATTGCTTATGGCGAGTGTTACGACTCCTATTATAGAAGGTCAAGTAGCTGCGGCTCAGCAGTCCTATAAAGGGTTAGAAACAGGCATTAATCAAGTTATTTCAAGTCAGCGTATGCGGGGGACACGAAGCAGTGTCGTCGTACGTGATGCGGATACTAATCACGTGATCTATCAATATCGTGGCAATCAAGGTATTACACCCGCTTCGAACGTCAAAGTTCTAACCAGTACATCAGCCCTTGAAGTGCTGGGGAAAGATTATACTTTCGATACAGATGTCTTAACGAACGGTACAGTGAAAAACGGTATTCTCGACGGTCATCTCTATTTGCGTGGGACAGGTGATCCGACATTACTTGAAGCCGACTTATTACGTTTGGCCCGGCAAATCCGTGAATCAGGTATCCGTTCCGTTACAGGACATATCGTGGCGGACGATACATGGTTTGATACACAGCGTCTATCACCAGGTATTCATAAGGCAGACGAGACGCATTACTACGCAGCGCAAGTTTCGGCACTGACGATCTCACCGAATAAAGACTACGATGCAGGTACGACAATCGTTGAAGCGAAGCCGACACGAAACGGAAAAGCAGGAGCTGTCACATTGACTCCTCACACGGATATCGTAAAAGTCGTCAATCGCACACGTACCGTTCCAAAAAATCAACACAATACTGTGACGATGAAACGTCAGCAAGGAACGAATACGATTATCGTTTCAGGAAACGTACCACTCAACTCAAACGGCAAGCGCCAATGGGTAACGGTATCGAATCCGACAGCCTATACAGCGGACGTCTTCAAACGCGCACTGGCTAAAGAAGGTATCAAGCTTCAACCAAATGCTCGTGTAACACGTGGAAAAACTCCCGCGAATGCAGAGTTACTTGCAAAAAAAGAATCGATGTCATTGTACTATTTAATGATGCCATTCATGAAGTACAGCAATAACTCCCACGCAGAAGTCTTGGCAAAGTCTATGGGGCGCGCAGTATATAATGAAGGAAGTTGGAATGCCGGCTTGCGTGTTGTGAGGGAAACGTTAGAAAAAAACGGTATTAGCACAAAAGGTATTTATTTAGAAGATGGTTCAGGTATGTCTCATAAGAATAAAATCCCTTCAGAGAAAATTGCGGAAGTGCTGTATGCAGCCCAATCTAAAGATTGGTATCCTGCATTTGAGCGTTCGTTGCCAATCGCAGGTGTAAATGATCGTATGCTAGGTGGAACGTTGCGCAACCGTTTGACAAGTCCTATTGTCAGAGGCAAAGTGCAGGCGAAGACCGGTTCGCTCAACGGTACGGATTCGTTGTCGGGCTACGTGAAGACGAAGAGCGGACAAGAGCTGATCTTCAGTATCCTGACAGAGAACGTGAAAGGAACAGCGAAGCCTGATATTGATAAGATGGTACAGGTAATAGCTGCGCAGTAAGAAGTAGGAGGTTTGTAGTTCGGAGATTGGAGTTCCAGCAGGGGGCGCTTTCCTGAGGGCGTGGCTTACTCAAGGCAGTCTATGAAAGCACATGCTCCTAACGCTTCGCTTTTACTCGCAAAAGCCGTTCTTCGTTACGGCTCTCGCTGATCCTCCAGGAGTCGTTCCTGCTTCCACTCCAATCCCTACAAGAGGACTATGAGCATAAGATAACGTCATTATATAATTCGTGTAATATCTCTTTCACTTACTATAATTAGAAATGAAAACTAGTTGATCGTAAGTGGAAGGCGGCGACTCTGGGAGGATCAGCTCGACAGGTGAGACAACTAAAGGAACGAAGTGACTAGTTGGCTCACCGCGGGCCCTCCAGAACGCGTCCGCCTGGAACGTCGAACAACGGTGCTTTCCCGCTCACCGAACTTTATATATATCCACATTAAAAAAATCTCCCCATTCACGGGGAGATTTTTTCTATTGCAGGAATAATACGATGCCCTGCTGCATATCTTGTAATTGTTGCAGTTTATCCGCATTCCATTGCACGACAGTGACGAAACTGTTCATGAGGAAATGGGCAATCATCGGGGTCAGTAGACGCTTAGTCTTGTAATAGACGAAGGCAAACGCGAGACCTGGCATTAAGTACATCAGCAAGTGTTGCAACTCGCCATGCACGGCTGCAAATACGATGGCGCTGACAATCGCAGCGACCCAAAAGTTCGTTTTTGTGTACAAGCCACCGAAGATAATCCGGCGGAAGACGACTTCTTCGAGGAACGGTGCAAATAGCACCATAGCGAAAATAATAATAGGTGCGGTTTTCGAAATATTCGACAATAATTCCGTATTTTCGGAGCCAGCGGTGACACCGAACACGGACTCAATCGCGGCACCTATAATTTGTCCAGCCATGGCGAGGAAGAAACCAAGTACTCCCCATAGAAGAACGCTTCCGAATCCGACAGGCTTTCCTTTAAATGCAGGTAAGAACTTCTTATTTTGTAACAGGATCACAGCAATGATCAGTGCAGCGATACCTTGCGTGATGAATAACGTCCAGGCGAAACCTTGTGATACGGCATCTGCTTTAGACAAGTCTTTGCCGGTGAAGTAAATAATTAATTCAGGGGCAAGAAAAATGCTGGTAATCTGCAGCAACACATACGACATGAAGATCATCAGAGCAACAACCCAGTTTTTCACGGTGCACAACCTTTCTTTCATACATGTTGATTAGTTTAACGCGAATAAAGACGTTTGGCAAAAGAAGAAATTGTCGAACACTTTTACTTGCAATTATGTGTGAAATTCATTAATATTAGAGTTGTGTTAGCACTCATCATAAGTGAGTGCTAAGAAAAATAAAAATTACACATTATCTCGAGGAGGTTGTTTCATTTGTTGAAACCACTAGGTGACCGTATCATTATCGAATTAATCGAAGCAGAAGAAAAAACATCGAGCGGCATTGTTCTACCGGACTCTGCGAAAGAAAAGCCACAAGAAGGAAAAGTAATCGCTGCTGGTACAGGCCGTGTTCTTGAGAACGGACAGCGCGTCGAACTAGAAGTATCTGAAGGCGACCGCATCATCTTCTCTAAATACGCAGGCACTGAAGTGAAGTATGAAGGTACTGAATACTTAATCCTTCGTGAAAGCGACATTCTTGCAATTATTGGATAATTAATAAAAAAGTACATGTAGTAGAAAAATAGAAAATTCTGGAGGGTATCAAATACAATGGCTAAAGAACTTAAATTTAACGAAGAAGCACGTTCCGCAATGCTCCGCGGTGTAGATACACTAGCAGACGCTGTAAAAGTAACACTTGGGCCAAAAGGTCGTAACGTCGTACTTGAGCGCAAATTCGGTTCACCACTCATCACAAACGATGGTGTAACGATCGCAAAAGAAATCGAGCTAGAAAATGCATTCGAAAACATGGGCGCAAAGCTTGTAGCAGAAGTTGCATCCAAGACGAATGACATCGCAGGTGACGGAACAACAACAGCAACTGTACTTGCACAAGCCATGATTCGTGAAGGCTTGAAGAACGTAACGGCTGGCGCAAACCCAGTCGGTATCCGTAAAGGAATCGAAAAAGCGGTAATCGCAGCGGTAGAAGGTCTTCAAAGCGTTTCCGATGAAATCGAAAGCAGACAAGAAATTGCACAAGTTGCAGCAATCTCTTCTGGTGACGAAGAAGTCGGTGAGTTGATTTCACAAGCAATGGAGCGCGTAGGTAATGACGGTGTCATCACAATCGAAGAATCTAAAGGCTTCATAACAGAGCTTGATGTAGTAGAAGGTATGCAATTCGACCGTGGCTACGCATCTGCGTATATGGCAACAGACACAGACAAAATGGAAGCAGTACTTGATAATCCATATGTCTTGATTACAGATAAGAAGATCAACAACATTCAGGAAATCCTTCCAGTGCTTGAACAAGTCGTTCAACAAGGTAAACCATTGTTGATTATCGCAGAAGACGTTGAAGGTGAAGCTCTTGCTACACTAGTTGTCAACAAACTTCGCGGTACATTCAACGCAGTAGCAGTTAAAGCGCCTGGCTTCGGTGATCGCCGTAAAGCTATGCTTGAAGACATCGCAATCCTAACAGGTGGACAGGTGATCACAGAAGATCTAGGACTTGACCTAAAATCTGCTGACCTTACTTCACTCGGACGCGCCGCGAAAATCGTAGTAACAAAAGATAATACAACAATCGTAGAAGGTAGCGGTGACGCAGGTTCAATCGAATCACGCGTAGGCCAAATCCGTTCACAGTTGGAAGAAACAACTTCTGAATTCGACAAAGAGAAATTGCAAGAACGTCTAGCTAAACTTGCTGGCGGCGTAGCAGTTATCAAAGTCGGAGCTGCAACTGAAACAGAGTTGAAAGAGCGCAAACTTCGTATCGAAGACGCATTGAACTCCACACGTGCAGCAGTAGAAGAAGGAATTGTATCTGGTGGCGGTACTGCACTAGTTAACGTTTACAAGCAAGTAGAAGCATTACTTGAAGATACGGAAGGCGATGTATCTACTGGTATTAAGATTGTACTTCGTGCACTTGAAGAACCAGTACGTCAAATCGCAACTAACGCGGGCCTTGAAGGTTCTATCGTTGTAGACCGCTTGAAGCGCGAAGAAGTCGGCATTGGTTTTAACGCAGCAGAAGGCACGTGGGTTAACATGGTAGAAGCAGGTATCGTGGATCCAACGAAAGTAACTCGTTCTGCACTACAAAATGCAGCATCTGTAGCGGCTATGTTCTTGACTACTGAAGCTGTAGTGGCAGACCTACCAGAACCAGCAGGTGGCGGTGGAATGCCTGATATGGGCGGTATGGGTGGAATGGGCGGCATGATGTAAGTCAAGCTGTTCTAATTAAAAGGCGTCAACTCCTAACGATTTAGGAGTTGGCGCTTTTTTGCTTACGAAATATCAGATTACTGAAGCAAAGATGGTTTTTATAGAAAATATCATTTTTTGTAAACTTGAACGAGTAATAGCTAAAAACAAAGTATGATCATGAAGGTACCTATCGTGCCATTTTATAGCATAAAACATAATTAACATATCAAAATAAAGAATCAATTGCGGACATAACCACATTGAATTCCGTTCCTCTGCAGCTGATTACAATAAGAGAAAAGCCGTCAAAATTGCACACCAGATGTACTAATTGGAAGAGAAGTAAAACCTAATATTTGCAGCGTAAGCACGCTTTATCAACGGCATGTTCTATTAAGATGCCTTTCCCAGGAAGGATGAATGAAAACCAAGCAGTCATCAAGAAAGAAGGGGAAAGTGAGCTTTTAAATGCAGCATTCTTGGTCGTGTTAATGAACATTCGAACTGCCAAAGAATTTGGATATTTAGGAGGAGATACAATCGTACAACGCCTTCGTTAGAACATAACCATTACGCTAGTTAAGCGCATATGCAAGTGTAGTATTACTATCAAATCTGCATCCATAGATGTTTTGATTTAAAGCTTATGGGTATATGATAGAGTGTGCAGGAAGTTGAACGCACAAAAATATATAGAGGAGGAATTAGTAATGGCTAAGAACGATCAAAACGAACGAAATCAAAACGATGGCAGTATGACCGTGGAAGAGGCAGGACGTAAAGGCGGCGAGGCTACCTCCAGAAATCACGACAAGGAATTCTACG
>NZ_PDYY01000026.1 GCF_002743255.1 Sporosarcina sp. P2
GTCGCATTTCGCGATACGGAAGGAAAAGTAGGTCTAGTTGATGAGCGCTGTCCGCACCGTGGGACTTCACTATATTATGGAATTAATGACGACTGTGGCCTAAGGTGTATGTATCATGGCTGGAAGTTCAATACAGATGGGGAGTGCACGGAGATTCCGTCAGAGCCAACGGATGGGAAATTCAGAGAATCCGTTCAATTAAAAAGCTATCCGACAAGAGAAGTAAGTGGCGTTATTTGGACATACATGGGGCCGAGTGAATCGGAGCCGGCTTTCCCTGACTTTTATTGGATGGGTCTTCCGCGGGAAAACAATTTAGTTGAACGGGTATGGCAGGAATGCAACTATGCACAAGCGATGGAAAATGACCTGGACTTTGTTCATGCTGCGTTCTTACATAAAGCGCATGCGACACAAGAAGTGGAAGATGGAATTTTGAGCAGTGATTTGGGAATTGATCCGAATCATCCACTTGTTAAAAATCCTCCGGTGAAACAATCTGTTCAAGATACGAACTTTGGGAAACGCTGCATCGCGGTGGGCATTGGAACAGAGGAACAGAATGCCTTTATGGAAATCCATTATATCTTCCCATTCTACACGTACCCACCACGCTTCGGCGGTGAAGATGGGATGTGGCATGCCTTTGTTCCGCGAGATGATCATAGTACGTGGACATGGGATGTACAGTTTGCTCATGATCGAGCGATTGACGTGGAAGCACAACACGCTCGCCGCGGACTGAAATTGGATGAGGACTTGAGAAAAGTCGTCAACGCAGATGTTGAATATAATCAAGACCGCGACTTACAAAAAACTGGGAACTTCACAGGTATCCGTGGGATTGCGAACCAAGACCATGCGGCAACTGAAACCATGGGAACAATCGTAGACCGAACACGCGAGAAATTAGGAACGAGCGACCTACCAATTATTCATATGCGCCGGATCTTATTACAACAAGCGAAAGCGTTCCAAGAGGGGCAAGAGCCGTTAGTATTGGAAAATCAATCATTAAAAACACTGTATAGTGAAGGGCTTTATGATGACAAAGAGAAAAAGTGGCAGGAAGCATTTCCACTAAAAGAACAATTTGAAAAGAAAAAACAACCAGTTGAGCTATGACAGAGACTTAGCAAAGCACAAATAATTTTAGGCTTATCAAGCCCGCTGATGAGGAGTGTAAACAATGACGAAATATACGATTGTTGATCAAGACACTTGCATAGCCTGTGGAGCATGTAGTGGAGTCGCACCTGAAATATATGATCATACCGATGATGGTATATCCTACGTGACAATAGATCAAAATGAGGGAATGGTAGAAGTGCCAGCGGAGTTGCATGATGATTTAGAAGATGCATATGAGGGATGCCCAAGCGATTCAATCAAAATCTCAGATGAACCATTCCATGGAAATGCACTGAAATTTAGCGAAGCTATGTAATGTTAATAGATCTAAACGAGTAAGAAATAGAAGATGCACTAAAGAAATGCTTCATTTTAAAGCGAGCGACAAGTGCTAGAAACATATAGTTTCTAGACTTATTGATAGACAATAATGGACGGAGTGGGTTAGATGAACGTGGAAGATGAAGTTTTCGATATTACGATTATTGGGGGAGGACCAGTTGGGTTATTTACAGCATTTTATGCTGGTCTCCGTCAAGCGCGAGTAAAGGTTATTGAAAGCTTACCACAACTTGGCGGTCAACTTTCTGCGCTATATCCTGAAAAGTATATTTATGATGTAGCAGGTTTTCCAAAGATTACCGGTCAAAAGTTAATTGACAACTTAACGGAGCAAATGAATCAGTTCAATCCAGTGGTTGCTTTGGATGAGGGGGTTGAAAAATTAGAAAAACAGCTTGATGGTATTTTTAAGATAACAACAAATAGCGCAGAACACTTCTCAAAAACTATTATTATAACAGCAGGAAATGGTGCATTTAATCCAAGAAAGCTTGGATTAGAAACAGCTGATAAATTTGAAGGAAAGAATCTGCATTACTTCGTTAGTGATATGCAGAAGTTCGCCGGAAAGAAAGTTCAGTTGTTCGGAGGGGGAGATTCAGCAGTTGATTGGGCACTTATGCTTGAACCAATAGCTGATGAGGTAACACTCATCCATAGACGTGATAAATTTCGTGCACATGAACATAGCGTAGAATTGCTTAAAAACTCCAAAGTGAAAGTTATGACTCCTTATGTACCGCTGGAGTTTATTGGAGAAGATCATATTGAACATGTCATTCTTGAGCATGTGAAAGGTGAAGGGACAAAGAGTACTGAAGTTGATGATGTAATCGTAAACTATGGCTTTATTTCCTCTCTTGGTTCAATAAAAGATTGGGGACTGGAAATCGAGAAGAATAGCATAGTTGTTAATTCGAAAATGGAGACAAATATTGCCGGGATTTATGCGGCTGGAGATATTTGTACATATGGAGGGAAAGTAAAGCTTATTGCAACTGGTTTTGGTGAAGCACCTACAGCAGTTAGTAATGCAAAAGTTTATATTGATCCTAGCTCAAAAGTACAAGCACCGCACAGCACAAGTGTAATGGGTGAGAGTGAAGATAAGATAGTTTCTGTTTCACTTTAATTGAAGCAATGAGAAAAAATTAATCGAAACGAGATACATCTCGATTTGATTAATTTTTTTGAGTGTAATTCTACTTACAAATCAAGCATTTATACAAGGTGTTGGGTTTTTAAGTTAACCAAAGGAGAGAGCCATTGATGATTACTAAAATAGAACATATAGCTATTGTTGTGAAAGACATGGAAGAATCTATTGCATTTTACTCGAAGGTATTTGGTTGTAAAGTACGTTTAAGAGGAGAAAATTCAAGTCGGGAAATGGCGTTTTTATATGTGAAATCACATCCAGATACAGAAATAGAATTAATCAGAGACATTGATACGGTAGGACAATACAATCAAAGTGGAATCGTTAATCATCTTGCTTTTACAGTTGAAGATATTGATAAGTCTATTAAATATTTCAAGGAGCATGGGATTATTTTCAATTCTAATGAACCTCAACCGACGCTTGAAGGTGGACGCATGATTTTATTTAATGGACCAAATGACGAGCTTCTCCAATTGGTAGAACGCTTAAAGGCATAACTAACGGTAATAATAGATTATAAATTATGAATGAAGAAATGATCTCTACATTTTAAGTACTGTTTGACGTTAGCTGGCTTTGTGGAGTTTAGAAGGTTTCGAGATAAATTATAGTAGGTAGTTAATTCTTTTTTATAATGAGCGGCAGGTATGTCTAGATTTATTATAGATTTAGTGTGAATGTGTCTAGAATCCTAGTATCGATTTTTAGTATCGTCATGACGGTACCGAAAATCATTTCGTGATGAAAAACACTTTTTTAGTTATATTAATGCAATTTAATTTTGTGTACTAATAGAACAGAATACTATATATTTTCCAACCTAATGGGTAGTAGTTTAAATATTCCAAATGCTTTAATATGATAATAGATAAAATACCTAAAGCCAACTTTTAATTAATTTTGGGTTGAGGGTAAAAGGTAGGATTTTATTCGATATAACTCATTTTTCGAGTCTATAGATTAGTTAAGTATTGATATCTCCCAAATAGATCATCTAGATTACTTATAGGGAAATTCAAATATTGTAACGTAAAACAATAAGTTATAGGGAGGTAGAAATTATGATTAAGCAATTACAAAGCCAAAATAAAAATCGGTTTGATCAGGTGTTAACAGAAGTTCGTGCTCGACGTGATGAATTTGAAAAGAAGCGACATGTACCAAAGGATATGATTGCGCAACTGAAAAAAATGGGTGTTTATCGCGCTCATACGCCTCAGTGTTTTGGTGGAGATGGTAGTTCGCCAATGGAATTCCTTAAGTTAATTGAAAGTATCTCTGAAGCTGACGGTTCAGCTGGATGGGTAGCGAGCTTTGGATCTGCTGCTGTATACCTTGCAGCTCTGCCAGAAGAAACTCTTGCAAAACTTTACGCAAATGGTCCGGATGTGGCCTTCGCGGGTGGTTTGTTTCCAGTTCAGCCTGCGAAGAGAGTAAGTGGTGGATGGATTGTTAACGGTCTTTGGAAGTTTGCAAGTGGATGTAAGGGAGCAGACATTCTTGGTGTCGGTATTGGTACAGGTGAAGGTGGTAAACCATTAACTGCTGTTCTAAAACCTGAAGATGTAGAAATTATTGAAAACTGGGAAGTTATCGGGATGCGTGGCACGGGGAGTCATGATCTGCTCGTGAAAGATGTCTTCGTTCCTGATGAATGGACGTTTGTACGTGGGGGTACTCCTACAATTGAAGAACCAATCTCGCAATACCCATCGATTGCCTATGCAGCACAGGTGCTGGCAGTGGTCAATCTTGGAGTGGCACGCGCTGCGCTAAATGAAATTTCTTTGATGGCAGGTCGTTCTGGTATCACAGGTGCACCTAAAATGGCTGATCGGGCTTATGTACGGATTTCTGTTGCAAAAGCGGAAGCCAAGCTTAGATCGGCGCGAGCCTTTTTCTATGAAACTACCGAATCTGCTTGGGAATCAATCCTTAAAGGTGAAGGTGTCTCAGCTGATCAAACAAGTATGCTACGTCTAGCGGCGGCACAAGCTGCGCGAGAGGGTGCAAGCGCTGTACAAACTGCTTACTTACTTGCAGGTACTTCGGCCATTTATGACGGACATCCGTTGCAACGACATCTACGAGATGCAATGGTTGTTACCCAACACGCGTTCCTCAATGAAAGTATGTACGATGGAGCGGGATCGGTACTTTTGGGTGTGCAACCAATAAAGGGATTCATTTAATAGAGGTACTCAACATATAAAACCATCTGTTAGATAAATTGATAATCCGTGGAGTCGTACTTTAAAAGGAATGTGTGAAGATTATTGGTTAATATAACAAAAATAAGATAGAAGTTATGGGTAGACTTCAATGATACTTATGCTAATCGATTTATCTCACGAAATGAAAACGCTATCATCTGTATAATCATGTGTAAATGGAATACTCAAGAAGTAGTTGTGAACAGTATTTATTGAATAAATAAATTATGTCCGAACGGAGAATCTATTATTATATTAGGGGGAATTTGAATGTTAACACCAGAAGATAATCAGTTACTGACTCAGACCGATGCAGGCACACCGATGGGCGATGTATTTAGGAGATATTGGATTCCAGCCCTTCAAACAGAAGAGTTGATTAGTGATGGAAAGCCGCAACGCGTGAAGTTGTTGGGGGAGGACCTAGTCGCATTTCGCGATACGGAAGGAAAAGTAGGTCTAGTTGATGAGCGCTGTCCGCACCGTGGGACTTCACTATATTATGGAATTAATGACGACTGTGGCCTAAGGTGTATGTATCATGGCTGGAAGTTCAATAC
>NZ_PDYY01000027.1:2500-4929 GCF_002743255.1 Sporosarcina sp. P2
CGTGAGGGAAAGGTGAAAAGCACCCCGGAAGGGGAGTGAAATAGATCCTGAAACCGTGCGCTTACAAATTGTCAGAGCCCGTTAATGGGTGATGGCGTGCCTTTTGTAGAATGAACCGGCGAGTTACGATTCCATGCAAGGTTAAGCTGAGAAAGCGGAGCCGCAGCGAAAGCGAGTCTGAATAGGGCGAATGAGTATGGGGTCGTAGACCCGAAACCAGGTGATCTACCCATGTCCAGGGTGAAGGTCAGGTAACACTGACTGGAGGCCCGAACCCACGTATGTTGAAAAATGCGGGGATGAGGTGTGGGTAGCGGTGAAATTCCAATCGAACCTGGAGATAGCTGGTTCTCTCCGAAATAGCTTTAGGGCTAGCCTCAAACGAAAGAATCTCGGAGGTAGAGCACTGTTTGGACGAGGGGCCCATCCCGGGTTACCGAATTCAGACAAACTCCGAATGCCGATGATTTATGTTTGGGAGTCAGACAGTGGGTGATAAGATCCATTGTCGAGAGGGAAACAGCCCAGACCACCAGCTAAGGTCCCCAAGTATCTGTTAAGTGGAAAAGGATGTGGCGTTGCCCAGACAACCAGGATGTTGGCTTAGAAGCAGCCATCATTTAAAGAGTGCGTAATAGCTCACTGGTCGAGTGGCGCTGCGCCGAAAATGTACCGGGGCTAAACAGATCACCGAAGCTGTGGATTGACCTTAGGGTCAATGGTAGGAGAGCGTTCCAAGGGCGTTGAAGCTAGACCGGAAGGACTGGTGGAGCGCTTGGAAGTGAGAATGCCGGTATGAGTAGCGAAAGAAGGGTGAGAATCCCTTCCACCGAATGCCCAAGGTTTCCTGAGGAAGGCTCGTCCGCTCAGGGTTAGTCAGGACCTAAGTCGAGGCCGATAGGCGTAGACGATGGACAACAGGTTGATATTCCTGTACCACCTCCCCGCCGTTTGAGTAATGGGGGGACGCAGTAGGATAGGGTGAGCACACAGTTGGTTGTGTGTCTAAGCAGTGAGGTGGAGAACGAGGCAAATCCCGTTCTCATATAACACTAGGCTGTGATGGCGAGGAGATTCATCTCCAGAGTCCCTGATTTCACACTGCCAAGAAAAGCCTCTAGCGAGGCGGGAGGTGCCTGTACCGCAAACCGACACAGGTAGGCGAGGAGAGAATCCTAAGGTGATCGAGAGAACTCTCGTTAAGGAACTCGGCAAAATGACCCCGTAACTTCGGGAGAAGGGGTGCTCTGGTAGGGTGAATAGCCCGAGAGAGCCGCAGTGAATAGGCCCAGGCGACTGTTTAGCAAAAACACAGGTCTCTGCAAAATCGTAAGATGACGTATAGGGGCTGACGCCTGCCCGGTGCTGGAAGGTTAAGAGGAGGGGTTAGCGCAAGCGAAGCTCTGAATTGAAGCCCCAGTAAACGGCGGCCGTAACTATAACGGTCCTAAGGTAGCGAAATTCCTTGTCGGGTAAGTTCCGACCCGCACGAAAGGCGTAACGATCTGGGCACTGTCTCAACGAGAGACTCGGTGAAATTATAATATGCGTGAAGATGCGCATTACCCGCGACAGGACGGAAAGACCCCGTGGAGCTTTACTGTAGCCTGATATTGAATTCCGGTGCAGCCTGTACAGGATAGGTAGGAGCCTTGGATTCCGGAGCGCCAGCTTCGGAGGAGGCATTGGTGGGATACTACCCTGGCTGTATTGGACTTCTAACCCTTGCCCGTGATCCGGGCAGGAGACAGTGTCAGGTGGACAGTTTGACTGGGGCGGTCGCCTCCTAAAGAGTAACGGAGGCGCTCAAAGGTTTCCTCAGAATGGTTGGACATCATTCGCAGAGTGCAAAGGCATAAGGAAGCTTGACTGCGAGACCTACAAGTCGAGCAGGGTCGAAAGACGGACTTAGTGATCCGGTGGTTCCGCATGGAAGGGCCATCGCTCAACGGATAAAAGCTACCCCGGGGATAACAGGCTTATCTCCCCCAAGAGTCCACATCGACGGGGAGGTTTGGCACCTCGATGTCGGCTCGTCGCATCCTGGGGCTGTAGTCGGTCCCAAGGGTTGGGCTGTTCGCCCATTAAAGCGGCACGCGAGCTGGGTTCAGAACGTCGTGAGACAGTTCGGTCCCTATCCGTCGCGGGCGCAGGAAATTTGAGGAGAGCTGTCCTTAGTACGAGAGGACCGGGATGGACATACCGCTGGTGTACCAGTTGTCTTGCCAAAGGCATCGCTGGGTAGCTATGTATGGACGGGATAAATGCTGAAAGCATCTAAGCATGAAGCCCCCTTCAAGATGAGATTTCCCATTACGCAAGTAAGTAAGATCCCTCAAAGATGATGAGGTGGATAGGTCTGGGGTGTAAGTACGGCGACGTATGTAGCTGACAGATACTAATCGATCGAGGACTTAACCTATTATAAA
>NZ_PDYY01000028.1 GCF_002743255.1 Sporosarcina sp. P2
GTACTTCCAGAATACGTAAAGTCATGTATTTTAAGGAATGCATACTGCGGATACATGCAGAAAAATATTTTTTGGTCATACTTAGAACGCGATAAACCTTGTCACTATCGTATTTCCAAGAGGGAGTCGCCCCAACTTCCGCTTCCATCCTACCCAGATAGTAGGTAGAAATAGATCACTCATTGCCGGTAGTGTGTGACTTCGTGTTGTTTTTGAACTTATTTTAAATTCAAGTACAGTTCAAGTTCAGAATTACTTACTATCTGAACTTCAAAGGTCTTCGAAAAGTATTACCTACTCACTTTGCAAGGGATTGGCGCGTAGGAGGGGCGAATCCCGCGGGAATAGCAATTACTTCTGCGATTAAAAGCGAAGCGTTAGGAGCACGTCTTTGCACTTAGCGGACGAGGAAGCTCAAGCCATGCCCGCAGGAAGTCGTCCCCTCCGTAGCGCCAATCCCCACCCCAATCCCACAACCAGCCGTTCTATATCCAAAACTTACAAAACAACCTCCATCAGCAATACTTGATAGAGGTTGTTCGTATTAATTCGTCGCTTCAGCAAGCTGTTTATTCAAATCCGCGAGACGCTCTTCCATTTTAGAAAGACGCAGCTCCGCGTTTTCAATCATTTTCACATGACCGGTCGACTCCAACTTCTCCATATCTCCTTGCAGGCTGATGTAGTCCATCTTAAGCTCTGCGATCTCTTGTTCCAACTGATCCTTTGTCATAAGGGAAAACTCCTATCATCTGTTTTCCCTTAGTGTAACATATCCTGCCTTGTACGTTTAGGGAACTCCAACAAATAACGGATCGCTTCAAGCACTTTTTCTTCACTATTCCCGATATCGATCTGTAACTGCTTTTTGATCGCGCGTTCCTTACGTGCATCATGTAGCAATGGTTCCATGATCGCGTTCAGTAAGTTCGACTGAGTTACTTTACGACCGAGGCCGAGATGTGTAAAGCCGTTTCTCTCGGTTGGAAATCCGAGGTTTGATTCGAATTCGTTTTGGGCAAGTACAATACAAGGCACACCGATAACGGCTACTTCATATGGTGTATAACCCGCATCACACAGAATCATATCGGCTTTTGAGAACAGTTCTGCACGGTTGTCCGGGGCTTGTACGACTTTGGTGTTCGGTCGGCTCAATGCCATCATTTGGATTTCACTCACATCATGTTTATAATTCTTTCCAAGCAGTACCAGTACGGATAAAGGAATTTGCAGTTGCTTTAAATGTCGCAACGCACGGAATGTGAGATTGCCCGGATCCTCATCGCCGAATGAAATGACAAGTTGCGAAGAAGACGGGGATTTTCTTTTTAAACCGGCATGCCGAAAAGATTGCAGTGACGCGTCTGCCATGTATGTCTGCGGCCCCACGATATAGTGCTCAGCATAGAGTTCCTGAGTTTCCGGATACAGCGTCTGGATCACCCAGTCTGCCAATTGTCCACCATCACCGAAATCGTCGAAATGTAAAATACTTGGTACTAGTTCATGAATTTTGGTCATTTCCTCTTTATAGCTTGGACCACTGTCACGAATCAAAAGATCAGGCTGAAGCTTACCTATTAATTTAATTAAGGAGGAAGGACCAATTACTTTATGGCACGTGAAATGTTCGCTTGGAACTGGCGTTTCTTGGTCGTATAAAAAGATGACTTGTGCTTCGTTTTTTAAAGTATTTGCCAGTAGTAGTGCACGTCGTAAAGGATAACTTCCTTTGCCTTCTGTTATGGAAAGATAGATCGCGATTGTTTTTTTGACTTGTTTTTCGATTGGAACCACCCTTTCTGAAACTACTTGTTCCCCTTACCCTATGAAAAATGGGAATAGTTTATTACAATGAGAAGAAAGCGATTTAGAAAGGTTTCAAAGAGGGAAGGAGGCGGCCTACCTGATGTTCAATTCGTTGGTTATGGATTTAATGTTGGTCGTGTTAATTGGTGTAGCGTCGCAATGGGTAGCGTGGCGTACAAGAATGCCAGCGATTGTCGTGATGGCAATTGCGGGACTACTAGTTGGACCGATTTTCGGTTTGATTAATCCGCAACAATCAATGGGGGATCTATATTCACCCATCATTACATTCGCAGTGGCTATTATCTTATTTGAAGGCAGTTTGAATCTCGATTTTAAAGAAATTAAAGGATTTGGACGTCCCGTTGCGAGAATCGTAACGTTCGGTGCATTTATTGCGTGGATTGCTGGTTCACTTGCGGCTCACTATATCGCAGGATTGTCATGGGAAGTGGCATTCATTATTGGCGGCCTATTTATCGTCACAGGTCCTACTGTAATCTTGCCTTTACTTAGACAGGCGCGTTTAAAGCCCCGTGCGGCCGCGATATTAAAGTGGGAAGGAATCGTCGTTGATCCGTTCGGTGCACTTCTAGCCGTATTTGCATTTGAAGTCATCAAATTCGTCAATAGTGAAGTAACGGCCAAAGCGATGTTGCTGTTTTTTGGTGCTTCATTGTTCTCCGTACTTCTTGGTTGGGGAACGAGCCGGATTCTAGGCACAGCATTTGAAAAGGGCTGGGTACCGGAATATTTAAAAGCGCCAATCTTATTCGGCCTCGTGTTATTTGTCTTCGTATTATCGGATGAAATCATGCATGAGACTGGTTTATTGGCAGTCACAGCGATGGGGATGACGATGGCGAATATGCATCTGACTACTTTAGAAGACATTCGCAATTTCAAAGAGAATATTTCAGTATTGCTCATATCGGGAATATTCGTCATGTTGACGGCATCGTTAAATCCACATATTTTGATTGAAATATTGAATCCAAAAATTATTCTATACGTACTCGCGATGTTATTTGTCGTTAGGCCGCTATCGATTTGGGTATCAACAATCGGCACGGATTTAACGAATCGTGAAAAAACACTCATCGGTTGGATTGCGCCACGGGGGATAGTGGCACTGACTGTATCAGGCTATTTTGCGACCATATTGCTTGAAAACGGTTATAAAGATGCGGAGCTTTTAACCGCGTTGACTTTCGCACTCGTATTTGCGACTGTCATCTTACATGGCTTCTCGATTGGCTGGCTTGCCAAGAAACTGAATTTGGCCACGCCGATTGAATCGGGCGTAGTACTAATCGGCAGTACAAGATTTGTAGCGGAACTTGCGAAGAATATTAGTACTGCTGGTCACAAAGTTTTAGTTGTGGAAGACTCTTGGGGTGGCTTGTCTAATGCGCGAAAACTCAGCATACCAACTTTTAAGGGAGATATTTTATCCGAGCATACAGGCTATCACTTAGATTTAACGCCATACCGTTATATTTTGGCCATGACTAAGACGGATACCTATAACTCACACGTATGTGCCGATTTTACGCCAGATCTAGGAAGAGACTTACTGTTTCAAACGACCACACATAAACGAAGTGCAGATCAACAGTTCAACCTAGCGACAGGGCAATTCCTGTTCACACCGAACTTGACGATTCATGAACTGGATGAACGTATCAATCAAGGGCACGTATTCCGGAAGACGTTGTTGACGAAACAATATAGCTACACGCAGTACTTACGCGAGCGCGACGATCAATCGATATTGTTGTACATCATCCGTGCAAATGGAGACATGGAGTTCTACACGGCAGAGAAAGAACTGCAAGCACAAACGGGGGATACAATCGTAGCGCTTTCGACGTTAAACAAAACGATCGAGCGGACAATTGACCGACTGGAAGAAAAGAACGGCAAAGCAAGTGTACCGAAAGAAATCGTAGAGACAAAGTTCTTGGAAGATCCACCCCAAGAAAAACCAGCGATTCCAGGAGAAACACCGCCGAAGATCATGAAAGATTGAGTTAATAGATGTGGATTGTGTTGCAATAGTGTTGGGGCTAGGGATTGCGCTTCGGTGGGAACGTTTTCCGGAGTCCCCATCCTACGCGTCAATCCCTCGTAATATGAGTGGTTGATACGTATTGTTGTACAGTAAAGTTAGGATTGTAATCGTTTCTATATATATGAACCAAGCCCTTGAACCTAAACAGGTTCAAGGGCTTTACTAATTCAAATACTACCGATAGTAAGTGATTAGAAATTGAATTTGATCATCACTTGAACTTAACTAAGTTCAAAGTCAACAACAATTCATACACTATCTTCAGTGATGAATCTCCGTACCTCAACTATAAACGTAGGATTGAAGCGGAAGCTGGGGCGACTCCCTCTTGGAAATACGATAGTGACAAGGTTTATCGCGTTCTAAGTATGACCAAAAAATATTTTTCTGCATGTATCCGCAGTATGCATTCCTTAAAATACATGACTTTACGTATTCTGGAAGTACG
>NZ_PDYY01000029.1 GCF_002743255.1 Sporosarcina sp. P2
AGCTTTACTCAAAGAGTCTAGTAACGATAGCGAAGAGGTCACACCCGTTCCCATACCGAACACGGAAGTTAAGCTCTTCAGCGCCGATGGTAGTTGGGGGTTTCCCCCTGTGAGAGTAGGACGTTGCTAGGCTTTATTTTTTTGCTTCATTTCAGTGGTCCCGTGGTGTAGCGGTTAACATGCCTGCCTGTCACGCAGGAGATCGCGGGTTCGATTCCCGTCGGGACCGCCATATTTTAACATTCCAAAACGATTTCACCTTAACGGGTGTGATCGTTTTTTTATTGTAAATAAACAGGGCTGGCTTCTTGGCTTTTGTTTTGTAAGGTTTTTCTGTACACTAGTACTATAATAGGAAGAGAAGGGTGAGTTGGTTGTGTGGGAGAAAGAAATCGAGTCCGTTGAGGAAATGGAGAAGCTGGCCACCGAGATCGGTCGCTATCTAAGACCTCCTGATGTACTGACCCTTGAAGGTGATCTTGGGGCTGGCAAGACAACATTCACAAAAGCACTTGCAAAAGCAATGGGTATCACACGGACAGTTAGTAGTCCTACTTTTACGATTATCAAGCAGTATGAAGGGGATTACCCTTTCAATCATTTGGATGTATATCGGTTAGCCAATAGCGAGGAAGACTTAGGTTGGGACGAACTGTTTTATGGAGATGCGATTTCTGTAGTGGAATGGGCACAATTTATTCAAGAAGAGTTGCCTGAACATCGGTTGGAATTGATTATCCATCATACGGGGCCTAATTCCCGCAGAGTTCAATGTATGCCAAAAGGTGAACGATTTACACGTATTTGTGAGGAGATTTTTACATGATATGGTTAGGTATAGATACAGCAAATTCACCTTTATCTGTAGCAATCGTTAAAGATGATGTAGTACTTATCGAAGAGTCAAGCATGATGAAGATCAATCATTCGCTGCGCGCGATGCCGGCAGTGGAAGAGGCATGTCGTAAGGCAGATATTACTCCTTCGGAAATAGACGCGATTGCTGTTTCAGAGGGCCCTGGTTCGTATACAGGTGTTCGCATTGGTGTAACGATTGCGAAGACATTAGCTTGGACGCTTGATAAGCCGCTTTACGGTGTATCAAGTCTGAAGGCTTTAGCGTTGAATGGACAACTGTTCAACGGTCTGGTTTGTTCTGTAATTGATGCGAGAAGATCCAACGTTTACGCAGGTGTCTATCGAGCGAAGGGTACTGAATTGGTCAGTGTATTAGAGGATCAGCACTGCCCAGTTGTCCAGTTGTTGGAGAAGTTAAAAGAGTGTGAAGAGGCGGTTTTATTTGTTGGAGAAGATGTGAAACTGTATGAATCAATTATTCGTGAGCATCTTGGAAAGCAAGCATATATTGCACCATTCGCATTAAATGTGCCACGTGCATCTTCTGCTATCTCACTGGCGCAAAGTGCAAATCAACCCGAAATAGTTCATACGTTTACACCACAGTATAAGCGCATTACGGAGGCAGAAGCCAATTTGATGAAGAAGGGGTCTTCCCATGAGTAATGAAGTGCTATTTCGAAAGATGACGCCTGATGACATCCCGGCGGTTGCGGGTATAGAACTTGAATCATTTGCGACACCTTGGACAGAAGAGATTTTTGAGCATGAATTAACAGGAAATGCATACGCACATTATATTGTAGCGGACCTGGACGGTGAAGTGATTGGGCATTGTGGTATGTGGATTGTGCTCGATGAATGTCATATCACTAATGTGGCCGTACTATCGGCTTATCGAGGTAAAGGGTATGGAGAAGATCTAATGCGTCAGGCGATGGAGTTGTGCCGCTTGAATGAAGTGAAGACCATGACGCTTGAAGTGCGTGTGAGTAATGAAGCAGCGCGGATGTTGTATCGCAAGTTAGGTTTTCAAGAAGGCGGTATCAGGAAAAACTATTATACAGACGACCATGAAGATGGACTCGTCATGTGGGTGGAATTCTAATGGAAAAAGATCAGTATATTTTGGGTATTGAAACGAGCTGTGATGAAACCGCGGCTTCTATAGTAAAAAATGGGACGGAAATTATTTCATCTATTGTATCGTCACAAATCCAGCAGCAAAAGCAATTTGGCGGTGTGGTTCCCGAAATAGCGTCGCGTCTGCATGTGGAACAAATCACACTGGTGATTCAGGAAGCATTGAATGAAGCGAAACTTGTACCAAGTGATTTGGTTGCGGTCACTGTGACAGAAGGACCTGGATTAGTGGGGGCGCTGTTGATCGGTATCAATGCGGCGAAAGCTTTTGCCTTTGCGAATCAGTTACCATTGATTGGTGTGCATCATATCGCAGGACATGTCTATGCCAATCAATTGATTCATGAGATGGAGTTTCCTTTGCTGGCACTTATCGTCTCAGGCGGTCATACTGAGCTTGTCGTCATGAAGTCACATGGTTCATTCGAATTGATCGGTGAAACGCGTGATGACGCAGCAGGCGAAGCCTATGATAAAGTTGCTCGGGTACTTGGTTTGCCTTATCCGGGAGGTCCGCAAGTAGATCAGCTCGCGCTGATGAGTGATGAAAGTATAGACTTTCCACGCGCTTGGCTTGAAAAGGATTCCTATGACTTCAGTTTTAGTGGATTGAAGTCTGCAGTTATCAATTATAAGCATAATATCGAGCAAAAAGGCGGAAAGATCAATCATGATCATGTTGCGGCGGGCTTTCAGCAAAGTGTTGTTGAAGTATTGACAGTCAAGACAGTGAAAGCGGCGAAAGAATATGACGTGAAGCAAGTGATTGCGGCAGGTGGTGTAGCTGCCAATCAAGGACTGCGAAAATCATTGACCGCTGCGTTTGAAAAAGAAGGGATTCCTTTCTACGTTCCACCTATTTCATTATGTACAGACAATGCAGCAATGATTGCCGCGGCTGGCTATGAGATGTGGAAAAGCGGCGTTCGAAGTGATTCTAGTATGAATGGTCGACCTGGAATGCCATTAAAATCATGGAATTAATGAATACACACACAGTTTGCTAACTTTCAGCAAATTGTGTGTTTTTTTGTTAGACGAATATTAGTTTGTCAAGAGGGAACATTCGTACTTATACACAGATTGTGGATAGATTGTTGGTAACATTTATAACCTGTGAATGGTAAACGGATACATCTTGGATAACTATGTGGACTAGTAAACAAGTATTTGTGGATAACGTGGATAACTATGTTCATATGTGTTCAAATAGGGATTTGCTCTGTGGAAAAGATTGTGGAGAAATGAAGTGTATTTTAGCTTAAAATTTCTAAGGAAAGTATAAAAATGACGAACGATAGGAAGAATAGTAGGATTCTTGTCGCAATTTGTCGTGAAGTTGTTCGGATAATCGGGTTGAAGCATCATATCTTCACATAAGTGCTCATAGTTATTGCGGAAGTGCTCATAAAATTCATTATGCGCTCTATAGAATATGATGACCGCTCTATGTTGAACTTCGACTGGTCTTCTGTCAAGAAAGTGGACACCATTTATTGAGCGTTTATTTTGAAAAACCTACCGCGCTACGCTTGCTGTACTTTCGTGGAGGAACAGTTAAAGTGACAACTGTTCCTCCACGAAAGTTATGAGTGGTT
>NZ_PDYY01000004.1 GCF_002743255.1 Sporosarcina sp. P2
CTGGAAATAACAAATGTGGCTCAGTAGCTCAGTTGGTAGAGCAAAGGACTGAAAATCCTTGTGTCGGCGGTTCGATTCCGTCCTGAGCCACCATTTATATGCCGGTGTAGCTCAATTGGTAGAGCAACTGACTTGTAATCAGTAGGTTGAGGGTTCAAGTCCTTTCGCCGGCATCCTTACTGGTGGGGTAGCGAAGTGGCTAAACGCGGCGGACTGTAAATCCGCTCCCTCCGGGTTCGGCGGTTCGAATCCGTCCCCCACCACCATTTAGGGGCATAGTTCAACGGTAGAATAGAGGTCTCCAAAACCTTTGGTGTGGGTTCGATTCCTACTGCCCCTGTATTTTTAAATAAATAATTACTATGGCGGGCGTGGCGAAGTGGTTAACGCATCGGATTGTGATTCCGACATTCGGGGGTTCGATACCCCTCGTCCGCCCCATACTTTTAAAAACATTAACACTCATTACTATACTGAAAGTAATCATAACATGGCGGGCGTGGCGAAGTGGTTAACGCATCGGATTGTGATTCCGACACTCGGGGGTTCAATTCCCCTCGTCCGCCCCATTAGTGGGGTATAGCCAAGCGGTAAGGCAACGGACTTTGACTCCGTCATTCGTTGGTTCGAATCCAGCTACCCCAGTCAGTTTTGCGGAAGTAGTTCAGTGGTAGAATACGACCTTGCCAAGGTCGGGGTCGCGGGTTCGAATCCCGTCTTCCGCTCCACTATGTTGGCGGCATAGCCAAGCGGTAAGGCACGGGTCTGCAACACCCTTACCACCGGTTCGATTCCGGTTGCCGCCTTATAATTTTATATAATTACTTTACACGTGCCCGAGTGGTGGAATGGCAGACACGTCGCACTCAAAATGCGATGCCGCGAGGCGTGCCGGTTCAAGTCCGGCCTCGGGTATCACCAAGTCTTATTGTGTTATTTTTAGTAAGACCTATAGCATCTATAAACGTTGATATAATAACGTTTGTAGATGCTTTTTATTTTGAGTAAATACGATTAAATACGAGGTGTTTTTAAAACCTTCATACTAGCATATTCTTACAGATCTAAATTACATCAATATTTAACAACATCGCTTATTTTGTTCCACATATGCGAAATGGTCTTCAGCTTATCCCTAGATTCATATGTCCAATTCATTCGCTGACAGCGTTCATGGAAGTCCTTAAATTGAATTACATGCCCATCAAAACATGTATACATGAGTGTGACATTAAACGTAGAAAGTTATTTTGAAATATCTAATTAGAAGAAGACTTTGTTTAATAATCTATTTAAGTTGGTATCGAGTTGTCTTGTATTTTGAAAAGAAAACAGTTGCCTCAAAAGCGGGTTTTTCATGTAATACCTTGAAATAAAAATGCACTAGCAGAAGCGATTAAGCTTTTCAAAAGTCTATTGTTAATTATAATAATATTTTGTGAGAGGAGATTGGAACCGAGAATAATTGAAGTGAACATCTCATTAAACTTCTGACTTTTACAAAACATGTTTCAATCACGCCTGGTTAAGCGTGATGATTTAAATTGACACTATTATTGGCTTGTGAATTTGTTTCATATCTCTATTATGAAGGGAAGGATCATCGGTCTTCTCTTTGTTTGTGTATATAAGAGTTTTTCAATTGACTTTTTTAGAGTATGTTTTAATTCATTTCGTTTATCCCCATTCGATTGTCTTGACTCGGTAACGATCGTAATAACTAACTGATTCACTTCATTTAAAATATTTTCCGCAGCCCGTTCATATACGAACCCGCGGGAAATTATATCCGGATTTGAAATGATATGTCCATCCGTTTTGCTAAGGGAAATCACAACAATCAGCATTCCTTCCTCTGAAAGCAATTTACGATCACGTAATACAATTTTTCCTACGTCTCCAACACCTAGTCCATCCACGAAAACATTCCCAGCCTGTATCCGTCTAGTTTGACTAGCAACGGTATTCGTAATATCTACAACATCTCCATTGTTAATAATGAAGATGTTCTCACTTTTCACGCCAACCGATTCGGCTAATGTTCGGTGTTGCTGAAGCATACGAAATTCACCATGAATGGGAATGAAATAAGTTGGTTTCATCAAAGTGAGCATAAGTTTTAATTCTTCCTGGAAAGCGTGTCCTGAAACATGCATACCCGATGCGCTACCGGATCCATAGATAACTTTGGCCCCTAAATGGAATAAATTATCGATGATGCGCGACACACTTTTTTCGTTACCAGGTATAGGGCTTGACGCCAGAATGACGGTATCTCCAGCCAATACAGATACTTGACGGTATGTTGAGGTGGATAAACGTGATAATGCCGCCATAGGCTCGCCTTGACTGCCTGTACAAATAATGACAACCTTATCAGGTGCTATTCGATTGATTTCATTTGTCTCAATCAAAGTGCCATCAGGTATTGTTAAGTATCCGAGTTCTGCTGCAACGGATACTATATTCACCATACTTCTGCCGAGCAACGCGACCTTTCGATTTGTTTTAAGGGCAGCGTTAATGATTTGCTGAACACGGTAAACGTTTGATGCAAATGTAGAGATAAATATCTTTTGATCGGCCTTGCGAAATGCATCTTCAATATGTTCGCCAACGACGCGTTCAGATTGTGTGAAACCTAGGCATTCAGCATTAGTACTTTCAGATAATAGAAGTAGTACTCCGCTGTTCCCAATTTCGGTCATTTTATGAAAATCTGTATATTTCTTATTTATAGGAGTCAAATCAAATTTGAAGTCGCCTGTGTGTACCACAGTCCCTTCTGGTGTATGAATCGCAATACCCAAACAATCCGGAATACTATGATTTACATTGAAGAATGTCAAGTTTAACGTACCTGCTTCGAAGTTCGAATCCGCATTAATCTCATTAAGTTCCGTTGCACGTTGAAGTCCGTGTTCTTTTAATTTCAATTTAATTAAACCAAGTGTCAATTTAGTCGCATACACGGGAATACTTAACTGTTTTAATAAGTATGGAATACCACCGATATGATCTTCATGCCCGTGAGTTACAATCAATGCACGAATTTTATCTTTGTTTTTTTGTAAGTAAGATATATCTTGAATAATTAAATCCACACCTAATAAAGTTTCATCTGGGAACTTGGCACCACAGTCTATAATGATAATATCATCTTCATATTGGAGTACATACATATTTTTACCGATTTCATTTATACCACCCAAAGCAAAAATGGATAACGTGCTTTCTCCTATATTCAAAATAAAAACCCCTTACCTAGTTATTTTCAATTAGTTTGATGTAGATTAAGTTCCTGTCGATTAGGATGCCCATAATAATGAATTTTATGTAGTATAGACTAAGGTGATTTTACTCCGCGTATTTCTAATTTAGGAAGCGCATTTAGATTAGGAAGAAGAGAATTTGAAAAGGGATTAGATAGGAAAGCGATTGAAATAAGTTTAGCTCAGGAAAAATCAGGTGTCTGAATTATTGGAGTTCGAGAAGTAGTAATTCGCTATAAAAGGTAATCAAGAGAAGCTTATAAAGCTATATCATCGAAAAAAGTCATGCGGTAGCGGAAGCCGTATATGAAAAAGTGTAGCTTCATATATGTCGACATGGTTGCTCAGAGTTCGAAGTTCAAGGTGTAGATGGCGAGGCAATATGAATAGTGAACGGAAACTAATAAAAAATAAAATACCGTGTGTCGCATTGTAAAGAAGCATGTTGAGTTCTGTTTTCTATACTATATACAATTTGTTAAATACCTCCAAACAAGCATCGGAATTCAGTGCTGTGTTGTAATTTAACGTGCCTTATTTAGAAGATCCAGCTTTTATAGTAACGTTTTATAAAAAGCTTGCCATCATTTCGGTCATTCGATGGCCTTTAGCTTTTGGCTAGCTGTGTTCCGCTTCTCTTATATGGAAAAAATATAAAATTACCTGCTGCCTGTCAACATGACAGGCAGCAGGCCATAGAGGAGAAATATGAAAGGATGTTACTCAGTAAGGGGTCATTGCCATGGACATGGTTGGTTATAGGTCATTGGTCAATGTGTAAAGGGTAACAAGTGATTGGTTTTAGCAAGTTTATGTTCATATTCCCCGCCCTATGCCTCAAAAAGGAGTCTCACCTTTTTGAGGTTAAAAGTAATTAGTGCCATCAAAGTCAAGAGTGATAGTGTAATTTTTCATGTTGATGCGATTCGATAGTTGGTGTGCTGCTTTTTCAGCTTGTTGTGCTCTTTGCCGATATTCTTCCGGATCAAACAATGCTACACGATAAATCGTCGTGGATTCGGCAAAACCATATTGTATTTCTTCTTTACTCGCTAAAGAGAACTGTTTATAGTATGAAGACTTTGCACGCAATTGGATAGCCAGTTCAATAGCTTCAACTAATGGAATTTGTTTGTCTTCAAATTCTACTGTATGGGTACTGTTTGCTACGTAAATGAGATAGTCTAGTTTACGTTGATCTATTCTTACTTGTTCCATCTCAGCTTCTACATCTCCTAATTTCCGGCTGGTTATAGGACGTGGTGCCGCTTTTTCCACTGTAATGAAAGCCACTCGTTGTGCCTCTGTTTCTAATTCCCGTATTTGCCTTGACAGAATACTTTTTAATTTAATGCCTTCAGCTAATGTAATATTCAAGATTACACCTCGTTTGTTAGTATAAAGTTAGGATTTTGACTATCCAATATAGAACTTTGATAGTCTCCACCGTTTATGCTAGTGAACATTTTACCGCAAGCTTCGGCTAATTGCTGAGCCTTGTCTTGATCCAATGAAGGACGAATAAATAGTAATTGAATGATGTTTTCTGTTTCTTCGGTTACGGCTGTTCGTATGGAATCAATATACGGGCTACCGAACGGACTATATCCGTCGCTTAGCAGTAAGATGTTTTCAAAGGTATTGAATTGATTATTCAATCCTTCGTAGCCATCTCGGGCCGTGCCGACAGATAAAATAACATCACCGGCTATTTTATCAGCATCATAAATCACTGTTGGGATTTCGTATTGCAAGGAAAAGAATGTATTGAGATCTTCTGCACTATGGAAGGAAGGGGTATAGAGACGGTCTTGGATCTGTTGTAAGAGTAACTGAAGAGCTGGTGGCTTAGTTGATGGGTCCGCTCCGAAAGTTGTCCAGATGGATTGCCATTCCGCTAAACCGTTGAAATCGGTAACTTCTTTGTCAAGTAGTTCGAAATAGAGTTGTTCTTGAAATAATTGTAGTCGCCCTTTTAGCATCTGAGGTGATGCGGAGACGATTGTTTTGTTATAATAGATTATGCCTAATTTAAAATCAGGGATTTTCGTGAATATAGAAGAATCAATAGTAAGTTGCATCAGTATCACCTGCTTGTAATTTTATTTCATCTTATCATAAGGGAGGCGGGGAATGGTGAATGTCGCTCAGTTACAGCTTGAAATACGAACGTTTGCGGCGTCCATTGGAATAGACAAAATTGGTTTTACGACAGCAGCCCCGTTTGTAAAATTGAAGGATCGTCTAAAACAACAGCAACGATTGAATTATCAATCTGGTTTTGAGGAGCCGGATATAGAGAAGCGAACGGAGCCTTTATTATTACTGGATCAGGCAGAAAGTATTATTGCTATTGCAGTTGCATACCCATCGAAATTATCGGATAGTCTCCGTGGGAAAAAAGGGGAGCGGCGTGGTATATTTTGTAGGGCTTCATGGGGTGAAGATTACCATACAGTATTGCGTGACAAACTAGCACAGCTTGAATTATTTATTCTTACTAAGGTACCGGATGCGCGGCTTCGTTCCATGGTGGATACAGGAGAGCTTGTAGATCGCGCAGTAGCAGAACGTGCGGGGATTGGTTGGTCGGCTAAGAACTGCTCGATCATTACACCGGAGTTCGGGTCTTACGTCTATCTAGGCGAGATGATTACGAATCTGCCATTTATACCAGATGAGCCGATGGAAGATCAATGTCTAGACTGTAATTTATGCTTGGATGTTTGTCCTACGGGTGCGATAATACAGCCGGGACAATTAAATGCCCAGCGTTGTATTGCATTTTTGACACAAACGAAGAAGCCTGTGCCTGAAGAATTCCGGCACAAGATTGGGAATCGCTTGTATGGCTGTGATACATGCCAAACGGTCTGTCCGAAAAACAAGGGAATGAATCATACGCACCAACTGGCATTCACACCTGAGCCCGAGCTCGTTAAGCCTTTGTTGCTGTCACTCTTGTCATTATCAAACCGGCAATTTAAGGAACAGTATGGCCATATGTCAGGCTCTTGGCGTGGAAAGAATCCCATTCAACGAAATGCACTGATAGCATTGGCTCATTTTAAGGATGAATCAGCGATACCAGAACTAACTAGATTAATAAAAGAAGACCCACGACCCATGATCAGAGGAACAGCCGCATGGGCACTTGGGGAAATTGGTACGACAGAAGGGCACGAGGTGCTAAAAGAAGTGTTGCTCATTGAAGAAGATGAGTTTGTAGTAAGTGAAATTACGAAGGCTATGGAACTGCTGCATATTAATTGAAAGAAGGTAGTAAGATGACGATTCACGTTGCATTATTTGAACCACAAATTCCTGCAAATACAGGAAATATTTCACGAACTTGTGCAGGCACCGATACAGCCCTCCATTTAATAAAGCCGCTTGGTTTTTCTACTGAGGATAAAATGTTGAAACGCGCTGGACTAGATTACTGGGAGCATGTTGATATTACGTACCATGAGGGAATCCAGCAGTTTCTAGATGCCTATCCAGAAGGCAAGTTTTATTTCATTACAAAATTCGGAGAGACGAGTTATGATACGTTTGATTATTCGAATACCGATCAGGATATTTTCTTTGTGTTTGGCAAAGAAACTACCGGGTTGCCGAATGAAATTACGGATAAGTATAAAGAGAATTGTTTGCGCATTCCGATGAACGATGAGCATATCCGCTCATTGAACTTGTCGAATACTGCTGCAATTCTTATTTATGAAGCACTTCGTCAACAGCGTTTTGCACATTTAACGTAATGTATAAAAAAAGGGATTGGCTCATGGCCAATCCCTTTTCTATTTTATTTCATTTGATTCGTTTTTGATTCGCCTGGCTTATTTTCATATCCGCCAGTCAAGATTGCAGATAAGAATGCAAAACAAACAGCAATAATTAGAATTAGTCTCATTGTTTGTACCTCCTATGAAATCAATAGTCCTTCTTACAGTATACCGTAAAAATTATATAAATGAAATAATCTTCGGCATTTTATGTGACAGGTTACTAACAAATCTTAATGAGGCAAGAAAAGCAATTGATAGGTGAACAATACGGCAAAGATATACATTAATAGGGGAACTTGTTTACCTTGTCCCTTTGTAATTTTCAGTAATGGGTATGTAATGAACCCAAGGGCGATTCCTGTCGCAATACTGGATGTAAGCGGCATGGTCAAAATAACCAGAAATGCAGGGAACGATTCATCAAATGAATCCCAGTCGATATTTTTTACCGCACCGATCATTAAACTACCCACAATAATCAAAGCAGGTGCTGTAATGGCCGCGACACCAGATAATGCGCTAACGATAGGACTGAAAAATGCTGCGGCTATGAATAGCACTGCAACTGTTAAAGTAGTCAACCCTGTACGCCCACCTACAGCTACGCCAGAGGACGACTCGACATAAGCGGATGTTGGGCTAGTTCCGACCATTGAGCCAACTGTAGCGGCCACTGAGTCGGCTAGGAGAGCATGGCGTGCACGTGGTAAAGATTTGCCTTTCATAAGTCCAGCTTGCTTGGCTACCCCAATCATTGTTCCGGTTGTATCAAATAAAGTGACGAGTAGAAACGACAGGACAACACCGTATAAACCGTAAGAAATAACATCTTGCATCGCCAGTACCGGATTCCACACTAAAATACCTTCAGGCAAGTGGGGCATTTTCACAATACCATCGAACTGTAACTGCTTCGTAAAGAATGCGACAATACCTGTTGCAATCATTCCAATAAAAATAGCACCATAGACATTGCGGTTCATTAGAATAATGGTCACGAGCAATCCGAACAATGTCAGTAATACGGCGGGCGAGGTAAGTTCACCTAGCTGAACGATGTTGGACTCGTGGGGAACTACTAATCCCGATAAACGTAAACCGATAAATGCGATAAACAAACCGATTCCGGCAGTGATACCGTGTTTAAGATTTTCGGGAATTTCTTCAATTAGCTTTTCTCGGAAGGAAGTCATCGATAATAAGACAAAGATTAGACCCGCTATAAAGACTGCAGAAAAAGCTGTCAAGTAGTCGAGTTGACCGTCAGACCCAACTACGATGGATGCAAAGTATGCATTCAATCCCATTCCGGGTGCAATAGCAATGGGATAGTTTGCGAATAAGGCCATCCAAAGCGTACCGATCACAGTCGCTATAATGGTGGCTAAAAATACTTGATCAAATGGGACACCGGCTTCGGATAAAATAATTGGATTGACGATGACGATATAGACCATCGTCAGGAAAGTGGTCATTCCTGCAAGTAATTCTGTTTTGACAGTCGTGTGATTTTTCTTTAATTGGAACACTGTGTATTCTCTCCTTATATTACGAACGTAATGAAGTCCATAGACAATAATATTCGTTTTTTTAGAAGAAATCAACCTGTTATATCGAAAAAGCATTCGTAAATTCTGTGAAATAATGTACAATTGCACTAGGGAGTAGTTCAAAGAGGAGGATTTTTCATGACAACAATTTTTGATCAAATGGTTATACTGAGCAACGGTGTGCAAATGCCACAGTTCGGTTTAGGAACCTATAAAATGATAGAACCTGAGCAAACCATTCAAGCTATTGAGAAAGCGGTTTCAATAGGCTATCGAGCAATTGATACTGCATCTATTTATGAAAATGAACAAGCTGTGGGGGAAGCAATTCGTCACACCGGTATTGCGCGTGAAGACTTCTTTGTGACATCAAAAGTATGGAATGATAACCAAGGATATGATGAAACACTACGTGCATTTGAGCGTTCATTAACTAGATTGGATATGAATTATATTGACTTATATTTGACACATTGGCCTGTTGCCAGCAGCTACGTAGATACATATCGCGCGATTGAAAGGCTATATGATGAAAAATTGATTCGATCAACAGGTGTTTCCAATCACCACGCGTCACATTTACAAGAGATATTTACGATTGCTAATATTCGTCCTATGGTAAATCAAATAGAACTCCATCCACGTCTAACTCAAGAGCCGTTGCGTCTGTTTTGTAGTGAACATCAAATTGCAGTAACATCTTGGAGTCCTTTAGCTAGAGGTCAAATTCTTGAGGATGCAACACTCACTGCAATCGCTGCGCAACACGGGAAGACTGTAGCTCAGGTCATCATCAAATGGCATCTCCAAAATGGATTGATTGTTATTCCAAAGTCTGTGTCATTTGATCGTATTCAAGAAAATAGTGAAGTGGCTGATTTTGAATTGACACTTTCTGATATGGCGATGATTGATGCGTTAAACCGTGATGAACGGACAGGTACAGATCCAGATTCGTTTTAAGTGAATGTATTTAGTTAAACGAATCAAGTTGAAAAGAAGTGGACAACTATTTAGACGACGATATGTAGCTGTTGTTAATGTGTGAAATTTTTTTGACTTTAGACATTAGTAGATTCAGGTTCAAATGCTCAACAGTTTACAAGTCCACTACCTACTTTCCAAGAAATTAATCAAACAGAAATAAAAAAGAGCTGTCACAAGTGGTCTCTACGACCTCCTGGATAGCTCTTTTTTTTATTCAGTTTCCACTACAATCATCTCTGACGTAATGGGATGTGTGAAAGTGACCTTTGTAGCGACTAACTTATAAGGTCCTCTTGATATGGTCTCGCTACCATACAGTTGATCTCCAACTACAGGGTGACCCAGATGGGAGAAGTGGACACGAATCTGGTGTGTTCGTCCTGTTTCCAACTGAGCTTCAACAAGTGTCGTATCAGGTTTACGTTCAAGTACCTTGAAATGCGTGACCGCGGATTGACCGGATGGTGATACTCTACGCTTTGTTGCATGATAGCGATCTTTACCGATTGGCATATTAATCGTGCCACGCGGTTTTCTTAGCTGGCCTTCAAGTTCAGCCGTATAATAGCGTTCGATTTGATTCTGTTCCAACATCCGGTCGAACATCGTTTTCGCTAGTGGATGTTTTGCGATAAGTAAAACTCCAGCTGTATGCTGATCCAATCGGTGGATATGCTCTGCATAGGTACCGCTCTTTGCTTCGATATAACCCATGACTTCGTTCATCAATGTGCCGGTACCAGGTAAGTGTTCCGGATGTACGGACACCCCTGCAGGTTTGTGTACGGCAAGTATATGTTCGTCTTCCCATAGTACACGTAAGGAATTGAATGCTTCTGGTTTGTAGGCAGATTGTGCCTCAGTGAAACCGAAGACCAGTTCGGTGCCTTCCGGAAGGGGCTCTTTCCAATCCACTGGTTGTCCATCTGTATCCGTTACACTTTTATCCATGCGCATTTGGTGCACAGATTTCTTACCACCTTGCCATTGTTCTCTTAGTAGTTTTTCAATCGTCTCGCCAGGTTGTGTAGTCGTATAATGAAAACTTGTCATTTACGTAGTCTCCTTAGTTGCTTTCAAATTCATCGAAGAATGCTCTAATTTGCTCGTCGGGCTGTGAACCAACTGTTCTGCCTTGTTCTTTACCATCTTTATAATGAACTAGTGTAGGCCATGCTGTAATATCGTATTCTGGTTTCATCTGATCTCCGTACTCGAGCAGATTATACTGATAGACATGTACACCATATTCATCTGCAATTGGCATTAAACGCGGTGTCATATCCATGCAGTGCGGGCATTCCGGACTGAAATAATAAACAGTTGTCGGTTCACCGCTTTCAATTTTTTTGAAGATCTCTTCCGGAAGTGCGACGTTCTGATAACTTTCATTGTCTAATAAATCAATTGTAGATTGTTGTAGGTTATTTGTACCGTACGGATTGTCGGCGAGCTTTGTTTCATTGGATTTATTATTGAGTACGACGATTAAAATGAAGATCACGACAATAACTCCACCAATAGCTAGTAATTTTTTCAATGTGTTTCACTCCTTTGTTTGTTTCAAGATTACAAGACTTGCGATGAAAATAAAAGCAAATGCTATCAATGCAAGAAAAGGAATCGTAATGAAGCCGAGATAATTGATATATGTAGCAGTACAAGAGGCTCCGCTACATTCAGGAGCACTGTCTTGTAAGAAAGTCAGTTTCTGAATACCATAGTGGTAGAGAGAAATACAGCCTCCGATAAAAGCGAATGAAGCCGTAGTCCAGGCAATCGAAATGTTTTTCTGAATGAGTGCGATTAAACCAATCAATACAATAGGATACATGAAAATTCGTTGATACCAGCACATCGTACAAGGTATGTAACCTTTGATTTCAGAGAAATACAAAGAGCCAAGTAATGCGATGAATGCGACGGCCCATATCGAGAGAAGCCAGTTTTCCTGTTTTTTATTCATGGAGCATCTCCTTACAATTAGGTAATAGATAAAAGCTTTCCCGTTTAGACGGGAAAGCTTTATTTAGACGAATCGGTAGCTTCATTGGTTGCAACTTCTGGAGGTTGCTTTTTTGCTTCAAGGTAAAGAATATGGTTGCCATCTACTTCTTTGACAGTAAACTCATACCCTTGTTCAATAATCTTTTCACCTTGTATAGCTTCGAAGCGTTGATCCATGAACCAACCGCCAATTGTATCGATGTCCTCTTCCAGTATTTCGATGTTCAATGCATGATTGACATTTTCAATCAGCATTTTGGCATCTAGAATATAGTGGTCTGCGCCAACAATTTGAAGTTCAGGTAGTTCATCCATATCGAATTCATCGCGGATCTCACCAACAATTTCTTCTAAGATGTCTTCAATAGTGACCAGACCGGAAGTCCCTCCATATTCATCCAGTAGAACGGCCATATGAATACGTTCGCGCTGGATCTTCAAGAGTAACTCTCCAATTGGGATCGTTTCGATGACTCGGATAATCGGCTGCATATAATTAATGACCGATTTACTACCATTTGACGGATCTTTAATATAGGCCGTCAATAAATGTTTCATGTTGATCAGACCGATGACGTGATCTTTATCCCCGTCGATAATTGGATAACGAGTAAACTGTTCAACGCCTAGTAATTCAAACACTTCGGATAATGTCATTTCTTTATCGACTGTCATCATTTCTGTTCGTGGTAGCATAATTTCCTTTGCAACTCGATCATCAAACTCAAAAATACGATTGACGTATTTGTACTCTGCTTGATTTATTTCACCGCTTCGCAAACTATCAGATAAAATGATACGCAATTCTTCCTCTGTATGACCTACTTCTAACTCGGAAATGGATTTGAAGCCTAGCAATCGTGTAACAAGACGTGCCGATCCGTTCATTCCTTTAATAATCGGGTACATAAGACGGTAAAATAGATTCAGTGGGACGGCAAGGGATAAGGATAATTCTTCCGCCTTGTGCAATGCGATGGTCTTTGGAGCTAGTTCTCCTACCACGACATGCAAATAGGTGACGATCGCTAGAGCGATAGTGAATGAAAGAATGGTTTCGACATGGGCATCGAGTATAAACATGTCAAAAATGGGAGCTAGCATCATGCGGACTGTTGGTTCCCCGAGCATACCTAGGCCAAGTGCCGAAATCGTAATTCCGAGCTGACAAGCGGATAAATATTCATCTAAATTATCGGCAATTTTTTTTGAAAGAACCGCACGTTGATTACCTTCGACGATTAGTTGGTCGAGACGTGATGAACGGACTTTCACGATTGCGAATTCACACGCGACAAAAAAAGCGGTGATTGCGATCAAGGCAGCAAATGCTGCCAATCGTATGGCAATATCCAAATAATAGCTTCGCGCTTAACCCAGATGAGGGAAAAGAACAAAGCGTACACCTCCTGTAAAGTAAAGTTAGTTATCTTTTATAATAATTTATTTATAGAGAAATTACAATTCGATTTGCTTACAGAACAGAAAAAAATCGTATTAAGGATACGCAATGTGTCGATATATAAAGTGAAAGGGGATGTGGTAACACTTATACACAGTGAAACCACTATCCATTTACATTTAATTTTGGTATTTTTAAAGTTTTAAAAAATCTTTTAAAAAAGACTGAAGACCATGTCCTTTACATAAGGAAAGTCTTCAATCTTAGGCAATATTTTTACTCACCGTATTTTGGCTGGGTTTCTTTAAATGCGTTTTGCTCGTTGGGGATGTGGCTTTTGTCTTCAAAGACATTTTCAGTTTTTTGGTTTTGTACTCTCAACCGCTCTTTTTCTAACTGTTGTTTACCTTTTGATTGTTCTTTGCCCATAAAAGCACCTCCTTTAGTTAGAGGATGGTCGGTTTAGATGGATCTCATTCATAGACGTGGAAAGTCATGAGATCGTGGACCATTAGGACGATCTTTTCTTCGTCTGGCGGTGTGCCATTTGTCCAATTGATCGTGCCGTCTTTATGGTAATCACCTTTATATTGTTTGTTCTGGTAATAAAATGAGATAGTCCAACCCGGTAGATCAGTATCTTCAAACATTTTTTTATGACTGAAGTGTTGTAGCATCTTGTTTTCTCCTTTATTGTTCCATTAGTGATATCCTGTTCGTTCATTTCATAAACTGACCAAAAGGACGAAAGGATGAGTGTGTGTTTGTTACTCAACTACGTAATGCGATTGAGGAAAAGTATAAATCATATTTTTATTATAAGTCCATGTACCAGCTGACGAATGATTTGTTATGGCAGGAATTCATTCGCCATGCGTATGAGGATGAAAAAAGTCATTACGAGATGTTCCAGCAGCTTCATTATATAATGACAAAAGAGTTTGTGCCGAATCCGAAAAAGCCAGCGCCTTGTACGAATTTGAAAGAATCAGCTAAAAATGCGCTAGTTAATGAACTTGAAGCAGTGGAACAGTGTAAGGAACTGTTTTTGACGATTCCTTTTGAAGAGGCATATGATCCGATTTTTATCGCTTTACATGATGATATGGAGCATGCTATTCGAATGTCTACCATATTCAATGGAGTAAATTAAATCAAACATCGAAAGAAAAGTCTTTGAAATAATCGGCACCATCAAGCATTCGAACCCCATACCAGAACATTTCGCCATCAATTAGCTGGATCCTTGAATTAGGTAACATGTCCTGGAACTGAATTAGTTGTTTTTCCTTAAATGGATAGGGTTCAGAGGATAGCAAGACTAAGTCCAGATCGGCTTTCTCTAATTGTTCTTCCGTTACAGCTGGATAGCGGTCAGATGATTCCGCGAAAGGTGTGATGAAACCGAGTTTTTGTAATAACGAGTTGATATAGGTGTCTTTGCCGACAACCATATACGGCTTTTGCCAAATGACATAAGCAACTCGTGCAGCAGGAAGTGTGGGGAGCGTCGTGAATGCTTGCTTGATTTCCGCGACAAGCGATTTTGATTGTTGCTCATGATCAGTCAACGATCCCATATCTGTAATCATTCTATAAGCTTGTTCGATCGTCTGCACTTCCGCTACATATACCGGATAGAACTCGGAAAGAATTTCGACCATCTCTTTTGTGTTTTCTTCTTTTTCCATAATAATTAAATCGGGCTGTACTTCATGTATTTTTTCCAACTTCAAATCTTTCGTTCCTGCGACTGCGGGAACGTCCTTAACCTGTTCAGGATATATACAATACCTTGTGCGTCCAACAATTTCTTTTCCAAGTCCAATTCCGAATAAAGTTTCTGTAATACCAGGACATAATGTGACGATTCGTTTGGGTGGGAAATTATACACAACGGTTCTTCCTAAGTGGTCGATAATTTCTTTTTTCAATGAAATGATTGCCTCCTTTAATGGTATGTGAAAACATAGGATTGTGGTAAGTAATACTCTACTTGCAACGTACCTGAACTGCTATCAAATGTAAAGTCAGAAATCTCCGCCTCTAATTGCTTTTCATTCAGCTGGTTTTTGTTATAATTGGAACGAAGACCAAGTGGAATAAGGTGAAGCGATTGAAAATAGTACTAACTATTTTGTTCATGGCGTTTATTGGCGCATTGATTGGTGGAGTAACGAATCATCTGGCGATCAAGATGCTGTTTAGGCCACATGAGGCAAAATACATTGGAAAAACACGTTTGCCGTTTACACCCGGCTTGATTCCGAAGCGCCGAAATGAATTGGCGACTCAGCTTGGAAAAACAGTGACAAATTATTTGCTGACACCTGACCTATTCCGGAAAAAGATGTTGACTCCTGGAATGGAAAAGCGTGTAGAGACATTTATCCAAAGTCAAATGGATAAATACATCTTGCAATCAGATAAGACCTTGAACGATTGGCTCAAGCTTGCGGGTGCCGACAAACTTCCAGAACAAGTGGAAGACAAGTTGATCACATTGATTGATCAACAATTGTATGAGATGAAAGTTAAAGTAACAACAGGTACCGTGGAGGAAGTTATGCCGCTTCGTTGGCAACAACAAATCGAAGAAAGAATTCCTTTAGCCTCTGACTTTGTACTAATTCGCGCAAGTCAATTTGTGGATTCAGCAGAAGGAAGACAGACATTCCAAAAGTTGATCGATGATTTCTTGGCTTCAAAAGGAACATTCGGTGGCATGCTCAATATGTTTTTTGGAGAATCGGAGTCGCTTGTCGGCAAGGTTCAACGGGAAGCATTGAGATTTATAGAAGCGCCTGGAACAAAAGAATTATTAGATAAACTGATTTCGAAAGAGTGGCAAAATGTTCAGCAACAACCAATGGAACAGTTGACGTCTGGATTCGACTTTGATAGTGTGTTTGCTTCAGTGAGAAAGTATGCACTGGATCAATTGGCACTACAAGAAAGACTCGATCACAGTTTGTCACATTATTGGCCACAAGGATCCACATGGACGGCTAACAATGTAACACCACAAATTGTCAACTTTTTATTCACGCAGGCTGAAGCGCACCTTGAACAATCATTAAGAAAGCTAAAACTTGATGAGCTGGTGAAAGAGCAAGTAGACACGTTCCCTGTGGCTGTTCTAGAAGATCTAGTTCTCGGCATTTCACGCAGAGAGTTTAAAATGATTACGGTTCTGGGCGCATTTCTGGGTGGTATCATAGGAATTGTGCAAGGAGTTATTGCACTTATATTAAATGGATTGTAGGAGGAGATAGTATGTCAGTAAACATTTATGATGATATGAACAAATTGGAATCTACTTTACGTAAAACAGATGAGTATGTAGCGGTGAAAACAGCAATGGCCGAAGTGAAAGGTGACGAACAAGCTCTTGCATTGTTCGAAAGCTTCCGCGAAATCCAAATGAATTTACAACAAAAACAAATGGCTGGTGAAGAGATTGAAGGAGACGAGCTTGAGCACGCACAGAAAACAGCGCAACTTGCTCAAGAAAACCCGAAAATCTTGGCTATGCTGACTGCTGAAATGAAGCTTAGCGAATTGATTGAAGAAGTAAACCGTGTAGTATTGAAACCGATTCAAGATTTATATGAAGACTTCAATTAATAGATATATCGAAACCGGCCTTGGCCGGTTTTTTTCAACAGATGGAGAGTAGGAGAAAATTATGCAACAATTACATGTAAATCAACAATTCCCCCAAGATTGGATACGAATGTTTACACACTTGGCCAATTTATTTTTTGAACAGTCTAAAATAGTTACGGAACAAACAGATGATACAGCAATTGAATTACGGTTTACTGAGGAATACGAAGAATCACCAAGTGTAACGGTGGATATTCAATGGCAAGGTAAGCAGTATACGTCGCGTTTTGCCGAAGAGGTTAAGGAAATAGAAGAACGCGGGCAAATACGTCAGCGTAAAAGAATGTATTCCCACGTATTGCTAGATGCGCTAGAACAAGCAACTGGAATGAATCAAGAGTGGGGGATCCTAACGGGAATCCGACCTACAAAGTTGTATCATATGTATCGTCAAGATGGCCATACGGTTGCGGAAGCAAAGCAGCTACTTCAGCAACGGCATAGGGTATCCGTACGAAAAAGTGAATTGATTGCAGAAATTGCAGACGTTCAACTGAATGCATTGCCAGATTTGTATTCATTGAAAGAACAAGTGAGTATATATATTGGCATACCGTTTTGTCCAACAAAATGTGCGTATTGCACGTTCCCAGCCTATGCAATTCATCGAAAAAGTGGACGAGTAGAAACATTCCTAGACGGCTTGCATGAAGAAATGCGCGCGATGGGTAAATGGTTAAAAGAGCGTGATATTCGTATTACGACAATTTATTTCGGTGGCGGAACACCCACGTCTATTGAAGCAGATGAAATGGATGCACTCTATCAAACGATGACGGACTCATTCCCTTATATGGAACATGTTCGTGAAGTGACGGTGGAAGCCGGGCGTCCTGATACGATTACGGTACCGAAACTCGAAGTACTGAAGAAGTGGGGCATAGATCGAATCAGTGTCAATCCACAGTCCTATACGGATGAAACATTGAAAGCAATCGGCCGTCATCACACGGTACAGGAAACAATCGATAAATATTGGTTGTCCCGAGAGCAAGGAATGCGCAATATTAATATGGACTTAATCATCGGTTTGCCGAATGAAGGTCTTGAAGAATTCGAACACTCATTGGCTGAAACAGAAAAGATGCAGCCGGAATCTTTGACCATCCATACATTGTCGTTCAAGCGTGCTTCTGAAATGACACGGAATAAGGACAAGTACCAAGTGGCGGATCGGGAAACTGTAGGAAAAATGATGACACGCGGAGAAGAATGGTCGCGCGATAACGGCTATATACCCTACTATCTATACCGCCAGAAAAACATTTTAGGAAATCTTGAAAATGTCGGTTATTCCAAACCAGGTGAAGAAAGTCTTTATAACATATTGATCATGGAAGAAGCACAGACCATTATCGGTTTAGGTTGCGGAGCTTCAAGCAAGTTCATGGAACCGGCAACTGGCAAGCTGACGCAATTCCATAACCCAAAAGAACCTGGCGCCTATATAGTAGGGTTTGAAGAGGCCATAGATAAGAAAATAGCGTATTTGGAAGAGTTATTTCCGTCTTCAGAAACAATAAAATAATACGGATTCCCTCGTCGTAACTGATCGAGGGAATTTTTTTTGTTAAAGTTATGCAAATGCTCGGATAATTGTGTATAATATAATGAATGAACAACCATTCATATGGAGGAGGATGTAATTTTGACAAAACAAATCAAAGTGGAAATTGAAGGAAGATTAGCAACAGTAACCTTTAACCAACCTGAAGTAATGAACGCGTTGGATGGAGTTATGATGAAAGAATTGGCAGATATCGTAGATCAACTAAAAGACAATTCATCAGTACATGTCGTACTGTTCAGGGGAGCAGGTCGAGCATTTTCCGCCGGTGGCAACGTCAAGGCGATGCTTGACCCGAGTAGCCCGATGAAAATGGAAGATATTATGATCGACTTATCCAGATTGGCATTATCTATGTATAGCATGCCACAAATCACGATCGCATCTGTACACGGTGCAGCAGCTGGGCTTGGATGCAGTATCGCAATCGCATGCGATGTCGTCATTGCAGAAGAATCAAGTAAAATTGCAATGAACTTTATCGGCATTGGACTCGTACCAGATGGTGGCGGTCACTTCTTCCTGAAGGAACGCGTAGGTATAGCCAGAGCTAAACAACTCATTTGGTCCGGGAAAGTACTGGATGGAAAAAGTGCCATGCATATCGGACTCGTTGATGAAGCGGTAGCAGACGGAGAAGCGTGGAATACGGCACAACAACGTGCTCAAGTTATCCTACACTCCCCAACAGCTTCCATGGCCGCAACAAAGAAAATACTCCATGCAACAGGCATCGCTGAACTCGAGAAAATCTTGAAGCTTGAAGGCGAAGCACAAGTAGCTATGCGCTCAACTACTGATCATCGCGAAGGCGTACAGGCATTTATTGAAAAAAGAAAACCGAGCTTCACAGGCCAATAAATGGAAAGAAGACGCGCTATGAAAACTGCGCGTCTCGTTTATATCTATGATCATTTTTATAGAATTATTGATACTTAGCGGCTGTTTCTCTCCATGAGAAATAGCCTTTTTCTATAGCACGCAATAGTAACTCCGCTGAAGCTAAATTCGTAGCGAGAGGTATACCATAGACGTCACATAATCGAAGTAAGGCGCTCACATCAGGTTCATGTGGCTGTGCAGTCAACGGATCACGGAAAAATAAAATTAAATCTAGCTCGCCCGTCGCGATCATGGCACCCATCTGTTGATCCCCACCAAGTGGACCTGACATGAGTCGTGTGACAGAAAGATCGGTTTCCTTCATGATGCGTAATCCTGTTGTGCCCGTTGCGTAAAGAGTATGTTTAGCAAAAATCTGCTCATAAGCAATTGTGAAATTGACTAATTCAGCCTTTTTTTCATCATGCGCAATCAAAGCAATGTTCAAACGAGTCACTTCCTTCTACGATTTCTTAACGAACATAGCGTATCATAAAATTCTGAAAAAATCTTGTGCTATTTGTATAAAAATTTATAACTGTGCGCAATACAATATCCCTCTGTTCAGGATTATCGTATAAAAAACAAAACCTCCTCAAAATGGAGATTTTGTCATTTGTTCATGTATGGAATAATAATAGTTTACCAAGAGGGGAAGCTAGGCGATGTGTTCGCTCGAGCAAATCTTTTTCTGTCAGCAGCTGATGACCTTGTTCTTTTGCTGCATCATCAGATTCCGCAGTGAAAGTCTCTTCTGTAATTAATGAACCATCTTTTTCGTACGCTGTTAGTTTGTAGGTTTTCATTATATCGCCTCCATCATCTTTTACCTAGTATACTATGAATCGTGTGAAATGAATAATGATTCATTTAATAGGAGTGCAAAAAGTTACTTCATGTTAGAATGTAGTGGAGGAATATTTATAATTATGAAACATATGGTCTTTTGGAACGTAGAACGAGATAGAGAGTATTGAAGGAGATGATGTGTATGGCTTTGGAATTGGAACGAGTAACTAAACGATTTGGCGATTTCACAGCAGTGGATCAGCTGTCATTGACGGTGGAAGAAGGGACGATGTACGGATTCCTTGGAGCGAACGGTGCAGGGAAGACCACTACATTTCGAATGATTTTGGGATTATTAACCCCGACAGAAGGAAATATTTCATGGAATGGCCGCACGATTTCGTATGAAACGAGTCCGCTAATTGGCTATTTGCCTGAAGAGCGAGGTCTTTATCCAAAAATGAAAGTGCTAGATCAGTTAATCTTTCTTGGACAGCTGCGCGGAATGAAAAAATCCGCAGCGAAAAGTGCAGCACTTCATTGGTTGGATCGTTTCGAAGTACCGCAAAATACGAATAAAAAGGTAGAAGAGTTATCCAAGGGGAATCAGCAAAAGATACAAGTCATTGCTGCATTATTACATAGTCCCCAATTACTTATCTTGGATGAACCGTTCTCGGGACTTGATCCAGTTAACGTAGAGATGTTAAAAAAAGCAATCGTAGACTTCCGTAACAGCGGGGCAACGATTCTATTCTCTAGCCACCGCATGGATCATGTGGAAGAGTTATGTGAGCAACTCAGTATTATTCACCATGGCAAACAATTAGTCAGTGGAAATTTGCGTGACGTTAAACGTTCATTCGGCAAACAAAATGTCCGGATTCGTGCAGACTTTCCTTTAATGGAGCTAGAGAGCATCGAAGGCGTAACGACAACTCATCACTCATTAGAAGGTGCAGTCTTTCAAGTAGAGGATGAACGAGTGGCGCATACGTTGTTGCAAGCGGCATTGCTAAAGGGACCGATTCGTCAGTTTGAAATAGAAGAACCATCTTTGCAAGACATATTCATTGCGAAAGTGGGGAATGAGCATGCGTGAATTTTGGATTATTTTCAAACAAAGCTTCTTAACTAAAGCTAAAACAAAATCATTTTTCATTACGACACTTATTATGGTAGCAGGGATTTTTCTTTTCGCGAATTTGCCGAGCATTATGGAAAAGGTCGGTAAAATGATGGGGAATGAAGAAGATGATCGTGTACTGGTTGTTGATGAAAGTGGAGTGTTATTTGACCGTCTGCTTGAACATCTTCAGCAAAATGAGCAAGGAATTTCATTAGAGCTGACAGAAGACACGAAAGATCAGCTGTTAGAGCAAGTAAAATCGGAAGAAATTGCCTCGTTCATGGAATTAAGTTTCGATGCGGATCAAACGATTCAAGCGAATTACACTACAAGCAGTCTAGTAGATCAATTTTTACCTTCTGCTCTGCAAGACGCATTACAGAACATTCAAACCGAGGTGAAAGCTGAAAGGCTTTCTCTATCTGTTGAACAAGTTTCCGAGTTGTTTGCACCCATTCAATTTGAGAAACATAATATTTCAGAAACAGCAAAATCAGAAGAAGAACTAAACCAAGCTCGTATCTTGGTGTATGTATTGATGTTCGTTATTTATTTTGCCGTTATTATTTATTCATCGATGATTGCAACCGAAGTCGCAACTGAAAAATCCTCACGCGTGATGGAAATTCTTATCTCGAGTGTATCACCCGTTAAGCATATGTTCGCAAAAGTACTTGGAATCGGCTCACTCGGGATTGTGCAAATTCTCGTCTATGCAGTGTCAGGATTTTTAGCATATAGACTTTCTTCTACAGGAGAGAAAAATGAGCTATCCGCATTCTTTAGTTTAGAAAACCTAGAAGTAAGTACACTTGTTTACGCCGTGATATTCTTCTTGCTCGGCTACTTCTTATACGCTACACTCGCAGCCTTGCTTGGTTCGTTAGTGAGCCGTACAGAAGATGTACAGCAAATGATTATGCCGATGTCGTTGCTGATTGTTGCAGCCTTCATCATCGCAGCAACTGGACTTGGGAATCCAGAATTGGGCTACTTGAAAATCGCGTCGTTCATCCCATTTTTCGCTCCCCTTGTCATGTTCCTACGAGTAGGCATGCTTGACTTACCTTTATGGGAGCCTTTGCTCTCGATAGGCATTATGGTGGTGACCATCTTGATCCTCGGCTGGTTCGGATCAAAGGTGTACCGTGGCGGTGTCTTGATGTATGGGCCATCCCGTTCGCTGAAAGATTTGAAGAAGGCTGTTCAGCTTGGAAAGGAATAGGTTTAAGTGTCCCAAGAAGTCACGGTGCTTCTTGGGGCTTTTTTGCGTGATGATACGTTCAAAATCAAAGTGTGAATGGTAGAATTAGGTAATTAGTGTGTACGATGTGATGGAAGCTGTACCTCGGAAAGCGTCCCCCTGGAACGTCGATCAACGGTGCCTTCAAGTCACCTCATTTATAGATGTTCACTTTCCAGTAATAGATGAAATATGGTAAAATAGGAACGAGTATTCGTGGAAGAGGTGCGACCTATGGAACCTATACGTTTTTTACATACAGCCGACCTGCACTTGGACAGCCCCTTTAAAGGCATGGCCGCAGCAGGTCCGGACGAGCTAGCCAGACTGCAGCAGTCCACATTCGCTGCATTCGACCGATTTATAGCATACGCAGTCAAAGAGCGACCGGATTTCATTGTCATTGTCGGCGATATTTACGACGGTGAAGACCGTAGCTTGCGTGCGCAAATCCGTTTCCAGCAAGGTATGCAACAACTTCAAAAAGTGAATATCCCTGTCTATCTATCATACGGAAATCATGATAACTTGTCGGGCAGATGGACTAGAGTTTCATTGCCTGAAAATGTCCACGTGTTTTCTGAACAAGTGGAACAAAAACAATTGGCTATCCGTGACGATATAATATACTTACACGGCTTCAGTTATCCGCAGCGCCATGTGAAAGAACCAATGATTAGGGATTATCCGGAAGCTACTGACGGAATACATATCGGTCTATTACACGGAAGTGTGGCAGGAGATGTAGAGCACGCTGTCTATGCACCGTTTACAGTCAGTGAATTGCAAGACAAGCACTATCAATACTGGGCGCTTGGGCATATTCATAAACGCCAACTATTATCAGAGGAACCACCGATCGTCTATCCCGGCAATATTCAAGGTCGTCATCGCAATGAATCAGGACAGAAAGGTTTTTATGATGTCCTGTTGACATCGACTCAGACATCCATGAAATTTGTAGGCACATCGGATATTATGTACACTTCATTGACTGTTTCGTGCGAAGGAATTGAATACGCAGATGACTGGGTTTCTGCTTGTCAGGAAGCGATAGATCAACTGACAGCTGAAGCCGGTAGTGTCGTCGTGGAGTTAGTGATGGAACAAACGGAAGGCCTTACAAACGACTTGGCTAGAGTAGAAGGGCAATGGCTCGACATTTTGCGAGAACAGTATGAAGCTATAGAACCATTTGTGTGGATATCAGCAATTGAATGGCCACCAATCCATGATTCAGTAGTTCCGAATTCTTTACTGGAACCGGTGGAAAGAACCATGTCTTCTTGGGAAACGAATGACTGGCATGATTTGGTGAAAGAAGTATACAGTCATAAAGCCGGTCGTTATTTAGAGGCATTGAAGCCTGTGGATTTTGAGCGGTTGAAACAGCAGGCAACTGCATTGCTTAAGAATGAACTGTTGAAGGAGAGCTGAAATGAAAATCCAGAAAATACTTCTTTATGGATTCGGTCAGCATGAGAATCTAGAAATTAATCTGCGCCCCGGTATGAATCTTTTGTATGGACCGAATGAAGCGGGGAAGACGACCATTCAGCAAGCCATCCTTCATATTTTATTTGGATTTCCTCAAAAGAATCAACAGGAATTGCGCTATGAGCCGAAAACAGGTGGTAAATATGGCGGCTGTCTGTATATAGAAGATCAAGAGTATGGTAATTGGATGATTGAGCGGGTGCGCGGTAAGTCCTCAGGTGACGTCTTAATCCGTTTTGAAGATGGGCGTATTATGGAGGAAGCCGAACTAAAGAGGTTATTGAGAGGTTATGATCGACAAGCATTTGAATCTATATTCTCTTTTTCCTTATTCCAATTACAAGGTCTCGAGAAGATGGATGAAAATGATTTAAGCCGTACATTACTTGCATCCGGAACGACCGGCCTGGATACACTTTGGAAAGTGGAAAAGAAGATGGAGAAAGAAATGGGTAGCCTCTTCAAAAAGACTGGGAAAATACCACAGATGAATAAAAAACTGACCGAAATACGTGAACTTGAACAAGCGATGCAAAAAGAGCAGCAGAAGCTATCGATGTATGAACCGCTTACTAGTCGCAAGCAAGAACTCGACGAGCAAGTGGCGACTTTACGCTTGGAAGAGCAACGTCTTTATAAGCAGTCTGAAGAACAACGAATTGCCATGCAAATTGTTCCGCTACAGCAACAACGTAATCAATTACTTGAACAACTTTCCCACTTGACAGATACATTCCCAGCGGCAGGCATCCGACGGTACGAGGAACTGGCTAGTAAACAATCCGAATTGCAATTAAAGAAAACGCGTCTAGAGAAAGAACAATCGGAATGGCAATCGGAGTGGATCGATTTACGGCCTACTAGTGAAAGGCAGCAGTTAGAGCGCTGGGTCACACAAGAAGCAGAGTGGCATCGGTTACGTACGGACCGAATTTCTGCTGAACAAGAAATCCGTTTGCTCGAAAAGAAACTACAGCAACTCAGTAATCGTTTAGGATTAACCCATGATCAGCAGTTGTCGATAGGGAAGATGGATGTTTCCATCCAACGTGAACGCCAGCTTGAACCAATCCTCGAAGAACAGAAAGAGTTGGATCAGCAATTAAAAGCATTGCAACGTCTTCTCGCGGAAGCGGAAAGTGAACGGCAGGAATCAGAGCAACGAAAAGAACATACTGAACGTATACAATTGACTGAATCTGAACGAAAGAAACTGACGGCCTTGCCCGAACTGCAACATCAGCTCGCGGAAGCTAAATTCATTGTATCTGCGTCGGATAAGCAGGCATCGAATCAGATGGTTCCAGTAATTATTATGCTCATTGGCCTAGCGATTGGGGCATATAGTGTCTTGCAGCAGCAATGGTTGTTCACGTGCCTCGGTATAGTAATGGTGGCGATCGGTGCTTGGTTATGGAAACAACGACCCGCTTCTGTATCAGATCAGCAATCGTTCATTCGAGATAATGAACCGTTAGTGGCGGAACTCGAAAGACTGGCTGAGCGTGATGAGCTGCAACAGCGTGACCAACGGCAAGTGGCAGCAGAGATTGAAAGACTAGATTACAAATTACAGAAATATGCGGAAGAAATGGAACAACTTTATGATCAGAAACAAAAAGCGGTGAAGAAATGGCAAGACCTGTTGCAAGATGAACCATTCGATTTGACATTCAATATTCAGGAAAGCTTCCGCCTACTGCGCGAGTTCCAGGATGCGGAAATAGATCAGAAAACATGGCGGCTACGTTTACTAACCGCGACGCAACACGTACAGTCGCTAATTAAAGAAGTGGAAAAAGTGCTCGGACCTGTCGCGGAAGAAGGTTTATTTGAAAGAATTCGCCAAGAACTACTTCATCAGAATAGCTTGCAAGAAAAGCAGTTAAGCAAGCAAAAAACAGTACTTGAAATCAAAGAGCAATTACTAGAAACAAATGAGCTGTTGGAAACGACAACAGCGGAAATTTTACAATTGTTTACGATCGTTGGCGTATCAGAAAAAGAGCAATTTTATACAGCGTATCAGCAAGACCAAGATGCACAATTGCTGAAACGACAGCTAAAAGAAGTAGAAGCCCAGCTTTCCTTATACAATAAGGAACCATTGGTAAAAGAGTGGACTATACTGGAACTAGAACGACAACGCAGCGAGACGACGAACCGCCTTCAAATAATACGACAAGAAGTAGAAGCGCTTGTAGATGAGCAAGTCAAAGTAGGGCATGAAATCTCACAAATGGGTACCAGTCAGTCGTACAGTGAACTTCAGCAGTTAGTTGAAGTGCGAAAAGCCGAGTTGGAAGAAATGACAGAGCAATGGGTAATCCGTAAAGCTGTCCGTGAGTCGATTCGACAGACGATGAGTGAGTGGAAAGAACATCAATTACCAGCCGTACTCATTCAAGCAAATAAATGGTTCAGCTATTTAACAGGGGATCGGTATGCGACGATTGGTTTAACGGCAGAAGGTTATTTTGAGGCAGTCACTGCCGAAGGACAAACGTTCATGATCAATGAGCTCAGTCAAGCTACAAAAGAGCAAGCTTATCTTTCTTTACGACTAGCGTTAGCCTATGAATTATCAGAGCGTGCACCGTTCCCAATCATTATGGATGACCCATTTGTTCACTTTGATAATGAGCGACTTTCGCGTATGATAGAAATACTTACGGAGTTACAGCCATCACATCAATTTCTGTACTTTACTTGCCATCAAGAAATGAAATTGAAATGGCCAAGTGAACCTCATACAATTGAGATTGGACGAAAAGTAAAAGGGGAGATTTACTGATGAAAAAACTACTTGACTATCAAGTCGGTGAAACGATCGACATGTATTTATTGATTAAGCAGGCAACAAAAGGTGTCACACAGCAGGGGAGTCCGTTCATGACGTTGATTCTGCAAGATAAAAGCGGGGACCTTGAAGCTAAACTTTGGGATGCGGGTGAAGAGCAAGCCCAGATGTATCAGGGAGCGACCATCGTAAAAGTAGGTGGAGAAATCCATGAATACCGCGGGAAAAACCAACTTCGTCTTAAAGCAATCCGTCCTGTAAAAGAAGATGAAGGCGTGACAATTGCAGATTTAGTACCGTCTGCTGAAAAGAGTAAGGAAGTATTGCTAGACGAATTGATGCAATATTTCTTTGAAATGAAAAATCCACAAATTCAGCGTGTTACCCGTCATTTACTGAAGAAGCATCAGCAGGACTTCGTGTTATATCCAGCAGCTACGAGAAATCATCATGACTACGTATCCGGCTTGCTAGATCATGTAGTTTCGATGCTGAAACTTGGCAAGGCGATTGCGGAATTGTATCCGACGTTGAACAAAGACTTGCTGTATGCAGGAATTATTTTGCATGACATCGGAAAGGTCATCGAGTTGTCAGGTCCAGTCGGCACGCAGTATACGATTGAAGGGAACTTGCTAGGTCATATTACGATCATGGTCAATGAAATTTCCAAGGCAGCAGAAGAGCTGGAGATCGATGGTGAAGAAGTGATGTTGCTTCAGCATATGGTGTTGTCTCACCACGGTAAAGAGGAGTGGGGCAGTCCAAAGCGCCCGATGTTGAAAGAGGCGGAGATACTCCATTATATCGATAATATCGATGCGAAGATGAATATGCTGAACCGCGTAATGTCAAAGACTACGCCAGGCGAGTTCTCCGAGCGCGTATTCCCGCTAGATAACCGTTCGTTCTACAAGCCTACTTTTGAATAAACTACTATGGAACGGGGCACGACCCGTTGCAAAATAATAAATTTTGTTAAGTTGTGGTTTTACAAGAAGAACGATTCATGAAGATACTGAGTTTTTACTTATCATTGTAATAAAAAGAAAACAGGCAAACATTACGATTATAAAAACACAAAAAAGGTCTGCCAGTGGAAGTTATAACTTCCAAGGCAGACCTTTTTCATATATTACTTACCTTCTTTAACTTCCACTTCAGCATCGTCAGCTGGAGCATCTTCTGCAGGTGCTTTTTCGTCAGTTGGAGTACCTTCTTCAGCCGGTTGCTCTTCCATCTTGAACAAATCAAGTGCAGATTTTAAATCTTCATCTTTAATTTTTACATCTGCTGCTTTCACTAGCTTTGCAACTTTACTCAATAGCTCGTTTTCATCAGCCTTTTCCATCAATAGTTCATGACGGATTTCGTCTTTCTTTTCATCCGTAATCTTTTTATCATCAGTTTTGCGCTTTTCTTTTACTTCGATGATATGGAAGCCGTTATCTGATTGAACAGGCTCACTGATTTTACCTGGCTCTAAGTCATATGCAGCGTTCCAGAATTCAGGAACCATTACACCGTAAGCGAACCAGTCAAGATCTCCACCTTCATCTTTAGAGCCTGGGTCAGTGGAGTATTCTTTTGCTACTTTTGCAAAGTCTTCTCCCTTATCCAACTTTTCTTTTACTTCTTTTGCTGTCTTTTCATCTTCAACTAATATGTGACGAGCGTTGATTTCTGATTGAGATTCTTCGAGACGCTTGTTTAACTCTTCGTCAGAAACTTCAATGCCGTCAGTCAATGCAGCTTCTTGCAATTTATTCAAACGAATCATTTTCTTGAAGCTCTCAGGTGTTTGACCTTGTTGAGCTAAGAAAGCTTCGAAGTTTTCACCAAGTTGTTCTTTGTTTTTTTCAAATTCTGCGTCTACTTGCTTATCGTCTACATTATACTTGTCATCCAGAACCTTTTCTAAGATGATCATTTGTAGAGCTTGTTCACCAACAGATGTTTTCATTTCTTGATAAAATTCATCTTTCGTTACATCTCCTGCTTTGGACGTCATAACTTTTTCATCCCCGCCAGAACAAGCGGATAAAGCTGCAACCGAAGCTGCAAGTGTAAATGCTAACATCTTCTTTTTCATGTAATTAACTCCCTTAATCTAAGTATAGATTCTGATTATTCTTCAAGTAAACACTATATCATATAACGTATGAAAAACAAAAAGGTTCCATTCATCTGAAACAGCCCAACCGGTTTTTTCTACTTTCGCATAGGATACAATGTGAAAGGGGGTGCCTTCATGAGCGGTTACTCACAGGGCGGATCAGGTTCATCTTGCTTTGCTTTAATTGTTGTGTTGTTCATTTTGTTGATCATCGTCGGTGCAGCATTCTGTTATTAAAAAATGCCCTGCCTCCAGCAATGGGGGCGGGCATACATAGTGTCAGGCACTAAAGAATACTTCTACATATAAGGATAAAATGAGGATCGTGATCAGAATGTTTACAGTTCGATAAATTTTTGGCTGCTTATCTTCTGGAATCTCTCTAGATTGGCAAAGAGCAAATGTCATTTTATTAATTTGATATAAGTAGAACAATGAAAATAGAATGGTAATCGCAATAACCATTATAGACCTCCTCTTTCTGCTTCTTTACTATCATAGCAGAATTTGTGATCAAAAGGAAAAAACTACGCTGTCTAAAGAGCAGGTGATTAAGACTCTACTTTAGATTTTATAAGGTAATCATTTGAATCGATATATGTCTTCTCAATGTTCTGAAAACCGCGTTCGAAAATGTCCATAAAATCATCTCCATAAATGTTACGCAATACTGACATGACTTCTAGGAATTCAGGGAATTTGCCATAAATATCACGAATAGGGAGGGAACTCTGAAGTACGCTATAATCTTCATTATGGTAATTTTCATTCATCTGGATGAGTAGTGCTTTGCCTTTTTCTGAAACCGTTACATAGGTATTACGTCGGTCATCTTCTTTTTTTGAGAAATATAAAAGCTGGCGTTGTTCCAATTTTTTTGAGAAGTTAAAGGCGGTTGAGACATGCATTACACCAAACTTTGCGATGTCTGAAATGGTAGCACCTTCCAAATGGTAGGCGATCCATAAAATATGATGTTCATTAATATTGAGTTCATACGGCTTAATCCATTGTTGCCAATCCTTCTCTACAGCTTTCCATAATGCCTTGGACATTTGGGCTACACGCTGATTGAAGATCATGGCGTCTTTACGTGAAATATTTTGATCGGCCATCGAGACACCTGCTTTCTTTCTGTCATTTTATTTATTATACCAAAAAAACAACAAATAAAGAAGACGGAATAATAAAATAAATCAGTTTGAGTGTATATCCCATAGAATGCAGCTGTTTTACTATGGGTACGCACTCAAAGATTAGCAAGTGAACAACTGGCGCCTAAATGGAAATACGTTAGCGAGCTCCAATTGATTTTTCGAGATCATCCAAAGCTGCTTGAATTGCAGAAATTTCTTTCTCTAAGCGCTTCTTATTGTGTTCGGTCGAGCGCTTCCAGTCCGCTACAGAAACCTTCATTTCTTCGACAGTTTCTGGTACAAGCTCTTTTACTTCCTTCGTTAGATCGGTTACAGAATCTTTTAGATCCGCGACTTGCCCTTTGACATCTTTCAACTTATCCTTCAATTCGAGTGATGCATTTTTGACACTGTCACGCAGTTCACTTCCGGCTTTTGGTGTAGAATATAGAACAGTTACCGCAGAAGTAACAGCACCTGCCGCCAGACCAATAAAGAATGTGGACGCTTTCATATAGAGAACACTCCTTTTGTATAGTTATTATTTTATTAAAGCATGTTAGTGCATAGTTGAGCAAGATATGAATGAAATATTATACAACCAAAAGCAATTCTAACGGTTTGAAGAAGTGGACAGAAGAGTAGAATTTCTTTTGAGTGATGGAGAAAATTATCGTACGCTTCTGCCTACAACCTCCCCATGTTATTCTTGCAGTCGTCTAGAAATATGGGTAGCTAATTCAGACACTACGTTCATCGGGAACTGCTCTACTTTTGTATCAAATTCTACTTTCAGCCCATCTGATTTGTCATAGCGCGGTATTAAATGCATATGGAAATGATAGACTGACTGACCTGCGAAAGAGCCATTGTTTTGCAATAAATTCATTCCACACGGTTGAAATTCTTCTTTTAATGCATTGGCGATTTTTGGTGCCACTTTAAATAAATTCGCGGCTTCATCTTCAGTTAATTCATACACATTTTCACGATGTGTTTTAGGAATTAGGAGTACGTGTCCTTTCGTGACGGGCATAATATCCATAAAGGCGATAACGTGATCATCCTCGTATACTTTTTCTCCTGGAATCGTTCCTTCTACAATTTTGCAGAAAATACATGAGGTCATTTCTACACATCCTTTCATGTTTGGATGTATTGTAGCATATTTTCAGATAGTTAACGAAGACGGATAAAGCAATTTTACAATTTCTTTGCTAAAATAATACCAGAAGATAGGGGGAAAGATAATGGCAATCCTAGAACTAGAACACGTTACAGGTGGTTATACGCGCAGGCCTGTTTTACATGACCTTTCATTTCAGCTAGAAGAGGGGGAACTGGTCGGATTAATCGGTCTGAATGGCGCAGGAAAGAGTACGACAATCAAACATATTATCGGTGTGATGAATCCGCTTGAAGGAATAATCAAGATTGACGGGGCGACGTTTAGTGATAAAGAACATTACCGCCAATCATTCAGTTATATTCCAGAGACGCCAGTGTTATACGAAGAACTTACATTACAAGAACATTTAGAACTGACTGCGATGGCATATGGACTGGACAAGCAACAATTTGAAATCCGTACCGAACAGTTGCTGAAAGAGTTCCGTATGGAAAAACGCTTAAAGTGGTTTCCGGCTCACTTTTCCAAAGGTATGCGACAGAAAGTGATGATCATGTGTGCTTTTCTGGTAGAACCGAAATTATATATTATCGATGAGCCATTCGTTGGATTAGATCCATTGGCAATTCGCGCTTTGCTCGATCAAATCATTGAACGAAAAAATGCGGGTGCTTCTATTTTGATGTCGACTCACGTATTGGCAACGGCTGAGAAGTATTGTGATCGCATTATCTTGTTGCACGAAGGACGGGTACGTGCGAATGGGACGATGGACGACTTGCGCAAAGCATTCGGGCGACCAGATGCAACACTTGATGACTTATATATTGCCATGACTGAGGAAACTGATTATGAACAACATGCATGAAATTTGGGGACAGCGGTTCTTCCATTACGTCAATGAACTACAGAAATATATGCGCTATGTATTCACTGGACATTTGGCTATCGTTTTCATGTTTGCCATTGGAGCGGGTGGGTATGCATATAGTGAATGGCTAAAAGAAGTGCCTGTTTCATTCCCTTCTGCCTTAATCATATCCGTTGTCCTTGCGCTTTTGTTAATGAAGGCTGCACCAACCACGTTACTCAAGCCGGCAGACATTGTTTTTTTCTTGCCATTAGAAAATCAATTGTCGAGTTATATGAGACGCTCGATCACTTGGTCGACGTTTTCACAACTTCCGCTACCATTAATTTCTATGGTAATTGCGTTGCCGTTATTAAAGGCAACAGAAGTGGGGACGGGCATTGATTATCTTCTTGTATTGTTGGTAATCATTGTATTTAAAGGACTGTTTGTAGGAACTGAATACAGCGTCCGTATTGCGAATCATGACTTCGTTTGGCCGGATCGTGTTCTTCGACTGGTTTTAACATTTTTAACGATTCAATTCGCACTTACTTGGAGTACAGTTGCCATCTTTATCGGAATTCTTATCGCCATGCTCTATGCAAAGTTTTGGGATAAACAAGCAGCGCGTTATCCATTTCCGTATGAGCAGTTTATTGAATTGGAACAAAATCGTATGATGCGTTTTTATCGATTTGCGAATTACTTCACGGAAGTACCGCATCTAGTTGGATCCGTGAGTAAGCGTAGCTGGTTAACGATGGCTATGAAACGTTCTACATTCAAGCGCAAGGATGTGCAAAAGTACTTAATCGTCAGGACATTTATTCGTACAGATGATACATTCTGGTTGTGGGTTAGATTAACGGCGTTGTCTGCATTGGGTGCGTTCTTAATACCGTTACCAATTGTATCTTTCATCTTTGTAGGAGCGCTAGCGTTTGCGACTGCCGTTCAGTTGATATTGGCACTTGAAGGTGGAGACGAGTTTACTATGGATCAGCTGTTTCCCGAAGAACAGGAAAAATCGCAAATCAAAGCGGTTCGTTCGTTGGTTAGAAAATTGATTTGGTTACATGCAATCATTCTATTACTGGCGGCATTACCGTTATACGGCCTAAGCATTATACCTGTTTTGATTGCGACTATCGCACTCATTGTTGGGGAGGCAACGATCCGATTGACCAAAGAGCAATTGAAAGAAATTTGATAATAGATACTAGTAAAGTTGAACTAAAGTTCATAATATAAGTATTGTCACAGAATCATCTGAATATATGTGCCTAGTAAATACTCCACTAACTACATTTAAATAATTCAAAAGTTCGAATAGTTAGAATAATGGTTGCAATTTATATTCTATTGCATATATAATTACTAAAAGGTATCAGGGGTGAGAGAGATGAATAATAACAACTCATATGCTGAATTTTTGAAAGCGGTAGGTAATAATAGCACTTCTCTCCAAGCGGAAAAGCTGCTGAATGAAATCTATTGGGATCTGTTTCTACAACACATTCACTGGGAACAAACACAATCGCGAATCATGTTATTGATTGACGATGCGCTGGATCAAAATGACAAAGAAGCATTCGACCTGTATACACAACAATTGCTCGACATTTCACAAGAACATGGATACGAACTTAAAACGAAATAATTTATTTATAGGCACTGCTAGGACAAAATCCTGGCAGTGTTTTTTATTTGTATAGAATGTCTTAGCTGTAAGTTTCTTTCACAAAGTACAAGGGTACAATAAAGTACACAGAGAGTTAGTTTAAAACGTACGTTCGTTATTTCTTTAGAAAAAACAATAGTTGTGGTAAAATAGAAGGATAGGTGTTTAAGAAGAGGAGTGGAACCATTTGAACGAAACATTTCAATTGCAGGCACCATATACACCGCAAGGAGATCAGCCAAAAGCGATCAATAGCCTTGTTAACGGCATAAAAGAAGGCAAGAAACATCAAACGTTACTTGGTGCAACGGGGACAGGTAAAACATTTACAGTTTCTAATGTACTAACGGAAATCAATAAACCTACACTGGTCATTGCTCACAATAAAACGTTGGCTGGCCAATTATATAGCGAGTTCAAAGAATTTTTTCCAGATAATGCGGTAGAATATTTTGTTAGCTTCTATGACTTTTATCAACCGGAAGCGTATGTGCCACAGACGGATACTTTTATTGAAAAGGACTCATCGATCAATGATGAAATCGATAAACTTCGTCACTCCGCAACTAGTGCTTTATTCGAGCGTAATGATGTATTGATTGTGGCATCTGTATCTTGTATTTACGGTCTGGGTTCACCAGAAGAATATAATGAAATGGTATTTTCATTACGCAAGGGAATGGAAATACCGCGTAATCAACTATTGCGGACGCTGGTGGACATTCAGTACGAACGCAATGATATTAATTTTACGCGGGGTACATTCCGTGTCAGAGGCGATGTAGTCGAAGTCTTCCCGGTGGCACGTGATGAGCGTTGTATACGTCTAGAGTTTTTCGGAGATGAAATTGAACGAATCCGTGAAGTGGATGCCTTAACAGGTGAAGTCATCGGTGATCGTGATCACGTGGCTATTTTCCCTGGTTCCCACTTCGTTACACGTGAAGGAAAATTATTAAAAGCAATTGAAAATATTGAAATTGAATTGGAAGAACAGCTTAAATATTTACGAGATAACGATAAGTTATTGGAAGCGCAACGCTTAGAACAACGGACGCGTTATGATCTGGAAATGATGCGAGAGATGGGCTTCTGTTCTGGCATTGAGAACTACTCCAGACATTTAACGTTGCGTGAAGCAGGTGCAACACCTTATACATTGCTAGATTACTTCCCTGACGATTTTTTAATTGTCGTGGATGAAAGTCACGTCTCTTTGCCGCAGATTCGCGGCATGTACAATGGAGACCAAGCGCGGAAAAAAGTATTGGTAGAACATGGTTTCCGCTTGCCTTCTGCATTGGACAACCGACCATTGATGTTTGAAGAATTTGAAAAGCATATTCGCCAAGCGATGTATATTTCAGCAACGCCCGGCCCTTATGAAATTGAGCATACAGACGAAATGGTAGAACAGATTATACGTCCTACAGGATTACTGGATCCAATCATTGAAGTGCGTCCTATCGAAGGGCAAATTGATGATTTATTGGATGAAATACATCTTCGAATCGAGCGAGATGAACGTGTATTGATTACCACTCTGACGAAAAAAATGTCAGAAGACTTAACGGATTATTTAAAAGATATCGGGATTAAAGTTCAGTATCTCCATTCTGACGTTAAGACACTGGAACGTACAGAAATTATTCGCGAGTTACGGGTCGGTACGTATGATGTATTAATCGGGATCAACTTACTGCGTGAAGGGATCGACATCCCGGAAGTTTCATTGGTTACGATTTTGGATGCGGATAAAGAAGGATTCTTGCGTTCAGAACGTGCGTTGATCCAGACAATTGGTCGCGCAGCACGTAACTCAGAAGGGCGCGTCATTATGTACGCAGATAAAATGACAGATTCGATGAAGAAAGCCATTGATGAAACGGAACGTCGTCGTGAAATTCAAATAGCTTACAATGAAGAACATGGTATAACGCCTACGACAATTGTCAAACCGATACGTGAATTGATCCGTGCGACTCAAGTGGCTGAAGAAACGGAATCGTATTTGCAAAAGGTGACGAACGGCAAGAAGTTATCAAAAGACGAGAAAGGCTTATTGCTAATCAAATTGGAAAAAGAAATGAAAGATGCAGCAAAAGCCTTGGACTTCGAAAGAGCTGCAGAGTTACGCGATACCGTAATAGAACTGAAAGCAGAAAGGTAGAGTCCGCATGAAAAATAAAGAACTTGTAATACAGGGAGCGAGAGCGAATAACCTGAGAGATATTACGGTGAAGATTCCACGCGATAAACTGGTTGTGCTTACGGGCCTGTCGGGTTCAGGCAAGTCTTCACTAGCTTTTGATACGATCTACGCGGAAGGGCAGCGCCGCTATGTGGAATCATTATCCGCATATGCGCGTCAGTTCCTTGGACAAATGGATAAACCAGACGTGGATTCTATAGAAGGATTGTCACCCGCCATTTCCATTGACCAAAAAACAACAAGTAAAAATCCACGGTCTACTGTAGGAACGGTGACAGAAATCTATGACTACTTGCGTTTACTCTATGCGAGAGTTGGGAAACCACATTGTCCATATCATGGCATTGAAATCTCTACGCAGACGATTCAACAGATGGTGGATCGTGTAGTTCAATTGCCTGAGCGTACAAGAATTCAAATTTTGGCTCCAATTATTTCAGAACGTAAAGGGACGCATGCTAAATTATTTGAAGATATCAAAAGACAAGGCTATGTACGCGTTCGAGTCAACGGTGAAACAATTGATTTGGATGATCATATAGAGTTAGATAAAAATAAAAAACATACAATTGAAATCGTCATCGATCGAATTGTCATGAAGGAAGGCGTCGAAACACGTCTAAGTGACTCGTTGGAATCCGCCTTGCGATTAGCTGATGGTAATGTGCTGGTAGATGTAATCGGTGAAGAAGAATTGTTTTTCAGTGAACATCACGCGTGTCCTATTTGTGGATTCTCTATTGGCGAACTAGAACCACGTATGTTTTCATTTAACAGTCCATTCGGCGCTTGCCCTGAATGTGACGGACTTGGAATGAAGCTCGAAGTCGATCCAGATTTAGTCATTCCAAATAGTGACCTAACCCTAAAAGAACACGCCATTGCCCCATGGGAGCCAACAAGCTCGCAGTATTATCCAGAACTCCTGAAGACGATTGCGAAGCACTATAAAATTCCAATGGATGTACCGGTTAGCGAATTGGCTGACTCGGATATTGAAAAACTGATGGTAGGATCGAGAAAAGAAAAGATTCGCTTCCGCTATACAAATGAATTTGGTAATACCCGTGATAGCGATATTTATTTCGAAGGGGTTTTGCGCAACGTTGAACGACGTTATCATGAGACATCATCAGACTACATTCGTGAGCAGATGAGTAAATATATGACAGAAAAGTCATGTCCTACTTGCACAGGCTACCGCCTAAAGCCCGAATCACTTGCGGTATTAGTGAATGGTCAGCATATCGGAAAAATCACGGAACGCTCGATTGTTGAAACGACAAAATTCTTTGACCAATTAATTCTTTCCGAGAAAGATACACAAATTGCAGATATGGTCCTAAAAGAAATCCAGGAACGCTTGGGCTTTTTGGTGAACGTAGGTCTCGACTATCTGAATTTATCCCGTTCAGCAGGGACATTATCTGGTGGAGAAGCACAACGAATTCGTTTGGCTACACAAATTGGATCACGTTTGACGGGTGTTCTATATATACTGGATGAACCTTCAATCGGGCTTCACCAGCGGGATAATGACAGACTAATTGGCACGTTACAAAGTATGCGAGATATCGGTAATACATTGATTGTTGTAGAACATGATGAGGACACGATGATGGCTGCGGACTATTTAATTGATATCGGTCCTGGCGCTGGTGTGGCAGGAGGAGAAGTGGTAGCTGCAGGTACACCTGCAAAAGTTATGAAAAACAAGAAATCGCTGACCGGACAATACTTAAGCGGAAAGAAATTCATTCCACTTCCGATTGAACGAAGATCACGTGATGAACGCAGCATTATCGTTAAAGGTGCTTCGGAGAACAATTTAAAGCATATCGACGCAGAATTCCCTCTCGGTCAATTTATTGCAGTTACTGGTGTTTCTGGTTCAGGTAAGAGTACATTGGTCAATGATATTTTGCATAGAACATTGGCTCAGAAATTGAATCGCTCCAAACAAAGACCTGGAAAGTTCGAGAGTATTAGTGGTGTGGAACATTTGGAAAAAATTATCGATATTGATCAATCACCAATCGGACGGACACCACGCTCCAATCCAGCTACGTATACAGGCGTTTTTGACGATATACGTGATGTCTTTGCGATGACGAATGAAGCAAAAGTTCGGGGCTATAAAAAAGGTCGCTTTAGTTTCAACGTAAAAGGTGGACGGTGTGAAGCATGCCGTGGAGATGGAATCATTAAAATCGAAATGCATTTCCTTCCGGATGTATATGTACCATGCGAAGTATGTCACGGCAAGCGGTATAACCGGGAAACGCTGGAAGTGAAATATAAAGGAAAAAATATTGCGGACGTACTGGAGATGACCGTGGAATATGCAGTGGTGTTTTTCGAGAATATCCCGAAAATCCACCGTAAATTACAGACGATAGTTGATGTAGGCTTAGGCTATGTTCAATTAGGTCAACCCGCAACGACACTATCAGGTGGGGAAGCCCAACGTGTGAAATTGGCTTCGGAATTGCATAAACGTTCCACGGGTAAATCGTTTTATATTTTAGACGAGCCAACAACGGGTTTGCACGTACATGACATTGCCAAGTTACTAGAAGTTCTTCAACGTCTAGTTGATGGGGGTAACACGGTTCTCGTTATTGAGCATAATTTGGATGTTATTAAGACGGTTGATTATATTATCGATATCGGTCCGGAAGGCGGAGACAAAGGCGGAGAAATTGTTGCAACGGGGACACCGGAAGCGATAGCAGAAGTTAAAGAGTCCTACACAGGGAAATATTTGAAAACCATCCTAGAAAGAGATCGAAATCGGATGAAGGAACAAATTCAGAGTGTAGTAACGAAATAGAAAATGAAACTTTTGTTCCGCAGAACCGTATAAATAGATAGCTGCTAAAAAGATTAGTCAAAACGAGGAGGAATCTGGATATGCAAAATGAACGCATACGAATACTAACGATGCTTGAAGAAGGTAAAATCACAGCTGATGAAGCATTGAAATTACTGGAAGTCATGGGTAAAGAATCTGAAAAAGGAACAGCAGAAGAGGGCTCTTCTGCTGATGCTTTCTTCGAGGATATCCGTAAAGAATTCGTCACAGCAGGTGACCGCTTCATGCAATTTATGGATACGGCAGTACACCGTGTGAAAAAATTTGATTTCGAAGCACCATTCAGCAAATCTGTCTCCTTTACACATACCGAAAGTAAATCAGTAGAAGATATTGAAGAAGTCATCATCCATATTGACCATGGTACTGTGGAAGTTCACCCTTCAGACAATGACGAGATCATGGCGAAGTTCTCTGTAAAGCATTTTAATAATGATTCCGAAGCAGACGCGCTTAGTCAGTTCCTTGACAAGTTATTGTTCGTAAAAGACGGCAATAAGTTGCGTATCGGAAGCGACTTGAAGATGTTACAAGTAAATGTTGATCTGTATGTACCGACTGCCACACCGTATAGTAAACTCTCTGTACGTTTATTGAACGGCGGCTGTTCAGTGGAAGGTGTAGATTTTAAAGATCTACGGATTAGAACAGCGAATGGTAAAATTGAATGTGCAGATAGTAAATTCGATGAAGCGAAGCTGGAAACTGCAAATGGTATGGTGCGTTTATTAAAAGTTACCGGTGAAAAGTTAGAGGCTGAAACATTAAACGGTCGAGTTTATGTAGATGGCGCGGTAAATGATGTAGACGCAAAATCCCTAAACGGAAACGTGACGTTGACGACTTCATCCCCTGATGCAAAAAGATTAGAAGCGAAGTCCATCAGCGGTACGGTTGAAATTTACTTCCCGTCATCTTTAGGTCTAAAGGGAGAGATTTCATCCAACATGGGTAAGCTTGATTTACGGTTGAATGACGTATCACGTGTGGAAGAGCAAGAGCAGTTCTTGCACCGTACAATCCGTTTCAGCAAGAATGTTGAGGACGCAACGAAAGAGCCATTGCATGTTACGGGCGAATCCAAGACTGGTACTGTTATGGTCCGTTATAACTCTGTCGATATGGATTGATAGCTTAATGAAACACCTGCATTTGCCGTTTCTGGCGGTGCAGGTGTTTTTTGTATGTTTGTAATTAGATGGGGCAGTCGCTTAGGGCGCTCATAAAATTCGTGTAAACGCTCATAGTTCTTGCGTAGCCGCTCTATCACATCAGCTAACCACCCTATGACACGAGCTAACCGCTCTATCACGGTCTGTAACCGCTCATACCCACGCAATACACGATCAATCACGACTCATATTCGCTCATTGCCTCCCGCATCTCCCCAATTCATCTAACATACTCCCAACACAAAATGCCAAAAGCTATAGCTCGTGCACATTGAAGTTGATACGTTTTGCTTTGCAATAGAGTAGCCTCTGTCTGATTCGACATAAAGCCACATTCAACTAAAATCGCGGGCATGTTGGTGTCACGCAGGACCGCAAAATCGGCCTTCTTCACGCCGCGATCGGGACGTTGGCAAGCAGAAATTAAAGCTTTCTGTACCGCAGAGGCGAGAACTGCGGAACTTTTGCTTGCTTGTGGATACATATACGTTTCAATCCCTTGTGCCGTATTCCAGCCATTGCCGAATGCATTTGCATGGATTGAAACAAAGGCATCCGCTCTCATACGGTTAGCCGAAGCTGTTCGTTCACCTAAAGGTACGTCGTGTGTAGACGCATGCGTATACTTTACTGTCATGCCTTCCTCTGTTAAAAACTCTCCGACCAGTACAGCTACTGCTGCATTAAAATCGTACTCACGAAGCTTTCCATCTGGCGTTCTTTTGCCTGGTGTATCTGGCCCGTGACCTGCATCAAGAATGATTAGTGTCAATTCTGTCCACTCTCCTTTATCCTCTATATAGAGAAGACTTTTGAAAAGGATACAAAAAGGGAATATAGATCAAGAAGTAATCCATTTCTTTTCATTTCCTTCATGGTAAAATAGGTTTGAATGATTTGTACATAAGCACAGGAAACGATGATTCGGCAAAAGATTGCCGGAATACGTACATCGTAGCAGAAAGTGAGGAACTTCATGGGTGAATTAACAGTAGAAGATATTATGAATCGATTTGGATTGGAATTGATTGCTGGACACGCGGGCATTCATAAGCAGATCCTAATGAGTGATATTTCACGGCCGGGGCTTGAGATGGCAGGCTATTTCGATTATTATCCTGCCGAACGCGTGCAGTTGATCGGGCGCAAGGAGATGTCTTTCCTTGAAACATTGTCTGCCATTACGCGAAGAAAACGCTTAGAGCGACTTTGCTCGGACGATACGCCGGCTTTCATTATTGCTCATGGCGAGGAAGGTCCAAAAGAATTGAGCCAATTAGCTGAAGAGAAAAACATTCCTGTTCTTCGGACGGATTATAAAACTACACAGTTTTCTGGAATGCTGACGAATTACTTGGTCGGACAACTCGCTCCGATGACGACAGTTCATGGTGTGCTAGTCGATGTATATGGCGTAGGGGTTTTAATAACAGGTGGCAGCGGGGTAGGTAAAAGTGAGACTGCGTTAGAACTCATTAAAAAAGGGCATAGACTAGTTGCAGATGATTCTGTTGAGATTCGTCAAGTATCCGATAACATCTTAATCGGAACGTCACCGAAACTGTTGAAGCATATGCTAGAGATTCGCGGCGTCGGTATTATCGATTTGATGACGTTATTTGGTGCAAGTTCCGTGAAAGATGATAAGCGTGTATTGTTAGCGGTCGATTTAGAGATTTGGGATGATAAAAAGCATTATGATCGTCTGGGAATTGATGAAGAGAAGGTCGAGATACTCGATTCGCAAATTACGAAATTGTCCGTCCCCGTAAGACCAGGGCGGAATATCGCGGTGATCATTGAAGTAGCGGCAATGGATTATCGCATGAAACGTCTTGGCGTTAATGCTGCAGAGGAATTTACCAAGCGTTTGGATCAAGCAATCGCAGACAATGCAGAACTATTAGAAGAAGAGGAGCGCGACTAAGTGAATGTATCCATGCTAGCGATTAATCCAGTCGCGATCAGTATTGGCAGCCTAGAAGTTCGCTGGTACGGTATTTTGATCGCGCTCGGAATTATTTTAGGATTTATGGTAGTTCAACGAGAAATGCTAAAGCGGGGAATGCACCCCGACTTACTAACGGACATGCTCATTTGGGCGATTCCTATTTCCATCATCAGTGCACGAATTTACTATGTTATTTTCACATGGGATTATTATCGTGACCATCCGGACCAAATCATTCAAATTTGGAATGGCGGGATTGCAATCCACGGTGCCTTAATAGGTGCGGTCATTACAGCGATGATTTTCTGTAGGAAGCGTGGGGTATCCTTCTGGAAAGTTGCAGATATTACGGCGCCTGGTTTATTAATTGGACAAATTATCGGTCGCTGGGGAAATTTTATGAATCAGGAAGCCCATGGTGGACCGGTTTCAGATACGTTTAAGGAAAACACAATAATTCCTGACTGGATTATGAATCAAATGACGATTGAGGGTATAACGTATCATCCGACATTCTTGTATGAGTCGTTATGGAATGTAGTCGGACTCATTTTGATTTTAGTTATCCGAAGAATGCTGAAGATGAAACGAGGCGAAGTTTTCTTATTTTACGTCATTTGGTATTCAATCGGTAGATTCTTCATTGAAGGGATGCGGACGGATAGTCTATATGTCATCGGTAGTTTGCGGGCAGCACAATTAGTATCTGTAACAGGAATTGTCGTAGGTCTTGCCATCTTGTTGTATCGTAGATATGTAATGAAAGTGAAAGAGAACTATGATGACAAATAAACATAATATCGCACTATCCAATACGTTGAAAAATGGTTTACAAGTGGGATTAAAAACGACATGGTCACTCGGCAAGATCATTTTCCCTATTACTTTGCTTGTAACCATTTTGCAGTTTACACCTATCTTACCTTGGCTTGTGCAATTGGTGGAACCTATTATGCATCTATTTGGCTTGCGTGGTGAAGCAGCTGTGCCCCTCGTGCTTGGTAATGCATTAAATTTATATGCTGGAATTGCGGGCATCATTTCATTAGAATTAACGGTTAAAGAAGTATTCATCATTGCTGTGATGATCAGCTTTGCGCATAATCTGTTCATTGAGACAGCTGTCGCCATAAAAGTAGGCGTTAAACTATGGACAGTGCTTGTCGTTCGACTTGGATTGGCTGTGCTAGCTGGAGTGCTGATTAATATATTCTGGACAGGCGGCAATGAAATCGCGCAATACGGTCTAACGCCGCAAGCGGAAGTTGTGCCAGAAGGCTTTTTGCAAATTTTCATACTTGGACTTGAAAAGGCAACATTTGGTGTCTTGCAGTTGGCATTGATCGTCATTCCATTAATGTTAGTTGTGCAGTATGTGAAAGATCGCAATTACTTAGAGCGTTTTTCTACTGGGTTGGCACCGTTTACAAAAATGATTGGTGTGAAACCCAATGCGTCGATGACACTCGTTGCGGGATTATTGATCGGTTTGGCATACGGTGCAGGTGTCATGATTCAAGCAGTGCAGGAAGATGGCGTATCGAAACGCGATATTACACTGGCCTTCATTTTCTTGATGGCATGCCATGCGGTGATTGAGGATACACTGTTATTCCTGCCACTCGGTATACCGATTTGGCCATTATTGATAATTCGGCTTGTGACCGCCATTGTATTGACGATCACTGTGAGTATTTTATGGAAACAGCCGAGAGAGAAGGGGGAAGCTGTTATTGACTAATCAACCAATTACTACATTACTATTTGACTTTGACGGAACGCTTGCCGATACAAATGAGTTAATACTCTCATCTTTCCAGTATGTATTGGAAAAACATTTCCCTGGACGTTTCCAGCGAGAAGAGATGTTACCGTTTATCGGACCTACATTACATGATACTTTTTCCTCGATTGCATCGGATAAGACAGAAGAACTGGTAGCAGAATACCGTGAATGGAATCTAGCGCATCACGATGACTATGTAACCGAATTCGAGGGTGTGACAGATACGCTTCGTAAATTATATGATCTAGGCTTGAAGATGGCAGTCGTTTCCACAAAGAAGCGCGATATGGTAGAAAGAGGGATCAACCTTCTAGGCATTGCACCTTATTTTGAGACTGTGATTGGACTGGATGATGTAATGAATCCTAAACCGGATCCAGAGCCGATTTTACTGGCATTGAAACGCCTAGATCGAACAGCAGAAGAGTCACTCATGATTGGGGATAACTTCCACGACATACTCGGAGGACAAAATGCAGGAACACGAACTGCGGCAGTTGCATGGGCACTAAAAGGGGAAGAATATTTGCAGACATTTAAACCCGACTTTATGTTGCAGCATATGTCCGACTTACTTAAAATCACCGCGGGAATCAAACTATGAGACGCACGGAACGGCATCCTTCCAAAGGAGATGCAAATTCACTTTGGCATATTTACCGTACAATCTCGATCTTTAAGGTAGCCAAAAATTTCATCGTCATTCAGATTGCGCGGTACACGCCATTTGTTTCGTGGAAAAACGTTCTGTATCGATGGTTCTTGCGGATGAAAGTTGGAAAACATACGGCATTTGCGCTAATGGTTGTACCGGATGTCATGTTTCCGGAACGAATCTCTGTCGGTGAAAACTCCATAATTGGGTTTAATACGACGATTTTAGCGCATGAATACTTGATAGACGAATACCGTATTGGAGATGTGGAAATAGGCAATAATGTACTGATTGGAGCCAATACAACGATTTTGCCGGGTGTGAAAATTGGTGATGGTGCCATTGTTTCCGCTGCATCACTCGTCAATAAAGATATTCCGGCCGGTACATTTGCTGGCGGTAATCCAGTGCGTATTATATATACGGCCGAACAAATGGTAGAACGTGCAGCACGTGAAAGCAAATGAATGACGGGCCATGTAGTTGTGCTATACTAGAGGATACATTGCAGGGGGACGTCAAGTGCGTTCCTCTTACTTTTTCGGAGGAGTTCGATTGAAAAACAACCAACGTTTTAAAAGAGATAAAATTATATCATTCCTGCCTGACGGTGATTTTTATCGTAAACGCGCGATGCAAGCTATGCAACGTGAACAATTTTCTGACGCGGAAAAATATTATAAACGTGCACTGGATTTGAATCCAGAAGATGCACTGACACATATGGAATACGGTGTGTTTATTATGGAAGTTGGCCGCTTTGAAGATGCTTATGAACTTCTGCAAACGGCTGATGACCTGGATCCAAACAATGAAGAGACGACATTCTATTTAGCAGAAGTTCACGCACATCTGGGCCTACTGCGTGAAGCGAAGCAGTATGCATTGAAATATGTTGCTATAGCACCGGATGGCGTATTTGTGGAAGAAGCCCATGAAATCTCTGAATTCGCCGATCAAGAAGAAATGTTTGTTGAAGAAGGCGAACAGCTGGATGGGGAAGTCATATTCAGGCAAGAAAAAGCGCGCCGTATGATGGAACAAGGGGACTTTGAAGATGCCATTGACGTGCTTGAGGATTTATTAGTGGATTATCCAAAGACATGGGCTGTCCATAATAATTTGGCGCTTGCATATTTTTATATAGGTAAAGAAAAACATGCGGAAGATATTCTATACAATGTCCTACGTGAGGAAAAAGGCAATATCCATGCGCTGTGTAACTTGGCAGTGTTCTTTTATTACAATCGGGATGAAGAGCGTCTGAACAGCATGATGGAACTGTTGTCGAAGATTAAACCGTATCAATTCGAACAGCGCTATAAATTAGGAGCGACATTTGCGCTGACAGGTCGTTATGAAGAAGCGTATCACTGGCTTCGCAGTCTACAAAAACGCGGATTTGAAGGTGATGTCGGATACTACTTCTGGCTGGCGAATGCTGCATACTTTACAGGTCACCGAAAAGTAGCGGAGCAGGCAAATGAAGCCTTGCTGAAATTGGACCCTACTAAAGAAGGATTTGAACCATGGAAATCATTGGACGAAGAGGTGGACGTAGATTCTTACGAAGAGGATGTTCCGTTTCTGATTGAAAAGATTTCGAGTCCTTATCGCAGTGAGCGAATGTTCGGCTTATATGTAGTGGGAAAGTCGTCACATTTACAGGAAATCCTTTCGCATCCAGGATATATAGACGTTGAAAAATTGACTGCTGCGGAACAGTTGTTTTTAGCGCATAGCCTGAGTTATTCATTCCAAGTGACGAATCCATTCGAAAAGGCTTTGAAAAAAGCGCTAGCTATTTGTGATCTATTGTATGAAGAGTATAAACCGCTTGATGAGCGAAGTGTACAATTCTTTCAAATGTGGTTTACGTTATGTGAACATGCACTTGAACAGAAATATATGTTCAGTAACGTGCATGCACTTGCTGCTGCGGCAGATTATATGTTCCAATCATCGCATGACAAAAAAGTGACAAAGAAATCTGTAGCAGAAAACTATAACGTATCCGTTTCAACGCTATCCAAGTATATTCAGGAATTGCTTCAATTTCTGCCTTATACAGAAGAATAACTACTTACAGAAGTTGCATTTAAGTTGAAATTCGAGTGTGTTTCTCGTACGATTTTATATAGCGATAGTTTTATCTGCCAGTCAGATGAAATTTTTGACGAAGTGAATAACACCAAATAAGGTGCATATTTTGAAGGAGGAAACGACTATGACGACGGAAGAAAAGATTTATGACGTAATCATCGTGGGTGCAGGACCAGCAGGTATGACAGCGGCTGTCTATACATCACGAGGAAATATGTCTACATTGATGTTAGAAAGAGGCGTGCCAGGCGGTCAAATGGCTAACACAGAAGAAATAGAGAACTATCCTGGATTTGAGAGTATTTTAGGTCCAGATCTCTCCACAAAAATGTTCGATCATGCGAAACGTTTTGGTGCAGAATATGCTTACGGTGACGTAACGAAAATCGAAGACGGCCGCGAATTCAAAACAATTTATGTGGGTGAGAAACAATATAAAGCACGTGCGATCATCTTGGCAACAGGTGCTGAATACCGCAAGATAGGCGTTCCGGGCGAAGAAGAATTGACTGGTCGTGGTGTGAGTTATTGTGCGGTATGTGACGGAGCATTCTTCCGTAATAAAGATATCGTCGTAATTGGCGGCGGTGACTCGGCGGTAGAAGAAGGTTCATACTTAACACGTTTTGCTAACAAGGTAACAATCATCCACCGTCGTGATACATTGCGTGCACAAAAAATTGTACAAGAGCGTGCATTCGCAAATGAGAAGATTGATTTCATTTGGAATTCAACGGTTAAGCAAGTGAATGAAAAGGATGGTAAGATTGGTTCCTTGACGCTCGTCTCAACTGAAGACGGTTCTGAACGCGAAATGGAAACGGAAGGTATGTTCGTTTATATAGGATTGGATCCCATAACAGGGCCTTTCAAAGATCTAGGCATTTTGGATGAAAACGGCTATATCGAAACGAATGATATTATGGAAACAAAAATTCCTGGTATTTTTGCTGCTGGCGATGTGCGGGAGAAATTATTACGCCAAGTCGTGACGGCTACAGGAGACGGCAGTATTGCAGCTCAAGCAGCTCAGAAGTATATTGAAGAGTTGGCGGAAGAAGTAGAAGCAAAGGCATAAACGATCGTTGAAATTGTAACGTGTGTGTAATCGTCTTGCAATATAAGAGAGGGATAATAGAAAAAGAAAGACACCCCCTTTCATAATATAGCAACTTTGTGGCTATTTACGGTATAAACTTCCGTGAATAGCCGTCTTTTTTTTTCGTTTTCAATGAAAGCGTTGTATACTATACATACATACTTGAAAAGTGGGGAACTACATATGCAAAAAATTGCTAACTTGCTCGTGGTGAAAGACGGTCAAGTCCTATTACTAAAGAAGCCGAGGCGTGGATGGTATGTGGCACCGGGAGGGAAAATAGACGAAGGTGAATCGGTCTATGAAGCAGCTCATCGTGAATTTCTCGAAGAAACCGGTGCGCAGGCAATCTCGCCACATGTAAAAGGCATATATACGATGATGATTATGGACGATGAGGGTATAGAATTATTGAACGAATGGTTACTCTTCACATTTGTCGCACATGATTATTCTGGGGAATTGATGAAGACAACTATCGAAGGTGAATTAGAATGGCATCCGCTAGAAAGTTTGCATACACTGCCAATGGCGGAAGGTGATCGCAAGAATTTGCTCTTTGCGGTTAATCAGAAAGGCATGCAGTATGGAACATTCTATTATACAGAGCAATTCCGCCTCTTGCGGGAATCACTTCAACAATCAATGGAAGGTGAATAATATTTATGGATCAACCACAAGTGGTAAATGAATATGAAGTGGTAATTATTACGGGTATGTCAGGTGCAGGCAAGACAGTCGCTATGCAATGCTTTGAAGACATGGGATTCTATTGTATCGACAATTTGCCACCCGAACTATTTGTAACATTCCTCGATTTGATGATGAAGTCGAATAATCAGATGAGACGTATTGCCGCAGTGATGGATACGCGCGGAGGAAGTTTATTTGATTCCATGATTACTGCACTCGAAGGATTATTCAAGATGGAAGATGTCAAAACCAGTTTGTTGTTCTTGGATTCAGATGATGAAGCTCTTGTAAAACGTTATAAAGAAACACGCAGATCACACCCATTATCTGAAGGTGGCGTGTTACTCGAAGGGATTCGGAAAGAGCGTCATTTGCTGACTGAAATAAAAGGACTTTCACGTTCTATTATTGATACATCGAAATTAAAGCCCAAGCACTTACGGGAAAAAATCACACGGGAGTTTTCTGAAGCAGGCGAGCCGAACTTCACCTTGAATTTCGTATCGTTTGGTTTCAAGCATGGGATGCCGATTGATGCAGATGTAGTATTCGACGTACGATTTTTACCGAACCCGTTTTATTTGGAAGAATTACGTCCGTTGACAGGTTTAAATCATGAAGTATCGGATTATGTATTGAAATGGGCGGACACGAAAGAATTGATTGAGAAACTAACGGACTTATTCAAGTTCTTAATTCCACAGTATAAACAAGAAGGAAAAGGTCAGGCAGTCATAGCGTTCGGTTGTACAGGTGGTCAACACCGTTCTGTTACACTCGCCGAATACTTTACAGGCGTTTTTAAAGGCGATTACCCAACACATGTATCGCATCGGGATGTTGAAAAAAGAAAGGGTTGACATGAATATGCAATCCACTACAAAGAAACGCGTTGTTGTGTTCGGAGGCGGTACAGGATTATCTAATATCCTTCGCGGTTTAAAGCGTTATCCAATTGAATTGACAGCTATTGTGACGGTGGCGGATGATGGGGGAAGTTCAGGTCGTTTATTCGACCAGTACAACGTCCCGCCACCTGGAGATATAAGACAGGTTATGGCAGCGCTTTCAGATGTCGAACCCATGATTGAAAAAATGTTCCAGCATCGTTTTGAGGGATCAGATGGATTGAAGGGACATTCTCTTGGGAATTTGATGCTTACGGCCTTAACAACGATTACTGGTGATTTCGCCCGTGCAGTCGAGCAGATGGGCGCTGTTCTGAATATTAAAGGAACCGTATTACCTGCTGCAAATCAGCGAATTACCTTGCATGCAGAGCTTGAAGATGGTTCAATCATTACAGGCGAATCGAAAATTCCTCTCTATGGAAGGAAAATCCGTAACGTTTTCATCACGCCTCAAGATGTAAAACCATTACCGGAAACAGCCGATACGATAAAAAATGCAGATTTAATCGTATTTGGACCGGGAAGCTTGTATACTAGTACTTTGCCAACACTTTTAGTGCAGGACATTCGCGAAGCGATTCTCGAAAGTGCTGCAAAAAAAGTCTATGTTGGTAACTTAACCACACAACGTGGCGAAACGTATCGCTATACTGCTTCTGAGCATGTTCAGGCACTCTATGATCATGCGGGAGCACCGTTTCTTGATGCAGTTCTAGTGAATAATGTAGAAGCGTTCAGACGTATGCATAACCTGGCTGAAAATGAAGAGCCTTGGCTTGTGGAAAATGATTTGGAGTGCCTGCAAGCGCTAGTGCCTGAAGTATTTGTGCAAGAGATCGCGTCTCTTATTGATGGGACGGTTATGCATAAAACAATGGAAGTGTCAGATTTGTTGATGCGTTATATAGAGAGAACGTAGAAGGCGGATAGATGTGAAAATCGCCGAAGAGGGGGAATATCATGTCTTTTGCATCCAAAACAAAGAAAGAATTGACGCAGATTGAAACGGATGATTGTTGTACGAAAGCAGAAATTGCGGCATTCATCCGTATGAATGGCGTTATGTCTTTTTCAAATAAACAACTTAGTCTTGACGTTCAAACGGAAAATGCCTCTATTGCGCGTCGTTTGTATTCGAATGTGAAGGCGTTGTATCCATATAAAGTGGAATTGCTTGTACGGAAAAAAATGCGTTTAAAGAAAAACAATGTCTATATTTGCCGGATTCGTGATGGGGCCAAGCACTTACTGGAAGAGTTATCCATTATGACGCATGACTTCCAAATGATTAACACGATCGATCCACAGCTAATTGAAAAAGACTGCTGTGCACGCGCATACTTACGGGGAGCTTTCCTGGCAGGAGGTTCCGTTAATAATCCGGAGACGTCTTCTTATCACTTGGAAGTCTTCTCGAGCTATCAAGAACATAGTCAATCACTTGTTGAGTTGATGAACCATTTTCATTTGAATGCAAAATCTATTGAACGCAAAAAAGGATTTATCGCGTATCTAAAAGAAGCAGAAAAAATATCCGATTTTCTGGGCATCATCGGTGCACATGTATCCCTAATGAAGTTTGAGGATGTGCGAATCATGCGAGATATGCGCAACAGTGTGAATCGGCTAGTGAATTGTGAAACCGCTAATCTGAATAAAACGATTGGTGCAGCACAAAGGCAAGTAGAAAATATTAAATTGATTGAGCGCACGATTGGTTTAGATCAATTACCGGAACGTCTACAAGAGATTGCTCAATTACGTGTTACTCATCAAGATGTGACGCTAAAAGAGCTAGGCGAGCTAGTAACGGGTACACCGGTTAGTAAATCGGGTGTCAATCATCGTTTGCGTAAGATTGAAGAAATCGCAGATCGATTACGGTAAATTATTAGTAGATCCTTCTTAAGAAGAGGAAGAAAAGGAGCACACAATATGGTAGAAAAAACAGTGAAAGTAGGAATTAAACCTGGTTTGCAAGCGAGACAGGCGGCGTTATTTGTGCAGGAGGCCAATAAGTATACGGCTGATATTTATTTGAAGAAGGATAATCGTCAAGTGAATGCAAAGAGTATCATGGGGATTATGAGTTTGGCGATTGCGAAGGGGACGGAGATCACGTTGATTACGGACGGGATTGATGAGGATTTGGCTCTTCAGAATTTAGCTGACATAGTGGAAGAGGAGCAGTAAGTTGAATAGTATGGGAAATGGGTGGCGGTGACCTTGTGAGGTTTCGTCATCTTTTTTTGTTTATGGCTTAGTGAGGGGAGACGTGGGGAAGCCGTTGATCTGCGTTTTAGACGGACGCTTTCCTGCGGGCATGGCTTGAGCCTCCTCGTCACTGCGTTCCTGCGGGGTCTCAAGGCTCATGCTTTTCCCGCGGGAGTCGCCGCCTAAAACGCAGATCACCTGGTTTACGTTTCTTTCTGAAGTTAGAAAGCTGGTACATTTGTTTGGAAAAGATTAAACCCAACCCCAAGTCCATATAAAAATACAAAATAAAAAGGTTGTCACGGAAGGCCATTTGGCGTTCCGGACAACCTATAGTGATTATTTCTTTTCGATTTCGCTGCGTTCTAGAACGTGGTCGACTAGGCCGTATTCTTTAGCGCGTTCGGCAGTCATGAAGTTATCGCGGTCTGTGTCTTTTGCGATGACGTCGATTGGCTGACCCGTGCGATCTGAAAGGATTTGGTTTAGTTTTTCACGTAGGTGTAAGATGCGTTTTGCGGCAATTTCGATTTCAGTTGCCTGACCTTGTGCGCCACCTAATGGTTGGTGAATCATTACTTCTGCGTTTGGCAAAGCGTAACGTTTACCTTCTGTACCAGCAGTTAGCAAGAATGCACCCATAGATGCTGCCATACCTACACAGATTGTGCGGATGTCTGGCTTGATGTATTGCATTGTATCGTAGATTGCCATACCCGCTGTGATACTTCCACCTGGGCTGTTAATGTAAATGGAGATATCTTTTTCTGGATCTTCAGCTTCCAAGAATAGCAGTTGTGCAACGATGGAGTTTGCCACGTTGTCGTCAATGCCGCTCCCCAACATGATAATACGGTCTTTTAATAGACGAGAGTAGATGTCGTACGCTCGCTCACCACGATTTGTTTGTTCAATAACTGTAGGAATTAGATTCAATTAGACTTCCTCCTTTAATCACTTCATAATATTCGTTCGGTTGAAATCATTTCGTATTTCAACTATAACTGTATTTTACCTATTAAGGTCAACAAAGGTCAAATCATTTGCCTTAAAAATACACATTGCTTTTCATTATATTCTACGATATAATGGAAGATGTCTCTTACAGAAGAAAAGCTTTTTTCTGTAGTTGAGTAATTATAGTTAAAGCTTGATACTACACGTTTAGTCCTCGTGGTGCAATGGATAGCACGCAAGCCTCCGAAGCTTGAAATGTGGGTTCGACTCCCGCCGAGGGCATCATAGTGAAGTGTTTGAACAGTTCGCATTTTGCGATTATGCTCAAACGCTTTTTTTATGCTCGAATTTCTATTGCTCTCGGCTTTCTATTCTTATTTTCCCCGTCTGGCACTTCTTTTAAACTTCGTTGCTAAATATCCCTTGGCAGTCTTTGGTTTCGTATAAGTATTCACGAATCGCTTGGCTTTGCGAACGCTGGCTGTTTGGCTAAATCCGGAATATAGAACGCCGGTTACCGGTGTCCTACACAGCCGTTTCCACTTTTTTATCCGAGACGAAGTGCTCTTTTTCAACAAGGAATGAAACGAGTAAACTACCAACGATTGCCCATAAAGGTGCGCTGATGTTCAGGAAGCTAATATCTGACATACCGATGATTAAAGAAAAGAATGCGCCCATCTGGAAATTGTTTGCTGAGAAGGCTTTCTTCAGTGAATTCATGAGAACGCCGAGCATAGCAAGTCCAGCGATGACACTGACAATTACTCCTGGCATGGCGATGACAAGAGGAACAACCGCCGCTGCAAACAGCCCGAACGTTGAGAACAGGACGCCGCATACTACCGAAGCCACGTACCGGCTCTCTTTTCCTCCCACATCATCAGCAGAACAAATTGCTGTCATAGGGCCTGCGATGTTGATGGCATGCGCTCCAAAGAAAGAGCCAATCAAACCAATAACAGAACCATGAATCGCCATCATATTATTCGGAGGCTTATAACCCTGAGCTGTCAGTACGCCGGATGCCTGGGCATTTTCTGTACAGATAATCAGCAGAGCAAGCGGTATGCCAATAGACAAAATAGCGTTTAAGTTGAAGCTGGGCATAATGAGCTGCGGCAATATAAATGTACTGGTAATGTCTTGCAATTGAAACTCTTTCATAAAGATAGCCAATGTAACAGCGATCAGAAGCGCTAGTAAAACCGGTGGGAATTTCTTCAAAAAGCGTGTTGACAGTAAAAATACCAAAATAGTAGAGCCTGCCAATAGTGGGGAAACCGTGACGGAGGTAATCATTTCTGTGGAAAAACGGATCATGACACCGACAATCATCCCCATGACGATTGGCACTGGTATCCACTTCATCACTTTGTCGATTATGCCCGATGAACCTAGAATGATTACTAACACATGCGCCACTAAATAAGCCCCGATGGCTTCTTGAAGAGAGAAATGGGTTAAAGATCCAGCAACTAATACTGCACCGGCAATGGAGTGGGCGCCTGCGATAGGCTGACGATATCGTAATGAGAGAAAAATACCGAGCAATCCACTGAAAAAATAAACGGCAAATATCCAACTTATGGTCTCGCTATAAGATAAGCCACCGCTTGTTGCGCCACCAATGATGATTAAAGCTGGACCTGTGCAACCGAAGATTGCTGCCACCAACCCTGCGCTGATGGTATTTAAGTTTGTGTGATTACCCAGATCTTTCAAGTGCGCACGCAGAGTAGTTATTTTCACATATCCCAGCCTCCCAGCTATAAATCTGCGTTTCTATTTCCACGGTAAAATGGTGCAGATGCTGCCTCGCCATGGAAACGAAAAGAATTCCTGGAAACAGTCTTTCTGCAGTAGATTAATTATTTAGAAATATAAGCGCTTACATTTATGGCTTAATTACATGTTACTTCCATTTCATGGTTGATGATGGAGTATATAATTTTCTTGACAGGCGCAGCAATTATAGAGCTTTTTCTGTACTGCACATAGACTCTGTTCGGGATATTAGAGATATCTTCAATACTTTTGACGATTATATCATTTTTATTTAATCTATGGATTCCAAGAGATGGTGTAATACCGACTCCTATTCCACTTTCGATAATCGTTATCAGCATTTCGTTATTGTCCACATCAATTCGTTTAATATCGGGAACACCAACCAACTTCTGATCAATTTCTTTCCAGAGATTGGATTTACGCCTGTAACTGATCAGCGTTTCACCTTCGAGGTCACCGATAGCGAGTTCATCCTTTTCAGCCAGATGATGGTCTTTGCCTAGAACAACGACTAAATTATTATCAAAAAGATATTCCGTTATGATTTCCGGGCGGTGGGCGCTAACATTTCGGGTGAATACTAAATCCAATTCACCTGATAGAATCTGTTCATTCAGACTGCAAGAATCTTCACCTTCAATTATCGTAATATTTAAGTTTTCAATCGTAATGATTGCGTTCAGGAGTTCAGTCATAAAGGAATAGGAATAACCGGGTGAAAAACCAATTCTGATTTCCGGGAAGTTGGAATGCTTTGTTACTTCTTTTGAATGGTTCATATACGTTAATATGTTCGTTGCATATTCAAAAAAAACCGTGCCTTCTTTTGTCGGAACAATCTTCCGGCCGACTCGTTCAAATAACGAGCAGGACAACTCGAGCTCCAGATTCTTTATCCGGGCTGTGACTGTAGGCTGTGTAACATTTAGCAAATTTGCTGTTTTTGAATAGCTCTTCTGTTCCACGATAGTCAAAAAAGTTTCCAGCTGAGTTTTATCCAATTGCTTACCCCCTATGCAGATAATAAGATGGAATTTATTCCAAATTGGTAATTATTCAATAAGTATAGCACTAGATTTAAAGCTGTCAAAAACATTTTTCAGTCGTAATACCCAAATGATTTTTTCCTTCATCTATAGAGCAGAAACTAAATCTACCAAATATCTTTACTGTAAGGGTCTGGAAAAGTTGAACACATAGTAAGGCGTGAAGACACCGGAAAATCCGTATAGAAAAAATCTTCAGAATAGTCCAAATGACAAATTATATTCGATTGGTGTTATCTATTTTCACATCTTATACTGAGAGTAAGTTAAGTTCATTGAACTGACACAATTACAAGTTTACTTGGGAAACAAGTTTGAGGCGCTTTACTCAAAACGTGGAAATCCAGCTGAAGGGAAATTGTTTCTTGTCGAAAAATGTATGCGGTTACAATCCGTGGTTTAAAATGGATCATTATTCTTTCAGGAAACTGAGCACTCAAACAGGTGTTTTTCATTTCACTAATTCGTCCATCACAATTGTGTTAGTGATTGGAATGGTAAAACGTTCCACGTAGTATAGAAAGCACTCAATGAATGATAACTGGACACTGTATACAGCGAAGAGTCAACTTTTTAGTGACTAACTGTAGGATATGAAAAAAATACTGAATTTCATTTGACTACCGGATCAAAAATGTATGGTTTTCACAAATCGAAGGAGATGACTGAAATTATGGCTAGTCAGCAGCAGGAATCACTTTTAGAAGGCAAGGTTGCAATTGTGACGGGTTCTTCGAGAGGCATCGGGAAAGCGATTGCAATCGGACTTGCACAGCAGGGAGCGAATGTATTAGTAACTGGAACAAATCCTGAACGTACAAAAGCCGTTTCAGAGGAGATTACCAAGGAGACGGGTCAGCAATCGGATTATTATATCGGGGATCTGTCCAAGGAAGAGAACGTCGCGGAAATGACTGATAAGGCGATTCAAAACTGGAAGAAGATAGATATCCTCGTGAACAATGCAGGTGGCGGTGTCATTCTACCGTTCCTAGAACAGACACCGGAAACGTTGAAAACAACCATTGATCGGAATTTATGGACGATGCTCTGGTCATGCTATAAAGTTCTACCTCATATGGTCGAGCAAAATTACGGAAGAATCATAAACATCGGTGCAGATTCAGTCCGTAACGGTTTATGGGATCATGCGGCATATAACGCTGCGAAAGGCGGAGTTCACGCTATTGTTTCGGGATTAGGGAGAGAATTTGCGAAAAGTAATATTACCGCAAATGTCATCGCCCCTCCAGCAGTAGAAGGAGAGCTGCTCGATGATATACGTGATCGGGATACTAAACTAGTAAACCGCTATATCGATATAATCCCGATCGGAAGGGGAGCTTACCCGGAAGAGGTTGCAGATGCAGTGGTGTTCTTGGCTTCCGATAAAGCATCATTTATAAATGGCCAGGTAATTAGTGTGAATGGCGGAAGTACAATGCAATAAAATCAAATTGCCAGACGGGATCTTCATTTAGAATTGTAAATACTAATTTGGGTGCAGTGGAAGTACTGCCAACATGAAGGGGAGGAAACATAATGAAAAGCTATATCATTGAGAACGTCAAGAAGTCTGAGTTTTCCGTTCACCGCAGCGTCTTTACTAGTCACGATGTTTTACAGGAAGAACGTGAGAAGATCTTCAGCGAGTGTTGGATCTATATTGGACATGAATCAGAGCTTCCGAAAAACGGTGATTTTAAGAGAAAGAAAGTCGGCGGACGGAACCTCATATTCACTCGTGATAATGAAGGCGTAATCAGGGCCTTATATAATTCTTGTCCACACCGCGGTGCCTTAGTCTGCAGGGAAAATGAAGGAAACACTAAAGTATTCAGATGCTTCTATCACGCCTGGACATTTAAAAATGACGGGGAACTCGTAGGGATGCCAGGTAAAGACGGATTCCCTGATACGTTCAACTGTGATGGTTCTAAAAACATGACGGAAGTCTCCCGTTTGGAAAGTTATCGCGGCTTTATGTTTGTAAACTATGACAGCGAAGCAGTTTCGTTGGAAGAATACCTTGGAAATGCGAAAGAATATATCGATCTGGTGGCAGACCAGTCAGATGCAGGATTGGAAGTTCTGGGCGATCCGCAGCAATACAGTGTCCGTGCGAACTGGAAACTGATTTCTGAGAACAGTGTGGATCTTTACCACGGCATGCCGACGCATAAAACCTATTTTGATATTAAAGCCGCTCAGGATCCTACGATGAGAAAAGCAGTTCTTGAAGGAAAAGGAACTGACCTTGGGAACGGCCATGCGGTAATTGAATATATTGCGCCTTGGGGAAGACCGGTTGCGGAGTGGACGCCTGCATGGGAGGAAGAAGACAAGAAGGAAATACAGGAACTAAAAGACAAATTGATTGAACTACATGGTGAAGAGCGCGGCGAACGAATAGCCAAATATAACCGGAACATATTGATCTTCCCAAACCTGGTCATAAACGACATCATGGCAATCACGGCACGGACCTTCTATCCTACTGAACCGGGTTATATGGAAGTGACAGGGTATTCGTTAGCACCTAAAGACGAGAGCGAAAAGTTCAGATTGCGAAGAAATGATAACTTCCTCGAGTTTCTCGGGCCTGGCGGATTTGCGACTCCGGATGACAATGAAGCTCTTGAGCTGTGTCAGGAAGGATACTTGAACAATTTAGAAGTGGAATGGAATGATATTTCAAAAGGAATGAACCGTGAACAGGCGCAAGCTACGGACGAAGAGCAAATGAGAAGTTTCTGGAGAAGATGGAATGAAATTATGACAAAAGAAAATGTGAAAGAGGAGGTTTTATCATGACAGAGACGCTTCTGAGCACAAAGGTTACTATAAGCATCCAGCAGATTAAGGAATTTCTATACTACGAATCAGAGCTTCTTGATGAGTGGAAACTGGTGGAATGGTCTGAGCTGTTTACGGATGACGGTACGTACGTTGTGCCACCGCTTGGCAATCCGGAAGCTGATCCTGCAAAGTCGATTTTCTATATCAATGATACTCGTTCACGTCTGAAAGAAAGAGCGGAACGTCTGTTAAAAAAAGAAGCACATGTAGAATATCCGCATTCTACTACGATACGTAATGTGAATAATGTACGGATTAAAGGTCAGGAAGGCGATTCTCTTCATGTGCGCTGCAATTTCTCGACATATCGGACAAAGCGTGAAGTGCTGGATTGTTTTGTTGGCGTTAATGACTACAAGCTGATTGTGAAAGACGATAAAATCATGATCCAAGACAAAAAAGTTACCTTAAAGCATGATAGCCTACGTCCTCACGGGAAAATCAGTCTTATTTTATAAGGGTTTGTCGTGTAGTTCTAAATTTTACCTAGCTAGGAGAGGAACAGCCATGGTTGAACAGTCTGAGATAGTAGATGTAACAATTATCGGCGGCGGTCCAGTCGGCATGTTTACAGCATTTTACGCGGGTATGCGCCAAATGACAGTAAAAGTCATCGAAAGTCTTCCGCAGTTGGGTGGACAATTAGCTGCCTTGTACCCTGAGAAATATATTTATGATATCGCGGGGTTCCCTAAAGTGAAAGCCCAAGATCTTGTAGACAATCTCACGGAGCAAATGAAACAATTTGAAACGACAGTTTGTTTAAATGAAGTTGTCGAACATGTAGAGAAACAAGCAGATGGTCATTTCAAATTGACAACTAGCCAATCGACACATTACTCTCGCACCGTCATCATCACTGCAGGCAACGGAGCCTTTCAGCCGAGAAAGATGAATATAGAGAGGGAAGAGGAATTTGCGGAAGGAAATCTTCATTACTATGTTACGAATATGAGTGACTTTGCAGGGAAAGATGTCATCTTATTTGGCGGTGGAGATTCAGCTGTAGATTGGGCTTTGATGTTAGAGCCAATCGCGAGCAAAGTTTCCCTCATTCATAGAAGAGATAAGTTCCGTGCACACGAACACAGCGTAGAGCTACTGAAACAATCCAAAGTAGAAATCTTGACGCCGTACGTACCGGCGAAGCTAGAAGGCAGCGAAAGAATAGAAAAAGTGACAATCAAAGAAGCAAAAGGCGAGATTAGTAAGGTGATAGAAGTGGATGATGTACTTGTAAACTTTGGTTTTGTATCTTCATTGGGCCCTATCGGTCAATGGGGGTTGGAAATTGAAAAGAATTCCATAGTCGTCAATTCGAAAATGGAAACTACTATAGAAGGAATTTATGCAGTTGGGGATATTTGCACATATGAAGGGAAAGTGAAACTCATTGCAACTGGGTTTGGCGAAGCACCGATTGCGATCAGCCATGCAAAGGTTCACATAGACCCGGAGGCAAAGGTGCAGGCTCCGCACAGTACCAGTTTGATGTCAGAAACGGAACAAAAGACGGAAAAGGCAGAAAAAGCAATCAGCGTCAGCTAATTAGTAAACATAATGCTCTGTATACTGATAAGTATTTAACAATTTAACAATCCAATCGTTTATAGATTCCGTAATTTGAAGGACAGAATACTCAACCCGAACGCAAAGTGAAGTGACATGAGGAGGATGCGATATCGTAAAATATACAGTCGTTGATCAGGATACTTGTATTGCGTGTAGTGCATGTGGAATAGCGGCACCTGATTTGTTTGATTACGATGACGAAGGGACTTCATTTGCCATTCTGGATGACAACCAAGGTCATACACCGGTGCCTGAAGAGTTAGTTGAAGATTTAGAGGATGCTTATGACAGTTGTCCATCAGGCTCAATCAAAATGGCAGATACACCCTTTACATGTGAAAAAAGTGAAGCAGGCTAAGTGAATGAGGTTTCATCATCGAGGCAGCGGCTTATTAATATTATTATAAAATACAGGAGATGAATAAAGTTATGATCACAAAAATAAAAGTACAAGCAATCGACAGCCGTCACTTTATCGACGGAAAATATATCGAAATCGATAAAAATAAGAGCTTTGAAAATATTAATCCGGCAACTGAAGAAGTACAGGCAATCGTGGCAGAAGGCGGTAAGGTAGAAGTGGATGCTGCGGTAAAGGCTGCTAGAAAAGCACTTAACGGGCCGTGGAAAAATGTCACGTTGGAAGAACGTTCTAAAATGCTTCGCAAAATCGGTGATCTGATCCTAGAAAGACAGGAAGAACTAGCGCGCCTGGAAGCATTGGACACAGGGAAACCATTTTCCCTAGCCAACTCTGTTGATATCCCGAGAGCGGCATACAACTTCCATTTCTTCGCTGACTATATTACATCAGTCGGAACGGACGCTTACCAGCAGAACAGTGAAGCTCTGCATTATACACTGCGCCGTCCTGTCGGTGTGGTGGGGCTGATTAAGCCTTGGAATCTGCCATTACTCTTGCTTACTTGGAAACTAGCTCCTTGTATCGGTATGGGGAACACAGCCGTCGTAAAACCGGCTGAATGGACACCGATGACAGCCACTGTACTCATGGAAATCATTAAAGAAGCGGGCGTTCCGGACGGGGTCGTGAACTTGGTTCATGGATTCGGACCAGGTTCAGCGGGCGGCGCGATTTCAGAGCACCCTGACGTGGATGCGATTTCATTCATCGGGGAGCCGAGTACGGGATCCGCCATCATGAAGGCGGGCGCTGATTCATTGAAGAAGCTTTCCTATGAATTGGGCGGTAAAAACCCGAATATCATTTTTGCTGACGCAGATATAGATGAGGTGGTCGCAACAACAGTCAAGTCCAGCTTTATAAACCAAGGTGAAGTTTGCCTATGCGGATCACGAATTTACGTCGAACGGTCGGCGTATGACGAGTTCCTGGAAAAGTTCACAGCCAAAGCGAAAGAATTAAAAGTCGGACAGCCGTTTGATGCAGATACAAATGTAGGCGCACTGGTGAGTAAAGAACACTACGACCGTGTAAACAGCTATATCGATATTGCTCGGGAAGAGGGCGGAGAATTCGTGATAGGCGGTAAAAGACCTGAAGGAATCGACAAAGGATATTTCCTGGAGCCGACGATTATTACCGGCCTCAAAAATGATTCTCGCTGTATCAGAGAAGAAATCTTCGGACCTGTCGTAACGGTCGTTCCGTTTGACACAGAGGAAGAAGTCATTGAACAGGCAAATGATACACATTACGGGCTGAGTGCTTCGATCTGGACAACGAACCTAAAACGCGGACACCGTGTGGCACATCAAATTGAAGCAGGTATTATTTGGGTAAACACATGGTTCCTTCGTGACCTTCGCACACCTTTTGGGGGGATGAAGCACAGCGGCGTGGGGCGTACAGGCGGCATGCATAGTATCGATTTCTATTCCGAGTTGTCAAACATAACAATAAAACTGTAAAGGCGGGGAAGTGATTATGGCAACGGAAGTGGCTATGAAACAAAAAAAATATGCGGAATCTTTGCTAGAAGCGGAGAACACATTAGTCGGGATTCCTCCTTTAACAGAGGCTGATCCGGAACTGACAGTGGAAGAAGCTTACTATATTCAACTGGAAAACATCAAAAAGAAAACGGCTGACGGTCAAACGATTATCGGTAAGAAAATCGGGTTGACATCAAAGGCCATGCAGAACCTGCTCGGGGTAGATGAACCGGATTACGGTCATCTGCTCGACAGTATGGTCATTGAAAACGGCGGACTCGTGCCAAAGGATAAAGTACTCTTGCCTAAAGTAGAAGGGGAAATTGCCTTTGTTCTCAAGAAAGATTTAAAAGGTCCGAATGTCACGACGCTGGATGTCCTGCAGGCTACCGATTATATACTTCCTTCTATTGAAGTAGTAGACAGCCGGGTGAAGGACTGGAAGATAAAATTACCGGACACAATCGCTGATAACGCATCTTCTGCTTTCTATGCTCTTGGCGGTAAGCCGGTGAAAGTCGAAGATGTCGACATGGAACTGCTTGGTATGGTGCTGACAAAGAACGGTCAACTGGTAAATACAGGAGTGGGGGCAGCCGCGCTCGGAAATCCAGCTCAATGTGTTGCGTGGCTTGCGAACAGACTCGCGGACTTCGATATTTCATTGAACGCGGGTGAAGTGATATTGTCAGGAGCTCTTTCAGCAGCTGTTGAAGCAAAAGAGGGCGATACCTTTACAGCAAAATTTGCGCATCTTGGCGAGGTGAGCGTGCATTTTTAAATGCACATGATCAGTATAAATTAGTTTCCATGAGAGGGGTATACGATGAAAAAAGTGAAAGTAGCGATTCTTGGATCCGGAAATATAGGGACAGATCTCATGTTGAAATTGAGCAGATCCCCTATTTTGGAACTCACAACGATGATTGGCATAGATGCTGAGTCGGATGGATTGAAGAAAGCAGCGGAGCACGGTTATGAAGTCATCACTACTGGTATTGACGGCTTCCTAGAACGGCCTGAGCTTGCTGATATCATTTTTGATGCAACTTCTGCCAAAGCACATATCTATCATGATGAAGTGCTGCGAAAAGCAGGCAAAAAAGTCATTGATATGACTCCTGCGGCAATCGGCCCGATCGTTGTCCCACCGGTTAATCTAGATGAACATTTGGACGCGGACAATATCAACCTGATCACTTGCGGTGGCCAGGCGACGATTCCGATCATCCATGCCGTTCATCAAGTACAAGCAGTGGAATACGGAGAGATTGTCTCCACTATTTCCAGTAAAAGTGCGGGACCGGGTACACGGGCAAATATCGATGAATTTACCCAAACAACAACCCGTGGCATTCTCGAAGTGGGTGGAGCCAAAAGAGGAAAAGCAATCATTCTGCTAAATCCCGCAGAACCGCCGATCCTCATGCGGAACACGATTCATATACAGGTGGAAGAGGAAGCGAAGACAGAAGAAATTACTGCTTCAATCCGTGAAATGGAAAAAGAAGTCCAATCATATGTACCGGGCTATCGACTCAGACAGGAACCGATTTTTGACGGGAAAGATATTACCGTATTCGTCGAGGTAGAGGGGGTAGGGGATTACTTACCTACATACTCCGGTAATTTGGATATTATGACAGCATCTTCTGTGAAGATGGCGGAAGAGTGGGCAAAGCATAAAGTAGCCCATATACCGGTCTGATTGATATTCGATAGAAATAAAAGAAGGGAATGGGAAGATGAACAGTAAACGAGACATAATACTGACAGAAGTTGCATTACGTGACGGAAGCCATGCGGTTCGTCATCAATTCACAGTAGATCAAGTAAAATCTATCGCTAAAGGTTTGGATGATGCGAACGTGCCGTATATAGAAGTTTCTCATGGGGACGGGCTTGGCGGTTCTTCCATGCAGTATGGATTGTCATTGACAAATGAAATGGAACTGATCGAAGCTGCCGTAGCCGAGGTGAAGCAGGCAAAGATTGCGGTACTTCTCATACCGGGTATTGGGACCATGCCACAATTGAAGGAAGCAGCCGGGCTGGGTGTAAAAATGGCACGTGTTGCGACACATGTCACAGAGGCGGATGTCTCTGCGCAGCATATCGCGTATGCGAAAGAGCTAGGTTTAGAAACAGTTGGCTTCCTGATGATGTCTCATATGGCATCTCCAAAGAAATTGCTGGAACAAGCAAAACTGATGGAGAGCTACGGGGCGGATACTGTATATGTTGTGGATTCAGCAGGAGCACTGTTGCCTCACCAGGTTAAAGAGCGCATTGCATTGCTGAAAGAACATCTGACCGCAAATATCGGTTTCCACGCACATAATAATCTTTCGCTAGCAATGGCGAACACGCTTGCTGCAATGGAAGCGGGCGCTACACGGATCGACGGCAGTATCCGCTGCCTCGGTGCTGGAGCTGGGAATACACAAACCGAAGTGGCGGTTGCGGTGCTCGATAAGATGAATATTCATACTGGCATTGATTTGTATAAGATCATGGACGTTGCAGAAGATTTAGTAGCACCGATTCTGGAAACACCGCAGGAGATCACACGCGGCAGTCTGGTTCTCGGTTATGCGGGTGTATATTCAAGCTTCTATCTTCATGCACAAAAAGCAGCCGAACGATTCGGGATCGATTCCCGCAGCATTTTAATTGAACTTGGCAAGCGCGAAGTAGTTGGCGGTCAGGAAGATATGATCATGGACGTAGCCGCGGAGTTATCCAAACGGAGAGCGGAAGTTGCTGTATAAAAGGAGAGGGTATCGTGAGTACAACAGTGTATCAGGAGATTGCCGATTATCTAGTGGCAGGCGAAGAAGAAAAGCGTGAAGTGAAAAAAGTGACCGCCGAACTGAAGAAAGATTTGACAGTGGAAGAAGGGTACCAAGTCCAAGAGAAGATCGTTTCTCGGAAATTAGCTGAAGGACGGAAAATAGTAGGCCCTAAAATGGGATTGACCAGCAAAGCGAAAATGGACCAGATGAACGTCGATGAACCAATTTACGGATATGTCTTTGATTATATGGTCATCGACAATGGCGGCAAGGTTTCTCTGAGCGATTTGATTCATCCGAAAGTGGAAGCGGAAATTGCTTTCATTATAGATGAGGATATTGAAGGACCCGGCATTACGGGTGCTCAGGTATTGGCTAAGACCAAGTCGGTCATCCCGGCTCTCGAGATTATCGACAGTCGTTATGAGAATTTTGATTTTACGTTACCCGATGTTGTAGCGGATAATGCGTCTACCTCTCGAGTAGTTTTTGGCACTTCGCCGAAATGCCCGTCGGATTTTGAACTGGATGTAGTCGGTGCCACATTGGCGATTAATGGCGAAATCAAGGAATTAGGTGCCGGTGCCGCGGTACTCGGCCACCCTGCGAATGCCATTGCAATGCTCGCTAATATGCTTGCGCGTAAAGGCGAGAAGATCCGTAAAGGTGATGTCATTTTATCAGGTGCTTTAACAGGTGCCGTCTTGCTTGAAGAGGGAGATACGGTGCTTGGAAAGTTCGACGGGCTTGGCGACGTGTCGTTTATAGTAACTGAGTGAGAAGGAGGATGTAACGGATGCCACTGATACATGTAGAGATGATTGAAGGCAGACCTGAAGAAAAGGTTTCGGAGTTGATCCGCAATATCACGGAAGTAGTTTCATCCACACTGGATGCACCAAAAGAAGCGGTACGGGTTATCGTTTCGGAAGTGCCGAGCACGCACTGGGGCGTTGCGGGACAGACGATGGCTGAGAAAAGAGCAGCCGTTAAGTAAGTGAAAATCAGAAATCCGAGCAGGGTAAGAATGAAGTAACATATAAAAAATAAAACTAACAGACAGGGGACAGAAACTATGAGTATCTCGAATAACGTAATTGTAGAAGAACACGCATTATTGAAAGAACTTGAAAAATATACAACAAGTATTGCGCATCTAGGCCATGTAGAAATGGGCGTTACGGACCTCGAAAAATCAGTCTGGTTCTTTACAGAAGTAATGGGCCTTGCGGTTTCTGCCCAGGAAGAAGATCGGGTGTATCTAAGAGCATGGCAGGATTTCGATCACCACACATTAGTTCTTCAGCAGGCGGATGTGTCAGGTGTTCAGCAAATCGGCTGGCGCGTAAGCAATAAAGGTGCATTGAAAGCATTTGAAAAGCAGTTTAAAGATATGGGAATCAAGCACAACTGGGTGGAAGCTGGGAAGAAAAAGGCGCAAGGCGACACGCTTCAGTTCCGTTCACCTTCTGGTCTACCGGCAGAATTGTATTGGGAAAAAGAGAAGTTCATCACGGACGATCCGAACGTTGCTTCAAAATTGCCTAGCCACCCAAGTAAATATACAGGCAAGGGAGTATCCCCGCGCCGCTTTGACCATGTGAATATTATGGTAAACGATGTAGCGAAAGAGCAGGAATGGTGGACAGATCTACTTGGAATTCACCACCGTTACTATGTTCAGAACGAGGAAGACGTGCGTCTTGGTTCATGGTTGAGTCGAACGAACGTAGCGCATGAAATTGCTTTAATGCGCAATGCCAATCAAGATGGAGCGCTATTCCATCACTTGGCATACTACTTGGATTCACCGGATGAGCTAATCCGCGCAGCAAACTTGATGGCAGAGAACGGTATTAAGATCGAGTGGGGTCCGGGCAAGCACGGGACGAGCGGTGCACAGTTCATCTACGTCATCGAGCCTTCTGGAAACCGTGTGGAAATCTGGACTGGCGGATTCTTGATCTTCTCTCCAGATTGGGAGCCGATCGGATGGAACCCAGAAGTTGGACCTCTTGGTTTGGACCTATGGGGAAGCAAGGCACCGGAAAGTTACTTCACTTACGGAACAAAGCTTCTGTAAGTTGCGTGTCCAGTAAAACAGATATACGAAAATAAATAATGAGGTAGATGAAGCAAACGTCTACCTCATTATTTTTTATAAATAAGTATAAAGAATAGGGGTTGGGGCGAAATGGTGAAAAAGACATTGCGTGTAGATTTTCATACACATATCATCCCGGAGGATTTTCCGGATTTGGCAGCGAAATATGGTGATCCGCGTTTTCCGGTAATGGAGAAAACCTGTGACTGCGGGGCGGAAATCTTTATCCAGGGAAAGTCATTCCGTAAAATTACGGATCAGGCATGGGATATTGAAAAGAGAATCGAAGACATGAATAACGAAGGGATCGATATTCAAGTCCTGTCGCCAATTCCGGTCACGCTTGCCTACTGGAGTAGCCCGGAGGCTGGTTTGGAACTTTCACAAATACAGAATGATTTTATCGCATCCATCGCCAAGGAGTATCCGGAGCGGTTTATTGGTTTAGGGACGGTGCCGCTGCAGGATGTAGAAATTGCCATACAGGAAATGGATCGTGCCGTGCATGAACTGGACTTAAAAGGACTTCAAATCGGTTCCAATGTTAACGGCCAAAACCTTGACGATCCTGCGCTGGAACCATTCTTCGCGGCAGCGGAGAAATGGAATGTACCGCTTTTTGTACATCCATGGGCGACACTCGGCGGCGAGAGAATGCCAAGACATAATTTCATGTATATGGTCGGCATGCCGTCAGAAACGGCACTGGCCGCGGGAAGTATTATTATGAGCGGACTATTGGACCGATACCCGAAACTGAAGATCTGCTTCGCGCACGGTGGGGGAGCACTCCCTTATCTGCTTCCACGTATGGATAAAGGCTGGGAAGTGTGGCCGCATATCAGAAAAACTGAAAAACCGCCAAGCCATTATGCAAATAAACTCTATTATGATTCACTAGTGTACGACCCGGTGAATTTGCAGTATATGATTGATAAATTCGGCGCAGAACAAATTATTGCAGGTTCCGATTATCCATTCCTGCTGCGCGAAGCACCGTCCGGCAAAGTGGTCGATCTATTGGAAGGTATTTCGGATGAAGATGTAAGATTGATACACGGACAGAATGCATTAAAGTTCCTCGGAATTCATGAAATGGCCGCATCGAAGTAAAGACGCTAGAAAACCTTTTGATCTTTGTTATTTGTCACTTTCCTAATCAGCTTGGCTGTACCAAACAAAAAATATGTTTGCCTTTCCAAAGGAGGAAATTAGTTGAAGCCCATTCAAGTCTTAAAAACTGTTGACGAATCAAAATTTAATCGTTTTCACGGCTTACTCGTTTTTTGGTGCGCGTTTATCATCATCTTTGATGGATATGATTTAATCGTTTACGGATCAATAGTTTCAATATTGATGGAAGAATGGTCTTTAACATCAGTACAGGCAGGAACGATAGGCAGTTATGCATTGATTGGCATGATGCTGGGCGCTTTCATATTTGCGCCTCTCGCTGACCGGATTGGGCGAAAGAATGTCATTCTCTTTTGTGTCATCCTCTTCAGTTCGTTTACAGGATTGATTGCATTTTCGAACGGCCCGACAGAATTCGGAATCTACCGCTTCATCGCGGGGCTCGGGCTCGGCGGCGCATTCCCCGTTACCGTTGCGCTGGTAACGGAATATGCACCGCGAGTCATGAAAAATCGATTGGTGACCCTGATGTTATGTGGTTATGGGATTGGCGGAATGTTTGCGGCAGGACTGGCGATCTATCTGATCCCTGCTGCGGGCTGGAAAGCGATGTTTTTAGTCGGTGCCATTCCGTTGCTGGCTGTACCTTTGCTGTACAAACAACTTCCTGAATCACTCGGTTTTCTGATGGCGAAGCAAGAGAACAAGAAAATCGGTGAGGTACTGGCGAAAGTCAATCCTTCCTATATACAAAAGGATGATGATGTCTACGATATTTCTGTTCCGTCAAGGAAAGGCATACCGGTATCCAAGTTATTCGAAAACGGACGGACAATCAGTACGCTCCTGTTCTGGTTTAACTTCTTCCTCTGCCTGCTGATCACATACGGCCTCGGAACGTGGTTACCTAAGTTAATGTCAGAGGCGGGCTACAGCTTAGGATCCAGCTTGACATTCCTTTTAGTACTGAATATGGGTGGAATTGCTGGAGCGTTAATAGGCGGTTGGCTCGCAGACCACTGGAAAACGAAAAACGTATTGACGATGTTCTTTTCTTTGAATGCGCTTTCATTGATCTTGATGGGATTCCAGCCGACTATTGCCATCTTGTATATTCTGGTAGCTGTAGCAGGTGCCACGTCCATAGGTTCGCAGATTGTTTTATACTCATTTGCTTCACAGTTCTATCCAACAGAAGTCCGTTCCACAGGAATTGGCTGGTCGTCCGGAGTGGGAAGAGTGGGCGGCATCATCGGTCCGGTAGTGGGCGGTGCATTGCTCGGTCTAAGTCTTTCCTTCCAGCAGAATTTCATGGCGCTGGCCATACCGGGATTATTGGCCGCAGTCGCCATCTCATTTATTCGTGAAAAGCAATTTGCGAATAAATCGGTGAGTGTGGTTCCAACTCTTGCCACCAGCAAAGCGATTGACAAGTGAAATTACGTTTACATGAAAAATGTTTTAGTAGAAAGCCCATATTAAGTGGGCTTTTTGCGTTGCATCGATTATCTACAGGAGAAAAAACTAGTGGCGATTCGCTGCCTATCAAAATAGTACATAAACTATGTGACATCAGGCGCTAAACAAACGTACGTTGTTTAACTCACTGTGCAAATGGGGATGCTATCTGTAGGTTCTAATGAAAACAGGGATAAATAGCTCACAATTAATTCGTATAGAAACTGTTTTTTAATTGTGAATAAGTTTGGAGGTGTTTAGGGTGGATTACTTACTGAATGGTAGCAAGCTTGTAATTGGCTTGGTGGCTCTCCTAGTTGTCATAAGATTACTAGGGAAAAAACACTTGAGTCAAATGACACCTTATGATGTGGTGTATCTCCTCGTATTCGGTGGCGTTCTTGAAGAGAGCCTCTATAACGAAAAGATATCCATCCCAATGTTTTTATTTTCGGTTGTGGTGTGGGCAACTGCCATTTATGCCGTGGAGAAAATTGTCACCTTATCTAATCCGTTACGAATATTGATTAAAGGGGAAACGGACAAGCTGATCGCTGATGGGAAAATCAATAAAAAATTGATGAAAAAAAACCAATTAGAAATGGAGCAGTTGAGAACGATGCTTCGTATGCAAGGCATTTTTTCGTTGAGAGAAGTACGGGACTTATTTATCGAACCGGGAGGAGATATTTCAATTAATCAATACGCCAAGTATAAACCCGTGGCTGTTCAGGATATGAATCTGGAGAACCGAGAAGAAGAACCGACTGTACTACTAATTGATGAGGGACAAATCAAGAAGGAAGTCTTAGACTTTATTGGCAAAACGGAGGCATGGCTTTATGCTGAAATGGAACACTTAGGGCATGTGAATCTTCAAAATATATTGTATTGCGAATGGTCAAAAACAGAAGGCTTTTTTATAAAAACATATGCTGACGTTAGTAATAGCCAGAAGTGAAAATACCACATGAACTACGCTTACTGGAAGAATATATCAATTAATTTTCATAACAGAAATTCTAGAAGTCATTTCAGAAGATTCATTATAGATAGTACGGTTGTCCTCGTTGCACCTAAATGACTATCTAATTATTGCTTATAAGGATTCGATCAATATATATAGGCCCCACACAGTGAGAAAAGAGGTTATCTCACCGAATGGGGCCTATATTAATCAAGTATCTTTCCTGTCTAACTGACAACCGATTTAAGAAACTGAGAGCCACCACCATAGCCCTGTCAACGTAATGAGGAGAGTAGGCACAGTCAATATAATACCCACTTTGAAATAATATCCCCAAGAGATCCGTATGCCTTTTAACGACAGCACATGCAACCACAGTAATGTGGCCAGCGAACCGATCGGTGTCATCTTCGGACCTAAATCAGACCCGATTACATTGGCATAAATCAACGCTTCCTGCACATTAGGCGGAACCGCAGCATCTTGGATCGCTAGCGCATCTATCATCACAGTCGGCAAATTGTTCATGAACGATGACAGGATTGCCGCAATAAACCCCATGCCAATCGTAGCGGCATACAAGCCATGGCTCGATGTCCACTCGATCAACGCTGTCAAAACAGATGTCAATCCTGCATTACGCAATCCATAGACGACTACGTACATCCCGATGGAAAAGAACACAATAGCCCATGGAGCACCTTTTATTACGGTTTTAGTTTGCACTGCCTCGCTCGTTCTCGCAATTAGCAAGAATATAATCGCAATGGAACCGGCGATGAAGGAGACGGGTAAACCTAATGATTCACTTATGAAGTAGCCGATCAGCAATAAACCGAGCACTACCCATGAAATGCTGAACAGTTTATGGTCGCGTATCGCGTTCGCAGGTGTACGCAACAACTTTTCATCGAAACGTTTCGGTATAGATTTACGGAAATACATATACAACACGAGAATACTTGTCCCAAGACTGAAGAAGTTCGGGATAATCATACGGCTTGCGTATTCAGCGAAACCGATACCGAAGAAGTCGGCGGAGACGATATTCACGAGATTACTGACGACAAGTGGCAAGGAAGTAGTATCCGCAATGAATCCCGACGCCATGACGAAGGGCAAAATCATTTTCTCTTTGAAATTAAGTGCACGCACCATCGCTAGGACAATGGGAGTAAGTATCAATGCAGCTCCATCATTCGCGAATAAAGCCGATACACCGGCACCAAGTAGGATGACTAGTAAAAACATGCGCACGCCGCTGCCTTTGGCAAAGCGCGCCATATGTAATGCGGACCACTCGAAAAATCCGATTTCATCAAGGATCAGTGAAATGATGATCAGTGCGACGAACGTCAATGTAGCATTCCATACGATAGATGTTACGTCGATGACATCAGTAAAACTGACGACACCCGCAAGTAGAGCGAGAACTGCACCGGCGATGGCAGACCAGCCGATGGATAGGTTGCGTGGTTGCCAAATAACCAAGATCAGTGTAAGAAGAAATATGAAGGAAGCCAGTATTATTTGCATGGGTTCTCCTCCTTGCTACATTCAATAGTAGGAACCGGCAATAATTTCAATAATTCCAGTAATAAGAAGTAGTGGGGATGGGAACGATTAAGTGACCAATATACCCAGCGTCCACGTCGTTCATTCAGCACAATCTCATCACTTTTTAGTCTGTGCATATGCTGACTGATTGCCGGTTGTGATACGTCTAGTAGAGTATTCAAATCACAAATGCACAAAGGTTTTTGCTCCAATGCTTTCAGTAATTGTAATCGAGATTGATCTCCAATGGTTTTTAAGTAACGTTCCATTTGTTTAGGATTCATAAAATACTCCTTTCATTATAAGTATCTATATCATATAAGTTAGGGCTTATATGTTCAATGCTTTTAGACAAACAAAATAGGAAGCCACAGGGGGAGTAACGGGTTCGGTTGCTGGGGAGGAAAGTCCAATTACCAACGTAAATAACAGGTTAATCAGCATGAACACTTAGACTTGTTCGTTCTTCAGTAAACTTTCTTTCAATAGTATAAATCAGTGCTACTCCTCTGGCATTTTTAGGTACGTTTTTTGTGGGTTTAAGTATTGCTGAACAAGGTGGCAACTCTTCAATTTTATTCTCAGGGTGTGTTTGTGAAGGTAGAATAACTAAAACGGTAAGTAGACTAAGAAGCATTTTTTTCATTTCTGATTCTCCTTAGATTTGTTTAGTATCAATAAAAAACATTAAGTGAAGTTCATGCCAGTGGTAAAAAGATAACCCTGAGGTTCAATTATTACTATCAGACTACTAATAACTACAACTAAAGACTGGTATTTAGTTGTTAATCCTTTAAGCCTCTTTGTTTTTCTGAATAGTGTAGTAAAATAATATAGTAAACAATTTGATTACAATACTAATATATTAAGGGGATGAAGAAATGAAATTGCTTAAGAGAAAATTTTTACTTACAGGTACTGCCGCACTAATGATGTTTAGCTTATCTTTAGCGCCAGTCAATTTGACAAAGGACAGCAATGGTATTCAGTTAGTTACCAGTAAAGCTGAAGCTTCAAGTTGGATTTACGTCGATACCAAAAAAAGAAGCACAAAGGCTAATGACATATTAGCTAAAGGCGGAATTGCAGCACTAGGTTCATTATTGGCTATTCCACTTCCATACACTGCACCTCTCTCTGCATTCGCAACTGTAATTATAAGTGAGAATATGAAAACGGCTTACTTTATTGATAAACGATCTATGCGTATGGCTGGTCACGTTTTCCAAGTTAAACACGAAATTCAAATGTATAGTGATTCGAGTTATAAAAAGAAAAAAGGTAAGCCAATTACCATCATACATAACGATATCGGTGGTCCTAAATAAACAAAGCGATGGAAAAAAGGGGGGCAGAAAACGCACCCTCTCCTATCCAAATCGGCTGCCGCAAACATTCCACGTTTCAACTCCTAAAATTCCTTCCGCTGTTGCTTCAGCCTTGCTTTTCGTCTATAAAAATCCTCTAAACGTTGATATAACAAAAACAGGGACAACAATTCATATGCGAATTATGTCCCCAATCAGTATGTTATTTACTATTTTCTCCCCGTGTTCCGAACCCGTTAACAGGGCAGTGTGGCTTCCTATTCGTCTCAAGTTGATAAATCATGCTATTTATCGTTCTTTGCTTAACTCATCGTGGATGAGATTCATATTGTAGTTCAAGTATTTTATATACGTATCGATTGCGTCACCAGGGTTACCAATTTCGTCAGAGTAGATGGGCTTTTCAGCAATTGGAACACCAGTCTCTGCAGAAACAGTTTCCATCGGGCGTGTATCTACGTTAGATTCCACGAATAATACAGGCACGTTATGTTCTTGGATATAGTGAATGAGCTCTTTGATTTGTTTAGGAGAACCATTCTCTTCCGTATCGATTTCCCAGATAAACGCTTCTTTTAAGCCATAGTGGTCACTCAAGTATTGGAAAGCACGTTCACTTGTTACGAGCACACGATTTTCTTCAGGTATCGTAGAAATGCGCTCAGCAAATTCATCATCTAATTCTTGTAGACGTTGTACGTATGCATCGCCTTGCTCTCGAATTTTTTCACTTTCTGTTGGGTGTCTTTCAATCAATGCATCGCGCATAGCTTCTGCCATTTTCACACCAACAGCTGGATCGATAAACGCGTGTGGGTTGATTTCCTCGTCAGTGCCGCCTTTTCCACCGATATACTTAGGTTCTACTTCCTCGGTTAAGCTATAGATGTTTTCGTCTTTCTGACCAACGGAATCCATCATTTTGAAGAACCAGCCTTTTTTTCCGCCTTCAAGATTTAAACCGTTGTAGAATAATACGTCTGCATCTGTTGCGGCTTTAATATCATTTGGCAAAGGCTCATATTCATGAGGGTCCGTTCCAGTTGGTACTAAGTTATATACCTCCACGTAGTCCCCGCCGATTTCGCGTGCCATATCCGCAATGATGGTAAATGATGTAACGACTTTAAGCTTGTCGTCTGTTTCCGCTGCTTTGTCACCAGCGTTCGTACCTTTTTCATTCCCACATGCGGCTAACAGAAATACAGCGAGCAATGACAGTGTTAGCCATTTTGCTAAGTTTTTCATGTGTTACATTCTACTCCTTTATAAATACTAATTTTTTTCTGTCGGGACGGTTAAACGCTTAGTTGGTTGCGCCTGTAATCGATTTACGTTTAAACTTCTTGCGGAACATACCAACGACAATTCCTTGTTTAGGTGAGAATAAAAATGCCAACATGAAGATGGCTGTCGCTGTCAAGGCAATCACGGGCCCCGATGGCATATTGTACAAAAAGCTGAAATACAGTCCAGTGATGGATGACAGGGCACCGAAAAATGCTGCCAATACGACCATGACCGATAGTCGATTGGTTAACAGATACGCTGTAGAAGCTGGTGTAATCAATAAAGATACAACGAGGATCACTCCGACAGTCTGTAGGGAAGCGACTGTAACCAGTGTGAGTAAAAACATAATCGCGTAGTGAATCAAACGTGTTTTTAAACCGTAAGCCGCAGCCATCGTCTCGTCGAAACTAGAAACGAGTAGTTCTTTAAAGAATAGAACTACTACTAAAATCACAATGGCACCGACGATCAATGTCAGCCACATATCGGAACTGCGAACAGACAACACGTTACCGAATAAAATTTGCGTCAAGTCTGTCGCACTTTTAGCTTGTGTGATTAAAATAATCCCAAGAGCGAAAAACGCTGAAAAGACAATGCCAATCGAAGAGTCATTCTTGATTCGACTATTTTGGGATATGGCACCGATACTGAATGCTGTAAGAACACCCGTAAACACTGCGCCGTAGAAATAGCTAATTCCAAGCATATACGAAATGGCAACACCCGGTAGAACTGCGTGGGAAATCGCATCGCCCATCAATGCCATGCCCCGAAGGACGATGAAACTACCAATAATCCCACAAATGATGCCAACCATGATCGACGTAATCAATGCTTTTTGTAAGAAGCCGTACGTCAGTAAGTCTTGAATAAATTCCATTACATAGAAACCTCCAAGCCGTCGATCATAAATTCACGGTTATATGCTTTCGCCATATTGCTTGATTGGAATACCTTATTCGTTGGACCTGCATCAATTAACTCTTTGTTAATAAGAATTAGCCCATCAAAATATTTCTTCACTTTTGACAAGTCGTGGTGAACTACGAAAATCACTTTGCCATTCGCTTGCATTTCACGCAAAATCCCAATAATGATTTCTTCACTCGATACGTCAATCCCCACGAAAGGCTCATCGAGAAAGAAATAATCCGCCTTTTGGGCTAGTGCACGTGCAAGGAACACTCGCTGTTGCTGCCCGCCTGATAATTCACCAATTTGGCGATTGGCAAAGCTCTCCATTCCTACTTGCCTTAAACATTCCATTGCCCACTCTTTATCCGCTTTACGTGGACGTCTGAGCAAGCCGATTTTTGGATAGGTTCCAAGCAAAACCGTATCTTTTACAACGATAGGGAAGTTCCAGTCAATATTGGAACGCTGAGGAACATAGGCAATTTTCTTACGCATGGAATCCACCGTCTCGCTACCGATCTTTACTTCTCCATGATCTTTATGGATTAAGCCAAGCATCGCTTTCATCAATGTAGATTTACCCGCACCATTCGGCCCGAGAACACCAATCAAACTTCCAGATCCAAATGAGAATGAAACGTCTTTTACGACTTCATGGCCGTCATACGAAACACTTATATTATTGACTGTTATCGGATGTATCATCCAGTTTCCTCCTCTTTTCTTTCCCTAGTGCAACTTTCAGATAAAAGGAATACAACTTTTATTTTAGTTAAGAAGCAGTATAGTTTTTTTATAGGTAATAATATAAAACAATAGTTTCCCTTATGCAACTCTAATGCATGATTGGTACTATATTGTTTCCTTCGTGCAACTTTTATTAGTATAGCCTACTCAAAATTGTCTGTAAAGTAGTTTAGAAAAATATTCTTGCCGATTTTATCTAAAAGCATAAATGATTGATTAGATGCATCATATTGTATGTAGTTTATGCTTATATATAGGAAGTAAATGGGGCATAGACCTAACCAATAACTTTTAAAATATCGCGACAGGAAGTTTGGTGAGTGAAAGAAGTAGGGTAAGTACATACTAATGAAATGATGAGAGGAGTAGTGATGTATGAAGAAACTAGCTGGCCCGCTTATAGCCATTATAGTGTTAGTAATCATCGCAGCGATTATGATCGTTCCTTCTTACAACAAGTTAGTAAACTTGGAAGAAGACGTCGACCAGTCGTATGCACAGATTGAAACGCAATTACAACGTAGAGTAGATTTAATCCCGAACTTAGTGAATACGGTGAAAGGATATGCCTCACATGAAAAAGAGGTGCTTGAAAACATTGCGAACGCACGTAGTAAAATGGCCGGCGCACGTGGTCCTGAAGAACAAGCAGCGGCAGATTCAGAACTATCGAGCGCATTAAGTCGTTTATTGGTAGTGGTGGAAAATTATCCAGATTTAAAAGCGAACCAAAATTTCCAACAGCTAATGGATGAATTAGCAGGCACGGAAAATCGTATCGCTGTGGCACGTAAAGATTATAACGACGTCGTGTCTGTTTTCAATAGAACCGTTAAACGATTCCCAGGTAAAATCGTGGCTTCGATCTTTGGATTCGATGAAAAAGAATACTTCAAAGCGGTCGAAGGGGCGCAACAACCGCCATCAGTCGATTTTGGGGATGACGTGAAGTGATGAACCGCGTCTGCATGTTCCTCGTAGCGCTACTAGTGGCCCTTACTGGTTCTGCGACAGTTCATGCGATTACAGAAGTAGTAGTCGACGATGCGAATATTTTATCACCCGCTCAAGAAGCGGAAATAGAAGAGTATGGCATTCGCTTGCAAGCGGCTACGAAAGCAGAACTTGCTGTTCGTACAGTGTATTCCCTAGAAGGTGAACCTGTAGAGGATTATGCCCTACGCTTGCTTCGTGAATTGCAATTAGGCGATAAAGAAATGGACAATGGCGCATTACTTGTCGTTTCCACAGAAAAAAATGAAGCTGCAGGTATTGAGCGCAAGTTTTATTTAACGACCGGCTACGGTTTGGAAGGAGCACTTCCTGACGGGAAAGTCGGACGTTATATTGATGAACTCGCGATGCCCTATTTAAGGCAAGAACAACCAGACCTTGCGATTACGGAAGTATACAAAGCATTCTATAATGAAATAGCGGCGGAATACGGACTTAAAGGTGATGAGTTGCCAATCGCGTACCCCGAACAAGGTGAAGAAGACGTTGGCATTCCGTCATTTGTTATAGTGATCATCGTTCTCTACATTATCTTCCGCGTCTTTTTTGGCGGTGGCGGAAGAGGCGGTGGTCCACGTGGTCGATCTAGCGGTGGCCCAATATTCTTCCCTGGCCCCGGTGGTGGTGGCTTCGGAGGTGGAAGTGGCGGCGGAGGCTTTGGTGGCTTCGGCGGCGGTGGTTCCGGTGGTGGTGGCGGAGCAGGCCGAAGTTGGTAATAGCTTGCTTCGCAGGAAGTGACGATAACTCGATTCGTGAGTGATCGTCACTTTTTTTATGTCCGTGGCGCGCGCTCAATGATGCAAGCTATCCGCTCTATGTGCCCCTGCAAGTGCTCTATGCGAAGCGTTATTCGCTCAATGAATTTCCACAAGAGCTCTATGCGTAGTGTTACCCGCTCAATGAAGCCTTGCATCCGCTCTATGGCCGCGACCCGACACTTTATATTCTCACGTTCTATCGCCGCGCCATCTAGTTTTGGCATTTGCGGTGCGCGCCGCTCAATGTAGCACGCTATCTGCTCTATGTGATTCGGCAAGCGCTCTATGCGTAACGTTATTCGCTCTATCGCAATTCGCATTCGCTCATAGTTTCCCGTTACCCGCTCAATGAAGCCTTGCATCCGCTCAATGCCCGCGGCCCTATACCTTATATTCCTACATTCTATCCGCCGCGCCATCCCACCCAACCCAACCCAGCCACCACCCCAAAAAAGTCAAATCCCTAGAAAAATAACCAATTTCATGTAATCATAAATAAAAACGAGGTGACCGACATATGAAAATTCAATTCTACACGAAACCTAATTGTGGGCTGTGCGAAGAAGCGGAGCAAATGCTTCGTTTGGTCGCGGAAGATCATCCACTCGAGTGGCAGAGGATTAATATAGAGGAAGATGACGAAATTCATAAGAAATATATGTTGATGATCCCAGTCGTTGAGCATGAGGGACAAGTGGTGGCCTATGGAAATATCGGCTATATCGATATTTTGGAATTAATTGAATAATGTAAACGCTTTCTTGTTGTGTTTCATTTCTGAATATGCTATACTTCATGTATAGTATTTTTTTACACTAGGTGGGACGTTAATGATTCAGAGGGATCAAATACAACCCACTTGAAAAGAGTGATGTGAGTGAACTTATCATTTTACGAAGCGCAACTCGCACTTATACCTGAACTTCCACTGTTGATCGAGCAACGTTATCATATGTTGAAACTAATCAAAGCGTCGGGACCCGTTGGCCGAAGAACGCTTAGCTCCGTGTCTGGTATTTCGGAGAGGGAAACGCGTACGATGCTCGATTTATTGAAAGAGCAGGAATTGGTGCATATTGCGAAAGAAGGCGTGTCAACTACGGAAAAAGGTATAGAAGTGCTCTTTGCATTGCATGATACGATGGAGGAAAGATCGGGCAGACGACAACTTGCGAATGAGTTGGCGGAGCGCCTTGGCATTCTAAAAGTACATGTAGTGGAAGGGAATTCCGATGACTCACCTCTGACGAAAAAACTACTCGGTATGCAAGCGGCGAAACAATTCCGCTCGCGTATTACAGGTAATGAAATTGTCGCAGTAACTGGTGGCAGTTCAGTAGCTGCGATTCCATCGTTTATGCAGCAAGATGAGTTGCCGGATGTGCAATTTATCGCAGCAAGAGGTGGCGTGGGAGAAGAAATCGGGTTACAGGCGAATATGATCGCTGCTTCGTTTGCAGAAGCGTGTCATGCAACGTATAAAGCGTTTTATTATCCAGATACTCTTAGTGAAGAAGCACATGCGGTATTCCAGCATGAGCCCGCTGCGAAAGAGATGCTGGAGTTATATAGTCGCACCGATTGCGTGATCCATGGTGTTGGGAATGCGACGAAAATGGCTGTATTGCGAAACTCTCCTGAAGAGGAGCAGCAGATTCTACGGGATCGACAGGCTAAGGGAGAAGCATTCGGCTTTTATTTTAATCAGCAAGGTGAAATTGTCCATCGTATTCGTACAGTTGGGATTCAGATGGAGCAATTGAAAGACGTTCCGCTCGTGCTCACAGTAGCCGGCGGGGCGAGTAAAGCGGAAGCACTGCTGTCGTATTTAGCGAGTGCACCGTCCCAAACCATTTTAGTGACAGACGAAGGTGCAGCACAAAATATGCTGTCACTGATGTGAACCGTAGATACAATGCCTAGAAGGCGAAAGAATATAACTACCTTATATGGAGGCGATTTATTATGACAGTGAAAATAGCGATTAACGGATTTGGACGAATTGGCCGATTGGTGCTTCGAGAAGCATTTGCAACTAAGGATATGGAAGTAGTGGCAATCAATGATTTGACGGACGCAGCCATGTTGGCTCATTTATTGAAATATGATTCAGTACACGGTATTTTCGATGCAGACGTGCAATCAGATGAATCTTCCATTCGTGTAAATGACAAAAAGATTAGTGTGTTTGCAGAAAAAGATCCTGCAAATCTACCTTGGAAAGACCTTGGGATAGATATCGTTATCGATTGTACAGGTGTTTTCCGTTCAAAAGAAGGTTTGCAAAAACACTTGGATGCAGGCGCGAAGAAAGTCATCTTGTCGGCTCCAGCGCAAGGTGAAATGACTACACTTGTGATGGGTGTTAATGAAGGAACGTATGATGCGGCGAATGACAACATCGTATCGAACGCGTCTTGTACGACGAACTGTTTAGCGCCTATTGTGAAAGTGTTGAACGATTCATTCGGTATTAAGCGCGGTATGATGACGACCATTCACTCGTATACGAACGACCAGAAAATTCTTGATCTTCCACACTCCGACTACCGACGTGCGCGTGCGGCTGGTGTGTCGATGATTCCGACTTCAACGGGTGCAGCTTCCGCTGTAACGAAAGTTATTCCTGAATTGAAAGGAAAACTAGATGGAATGGCAGTGCGTGTGCCGACTCCGAATGTTTCACTTGTTGACTTTGTGACAGAACTAGAAAAAGAAGTAACAGTAGAAGATGTGAATAGTGCATTGAAGAAAGCGTCCGAAGGTGAATTACAAGGACTTCTATATTTCAGTGATTTGCCACTCGTATCTGTTGATTACAATGGAAACACTGCATCTTCCACAGTAGACGGTTTGTCTACAATGGTCATGGAAGGCAATATGGTGAAAGTCATTTCTTGGTACGATAATGAGTCCGGTTACTCCGCTCGTTGTATCGATTTAGCACGATATATGAACGAACAAGGTCTATAAGTAGAGAAAACCATGAATTCTGTTATAAATCGTAGCCATTCCACAACTAACCGATTATAATGAATAAATATGGGTGAGAGGAACGGAGAACCCCGTTCCTCTTTTTGTATTTAAGCCGAGGAGGACTTATTGAATGAACATGAAAAAGACAATCAGGGATATTACATTGGACGGTCAGCGCGTATTTTGTCGCGTAGATTTCAACGTACCGATGGAAGATGGAAAGGTAACGGATGATACGCGCATTCGAGCGGCACTACCAACAATTGAATACATGACAAACGCGGGGGCAAAAGTTATTTTAGCTAGCCACCTAGGACGGCCTAAAGGTGAAGTGCAAGAAGATATGCGTTTGACACCTGCTGGCGATAAATTGTCTGAGCTTCTAGGTAAAACAGTGAAGAAACTCGATTCATCGATCGGTGAAGAAGTGGAGAAAGCGATTGCAGAAATGAAAGATGGCGACGTGATTTTGCTTGAAAACGTTCGCTTTAATCCAGGCGAAGAGAAGAATGATGCTGAACTATCCAAGCAATTTGCAAAACTTGCCGACGTCTTTGTGAATGACGCATTTGGAACAGCGCACCGCGCACATGCTTCTACCGCTGGAATTGCAGAATACATACCTGGCGTTCTTGGCTTCTTACTCGAGAAAGAATTAGACGTTCTCGGAAAAGCATTGTCTCATCCCGATCGTCCTTTCACAGCGATTATAGGTGGCGCGAAAGTAAAAGACAAAATCGGCGTTATCGATAATTTGTTGGATAAAGTCGATAACTTGTTGATTGGTGGTGGATTGTCGTATACATTCACACGCGCACAAGGTCATGAAACTGGAGATTCTCTTGTAGAAGAAGATAAAGTAGAGTTGGCGAAGTCTTTCATTGAAAAGGCGAAGCGAAAGGCAGTCACTCTATACTTGCCGACAGATGCAGTCGTAGCGAATACGTTTGCTGCGGATGCAGAAACTAAAACGGTTTCAGTCGATGCCATTACAGAAGGCTGGATGGGTCTTGATATCGGGCCGGAAACTGCAAAGCGCTATGAGCAAGTCATTAAAGACTCACGGTTCGTCATTTGGAACGGGCCGATGGGTGTGTTCGAAATGGAACCGTTCGCAAACGGAACGAAAACCGTGGCGGACGCAATGGCGGAAACGTCTGCGTATACGGTAATTGGTGGAGGCGACTCTGCGGCGGCTGTTGAGAAGTTTGAAGTAGCCGATCAAATGGATCACGTATCCACTGGTGGCGGTGCTTCACTCGAATTCATGGAAGGCAAAGAGTTGCCAGGAGTAGCTGTATTACAGGATCGAGAATAAGGAGGAATTCTTTTGCGAAAACGAATCATTGCGGGCAACTGGAAAATGTTTAAATTATCTAGGGAAGCTGCAGAGTTTGCGGAACATATTAAAGAACAACTCACGGCGTCAGATCAAGTCGAAGCAGTCATTTGCCCACCGGCATTGTATCTGAACAATTTACTGCAACGTTTTGAAACGACTGCGATCAAAGTAGGCGCTCAAACGATGCATGATACAGACGAAGGGGCATTCACTGGCGAAATTAGCCCGGCTATGCTTGAAGACTTAGGGGTACAGTATGTCATTCTTGGACATTCTGAACGTCGTCAATACTTCAATGAAACAGACGATACAGTGAATCAAAAAGTACTCGCAGCGTTCAACCATCATTTGGTTCCGATCATCTGTGTAGGCGAAACATTGGATCAGCGCGAAGCACTTGAAACGGTTTCAATCGTCTCTGCGCAAGTGGAAAAAGCGTTTTTCGGTGTCACAGCGGAACAAGCGAAACAGTCCGTCATTGCGTATGAACCTATCTGGGCGATCGGCACAGGCAAAACAGCAACAGCTGAAGATGCCAATGAAGTATGTGCAGCGATCCGTCATAAGATCGAAACACTCTACTCATCAGACGTGGCGAATGCAGTCCGCATTCAATATGGTGGTAGTGTAAAACCAGAAAATATTGCTGAATTGCTAAGCAAAGATCATATCGACGGTGCATTAGTAGGAGGAGCAAGTCTTGATCCGACCGCATTCGTTAAATTAGTGGAGGCTGGGACTCATGGCGAATAAACCGGTCGCGTTAATTATCTTGGACGGTTTCGGCTTACGAGATGAAACGTACGGCAATGCGGTAGCGCACGCCAACATTCCAAACTTTGACTTGCTGTGGGAGAACTACCCACACGCAACATTGACGGCATGTGGAGAAGCAGTAGGGTTACCAGAAGGACAAATGGGGAACTCTGAAGTGGGGCACTTGAACATTGGTGCTGGACGTATCGTCTATCAAAGCTTGACGCGTATCAATAAGTCGATTCGTGAAGGCGAATTCTTTGCCAACGCGGCATTGCTTGAAACGATGGAGCATGTCAAAATGAAAGGCTCTGCGCTTCACGTAATGGGCCTATTGTCTGACGGTGGCGTTCATAGTCATTATGAGCATTTATTCGCTTTATTGAAGATGGCGAAAGAACACGGTGTAGAGCGTGTCTACTTGCATGCATTCCTCGATGGCCGTGACGTAGGACCAACGACGGCTCTTCCGTATATTAAACGTACGGAAGACGTGATGGAAGAAGTCGGTGTCGGTCAGATTGCGACTGTGTCCGGCAGATATTTTGCGATGGACCGCGACAAGCGATGGGAACGGGTGCAGAAAACGTATGACGCTATGGTGTATGGAATCGGACCACATTGTGATTCAGCAGAAGAAGGAATCCGAGCTTCTTATGCCGAAGAAATACATGATGAGTTTGTCGAGCCGTTTGTCATTCAACAAGACGGCAAACCGGTGGCGACGATTGACAATGGAGATGCGGTGATCTTCTTCAATTTCCGTCCAGACCGTGCGATTCAATTGTCACGTGCTCTCACGCAACCTGACTTTGATGGCTTTGATCGAGGCGTGAAAAAATTTACGGACTTACATTTTGTTGGCTTTACGCATTATAATGATGATGTAGTAGCGGACATTGTATTCCATAATGTCAATTTAACCAAAACAATCGGTGAAGTGCTTGAAGACCAAGGCAAGCGTCAGTTGCGGATTGCGGAAACGGAAAAGTATCCACATGTGACGTTCTTTATGAGTGGCGGACGCGAAGAGAAGTTTGAAGGAGAAACTCGAATTCTAATCAATTCGCCGAAAGTCGCGACGTATGATTTGAAACCGGAAATGAGCGCATACGAAGTGACGGATGCGTTAGTTGCCGAAATCGAAGCGGAACGACAAGATGCTATTATCCTAAACTTTGCGAATCCGGATATGGTCGGCCATAGCGGAATGCTAGAGCCCACTGTAAAAGCGATTGAAACGGTCGATACTTGTTTAGGCCGAATCATTGACGCTTTATCGGCAAAAGGCGGATCTGCTATCATCACAGCGGATCACGGCAATGCGGATGAAGTAACGACAATCGGTGGACAACCTATGACAGCGCACACGACAAATCCTGTACCTGTCATTGTCACGAATCCAGATGTCGTACTGCGCACAGACGGTATTCTTGCAGACTTGGCACCGACGCTATTGAAAATGTTAGGAATTCCACAACCGGTTGAAATGACCGGAAAACCATTATTCTAAGGAGAGATTTTCATGCCAATCATTACCCACATTCAAGCTAGAGAAGTATTGGATTCACGAGGCAATCCAACTGTAGAAGTAGAAGTATTCACAGAAAGCGGTGCCTTTGGACGTGCCATCGTACCATCTGGTGCATCTACTGGGGAGTATGAAGCGGTAGAATTACGTGACGGCGACGAAAATCGTTATAACGGTAAAGGTGTATTGAAAGCCGTAGATCACGTCAATGAAGTCATCTCTTCTGAATTCGAAGAAAACTATTCCGTATTGGATCAAGTTGTCATCGACAGAGCATTAATCGAACTTGATGGTACAGAGAATAAAGGCAAACTCGGTGCTAACGCCATTCTTGGTGTATCTATGGCGGTTGCACACGCAGCAGCAGACTACTTAGACGTTCCGTTGTACCAGTACCTTGGCGGCTTCAACGCGAAGCAATTGCCAGTACCGATGATGAATATCTTAAACGGTGGAGAGCACGCAGATAACAACGTCGACATCCAGGAATTCATGATTATGCCAGTTGGCGCAGAATCTTTCCGTCATGCACTTCGCATGGGTACGGAAATTTTCCACAGCCTAAAATCTGTTCTTCATGGCAAAGGCTTGAACACAGCAGTTGGAGACGAAGGCGGATTTGCTCCGAACCTGGCTTCTAACGAAGAAGCACTTTCTACAATTATCGAAGCAATTGAAAAAGCAGGTTACAAAGCTGGCGAAGATATTTTGCTTGCTATGGACGTAGCTTCTTCTGAGTTCTACGATAAAGACCAAAACAACTACTACCTTGCAGGTGAAGATATTCGTAAAACATCTGAAGAGATGGTTGCTTGGTATGAAGAGCTTTGCGACAAGTACCCAATCGTATCTATTGAAGACGGCTTGGACGAGAACGACTGGGATGGCCACAAGCTATTGACAGAGCGTCTTGGTAACAAAGTGCAATTAGTGGGTGACGATCTTTTCGTTACAAACACAGAGAAACTATCACGCGGAATCAAAGAAGGCATCGGTAACTCGATCCTGATCAAAGTGAACCAAATCGGTACATTGACTGAAACATTCGATGCGATTGAAATGGCGAAACGTGCGGGCTATACAGCAGTCATCTCTCACCGTTCAGGTGAATCAGAAGACGTGACGATTGCGGACATCGCAGTTGCGACAAACGCTGGCCAAATTAAAACAGGTGCACCTTCTCGTTCGGATCGTGTCGCGAAGTACAATCAATTGCTTCGTATCGAAGATCAATTGTTTGAAACAGCACAGTACCTGGGCAAAGATACATTCTATAATTTGAATAAATAATTGTAACTAGTACCAGTCAATCGGCGCAATTCGTAACAAAAGGTTGTGCCGAGGGACTTGCTTTGGTAGAATAGAAATGTTGTAACTTGCTATTTTTGGAGGTGGAAAAACATGCATGCAGTTTTCACAGCATCGCTGATAGTCGTAGCTATAGCATTAATAGTAGTCGTTTTATTGCAATCCGGTAAGAGTGCGGGACTGTCAGGGGCCATCTCCGGAGGCGCAGAGCAACTTTTCGGAAAACAAAAAGCACGTGGATTAGATCTCGTTCTACAAAGAGCGACAATCGTCTTATCCGTCTTATTTTTTGTCCTAACCATTGCGATCATGAAAATATAAAATGCAAGCGCCTGACCATGTTTGAACGGTCAGGCGCTTTTCGTAGAAAGGAACGAAAAACATGCGAATTGCCCAACCGAAACCATTTTTCTTTCAACATGGAAAACGTGCGGTATTACTGTTGCATGGGTTTACAGGAACATCCGCGGACGTGCGGATGCTCGGCCGCTTCCTTGAAAAACATAATTATACTTCATTGGCACCGCATTACCGCGGTCATGGCGTGCCGCCTGAAGAATTGATCCAGACGAATCCTGATCAGTGGTGGGAAGATGTAGTCGATGCATATAATCAGCTAAAAGAGGCAGGATATGATGAGATTGCTGTGGCGGGACTATCACTCGGTGGTGTATTTTCATTGAGACTCGCAGCGCAATTTCCGCTAAAAGGCATCGTGACGATGTGTGCACCGATGACGATGAAGACGACTGACTTGATGTGGTCAGGCGTGCTGAAATATGCACGAGATTACAAAAAATTCGCAGGTCAATCAGACGAGCAAATCAAATTAGAAATGGACGATTTGAAAACGAAGTCGATGCCGGGCCTTGACGGTTTACAATCCATGGTCCAAGACGTGCGCGATCAAGTCGACTGCATCTATACACCATTACTCGTGGTTCAATCGCGTCACGACGATGTAATTGATCCGAACTCTGCACAAATTATTTACGACGAAGCACAATCCACAGAAAAAGAACTACAATGGTACGAAGAATCAGGACATGTCATTACACTAGGTCCCGAAAAAGCACAACTTCACGAAAACGTACTACATTTTTTAGAATCCCTTGATTGGCAAGAGTGAAATTAGGGGAAGATATAACTAAAGGAAAAAAGGAGGAGATGATTGTTTGGAACCAAATATAAAAGAGTTACAAGAACGGGTTTTGTCTTTATTAAAAGAGAAATCCTATATGCCGTCCACTGTCCACGAGATTTCAGAAGCACTCAACTTAGAACAGGCGGACGACTTTAAAGATCTAGTGAAAATGCTCGTACAATTAGAACAGAACGGAAAAATCGTACGTTCACGCAATAACCGCTACGGCTTACCTGAACAAATGAATCTTCTTCGCGGAAAATTCATCGGTCATGCAAAAGGCTTCGGCTTTGTCGTACCAGAAGAAGTGGAGGGCGATGATGTCTTCATCCCACCTCATGAAGTAAACGGCGCGATGAATGGCGATATCGTCTTCGTACGCGTATCCGACAGCTCATTCGGAGATCGTCGCGAAGGCGTCATCACGAAAGTCGTCGAGCGTAAAACTACGCAAGTTGTCGGAACGTATCAAGCACATGAAGGATATGGTTTCGTCTTGCCGGATGACAAGAAATTGCCGATGGATTTGTATATTGAAACAGGTCATTCATTGGAAGCGGTAGACGGTCAAAAAGTGATCGCAGAAATCACCAACTGGCCGAGCGATGAAAACAATGCAACGGGCATGATCACACAGATTCTCGGGCATAAAAATGACCCAGGTGTAGACATCCTATCGATCATTCATAAGCACGGCATAGCGATCGAATTCCCTGAAGACGTAATGGAACACGCGAAAAGTGTACCGACGACAGTTCAGCCGGAAGACTTCGAAGGCCGTAGAGATTTACGTAAAGAATTGACGATGACTATTGACGGTGCCGATGCAAAAGACTTGGATGATGCGATTTCAGTCTTCAAAGAAGACAACGGATCCTATCGTCTATTTGTGCATATCTCAGACGTTAGCTACTATGTCACGGAGAACTCTCCAATGGACGTAGAAGCAGCAGACCGTGGCACGAGTGTCTATCTTACGGACCGCGTCATTCCGATGTTACCGCATCGTTTGTCTAACGGTATTTGTTCCATCAATCCAGGAGAAGACCGCTTGACACTGACATGCGAAATGAAAGTCGATGCCAATGGTAAAGTCATTGACCATGATATTTATCCAAGTGTCATCAACTCGAGTTATCGTATGACATATGATGATGTTTACCAAATAATCGATCATCAAGATGAAGAACTATCGAAGAAATACGAAGAAATCGTACCGATGCTAAACGATATGGCGAAACTGGCTAGTAATTTCCGTCAAAAGCGTAAAAACCGTGGCGCCATCGATTTCGATTTCAAAGAATCCAAAATTCTCGTAGATGAAGATGGCTGGCCGACAGACGTGATCATTATTGAGCGTACAGTTTCTGAACGTTTGATCGAAGAGTTCATGTTAGCTGCCAATGAAACCGTTGCAGAGCACTTAGATCGGATGAAAGTACCTTTCTTATACCGAATCCACGAAGATCCAAAAGAAGAGAAATTACAACGCTTCTTCGAGTTTCTTACGACATTCGGAATCGTCGTCAAAGGAACGGGTAAACAAGTAGATTCAGGCGCATTGCAAGAAATTGTGGAATCCATTGAAGGACTGCCAGAAGAATCTCTAATCTCGACGATGCTATTGCGTTCGATGCAACAAGCGAAGTACTTCCAAGACAGTATCGGTCACTTCGGTTTGGCGACGGAGTTCTACACGCACTTTACCGCACCGATCAGAAGATATCCGGACTTAATCGTTCACCGTCTCATTCGCACGTATTTATTCAATAAAGACGTCTCGGCACAAACGGTTGCCCATTGGTCTGCTGAACTACCTGAAATCGCTCGGCACACGTCTGAACGTGAACGTCGTGCAGTAGATGCAGAGCGTGATACGGACGCACTGAAGAAAGCACAGTTTATGGTCGATAAAGTTGGGGAAGAGTTTGAAGGCGTCATTTCGTCTGTTACGAACTTCGGCATCTTTGTGGAGCTTGCGAATACGATCGAAGGACTTGTGCATGTCAAGAACATGAACGACGACTATTATCGTTTCGATGATCGTCAAATGATGATGATCGGGGAACGTACAGCGAAACAATACCGTATCGGGGACGAAGTAAAAGTGCGTGTGACATCTGTTAAGCCAGAAGAGCAAGCAGTGGACTTCGAAATCGTTGGAATGAAAGAAAACTTCAGAGGCTCTCGTAAAGAGACACCAAAAGTCATCCAAGCTGGCAGAGGCAAGAGCCGTGGCCAAGGTGCAGGTAGAGGAAGAAGTCAAGGTACTAGTACTAAACCGAGTGCGGGTGGCGGAGCGAAAAGTTCCAGCGACAAGCGCAATAAAAAGTACGAAAAGCCAAAGAAGAAGTTTTATGAAGGTATGCCAAAGAAATCTAAGAAACGTCCAAAGAAAAAATAAGACTGGAGCATGTCTCCGGTCTTCTGTCAGGGAGGAATTTGCATGGCCAAAGGAACTGGAAAAGTACTCGCCGTCAATAAAAAGGCGAACTTTGATTACGCAATTGAAGAAACGATTGAAGCAGGAATCGTACTAAAAGGAACGGAAATTAAATCAATCCGCAAAGGGAAAGTCCAGTTGCGCGATGCGTTTATATTAATCCGTAACAATGAAGCATGGCTGTCGAATATGCATATCAGCCCCTATGAACAAGGGAATATCCATAACCATGATCCGGTTCGCGTGCGAAAATTACTGTTGCATAAAAAACAGATTGCTTCACTCGCAGGCACGATGAAAGAACAAGGTTATTCGATCATCCCGTTGAAAATGTATATTAAAAACGGCTTTGCCAAAGTATTGATTGGCGTAGGTAAAGGGAAGAAACTCTATGATAAGCGCCAAGACTTGAAAGAAAAAGAGCATAAGCGCGATATGCAACGAGCTTTCAAAGCCAATCAACAAGATTGATAATCCTGCCGATTTATTGTATACTAGATGAAGTATCAAGTACGACCCGCCGTTTTAAGTGAAACGGGCCTGGGTTCCGGACTTTCCTTCGGGGACGTTACGGATTCGACAGGGGTGGTCTGGGCTTGAGCCGCGCGTCGGAGGGATCGTCTCCGTCAGAAACGACAGTTAATAATAACTGGCAAAACAAACAACAACCTAGCATTCGCAGCATAAGCTGTTGAATCTACCTTCCGTTTCCATCGCTCATGTGGAGGCGTAAGGTTCACTTATAGTGAGCTACGATGACATCTGCATTCTGAGGCTGTCATAAGAGATTCCCGGAATAGCGCACAGGAAGCCCTGATTGATGGCATAATGCTTGCGCGAAACCAAATGATCAATCTACACGCGTAGACGCTGAAGTAGCAGAGCCTTTGGACGTGGGTTCGACTCCCACCGTCTCCATATTAATGTATATGGGTAACCCACCAGTAATTTACTTGCTGGTGGGTTTTTTGGTGGAGATATTTTTGTAGGGACGGTTCTAGTTTGCGGTGGTGGAAAGGATTCGGGGGAAAGAGATAGGAGAAGAGAGGAGGACCGCGCCAAAAAAGGGGTACATCGCCCTAAACTGGCTGGTGACCGCGCTAAAAGTGATCATGACCGCGCGAATGTTATGTTGCACCGCGCCATTTGCTGTCACAATCGCGCTAAAGTGTAAGCGAACCGCGCTATAGTGCTGCTGTCCGCCATTACTTGCAATAGGTTACTAGGTCTTCAAAAAAAATGAATGTAATCATGAATTAAGCCTGAGTTGTATACGGACCAAGTATCCTCATCAATATAGAGTAAAAGAATCAGTAAATAAGGTACCCAATCCCAACACAAATCAGAAATAATTCTGAACCAGACTAAGATTGTGTGAGGGCAAGATACTTTTTTGACGTTAAACCTCTATCCCCGCAATCCCAAATCCTCCAGGACCAGAATGTGACGAAATCATAGCGCCAGCTTCAATCCACAGACTATTTTCGAATCCTTTTTCCAGTGCAATTTCATTGACCCGTTCTTTAATAGTTTCACTAAGTCCGATAGAGTATATAAAATAAATTTGTTGTCTTTCAATGTCGTATTGCTGTAAATAATCAAGTAGTAAACTTTCAGCCACTTTGCTCATTTTCCCACGATACTTTTTAGTTGAAACAAGCTTTCCTTCCACTAATTCAATACATGGTTTAATTTTTAACAAAGCACCGCCAAGATACGCCATATTGCTAACTCGTCCGCCAGCTCGTAAAAAGTCTAAGCTACCCGGAAGGAAGGCAAGTCTCGCTTTTGGAACCTTTTCTTCGATTTTTTCTAGCAAGTGGACAGGATCCATTTCGGGTTCTTCCTCCAGCAGAGCCACCGCATACATAATCACTGCTGTTAATCCGCCTGTAACGTTTAATGCGTCGATTAAATAAATATCCTCGAAATCTTCCGCAGCTGTTAACGCATTTTGATAGGAAACAGACGCCTTTGATGTATACCCTACATGAATGATTGTACTATCAGGAAATTCCGTTCGAATTTTTTTGAAAAACTCTTGGTACTCATGAGTGTTCGTGGCCGCGGTGGACGGTGTTTTTTTGGTGCGGTCGTAAAAATCAAATATATCTTGTACAGGTAGATGACCGTCTAAATAGTCTTGACCGTCCATGATGACGTGCATGGGTACTACATGGATATTGTGTTTCTTTGCTAGGAAGTCCGGTAGATCGGCACCGCTTTCGGTTGTTAGTATGATTTTTTTCATTGTGTATCGCCTCCAGTTTGTATTTTATTAGGTGTGTGGGTTATTGAGTTTAGTTTAACTATACAGGATAGATGAGCGATGTATGTCGGAATTTATAAAATATGTAAAAGAGTAGTTTTGCTAATCTTAATGAACAGCTAATTTGGTTGGGAACGTCATGTGGTAATAGGAAAGATTGTAACAGAAGGCTCCGTTGTATTTTCTATATGGATAGTAGGAGAGGAAACTACATTAAGGGCAATTTTTAATGAAAAATGGAACAAGCATCACGCTTGATTCATATATTTGGCCCTTGTTTTAAACCGTACCATGTAGTTTTATGTACAATTAGTAGATATGATATGATAAGAACAGATGCACCTATAATAGATGTTTTAGTATGTCTAAATAGAAGGATTAGTAAGTGAAGATCGTTTAGGTGCATGGAGTGAAAGATCAATAGCAATGTACATTTTATAAAAGAAAAGCGAGGAACATAACATGGCTGAATTAAACACGACATTATTTAGTGCTGCTGACAACTTGCGCAGCAAAATGGACGCATCAGAATATAAGAACTATCTATTAGGATTGATATTCTATAAATACTTATCCGACCGGTTATTAGAAAAAGTAGTCGAGCTTGCTGATGAATCATTGGAAGAATACGATACAGCAGATAAACAAACACAACTATATAGAGAGTTATTAGCCGATGTAGACGTAAAAGATGACTTGATTGAAACACTGGTGGATACATTAGGTTACGATATCGAACCAGATTATTTGTTCAATGTCTTAACAGATCAGGCGAAACAAAACACGTTCCAGTTAAATGACTTGAACAAAGCATTTATCGACTTGTCTACAAAATATGATCAATTCAATGGCTTGTTCGATGATGTGGATTTAACGTCTAAAAAATTGGGATCAGATCCACAGCAGCGCAATATTACGATTACAGAAGTGATTAAGAAACTTAATCCGATTAATCTACTAGGGCATGGTGGAGATGTAATTGGAGATGCTTATGAGTTTTTAATCAGTCAGTTTGCTTCAGAAGCGGGAAAGAAAGCAGGAGAGTTCTATACACCACATGAAGTATCGGTCATGATGGCGCGTATTGCGGCAATCGGTCAAGAAGATAAAAAGTTATTTAGCGTATATGACCCGACGATGGGATCCGGTTCCTTGATGTTGAATGTCCGAAATTATATCAACCATCCGGAAAGCGTCAAATATCATGGACAAGAGTTAAACACGACCACGTATAACCTTGCAAAGATGAACTTGATCTTGCATGGTGTAGACAAGGAAGATATGCGTTTAAGTAATGGAGATACGTTGAACAAAGACTGGCCAACAGAAGAACCTTATACATTTGATTCAGTATTAATGAACCCGCCATATTCAGCTAAATGGTCTGCTGATGATACGTTCATGGACGACTCTCGTTTTAATCGATATGGAAGACTAGCACCTAAATCAAAAGCAGATTTCGCTTTTTTATTACATGGACTGTATCACTTGAAGGATTCAGGAACCATGGCAATCGTTCTTCCTCATGGCGTGTTATTCCGTGGCGCTGCAGAAGGTATTATTCGTAAGAAGTTATTAGAAGACGGCAATATTGATGCGGTTATTGGCATGCCAGCGAATATGTTTTTTGGAACAAATATCCCAACAACGGTCCTAATTTTGAAGAAGAACCGTACTACTCGTGATGTATTATTTATTGATGCGAGTAAAGAGTTTGTAAAAGGTAAGAATCAAAATAAACTCATCAATGAAAATATTAATAAGATTGTTGATGCGTATAACAAAAGAGAAAACATTGAGAAGTATGCATATCTTGCAGCGTTTGAAGAAATTAAAGAAAATGAATTTAATTTGAATATACCTAGATATGTTAATACTTTTGAAGTAGAAGAACCGATAGACATGGCATTAATTGGTTCAACTATCAGTGATATTAGAAATGAAAAATCAGAACTTAAATATAGCTTACATGAGATGATTTCTACACTTCATTTTGATTTAAAGAATGAGGATTGGATTAAAGGTGCATTAGAGGTGTTTAATAATGAAGAATAATTTATTCCCTGAAATTAGATTTCGAGGTTTTACTGATGAGTGGAAGAATCAAAAATTAGGAGAAGTGTTTGAACAAACTTCAGAATATGTTAATCCTAAAGTAGAAAATTTGGAATTGTGGAGTCTTACTGTTGAAAAAGGACTAACGCCAAAAACTGCGCGCTACAATAGGGAGTTCTTAGTGAAAAAAGAAGATCAGTTTAAAGCTGTTTCAGAAAATGAATTTATTTATAATCCAATGAATATGACTCTAGGTGCGGTAGATTTAAATCTAACAGGTAAAAAGGTCGCGGTATCAGGATATTACATCACTATGAAAAACATTGTAAACCACGATAGCAAATACTTTAGTGTTTGGCTAAAGTCACCTTTAGCGATAAAGAAGTATAAATCTTATGCGACAGGTTCGTTAATTGAAAGACAGAGAGTACAATTTCCAACATTAGTACAAATAAAAGCTCTAATACCTTCACGAGATGAACAAATAAAAATAGGAGAGTTTTTCAGGCAGTTAGATGAAACTATCGCTCTTCAAGAGCAAGAACTAACCATCCTCAGACAAACAAAACAAGGATTCTTGCAAAAAATGTTTCCACAAGAAGGGGAATGTGTGCCAGAACTTCGTTTTCCAGGATACTCTAAGGTTTGGGAGCAAAAGAAGATAGGTGATCTAGCCAATATTGTACGTGGCGCTAGTCCTCGTCCTATTCAAAATTCTAAATGGTTTGATAAAGAGTCTGGAATTGGATGGTTACGAATTTCTGATGTGACTGAACAAGATGGGCGTATACATTATCTCGAACAGCATATATCGAAAGCAGGACAAGAGAAAACACGTGTACTAACTGAACCACATCTACTACTTAGTATAGCTGCAACGGTTGGAAAACCTGTGGTCAACTATATTAAAACAGGTGTACATGATGGTTTCTTAATTTTTCTGAAACCAAAATTTGAGCGTGAATTTATGTTTCAGTGGTTAGAGATGTTTCGTCCGAAATGGGTTAAATACGGACAACCTGGTAGTCAGGTTAACTTAAATTCTGAATTAGTGAGAAATCAAGAAATCTTTTTGCCAAGTATTGAAGAACAGAAAGAAATTGGAGAGTTCTTCATAAAGTTAGATAATATTATTACTCTTTCTAAACAAGAACTAGAAGCTCTACAACAAACCAAAAAAGCTTTCCTACAGAAGATGTTTGTCTAAGCGAATAGAAAGGAGGACAACGCATGACGAAAACACCTCATAACGATGAAGAAGAAGTCGAACGTCGTTTGATTGAAGTCCTGGGTGAAGGACATAACCAATGGAATTATCGTCCAGACCTCAAGTCAGAAGATGATCTATGGAAGAACTTACGGCAAAAGATTATTCAAAATAACTTAGCGGAAATCGGTGAGACGCCATTAACCGATCCCGAATTCGATACGATCAAAACAGAATTACTGTTAAAAACCAAAACTCCATTTGAAGCAGCGAAGTGGCTGAAGGGAGAGAATGGCATTGCCCGTATTACGATTGAACGTGAAGATGTTTCGATCGGGGCCATGTCGTTGGTTCTGTACTCCAATCAAGATATAGGAGGGGGAATCTCTACATATGAAGTGGTTCATCAGATTGCGAAGAAGAAAACGAGTGTAGAGGACCGTGATCGTCGATTTGATGTAACGTTGTTAATTAACGGCTTGCCTATCGTTCAAATTGAATTGAAACAAGTCACTGCGAAAGACGGTTACTTTCAAGCCTATAATCAAATCAAGAAGTATGCGGAAGAAGGAGCGTTCCGAAATAATATTTTTTCTACCTTGCAATTGTTTGTTATTTCAAATGAGCAAACGACTCGCTACTTTGCGAATGCTATGCCGAAAGATATGCACAAAAAATTCCTCTTTAGCTGGCGTACAACAGATAATCGAAAAGTAGACAATCTATATGAGTTCGTCAAGCAAGTCCTCAATATACCGGATGCGCATCGATTGATTGCGAATTATACGATTGTCAGTGAAGATCAGGATAATAAAGCCTTGATGGTACTACATTCGTATCAAATTCATGCGATTGAGGCGTTGTTCACGTCGGCGATGAAACACCAATCAGGCTATGTCTGGCACGCGACAGGGTCGGGAAAAACCTTAACGAGTTTTGTATCGACCAAGTTATTAGCGAGAAAAGCAGGTGTGGATCGCACCGTGATGTTGATTGACCGGAAAGACTTGGACAATCAAACGACGAGCGAATTTACGAAGTTTGCTTCTGAATTTAATACTGGTATATCTTCTGGAACGGCGAAGTCGAATAGTTTAATTGTCGGGACAGGAAGCTCTAAAGAGTTGAGTGATACGCTGCTATCTAGTGCTAATTCTAATACGGTGATTATAACGACGCGTCAAAAGTTGGAAGCTGCTTTACGTTATGCGGAAAAACAAGAAGAACAAAAAGGGTCGCAACGTTTCAAGAAACTGATGGGCCAACATATCGTGTTCATTGTTGATGAATGTCACCGTGCTTTAAGCGCCGAAGGGATGGAAGCGATCAAGGAATTCTTCCCTAACTCTACATGGTTCGGCTTTACGGGCACACCGATCTTTGAAGAGAATAAGAAACAAGCAAAAGGTCGGTTGGCGCGTACAACACGTGACCAGTACGGTGAAGTGCTGCACACGTACACGATTAAAAATGCACTCGATGATGGAGCGGTATTGGGTTTCCAGGTTGAACATGAAGATACGATTGAACCTGTCTCGTTGACCAACTATATCTTTGCTCAATTGCGCGCAAAAGAGAAATACGCAGCGCTAAGCGACAATGAAGTAAATGATGAAATCGACAAAATGACCGGAATCGAAAGGGAAACGTATATTGAACCTTCTTCTTATGAACAGGACGAGCATATTCAAAAAGTCCTGCATAAGATATTCCGTCCCGATAATGCCTACACGAAATTTGATTTTGAAAATGGGAAGCCCCAGAAGTCTGCCATCTTAACGACCAGCTCGATTGCGATGGCGAAGCGATATTACCATGCGATCAAGGATATGACGAGTGACCCGGATTGGCTGACGAAGGAATTCGCCGGCCATCCGATTCGGACAGGTCGTACCATTGACGATCCTGGTTTCCCGCGAGTGGCCATCACGTATTCATTGCAGGAAAATGAAGAAGACTCCAAAGAGAATCAAGACGAGATGAAAGAGATCATCAAGGATTACAACGAGTATTATGGAACGTCCTGGTCAATAGAAGATATTAACCGCTACAATGGCGATATCAACAACCGACTGGCGCGTAAAAGAGCCGAATTTAAACAGTTGGGGAAGCAAGTCGATTTAGTCATTGTTGTCGATCGCCTGTTAACGGGATTCGATGCGCCTACGGTCCAAACGTTATTTGTCGATCGTAATCTAAGTTACGCGAATCTGATTCAAGCATTTTCTCGGACGAACCGTACGTATCCAGGGAAAAAGAAAGGCTTGATTGTAACATTTAGAAAGCCTGCGACGATGGAATACAATGTGAACGAGGCAACTAAGCTGTACTCGCGAGCACAAGAAGAAACCAACCTGGTGTATCCATCGTACAAAGACTCGAAGAAACGCTTCAAGAAAGCCCATTCGTCCTTTACTGCGTCAGTACCGAATCCTGAAAGTATCGACGAGCATTCACCGATTGAAGAGCGCATTGAGTTCGTCAAAGCATTCCAAGAGTTAAACAATGCCTATGAAGCGCTAGTTACGTACGATGACTACAATGATGACATGGAGAAATCACAAGCACTTCAAGATCAAGTGAAAGTGCTGGAGGATTATGTCGGAATCTACAATACCGTAAAGGGTTCACTGACAGATGAAAGGGAACAAGGAAATCCCGATGACGATCCCGACTTTTCAGGAATCGAGTTCTATGGAGATAACGCCATTAAGTTGTATGACATCGACTCGACCTATATCGACCGCTTACTGGAAACCTACGCAGCAAACAGCCCGGACATCCGGGAAGAAATCGAAAAGGCGCTTCAAAAATTAAATAAGTCGGATGTCGTGAAAAATGTTTATACGGATATTCTAAATGCGATTGACGCCAAGGAAGTGGACGAAGATGAAGACATTTTCGCAGTCAAGCGACGTTATTTCACATCGGCATATGACGAAGCGATAGAAAATCAATCGAATACATGGTTTGTGAAAGAAGATCAACTACATCTATCCGCCATTCAGTACACCGTCGGATCAGACATCATACCAAATATCAGAGGGATTCTAGACAGCAAGGAATTCGATAAGTATAAAGCTGAGAATCCGGGTGCGAAGCCGTTGAAGTACGGACCGGAAATGAAGCGTGATTGGATTCATGTGTTGAATGAGGTTATTGTTCCTTTGGGGGATGAGTTGAGGTGAGGTGGTGAATATATTAATGTGGTGATGATATGATAATATCTCTTTGTGAAGCACAAGTAATGGACTATTAAGGACCTGAGTTTGTGATTCTCCTTTATTATTGCTACAAGGATGAAAATAATGCGGACATTACTTAGCAATTTGATTCATTGTTCTTTATAAAGCGGACAAAGATAGTGAGAATAAGGACAACCGTAAGCTTTTTATAATGTTTGTCTAAGTTGAAATTGTAAACGTTGGTATAATTATAATGGAAGACGAAATGGGGGTGAAAACATCACTGGGGTTTCATTTACAATTATTCGTGAATGGGTAACATTCGCCGCCAATATCTGTATTCTATTCATCACAATCTATACTTTTTATCTCACATTTATTTCAAACAGAATTAAGTTTCTCTCTGTATCTGAATCTTTTTCTATTCGCGATGGCAACAACTTTTCAGTTGTCTTGGAAAATAAATCATTGTCCCCTTTAGTCATTGAAGAAATTTGCTTAATAATTGAAAATGAACATAAAGTTCAGTTGGCAAAGTACGGGAGCCCGTTAATACTAGATGCATTTAAGGCGAAGAAAATAATAGCTGACAGATATTCATATACTAGACCTGATATATCACCACTTATAGGTAAGAGCGTAGTCCTAGAAGTAAAGACATCTAAGAAGAAACTATACATACATACTTATAAAAGGACTCCGAAAGCTTCAAAAGAGATGCGGAATAATTCATGTAATGTTAGTAAGATCACAAATACTTACAATGGAAAGATTGTACCTGAAAAAGCAAAGTTTGTTCTGTTTGTATTTAAAGAAGAGTGGGAAAAGACGATATTTGTTTTCAAAACGGGTGTGCTGACCGAAGAAATTCAAGGTTATAATGGTTTACCTGAAGAAGCGGTAAAGGATAAAGAAAGTTTAATCTTATTTTTGGATAGTTGGTTTGAATCAACCGGAATTAAGTACAAAGTCGATAAGTTGGATAATAACTTAATCAAAGGCCTTGTTGGAAATGGACAATCCACGGAAAAGAAAAAGTATTAAAGCATGAAATAGGACATGATTTAAAATATGATACCTGTGTGAGAAACAAACGTGAATGTTTAAATAATCATGAAAGTTTAACGCACAGGTACCTTTAATTTAAGCTGAAAATCCCGGTGCCAAGCCATTGAAGTATGGACCGGAAATGAAGCGTGATTGGATTAGTGTGTTGAATGAGGTTATTGTTCCTTTGAGTGATGAGTTGAGGTGAAATCACTATCGAACGTTTAGCTTTCGAAGTTTAGCAAAAGAGTCAAATAATAGGTGGAAAAGAGTAATTAAGCCTATTCTATATAAATAATAGGAACTATCTGGTGGGTGATTTAGTGATAAAAAAACGAAAAAATAATATGAGGTTCTTATTCATCACTTTTTTTGTGACTCCTTTCATTTTATCAATTGTAATAGGCTTTAATTTTCTGGACTTAAATTTTCTTTTGGAAAATGAAAATATCAAAAGTTCTTTAGATATTTCAGGATATCTATTTACTCTTTCTAGTTTAAGTCTAGTTTTTATCTTATTTAAAAACTTTAAACGCTCTGATTATACTAGATTTGAAATAAATAAGAACTATCTTGAAAATAATGCAGAGGAAAAGCTGGTCCATTCACTTACGAATATTAAAGTCTGCCTAACTGAAAACACAGTTAAAGATTTATATTCTAGTTGTATAGTAATAAAAAATATATATAATGATTTGAAGGATGAGCAATCTGATGTTGATTTAAAAGCTTATACCTCTGAAATAAAATCTGTGTTTAACTTGTTGAATAAATTCAAGCTAAGTTCAATTGGTTTTGAATCTGATATTGTAAAATTTAAGAGTATTACCTCTGATAATAAACATTATATTGTAGGTAAAATTGATGAATTATTATGGCAGTTAAAGCAAAGGAGTAGTTTGAATGAATAACAGAGACTTACAAGTGATAGAAAAAGTAAGTGAAAGATTTTCAGATTATGAATGGAAGCTATTAAATTCTAAAGAAGAAAGTTTTCAAGCTATTCAGTTCCCAATCGATGCAGAAAAAGTTGTTAATAATTTTCACGCTGAAGTTGTAAAAGGTATGACAGTTGTAGTAGGGGCATATCAAACTAGATTCTATTACGAGGAAGATAGATATTCTTGGGAAAAAGAATGTTACGTCGCTATAATTGTTACTAAACAAGGAGTTGCTAATTGTATTGCATTCATTACAAGCAAAGAAATTGAAAATAAAATGAATAATCTGTTTATTAATATCAAATTGAATAACTTCACCAAAAAAAATCCTATTGTTAAATTGTATGATGACGTTAATAGGAAAGTTAGTGGTATAGAAAATTTATACGATGACTTTTTAGGAGAAGATAAATAATATTTATTAGATGAATGAATCTAAAAACTAAGGTACCTGTGTGAGAAACAAACGTGAATGTTTAAACAATCATGAAATTTTCATGCACAGGTAACTGTATTAATAGCTGCCGAAGTTGCTCAGAGGAGTACAGAACAATCCCGAGAACTATTAAGTACTATGGCTAGTGATTTTAAATTATTAGATCCAATCGGAACAGGCAGGGGAAGGTACTATACTTTGTCGCGTAGGGCTTATGAATTGATGGAAGACAATATGGGCTATGAAAGACAGCAGGTTTTAGATAAAGAAGCTATTAAAATTCGTGTTTTATCAATATTAAAAGAAAGAAACCTTAGCAACAAGGAAATACGACAACTAACGGGTTTAAATGCCAGGCAGGTTCAGCGACTTATAAAAGAATTATCTTCTGATGGGGTCTATACCATTGGTCGTGGTCCTGGTACACGATATGTATTAAAAAAATGAGGACATAATAAGGACATGGATTTGTGCTTCTCCTTTATTATTGCCATAAGGATGAAAATAATGCGGACAAAATAAGGACAATGCGGACAATAATGCGGACATTACTTAGCAATTTGTTTCATTGCTCTTTATAAAGCGGACAAAGATAGTGAGAATAAGGACAACCTTAAGCTTTTTGAAAGGTTTGTCTTGGAATTTAAAATGGTACCTGTGTGAGAAACAAACGTGAATGTTTAAACAATCATGAAAGTTTCTAGCACAGTTACCTTTCATTCAAGTTTTTAATGTCGCATTGCCACTATATCCGACATATTACACAAAAGTTGGGAGTAAATGGAATGGAAAAGATAGAGTTAAGATCTGGTTTAATTGATAATGATACAGAAAATATAAAAATTACCATTGAGAGTGAGATCATTGATAAAAAGAAGATGATTCTGAAGGCTATAGAATTAATTCTTTCTTCAACAAATGAAGAAGATGAGGACTTAGAATTTTTTGAGGATGCATTACTAACTTTAGTGGATCACGTAGGATATAAGTTTTATTATTGGAACCAAGTAGAGAAAAATGAGAAATCTTATAACGAGCATGGAGAACTTATTGTGGCAAAACGTGCCAAAATAGATTACTTACAAAACGTTCTATTAAAACAATTAAGTTAATCGGGTTGCCAGTGATACAATTTAGTGTGAAACATGTTTTTGATAATAAGTCTAGCCCAGAAAAATTTCATGAAGTTTTTCCGCCAAGGGAAATGTTTAGATTTCTGTTCTACATTGAGTAGGAGAAGCCTATCGACATAATAGAACCCTGACTCCACTAACCTCCAGAAAGGTTTAGCGCCAGTTTAGCTATTATACTCCAGCTAAGTAAACGATAACTTTGCCATATTGGATTCAGAATATTTTCTAACATAAGTACCGTCCACTAAAGTAGATCGGAAGTATATGAAGCAGTCCAGTAGTGTTTTAATCATAGCCATTCTAAAAAGTGGTACCTGTGTGAGAAACAATCATGAAAGTTTCACGCACAGGTACTTTTCACTAAACACCCGAAATTTTTATTTAGTTTAACAGACAGGCGCCTTATTAGAAGCAGCGCATTAGGTCTTTAATATACTTCTTCAAATAGTAGGTGTCCGTTGTTAAGAATTAGCAATGAAACTGGAAAAAGAGAAAATTAAATAAATTGTGCAAAATAATTGATTAGAATAGGGGAGACTTGAGTTGGCTAATCAAGAAAAGGATTTTGTTAGTATTGGTGGATTGGTAGGGAAAATGAGTGGCGGTAAAATAGTTAATTGCAGGGTAGAAGGTAAGATTATTTATGATGGAGCCGTTTCCAATGTCGCTGGATTAGTTGGTAGCATGGAAAATGGTGAAATAGAGAATTCATCTTCCAATATGGAAATCATAAATGTAGCCGATTTCAGAAAACTATTCGAAGATTTAAGAACAGCATGTGGTCAAATTGAAATAAATAAGAGATGTATTTTATTATCTGGAATTGACGAGATGGAAGAATCATTGGGAAAAGCAACTTTTAAAAATAAATATAGAGCTTTCGTGGAGAGTGCTGCAGATCATATGACTCTATTGGCTCCGTTTATAACGGGGTTAAGAGAATTTCTTTAATAGGTAGAAAAAAGAATATAGATCAATATTGATTAGGTGCCAGGTCCCCACGCAATTTAGAAACAATTCTGAATTGAACTAGAGTTGTGTGAGGACCTGGCACCGTTTGTGACTAGGCGAGTGTCTCAAATATTGGCTAAAGCCAACTCGAAAAACAGACACATCGGTGTGGAGTACTGCAATGGGCTGCATAAGTTGGAGCGGCAATTTCGACAGTTGCAGCCAGGGAAACGTCGGAGGATGCGTAAAAAGTATTCAAAGCCCATCGTAAAGGAGTTCTTTGAATGGATCGAGAACTCTCCTTTTTATGGGAAGAATGCGTTGGCAACGGTTGCAGATTATACATTGAGGCGAAAAACAGAACTTTAAAAACATGGTACCTGTGTGAGAAACAAACGTGAATCTTTAAACATTCATAAATGTTTCACGCACAGGTACTTTTATTAATATTTTAATGCGATACTAGTAAACATGTATCTATAATTTATTTTAAATAAGATCAATTGCCCTTCTCATTTCATCCATTACAGGAGGCATTCGTAAAATTCCCGATTCCCTATCCACTTCCCAATTCCGTTTGTCCCTTATAATGTTCAGTATATTTTCAAATGCTTCTTTAATACGTGTGGATTTACCCAAACGATCAGTATCCAAGTTGGCGGCAACAAAAACGACTACTAAAAGAGCGGCTAACAAACCATTCCTTCGCTTACCTTCCATGCCATATTCAACAAACCATTCTGATTCTATACGGAACCAACGATCAGTTAGTTTCTCTATTATTTCAATCAAGTTTCCTTGGTTGGAATAACGCTCAATCAGAATTGGCAAAACGGCATTTTCCAAGTAAGTATATATAGTTGTCGAATTTCCATCTTTCATGAAATGCATTTGTAGAACAGGATGAAGCCATAGATTTATTATTCCTTCGTCCCATTGACTTAGAAGGCATCGATGTTTGTCATCTTCCTTTAGGCAAAGTCTAATTTCAAAAAGTATTTTTTCCAGAGTATGATCTTGAAGATATGGTGTTTTCCATATCCCGAACATCTCTTTAATTAGTGATGGGCTGGCCGTCTCTTGTAATACTTCTCCCAGACAGGAACCTAACCACTTTATATTCCCATGTTCGCCTTCCATCCGCCATGGAATCATTTGATCTATGAGTAAGACTAATACATCGGGACGTTTCATCTGAATCAATAACTCAAAGCACCTTTTCAAGTATAGTAAAAGTAACAACCTGTATGATAATCTATTATTTCTATCACTATAAAGTATGAGTATATGTTTCGTTATTTCAATTCGTCCCCATATCCCTGCCTCATTTGCCAAGTCAATTAGTAGTTTTAAATCGTGTTGATAAAGCGGATTTGAACAGATGGACTTAAAAATGAATGGGTTTTTCTCAGGTGTGATAAGTTGGGCTATTCTTTTGGGTTCAACTACAAAATAGATTGCCACCAAGTAATTAGCCCACCCCGGTAGACCTGCTCTCACTTCACTTAACTGAATATCCATTCTAGCAACTTGTAATATTTCATCATTTTCAAATGCTGAATTAAGTTTTTGATAGATAGATTCTTCATACGAATCCATTTCACTCTTGTTCCAGTTCAGATTTGCCTTGAAGAGAGGCTGGTTTTCGACATTAATATTGCTAAAAATAGTATGTAGCCGAGCTTTCAATCCCTCCATTCGACATAAGAACTCTGACCAAATCCAACTAGGTATTTCTAAAGCAGCCATTAATACTGAAATTTCAACAATTCGCTTCATTTGTAGTTCATGATTGCGATTGCTTGTCATGATACTATATAAAGCTCCTATCACAAGACGCAAGGCATGCGCCCTATAATTCCCCTTTTTTTCTTCTGGTATATTTATGAAATTAATGTGAGGTAACCATCCTGTTAAAAGCCATTCTTTCCATATCACACGTTCTCTTTTTTCGAGGAAGTCGATAGAGGAGAGTAGCTTATCAGCCTCGGTCTCATATTCTTTTATTTTATTATCTTGTTCCAATAGGTGGAATGTACGAAATGTTTCCTTTGTAGAGTGATAACGGACTCTTAATATTGAATTACCTTCTTTTTTTCCACTAACCTCCTTAGCAATACTATTTTTGTAAAATAGGAGAAAGCCATCTGACCACTTTTCCCATTGACTCATTTTGACTAATACATTCTGTGATTTCAATTCAACGTCTATCTCTTCAAATACCCTTATCCATTTTTCATTATGATATTGAAAAAAACTCCATTCCTTTTGTTTTTCCTTTAAATATCGGGCTTCGGCGGCCATATGACTACCTCCTTTAGTTCATCCCATAAGTCAATAAAAGCATTGATAACTGGTTGGGCGTGTTCCACTTTCAATAAAATAGAATGAGATGAACCTATACTATTCAGTGAAGTGCCCAACGACCAAACAGCGGGTGGGTTGCCAGGAAACAGAAGAAAACGATCATGAAATTTCCATCCATGCTCAGCATATTGACAGCGAATCTCAAGCTGAACTCCTTCATGATTACTTTTGGTTACCAATTGATCTATTATTTCTTGCCTTCTTTCTTCAAATGTTCCACTATAGTTTCCTTGTTCATCAGTAAGCATTTTTATCCTTCCTTTGGAGAAAGAGGTAATAACTTTTAACGGGACACCGTATGAGTTATTAAAATACAAAGTGTTCAATATATCATTGCCATCACAAAATGGATCCCAAAGGTACACACCATTTCCCCCATAGGTCTGGATGAGGCTTCGAATATCAGATAACGCCTTATCGCGATCCTTCTTTCCATTAGAACCATATTGGATAAATGATTTTTCAAGCTCAAGTTTTTTTACCGATTCTTCATGTTGGCGCTTGGCAACTCTTTCTTTCCATTTTAATTGATTGCCAATAACTGTTGGACTCTCTACATGATGCAAGTCGATATAATAGTCTTTTAACATTCCTTTTTTTCCTATCTCCACTTGGACCTTTCGTTTTTTAGAAGAAGCTATGTTCATATTGAAAGTGAGTTGTTTCATTAATGAAGCAGTGTCCTCATATAAGATAAGGTTGTCGGAATTCCGCTTGACTGTAGTGGAAATAAGACCTTCTGTACTTCCCATCTCAATCTCATGCAGAGGATGTGTACCAATGGATTCACCATATCCATGAATTGTTTGATCGTAAGAGGCAACAGTAACAATGGAAATTTCCGGCACGTTGTCACCAATCTTTGGATGCCAAGCAATCTCTATGTTTTTCTTCGTATTGGATTTAGAGGATCCTCTTTCCTCTACTTTCAATAAAGTAACAGGAAGCTGAAAAATAATATTACCCCATCTATCTGTCAGTCGCTGTAAATCAATGGGCAAATGTTTCATGACCCATTCCGTAATCTTTTGTTGCTGACTCTCAGAGAATGATTCAAAAACTGTCTTTTTGCTAGCATAAAATTCAAATAAGTATTGACAGTGACGAAATGGGTTTTTAATTCCCGAGTGAATAGGTGGAATGGGATTACGAGAAACAAAAACTGGAGATAGGGCTGTCAGTTTTTCTAAAGAGAGCGGTGTGTCGGATTGTGGCTGATGCCAAACACCTCTCTTTGCTAGTGAGTGATATAGCTCTAGGATCGTATCCACTTCAACATCCTGATAGGTAATCATGAGTGAGCGTTGTTTATCAATCGAAAGTGGTTTCTGGGTCCCGTATCGTATTAAATTTAATGGAGTCCCTGCTCTCTCTTGCAATGTTACAAGCGTATAAATGTTATGGAAAACAGGGGATCCTTGAGATCGGTCATAAATGATAATATTTAATATTTGGGCAGAGCGGTAAAATCCGATTGTCCCATCTTTTAGAAAATAACTGAAAGGGTAATTCATTAAAATCTCCTCTCCCTTAAAATATTTAACAATACTATATTTATATCCCATTTATTATACCATTTACTTTCACCTATATAATTCTGTATATACGTAATTGGAGGTGTATCGCACAATCCATACACTATCCTGAACATTGTAATTGCATAAAGAGAAGAGCTTTCTGATCAAGAAATTAAACTGTACCTATAAGATAGACCCTTTAAAAGGTCTATCTTATAGGATGCTTTTATGAATAATAAGAAAGAGACGTAAAATAAGGTACCTGTGTGAGAAACAAACGTGAATGTTTAAACAATCATGAAAGTTTCATGCACAGGTACCTTTAATTAATTGAAGAGTTGCTGCTAGAAACTGATGGTGGTATTCTATTAAGTGTTCCAGGAATTGGAGTAACACTCGCTGCTGAATTGACGGCTGAGATGGGGGATTTAGAGGCGTTTACGAATGCTGGACAGTTGATTAAGATGGCTGGTACCAATCCAGTTGTGAAGCAGTCCGGTGGAAAAACAGCTACCCACTTCGCAATTTCAAAGCAGGGGCGGGCACCATTCCGTGGCATTGTCTATCAAGCCGGCAAATGTACGGCCCTTCATAATCTCGACATGAATGCACGCTATTGGAAGATGAAAGAACAAGGAAAGTTGACAGGTCAAGCGTATATCGCAATTGGCAATTGAATAGTGCGCCTTGCCTATGCGAGGAGGAAACATCAAACGCTTTATCAAAGCACTTGTGCTGATTATATTTTACAAAAGGTCATCGCTGGAAAGTTACGAAATAAATCTAAACAAGCAGTTTTCTTTAGTCAATTTGCCAGTGTATAAAAAATGAAGTTATGGCATTGGTGTCGTTAGAAAAGCACTAAAAAAGGCGTCTTCCCGGAGCGTAGATCAAATAGAAAATTGGTACCTGGGGCCAGTGTGGACCCCGTTGCACGGCGTTATGGGTGTTGTTCCACAAATACGGATAAAACGTGAAAGAAAAGAGTTTGGATTTAATAGGATGTATCCCTGTGGAATGAAAAGCAAGACCTTTCCCGCTAGGGAAAGATGCCCTCATAGAGTTTTCTGTGATTGTTGAGTTTCAAAAAATATTATTCTGAAGCTTTGGTTTCGTGTGCCTAAAAATAGCTTAAACATGGTACTTGACTTATTTCACATTAAACGCTGTGTGAGAAACCAACATGAATGTTTAAGCTTTCATGAAAATCTGAAATAAGATACCAGGTCCGGACACGAATTAGAAACAACTCTGAATTGAACTAAAGTTATGTGCGAACCTGTTAACTTTATAATCTTCCGTTCCTTCGCCCTTTTCTGCTTTTTGATTTAACAGTAGGAGAGGTTACATGAGCATATTTCAAATGTTTACTCACTAGAATTGTTTCTATTATAGTCCATAGTTCTCTAATTCTACCGTTGGGTAACCTTATGGATGCTTTTTGGTCTTGTTCATCCCTTTTGACGTGTAAGTGAAAAGGTTCGGTACTTGTTTGATGTTCTTTACTTTCTTCATGTGGCTCAGAGTGAAATTTTACAACAATAGAACCAGTAGAGGAATAGAAATCATAGTTGTAGTACTCAATAAATCCATCTTTTATTATCTCTTGACAAGAAATTTTTGTTAAGTCGGAAAATACAATAGTTTTTCGAACAGCACCCGGTTTCGAGGGTAGACCATTAGCGCCGTCTCTGATTTCCGTAATTTCATCAAATTCATTTTCAAGCAATTTATAGTTAGTCTTTGGAATTCCTGTTGACATTTAACGCATCGAACTTTCTTATGAAATATGACCAAGTAGCAGCATCAGTTTGTTCTTCGGATGATAAGTCATCCATAGAACCCAATGTACTCTCGAAATTCCCCTCGTACTTTTCTTCGTAAAGAGCCATCTGTTCAACCAGGAATAAACGTTCATTCGAATCATATAGATTTTCTTCTTGTTCTTCTTCCCATTCTTTCACGATATCATCAACAGTGTACATTTTACCTGTTCTGGATTTCCACAAAGTATTTGCACTGATTCGTGCTTGTGAGTTTTTCTCGGTTCTTTCAACGCCCACGAATCGTCCTTCTTTAATCCAGTTATTGATGGTGGTAATCGAAACTCCAAAATACTTTGCAATTTGTCCCGTAGTATAAGCAGGGGAGAAATTTGTGTCCTCGGCAGCAATTTCTGCCATAATCTCCAATGTTTTTGATAGATACTTTTCCATTTCTTCTGTGCTATCTAGGATTGACTCATTCAACTTACTTAAGTGAAGGTTGTTTATGTTAGTTTTGTCTAAGTAATTTACTATTACTTTGAAGAATAATAAACTATCGTCCTCATTTTCGAAAATTCGTTTTGTTAATTCAGGTGTTCTTTTAACAAATTCTCTTTTTTCAAATGTTGTCAACATTATCATCACCTCTTCACCTCCTAGTATAAATGAACTGAAACTAAACTGCAAGTAACTTAAACTGAAGTTCATATTAATCATTGTATTCACTTGAATAGTTTTTATACTTGTTTAAAAATATTTACAGATGGAAAATTTCATTAACCCTCTTAAAAGGAGAGTTCAAAAAGGTATCCTTAAAGGATATCGAAAAAATCTTTAAGCCACGTTTTGAAATAGGTACCTTTCACAAAGTTCTGTGTGAACTTGATAGCTCCATTACTATTCGAACTATTACTTACCTCTCACCACTACTAAAATCAAGAACCGGTGGTATGTATATTTCTATATCCGGTTTCTTGGCCACGCCTAGTTCATTGATATAGTTTTCAAAATTCGTTGCGTTAAACAAAGTCGATGGTCTAAGGAACGCATTAAATTCACGGTGGTTCAACCACTGCTTGGCCTTTAGATCAATGACACGAATAAAGTCTTCCTGTGTGTAGCCTTCTTTGATTCGACCGTTGATGAATTTACGGGTAGCAGCGGACTCTGCTTTAAAATGTTTTCCGGTTTTGTCATTTAGGTACTGGATCACAGAATGTGCGACGTCGAGATTCTTCTCGACAAAGGTTTTATTCTTTAGATTCTTAAGTTCTTTGGTTATAGGCCGTCCCATAGTGGGATACGCCTTCGTACCAGAGTGGGTTTGCACAGCGTCTAATTGTGAGTTGATAGGCGTCTCATGTTGGGGTGGTGGAGTGTCCACTTTTGGGTCTGCCAGTATCTCATTTGGCGTACACGAAAATGGCAGCTTTTCATAATCGATTCGGTACCATTTTGTGTTGTCGATTTTCATCTTATTGTGCTTGGAAGTGGAAATCAGATAACCTTTTTGTTCTAAGTCGTACGTTATCCGTTTAATCGTGTTTAGCGACCAAAACGGAAATTCTTCCATCCAGTCGTCATACGTATTAAACACCCATTTATGACCGTCACGGATGTTTTTTGAGATGTTCAAACGGTAGTGAAGTTGTTGCAAGAATAGCGCAGCATTTAATCCAACTTTCATTGCCAATGAAGGTAATAATGGAATTGGTTCTTCGTTAATTAATAATTTCATATGGTGGTCCCCCTAGAGTAAAGCGTTGTAGGAGTATCTATTTAGTACTCCTCATACTTCATATAGAGAGTTTTCTAGAAAAGGATACATTGTCTTTCTAAATAGATAATAGGGCGCATATAGTATTTCTGAATGAATGTTGCAAGTATCCTTACGGAGACGCGTTAAATAAATAAGATACCTATTAAACAAAACGACAGAGAAACTATGGAAATCAGTTGCTTTATCGTTTTTTTATTTCTTAAAAATAAAATGAAACTATATACAATAACCTACGTCTATAGTGCGAAGAAGTGCTTAAAGATAAGAAAAAAGAGATGAAAATTCAGATGTTGTTGGAGTGAGAAAATCTGTGTGAAGAGGTTCGGAGTTGTGGTGATGAAAATTGGGAAGTTAACTTTAAAGTTAACTTTTCGTAGATGTTCCTTACACTAATTTCATAATGGATTATTCATGTAAATAGGGTACCAGGTCACACACAACTTGGAAACAAATCTGAATTGAATTAGAGTGGTGTGAGGACCTGGTACCTTTATAAAAGCAATTGACCTATTAGAATAACGCACTACAATTCAGGGTCGTATAAAAGTATATTTAAATTAAGGTAGGTGCATAAAATGTCCGAAATAATCAAAGCTATTCCAGTGGATAAGATGACTATAGCAGGTGTAGAAGTAGGTAGAGCATTAGGAGATGCAATAAGGAAAAACCCTAAAGAATCATTAGCTGTAGCCCTGTTTTTAGGTAGCCTTTATGTTCTAAAAGATAAAAAACTTAAATTGAAACTGAAAGTGAAAGATATAGATATTGATTTTGAAGCAGAATAAACTACTTGAGAACATAAGGCGAGAATTCAAATAAGGTACCTGTGTGAGAAACAAACGTGAATGTGTAAACAATCATGAAAGTTTCACGCACAGGTATTTTTCATGAAAATTCACGCGATAACATGTAGCTGCCAGGCCGAACCGCTATAATAGATGACGCATTCCCAATAATCCATCACTTACGAACAATAATCTCATTCGAAAACTGAAGAGTAATATCAATAAAGTCTTGAATAGGAGGGGGGAGATAGCGTTCAGGCTGATAGACTAGATACACCGTTCTCTTGGAAGCGAAGTCTTTTATGAAGACTACGTTTCTTCTTTTCGATGGATTTAAGGCGAGAAAGCTTTCAGGTACAACCGATATACCCAGTCCATTCTCCACAAGGCTACATGCAGTTTCTAAACTTTCTGTTTCGAATTCTACTGACGGTGAAAAGCCTACACGCTCACATGCTTTGATAAATGTTTCTCTGATTTTAAAACCTTCCAGACTATGAATAAACGTTTCGTTTTTCAAATCGATAATTTCAATACTGTTCAGGTTTTTAAATCGATGATCCGGAGGTGTTAGTAATACGTAATTTTCCTGGAAGATAGGTATATATTTGAAGTTGTTGTGATCATTAGCTATAGATGTGATACCTAAATGAATGTCAAAGCTCTCTAAATTTTTTACAATATCCTTCGGTCCTAATTCCCGTACTTTCATCGAGACAGCAGGATTTTTGCTCTTGAAAATTCCGATCATATGGGAAATGAAATACCGGTATGATTCAATCATTCCTAGATTGATTTTGCCTTTACCTACATTTCGTGCGTCCTCCATCTCTTTGTAAATCTTATCGAATAACTCCAATACATTCCCCGCATGTTTATATAAAATTTCTCCCGGTTCGGTCAACTTCAAACTTTTCGTGCTTCTTTCAAATAATGTACATCCGAGCTCCTTTTCTAATGATTTGATTGTATTGCTCAAAGCTGGCTGTGAAATATGTAATTGTATTGCAGCCCTTGTAAATTGTCCGCATTCTGCGATGGTATGAAAATGCTTTAAAGAGCGAATGTCCATTTTAACACCTCTTCTTTATAACTATAAGTTATCAATTCATAATAATCCGATATTAGACATTATATATCTAGTGATATACAATTTCAACTAGATGGAGTGTTTGGAAAGTTCTAATTCATTTGATTTCATCTTTTATGGAATTATCTTTGGCTCCTGAGCAAATAGCGATGTTTAGCGACAAATGGAAAGGAGGAACTGCTATGTCATCGAGTAGAAGTGAGAATGGAATGCTAATCCTGGATGTCGATATGATTACGTTTACTGCTATCGGGGCAGTGTTACTAATCTTGGGGACATGGATCGTAAAGAAATATGAAATTCTTTGGAAGTATTCAATTCCAGGGCCTGTAATTGGCGGTTTTGGATTTTCACTATTAATGTGGGGAGCTTATGAATTAGGGCTTTTTGAGTTTCAATACGATAATACACTCTACGATTTATTCATGTATGTTTTCTTTGTAACTATTGGCTTGTCTACCGGCGTGTCGATTTTGAAAAAAGGCGGTAAATTGCTTTTGATTTACATGTTGGTTTGTTGGTTTTTGGCTATTTTGCAAAACGGTATTAGTGTCGGCGCGGCATGGCTGACAGGCATTAATCCACTTTCTGCATTAATGGCAGGACAAGCATCTATGCAGGGCGGTCATGGCATGGCAGCCTCACTGGCTCCATTAATTGAGTCATTCGGTGAATCAAATGCACTTACGATTGGAATGGCTGCTTCAACCTATGGACTCATAGCAGGCTCGTTAATCGGAGGACCTGTCGGCAATTGGCTGATCACTAGAAAGAATTTGAAAATCCAAACTGACACGGATGATTTGAATGCGCTTGCAAGTGAGATTGAAGAGAAGAAGACGGCGATTACTTGGCAAAATGTGCTCATAGAAGGTTCTTTAATCTTTGTAATATTGTCCATCGGTTTGCCAACAGCACAGTGGATTACAGAAGTGACTGGTTTCTCTATCCCAGGCCATATATTTAGTCTTTTCCTAGGTATTATTTTCCGCTCAATCAATGAGCGAACGTCATGGGTGCCTATGACAGACACGGCAATGGATATGATTTCAAATGTTTCATTGAACATGTTTTTAGTAATGGCCATGATGAAACTGAAATTATGGGAACTGTACGATCTGGCTCTTCCTTTAGCAGTAATTCTCGTTTTGCAAACACTAGCGACAATGGCAGTTGCAGTATTCATCCTATATAGATTGCTTGGGAAGAACTATGACGCGGCTGTGATGTCAGCAGGATTTATTGGACATGGATTAGGAGCCACGCCAAATGGATTGGTTGTAATGAATGCGATATGTACGAAATATGGCGTCTTTTCAAGGAAAGCGTTTATCATTATCCCGGTTGCGGGGACAGTTTTAACAGATATTGTCGGAGTACCTATATTTGTATTTCTTGCAAACCTTTTAGGAAATTAAACTAGTAATGGAGGAATAACGAATGGAAAAAATTAATATGCCAATCACAGGAATTTGTTCTTTTGCTAAGTATCCAATCTGCACGGACTGGGAAGAAATTGATGCAGACATCGCAGTTTTAGGGGTTCCGTATGATACGGGCGTTGGCTTTTTAAGCGGCTGTCGATTTGGACCTAGAAGAATTCGAGAAGTGTCCACGCATTACGCACGTGGCAATGCAGGGTTTTACGATCCTGAGCGGGATGAAGTATTTTTAGGCGGAGATGTAAAAATCGTGGATGCAGGAGATGCGGATGTCATCCATGGAGATATAGAGCAAGCATTTACTGCAATTGAATATGCTGTAGCAAAAATTCGAGAAAAAGGTGCCATTCCTGCAATTATGGGAGGAGACCATTCGATTTCCATTCCTGTTGCACGCGCATTAAAGGATGAAGGAGATATCACCGTCATTCAATTAGATGCACATTTAGACTGGTCAGATGCACCAGGTGGGCAAACTTTAGGAAACGGTAGCCCTATGCGTAGAATGTCTGAGATGGATCATATTAAAGATATGGTACAAATCGGTTTGCGCGGATTAGGGAGTAGTCGAAAAGAAGATTTTGACGCGGCAAAAGCTTACGGTAGCGAGCTAATCTCAGCACGCGATTCCGCTAAGTTGGGTGTAGAAGGTATACTTAATAAAATTCCAAAAGCCGATAAGTACTATGTGACGATCGATATTGATTGCTTTGATATATCATTGGCTACGGGTACAGGATCTCCTTCACCTGGAGGTTTCTCATTCGATTTCCTAAATGACATTTTAATTGGCATCGCTGAAAAAGGAAACGTCGTTTGTTTCGACCTAGTTGAAGTTGCTCCTCAATATGATCCTACTGGTGCCACGACCCGGGTAGCAGCTATGACGATGTTGAATTTCATGGGCCATATACTTAAAAACAAAGAAAAACATACTGACTGATAGAATGTACTATAGCCGTGCAGCGAATGTATTTTATTCGCTGCATGGTTTTTTGAGTGGGTACGAATGAGCAAATCGGGTATCTTTAAAAAGTTTGAAACTTTTTAAAGAAATTGACGTCTGTACGGGGAAATATAGTTTAGGTGCCAAATTGGCACCGATTGTATATTACTACTACATGACGTAAAGGGGAGACAGGAAATGGAGAAACAGCAAAAAAAGAAAAAACCATTTTATAAAAAGTGGTGGGTTTGGTTGCTTGCAATTATTATTATAGCGGCAGTCAATAGCGATGATGAAGACACAGAGAGTGCTGACGTGGAAGAAAATCAACCAGCTGTTACGGCATCGGCGGAGGATAAGCCGGAAAAGGCAGAAGCAGAGACCGAAAAAGTAGAACCTGAAGTGAAAGAAAAACCAGTAGAAGACAATGTACCTAAAGAATTCAAAACAGCTTTGAATAAAGCTGAAACGTATGCAAAAACAATGAACATGTCTAAAAAGGCTATTTCTGAACAATTGACTTCAGAGTATGGTGAAAAATACTCTGCTGAAGCTGCTGAGTATGCAATGAATAATCTTGAATTTGATTGGAAAGCAAATGCACTGAAAAAAGCCGAAACGTATTCGGAAACTATGCATATGTCAAAGCAAGGAATACTTGAACAACTTGTCTCTGAAAACGGTGAGAAGTTTACAGCGGAAGAAGCACAGTATGCAATCGATAATTTGCAAGCTGATTTTAATAAAAATGCGTTAGAGAAGGCAAAAACGTATCAGGATACTATGAGCATGTCACCGGAAGCGGTTAGAGACCAGCTGACTTCTACGTACGGTGAGAAATTCACACAAGCAGAAGCTGATTACGCAATCGCTAATTTAGATAAATAATGCTGGCTGATTGGGTGCCAGGTCCCAACGCAATTTAGAAACAATTCTGAATTGAACTAGAGTTGTGTGAGGACCTGGTACCATTTGCGAGAATTTTACTACTCTTAATCATGTTATAATTAACATAACCTTGCAAACAAATTAGAAAATCAGAAAGCGGGCGATTATTCTGTTTACGATCAAAAATTTTGAAGACAACGAGAATGTAAAAGTCAGGGAGGAGCTAGGCCCTTTTAAAGTAGTAGAGTTTCAAAGAGAACTAAGTATCAATCATGCTACGGCCCAATCGGCATATTATGCTTCTGAAATGAATGTAAGAAGAAGACAGCTAGTTTGCGATGTCAGTCAGTCAAACATTACGATTCAGGCAGGAGCCATGCAATGGATGGCCGGAGATGTGAGAGCGACGACTGGACTTAAGGGAGTAGGAGACTTTATTGGAAAAGCGATTAGGGGCAAAGTGACCAAAGAATCGGCCATCAAACCTGAGTACACGGGAACCGGTACACTTGTTTTAGAACCAACGTACAAGCATATTTTGCTACTGGATGTTGACGAGTGGGATCAGTCACTCGTCATTGAAGACGGACTCTTTTTAGCTTGTGATTCAGGATTAAAACATAAGGCTGTGATGCGCTCAAATCTTTCTTCTGCTGCACTCGGTGGGGAAGGTCTTTTCAATCTTGGACTTTCCGGGCAAGGAACGATTGCACTGGAATCTTCCGTATCGAGAGAGGAACTTATAGAAATCGAGTTAGAAAATGATGAGTTGAAAATCGATGGGAATATGGCGATTGCTTGGTCAGGCGGTTTAGAATTTACTGTCGAGCGCTCTGGAAAAACACTTATGGGTTCGGCGGCTTCAGGCGAAGGATTGGTAAATGTCTACCGCGGAACAGGAAAAGTATTAATGGCGCCGTTTCTTCAATAAATTCGGAATACCAGATTCTATTAAAATAAGATGCCTGTGTGGGAAACAACCGTGAATGTGTAAACAATCATGAGAGTTTCACGCGCAGGTATTTTTAATTTCCAGAAATATGTTAGGATAAAGTAAAAATGGAAGGGGAGTTTGAATTGAAAAAGATGAATAGTGCATTGGGTTCGTTTGTTATCCTTGGGCTATTGTTAGCGAGTTGTGGAACGGATGACGAAGAAACGAAGCAAGTCGATTCACCAGTGCAAAATGTCGAGCCGGCACAAGACAATGAGTCAAAAGTCGAAGTAATGGAACGTCCACCAATGGTCAACGAATTCAATGAAGAAACCGACGACCTTGAAGAAGCATTCTTCTCGGAATATTCAAGCGTAAAAAATTTCGTTGAAGACTCCGTAAATAGCATGAAAGAGGGATCTGACTATCGAGAGAAATTTGCGCATGCTGAACAATTTCTTGCTAATTCGACAATTACGTATATCGGATATTTCCACAAAGAAATTGAAGAACTTGGCATGACTGAAGACTTCGAAGAACTAAAGACGGCCGCAGCAGAAGTAGTTGAGATGTTTGAGACAAGCGGCGAACATCTTGAAGGGTATGAAACGAAGTATATTGAATTCGAAAATAAAATGAAGGACGTCTATTCAAAAATGTAACTAGACGTTCATTTTAAAATTAGGTACCTGTGTGAGAAACAAATATGAATGTGTAAACCATCATGAAAGTTTCTTGCACAGGTACCTTTTAGTTTTTTTTAAAAGACCTCCGAAAAAATTGAAACTTTTACCTGATTTCTCCGTCTGTACGACAAATCGACATACAGATCCATGATGGGGAGGTTAGAAAATTTGAAGAAGAAAATTATAACGATGTTTGGCGCATTGGTGCTGGCGTGCAGTTCTCCGGTTGCTGGTAGTGCCGCAGGAGAACAAATATTTTCTGATGTAGCTGCGAGCAAGCATTTTGCACAAGCGGTGAATGAACTAGCGGAACGGCATGTCATTGGCGGCTATCCAGATGGAACATTTAAGCCCGGCAATCCAGTGACACGCGGACAGGCTGCTGCAATTATTGTGAAACTGACAGGTATAGACACTTCAAACGTGAAAGATCCGCATTTCAAGGATGTGGCAAAAACAAACGGTTCTTATCAGGCAATTGCCGCACTGGCGCAGGCAAATGTCATTGGCGGTTATGAAGATGGCCGGTTTGGTCCGAATGATCCAGTGAAACGGGGTCAGCTCGCTTCTATTCTTGTAAAAGCATTCGATTTGCCGCGTTATGATTTCTACGGAATGAAAAATCCTTTTAAAGACGTCGCGGGCAACCAGTCTCACAGTGCCAGCATTTTGATACTTCACCAGTTTGGAATTGCGGGCGGCATTTCGCCGGACCGTTTTGGTGTGAATCAGCCGGTGACGAGGGGACAAGCAGCTAAGATGATGAATGCAACAGAAGATGAAAAACCTGCGATGGTTTCATTTAAACCGGAAGAGCTTGGGATGGACGGAATATATTCAGTGATTTGGAAAGAGGATCAGGACGTGTACGAGTCGATTGTCGCTCGCGACACAGCGTATGGACCGGGTAGACTGCAACTTATAGCACTGAAAGAAGGAACTGCGACACTGAATGTCAGCGGATATAACGGAGACTCGCCGATGAATGAAGATGAGGAGATCTACCGGAAATATTATGTACATGTAAAAAAAACAGTTGACGGACTGAAACTATCGATTGAGCAAACAGATGATTACTTGCCGACAGGGGCACCGCTGGAATTGTCTAAAGCTGAGAAAATCAAGAAAGTCAGACTGTATTCAGCAACGGGTAAATTGCTAGAGGGTGACGCAGCTCTCCATATATGCAAAGAGGATCAAAAGACTTGTATAACGATTCGCCAGCCGGGCAACTATTATGCCGTTGCTCAATTGGGGAGCGGTGAAGAAATCCGCTATGCGATTCATGTGAAAGAGCCGGAGCATGCTTATTTTCATTACGACATGGACGTGCTGAGAGAGCGGCCGTCTTATACATTCAACGTGGAAGAGCTGTTTGAAAAGAATGGGTATTATGATAAGGAAGCAGCACGGAATATCGGGAAGCACACTATCGTTACGAAAAATGCAGAAAACATTGCAAAGATTACAAGAGATCCCGGAACGAATATTTTTCATGTTACAGCTAAGAAAGCCGGCATAGTTGAAGTGAAGTTTGAAAATCCCGTTTATTTTACGGGTCAAGTGGGCGATGGGGTGTCAGGTATGATCACTGGGATGGAAATAAAGGTCCGTGATCTGAATGGTTTGATTCATGTTTCCGCTTCACAAATTTATGAACTTAATTATTGATGATATAGAAGAATGGGCAGTGAAGGAGAATATAAGGGATATCGCATGAGGGGGAACTCTTGTGTGATATCCCTTGTTTTAATTGAAAAGAGAAGAAGGAAGCGGTGTGTGGTTGAGAAACACGCGTTACACCTGTACGTGAAACAAACGTGAAGGTTTTATACACAAGTTCCTTTATCAAAACGACAATAAAATCTTTGAAACTATTTCCGGATTCCTGCGTCTGTACGGTGTTACATAGAGGGGAAGGAAGATGTGAAATGAAAAAGATGATGATGGCGTTACTGAGTGCAATCGTGTTGGCTTGTGGTCTGCCTTTATCGGCGGGAGCGGCAAGCAGTCAGCCGTTCAAGGATGTCTCGTCGAAGCAGCCATACGCGAAAGCGGTGAACGACTTGGCGGCACGCGATATTATTGGCGGTTATCCGGATGGTACGTTCAAGCCGGGGAATCCGATTACGAGAGGACAGGCCGCTTCCATTATTGCGAAGATGCTAAAATTGGATACGGCGAACGTCAAAAATCCTGAGTTTACAGATGTCTCAACGAAAAATGGCCATTACCCTGCGATTGCAGCGCTGGCTGAAGCGAATGTGATTGGTGGCTATCAAGACGGCCGTTACGGTCCAAATGATCCGGTGAAACGGGGGCAGTTTGCTTCGATTATCGTGAAAGCATTCGATTTGCCGCGATATTATTTCTATGAGACGAAAAATCCGTTCAAGGATGTAGTGGAATATCAATCGCATGGTACGAATGTACTCATCCTGTACCGTCTTGGAATTACTTCAGGTACGTCTCCTGATAGATTCAGCATCAATGCGCAGATTACGCGCAGTCAAGCAGCTGTATTATTGACGAAAACCGAGAAATCGAAGCCGGCGATGGTTACGGTGCGGGCGGATGAACTAGGGTTCGATAGGATAAGTGTTCGTTCAGAATCGGGCGGCATCTATCAAGATCTTGGTAATAAAAATGAGTTGTTTCAAGCAATCTACACGTATGGAAAAGACCCATCAACAGACGGGCGGGTTCAATTGATTCCGCTGAATGAAGGAAAGGGCACTCTCGCTTTACACGGATGGAAAGGCTCGCAGCAAGAAATTATAAAGTATTACGTACAAGTGAAAAAAGTGAATGGAGAATTGCGGCTGACGCTTGAGAAAACGAATGATTATTTGCCGACTGCCGCGATCTTCGACATGCCTACAGCAGAAAAGATTACTAGTGTCAGCATTTATACAGTGGGCGGTGCATTGGTGTCCGGTGATGCTACATTCGGGACGTACCAATACCCTACTCGCAAGTATATTGTGATCGACAAGCCAGGTGACTACATTGCGACTGTGCGTTTTGCGAATGGAAAAGATGTACGGTTCGCAATTGAGGCAAAGATACCGAAAGATGGGTCATTTTATTATGACACTGAGGTGTTGCAAGAACAGCCTTCGCTTACTTATGATGTAGCGTCGTCGTACGATGGATATTATACCTATGACAAAAAAGCCGCGAATAATATAGGGAAGCACACGATACTCACTGAAAACGCTGAAGCTATTGCAAGGGTTGAGCGGGAGCCGGGTACGGGCATATTCCATATTACAGCGAAAAGCGTAGGCACAATTGATATGGAATTTGAAAATGACGTCTATTGGATGATTGGCCAGCCGGGTGACGCGACGTCAGGCATGGATAGAGGGAGAACGATCCATGTAAAAGAAATGTATGGCATAGTGAATGTGTCTGTACGCTCTATTTTTGACATAAATCCCGATATGTAACGGGCACGATCGGTGCAATGGATATTACTGATTTTAAGTGAAGGTACCTGTGTTCGAAACAACCGTGAATGTGTAAACAATCATGAAAGTTTCGTGCACAGGTATTTTTATTAAGATATTATCAAGAAGACCAACTTCTGAGCACTATCTTTTTTACGCACACTCCTACCAAAATCCCCCAAAAGACAAAATCCGCAACCTTCAAACACCTCCATCGTCTATACTATGCTGTATACTACCAATAAAAATCCTCAGCAATAAAGCAGGTGAATCCTATATGAAAAGATCCGAATATAAAGAACAACAGCGTAAAAAAACGCCAATAAAGAAAATTAGCCTGAAGAAGAAGATCATTCGTTTCGTATCCATCAGTGTACTGCTTGCCGTTCTTTGCACACTACTTGTACTGAATGTCTTCATCACATTCAGCGATGTAAGTAAACTTGAAGGACCCGCACCCAGATCGACGGTTATTTACGATCCGAACGGAGAAATCATCAGTAAGGTTTCGAATTCGAATATTGAAGGTGTATCGATCGACCAGATTCCGAATACGCTGATCGAAGCTGTCATTTCCGTGGAAGATCAACGATTCTACAAGCATCACGGCATTAATTATTTAAGAATGGGACGCGCCTTACTCGAGAACGCGTTCAAAGGCAAAATCGTGGCAGGGGGCAGTACGATTACGCAGCAACTTGCTAAAAATGCGTTTTTGACGCAGGAGCGTACGTACTCGCGTAAATTTAAAGAACTGATCCTCGCAAAGAAGATTGAACGAGTGTATTCGAAAGAGGAGATCATGGAACGTTATCTTAACCAAATCTATTTCGGCGACGGGGCGTGGGGTGTTCAACGTGCGGCGCAGACCTATTTCGGTAAGGATGTCAGCGAATTGACGTTAAGCGAATCTGCGACAATCGCAGGCATCATTAAAGCACCGTCGCATTTAGCGCCAACAAAAAATATGGAAAAGTCGGTGAAACGGCGCAATGTGGTGTTGTCGTTGATGCTACGTGAACAGTATAGTAGTCAGCAAGAATACGATGAAGCGATAGGACAGAAAATAGAACTGGCTGATTCGACAGTGCCAGATTATAAAGCGAAATATCCCTATTATATCGACCGTGTAGTGGACGAGGCGGTCAATATGTACGATTTAACGAGAAATGAAGTGCTATCCGGCGGTTTGCATATTACGACAGAAATCAATCCGACGGTCCAGAATGCGCTGGAAGAAGTGTATGGGGATGATAGATATTTTCCGAAGAGCACTCCGGATCAACTTTTGCAGAGTGCCTCTGTTTTCTTGAACCCTAAAACAGGCGGGATCCTGGCGTTAGTCGGTGGTAGAGGAGAATATACGCATGGAAGCTTCAATAATGCGACTGACCTCATCCGGCAACCTGGATCTGCGTTAAAGCCGCTTGCCGTCTATACTCCGGCACTTGAGCAAGGGTACCATATGTCGGATTTGCTTGTGGATGAACCTATCGATATGGATGGGTATTCTCCGAAAAACTTTGATCAGAAATATAGAGGGAACGTGACCATGTACGATGCACTCGCACAATCGTATAACATCCCTCCCGTTTGGCTGTTAGATCAGATCGGCATCAAAAATGGAGTTCGTGCTGTTGAACGGTTTGGAATTCCATTAGAAAAAAATGACCGTGCACTTGGATTAGCCTTGGGAGGACTGGTCAAAGGCACTTCTCCTTTGCGGATGGCACAAGCGTTTTCTGCGTTTGCGAATGATGGTGTGATGGAGGAAGCTCATGCGATCACAGAAATTAAAGATTCGGAAGGAAAAGTGCTCGGGAAGTGGCGGGGAGAGTCTGTGCAGGTGACAGATGCGGAAGTTGCCCAGCAAATGACCTATATGCTGCAAGGGGCTGTTGCGGAAGGTACTGCGAAAAAAGCACAAATTTCCGATATGGACGTGGCGGGGAAGACGGGCACCACACAGCTCCCGTTTGAAGGAGTGGACGGTTCAAAAGATCATTGGTTCGTTGGCTATACACCGGATATTGTCGGTGCGGTCTGGCTCGGATATGATCAAACAGACGCCGACCATTATTTAACCTCCACGAGTAGCGTTACCGCACCGCCCATTTTTGCGCAGGTTGTTTCAAAATCATCCAGCGAATTGACTGCGAAGAAATTTGATTTGTCGTTAATTGATGAAGAAATAAAAGAGCTGAAGAAGCAGAAGAAAATGACAAAGGAAGAAAGAGAAAAGAAAGAGAAGAAAAAAGAGTTTTGGGAGGAGATTGAAAAGTGGGGACGGAGCTGGTTTCGGGTTGAGTAGGTACCAGGTCCCCACACAATTTAGAAACAATTCTGAATTGAACTAGAGTTGTGTGTGGACCTGGTACCTTTTGTGAAGCTTTGTTCAAGGTTTCACCGTGAACAGAAAAATGGTATACTATTTGAAGTTGCCAAACCAACTGGTTACACTTATTATCCATACATATCGCGATTGAAATTTGATTTCGATCTAATGATTTTATTGAATGCAAAAACCACAACAAATAAATGGCTTAAAAAGAAGATTGGAAATCCGATCTTCTTTTTAGCGTGAAAAATGATAATCGCTTGGAAATGAATCATGAAGGGACTAATTATTATAAAAAAGACATTTGCTTACGAAAATAAATTACCATCTTTACCCATACCGCCAGTAACGAGTACAAAGGAGAAACTTCTTGAATGGGTTGAACCTCTTGTAAACGATGAACAATTTAAAGAAACTACGAAGGTAGTTAACCATTTCTTCAAAATGGATGGAGATGCAGAAAAACTTCAAAAAAAATTATGCGAATGGGATGCCAAAATGGAAGGTAGTTGGCTAAAGCCTTTATGGGATGATATGTATTTAAATTTCCGCGACCCTTTGCCAACGGGCATGCATTTCAATATTTTATTAGATAATAAAAAGCATGAAAATCGATATACGCGTGCGGAACTTACCGGAAGGGTTAGCCGTTTAGTCACGGAATTATATCATTTAATAATTGATGGCGAGGTGGCGCCCGTCATACAAAATGGTGTGCCCCAAGATATGAGTCAATATAAGAAATTTTTTAAGTCCATTCGTATTCCGAGAGTAGAAAGAGATGAATTTAGACTAGCGGCATTCGAGAAAAGAAATAACTATGTCATGATTTTATATAAAAGAAATGTTTATAAAGTGAACGTAACCAATAGTGAAGGTGAAATTTATCAAAGCAGTGAAATCGCAAATGCTATTGAAAGAGCCTTTCAAGAAGAGCAAAGTGAAGGCGCTAACGTAGGAATTTTTACAACTGCGAAAAGAGACGAAGCTGCGAAGATATATGATCAACTCACCGTATCTAAAGTGAATGCGGATACTCTACAAACGATAGCGGATTCGCTAATTGTCATTTCTATGGATGAAGAAAGTAGTAATTCCGAAGAAGCGATTGAGAACTTAATGTTAAATGGAACGAACAAATTCTTTGATAAAACCATCCAAGTCATCCTCACTAAAAAAGGTGAATTGGGTTATAGCATCGAGCATTCTTCGGTTGATGGTACGACGATATTTGCCGTCATAAGCTATGTAAATGAAGGCCTGGAAAGTGAAGAGCCTGAAACCATCTATACGACTGAACCCACTCGAATGGAAAAACAGCAATGGGAATTATCTGCGGAGATTGAGAAGTCGTTAATGAGATTCGAAAAAGATCATGCGAATGTTAAAAAAGAGTTTTTTATTAAAACGAGAACCTTCAACGGCTTTGGTTCAGATGAAATCAAAAAAATGAATATTAGTCCGGACGCTTTTTTTCATATGGCCTTACAAATTGCACAGTACAGAACGTTTGGCGTATGTAGAAGTGTGTATGAACCTGTTTCAGTCCGTGCATTTTATGAGGGAAGAACAGAATGTGCGAGAGCGACCAGTATGGAGAAGCTGAACTTGGTGAAAGCGCTAGAAAACGGTGCAGAGAGTAATGAAGTGTTGTATGCCTTAATGCAAAAGGCGAGCGCGGCTCATACAAATCGAATCATAACGTGCCGTAAAGGATTCGGTGTTGAAAGACATATGTACGGTCTGGAGCAAATGTATAAGTTACACGGGGTAGACATCGGTATGACGGATACACCAGCACTCTTTAGCGATCCTGGCTATTTGACACTGCGTCATGATTTTATTTCGACAAGTGGTATGGCTTATGACAATGTAAAGTATCGGATATTCGGCCCAGTCGTTGAAGGCGGTTTTGGACTCGCTTATATTTTATTAGATCAAACGATTTCTATTAATATCTCCTCCAGTGCTGATGAAGCAGATCATGCGCAGAAGTTAACCAATCATTTGATAGATGCATTTTTAGAATTAAGACAGATTGCGAATCGTAGTCTTTAAATAATTCAAGACTACTTGTTAACAGATGGTAGAGCGCAATCTAGAAGTATTTAACGTAAGCGCAAACCTAGTAAGAGGTATGGAGTCAGTTGGTGGAAAACTGAAAATCACGCTCCTGTTAGTCCCGAACGATAATGGATTACTTAAACGCCCAAATCGGTAAGTAATGAATAAGCTTTACAACATGCCCTCTACGCATTCGTAGGGGGCTATTTATAATCGTGCCGATTGTTTATTGCTGCCGCAAAATTCGTGTACATATCACCGAACAGATTGGGCGTGTGGCCATGCGTAACATCATCAAATAGCTCCTGCTCATAATTCAGATTATGCATTGTATTCTGTCAATACATATGGTAAGTTAGTAAATGATAAAAATGAAGTATAAACTTCATTTGCGATATTAAAGATGTCTCGGCTTCAAAAGGAGAGAAAGTGATTGAAACTTAAAGAGCTTATCCAAGAACGCTACAATACTCTATCGAAAAGCCAAAAGAAAGTAGGGCAGTATGTTATCGATTACCCAAAAATCGTTGCGATGTCTTCAGCGCAAGAAATCGGGGCAAAGATTGATGTCAGTGAAACGACGGTTATCCGCTTCAGTCATAGTTTGGGATTTTCCGGTTATGCAGAATTACAAAAGGAAATTCGAGAGAAATTGTTGTTTCAACAAAGCAGCTTGACGACCTATCAGCAATCTAAGCTTGTGCTCGAACAAAAACCGCATTTCTTCGAGCAAGTTATGGAGAAGGATCGTGTAACCATTACGGAGACGATGAAACAGATTCAGGAGGCTGACTATGAAGAGGCGATTGAACGCCTTTCGAACGCCGAAACTGTCTATGTACTTGGCCTTCGATCGTCCTATACAGCGGCTAATTGGCTTTCCTATACAATCGGTTTAGTGAGAAGTAACGTGCAGTTGTTGCGGCCCGAAACGGAAGATGTCATTCAAACGTTGAGTCAAATGAATTGCAACTCCGTAGTGATTGTCATCTCGTTTCATCGTTATTTAAAAGAAACGATTCAAATTGCACGATTGGCGCATGAACAGGATGCATTTATTATTGGGATTACAGATTCGACACTAGCTCCGATCCATACATATAGTCATATATTATTTCCAATTTATTCACCAAATAAGTCGACACTCGACGCAACTGCTTCTTTGTTTTCATTCATGAATGCGATTGTGGCTGGTTTATCGGTGAAGGAAAAAGACAGTTTTGAGAAAAGGCAAAATTCCTATCAATCAATAGCGAGTGATTTTTTATTCGTGGAAGGGGTGGATTGAAGATGGAAGCAGCGTTGAAAGAAGTGCAACCATTGATTGAAGAGGTGTTTACTCATTTGCATGAACATCCCGAAATCAGTTGGCAGGAAGTAGAGACGACGAAGTATTTACAGCAGTTACTAGAGAATGAAGGGTTCCAAGTGACGACATTTGAGGATTCGACGGGGCTAGTTGTGACGGTCGGTACTGGCAAGCATTGCGTTGCGCTTCGTTCGGACATTGATGCATTATGGCAAGAAGTCGACGGGGTGTATCAAGCCAATCATTCATGTGGACATGACGCACATATGACGATGGCGGTTGGGACGTTACTCGTTCTGAAGAGACTTGGGATTCCAAAAGTGGGTCGTTTAAAAGTGATTTTCCAACCTGCCGAGGAAAAAGGAACCGGTGCATTATCATTTGTGGAAAAAGGCGTTGTGGACGATGTAGATTATTTGTATGGTGTGCATCTTCGTCCTATTCAAGAACTCGGGGATGGCTATTCGACGCCCGCTATTTTGCACGGTTCTGCAAAAATGGTAACGGGATCGATTACAGGAACGGATACACATGGTGCGAGGCCACATCTTGGTCAAAATGCGATTGAAGTAATGGCGCAACCCGTTCAGGCAATCCATGCTATTCACGTCAATCCAATGGTTCCGCATTCCGCAAAAATGACGATGTTTCAAGCGGGTGGGGAATCGGCAAACATTATTCCCGGTAACGCGGTGTTCAGCTTAGACATTCGAGCCCAAACAAATGAGGTCATGGAGAAGCTAATGAGTCAAGTGGAACAAAAGATTTCTACTGTTGCTGAGATGTTTGAAGTGCAGATCGATTTTGAAATCAAATCAGAAATAGCCGCTGCACAGGTGGATGAAACCGCAGTAGAAATAATGGCACAAGCAATTAAGGAAACAGTGGGAGAGCAGTCTCTCGTGCCTTCTATAGTCACGCCGGGTGGAGAAGATTTTCATTATTACACACTGAAACGACCGGCCATCAAAGCGACGATGCTTGGACTTGGGTGTGATCTATCGCCGGGACTTCATCATCCGAATATGACGTTCAATCATGACAGTATACTGACGGGAATCGAAATACTCGCCCGAGCAGTGAACCGCACATTTGAGCAGCTAGAACAAAGGACGTGAGTTTATGAAGACTAATTTATCGATTCGCAAATTAGAATCGAACGAAGACATGCGAATGGTTCAAGGACTTGAAAAACAAATTTGGGGAGAGAATACTGTTCCAACACATCAAACCTATACGGCGTCAAAAAATGGTGGGTTAGTGATTGGTGCTTTCGATCAACAGGAGATTGTTGGATTTTCATATAGTTTTCCGGGGTTTGCAAATGGGAAAACGTATTTATGTTCGCATATGCTTGGCGTCCATCCGAATTATCAATTATTAGGGATTGGCAAGATGCTAAAGGATGAGCAGCGTAAACTGGCCAAAGAAATCGGCTATGACTTAATGACGTGGACATTTGATCCGTTGGAAAGCCGTAATGCCTATTTAAACCTGACGAAGCTGCACGGTATCAGCACTACATATCTGGAAAATTGCTATGGCGAAATGGAAGATGGTTTGAATAAAGGATTACCATCAGACCGGCTTCAGGTCGAGTGGTGGATTTCTAGTGAACGGGTGGAAGATGGGTGGACACCCCAACTAGCCAACTACGACCGACCGTTTGATGTCGGACAATCTGAAAAAGGCAATCCGATGATGGAAGTAAATCTAGAGGAAATCTCTTCAAGTAGCGAGGGCATGGAAGTACCGATACCGAAAAACATTCAATTCATTAAAAAGGATGAGCCTGAACTTGCATTGGATTGGCGAATGAAAATCCGAGCTGTCTTTCAATCACTATTTGGCGCAGGTTATGCGCTAGTAGGGTTGAAGAAATCCGACACGGACGTTCATTACTATCAATTCATAAAAAGAACAATGATTCCACTACATATAAAACATGAGGAGAATTCGAATGATTATAAAAGAGATTAATATCCGAAAAATGAAAATGATGATGAAAAACCCTTTCACTACAAGCTTTGGTACGTTTCAAGAGAAAGATTTTTTATTGCTTGAAGCGATAGATGAGTATGGAAACACGGGATGGGGGGAGTCAGTCGCATTCCATTCACCTTGGTACAGTGAAGAAACAATCGAAACTAATCTACATATGTTGGAGGACTTTTTAATCCCTTTAGTGATTGGGAGGGAAATCAATCACCCAGATGAAGTGAGTTCACTTTTCAAAGCAATTCGTAAAAATAATATGGCGAAATCCACTGTAGAGGGAGCGGTTTGGGATCTTTATGCAAAGCGTAACAAAATGACATTAGCACAGGCGTTAGGTGGAGAAATGGAGAAAATAGAGGTCGGAATTAGTATTGGGATTCATGAAGATATAGCTAAATTAGTAGAGACAGTCCGCGGTTTTGTTGAGGAAGGCTATAAACGTATCAAAGTAAAGATCAAACCAGGATATGACGTTGACGTGATACGTGAACTTCGCACAAACTTCCCTAACGTACCGCTAATGGCGGATGCCAACTCGGCCTATACACTTGAAGATGTGGAACTGCTTAAACAGTTGGATGAATTTAATTTAACGATGATCGAGCAACCGCTTGCTTCGGACGATATCATCGACCATGCCACTTTGCAAAAAGAAATCCAAACTCCCATTTGTTTGGATGAGAGTATCCACTCTCTTGAAGATACACGAAAAGCGTTGGAGCTTGGGAGCTGTAAAATCATCAATATTAAAATTGGTCGTGTCGGGGGATTGACTGAAGCGAAGAAAATCCATGATTACTGCATGGGACACGGTATTCCCGTTTGGTGTGGAGGCATGCTTGAGTCAGGAATTGGACGCGCACATAACGTAGCGCTTACGACACTGCCCAATTTCATTCTGCCAGGTGACACAGCAGGATCATCCCGCTATTGGGAGGAAGATATCATTACACCAGAAGTCGTTGTGGAAAATGGGTATATTACAGTACCCACTTCATATGGCATTGGATATGAACCGAATCTTGAAGCAATGAATAAATTCACGGTGAAAGAAATGAATTATAATGCATAATGAGTCAAGTGGGCGACCATGTTCACCCACTAGGCTTTCTATAATCTGAAAAATTAATTTACATAGAACCTAAAAACTTATACTAGAAGGCGAGGAAGAGGGATGAAAAAGAGTTTTCAAATCGGTGCAGCTTTCATCGGTGTGATCGTCGGCGCAGGATTTGCATCTGGACAAGAAATTCTGCAGTTTTTCACTAGTTTTGGCACAATAGGCATAGTTGGAACTCTTGTCGCAGCAGTATTATTTGCATTCATCGGCATGAATTTAACCCAATTAGGTAGCCGTTTGCAAACCACGTCCCATCAGAATGTCATTTACCATATTTGTGGACGTTATTTAGGTATTGTTGTGGATTTCGTTATCACATTTTTCCTATTCGGTGTCACCGTCGTCATGTTTTCAGGTGCCGGTGCAATATTCGAACAGCAATTACATATTCCCGGATATATCGGAAGTATTATAATGGCTATTTTAACCATCGCGACAGTGACGTTAAGTGTTCAAAGAGTCATCACGCTCATTGGGGCATTCACACCATTTTTACTCTTGCTCGTTATGGTAATCACGGTGTATTCAGTTATCAACTATGATTTCTCGGCCGCTGAAATTCAAGCGGCGGTTACCGGTACAAACCAAGGGGCCCCACATTGGCTAGTAGGTGGACTCTTGTATGTTTCCTATAATATCGCGGCTGGTGTTGCGATGCTTACAGTCATGGGAGGAACAGTCAAGGACGAAAAAGTTGCCGCGTGGGGTGGAATTATCGGAGGTCTGGGTCTGGGTCTTCTCCTTCTTCTCATCAATATATCGATGTTGACACAGTTGAAAGAAATCGCCGCGGTACCGATGCCGATGCTGTTCTTGGCGAATAATATAAGCCCGGTAGTTGGTGCACTCATGTCCATTATTTTATTGGGAATGATTTATAATACTGCAGTAGGCATGTTGTACGCATTCACCGTACGCTTTGTCAAACCTGACACAGCGCGCTTTAAAGGGAGCATTATCCTATTTGGTTTAGTAGCGTATGCCGCAAGCTTCATCGGTTTCGTAACACTCGTGGGCACTGTTTATCCGGTAATGGGTTATCTTGGATTCGTATTGATTGGTGCGATTATTTTCGCGTGGTTTAAGAAGAAAAGAGTATTATATCTAGTTGAAGGTTAAAGAAAGTACCAGGTCCCCACACAAATCGTAAACAATTCTGAATTGGACTGGAGTTGTGTGAGGACCTGGTACCTTTACGTGCCGTCCTGTTTTGATTCCTTCGTATACTCTTTCTTAGCTTCATCAAAAATTTTAATTTGAGCAGAAAATGTTAGTGCATAGATCGTGATAACTACTGATAATAAACTGACTCCATTAAATAAGGTGATGGAATCTTGGTTTTCTAGCCAAGTATATAAACTTTTTAAGGCCTTTGATTCTTCAAACTCTGCTTTGGACATCCACTTCTTCATACCCAATAAAGTGAAATATGCTATGAGGATGACAGATAATAAGCTGTTCACAATGGTGATATTCAAATACTGTTTTTGTCTATCCAAGTCCATAGTTTTTGAGAGTTCTTTCAAGCTCAATTCCTCGACTTCATCTTCACTGTGTGCTTTTTCTGAAGGAAACACTCGCTTAAGTACAAGGAAGTATAGGAAGTTTGAAAGGTATATTAGTAAAATATATACCGCAGACAGATAAGCAAAGAAACCTATCACATAGCCGTATCCAGCTGCGTTTACATTCGGAGTAAGTAAAGAATAAAAAGCGGCAATGGAGGCTGTTAGAAAGAACGAGAGTGATATCCCGTAATATTTTGGATAAGTACTTTTCTTTTTATGTTTGCGATACCATATGGTTAAAAACAAGGCTATCGCAAATACTATATAGAAAATAAATAAAATCGGTAATTTGCTATGAAAGGTCAAGCTTATTGGAATGGCAAAAAACATCAAGATATATAGTGGAATCTCCATACCACTCAATTTACTAAAGTCTGCTAACTTCCAAGCTTTTCTCACTATCATCCCTCACTTGTACGAATAAGTAGTATAACCTTAACAATCGTTACTATAAGTATATCAGTAATAGCAGCGCTACATATGATTCTATTTGATATACATTCATAGTGAAGACAAAAAACATTTAGAAGTATGCACAGTGTGACCGGTGGAAGATATAGATCGATAAGGTACCTGTGTGAGAAAGCAACGTGAATGTTAAAACCATCATGAAAGTTTGATAGGTACATTTAATAAAACTTCCCCTTTTATGTTGAAACTATTTTAGTAATTCTCCGTCTAAACGCTGCTTAGAAAATGGGGCTGTATAGAGAGGATGGAAGAAATGAAGAAGTTATTTGCAGTAGTTGCTGCATTGTTACTAGCTTGCAGTTTACCGGTGTCAGCGGCTGCAGCCAATAAGCAAGTGTTTTCTGATGTGCCGCCGTCCAAGCATTTTGCGGATGCGGTGAATGAGTTGGCTGCACGTAACATCATAGGAGGTTATCCTGACGATACGTTCAAACCGGGGAATTCGATTACGCGAGGACAAGCTGCAGCGATTATCGCGAAGATGATCGGTCTGGATACATCGAATGTAAATGGCAAAAAGTTTAAAGATGTATCAACATCTTATGGTTTTTATAAAGCGATTACGAAAATGGCGGAAGAAGGAATTATTGGTGGGTATCCAGACGGTAGTTATAAACCGGATGAGCCGATTAAGCGTAAAAATATGGCTGCGATTCTTGTGAAAGCATTCGATTTACCTTGTGATGTGAATGTGAAAAACCCATTTAAAGGAGAAGTCGGCATTACAAATGACGTACTCGTTATTTACAAACTCGGCATTACTTCAGGTACCTCTCTTACAACATTCAGCCCGAACGCGTCGATTACGAGAGGGCAAGCTTCAAAAATGCTTGTGGCGGCGGAGCAGGTAATGATGAGGAATGCTGTGACAGTAAAAGCGGGCGACTTTGGATGGGGTACGATCGAAGCGGTTATCGATGATCAAGTGAATCCGAGCGTATTTCGTGCAGTACAAGTGAAAGGGAAAAACGACACGCTAAGCCAAGTTCAATTATTTCCCGTCAAAGAAGGAACAGGAGGAGTTGTCATTTGGGGAAGAGACGCAGAATTTAATATGAAGTATCAAAAGTATTATGTTCATGTGAAAAAAGAGGGCAGCGAACTACGTTTGACGTTAGAAAAGACGGATGATTCCCTCCCGGCAGAGGTAGCGCTCAATACGAAATATAAGCCCGTAAAAAATGTAGCCCTCGCCAGGAAAGACGGAGAGAAAATCTCTGATGACGTAATGATTGTAAGAAATCAATACAATTTCACCTATATTATGATCGAACAGCCGGGAGAGTATATCGCGACGGTCCTCTTTGAAAATGGAGAAGAAGTGCGATACAGTGTGTGGGCTCATGAAAGTGAAGACAGCTTTTTATATGATGCATATACCCAGGAAATAGGACCAGCTAAAAATTTTAAGTAAATGTATTGAGTGCCAGGTCTATAAGAAATCTTAATTATGTAGAGATACTGTCTGATGCTACGTTTTGAAAAATGGTACCTGTGCTTGAAACCAACATGATTGTTTAAACATTCATGTTGGTTTCAAGCATAGGTACTTTTATTTGAAAGTTAAGTAATTGGGTAGTAGGTTCTGAAATTATTTTGTAGAGTATCCAGTTGGATGCTCTTTTTCTATATTGAATTTTAAATAATATTGCTAAAAAATCTAAAAAAGACTAGCAATATAAAGAAAGGGAAGCTATAATGTAAAATACAGTTTCTAAATGATAATGATTTTCATTATCGGTGAAGAGCTTAATACATAAAGAAAGAAGTGGTTAGATTTGGTTTCAAATTGGGTTAGCAAGAAAGTACTGTTTTTATTTGTAGCATTATTATCACTAGTTGTATTGGTAGCAGGGTGTGGGAACTCTAATACGGAACCCAAACCCGTTAAGGGAGATAAGGAATCATCAGGAACAGCTACTGAAGAAAGCAGGACCATCACACATGCGATGGGAACTACGGAAATTAAAGGAATGCCAAAGCGGATTGTGACACTTTATCAAGGAGCGAATGATGCGGCAGTTGCACTTGGCGTGAAGCCTGTAGGTATCGTTGAGTCATGGGCAGAACAACCTGTGTATCAATATTTGAAAGATGATTTAGATGGTATACAAATAGTAGGACAAGAAACGCAGCCAAACTTAGAGGAAATCTCGAAGTTGAAACCGGACTTAATCATCGCTTCCAAAATTCGTCACGAAGAAGTATATGAGCAACTTTCAGCAATTGCGCCTACTGTAGCGCATGAAACAGTATTTGCTTTTAAAGAAACAGTGGATCTAATGGGGCGAGCGTTAAATGAAGAAGATAAAGCAAAAGAAGTTATAGAAGATTGGGATCATCGAGTACTTGATTTTAAAGAAAAACTAAAGGAGAAACTGGGTGATAAGGCGCCGGAACATGTTTCTGTATTAAATTTCAGAGCCGATCATTCGCGGATTTATTATACAGGTTTTGCAGGATCCATTTTAGCTGAACTTGGATTTAAAGGACCAAAAAACATGAAAGATGAAGGTCAAGACATTATCAAATTAACAGATAAAGAAAGTATTACGGAAATGAATGCGGATGTGTTTTATATCTTCATGGATAAAAATGATCCAGCGGTAGTAAAGAATTATGAAGAGTGGACAAGTCATCCATTATGGAAGAATCTTGACGCTGTTAAAGCAGGCCATGTGTATGAGGTCGATGAAATTGTTTGGAATCTTGGTGGTGGAGTCAAGTCAGCAAATCTTATGTTGGATGATATGTATGATCGATTTGGATTAGAAAAATAAAAAAGAAAGGGGTGGGGAAACTCCCATCCCTTTCTCTCTTTATCAGAGTAAAGAAAGTAGGTATTATATGAGAAAATTATCATCTCATACACCTTTTAAACTAGTTGTTTTGATTGTTTCTATTATAATTGTCAGTTTGTCATTTATGTTAAGTATCTCATTAGGGCAAAATTCAATTCCTTTACGCACCACTGTAGAAGCACTCATTCATTTTGATGCAACGAATACAGATCACATTATTGTTACAACCTCCAGATTGACTAGGGCGATTATTGCAACCTTTATAGGAGCCAATTTAGCTGTTGCTGGTGCACTTATGCAGGCGATGACTAGAAATCCACTGGCCGCACCGGATATTCTTGGTGTTAATGCAGGTGCGTTATTTTTTATCGTTCTCTCAGCCACCTTCTTTTCCGTCGATTCCTTACAGTCGTATATGTGGATTGCTTTTTTAGGAGCAGCTATTGCAGGTATTTCTGTTTACTTCCTCGGTTCATTGGGGAAAGATGGATTGTCTCCCATTAAAATTATTTTGGCTGGCGCTGCTATCTCTGCTCTTTTCATTTCATTTACGCAAGGATTGCTCGTTATTGATGAACAGAGAATACAAAGCATATTGTTTTGGTTGGCTGGTTCCGTTTCTGGTAGAAGTCTAGATATGATAATGCCCGTTTTACCATATATGCTGGTCGCTTTACTCATTGCGTTATTCCTCGGTAAACCGGTTACCATTTTGCTGTCGGGTGAGGATGTTGCTAAAAGCTTAGGCCAACGAACAGTGTTGCTGAAAGTAATGATCGGTGCTGTTGTAATCGTATTAGCAGGAAGTTCTGTCGCAGTAGCTGGTTCTATTGGATTTATTGGCTTGATTGTTCCTCACTTAGTGAAAGGAATTGTAGGGCCTGATTATCGTTGGATCATTATTTTGAGTGCGTTAATAGGCGCAAGTTTGCTTCTTCTAGCGGATGTGGCTGGAAGATTTATCATTGCTCCACAGGAAATGCCCATTGGGGTTATGACTGCATTTATCGGAACACCATTTTTCATCTACATTGCTCGGAAAGGGTTGGTGAAGAATGGGTAAGCATATGACGCTTAAAAACAAATCAGAAAGTTTTTCATTTCAAGTCCATACGCAAACAATTGGCACAATTATTATATTAAGCTTTTTATCTATAGCGATTCTTATCATAAGCCTTTCCATAGGGAGTAGTTTCATCAGCCCCTGGACCATAGTAAAGGATCTTATCGGTGTGGTAGAGCCTGATTTTATACTCAACCAATTAAGACTTCCTAGAGTATTGCTTGCCTTTATGGTAGGTGCAGCATTAGGCGTTGCGGGGGCTATTTTACAGGCGATTATTAGAAATCCATTGGCATCACCTGACATCATCGGCATAACGGCAGGTGCTTCAGCCGGAGCAATTGTTTTTATCGTAGTTTTCTTAGGAACAATAAGCGCGACTTTTATGCCATTGGCGGCAATTTTAGGTGCGTTACTTGTTGCATCTGCCATTTATCTATTGGCATGGAATAATGGCGTCACACCCATTCGTCTCGTATTAATTGGCATTGGGGTGGCAGCAGCGATGAAAGCAATTGTCATGATGATGATTGTCTTAAGTGATACAGCAGTCACAACAAAAGCATATCTTTGGTTAACCGGAAGCTTATATGGTTCTAATTGGGACCATGTATATTCGATGCTTCCTTTTATACTCATATTTATTCCGTTAACAGGAATTCTAGCGCGTTCTGTCAGTGCAAAAGAATTAGGGGATGACATTGCAGTCGGTCTTGGGGTAAAAGTTCAATCCAGACGCTTTACACTCTTACTTATCAGTGTAGCGCTAGCGGGTTCTGCTGCTGCATTTGCGGGCGGTATAGAATTTGTCGGATTAATCGCTCCACACATTGGCAGGATGCTGATCGGACGTTCGTTTGCTGCGTTAATCCCTGTATCCGCATTGATTGGTGGAATGATTGTAGTATTAGCTGATCTAGTAGCTAGAACTGCATTTTTGCCATTGGATATTCCAGCAGGGGTATTTACGGCGGCAATCGGGGCACCATTTTTCATATATCTATTGTTTAGAAATCGAAATAGTTAATGCGATAGAAAGGAGTAGAGAAAATAATTATGTTAGAAGCGAATTCCTTAACATTAGGTTATAATGATACAAAAATTATTGAGGAATTACAGTTGACGATACCTGAGGGAGAAATCACGGTTTTTGTTGGGGCAAATGGCTGTGGAAAATCTACATTATTACGATCCCTAGCACGTCTTATCAAACCACAAGCTGGCGGGATTGTTTTAGACGGAGAGCAATTGAGCAGATACTCTACTAAAGAAGTCGCAAAAAAACTGGCCATTCTTCCTCAGACCCCTCTTGCACCAGAAGGTCTGACGGTATTGCAACTAGTAAAGCAAGGAAGATATCCCCATCAGAGTTGGTTAAAACAATGGTCTAATGAAGATGAAGTGATAGTAGATCGGGTGTTGGAATTAACGAACATGAAGGACTTTGCACAAAGGACAGTAGATTCCTTGTCAGGTGGTCAAAGACAGCGTGCTTGGATTGCTATGACACTTGCTCAAAAAACGGACATAATTTTATTAGATGAGCCTACGACGTATTTAGATTTAGCCCATCAAATCGAAATTTTAGATCTTCTTTTTGAGTTAAATGAAATAGAAAATAGAACGGTTGTGATGGTCCTTCATGATCTAAACTTGGCATGTCGTTACGCCCATCATATTGTAGCGATTTGTGATAAAAACATTTATGCACAAGGCAAGCCGGAAGATGTTATTACACCTCAAATGGTCAAGGACGTATTTTCATTGAGTTGCGAAATTGACAAAGATCCATTATTTGGCACACCTTTATGTATACCGTATGGCAAAGGTAGAAAAATATAAGGAAAGGAGTTTTTCAAATGAATTCTAATGAGATTTTTGATGTGACCGTGATCGGTGGTGGACCCGCTGGGCTTTTCTCTACATTTTATTGCGGTTGTCGTGAAATGAAGGTTAAATTAATCGAGTATCATTCATTTCTTGGAGGCAAATTAAATGTCTATCCTGAAAAAATGGTTTGGGATGTAGGAGGTATTGTCCCTTCTCCCGCTCATCAATTAGTTGAACATCTCGTGGGACAGGCAAAAACATTTCAACCGGAGATTGTACTCAATACAAAAGTAACTTCCATTTCAAAAGGGGGGGACGGTATTTTTACTGTCCATACACAAATCGGCGAAGAACATTATTCTAAAGTCATCATATTGGCGATTGGTGGTGGAATATTGAAACCCACACGTTTAGAAATTGATGGAGCAGAACGTTTTGAGGTGACTAATCTACATTACACGGTGAAGTCATTAGCACAATTTAAAGGAAAACGAGTATTGATTTCAGGTGGTGGAAATTCAGCGATTGATTGGGCTAATGAATTGGAGTCAATTGCCGATAAAGTATACTTGACTTATCGCAAAGATCAATTAAAAGGACATGAAGCAGAAGTATCTAAATTGCAAAATAGCACGGTACAATGCATATTAAATACAACGATTGAAAAGTTAGTTGCTTCTTCTGACCATGAAACGATACGGCAAGTCGTTTTACGTGATGAAGATCAAGAAGAAAAGATATATGTAGATGTAGATGAAGTGATTATTAATCATGGATTTGAAAGAGAAAGAGAATTAATTGAAAACAGTACGATTCCAATTAGAATGGCCTCTGATATTACAGTAGCAGGTAATTCGATGGGAGAAACCTCTGTGGAAGGTTTATTTGCAGCAGGTGATATTTTGGAACACGATGGAAAATTGCGTCTCATTGCAGGAGCCTTTACAGATGCGGCAACTGCGGTCAATCGGGCGAAATTGTATATCGCACCTGATGCCAGCAACCGCGGTGTTGTTTCTACTCATAATGATATGTTTAAGGAGAGGAACAGGGAATTACTTAAGAGTATGCAGTACAGTAAGTAAATGTCGTATGAGAAATGAATAGAATTGTTTTAAGAAATGCTCGTTAGTTGGCTAGAACGAAATCACCATGCCGAATAGTAATGATGTACCTGATGATATAAAAGTAATTAATTATAGACTATTCATTATCACAGCAAGTGGAATTTGGACCCGAAACCTTAAAGGGGAAAATGGGAGTAGTATTCAAGTTGATAAAATGGTAGTTGGTCTTATAAAAAGAAGAGAAATTATTCGGAATCACAAATAGAGGTGAAGCTATATCTTCCATTGTAAGCGTCAAATAACACATTGTTTCTTATAAATGAAAATGCCACGAAGAATCATATGACCGATTCTTCGAGACATTTTCTATTTCTTTGACTGTATATAACAATTCTTTGGTAAGATTTTTAGTGAGGTACCTGTGTGAGAAACAAACGTGAATGTTTAAACTTTCATGAATGTCTCTCGTGCAGGGACCTGGTCCTTTAATGAACGAACTATGTATATATGTCAGATTCCTGTCCATACTAAATAGCGCAAATGAACTCTCTTTCCAAAATAGTTCAGCGGTAGAGCAATCGGCTGTTAACCGATCGGTCGCAGGTTCGATTCCTGCCTTTGGAGTACATAAAAAACTCTCCCGACCGGCTATGTGCGGTTAGGAGAGTTTTTTGTTTTGCGCAGGCACTTCATTCATCATCCCATGCTGTTCCGTTCACACGTTTTTCACTCATCAGTTCACTGACGGTACCCAGACGAAAACCTTTCTTCGTGATTTGTTTAATCATATCTTCCATTCCTTCAGCTACAGGTTTAGTCGGGTGCATTAAAACCATCGAGCCGTTCTCCACTTGAGATACTACCCTGTTCACCATTTCATTAGTCGCCGGCTTTTTCCAGTCGACTGTATCTACCGTCCATAAAACCGTATGCATTCCTAGCCGGCTTGCGGTTTCCACCGTTTGCTGATTAAAACTGCCGCTTGGCGGACCGAACCATTTGGGCGATGTAATCCCAAGTGTTTTTATGATGACATCATTTGTCTTTTTTAACTCTTCCATTGTTTCAGCTTCTGATTTCTGCTGTAAATCGGGATGGCTGTATGCGTGGTTTCCAATTTCATGCCCCTCCTTATAAATCAATTTAGCTAAATCGGGATTTTTACTTACCCAGCTGCCGTCGAAAAAGAAGGAGGCTTGGATTTTATGCTTCTTCAGTACATCCAAAATTTCAGGAATATATTCATTACCCCAGGCAACATTAATTAAAAAAGACACCATCGGTTTATCCGGATTTCCTTTGAAAATGGGGTGGGGGCCTAGATCTTTCAAATGAACAGAGGGGGAAGTTTCTTTGTAAACGACTTTTGATTCATCCAATTTGCCAGTCGCTTTCATTTTTCTGTAACTGGCTTCCAGATCCACTTCCAGTCCATTGTAGCCGGGGATGGCTTTCCAAACTCTGTCGATCTTTGCATCAACCGCGGGGATATGATGCGCCTCGCTGAATGATTCTAATTCTGTCGTCAGTCTGTCTTTGCTAGTTTTAGATGCGGAGGCAGTGCTTACTAGATTCGTATCTGCTCCCCAATGATTAGTGAAAAGAACTAGGTAAAGTATTCCTATACAAGCAATGAAAGAAATAAGCCAGATCCGTTTCAGTTTATATCACCTCTTTTCTAGTCAGTAGTGTTTCCTGTACTTGAATATGTATGCATCGGTACCAGGTCCCTAAACAATTCAGAAACAATTCTGAATTGGACTAAAGTTTTGTGCGGACCTGGTACTTATTACTATCCGTATACTTCCGCTATAAATTGCAATACTAAGCTCGTTATCATTTATTTTACTTGTGGGAGGCGAAGGATATGGCAAAGGATTCTGGCCCGAGTTGGAAAAAGGATCATCCGGGCACGTTTTTTGGTAATTCGGTAGAGAAAGCAGACCGTGCAGTGAAACAAGCGATGTCTCATCCAGAAGAGATGGCAATCGAGCATGCGTTTAATGCAATCGAGCGCGCTGAAAACGCGTTTAGGAATGCAAAGCAATTTAACAGTGAGTTAGATACGATTCAGCAACATAAGGGGCAGTTGGATTTGATCAAGCAGCAATTGAATGAAACCCAAATGAAAAATGGCGAGTAATCTTCATGGACCTAAGTCAACTTACTACTTTAAAAGGCAGGTATCTGCGTAAGTAACATACGTGGATGTTTAAATCATCATGAAGGAGGTTAGTGCATGTCCAGAAAATTAGTAGCCTCTATTAAAGAGCAGGCGATTTCGCTGGATGACCCGTCTGCATTTGACCGGCTTCTGAAAGATATAGGAGATGCACAGATTGTGATGATTGGTGAAGCGACGCATGGAACTTCAGATTTCTATCGATTGCGCGCCGAATTCTCAAAACGTCTCATACAGGAAAAGGGTTTCGCTGCCATTGCTGTGGAAGGCGACTGGCCGTCTGTACAGAGAATAAACAGCTATGTCAAAGGATACAATGATGAGACATCCCTCAACGAGTTGCTGTCGCGTTCATTCAGCAGATGGCCGGCATGGATGTGGGCGAATGAAGAAATTGAAGCATTTGTCACGTGGCTGGCTAATGAAAACGGGCAACGTGGTTCAGACTCCTCAGTCGGCATGTACGGTATCGACCTGTACAGCTTATACGATTCTATCGATGAAGTTATGAACTTCCTGGAAAGCCATTCATCTTACGGTGCCGATCTAGAACTTGCCAAAAAAGCATTCTCCTGTTTTGAACCGTATAATCGGATGCCCGAACACTATGCCTTGTCATCTGCCCACTTCACTGATCAATGCATAACAGAAGTAACGAGCCTACTGGAATCCATCCGAACGAATGAAGAGCACTATCCCCGCGCGCATGAGCAAGACTTGAACCTGACAATGAACGCTCTGGTAGCGAAAAATGCAGAAGCCTATTACCGGGCAATGCTTCAAGATGATGCACTGTCATGGAATATTCGCGATACCCACATGGCAGAAGCAATTAAGGAAGTACAAAATTATTACGGCAAAGACGCCAAAATTATTGTGTGGGAACATAACACCCATATCGGTGACGCATCGGCGACTTCAATGACAGACCATGGATTGACAAACGTTGGCCAGCTGATCCGCAAGCAGTATGGTAGGGACAATACGTACGCGATTGGTTTCGGCACATATGAAGGGACGGTCATTGCAGGAAGCAGTTGGGGAGAAACTCCGGAAGAAATGGTCATACCGCCTGCACGTTTTAATACATGGGAAGGCCAACTGCACGCAGCGGGCGCACATGACAAAATGCTGTTGTTCAATGATGAGAACCGAAAGCAGTTTGACGAATGGATCGGCCACCGCGCAATCGGTGTGGTCTACCATCCCGAGTTTGAAGCCCACGGCAACTTCGTCCCGTCCCGCATCAGCGAACGCTACGACGCCTTCCTATATATCGACCGCTCGACTGCGTTGAGGCCGTTAATCTGGTAAAGAAGGTACCTTTAGTATTTTAAAGAAGGTACCAGGTCCTAACACAAATCGGAAACAATTCAGAATTGAACCGAAGTTGTGTCTGGACCTGGTACCTTTAGTATTTTTCATATGAACCTCGCGATATTCATACATATAGATAGTGTGCAAAAATATGAGTTTACGGAGGCCTTCTATTGTTGAAAAAATGGGTTGTGGTGTGTGTGGTTTTTCTCATGGCTGTAACAGGGACGATGCAGAATGTACAAGCTGCAAGTTTTAAAGATATGCATAAGAATACGTCGTCGCTATATGTCGAAGTGAATTACTTGGCAGACCGCAGCATTATAAGCGGTTATCCGGACGGGAAATTTAAGCCAAATGAACCGATTGCAAAGAAGCATATTGCCGCAATGCTAGTTCAGGCACTGGATCTGCCGAGGACGAATTTGCGGGATCCTAACTATAAGGATGTACCAAAATCTCATCCCTATTACAATGAAATAGCGGCTGCGTATAATGCCGGACTGTTCTCAAATGCGGTCAATTTCAAACCGGAATCCAGTATTTCTCGCGCATTTATGGCAAGGTTGATGAGTAAAGCATTTAATTTGAAGGTGCATAAACAGGGAGAAGAAAGTCCACGGTACAGCGATGTCCCTCCCCATTCTGAGTTTCACATAGATATTTTGAGAGTGTCGTCGAACAATATCGCCACTGGATATCCTAACGGGACATTCAAACCGAATCAGCTCATTACACGTTCTCATTTTTCAGCATTTCTTGCGCGTGCCCTTACAACGAGGGTGATGAATATTATGCCGGATCCGAATTATACGTATTACTACACAGACGGATCTAGCAACTATCGCTATGAATATGACAGAAAAGAAGAGAACGGCATGGCTTATTGGCGTATACACAACGAGACGAAACATGAAAAGATTCCTCGTTTAGGCTATATGCAAAACTCTTGGTCCTACGCAGAAGCTTACGACGACTGGTTCCACTACGATCAATATATTCCGTCTCCTTTTGTTGTCACTCAGATCCACAGTGCAAACGATATCGGACCGGTCAACTACGGGAATATTTGGATTACAGAAACGAATGCAGTGAAAACAGTTCGTAAAATAGAGTACCGTGACGTGCTAGTAATGGAGAACTATATGCCATGGGACAATAAAACAGTGTTCGAATACTACGCGAAAGATATTGGACTGATTCAACGTGTGGACAGTTCGGGGAAAGAGCTATATGGATTGGTGAAACGTGTGAAAAAAACTAAGTAACTATACGAGGTCCCGGAACAATTCCTGATTGTTTCGGGACCTTTTGCTGGTACCAGGTCCCGACACAACTCGGAAACTATTCTGAATTGAACTAAAGTTGTGTGTGTACCTGGCACCACCTATGAAAAAACAGCGCACCCTCGTCTACACAAGAGGGTGCGCTGTCTCCATTCACTTTTCTTCAATTAACCCACTATCCACCAAGAATTCCTTAGCGACGAGTTCAACCATCATGCCGTCATTGTCGACTTTTCCATTCATGACTTGCATGGCTTTTTCATCGATTTTACCTTCGAGAAGGCCGAGTACTTCTTCAAGTTCGGGGTATTCTTTGAGCGTTTCATCTCGTACTAACGGCAGTGCATGATAGGGAGGGAAATACGATTTATCATCTTCCAATACACGTAGATTCGCAATGGCCAGCTGTCCATCCGTCGTGTAGGAGTTAATGACATCTACTTCATTTGCACCAATCGCACGATACATCATGCCGTGATCCATTCCTTTGACATCTTTAAACGCGATGTCATATTCCGTTTGGAAACCAGGTAATCCATCTGGTCGGTCAATAAATTCGAACACGGCGCCTAGTGTAAAGTCCTTCGATACTTTAGCGAAATCACTAAACGTCACAAGGCCTAACTCTTCAGCTTTCGCCTCATCTAGTGCCAGTGTATACGTATTATTGAATCCGAACGTACCGAGTGCGGTGATATTGTCACCGGCGACAAGTCGTTTGGTCGCTGCTAATGTTTCTTCGGCTGTCCCAGGTTCTTCGTGATAATATGTCACCACAATGGTCCCCGTATAGTCAGGGATGACATCTATATGGTCATTTGTCATGGCGTTCCAGACGACAGACGAGCCGCCCAAGTTTTCTTTGTAAAGAATATCTAGACCTAACCGATCCTCAATTAACTGTCCCATTATATTAGACAAAATAATACTTTCCGTATTATTTCGAGAACCGAGTCTAAGTGAATCTTTTTCATTGAATATACAGCCTGAAAGTAGGCTAGCCAGTAAGATCGTGACGAGCAATAGTGTAAGTTTGTTTTTCAACATTATTTCAATCCTTCCGGCGTCGTCCAACGTTCAACCGCGCTAAAGAACGTTTCAAGGGCAATTGCAAGGATCGCCGCTGGAATGGCTCCAAGTAAAATCAATCCGTCTATTCCACGTGTAATTCCGAGGAAAATGAAATCGCCGAGTCCACCTGCTCCGATGAATGCAGCGAGAGTCGCGTTACCGACGTTAATCACTGCAGCTGTTCGAATGCCGGCCATAATAATAGGGACTGCAAGAGGCAATTCAACTTTAAACAAAATTTGCCTGCTCGTCATACCCATACCTCTCGCGGCTTCGATTGTGGCGGGATCCACGTCTTTAATCCCTGTGTATGTGTTTCGCATAATAGGCAGTAACGAGTAAAGGAATAACGCAGCAATTGCGGTTTTCACGCCAATTCCGAAAATGGGAATCATAAAACCAAGTACAGCTAAACTAGGGATGGTTTGCATAATACCTGCCGCACCAAGTACCCCAGTTTTCAATTTAGGTACGCGTGTAATGAGAATTCCGAGCGTTACAGCAATGAGCACTGCGAGGATCATCGAGAAAAATACGAGTTGAATATGGACGGATGTCGCTTCGAGCACTTCCGGCCATCGCAATTTGGTTTGTTCTACAAGTTGTTGCCATATATTTAAATTATTCATGTAGATCGTCCCCCTTATCTGTCCATTGACTAGACATCGCAGAGAGTAAGGAGCCGCGGTTGACGAGTCCTACAAGTATATGATGTTCATCGACAATAGGGATCATGCCGAACGGTGAAGTGTCCATCATAATAATTGCATCTTTTGCCGTCGCCGTATCCACTAAATAAGGTACTGCAGGTTTCATCACTTCATCAATGGTTTGGATGCCGTCCACATTTTTAATCAAATCATAAGCAGAAACAATACCCAGTAGCTTCTTATGATCATCTACGACGAGAAGATCCGTTATTTTTCGTTGACGTATAAGTGAAATGGCTCGTTCTGGAGAAATGCTAGAACGGGTCGTGACAACCTTCTCTGCCATGATCTCAGTAACAGGCATCAATTCAGGATTTTGGATAATTCGATGCTTACCCATAAACTCTTCGACAAAGCCGTGTGCGGGTTCGTGTAGTAATTTCTCTGGAGTGTCTAACTGAAGTAAATTCCCATCTTTCATAATGGCAATACGGTCGCCCATTTTTAACGCTTCATCCATGTCGTGTGTAACAAAGACAATGGTCTTCTTTAACTTTTTGTGTAGCTTAATTAATTCTTCTTGCAACTGTTCACGTGTAAGGGGATCCAGTGCACTGAACGGTTCATCCATTAAAATAATATCTGGATTTGCTGCAAGCGCTCTCGCAATTCCGACACGTTGTTGTTGTCCACCTGATAATTCCTTCGGATAACGTGTAGCATAAATTTCCGGATCCAGTCCCACTAATTCAAGTAGTTCTTGGACACGTGTTTTAATTTCTTTTTCATCCCAGTTTTTAAGTTGCGGTACAATAGAAATGTTTTTTTCAATCGTATAGTGAGGAAAAAGGCCGATTTGCTGAATGACATAACCAATATTTCTGCGGAGTTCAGCGGCGTTGTAAGATTTGATATCTTTGCCGTTGATAGAAATTTTTCCACTTGTGTGTGGAATAATCCGGTTAATCATTTTCATTGTAGTCGACTTACCTGATCCACTAGGTCCTATCAGAACAAGTAATTCGCCTTCAGCAATCTCGAAGTTGACAGATTTCACAGCTTGAAATCCACCATCGTACATTTTTGAAACATTTTCAAACTTCAGCATAAGTACCTCCTGTATGTAATGAAAGAAAAATCTTATTTTTAAACGATTCCAAAATTGATAGTTAAGCACTGACCGGTGCCTCTTAACGAATTCAGAAAATCGCTCACCGAATTACCTTAACATATTAGTAAAGTATGTTCAAGAAGGAATGAATTTATAGGGTACCAGGTCCCCACACAACTCAAAACTATTCTGAATTGAACTGAAGTTGTGTGCGGACCTGGTACTTTTTGTTTGCCGTTTGTCCTTCAATTTTGATTTCGCTAGTAAATACGTATAAAATATACTTCTGTACTCTTATAAATTACTGGAGAAGTACGGGTGTACATAATGAATAAAAGTTTACGTGGAGGGTTTTTATGAATTATAGAATCAGTAACAAGCAAGTATTCGAGCAAGCACAGTTGCGATCGGTGTCAGATGTGCCGTTCACTGAAGAAGAACTGCAAAACGGTATGAGGTTAGCGGTGGCTAAGGAAGACCCTACGTTGGCGCTGTATTTGGTAGAGGTAGACGGTCAGAGGAAATTTGAAGTTCGTTGGGATGATTCACACGAGCTTTTCACGGGCTGGTATTCGGCTTGGGAAAATTTCACATGGTGTTTAGATATCGCAGGTAACTGATTTCACAGATATTTGTGTGCAAAACTATCCATATGCTTGAGTTAAAAGACTCCGCGGGTTTATGCAAACTGGCGGAGTTTTTGTGTTTCGGTACCAGGTCCCCACACGATTCAGAATTGAACTAGAATTGTGTGGGGACCTGGTACCGTTCGCAACCCGCTCTGTCCCCAAAAAAGCTCCACAAACATATGCTATTACAAAAGTAGAAGTTTGTGCTACTTATAAGGGGAGAGGAGCTACTAGTTCATGGCTACAAAACCGCAACAACTAAAAAGAGGCGACACGATAGGCATTGTTACGCTTGGAAGTCCGCTCGCGGCCACTCGCATTACGGAAGGGATCCGGATGTTGCAAAGTATGGGATATAAAGTCGTGGTGGGTGATCATGTGTATTCCGCTAATGGGTTTCTTGCGGCGACTCCTCGGCAAAGGGCTTCGGATTTAATGAAGATGTTTAAAAATCCGGAAGTGAAATGGATTTTACCTACTCGCGGTGGTGTTGGGGTGGCAGGTATCTTACCATTCCTTGATTTTAACGTCATTAAACAAAACCCGAAAATTGTTTCGGGATACAGCGACATCACGGTTTTATTAAATGTCTTATTTGAATATGCCGACCTCATCAGTTTTCAAAGTTTGTTATTGTTAGACTTTAATTCAGGAACACCTTCGTATAATTTCAACCAATTCTTTACAGCGACATCAAATGTCAGGGCACCTTGGCAAATTATGAATCCACCTGGAGTTCCACTGATTGGATTAGTTCCAGGAAACGTTACAGGACCGATTGTAGGGGGGAATCTCACGTCGTTCGTAGGTACGTTAGGCACCTCCTATGAAATCAATACGGAAGGCAGAATTCTTCTTTTGGAAGAAACACATGAACCGATCAATACGGTGTATCGCTACGTAAACCACTTAGCAATGGCAGGAAAATTTGATGATTGTGCAGGGATTATAATGGGACAATGTACGAACTGTGAATCGGCATACGGGAAAAGTTACGTAGATTTGATCAATGAATTTTTCGTTCCACTTGGCAAACCTTTATTGACGAACTTGGCCAGCGCACATAGCTACTATAAAGCGACGATTCCTATTGGGGCGAGTGTTCAAATGGATACGGTGAATCGAACGTTGACGGTGATGGAGCCAGTAGTAAAGTAGGTGCCAAGACCACATACTCTTCATTTATATACAATCATGATTTTTTAGTTATATACGTAAGATTTGGGGTATACTAATAAAGCAAGAAGGTCTACTTTGGTAAATTAAAGTATCGTATAGGTATTGAATAGATGATCTTTAAAGACGACAAGAATAGTAGGTGAATAAGATGGGGAAGTATCAATTGGATAGCAAAGGTAAGGCGGCTGTGGCAAAGTATCATGAGAAGAACAAGCCAGTGCAATTTGATAAAAAGAAGCAACTTGAAAAAATCCGTACAGCGTATTTGGAAAAAAAGCAAAAACAAACAGATGAATAAGATACATTAGGTGTTAGCACGGCTCGAGAACTATGTTGAAATGTACTGACACCTAGCACGTAATTTTCATATTCATACATGGAAAACTCTCAGCATTCATTGCTTGGAGTTTTTTGTATCCAGCCAACACAATCATTGGGAAAATGTGTTAGTAATGAAACGATTTAATATCGTAAACCTGTAATTGTTGTTATGATGTGTTTATATTCTGCAGGAAGAGATAGTTGCCGTCAGAAAATACTTAATAAGGTGTGAATTCCATTGAATCTTTTAAATGTTAGAAAAGGCCAATTTGTTTATTACCAAAACAAGCTACATCAAGTCTACTCAGTGAAAGCTTTTTTTAAGCAGTCGGTTCACTTAGTCCGATTAGAAGATTTTGAACAACAGCTGGCAACTGCTAGAGAAATTAATTTGTATAAACCAAAACATATGGACAGTTTTGTAGTGAATCATAAACGCTATACATTGCATAAAGACGAGAAGGCTAAAGTAGGCGATTATATTTTAATCATCAATCCACAGCCCGATTCATTAGATTATCACTATCTACACGCGATTGAAATGGTGTCTTCTATTGAACGAAACGGCGTTATCAGTAATAAATCCAATGGAATTAAACATAATGAGTATTGGGTGATGATCCCGGGGCTACAAGAGGGCGCGAATATTATTGATCTGGAAATTCCAGATGTCAATTATATAACTGAACAAGGAAACCAACAGTTGGAAATCCAGACACCTGAAGCGCATATACCTAAAATAGGCGATATATACCAATGTCACGACAGTGTTCCACCTCTACAGGCAATGGTTATCGCTATACAAGGCGATACGCTTTATTTAGGCGGAGACGTTGAAGTGAAAATGGATGAATTGATGGATACGGATTCTTGGAGTTTGGTTCACACCATTCCGAGTCTGTAGTCTAGAACGCGACAGAAAAACAAATGAAGGTACCTAATCCTCACACGAATCATTGACAGTTCTGAATGGAGCTATTAGTAGTATCGGGTTGTATTTCTTCTAATTGAATTTGAAACGACTGGGCTTGTTTCCAGTCGTTTTTTTCGTCGGGAGACTTGCTGTAACATAACTCAGTTAACAAGTGCTACGTTATGTCTGCGGTCACAGAATATTTCCCATTTCAGCTATCAATCATTATACTAGAAAAGACGGAACGAATATACGTTCTGAATTCGACCGTACACTATACAGCTAGAGAGGTTTACATATGAAAGGCACTTCACATTTAGTTATCGGCACAGCTGTCGGCGCCATTGCGGGATACGCTGTGCAGCCGGATATCCAGACTGCTTTGATTGGCGCGGTGGTTGGCGGAATATCTGGAGTAGTTCCCGATCTGGACACGAACGGGCTCGCGAGCAACAGTATCACACTTAGTAAGAAAGTCAGCAAATGGCTCATGGAAACTGCTGGCATCGTCATTTTGCTGACTCTCATCTATCAGGTATTTACAGAAGGACTGAGTCAAGAAATTTATGTGTATGGAGGCATCGGACTTCTGTTGCTGATTGTGTCGCGTCTCATCACACAGCGCCGAATGCTCACCATTACCGGTATTCTTGTCATGCTTCTCGGTTTTGTCCTTGACCAGTCGCTAGGCATTTTACTTGCTGGCGGCTATATACTCATTGCCTCGTTCTTACCGCATAGATCCTATACGCATTCTATACTTGGCATTGTTTTCTATGCGTATATATTGAAGCATTTATATGCGCAGTGGCCGATTGACGGCTTACTCGCTGCAGGGCTTGCCGGTTATATTAGCCATCTTCTGGCCGATATGAAGATTCTTCCTGTTAACCGGCGCGGAGTTAAATGGTTTTTGCCTTTGTGGAATCGGGAATTTTGAGGTACCAGGTCCCGACACAACTTGAGAACAATTCAGAATAGTTTTATTGATTACTTAAGAGAAGCGCTACACACGCTTCTCTTTTTGCTATATGATTACTATAGTTGAACTTAATTTGAATAATACATAGGTGAAAAAATGAAAAAACAAAATAAAAAACCCATTAGTATGCAAGTATGGTTGACGGCTTTGGTGTGTTTGGTTGTTCTAGTTTCTCTTTCAGTAGCCGGTTATTTAATTGGTAGCAATGCAGCCGATCAAGCTAGGAAATCTCAATCGGAAAAAGCGATGAATATAGCCATTACTATCAGTCATGCACAGTCGGTGATTGATGGCTTGACAGGAAAAGGACCAATTGAAGATATCCAGGCGTTCACTAAATCTGTACAAAACGACACACAAGTTGAATATATCGTAGTAATCAATAATGAACGTATCCGCCAATCCCATCCAGTAACTGAGCGCATCGGCCAATATTTTGTAGGCGGTGACGAAGACAAGGCATTTAAGGGAGAGCAGTACACGTCCATGGCTACAGGAACATTAGGTAAGTCAATGAGAGCGTTTGTACCGATCACGTCTGAAGGTCAAATTATTGGTGTGGTTGCTGTTGGTATTATGATGGATAATGTTCGTACTAGTGTTTTAGCCAGTATGAATGCGAGCTTTATCGGGATTGGCTTTGGTTTACTGATTGGCTTATTTGGTGCCGTTTTATTGGCAAGAAAAGTGAAGCGTACTTTATTTGGACTTGAACCGAGGGAAATCGCTCAACAACTTCGCGAAAGGGAGTCGATGCTTGAAGCGGTCAGCGATGGTATTGTTGCCATTAATGACAAGGCAGAAATTGTCTTAGCGAATCAAGCAGCCATCACGCTTTTTCGGAATGCGGACATGGAAGGAAATCCTATTGGAAAGCCTATTCAATCTTTTGTTCCTTCGCTACCGCTTCAGCAGATGCTTGAACATAAGAAACCTCAGTATGACCAAGAGTATAAATTAAATGGACTGGATGTCGTCGTCACCCAAGTACCTGTCATTTCTAACCATCACGTAGTCGGAGCACTTGCTATATTCCGCGATAAATCCGAATTAACTTCGCTAGTGGAACAGCTATCCGGGGCTAGAGTATACGCTGAAACGCTGAGGTACCAGACGCATGAGTTTATGAATAAACTGCATATCATCATGGCGATGGTTCACACGAAATCTTATGATGAGTTAAAAGAGTATACCGCCTATATTTCAGATGCTTACCAAACAGAAACAGGCCTTGTTTCAAGACTAGTCAAAGATCCCGTCATTGCAGGCTATTTAATGGGGAAGTTAAGAGAATTACGCGAATCGGGGATAAAAATTAAATTCAATGGGGATCATCCGCTACCTCCTTTAAAAAAGGTTGAGCATATGGATAAGATCATCACGATACTAGGAAACTTACTAGATAATGCTTGTGATGCAGTGAGTGATCAAGCCGATGGGGAGTTACAAGTGACACTTAATTATGAAGAGTCTCGATTAGAATTCAGCGTACACGATAATGGACCTGGAATCCTTGTAGAGAATATCGAAGAAGTATTTGAACAGGGAATGTCTTCAAAAGGTGAAGGCCGCGGTTATGGGCTGTACCTGGCTAAAATCGCATTGGATGAATTGGGTGGTATTTGGTCTGTATCTTCTACGAAAGGAAAAGGGACACAATTTAGTGTAAGTGTTCCATACAAAGGTGAAGCATTATGATTCAAGTATTAATCATTGAAGATGATCCAATGGTTGCGAAATTCAATGGAATTTATTTGGAAAGTATTCCAGGTTTCTCGGTTGCCGGTTTTGCAAAAAATGTAGCTGAAGCTCGGAAATTTCTTGAGTTGTCAAAAGTGGATCTCATTTTACTCGATGTCTATATGAAAGGACCGACCGGACTTGATCTATTAAAGGAGCTTCGAAAAGAGGGCGACTCGCTAGATGTTATTCTAATTACAGCTGCCAATGATAAAGAGTCTGTGCAACAAGCGCTTCGATATGGGGCTGTTGATTACCTTATAAAACCATTTACTTTTGAACGCTTTCAAAATGCTTTATTGCAATTTAAAAAGCAACTTCATTTGATGAATCAGCATGAAAAAATCAGCCAGGATGAAATTGATCATTTACTTCATACCGTGGATAGAAAAACTAGTAACACATTGGAATTGCCAAAAGGTCTGACGAAAACGACATTCACACGTATTGCTGAGCAGATCATCGAAAGGCAAGGAACTATATTTTCTACAGCAGAACTTGCAGAAGACGTTGGAGTGTCAAGTGTATCCACGCGAAAGTATTTACATTATCTCGTTGATCATAAACTAATCGATAGCGATATAGTGTATCAGTCAACAGGGCGTCCATTAACAAATTACCAACTGTTGCCTGAAAAAGTAGATATCCTTCAGTCGTTGCTAAATAAGTAATATACAGGTTGTACGAATAAGCATTCAGGCAGTTTGGCGACAGAAATTCGCAACTGCTTGAGTTGCTTATTTTAGTTACAAAAGTATTTGTTTGATTACGTAATATATAAAATCTGAATAGTCCCTCTTATAGTTAAACAAATAAGAAAGCGTTTTCGGAGGGATGACAATGAAGGATATGGCATCAAATACCTGGCAGAAATTATGGCGTTCACATGACCAGGCAAAAGATTTACTTAATTTCTTTTCTTATAAGAAAAAACTAACGGCAGCAAATCATCATGTAACTGCAAAAGAGGAACAGATTTCACCTCAACCCCCTAATCAGAACTCGGGTAAAAGTTCTTCCTATTCTACCGTCCAATTGGTAGGTCTAATTCTGGGTCCGCTTTTATTTATCATCATGATGTTCTTTTTATCTCCTGAAGGGATGAATTCGGAAGCCAAATCGGTACTGGCTGTAACGCTGTGGGTAGCGACATGGTGGATTACGGAAGCGATTCCTATTCCAGTCACATCGCTGCTTCCCATTTTTCTATTACCGGTGACAGGGGCTATGGAAGCCGATGTAGTTACATCTTCCTACGGCAATGATATTATTTACTTGTTTTTAGGCGGGTTTTTCATTGCTACAGCGATGGAGAAATGGAACTTGCATAAACGGCTGGCACTGGCCATTATTGCATTCATCGGTACAGGGACTCAACGTATCTTGCTCGGCTTCATGACGGCTACAGCATTCCTGTCTATGTGGGTTTCAAATACTGCTGCGGTTATGATGATGATTCCTATGGGATTGGCGATTACAGCCCAGGTAGCTGCTGCGTTAAAAGGCACTCCGGAAGAAAAGGAATTGCCGAAGTTTGAAAAAGCACTTATTTTCGGAATTGGTTATGCAGGAACGATTGGTGGGCTCGGTACGCTTATAGGGACACCGCCCAATATTATTCTAGCGGCACAAGTTAAAGAATTATTCGATGTCGAGATTTCCTTTGCGGGCTGGATGCTCGTCGCAGTACCAATTGTCATAGTGCTGTTGTTTTCTACGTGGATTTATCTTGGACGCTTTGCGTTTAAGATGAATATCAAAGGTCTTCCAGGCGGAAAAGAAGTGATCACCGAAGAACGAAAAGCTTTAGGGAAAACATCATTCGAAGAAAAAGCGGTGAGTGCAGTCTTCGCTTTTGCAGCGTTTATGTGGATTACGCGTGAATTTCTTTGGATGAACATCCTCCCAGGTTTAAAAGACGGCATGATAGCGGTAGTGGCAGCGGCATTGCTGTTTGCTATTCCTACTTCCAAGAAAATCGGCAAACGCATTCTAGCATGGGAAGATTCAAAAGAAATTCCATGGGGAGTTTTGCTATTATTTGGAGGAGGACTTGCCATTGCAGCGGGTTTTCGAGAAACGGGACTTTCTGAATGGATTGGTTCGCAATTGACAGCTTTGGAAGGATTCCATATGTTCGCTATAATTGCTGCCTCTTCTTTACTCGTACTAGCATTGACGGAGTTCACATCGAATACGGCAACAGCAACCATGATTCTCCCTGTATTGGCAGCGCTTGCACTATCCATGCATATCCATCCATTTGCTTTGATGGTACCCGCTGCAATGGCTGCAAACTGTGCTTTCATGTTACCGGTCGGCACACCTCCTAACGCTATCATTTTCGCAACGAATAAGCTCCGCTTGAGAGAAATGGTACGAGTCGGATTTATCATTAATGTGTTTGTACTCATACTGATTGTATTGGCTGCCTACTTCCTATTACCTCTATTCTGGGGAATTGATTTGCAAGTAGTGCCGGAATCGTTTTATGAGAATTTTAAGTAATTAAAGTTTACTAGTTATCAATAAATATAGAAAACCCACTAGCCAGTTCTAGTGGGTTTTAGTTTGATCTAAACTGTGTTGGGACCTGGCACCACAAAAGAGGATTACATCTCTCAAAACTGGGAATGCTAGTAGATAAGTGTCATCATTTCAAGGAGGGTTTACTAATGAAAAGGAGTTCGTCGACAGACAGAATACTACCGGTTACCTCGTTCAATAGCGGAGATGTGAAAGAGATTGCTGAGGGGATTTACTGCTATACGGTGCAAATCGTCAATGTTTTTTTCATACGGAATCAAGCAAATCCGAATGAATGGATTCTGATTGACGCCGGAATGCCGGCTTCGGGTGGTACCATACTCGAGAAGGCGGAAGAGTTGTTCGGCAAGGATTGTAAGTTGAAAGAAATTATTCTGACGCACGGTCATTTCGACCATATCGGTGGCATTATCGATATCTTGGAGAAGCAGCCCGTGCCGGTTTACGCCCATCCTTTAGAAATGCCATTTCTGAGTGGAGAGAAAGACTATCCTAAGCCTGATAGCTCGGTAGAAGGTGGTGCAGTTGCGAAAATGTCCGGTACTTTTCCTATCGAAGCCATCGATATTTCCGAATATCTTCATTCGCTGCCGGAAGACGGTACTATACCGATGTTATCGGGCTGGCGGTGGATTCATACACCGGGACATGCACCAGGTCATATTTCATTATTCCGAGAGCAAGACCGTTTGCTACTGGCAGGTGATGCGTTTGTGACGGTGCAGCAAGATTCGCTCTATAAAGTGCTGACACAGAAGCAAGAAATCCATGGTCCTCCCGTTTATTTGACGACGGATTGGAAAGCGTCGAAGGCATCGGTACAAACGTTGGCCAATCTCAGACCCGTAGTCGCTGGTACCGGACATGGCAGCCCGGTGTCGGGTACGGAACTTATAGAAGGATTGAATAGGCTGGCGGCTGACTTTGAAGAATTGGCAGTGCCGGATCATGGTCGGTTCGTTGATGATGAAAAATAACCCGGATTTTTATCCGGGTTTTTTGATTGAATTTGCATCTAGGTTTTTTATCTTGGAGTCATTTAAATTGTAATGTTTTTTTGCTTGTCCAAAAAGCAGTCAGTGAAGTTGAATGAAATGGACGTGGCGCCATAACTATTTCAACATGCATAATTCTAGAAATCGTTCCTGCTATATAAGTGGAAGGATCTGTGAGTAAAATCATGATCAGGAAGATAATATATAAAAAAATAGGGTTAATGCTATTGTGTATATAAGTATATTATTATATACTACTTTTGGAAAGGAGCATATATTATGAATGTAAAAGAGACGGTTGACATACAACGAGCCTCGCAGATTTTAAAGTTATTAAGTGATAAAACGAGATTAACGATGATGAAACTACTTTCATCACATGAATGTTGTGTGTGCGAATTCGTAGAAATTTTTAAGATGAGCCAGCCCGCCATTAGCCAACATTTACGTAAGTTGAGAGATATTGAACTAGTAAAAGAGGAACGAAGAGGTCAATGGATTTTTTACTCAATCAATTGTGAACATGAGGAATACATGCTGATTAAAAGTATACTCGACCAATTGCCGGAACAAGATGAATCCATTCATGAATTGAAGAAACAAGGTTTACGAATTTCATGCAACTAGGGAGGACATAGGAATGGCTACAACTATGATTGCGATTGCCATATTCGTTATCACGTTAATCTTTGTGATTTGGCAACCGAAAAATCTGTCAATTGGATGGACAGCTTGCATCGGCGCTTTATTCGCTTTATTATTTGGCGTTGTGGATGTTCAAGATGTAATAGATGTTACAGGTATTGTATGGAATGCTACGTTGGCATTCATTGCTATCATCATTATTTCACTCATACTGGATGAAATAGGATTTTTTGAATGGGCAGCTTTACATATGGCGCGTTTTGCCAAAGGCAGCGGAATACGGATGTTTATTTATGTAAGTGTACTTGGCGCTGTTGTGGCTGCATTATTTGCAAATGATGGAGCAGCGTTGATTCTGACACCTATCGTGCTTGCAATGGTGAGAAACTTGAAGTTCAGTGAAAAGATGATCTTTCCATTTATTATTGCTAGTGGATTCATTGCGGATACAACATCATTGCCTTTCGTTGTGAGTAATTTGGTCAATATTGTTTCAGCAGACTTTTTTGGGATCGGTTTCGTTGAATATGCATCTAGGATGATTGTCCCTAACTTGTTTGCTTTGGTTGCGAGTATCACCGTCCTGTATATATTCTTCCGTAAAAGTATTCCCGGTCGCTATAATGTATTGGATTTAAAAGAGCCTAAAGAAGCGATAAAGGATGTCAAAATGTTTAGGCTATCATGGATAATACTGAGCATATTGGTGACCGGTTATTTTGCGAGTGAGTATTTACATATACCTGTCTCCATCATTGCTGGTATCGTAGCGATATTTTTCTTAGTTATGGCAAATAGAAGTACCGCTGTGCAAACAAAACAAGTGTTGAAAGGAGCTCCTTGGGCAATTGTATTTTTCTCAATAGGTATGTATGTAGTCGTGTATGGATTAAAGAATGCGGGCTTGACAAGTGTATTGGCAGATGTTATTCAAATGGCAGCGGATCAGGGATTGTTTGTTGCTACTATTTCCATGGGCTTCATAGCTGCTTTTTTATCATCAATTATGAATAATATGCCGACGGTCATGATTGATGCGCTTGCCATTGCAGATACAAACACTACAGGCACAATTCGGGAAGCACTGATCTATGCAAATGTCATTGGATCTGATCTTGGACCTAAAATCACGCCCATTGGATCATTGGCAACTTTACTGTGGCTGCATGTACTTTCGCAGAAAGGTGTCAAAATTAGCTGGGGAACCTATTTTAAAATAGGGGTCATTTTAACGATTCCTACACTGTTTATTACATTGATCGGATTATACCTGTGGTTATTGATTATTTAAATGAAATAAAAAAGGAGAATACAAGATGAAAAAAACATTATACTTTCTTTGTACAGGAAACTCATGCCGCAGTCAGATGGCAGAAGGCTGGGGGAGAGAAATTCTCGGCGAGGAATGGAATATCCAAAGTGCTGGCATCGAAGCACATGGGGTCAATCCACAAGCAATACGTGCGATGAAAGAGATAGGGATAGATATCTCTAAGCAAACGTCCGATGTAATAGATTCCGAAATTCTTCACCAAGCTGATCTAGTAGTAACGCTTTGTGGAGACGCAGCCGACAAATGCCCTGTTACTCCACCTTCGATCCTTCGTGAACACTGGGGTTTTGATGATCCGGCAAAAGCAATTGGAACGGAAGAAGAAATTTGGGCGGAATTTCAGCGTGTACGCGATGAAATAGGGGAACGGATACGGCTGTTTAGTAAAGGTACCAAGTCCACATACAATTCCAGAACAATTTAGAATTGTATTAGAACCTGGTAATTAAAATGTATCGCCAAAAATATGGGACTTTGAGTTCACATCCACACGATGAATTATTCATCGTGTTTTTGTGTGAATAAAAATTGTTTATTTTCTGATCTACATTGCAATAGTAAGTTAACCACTTAGTATTGGGACCTGGTATCCTACTTTTCTTTGTCTTGTAGTTGCACAATTGCTAAGCAAGCAACACCGATAGACAATAGTGTGATGGCACTGTCTACAGATAAATCACCTAAAATACTTAAAACTAGTGTACTGACACCCATTGCTAAGGCAACTGATTTGAAAATAAGTTTGACATTTTTCATATGAATAAGCTCCAATTCAGGCCAGTAACGGCATTTTTAGAAAGTGCATAAGATGACAGAATATACCATTCATTTCCCATTACCTCTTTTGTCGTTTTTTTTGGAAAATGCAGTCATCAATACGATAAAAACAGGTAATACACTCCATAAAAAGAAACCCCAATGCTGTGTCAGCAAGGACAATGCTAAGAAGAAAGCAATTGCGACAATTGAAATATATACCGTACGTTTTTGAAAATGATTCATTTTGCACGCCCTTTTCGTGGTACTAGTTATATGTATCGACGAACATTTTGGCAATACTTTGTATACGCTTCTCCGTGGATTTTTACTAACGATTGTTCTTCGAGTCGTACTTGTCGATTAAACAACCAAAAACCTAAGATCAAATACACTAATACGATCCAATTAGGATAAATGAGGAACTCACCCAATAAGACCATCCCAAAAGCAGTATATATTGGATTTCGACTGATGGAAAAAGCGCCAGTAGTAATCAAAGAACCTGGATTTTCTTCATCAATGCCTACTCTAAAGCTTTTTCCAAATGAAATTAAGCTATAAACGAATAGCAAAAGCCCGCCGAAGCATAAGACCACGCCTATCCAGCCGATGAATTCATTGGTAAATAGCTTTGTTCCTAGCGTTGGTAAATGGAAGACGTTTGAAATGATTACATAGAATAAGAGCAACGCAAAGGGTGGTATGATGAAATCTTTTTTATCCATTTTGCCAAATTTTAATACGTTAATACCAAATTTTTTTAATTGAATTGACCTAATGATCACCAATATGATTAATAGGGTAATCGTTGTAACAGCAATGTATCCTTGCATCATGCCCACCTCTTTCATTCACTTTTTTCTATCCTACTCCATTAATAAATCGTGTCTCATTCCACCATTTGAATGTTCTGCTTCCTTCATTACTTATAAAAATTCACTACGTTATATACCAATCTACTAGCTCACTTTATTGGGGAAAGATGTATCTAAAGACATCTTATCACAACTATCACAATGAAAAACTACGTTAGTTGACTACTCTGATAAATAATGAGGTACCAGGTCCCGATACAACTTGGAAACAATTCAGAATAGCATCGGAACCTAGTACCCACAGGAAAATACCCTACCGTTAAAATTTGACTTGACATTCAAAGTCTGAAGATTCATACTAAGTATATGAATAGAAGCTTGCGAATGAAGGAAGTGAGAACGCCATGTCATTACGAGAGAAGAAAGTTGAAAAGAAAAAGGAAGAGATCCGAGAATCCGCAATGAGTGTAATTGCGGAGAAGGGATATCATGCCACTACGATGGAAGATATTGCAGCGAAGTTACTCATGACAAAGGGTTCTGTTTACTATTATTTTAAAGATAAAGAATCACTTGTGTATGAAAGTCATAAAATACTTCTGGAACAAAGCATGGAGCAACTCCAAAATGTGTTGGCGGAAGAACTCTCATCTGTGGCGAAGCTGCGGAAGGCTATGATCGTCCACATGGAATATGTCATTACAGAAAGAACGGATTTCTTACTAGGTGCTAAACCAGATCAAGTGTTTGAAGGGGCGCATTTACAAGAAATCTTACACCTTAGAAATCAATACAGTGATTGTATGAATCAACTGATTCAACAAGGCATTCAGGACGGAAGTTTTGTACAAGTAGATATTAAGATTGTGAATTATATTATTCTAGGTGCCATGAACAATGCGGTAATTTGGTATTCTCCAAAAGGTAGTAAAAGTATACAAGAGTTGGCTAATTCCATTGCGGATTATTTATTAAAAATCCTATTGTAGGACTATATATTATTTTGATAAGAAAGGGAGCGGAGCAATTATGAAAATGAATCACGTATCAGCAGTTATTACAGGAGGCGCTTCAGGACTCGGAGAAGCTACGGCAAGAGAGATTATAGCAGCGGGAGGACGGGTAACGATTTTGGATTTGCAAGTAGATCGTGGGAATGAATTGGTAAAGGAGCTTGGAGATTCTGCATCATTCGTCAAGACAGATGTTACGAGCACGGAAAGTGTTCAGATAGCTTTAGATCATGCGGTGAGCACTTTTGGCAAAATCAATACAGTTGTTAATTGTGCGGGCGTTGGTGTGGCGGAAAAAACATACAGCGGCAGAAAAGGTGCGCATGACCTGGAAAACTTCAGCAAGGTCATTCAGATCAATCTGATCGGGACGTTTAATACGATTCGTCTCGCTGTCGAGCATATGACGAAAAATGAACCGAATGATAAAGGCGAAAAAGGCATCATTGTGAATACGGCATCTGTTGCGGCGTTTGACGGACAGATTGGTCAAGTGGCGTATGCCGCATCAAAAGGCGGTATCGTGAGTATGACGTTGCCGATTGCGAGAGATTTGGCTTCTGAAGGCATTCGCGTGATGACCATCGCACCGGGCTTGTTTGAAACTCCGATGTTTGCTTCATTGCCAGAGAAGGCTAAGGAATCTCTCGGCGCGATGGTGCCTTTCCCTTCGCGGCTCGGCTACCCTGAGGAATACGCGCAATTGGTTACAAGCATTTGCGAAAATACGATGCTGAACGGGGAAGTCATACGTCTGGATGGAGCAGTCCGTATGCAGCCTAAATAAAGGCTGGAAATAACTATCGATTAAATGTAAGGGCTTACAAATAAAAATAAGAAAGAAGGGTTTATATGAGAGAAGCTGTAATTGTGGAATGGGTCAGAACACCGGTAGGAAAACGGAATGGTGTATTGAGTGCGATACGGGCGGAAGATTTAGCAGCCAAGCCGCTGGCGGAAGTTATCAAACGAGCGGGAATTGATGCGGGGCTAGTAGAGGATGTCATCTTCGGATGCGTATCGCAAGTAGGGGAACAATCTTTTGACATCGCGAGAGTCGCAGCTTTGCAGGCAGGATATCCGATCGAAGTACCGGGGACGACCGTGGATAGACAATGTGGATCTAGCCAGCAAGCCCTGCATTTTGCAGCGCAGGCTATTATTAGTGGAGATATGGACGTTGTCGTTGCAGGAGGTGTCGAGAGCATGTCGCGAGTGCCGATGGGGAGCAGCCGACTAGACGTGATGTTTAGTGAAGAACTCACATCGAAATATGAAATGGTCCACCAAGGTGAGTCAGCGGAAAGAATTGCGGATCAATGGGAAATATCAAGAGAGGAAATGGATCGCTATTCGCTAGAAAGCAATGAGAAGGCGGTAACTGCTAGAAAGGAAGGTAGGTTTGAAAAAGAAATCATGCCGATTGAGGTAACACTTCCTGACGGTACGAACATGACAGTGAAGGATGATGAAGGGCCAAGGGAAGATACCACGATGGAGAAGTTGAGTATGTTGAAAACTCCTTTTAGGAAAAATGGCGATGTGACGGCTGGAAACTCCAGTCAAATCAGTGACGGGGCAAATGCCATTTTGCTAATGTCACGTGAAAAGGCTGAAGAACTTGGTTTGAAGCCACGGTTTAAAGTACTTACCCGCGTAGTGGTTGGTTCCGATCCGACTCTCATGCTGACAGGGCCCATACCAGCGACACAAAAAGCGTTGGAGAAAGCAGGACTAACCCTTGATGATATAGATATTTTTGAAGTCAATGAAGCATTTTCGGTTGTGACGATTGCTTGGTTGAAAGAAACAGGTGCAGATCCGAAGAAGTTGAATCCTAACGGTGGGGCCATTGCTCTTGGTCACCCACTCGGAGCAAGTGGCGGACGCTTGATGATTACGATGATGAGTGAACTGGAAAGAACAGGCGGCCGTTACGGACTGCAGACAATGTGTGAAGGTCATGGCATGGCAAATGCGACGATTTTGGAACGATTAGATTAATTGCTGATCATGAATGAAGACACGTGAAGAGGAGAGATTTCATTGCCATTAGATTCTATTCGGGTACTGGATTTATCGCGCTTGTTACCGGGTCCTTACTGTTCGATGCTTCTTGCAGATTTTGGTGCAGAAGTGATCAAAGTTGAAGAGCCTCATACCGGAGACTATGCGCGGGCAGAATCGCCTAAGATAGGGAAAGATAGTGCGTTTTTCCATTCGTTGAACCGCGGCAAAAAGAGCATTTGTCTAAATTTAAAAGATGTGGAAGACAAGCAACGGTTTAAGCAGCTGGTGAAAGACTCGGATGTTGTGATTGAATCATTTCGGCCGGGCGTAATGAAGCGGCTCGGATTGGACTATGAAATTTTGAACAAGATCAATCCAGGGCTTGTCTACTGTGCAATCACAGGTTACGGACAAGACGGTCCATACGCTAGCTTGCCCGGTCATGATCTAAATTACATTGGTTATACGGGACTACTGGATATGATGGGTGAACGACACGGCGCGCCGCAAATCCCTGCTACGCAAATTGCAGATATTGGGGGGGGTGCTTACCCGGCAGCAATGGGGATTATGCTTGCCTTGTTCGAAAGACAGAAGACCGGAAAAGGGCAAATGGTCGATATTTCGATGATGGATGGCGTGCTTTCTTGGATGCCAACAGTCTTTCCTAGTTTTCTGGCAACAGGACAACTGCCGCAAAGAGGTGAATTAGATTTAAGTGGCAAGCGTGCTTCTTATGCTGTGTACGAAACGAAAGACCATAAATGGTTGGCTGTTGGCGCATTTGAATTAAAGTTTTGGAGTGAGTTTTGCAGAGTCATTGGAAAAGAAGATTTTGTAGCGAAATTGCATGATCCTGTAGACGTTCAATTGCAGATGAAGGAAGAAATTCAAGAGATTTTATTGCACAAGACGAGCGCGCAATGGATGGAAATATTCGATCAGGTGGCGGCTTGTGTAACGCCTGTTCTGTCGTTCGATGAAGTACTAGATGATCCACAAGTCAAGGCCCGTGGGATGATTCAGGAAGTGGAGCATCCGGAAATTGGGCCAGTGACGCATATCGCAACGCCTATTAAGTTGTCGAGAACACCAGGCAAAATTCTAAGCGCAGCACCTTTGTTAGGTGAGCATACAGCTGCGGTACTCGGTGAGTATGAATAAGAACTCGATCCGTATGATGTTGCAACTGGTATTGAAAGAGAATGTATCGCGTCAGGAAAATAGAAACTGTATTTCAATAAGTTTAGTGAGAGAAAGGGGACAATTCTAATGGATATCGGCCTATCACTTTCCCGTAACGCACGTAGAATACCTGAAAAAACAGCAATTATTTATGAAGATCGAACATTTACGTATCGCGAGTTGAATCAAGAGGTGAATAAACTATCACACGGACTGATTCAACATGGTGTGAAAAAAGGTGACAAAGTAGCACTCATGATGAAAAACTCAGATACCTTTATTATCGTCTACTATGCGATTTTGAAAGCAGGAGCCATTACGGTTCCGGTAAATTTCCGCTTAACAGCTACTGAAGTGTCGTATATTTTGGATGATAGTGATACAAGTGTCGTGTTGTTTGACGAAGAGTATGCTTCGTTGATTGATAAAGCAACAGCGGAAAATAGCAAAATAGATGTAAAAGTCACGACGGGTGCTACCGCTATAAGCAACCAAATCACTTACGAAGATTTACTACAAGATAATACGGATGATCCCGATATTTCTGTCGATGAAGCGGATGATGCTGAAATATTATATACATCGGGGACTACTGGCTATCCGAAAGGCGCGTTATTTGATCATCACCGCGTACTTCACGTAGCTTTTAACACCGCCTTAATCCTCAAAATACATCCCGAAGACGTATTGTTCCATGCGGCACCGTTGTTTCATTCCGCACAATTAAATTTATTTCTCGTGCCAGGAATTTATTTAGGTTGCACGCAAGTCGTACATCAAAACTTCGAACCTCAAAAAGTCTTACAGGCTATCGATCAATATAAAATCAGCTTGTTCTTTGGTGTACCGACGATGTACAATTTCTTGTTGCAAGTTCCAGACAAACAGCAATATGATCTCTCTTCTGTTACGCGATGCGGGTATGGCGCAGCACCGATGCCTGTCGCGTTGTTAGAACAGATTATGAAACTCTTCCGTACAGATCAGTTTTACAATATGTGTGGTCAGACAGAAGGGGGACCAGGTGGCGGAGCTTTTCTCATGCCAGCAGATCATAAAGATAAAATTGGCACTGGAGGAAAAGCTTCGCTGAATACGGAAATTCGCGTTGTGGATGATCATGGAGAAGATATTTCTCCCGGTGAAGTGGGTGAATTTATTATTCAAAGCGAGATGGTCATGAAGGGCTATTATAATAAGCCGGAGGAAACTGCGAAAGCTATACGAAACGGTTGGCTCTATACCGGGGATTTGGCGACAATTGACGAAGATGGTTTCGTTACATTAGTAGACAGAAAGAAAGATATGATCGTTTCTGGAGGAGAGAATGTCTACTCAACAGAAGTTGAACAAGCGCTGTACAGGCATCCTCAGCTATTAGATGCGACAGTAGTCGGCTTGCCGGATCCGGTTTGGGGAGAGAAAGTAGTTGCGATTATTGTAGCGAAGAAAGATGAGAAGCTCGACTACGCAGAATTGAAAGCATTTTGTAAAGAACATCTAGCGGATTATAAAGTACCAGTCGAATTTATCGAAGAGCAAGAAATACCTAGAAATGCCTCAGGAAAAGTGTTGAAATATCGTATTCGTGAAGCACTGGTCTCCAATAGACCTGTTAATCCTCACGTATAAAAATAGATGCTTTCTTAATGGGAAGTAAAGGAGTGGCGGATGCATGAAGAGACCATTTATGACGGAAGAACATGAACAGCTCAGAAAAGCGGTGCAGAAATTTTTAAAGAAGGAAGCCGTTCCTTATATAAATGAGTGGGAGAAAGAAAAGCAAGTGCCTAGGTCATTCTGGAGAAAAGCTGCGGCGCAAGGATTGATTGCACCTTCAGTTGAAGAAAAGTATGGCGGTTTAGGCGCTGATTTCGGCTATGCTGTAGTTATTAGTGAAGAGTTTGAAAAAGTGGCAAGCGGAATCGGCGGAATTGGACTTCATAATGATATCGTTATTCCTTATATACAATCCTTTGGTTCGGACGAACAGAAAGAACGTTGGCTCACGAAAGCCGTGACAGGAGAGATGATTAGTGCAATTGCTATGACGGAACCAGGCACAGGTTCCGACCTCGCAGCAGTTCGGACAACTGCAGTGAAAAAGGGAGACCGTTATATTATTAATGGGGAAAAGACCTTCATAACAAATGGCTTTTCTGCCGATCTTGTTATTGTCGTCTGTAAAACAGATCCTACTGCATCGCCTGCTCATAAAGGCATTAGCTTGATCATAGTGGAAGAAGGAATGCCCGGGTTTACAAAAGGGAAAAAACTGAATAAAGTAGGGCAGCATGCGAATGATACGAGTGAATTGATTTTTGAAGATGTATCGGTTCCTGCGGAAAATCTTCTTGGCGAGGAAGGCAAAGGATTCTACTATTTGATGGAGAAATTGCAACAAGAACGCTTGATGTGCTCCATTCAAAGTTTAGCTTCCGTGCAACAAATGATTGATATCACTTTGGCGTATGTCAAAGAGCGACAGGCATTCGGTAAGAGGATCGGCGACTTCCAAAATACGCAATTTAAAATGGCGGAGATGCAAACGAAGGCAACCATTGGCCAAACATTTGTTGACCGATTAATTACAGAGCATATGCAAGGACAACATGTCGTGGATGAAGTATCGATGGCTAAATGGTGGACTAGTGATTTGGCGCAAGAAGTGGCGATACAATGTATGCAATTTCATGGCGGCTACGGGTATATGGAAGAATACGAGATCGCCAGAAGGTACCGGGATGTAGCGGTCGGCTCGATTTATGCTGGGACCAATGAAATTATGAAAGTGATTATTGCGAAGAATATGGGGCTTTGAATGAAGGAGAGTGGCATTTTCAATTATATGACTAACTGTTTCATATTAATAATATTCAATCGTTTCCTGAAATTTAATCAAAACGAATAATAACTGGTTACCTAATGGGAGAGATAAGCGATGAATTATGAAGAGATGATGCATATGTTTTCATGGGAAGATGCAGAGACGCAGTATGAAGGTGATCCAAATGGCGTGATGAATATTGCGAATGAAATATGCGATCGCTGGGCAAAAGATCCTAAAAGGGTAGCAATTTATTGGGAAGATGAACTGGGGAATAAAGAAACATGGACGTATTGTCAATTGAAAGAGAAATCCGATAAAATGGCTAACGCGCTTCAGTCAATGGGGGTCACAAGAGGTGATCGTGTAGCAGGGTTGCTTGGAAAAGATATGGAATTGCTTGTAACGATTTTAGCAACTTTTAAAGTAGGTGCTATTTTTGTTCCACTATTCACAGCCTTCGGTCCAGATGCCCTCGTCTATCGGTTGAAAGATGCAGGTGTGCGTTTACTTCTGACAAACAGTGAACAGTCAACTAAACTGGAAGGTAAAGAACTATCAATTGATTTACTCCTCACTGATGGTCAAACAAACGACGGCAAAAGTTTCTGGGAATTTGTAAACTCTTTTTCCAGTGAATTCACAATGGAACGAACGTTGGGAAATTCCCCTGCAATCATTCAATATACTTCAGGAACGACTGGAATGCCAAAAGGGGCTATTACAAAACATAAAGTGGTATACAGTCTTCATCCATACTGGAAATTCGCTTTGAATTTGGAAGAAGAAGATGTGTTTTACGGTGGGGCTGATTTGGGTTGGGCGTACGGATTAATCGCTTCAACTATAGGTCCGTTAAGTCAGGGAGCTAAAATTGTTTTCTACAAAGGTCCGTTTGATCCTAAAAAGATATATAAGCTTTTAAGTGAATATCAAGTGACTAGTTTTGCTTATGCACCGACAGCATTCCGCATGATGATGGCATTGGGGTCAGAAATAATTAAAAAATATGATCTCAAAATAAAGAAAATGAGTAGTGCAGGAGAACCTTTGAATACTGAAGTAGTGAGGTTTTTTGAAAAAAATTTAGGGAGACCAATCTATGACCATTATGGCGCAACAGAAATGGGCATGATTGTGAACAACTACCATATTTCGACCATGAAAGTAAAACCAGGGTCAATGGGTCTTCCACTACCTGGCTATACTATTGGCTTGATTGATGAATATGGAGACCCCGTAACTAAAGGAGAAGTAGGTCAAATTGCTGTAGACACATCAGATGGTAATACAGCGTTTGGAGGTTATTGGAACGCGGATGAAAAATTAGCTGAAAAGATGCGTGGTAGTTGGTTTTTATCCGGAGATCTTGCTTCAGAGGATATAGATGGATATCTTTGGTTTCAAGGTCGTGCAGACGATGTTATCTCAAGCGCTGGTTACCGAATAGGGCCCACTGAAGTTGAATCCTGTCTAATGGAGCATCCTGCGGTTTTGGAGACGGCGGCAATTGGCAAGCCAGATGTAACGAAAGGCGAAACTGTTAAAGCATTTATTGTCCTCAATAAAAGCTTCGCATCTACTGACGAACTTAAAGAAGAACTCATCTCCTTTGTGAAAGAGAAGTTATCCAAACATCAATATCCAAAGGAAATCGAGTTTGTAGATGAATTACCCAAAACTCAAAGTGGAAAAATACAGCGTTATTTACTGAAAGAGCAGGAGAGGAAGAAATATTCTCTGTAAAACAGTAGATAAAGCTAGTAATGAACATCATACTTTCATTGTACAGTATATAATTCACTAGTGTTGTGAGAATAGCATTTCATAGTTTGCACAAAAAACGCGATGAACAAACCATCGCGTTTTTATGTTTTACGGTTGGATAAGTACTTTAATACAACCGTCTTCTTTCTTATCAAAAATGGAATAAGCGTCTGCTGCGTCTTCTAATTTTACTTTGTGTGTAATAATATCTGTCGGATCAAATTCTTTTGCTTCAATTTTTTTAAATAGTTCTGGCATTAAGTGAATGACAGGTGCTTGTCTCATTTTCAAGGAAATGTTGTGTGTGAAGAAATCACCCAAAGGGAAGTTGTTGGCATCTGTCGCATAAACACCCGTTAATTGCACTGTCCCGAACTTCCGTACCACTTGTGAAGCCGTGATAATCGGGCTAATTGTTCCGAATTGGTTATCCCCACTTGATCCAAATGTTTCACCTGGTTGCACCGTTCCATCCATACCTACGTAATCAATGACGACGTCTGCGCCGCCTTTCGTTTCTTCATGCAATAATTTACCGATATCGTCATGATCTTTGAAATTATAGGTTTCTACTTTATTAGTCTTTTCCGCATGCTTCAAACGATAATCGACATGGTCTACCGAAATGACTCGTTTTGCACCTTGCATCCAGGCAAATTTTTGCGCCATTAATCCAATAGGACCGGAGCCTAAAATAATTGCGGTATCGCCTTTTTTCAATCCGCTATGAAGGACACTCCAATAAGCTGTAGGAATAACATCAGATAGCAAGGCGAGATGCTCGTCATCCAGCTCACTGTCTTCTGGAACTTTAAATGAGGTGAAGTCTGCGTATGGAACACGTAAATATTCCGCTTGGCCACCTGGGTAGTTTCCATTTGGCTCAGCAAATCCGAATAGTCCACCAACTTCTCTATGTGGATTGGATTCATCACACTGACTTTCCATTTCGTGTTGGCAGAAGAAACATTCTACCGCACCCTATATTAAACGGAATGACGACCCGGTCGCCTTTCTTCAATGTTTTCACTTCCGAACCTACCTCTTCGACAATTCCCATTGGCTCATGGCCTACTACATAATCTTGCTCAGGCACAATTCCGCCATGGTATAAATGCAAATCTGATCCACAAATACCACTCGTCGTAATGCGTACGATTACATCACTATTTTCTTGGATACTTGGAGCTTTGACTTCTTTAGTGACCATGGACTTCTTTCCTTGAAATGTTACTGCTTTCATACCATCACATCCTCTTTGCGTTGTGCTTATTTGTACCCGTCTACCTTCTATCTAAACTAAGAAAGTAGGATATGATTATTGGTACCTAGTAGAGAAGTAGATGGTAGAATTGGAAACATAATGGTGTATGTATGTTAAGAGAAGTGCTATAAAGGGAAGTGAAGAATAAGGAGGGATTCATTCATGTTACAAGAAAGTGAAATGAAGCACTTACAACGATCTGTCGAATTAGCGGAAATTGCGCTACATAAAGGAGATCAGCCATTTGGTTCGGTGTTGGTTTCAGCGAGTGGTGAAGTGTTAGCTGAAGATCATAATCGTACAAGTGGAGGCGATCCAACGCAACATCCGGAATTCGCTTTAGCACGTTGGGCCGCAGACCATATGGACGCAGATGACAGAGCGAAAGCGACAGTGTTTACGTCAGGTGAACATTGCCCGATGTGTGCATCAGCCCATGGGTTAGTCGGTTTGGGACGGATTGTGTATGCTAGTTCATCGAAACAGTTAACGCAGTGGAAGAAAGAAATGGGTATCACGACGCCTGCTCCTGTGAACAGTTATCCAATTCAAGAAATGGTGCCTGCTGTAGAAGTAGTTGGGCCGATAGAAGAGTATGCGGAGCAAGTGCGAGAGTTGCAACGGCAGTACTATCAGAAAAATAATTGAAGTAGATTATGCGAAGAGAGCCGTTTGTTTTGGCTCTCTTCGCATAATGATTAACAAAACTTTTTTTCGAAATTACAGAATTAAGGATTGAATTACAGACAGAGGAGATTGTCTCCTTCATGTATATTAATAATCTCTATGTTATGATAACGGGATAAAATAAAACATGTCGGTGGAAGGGGAAAAAGTCTTTAAACCGCAAATTAACTAGTTAAAAAGGGGAGGAATCCTAAAGTGATTATTCATCCAATTAAAGCCTATTCTGATAATTATATATGGTGCATTCAAGAAGAAACTGAGGCAGTTGTGGTGGATCCAGGAGAAGCGAAAGGTGTCCTTGATTACCTTGAAGAAAAGCAGCTTCGTTTGGCGGCCATTCTTTTAACTCATACGCATGATGATCATACCGGCGGGGTACGGGAGATTCTAGAGAGTCATCCGGAAAGTGTTGTTTATGGACCGAAAGAAACGAAAGACTTGGTGAATAGTGTTGTAAAGGAAGGGGACTCCTTTAATTTGTTGAGCCAAACTTTCCAAGTCTACGAATCAGGAGGTCATACGCATGGCCATATCAGTTTTTTAATGGGAAATCATCTCTTTTGCGGGGATGCCTTGTTTTCAGCAGGATGCGGTCGGGTTTTCACCGGCGATTACGAAGCTCAATATGAAACTTTGCAGAAATTTAAGCGCTTGGATGATGATGTACATGTTTATCCCGGTCACGAGTATACCGAAACTAATTTACGTTTTGCATACGAAATGCATCCCGATAATAAAAAAATCTCCAAATCATTGGAAGAAGTCCAGGAATTGCGTGCGAAAGGACAGCCAACGCTCCCGTCAACGATCGGCAAGGAGAAGGAAATTAACGTCTTTCTGCAAGTGGACACCTTGGAGGACTTTATCGAATTGCGTAACGCCCGTGATGACTTCTAGAACCATTACGGGGTTGCTTTTTGCCGAATGATGTATCGTATCAAGTGTAGTAATATAGTATCTATGTTAAAATGAGTTCAATAAAATGATGGAGGATGATAGTAATGAACCAAGTGCTTGTTGAAATTTGTTTACGTGTTAGAGACATTGATGCTACTTTAGATTTTTATACGGAGCTTTTTGATTTTGAAGTAGCCAGTCGCAGAGAATTCCCTGAGCATAAATTTGATTTAATCTACCTAAATTCACCAGGTTCTTCCGTACAAATAGAACTTACGTATAATTATGATGCAGAACCGTATGTTATTGGAAATGGTTTTAGTCATTTAGGCGTAACAGTAAATGATCTAGAAAAAATGCATGAAATTTGTAAAGCTTCTTCTTATGAAACAGGTGAATTGAAAGGACTTGCAGGTGGAACACCTTCTTACTTCTTTGTGACTGACCCTGATGGCTATAGAATCGAAGTAAAGCGTAAGCACTAAAACGTTCTAAATACAAAAATGATTGTAAAAAGCCTAACCCTCCACCCTCTACTTATTAAATAGAGAAATGAGGATTAGGCTTTTATTTTAATGTCGTGTCATTTCTCGTCTTATTATGAAAATGAGATAACTAACATTATTAAATTCATAACAATATGTGCAAACATATGTCCAAGCATTGCAAGCTCTAGATTGTGCTTCCAATAAATCCAACCAAAGAATAAGCCACCTATACCATTTAGTAGAATCATTCGGAACCAAATGAATGCGGTCATTTCTGTCATATGTGAGGTTGCGCTATAGTGACCTAATGCAAATATTAATGCGCTAATGAATATGGCAAGGATAAAGATCCAATTAGTAGGTTTTTTCGATTTTCGATTAAATAATTTCCAAAAAATAAAAACCAACAAGCTCATTACACCGAAACGCATTATTAGTTCTTCAACAACCCCTCCGTAGAGTAAAGCCGATATAAAGTGTAATGCAGTATACGGTTGTAATGTTTCGATTAAGCTATCTGGTAAGAACGGTTGAAAAAGATAATCGAATCCAATCACAACGACAGCTACAATCGACCCTAGTATTATAGCTAGTTTAATACCATTTATCCAATCTGACTTTGACTTTACTCTAGCGTTAGGGTGAATAACTACAGATTTCAAACCAACTTTATGAGCTGTGAAAAATCCAATTACAAGAACTACTATTATTATGATGAAATTAGGGATTATGGCGAGTAAGGCTAAAATTTCAGGTGGTCCCGAAATCCCCATCATTTCACTCAATTGCTTTAATTCGGTCGGATTTGTCAATAATATCGATAGTCCAATTAGATAAAGGAAAAACATTGCAATGATACTAACTAAAAGATAAATTAATAATCCTTTAACACTTTTTTGCTTTGTCATATACATCCCCCTCGTATATTAGTTGGAAAATCCTCAAATTAAGATTCTTTATAATTTGCATCCTCTTTTCTAGGAAACCATTCCATTCATCAATGAACATGCATTTGACAACATAATTAGCAGGAGTACATAAATTTATGCGCTGTTGAAAACTCGTCTGCCTATCATAAGGCGATTTACTATGGATAGTTGACTGTAACGTTAATTCAAAAACAAAAATAGGGACACCCACTCATGTACGAATTGAGTCCCTAGATGCCATGCATTTTAAAAAAACTTCCATGTACCGAACCCGTATCTCCATAAGAACAGCATGTTACCTATGCCGATGAAGTTTTTCAGCCCGTGGCCAAATGAAGTAGGAGAGTGAGATCACGATATCAAGGCCTACAATGAGCATCCAAAGCTTCAACATTTGAGATAAAGCTTCCGTTTTGTTGGCATTTCCAATTAGGTAAATCATTGCAACCAAGAATCCGCCACCGATGATAAACGCTAGTACATGTTGCAACGCACCTTTCACGGAATGGCGTGCATGCGCATATCCTGTTTTCTTCGCAGGTTTTGTGCCTTGCTTCTTGACGTAGTAAAGAAAACATTCATCCGCCCAGCGAATCATACTTTTTCCGAATGCGATCGATACCCCGAGATAAATCGCCGCAATGGCATGAACTTGAGTGGCAATAGCGCCGTTATAAAGATCAGTCGCCGTGACGACTAGCAATAGTAAATCGATGACTGGTGTTAACGCTAGAAAAAATAAGCCGAGCCGTTTTTTATTAAATACATATCGTGTAATGAGGCCAGCAAGAATAACGACCCAAAAGCCTATTTCACAAGCAATAATCGTCCAAGCAATGAAATCCATTCATTCACCTCTTTTACTAGAGTGATATTGGTTATGCGTATCATAGCATAAATATTCTAAATCGTTTATGGATTGGATGCCATTTAATGGTTTAATACTTATCTTCTACTATACTTCATCACACTAACTGAAAGTATAAAGAAAATGATGGTGATTAGTAGGAGATACACGACACTGACGAATGGAGAGATTTGCCATCCATTTACTTTGAAAAATACGCCCATATTCAACTGAAAGCTTTCTTTCACTTCAACGGGTGCTTGAGCGAATGCTTCAGCCATAGGAGCGTCCATGAGAATTTGGCGAAGCAAAGTAGCGATATGTGAGATGGGGAAGATGTGTATCATACTTTGTAAGTAGGCAGGTAAAGTGCCGATTGGAATGTAGATACCTGTAAGAAAACCGATCAATGTACCAATTACTGTACTAGCCGCAGCGAATGCAGGGGAGGTTTTAAAGAAAATGACGAGTAGAGAGATCATTGAACCAGCAGTCAAAACGGCTAGAAATATGACGCTTACTGATTGAATGATTTGTGTAAATGAAAGTACCGGCTCCCCAGTGGCAAAAAGCATAGCATTTGCTACAAGAAGAGTCATAATGCACATCAGGAATCCTATGGAGAGTGAGCTAATGATATAGCCACCGAGTAATACGGATTGTTTAATTGGCGTGACACGGAAATCTTTATAGGCATTGGTTGCTTGGTCGTTTACCATCACACTGAATGCGCCTAATGTAGTCGTCACACTCGTAACCGTGACGACTCCCGCAATAATCCAAGACAGCAACAGCCAATGCTTTGCTGGAAAGTCTGGCACTCCATCCGCGATTAGATCACCAAGAAAGAATACATAGAGTGCAATCAAGATGAACACAGCTAGCAATGAGAAAAACACTGCAGACTTATCCCGAAAATAGAGCAGTACATTTCTTTTAGCGAAAACTAGCATCGTCTACACACCCTCTCGATCATGAATACGGATAAAGACATCATCCAAACTAGATTTTCGTACTTCAAAAGACGTAATAAGCGATTGGTATTTATGTAACATAGGAATAGCTGCTGTTGTATTCGGTAAGTCGATTGTGTATCCACCAGTTTCTTCTTGAAATAGCACATGATCATGTAGAAAATGAGTACGCAGTGCAGTGTGATCGGTTGTCGTAATGAATAAGCGATCAGCAGAGTATTGCTGTTTTAAATCAATCGGAGTGCCTTTGGCGATAATCCGTCCTTCTTTTATGACTATAACAAAATCCGAATTCGCGGCTTCTTCTATATAATGAGTCGTCAGAAAAACGGTCATGCCATGTTCTTTTTGTAAGTGTCCAATCATTTTCCAGATTTGCTGACGACTTTGAGGATCGAGTCCTGTTGTCGGTTCATCAAGCAGCAATATTTTGGGTTGATGGAGAAGGGCACGTGCGATATCGACTCTTCGCTTCTGGCCGCCAGATAATTTGCCGTATCGCTGCTTCAAGATGGAATGAATATCTACAATTTCAGCGCATCGCTGAATGGCGGACAGTATTTCATGCTTGGCCATTCCATATAATTGTGCACGAATTGCCAAGTTCTCTTGTACAGACAATAGTGGATCTAGCAAGCTTTCTTGGAAGACGACTCCGATCTCTTTTCGAATGAATTCATCCTCTTTACCAACCGTAAATCCGTTGACCGTTACGGAACCACTGTCTGGTTGGAGCACGGTTAAAATAATAGAAATCACGGTAGATTTACCGGCACCGTTCGTTCCAAGAAATGAGAATAGACTGCCTTTTGTCACGTAGAAATTCAACTCGTCAACTGCTTTCACATGACCGAAAGATTTACTGACATTTTCTACTTCAATGATCGTCTGCATCCCGTTTCCTCCTCTGCAAAATCATATGATTTATTTTCATCTCGTCTGCTTTATTGTGTAAATAAATAAGTGAAATAACAGATCCATACGCAATAAGCCCCACCAGTACAACCATCACGACATTATACAGCCCGAAAGGATATAAGTTGAAAAATGCACCCGCTACGATCATCACAGTCATGACGCAGCTAGCTTCCAATGTATACACCCACATTGGATTCTCTAGTGGCAATAGATGCGAAAGCCAAATGAGAATCGTAATGACGATGGAAATGACTAGCATGGAAAGAGTCATTTTTTCTGTCAGTGGAGGGAAGATTCCAAGTAACCGAAATAAAGAGTAGACGATTGTGCTGAATGTAAACGCGAAGCAAGCCCCGCTTATATAGAGTAAAAGATTTTTCAACTGGATCACCTCATCCTAGGAAATGCTTTCGAAATATTTTGCGTAGTGTCGATTCACGATGACCATTTCACCGTTTTCCAAGGTTGCTTCAAATCGCCCATTCAATAACGCACGCACACTTTCTATTTTGGATGTATTGACCATCATATGTTTGCTGACTCGTAGAAATCGCGTATTTTTCAATTGATTCTCAAATTCATAAAGCTTCAGTTCGCTTTCATAGACGTCTTCCTGTGTGTACAAAAAGGAGGCATTGTCTACTGTTTCGATATATAGAACATCACTGGATTGTATCGAAAATACAGCGTCATCTTTTGTAACTGTAAAGCTATACATCATTTGGTTGATCTGACGTATGAGACGGGATAAGCGCTCATCTATTTCAGGACATCTAATGGTGATTTCAATCTCCTGAAATTCATTGGATTCTTCAATTTTCAGCCGGATGGTCATCACCTCTAGTTAGTCTTCATGGCTGAATCGTATCACGGTCATGAAAATCGAACAATAGCTTTTACAGTGACCTGCATATAGAAGGGGTTTAGTTGCATGAAGAGCCGTTACGGTTCAAATGATTGGTGAATGAATTGGACATTTCGTAACGCTGAAGCAGATGAATAATGCAGGGGTCCCTCATATTAGTATGGAGTGGGAGACTTTATTAAAAAAATGAACTTAGTAAAGAGTTTATTTAGCGCAAGTGTCTTGGAATTGTATAATTCACTAGTCACTGTTTTAATCGAATAGAAAGGTAACACTATGCAATTAATCAATCGGCTGTTGAAAGATAGTCAATTTCGTTATAATCAAGAGAGAAGCAATACATCAGTTCGCAAAGGAGTGAAGCACGATGCAAAGTTATATCGTTATGCAAGGACGTACATACGATGAAGAGAAAGAGTTAGGTGTGCTTTGGTCATTGCAACAAGACAGTATAGGCAATGTTCATCATTTTTGGGAACGGATGAAAGAAGTGCGTGAAGGGGATCGTATCTTTCATTATGTAAAAGGGGATATGGTCGCCATAAGTGTAGCGAAGTCAAGTTACCGCGAGGAGCGAAAGCCGTCTGCGATTCCCTTGGCAGACAGTGAAGACGCCAAAGGGTACTTAGTGGAAGTGGAGTATCACGAACTCGATAAACCGTTGACGGTTGCGGATTGTTTCCATGAACTTTTACCACTATTGCCGATTAAGTATTCTGCATTTCAAGAGAACGGCAATGGAAATCAAGGCTATCTTTATCCGTGTAACGAACAACTGACTTGTAAATTGGTTGAGTTGATCGCGGATTTAAATATTTACGAAATCGATGAAGAACAATTGGAGTTCGTCATGGGTACCGTTCAGAAGACGGAGCATGATTTTCTCATTCCGGTACTTGCTGAAACCGAATCGGAAACGAAAACGAAAGTGCGACTGGGCCATCAGCGATTCCGCCATGAACTTATGCAACTATGGAATGATCAGTGCGCTTTATGTGATATCGAGCTACCGGAATTATTGCAAGCTAGCTACGCTAAACCATGGAAAGATTGCACGAATAACGAGCGCATCGATCCGAACAACGGCATTCTTCTCTGTCGCAATCATGATGCTCTCTATCATAACGGCTTCATTGCGTTTGACGGAACAGGCAAGATTCATATTTCATCTAGAATTCCTGAAGGGGATTACGAGACGTATGGATTGCATAGCAAGATGAGAGTGAACCGAACGGAGAAGAACAAGCCGTATTTAAAATGGCATAAGAAGCATATGTTTAAGGAATAGATCTAAACGCTCTAGTTCCGGTTAAATCACCATACTTCACCGATCGCCTTGCAAAACTTGGTGAGTTTACCCTCTTTTTGTAGTATGATGCATAGAGAGTGTGAATTCGATAACATAGTGTGCGGAGGTACGACATGAATTATGGGGATCCGTTAAGAGATAAAAACATAGAACGAGATACGACAATTTATAATAGTGAAGGTTTTGACAGACGCGGCTTTAATAAGTTTGGTTTTGATCGTCATGGATTTAATGAACAAGGGTTTAATGCCAGTGGTTTTGATAAGTATGGCTTTGATGCACAGGGCTTTGACAAAAACGGCTATAATAATCAAGGGTATGACAAAGAAGGGTTTAGGGCAACGGGTTATAATAAAGCAGGCTTTGATCGAACGGGTTATGACCGTTATGGTTATGACGCAGACGGGTATAATAAAAGTGGTTATAACGTCCAAGGGTATGACAAAGAAGGCTATAAAGTGGATGGTTTCAATCGACAGGGCTTTCACAAGAATGGCTATAACAGAGACGGTTATGACGTCCATGGCTTCAACCGTGCGGGTTTTAATAAGCAAGGGTATGATAAATACGGCTTCAATAAATACGGTGTGAGTGCCCAAGGGTATGGAACGGATGGATTTAATAAGTTAGGCTACGATAAGAACGGTTTTAATCGCCAAGGCTATAATAAATTCGGCTATGACAAAAGAGGTTTCAATCGTGATCGCAAGCATATGAACGGTACGATGTATGACGGCAAAGGCTTTGATTTTCAAGGCGTTCATTTAAATAACAGTCCATTTGATGATCACGGCTTTGATCAAGCAGGCTTTGATGCACAAGGTTTCAATAAAAGAGGATACAACCGTGAAGGCTTTACACGCGACGGCGCACATATTAGTGAAAAGACGTATGATGAAGAAGGTTATGATCAGCACGGTTACAATCGTGACGGTTTTGACCGGGCAGGATACGATGCATCGGGCTTGAATTCGCTTGGCTATGATTCGGAAGGCTATGATGCGCAAGGTTTCAATAAACATGACATGGATCGTGAAGGCTATAATCGTGATGGCTTCAATAAAGCAGGCGTTGATCGAGAAGGTTTCGGGAAGAATGGTCGAAATCGACAAGGGTATGATAAAAAAGGTTTTAATCTACAAGGTTATGATAAGAACGGTTTTAATAAAGAAGGCTACAACCGATTCGGTTATGATCGATATGGTTTCAATCGGGATGGCAAACATGCCAATGGTACGAAATATGATACAAAAGGATTCGACTGCAATGGCTTCACTCCTCAAGGACTCCATCGAAATGGAACGGACCGGGATGATCAGGGGTATGATAAGTCGGGCTATGATGCGGACCGCTATGACCGAAAAGGCTTTAATAAACTTGGCTACGATAGACGTGGTTATGATAAATACGGTTATGATAAGTCTGGATTTAGAGCGGGTTCGAATTAAGAAAAATCTTTAGTATAGGAAAACACCTGGCAAGTTAGAGAGTCACTCTAGCATGCCAGGTGTTTTGCGTTTATTCGTTACAACGTACACAAATACTCTTCCAACCACTGATCGGCTTCTTCTTTCGATGAAACCTCTCCGTTTAGCTGACTCACTTCCAACTGTAGTAAAATCTTAGAGAATGTTGGACCTGGCTTGAGTCCCGCTTTTACTAAATCGCCACCGTTTAAATAACTTTGAAGTGTGTTGCGATTATATAAATACGCAATGACAGATTCCTTATAAGGCACTTGATCAGCTATTAGAATAAACAAGATGGCTTCATCGGAGAAGTTATGCAAAAACAGATGGTAATCTCCAGTTTGTGTGGATTCTTTCCATTGTTCATGTCGTTGTAATTCCATGACTTCTTCCAGCAATTTTTTTCTGTTTTTCCGCAACGTGAATTTCTCTGCGGCATACAAACTATCATTACAATAGAATGGTAGTAAAAAGTAATTGAACCAACTAGGTTTTTCACTGATCTTCAAATTGGAAATCTTTCGTACTTGTTCGTTGTAAAGTTGTTCTAAACTTTCAGCTGTAACGACTGAAGCATCCAGCTGTTTTTCGTTTACACCGAACTGTTGCCAAACGTTCAAGTTGAACAGGCGTCGAATGACTTCTTTCGGACTGCCTTCCGTAAATAAACGAATCATCTCTTCATTAATGCGTTGTGGTGACAAGTGGATTACTTTGTCGATCGACTCGAGAGCTAGCTTTTCTGTCTGTTCATCCATCGCAAAATCGAAACGTTGTTCAAAGCGAACCGCTCGGAAAATGCGGGTAGGGTCTTCGACAAAACTCATATTATGAAGGATTTTGATTTTCTTCTCGCGTAGATCGTTCTGTCCTCCAAACGGATCAATCAATTCACCGAACGCTTCGGCATTCAGACGAATGGCCATGGCGTTGATCGTGAAATCACGTCGCTGCAAATCATCGCCAAGAACGGATGTCTCAATCTCGGGTAAAGCAGCAGGCTGTTCGTAAAATTCGAGTCGAGACGACACCATATCGATGGATAAACCGGATGGCGTGTTCCATGTCGCCGTGCCAAAGTTTTCATGTTCCACGACGTCGCCACCATTTGTTTCCATCATACGATTCGCCAATTCGATTCCATTACCTTCCACCACAATATCGATGTCGTAATTTGGCTTGTCCAATAAAATATCTCGTACAATCCCACCGATTAAATAAACAGGCATGTCGATGTGACTGGCTGTTTCTCCGATTTCTTTCAACTGCTGTAAAGCCTCTTCGGATAATTGCTTTTTCATTTTTTCAATCAGCTCATTAGAAGAGAGAGTACTTGTTGCTTTTTTATCTGCCGTCATATCACTGTACAGTACTTGGATAATATTAGATCGAGTCACAATACCGACGATTTCTCCATTCTCGATAACGGGTAACCGGCCAATGTTGTGTGTAATGACGAGTTCCTGAATTTCTTCGAGCGAAGCATCCGGTCCGATCGTGTAGAGTTTAGTCGTCATATACGCTTTGACAGGCGCATGACCAAGTCCATGGTGATTCGCTTTATCGAGATCACGTCTAGTAATGAGACCGACTAGTTTTCCATTTTCAACGATAGGATAGCCAGAGTGTCCATAGCGATACATACGACGACCGGCTTCTTCAATCGTGGTATCGGGAGTTAATGTTTTAACGGGAGAAGTCATCAACTCTTTTGCGGTAACTGCCGTGCGTAGTATCGATTCCATGCTGCTAAGGATGTCTTCGAGAATTGCTTCTTTATTTCCTTTTTTCACCGTAGCGGAACCTGCGTGTTGGTGTCCGCCGCCTCCAAGCTTTTTTAGAATAGGTAGCAACGTGATTCGTTCTGAATTCGCACGGCCCACGACGCACACGGTGTTTTTCATTTTAACGACGGTTATTACCGCATCCGTACCTTTAACGCCTAATACCTTTGTTGTAATTAAGGCTAGGCCATTGACGAAGTGGTCCAATTCATGCGTGCTTACGGCAATCTCCAGGCCATCGACTTCATGAATTTCAGTATGTGTAAGTAGCTGATTCAATAAATCTTGCTGTTCGGATGTTAACGTTTCTTCTGCAAAACTACTGACCATTTCAAGGCTCATTCCTTGCTCGAGTAAATAGGTAGCTGCCTTCATGTCCCGCACGGTCGTGTTTGCATATGTAAATTTCCCTGTATCTGTATACAGGCCTAGTCCGAATAATGAAGCTTCGAAACTAGAAATGGCTATATTTTGTTTACGTATTTCTTCAATAAGTAGAGTGACTGCAGCGCCAGTTAATTCCACGATGCCTTCATCATACTGCACGTCGTTTTCACCTTTTTGGTGATGGTCGTAGACGATGATTTTCCGTTTCGATGCATCAAAATCGTCAGGAAGTTTTCCTATTCTAGATAAAGATGCGACATCGACGATAATCATTTCTGTTACTTGTTCCCAGTCCACCCGAGCGCTCGGCACAAAGTCGAAGACATCACGGTACATATTTAGAAAACGTTGAACGCGGCTTTCGAGCTTATCGGAAATAATGAGCTGTGCATCGGGATACAATTTTTTTGCTGCGATCATCGAAGCAAGTGCGTCGAAGTCTGTATTGACGTGTGATGTAATAATTTGCACGGATAGTACCTCCTGTTTGAAAGTTATTTAGTAATATAAATAGAAAAGTAACCACCTTCTACCCTGACCCAGTGGAAGGTGGTTACTCTTTACGTTCGATTGTGTTTATAGGACTAGTTTATCATCACCGGCCAAAATGTTCAATTGAGTCTAATATAGGGTACAAGCCTTATCCAATATACACACTTTCGCACGTACCAGCTTGCGGCTCATAGAAACAATGATTTTTGAACTGCCCGGTAAACGGTTGCCCGTACCAAGTAGGGGGACAGGGAGCATATGGATTGAAGTACCATAGCGCATATTGAGCGGGATGTTGTCGCCAGTACGTTAACGTCTGTTCAGCTAATTTTTTTTCAGATTCTCTCGCGCGTTGATAAAATAAGTTTCCTTTTTGTACGGCTTCGAATGAATAATTATTGCCTTGTATTTGGAAGATTACATCGTTTATGGACCGTACATCATTGAAGTCCAGGCAATCGGCTACTGCACGATTGACAATGACATTTCCGACATAGAGCATTCCTTGATTTCCTTCCGCTTCGGCTTCCGCTCTCATCATTCTAGCCATTAATGCGACATCTGAATCTCGGTATTTGACTCTCGCCATAGTTTTCACCTCATTATAGTGTATGAGAACAAGTGGAAATGATGTTACATTTGGAGAAAAATCGACTGAAGAACTTTGTAAAAAGAATGAACGATAATCTTACAATGAGCGATAAAAAGTATCTTATCAAAAACTTACTAAAACATTTTTGAAACCTTTTTAGGAATCCTCCGTCTATAGGGTGCGCAAATGATAATAGGGGGATTCACATGAAGAAAATATATAGTTGTCTGCTGTTACTTGCGAGCTTACTCCTATTTATAATGGGAAATGAGGTCAAGTGGAATTTGAATGAAGTACCATTGTTCCATGAGCAATCAGCGACAGCTTTTGCAGAGACGATACAAAGTAAACCGTTCATTACAGAAAAAGAATTTGATCAAGTATTGACGCTGACAAACAATCAACCGATTTTTATGAAGCAAGGGAACCTAAAGCGAATTGGTGAACTGCAAGCCAATCAAGCGGTTGCGCTCATAGGAGAAGATGAGGAATATTACGAAATTCGAGTAGGCAAAATGCCAGCTTTCATTCGTAAAGGTCAGGCAAAAGTAGAAAAGAATGTGATGAAAACTCCTTTACATACAGAACGACTAGGTGCTGTAAAAACGGATCAACAAACTCCTGTATATACGGAAGCGAATCTTGAAAGTGATGTTCTCATTCAACTAAGAAAAGGCTATCGCTATCCTATTATACAGGAAGAAAAAGATTGGTATGTTATCAAAATAGGTGAACGGGCTGGTTATATCCATAAGCCTTCAGTAGAAATGGATGAAGGGTTACCAGTATTGCTGTATCACCAAGTGCTGCCCCGTAAACAGATGAAAACAGAGATCAGTACGATTTCATCCGAAAACTTTGAAAAGCAGATGGCGTATTTGGCAGATGAGCAATTTACGACATTGACCTCACAACAGTTATATGATTACTTGGAAGGCCGACTCGTTGTGCCGGAGAAAGCGTTGATTATAACATTTGATGATGGTTTATTGTCATCCAAAGAATACGCCTATCCTATCTTGAAACAATATGGCTTTACTTCGCTTCAACATATTATTTCATCTCGTATGGATCGAGATAAAGACGGTCCGCCATTTGACGGTGGAGGCCTTCTGAAGTATTTGACTGTGGAAGACCTTGTTGAACTGCAAGATGTATTTCAGTTCGAAGCCCATACATGTGCATTGCATGAGCTAGGTAAGGAAAGTGGAGCAGGTTTAGTATTCGAACATACAGAAGAAGAAATCATAGATGATTTACAGAAGAATTTACAACATGTGCCTTCAGCCGTTTCTATCGCATACCCATATGGACAATATAATGAAGAGTTTATTGCGGCGGCGAAAGAAGTAGGATTGCTGATCGGCTATACGACAGTCGAAGGATATGCCAATATGGATCGATCCAATTATGAAGTGAACCGCTTTGGCATGACAGAAAAAAGGTCATTTAAGGATTTTGCAACGTATGTTGACGGAGACATGAGATGGCCATAGAAGAGAGTGACTAGCCCAGATGAATGAAATGGATCAAATCATGAATGAACATTCGCGTTATTTAGTACGTATCGCTTATTTATACGTAAAAAACTGGTCAACCGCGGAAGACGTCGTACAAGAAGTCTTTGTTACGTATTTCCAGAAGAGTGACCAGTTCCGTAATGAAGCTTCTATTAAAACGTACTTAACTAAAATGACTGCGAATCGTGCAAAAGATTATTTGCGCTCCTGGAAGCATAAAAAAGATGTGGTGTTTGAGACGATTTTTGTATCATCCAAAAGCTCGGAACAACAACTACTAGAGAAAGAGCAGCTGGCTTCATTAGAAAGGCATTTATTTCAGCTGCCTTTGAAATACCGCGAGCCATTACTTTTATATTATTATGACGAACAATCGATTGCGGAGATCGCAGAATTTCTTGGGCTCAATGAAAATACTGTCAAGACTCGGTTACGAAGAGCCAAGTTACAACTCAAGGAATTTTTTGTGAAAGAGGAGGTAGAAACCTATGAATGATTTCAAACAAAAACTGGACCAAATGATGGGAGATACAAAGGAACAGGAACGACGAATCAAACAGCGGGTACATGAAACCCTTCACCCTTCACAAAGGAGACGTTTTTCTTGGCAAGCGCTGCTGGTCACGGCAGCACTGCCAGTTGTGGCTTTGTTGTTAGTGTTTAACCTAGTTTCAGATAATCAATTCTCATCTGATCAAGGTCCAGGAACGCCGTATGATCCACTTGATGATATGGCTATCATTTCTGCTTTACAAAAGAAAGATCAACTATCAGCTATTGATTACGAAGAATTTTCTTCATTACCTGTAGTAAAGAAAGTGGACGGTCTATTATATGTCGATGACGAATCCTTTTCATTACAGTGGAGTCCGGATACGTATCATCCCGTTATAGAACGTAAGGCAGATCTGTATGATGCTTCGGTCTATGAACTCGGGGATGTGGTACGCACATTTACGAATACGAATAGTCACTTGCCTACGTATACAGGTGTCTATTATGAAGTCGTAGCGGTTCCTGGAGACCGGGTTGTATTGCAAAATGGCAAGCTGCACGTCAACGGTCACGAGTTATCCTCCGAATTGATGGATCGGTATAAGAAACAAAATATCACCATTGCTGGCGGGTATGATCAGCTGTTAAACGCTAGGGAATACCTATTATTGAACCATTTCCCGGCAAAAGACACTGTGCAAGGAGCGACGATCACGCCTGTACACAAGATTTATGGTGAACTGATTGGCGTGGCAACCGAAGAAAAAACCGAATCTATCTATATAGATTATCTGACAGACCAACTCAAGAGCGACTATTCAGCTGAGCAGTACTTTGATTTATATTTATATGACCAGCTAACAGGATTGGATAAACTGCCTGAATCCGAGTTTTTCGCACAAACGAGTCGAATTGGAGAGCTATTCCTTGAGGCGGCGTATCGTCGAGCGATTCCGATTGCCGATGATAAAGTAGAAATTCGTTATCAATATGGTCGTGAAGGCGTCGTGGAGCAAGTGTTCACTATGGGAAGGGATACAAGCTCCGGTCAATGGATAGTGGAAAAATAATGTACAGCACTCTGTAAAGGAGGTGATGCATACATCTTTCACGCAAACCAGGTTGGCACCTGTTCAGCACAAGCCGTCAACCAACCGCTCGCTTATAGAGCCAGCCTGGTTTTCACTAGTTAAGAAAATGGGAAGTATTATGGGAGTAAGAAATAGAAAAGACACCAGACTGGCAACTGTTTTGCATAAGCCGTCAACCAACCGCTCGCTATATAGAGCCGGTCTGGTGTTTATACATACTGGATGTTACGGATACGGAACTCGTTCTGTTTGATCAAAAAGGCAAGAATTTCAATTTAAAAATTAACAAAGAAGTGCCTAGACTTTCCTCTTTGCATGAGGAGATGTATGATGAAATACTAAACGTATAAATTCATATTAGGAGATGATACTATGGCACTCAGTAGAAAAGATTATTTACAGAAAATCATTGGATTACACGAACGCTTAATCATAGCGTCGGAAGAGTACGAAGGCATTTCCGAAGAATTCATTTCAAAACAAAAGCTGGATATAGCAGCGATGAAAGAACAATGGTTAGTGAAAGTAGAAGAGTTCAAGCAGATCCTCGCTGACATGAATGCATTGGAAGTTCCGAATGCCTTTGAAACGGAGGGCAATGAACTGAAAGAAGCCTATACCGTATTCGTCCATTGTGTAGAAGAGAAGACGGAGAAGTTTAGCGTGGAAGCGATGGAGAGCGGGGAGTTGGATGTCCTTCAGTCGAAGGAACAGCATGCCGCGGAAGATATGGAAGATTTGATTGAAAGTATGTTCCAGAAATAAGTTCTAAAAACATAAAGAAAGTTTCAAATGGCAGACAGGCTTTTAATAAAGCTTGTCTGTTGTTTTATTGATGAAAAAATGAAATGCGGCAAGTGCCTTGCTTTCACTTGAGATGGTTTCAAAGGATAGGAGTTTTGATTGTCTTTTCATGTAGGTACGACGAGGAGATAGAAATAGTCTACTCAGTCGAGTGTTTTGCTCCATTCCAATCGAGTGTTTTGTTACCAGCAATAACCTAAGCACTTAAACAAACTACAAAAAAAGATATAGTGCGTGTGGAAAAAATATTTCCACACCTTGTATTCTTTTCTCTTTCTGACTCTATATAGTGTGCAAAGGAGGCGTTACCTATGACACGTAATAATCCGCTTAAATTCATGGTTCAAACGGAATTAGACGCAGCGGCATTAGTGAATCATTAAAACATCATCCGCAGTGGTGAGCAGTTGATCATTTTTCGAGTAATCAACACTTCTTCTAGATAGCTCAACCGTTTTGACTACGTATCGATCTTTTGCAAATACGAGTAAAAATAGATCATCTCTGTATTCAATTCCTTGCGTACTTCCTTTTAATTTACTATTCAGTGAGCCTTCGATTATTTCTTTCGAAGTATAGGGACCGTAAACCATCGCTTTATTCCACTCGAAATCAGTTAGAGACGTTAAGGAGATTTCGGTCACACCGCTCCTTGCTAATTCCTCAATTCTATTAGCAAGCAAAGGGTCTTCAGTTGCGCGATGAAGAAAAAACGTATTACATACTAGTAGAAACAAAGTGGCAAAGACAACCCAAACCATTTTCTTCTTCCTCATATAAAGCACCCCTTCAGTAGGTGAGTAGTATAGATAACGTTGAAAATAGAAAAAAGTTGCACGATAAAGTATTCGAAAAAAGGGGGATGCTCCTCATTAGCAAATTTAGGTAGTGGATGTATAATGGATACAAGAAGTATAATTTGGAGGCAATCAATATGAGTACAACCAAAATTATGAATGAAATGAAGAAATTAATAGAGGCAGATCCGTCACTTGCGATTAGTGAATGGCAAGGAACGTGCCATTATGTAGTAGGGGAAATGATGTCGCTCGAAACGAAAGATCTACAAGAGATTGATCTGAAAGGTATTGCGAAGCCAGGAGAAAAACAAGTTATGCCGATTGAATTATTAATCGCCGCGGCAACTACTAGTTTTGGTGTTACATTCCATTTGGAAGCGTATAATCAGGGAGTGACGGTTGACAGAGCAGAGATTGTTTTCACTGGCGTATGCGATAAAGCACCATTTCTTGGAATTCAAAGCGGCAATAGCGGTATTATGAAGCCGATGATCGTTTTATCTGCCGAGTCTACTACGAATAAAGGTCAACTGGCAGAGATTGCGGCTATTGCGGTTGAACGTTCACCCATTCTTTCCAGTTTGAAGGAAGAAGTTATATTGCATATTAAGTGATTTCATAAAGCTATGAGATATGTATATACAAAATACGCCATCACCTTGTCAATTCAGATAAGGTGATGGCGTATTTATATACTCGAAACTCAAGCGTCCTTTTCAAGTGGTTTGGCTGCAACATTGCCGCCTTCTTTTAAGAACTTAATCATGCCTTCCGCTGCACGATAAGCGAATGCACCAATCGTAACAGTTGGATTGTAGTTACTGTTATGTGGGAATGAGGACCCGCCTACGACGAATAGGTTTTCCATATCCCACATTTGTGAGTAGGTGTTGACTGCGGAGTTTTCAGGAGAAGCTCCCATGATGGCACCACCGAAGAAGTGATCCGTATAGAATTTATGGTCAAATACCGTATCGTCTTTCACCACGTCGACGTTCATTTTGTCTGCACCCATTTCTTTCATGATCTCTTCACAGCGTGCGACGCCTGCTTTCGCACGTGCGATGTCTTGTTTTGCATATTCAACGGTGACACGAAGAAGTGGATTGCCGAGTGCATCTTTATATGTTGGGTCCAGATCCATATACGTATTCTTGTTCGGCAAGAAGCCACTTTGTGGTGTGATGAATAGGTTACGATTATAATATTTTATAGAATTCTTTTTAAATTCTTTACCCCAACCAGGTGTATCATATGGAACTGCGTTATTGGCAATAGGACGTGAACCAAGTTGACTGTAGTGCACTTCATAGCCATGCAAGAAGTCTAGGTTCGTGTGATCTTCATTGTCCCCACTGAAATCATCGATCGTCGCACCCAACCCGCCAGCACCCATGAAATTATTGAACTTCTTGTCTTCGAAGAATCCGCGAGCGCCAATATACGTTGACAAGTTGTTGAAGTGGCCTGTGAAGTTCTTGCCGATGATACCTTGTCCTGTTTTCGGATCGTAGGGCTGTCCGATTTTAGAGTGTAACAACAACTTCGTATTCGTAAAGACGAAACCTGCAAGTACTACGATATCTGCTAGTTGTTCGAATTCTTCTCCAGTCGTGGTATCGGTATAGATTAATCCGTTCGCTTTTTTTCCGTCGTGGCTTACTCGATTCACGAACGCGTCATTACGAATTTCCATCTTACCTGTTTTATGTGCCGTCTTGAGTACCGTACCGATCGGATCCGCTTTCGCTCCAAAGTCACAACCATACTCTTCACAAAATGCACAGTATACGCACCCGTTGATTGTTTCACCGTCCGGATTGGTGTACGTTTTTGAAGCATTCGCAGACGGAATACGATAGGGATGATAACCAAGAGCTTTCGTTGCTTTCATGAACAGACGAATATTCGGCGTTTCTTTCATTGGCGGATTGGGGTACTTATCGGAACGTGGAGGACCAATTGGGTTTTCTTCGCCTGAGATGGCAGCTGTTTTTTCATACCGATCATAATATGGCTCGAGCTCATCATATGTAATCCCCCAATCCTGCATGGTCGATTCTTTAGGGATTTTATCTTTACCATAGCGCTCTACAGTCTTACTGTAAATTTCGAAATCATATGGCAACCAGCGGAAAGCTATCCCGTTCCAATGTACACCTGCGCCTCCCGTATGGTTTCCAAGACGTGCGTTCATATTATTCCGAACCGGTATTGCTTCTTTGCTCATGGAGTTACGAGAAGTAATCGTGTCCTTATTCAATTCTTGCATGAGATCATACCGTTTAGAATAGCGCAGTTCGTCTTTCGTGCCAATATAGTCTTCATGCTTTTTATTTTTACCTCGTTCCAATATGACCACATTATATCCAGCTTTCGTAAGTTCAGCCGCCGCGATTCCTCCGACCCAACCTGAACCTACGATGACTGCATCTACTTTTTCAAGTTTTTTAACCATTGCATATCCTCCTCACGGTTTCTATTTTTAGTGACCTTGGTAATCTCTCAGGCTGACGGGATCCAACTTTACAAATTCATCCGATTCAATATAGTTGGAGTAGGAAGCCACTGCGCCGGGAAACTCTTTCATTTTCCAGCCTTCCATATTGAAATTGCCGCCATACAATGGATCACAGTAAGCGCCTTCTAATGTCGCTTGTTTTAACAGAATGAAAAACTCAGAAGCTTTTACACCTCTCATCTTCACTTTATTTGCTTCGACGTCCGTCATGATTTCTATTTGTTGCTCTTCAGTTGCTTGATCAAACGTGACTCCGAAACGCTTTTGACTTTCCTCGTCCATTTTACGTAATCCTAGCAAGAAGATCATGCCGCGATCCAAAATCGACTGTTCTCCGCCTGGTCCTGCAGTTTGATCGACTTCCTTCAAATCAATAGCGTATGGAGCATGTCGGTAATCGTATGCATTGACACCCCAGCGTCCTGCTAGTTGTTTGTCAATATAATAAGGTACACCTAATTTAATGGCGCCAGGACCGAGTTCGTCTTCAGGTAAAATTTGTTCTGTTGCTGCATTTAATACTTTGAAATCTTGATGACGTGTGAAGAATTGACGTGCTTGCGTTACTTCAATGCCTTTATTGCCCTCGTTTCCAGCTGTCTTGTCATGTTGATCATTTTTCTTATCCAAACCGCCTGAGATTAGACCTCCAAAAAGAGATCCACCGACGAGTCCACCAGCTACGAGTCCAGTATTTTTCAGGAAATTTCTCCGGCTACTATCTTGCTCGTGTTGCGGTTTGCTATTTACGTCTTTGGGTGGTTGTTGATCGGCCATCCTAACTCCTCCTTATACATAAAAGAAATTATTGATTGGTAAACTGAACATTGGAATTTTTCCATAAACTCTACTGTTTTATCATACCCTTATTTATCAAATTTAGACAACTTACTATTCATTTATCCTACTTTTATTGAGTTTTTTGATTTAGTAAGTGAAGAAGGAGTAGACTGTAGTACAGTGCCGTTATGTAGTTGATGGAATAAAACTGATCAAATACGTCAGGTTGGAATAAATGATGATACAATCATTTCAGGCCTACAATTATTTACTAAAATCGAGCAATAACACACGAGAGTTAATTGTTGGAAAATCACATTATGTATTGCGTCATACGAAACGAAGGAGGATCTTAATGAAAGTAAAAATGGCTATACTTCTATTTACAACCATTCTTATATTAAGTGGTTGCAATAAGAAGATCGAAACGAATATGTCCGAAACCATGCCAGACTTTGAATTTACTACACAAGACGACCAACCGCTTGGCTTGAAGGATTTAAAAGGTGACTGGTGGATTGCTTATTTCTCCTATACCAACTGCATCACCGTATGCCCAAGAACGACCGCTAATATGGTCGGTGTTCAAGAGAGATTAAAGGAAGAGGGTTTGGAACCTCGTATTATCTCATTTGGTATAGATCCAGAAAATGATACACCCGAAGTATTAAGGAACTATGCTGCAGATTTTGGAGCAGATCTCCGTACGATGAGTTTTTTGACAGGCTATGATTTTGAAACGATTCAGGAATTATCAAGAAATACCTTCCTTTCTATATTGGAAAGTGGAGCTTTAGACCAACGTGCGCATAGCTATTATTTTTATTTAATTAATCCTGAAGGGGAAATTGTGAAAAGATACGATGGCCTAACAGCAACGGAAAATGAATTGTTGATAGAAGATGTAAAGACTGTGTTAGGTAAATAGGAGAAACGTAAAAAATAACGCCTTTCTAATCACTTGATTAGAAAGGCGTTATTTTTTATCTATTTACCATTTCGGTACACCGACATGGTTTTCAACCCATTCTTCATTGTAATGAATGGTTGAATTGGCTTCATTTAGAGGAACGACTTTAAAGCGCTTCTCTTGATCTTTAATGACGCCAGTCGGGAAGAAGCGTGGATCTTCGATAGTTACAGTCTTTTGATCACCCGTTTGTTCTTTCGTTACAGACAGTCTTGCGATTCCACCGAAGTTTGTATAATCGAACGGTTGGGCGGAATAGAAATTGCCGAGCGAGAAAAATACTTTCGTATTTCCCACTTCCCCATAGCGTTGTAAAACATGTGGGTGATGTCCGAATAGTACATCAGCACCCGCATCCGAAACGAATTGCGCAAGTTCCGCTTGATCTTCGGACGTTTCGAGTTGATACTCGGGACCCCAATGTAAGGATACGATCGTCACGTCTACCTTTGGCTTCATTTGCTGAATTTCATTTTCCATTCGTTCACGATCAATATAGTTGACTAAGTACTCTTTGTCTTGCAAGTCTAGCTTTACATTTGTACCGTACGTATAAGCGAGTACACCGATTTTGATACCGTTAACTTCGACAATCCGTTCTGTTTTGCGGTCTTTAAACGATTCATAAGCCCCTACATACTGCATGCCATATTGTTGCGCATGTTCAATCGCCTTGCGCACACCGTTTTCCCCTTTGTCGAATGTGTGATTGTTGGCGAATGAAACCATATCAACACCAACATCTTGTAAAGCGGGGAGTATATGTTTTGGACTGTTGAATTTTGGATAGGTAGATAAACCAAGTTCGACACCGCCAGGCATAGATTCCTGATTGGCCAAGAGAAAGTCAATACTAGCCATCTTCTCTTTTACCGCTTCGAATGCAAAATCGAAGTTAGGATATGTATAAATTGGATTATGTAATAATACATCGCCAACCATACCGATTGTCGCCGTATGAATAATCGTTTCTCCTAGTTTTTGATCTGATTCTATTTCAGTCAATTTTTCAGACGTATCTTTGGCCGCATTCTGTGGTGTTTGCACATCCGTTTTAGTCGATAATGCAAACTCTCTATTATTCCAATCGTTCCATAAAATTAGACCACCTATAATCCAAATAAAACCTAGTGATGCAACAAGCCATTTTCTTTTCACAAAAATCTCTCCATATCTATAATGACTATTTCTTGTAAATCTATAAAATTAACGATAGCACACTAGTGTAATAGTAAACAATTAAATATATAAATTTTAATAATATATTATTTTCTTCTATTTTTATAGATAAAAAACGCCATACATCGACATGGAAATCGAGTTATGGCGTGGTTGATCTATACATGTAATTTTGCTTGAATCAAAGCTTCCGGTTCCTCGATAACTTTCGTCGGCTTCTTCGACCAAATCGTCGCAAGAATTGGACCGGAAATATTATGCCAGATAGCACCCCATACGCTTGGAAGTGCAGCAAGTGGTCCGAAGTGGGCAGTGGCGAGCGCTACACCTAGTCCGGAGTTTTGCATGCCGACTTCGAGTGAAATGGCCCGTCTGTCGTTTTCGTTCAATCCGAGTCCAAGTGCAATCAAATAACCGAGAAGTAATCCGATCCCGTTATGCAAGAACACGGCGATAAATACGAGTAGACCTGAGCTTGCGACGTTGCCTGTGTTAGCGGAAGTAACCGCAGCGACAATGATGAGAATCGCAACGACTGAAATAATCGGTACGACCGATACACTTTTCGCAACCGCTAGCGGGAAAAATCGTTGGATGAGTAATCCTAGCACAATTGGAATGATGATGACTTGGACGATAGACTTAAACATCGACAACGCATCCACGGGTAGCCATTGTCCAGCTAATAATAGTAATAATAGCGGCGTGACAAGTGGTGCCAATAGAGTAGAAAGGGATGTCATCGCAACAGATAATGCGAGATTTCCTTTTGCTAGATAGACCATAACGTTTGAAGCAGTACCTCCTGGAACAGATCCTAGCAATACGAGACCAGCTGCTAGTTCAGGTGGTAGCTTCAATAAATAAGCAAGAGCGAAAGCAGTGAGTGGCATCACAATAAATTGTGCGGCTACGCCAATGATTACAGGTAGTGGATTGGTCAAAATAATTTTGAAGTCCACTGCACGTAACGTCAGTCCCATTCCGAACATGACAACACCGAGTAAAATCGTGATGTATGCACCCAATCCGAGGAAAGGATTCGGAAACAGGAACGCGATCACAGCGACCAGGATGACCCAAAATGCAAAGTACTTTCCTGCGACAGAACTGATTGTTTCTAGTGCTTTCATGGTTTCATCACCTCGGAATCCAGGTGGAAAATTTTATTTGGATTGAGTAGGTTATCCGGATCGAGAGCTCGTTTGATTTTCTGCATGACAAGAAGTGCAGCGCCGTGTTCTTGTTGCTGGTATTTCTGTTTGCCGATTCCGACACCGTGCTCTCCGGTACAAGTACCGCCACGTTCCAGTGCATAGTGAACGATTTTTTCGTTTAGTTCGTCGGCTTTCGCTAGTTCCGCTGGATCATTCATATCCATCATCAGCAATACGTGGAAGTTGCCATCGCCTACGTGGCCAACGATTCCCCCTGGCATTTCAAGTGACTCGACTACTTCACGTGCATGATTGACCGCGTCCGCCAGTTCGGAAATCGGTAGGCAGACGTCTGTGACCATGAGTTTTTTGCCGGGATTTCCATGAATATAGGCATAGGCCAGATTGTGACGAGCTTCCCATAGTCGATTGCGTTCTGCATTGTCGGTTTCAAATTCGATAGTTGTGCACTGATGATCTGCAACAATTTCTTTTGTAAATTCGACATCTTGTTGTAACCCCGCTTCATTGCCATGGAATTCCAGGAACAATGTGGGCTTTTCTTGATAATGAGTTTCACTGAAGATATTCGCTTGTTTAATAGAAGGCTCATCCACCAATTCTACCCGTGCAATCGGAACGCCTGCTTGCAAGATCGAAACGACTGCTTCCACTGCGTCATGAACGGTAGGGAATGATGCACGGGCGGCTGTTGTGAATTCAGGAATACCATAAACGCGTAAGGTCAGCTCAGTGAAGCAACCGAGTGTTCCTTCTGAGCCAACAAATAATCCGTTTAAATGAAGTCCAGATGCAGATTTAGCCGCTTTATTACCAGTATGGATGACCGTGCCATCTGCCAGGACCACTTCGAGGTCACGTACCTGATCACGCATGACGCCGTATTTGACGGAAGTCGTGCCGCTAGCATTCGTTGCCGCCATGCCTCCAAGTGTCGCATCTGCCCCTGGATCGACAGAGAAAAACAATCCATGTTTCTTCAGTTCTTTATTTAATTGAGTACGTGTGACGCCAGGTTGTACGGTAACGAGGAAATCTTCTGCACGTACGTCTAGAATCGCGTTCATGTTTGAAAAGTCTATTGTGATGCCACCATTATCCGGAATGACACTACCTTCTAGGCTCGAGCCGAGTCCGAATGGTATGACCGCTACGTTACACTCTTTCGATACGCGCATAATTTTAACTACATCGTCAGTGCAAGAAGGGAACACGACAATATCAGGTAATTTCATCGTATGGTAGGATTCGTCCTTTCCGTGAAGTTCACGCACGGTTTCATTGATGGTCACTTGTTGTTCGGTTAATACCTCTTGTAAAGCATGGACGATTGTTTCAGTAGTTGCTGTCATAGTTGTTCTCTCCTTAATGATGAATTCATGTTCTTGAAAGTAATTCCACTGATTAGAATTTTGTAACTATTTTATCGGACATTATATTATTATACTTATTAATCTGAATAATTCAACGATAGTTCACTAATCTTCCTCCTTTTATTCAATGTTTCATAAGCATAAAAACTATATCCATGCATGTTCGAAGGCCTATCTGACTAGCAGCACCCTTTCATATGAATAAAAGAACACAAAAATAACTGACTGTTTTATTTGTATTTTTATTAACCTATACAAATGACAGGCTTTGGCTGAGGAGTGTGTGAAATGAATACGATTTTGTTTGTGGAAACCACGAAGAGTGGTTCGAGCAGGGAAGCTATAAAGGCGGCAGAAAGGTTAGGCTATGCCACGGTGTTGTTAACCGAGAATGCGAGATTTATCGAGCAAAGAGAGGAGTTTCCGGAAGTAACACAAATGATTCATATTGATCGCATAACGGAAGCAACGATCCGTGAACATATTTATGCAATACAGAAGTTGGGTTTGAAGCTGAAAGGAATTTTTAGTTTCGTGGATCCATTTGTATCGATGACCGCGCATCTCGCAAATGAATTTTGCCTTGCAGGAATTTCTGCTGATGCCTATTTGAAAATGGAGGATAAAGTGTTAACTAGAACTGCATTGGCTAAAAACGCAGCGACACCGAAATTTATGATTTTTGAGCCGTCGTTAGATTTGAAGAAGTTCATCAGCGAGCAAGAGACATTTCCCCTTATTATCAAATCGCCACTGTCAAAGGCGTCAAGAGATGTGTACCTCGTAGAAGATCGAAAAGAAATGACACGTGTTATGAAAAGTATGTTGAAAAACTATCCATCTCAGCAGATTGTCATTGAAGAGTATCTGGACGGCCCGCAGTATTTGGTTGAACTTGTGGTAGTGGAAGGAGAGCTCCATCTAGTTGCGGTCATTAAACAGGATATTCAAAAAGATTTGAAGTTCATCATTACCGGTTATGATATTCAACTTTCACTAGAGAGTAAACTATATGCCAAGCTTGTTAACGCAGTGGAATCGATTTGCAACGACCTCGGGGCAAAAAATGTCGCCTGTCATCTCGAGTTACGATATGTCAGAGATACCTGGAAGTTGATTGAGTTGAATCCACGAATATCGGGTGGCGCCATGAATCGCATGATCGAAGAGGCCTTTGGTATTAATTTGATGGAAGAGACGTTGAAGCTCTTTATGGGTGAAGAAATCAATTTGAAAAGAAGACACGAACATCATATCTATACGCATTATATTACCGTGAACACGTATGGCACACTGTTGAAAGTGACAGGGAAAAATTATGCAATGAAGCGTGAAGGCGTGCGGGAAGTCTACGTGAAACCACGTAAAGGTACATTCATGACACCGCCCATTTCAATGGGGAGTCGGTATGGCTATGTCATAGCTTCCGGCGACACCGCATCAAAAGCGAAACGAAACGCTATGCATGCTGCGAAGAATATTAAGTTTTATATAGAATCTAACGAGGAGTGAGAGCAGATGATTACAGTGGGGATGTTGCATTCAAGGAAACACCCGAGCAGAGTAGATAAAGCTTTTGCCTGGGCAGCTGTCTCTAAAATGGAAGGAGTGAATTTTTACTACTTTTCGCCACAAGGCGTTAATTTTAAAACGAAGGTAATCTCAGGTTATGTATATGAAAAAGGCGAGTGGATAGAACGAGACATGAAGTTTCCCGATGTCATTTACAATGCATGCGGGATGAAGACCGATGAGGACATTGAAGTCTATACTAAATTAAGTAAGATTGTTCCTTTCACTTCACACTCAGTCGGCAATAAAATGAGTGTCTATAGAAGGATCAGTAAAATGCCCGAATTTGCGGATTATTTGATCCCGTCGATACGGATCGATAAACCTGAAGATGTGTTGGATGCTATGAAGAAATATAAAAAAGTGATTATGAAACCAGTATCCGGCAGTCAAGGAAGGGGGATTTGGTTCATCGAGCAAGATGGAGAGCATTACCATAAGATAGTTGATACAGAGAAGACAACCACAAATCGAAAACAACTTATTTCCGAACTTCAAGATTTAATCAGTGGGCAAGATTATTTGGTCCAGCCGTATATATCCTGCCGAACTAAAGACGGGAATCCATATGATTTCAGACTACATGTTCAAAAAGACGGGGAAGGGAAATGGATGATTTCGATTATTTATCCTCGGATCGGTACAATGGACAGAGTGACTAGCAATCTTTCTCGTGGTGGCAGTATGGGGATGCTTAGATCGTTTTTAGAAAGAGAATTTGGCGATGAACGAAAAAATATGAGACAGACTTTAGAGAAATTTGCTGATCGCTTTACCAATGAATTCGAAAGTACTTTCGATATAGAATTTGATGAGCTTGGAATTGATATAGGTGTCGATGAAAATAATAAGCTTTGGATATTCGAAGTGAATTGGAGACCAGGAAATGAGGAACTGGCATTTAATATAGCAAAGAATCTGGTTCCTTATGCTGTATATGTTGCCAATCAACATAAATCGACCTGATGTGTATTCCAAGCACTATCCATTAATGTCTGTCCGTGCCTAACCTTTCTTAGGGCTCTGTCATATATATAGTAGAACCGTATACTATGAAGGGATGGAAGAAAAACGATGACTACCCCTAGTGCAATTTGTGTTGCGATGAAGAGATTACTGGAAGAACAAGAGTTGATTGCTACATTCAGTCAAGGATTTCAATATGTCTGTTCGTTTCCTGTCTATGATACGATCCCCTTTACACTTCATGACTGCGAATTACAAACACCATTCAGCGCTCATTATAAATGTATAAAGACCCCTTATTTCAGATTGGAAAAATTCGATATAGATACATGCTGTGCAACCTTAACTTTACTGGAGCCAGTCGATATGGAAGGCAACCCAGTAGACATTTGCGAAGAATTTTACTCCCTCAGGAAGACGAAAAGCTGTATTATAGTCAATATCAATTGTTTTTGTACCATCACACCACTTCCCCCTAAGCTAGTCGATAAAAAATTACCTACTATTGAACCGAAAAAATAAATACAAACCAACAGGTGAACTTATATGCACAATACAATTAGAAAACAAATTTTTGAACAAATAGATACGGACTATCAGAAGTTTTCATCCGCACTCATACCGACGAACGAAAATATTCTTGGCGTGCGAATGCCGGCACTACGTAAACTTGCAAAAGGCATTGCAAAAGATGATTGGCGGACGTATCTACAGACAGCGAATGATGAGTATTTTGAAGAAGTGATGTTACAAGGTTTAGTAATTGGTTACGTAAAAGCGGACATTGAAGAGCTTTTGACGTACGTAGAGAAATTTGTTCCGAAAATAGATAACTGGTCCGTTTGCGACAGTTTTTGTTCAGGATTGAAAATGACCAAACAACATAAGGAACGTGTTTGGTCATTCCTCCAACCGTATGTAGTTTCGGAGAACGAATATGAACTTCGCTTCGGAATTGTCATGTTGCTCGTTTATTATATTGAGTCCGACTATATCGACAGAGTACTTGGTTTGCTAAATCATGTGCAACATGAAGGATATTACGTCAAAATGGCGGTGGCTTGGGCGTTGTCTAGTTGTTTTGTAAAGTTGCCTGACCCCACACTGGATTATTTGGCTGGGGGAAATTCATTGGATGTATTTACGTATAATAAAGCGTTACAGAAAATTACCGAGTTGACGCGTGTGGATCAAGAGACGAAGCAAGTACTTCGCAGTATGAAAAGGCGCTGACAAAAACCTAGTCTTGTGACTAGGTTTTTGGTTGTGAATACGGCTTTTCAAAAAGCCGTTATTCAGATCGTAAAGTAGTGGGGGCGATAAAAAATAAGAGAAACCTGACAAATAGTCAGGCTTCTCTTAAAATTATTTTGAAAGCAATATTTCAATTCACATACATCTGAATGAATCGATTTTTTGCAAATCTAACCCATAATATTCCCAGCGGTACCGTCGTGGATCCCATCGATACCCAGCAATTGAAGTTCTGCCAACGAATGTCGGGTAGTACCAGAATCCTTTGTTTCGCGAAGTCCATACATACGTATAACGGTACAAGCAGCCTGCTATGCCGCCCGGATCCACTGCGCGTAGATGAGCGTCCGGATAGCTCGGTATTTGATTTGGAGGAGCGGAAGTCGGTGCACTTTGCTGTGGATGACCTCCTGGCTGTCCATGGTGATGAGGGTCTTGGTGATGACCGTGGTTGTCATGCTGTTGATGATGTCCTGGATATCCTTGCTGACCAGGATACCCTGAGTGCCCTGGATAAGTGGGTTGATGAGGATAACTTGGATAACCGGGTTGATGTTGCGGTGGATACCCCGAGTGTCCTGGATAACCAGGTGGCCATTGCGGATTTTGTTGATTTGGTGGTGGATATCCTGGATAACCACCTGGCCACCCCTGCTGTTGTTGACCATATTGCGGGTGATACTGTTGGCGGTGTGCTTCATTCTGCTGACTTGGATATCCGTCAGGCAGCTTCGGATACCACATGCCTTCATCCTGCTGATTCAAACGATCACTCCTTCATTTAGACTACTTTCACACACAACGAAACTGCTCAATACGTTGCAAATCAATGCCTATATACTCCCAGCGGAATCTGCGTGAATTCCACTGAAACCCTGCAACGGATTGTCGACCGACAAATGTCGGATAAAACCAGAATCCATTACGTCGAGAAGTCCATACATACGTGAAGCGATACAAACAACCTGCGATGGCACCTGGGTCTACCGCGAACATCTGAAATTCTGGATAGCTCGGTATTTGACTCGGTGGCGGGGAAGTAGGAGCAACCGCCTGACCGCCTTGATTTGGCGATCCCGGATTCCCTGGCCGACCTGGTTGCTGTCCAGGGAAATTCGGTTGCTGTGGAAAGCTCGGTGATCCAGGGAAGCCGGGCATACTTGGAAACCATTGCATACCTGGGAACCAAGGTTGCCATGAAGAATACGATTGTGCTGTGGAGAAGCCTTGCGGGTCAGCACCTTGCCAATATGGATTTGTATATTGCGGATACCCCATAAATTCATCTTGTGGATTCAACTTTTTACGCCTCCTTTTCTATTCGTTTTATCATATGCAGTCTGTTGGTTATTTGACCTTATTATCTCTTCGTTCGACAGCTGTGCTAAACTAAAGACAAAGGAAGTGGAATAGAATGAATGAAAATAAACCGCATATTTTAGTAGTGGATGGAATGGCATTGTTATTCCGTTCATTTTTTGCGACGGCACATAGCGGACAGTTTTTCCGAAATGCATCGGATGTACCGACGAATGGTGTACAAGGATTTGCTAGACATACGATGAGTGCCATTTCGATTTTCCAACCGACACATTTGGCGGTGTGTTGGGATATGGGATCCAAAACATTCCGTAATGAATTATTCGCAGACTATAAAGCGCATCGCCCTGCACCTGCACCGGAATTAATTCCCCAGTTCGATATGGCACGGGAAGTATCGGAAACACTAGGATGGAAGAGTTACGGAATTAAGAATATGGAAGCGGATGATTTGATTGGTTCGTTAATTGAAACGTGGAAAGACGAAGCGAAATTGACAGTGGTGTCGGGAGATAAAGATCTACTTCAGTTACTACAGCCCGATGTGTCAATTGCGCTAACGAAAAAAGGCTTCACGCAGTATGATGAATACACGGAAGCTCGTTTTATAGAAGAGTATGGAATTACTCCAAAGCAATTTATTGATATGAAAGCATTCACTGGGGATTCTAGTGACGGCTACCCTGGGGTGAAGGGGATTGGGCCGAAGACGGCGTTGAAGCTCATACAGGAGTATGGTTCGGTTGATGGTGTGCTCGCGGCGAGAGAAAAATTAACAGCCGGTGTACAGAAGAAGCTGAATGCAGAAGAAGAAATGCTCATGATTTCGAAGGAGCTCGCAACGATTCATTGTGAAATCAAACTCGAAGATCCTTTAGAAGAATTGATCATTCCCGAGTTCACTGCAGAAACAGCTAACGTGATGGAAGAACTAGGATATTCCATGATCGCTAAACAAGGATTGCCTGTTTCACCGTTTTAACGGTTCGATCTTAACAAACGTCAAAATCTTTTTATTCGGTTCATAGGGGATGGAACGTACACGGCTCGCGCGATTTCTGCCGCCGTGGTCATGAACGAGTACATGCAGTTGATTTTCTACATATTCATATCCGACCATCACGACCCAATGATAATCAAATGAAAAACGACCGCGCCATTTGAACTTGAACCACTTATCAAATTTTACCGCAACGGGACGGTCTGCATCAATCTGCTCAATCGCCTGCTGCACATGACAAACTTTCACATGCCATTGCGAGCCAAGCATTCGGTTCAGCCTACGAACAAAGCGCCAAGTAGGCAAACCAATCTTCGTACTACCTAATGTTCGATACAACTCATTAATAGAAGGAATCGGTTCAGACGGAAAGAAGTGGCGTAACAAAACATACGCTGTAACAGGTCCGCAAGCCGACGGACGGTAGCTTGGTTCAATGTCGTTGTCATATTGGGATTTGCCTTTTACTTCTATGTAGTTGGACATGAAGAGCGTCTCCTTTCTAGGGAAAGTTGTTGTGTGTGAAGGGGGATTGATGTGTGGGCGCTCATAGTTGTTGCTTAAGCGCTCTATCAATCCAGTTATGCGCTCAATGCAGCAGGCTAAGCGCTCATACAAGTTGCGTACCCGCTCAATGCAGCGAAGCAACCGCCCATACATGTTATACAACCGCTCTATAAAGCAAATGCTGAGAACCTATTGGCTCTCAGCATTTTCACCTATCAACTTCAAATCTTCACTTCGTCTAAAAACTCCGTAACTTGTTCAGGTGACTTCGCAAACGCACTATGTAGATGTGCATGCTTCTCGCCATTTTGGAAGACTAACAAACTTGGGATTCCCATTACTTCATACTTTTCAGCAATTTCAGGAATAACGTCGCGATCCGCTTCATACCATGTGTATGTATCGTATTTTTCAACGATTGGATCAATGAACATATCCATACGCTTACAGTCTGGGCACCAGTCTGCTTCAAACTTCACAAGTACTGGTTGGTCACTCGCAATGATTTCTTCAAACTCCGTAGCTGTTTTAATTTCTTTCATCAAAATCGCCTCCATTCAGTAAATAGTGTACAATGAATAGAGATGGTTTGGTATTAAATTGCTTATTTTAAAAAGTCTGATTAAATACAAAATAAATATTGCGAAATAGTTTCAAATGATTTATACTAGCAATTATAGGCAACGCGTATTTTTTTTACATGATAAATGAATGAGTGTTCATTCAAGAAACATAAGAGGAGGATTGCACGTGACTTATCAAATTAGAAAAGCGGCAGTTTTAGGATCTGGAGTTATGGGTTCTGGTATCGCAGCACACTTGGCGAATATAGGCATTCCCGTACTATTACTAGATATCGTACCACCGAAATTAGGTGCTGATGACGAAGCAAAAGGCTTAACGTATGATAATCCGCAATTCCGCAATAAGTTTGCGGCTACAGCTTTGGAGAAGTTACAAAAACAAAAACCAGCTCCTTTAACAACGAAGAATAGCTTGTCATTACTTACACCAGGAAACTTCGAGGACCATTTAGATCAATTAAAAGACGTAGATTGGATTATTGAAGTCGTTGTAGAAAACTTGGATATTAAAAAAAGTTTATATGAAAAGATTGAAAATGTGCGAAAGCCAGGCACCATTATTTCATCCAATACATCGGGGATCAGTATTGAAGCGATGACGGAAGGACGTTCGGAAGATTTCCAGAAACACTTCCTAGGAACACACTTCTTCAATCCTCCAAGATACTTAAAATTACTTGAGATTATTCCTACCCAAGCGACATCGCCTGAAGTTGTAGAGTTCATGACGGTGTTCGGTGAGGATCGTTTAGGTAAGGGAGTCGTAATTGCGAAGGATACTCCAAACTTTATCGCTAACCGAATTGGTACGTATGGTTTACAAGTGACAGTGCATGAAATGCTTGAACGCGGTTATACAATCGGAGAAATCGATTCGATTACAGGTACATTGATCGGCCGTCAGACATCTGCCACATTCCGTACATTAGATGTTGTGGGATTGGATACGTATATGCACGTTGCGAAAAACGTCTACGATCAAACAACGGGTGAAGAGCAAAAAATATTTGAACTACCTGATGTCGTAACGAAAATGATCGATAATGGCTGGATCGGCGCAAAAGCCAAACAAGGCTTCTATGTGAAAAAAGGCCGAGACATTATGGAATTGGATATGAAGACATTTGAATATATTCCTACACAGAAAATGAAAGCGCCTTCAATAGAAATGGCGAAACAGCAAAAAGGACTAGCTAATAAAGTGAAGACGTTACTGTATGCAAAAGATCGTGCAGGCGAGATTTTGTGGAATACGTTAACACCGACGATGCTATATGCTGCACAACTTCACGGTGAAATTGCAGATGATATCGTTTCGATCGACAACGCAATGAAATGGGGCTTCGGCTGGACACAAGGGCCGTTTGAAATTTGGGACGCGATCGGCGTGAAGAAGTCTGTTGACATGCTGAAAGAAGAAGGCAAAGAAATTCCTGAACTCGTTCAGTCATTGCTCGATAAAGGCTATGAAACTTTTTATAGAGAAGAAGATGGCGATACGTACTACTTCGACGGCACGGACTATCAGATGGTGCAAGTGAATGAGAAAGCTATTAACTTGAAGCAGTATAAGAAAAAGCACGGAGTCATCAAGAAAAATTCTGGCGCAAGCTTGATCGACCTTGGAGACGGCATCGCATTACTTGAATTCCATTCACCATCGAATGCGATTGGCTTGGACATTATTCAGATGATCAACTTCGCAGTAGACGAAGTGGAGCGGAATTTCAAAGGGCTTGTAATCGGCAATCAAGGGAAAAACTTCTGTGTCGGTGCAAACCTTGGCATGATTTTAATGGAAGCACAAGATGATAATATCTTTGAACTCGACTTTGTCATCCGTTCATTCCAGAATGCGATGTTGAAGATCAAATATAGCGGGAAGCCGGTTGTTGCGGCGCCATTCCAAATGACGCTAGGTGGCGGGGCAGAAGTTTGTCTCCCGGCTGCACATATTCAGGCATCTATGGAAACGTATATAGGACTAGTTGAAGTAGGGGTAGGCCTGATTCCAGGAGGTGGCGGAAACGTCAACTTGTATCAGAAGCACTTAAAAGGTTTACCGAACGGTGTCCCTATTGATTATCAATATATTGCGAATAAAGTATTTGAATCCATTGCGATGGCGAAAACGTCGACCTCTGCTGAAGAGGCAAGAGAGAACAACTTCCTCGACTTTGCAGACGGCATAAGTGTCAATCCGGATCATCTGATCTACGATGCGAAGCAAGCGGCTTTGTCATTATTCGAAGCAGGCTATGTAGCGCCGAAGAGAGCGAAAGTTCCTGTAACAGGTGATTCTGGCTATGCGACACTATTACTGGCAGCTGAAGGGATGTTCATTTCTGGATTCATTAGCGAACATGATTTAAAGATTGCGAAGAAACTTGCATACGTACTGTCAGGCGGGAAAATTCCATATGGTACACGTGTCGATGAGCAGTACTTACTTGATTTAGAACGCGAAGCATTTTTAAGTTTAGTGGCAGAACCGAAATCACAGCAGCGTATGCAGCATATGCTGGTCAAGGGGAAACCGTTACGTAACTGATGAGGATAGCTAAAGGAGGAAACAGAATGCGCGAAGCAGTAATTGTAGCCGGTGCTCGAACACCGATTGGAAAAGCAGGAAAAGGTTCGTTGGCAACTGTCCGTCCGGATGATCTGGGGGCGTTGACTATAAAGGAAACATTGAAGCGTGCAGGGAATTATGATGGACCAATTGACGATTTAATCATCGGTTGTGCGATGCCAGAAGCGGAGCAAGGAATGAATGTCGCGCGTAATATCGGTGCGTTGGCAGGTTTACCCGACACGACACCAGCTGTAACAGTCAACCGTTTTTGTTCATCCGGTTTGCAGTCAATCGCGTATGCGGCAGAACGCATCATGCTGGGTCACTCCGAAGCAGTGTTAGCAGGTGGCGTTGAATCGATGAGCATGGTCCCAATGATGGGCAATACGATTCGTCCGAACTATAAACTGGCGGAAGACGCACCGGAATACTACATGGGGATGGGACATACAGCGGAGCAAGTGGCGCAGAAATACGGTATCTCCCGTGAAGATCAGGATGCGTTCGCAGTTGAATCACATAAACGTACGGAAGCCGCAATCAGAGAAGATAAATTTGTCGATGAAATTGTACCCGTTGAAGTAACGAAGCGTTTTGTCGATGCAGACGGCAAGTATCAGGAAAAAACCATTTTATTCGAAATGGATGAAGGTGTACGTCCAGGGACAACGACTGAAATACTTGGGAAATTACGTCCGGCATTCGCAGCGCAAGGTTCCGTAACAGCAGGTAACGCGTCACAAACTTCTGACGGGGCAGGAATGGTTTTATTAATGGATAGAGAAGTGGCTGAAGGGCGTGGACTACAGCCGTTAGCAAAATTTCTTTCATTCGCAGTAGGCGGCGTTCCACCAGAAGTGATGGGGATCGGACCGATAGTAGCCGTGCCGAAAGCGTTGAAACTAGCCGGTCTATCTATTGAAGACATCGACCTTTTCGAGCTCAATGAAGCGTTCGCATCCCAGTCAATCGCTGTGATTCGCGAACTTGGATTGGATATGGATAAAGTGAACGTCAATGGTGGAGCGATTTCATCAGGTCACCCATTAGGTGCAACAGGAACGATTTTGACTTTGAAATTAATTAATGAATTGAAACGCCAAGGCAAAAAGTACGGTGTCGTCACGATGTGTATCGGTGGCGGAATGGGAGCAGCTGGAGTATTCGAAGTTCTATAAAAAACAGACAAACAAATAGGGGGAAATTACATGACTAAAGCTATGGAGGGAACTACTATGACTGAATTCGTAAAAGGTGGAGCATTTTTAACTGAGGACATGGACGCTAGTCGCGTTTTCACACCGGAGGATTTTACAGATGAGCAAAAGATGATCGCCAAAACAACGGAAGAGTACGTAAAAAACGACGTCATGCCGTTAATTGAAAAGCTAGAGAACCATGAGTTTGAAAACTCCGTAACATTGCTGAAGAAAGCTGGAGATCTAGGACTTCTAGCTGCGGATATTCCAGAAGAGTATGAAGGTCTTGCGTTGGACAAGATTTCATCCGCATTGATCGCGGAGAGGCTATCCGTAGCAGGCGGCTTTTCGATTACCCACGGTGCACACGTAGGAATCGGTACTTTGCCGATCGTGTTATTCGGTAACCATGAACAAAAAATGAAATACTTGCCGAACTCTGCAAGTGGAGCGAAAATTTCGGCTTATGCATTGACAGAGCCGAGCTCAGGGTCAGACGCACTAGGCGCGAAGACCACTGCTAAATTAAACGCTGCGGGTACACACTATGTACTAAACGGTGAAAAACAGTGGATCACGAACTCTGCATTTGCCGATGTCTTCGTAGTATACGCAAAAGTAGATGGCGACAAATTCACAGCATTTATTGTGGAAAGAGAGTACCCAGGCGTTTCCGTAGGACCAGAAGAGAAGAAAATGGGGATCAAATCCTCTTCTACACGTACATTGATCTTAGAGGACGCGGAAGTACCTGTTGAAAACTTATTAGGGGAAATTGGTCGCGGTCACGTCATCGCGTTCAACATTTTGAACATTGGCCGTTACAAGCTTGGAGTAGGTACAATTGGCGGATCCAAACGTGCACTTGAATTGGCTATCAAATATGCTAACCAGCGTAAACAATTCGACACACCGATTTCTTCATTCAACTTAACGAAGGAAAAGTTCGGTACGATGGCTTCTAAGTTGTACGCAACAGAAAGTTTGATCTATCGTACGGTTGGGTACTTCGAAGAGCGGAACGCGGCGATGACCCCTGAAGAGCAAAAGGACGGCGCAAAAGTGGCGGCTTCGATTGCTGAATACGCAATTGAATGTTCTATTAACAAAGTAGTAGGTTCAGAAGTTTTGGATTATATATCTGATGAGGCAGTACAAATTCACGGCGGGTACGGTTTCATGGCAGAGTATGAAGTAGAGCGCATCTACCGTGACTCCCGTATTAACCGTATCTTCGAAGGAACGAATGAAATCAACCGTATGATCGTTCCAGGCACGTTCTTGAAGAAAGCAATGAAAGGCGAATTGCCATTGCTTCAACAAGCACAAGCATTGCAAGAAGAGTTGTTAATGCTGATGCCGGAAGAAGTGGGAGACGAAGCGTTGGCTCAAGAGAAAATGCTTGTGAAGAATGCGAAGAAGATCGGTATCTTGGTTGCGGGAATTGCAGCACAACGTTACGGTGCGAAGCTCGATCAGGAGCAAGAGATTCTTGTGAACATCGCAGATATTGCGAATGATTTATTCGGTATGGAGTCTGCAGTGCTTCGTACGGAGAAGGCCATCAACAAGAATGGTGAAGAGAAAGAGAAGCAAAAGCTTCTATATACACAGATTTTCTGTCAGGAAGCGTTCGGACGTATCGAAGCAGCAGCGAAAGAGACGTTGCTGGCAGCGGTCGACGGCGACAACCAGCGTATGATGATTTCGGCTTTGCGCAAGTTAACTCGTAATAATCCGTACAATATCATTGCGAAGAAGCGTGAAGTGGCAGAGAAGTTGATCGAAGCAGAGAAGTATATCGTTTGAGTATAGTTTAGACAGAACGCCTCCTATGTGGGGCGTTTTTTGGTTTGGTTGGTATTTGTTTAAGTTCAAGTTCAGTGAGTGAAGAGTGATGTCATGGGATTTCCACTGCAGCTGGGGGACGCTTTCCCGAGGGCCCGCGGTGAGCCAACTGTTCGCTTCGCTCTCTTAGTTGTCTCACCTGATCGGGCTGATCCTCCGGGAGTCGCCCCCAGCTTCCGTTACAATCCTTACGTTGAAAGTGGACAGACTTAGATCACTTACTGTCGTTTGTATGTGAAGTATTATTATGTCTTTACTTATTTAAATTCAAATGTTGAAATTAAAGTTCAAAATTGTTTACAACCCTAACTTCGATGCGCAATAAAGAGTATCACCCGCACACATTGCAAGGGATTGGAGCGGCAGGCGGCGACTCGGGGAGGATCAGTGGGACAGGTGAAACACCCAGCGAGCGAAGCGAAGGGGTGTGGTTCACCGCCCACCCTCCCGAACGCATCCGCCTAGAGCGCAAATCCCTACCCCTATCCTCATGCAAGCTTCTCCCTGCACTTAGCTAGTACCCAACCCCCTTTATTTGCTATACTGAAAAAAAGGAAGGATTGATTATTATGACTATAACATACTACGGCTATCCAAAATGTACCACGTGCCGCAAAGCGAAGAAATGGCTTACGGACGAGGGGATTTCATTCGATGAAAAGAACATCGCTGAACAACCTCCAAGCGAAGACGAATTGCGCAACATGATCGCGAATTCCGGACTTGAAATGAAAAAGTTCTTCAACACGAGCGGCATGAAATATCGTGAGCTCAATTTGAAAGATAAACTGCCAACTATGACGGATGATGAAAAGATCGCGCTCCTCGCTTCAGACGGAATGCTCATCAAACGCCCAATCGTTTCCGACGCCCAAAAAGTGACTGTTGGATTTAATGAAACCACGTTCACGGAAACATGGAAGAAGTGATCTAGGTTCTTGTCTTTACAGGGGAACTATGGCAAACTAAAGGAAGTTAAACTATTATATTTTTGGAGGTAACGACATGAGCACACCAAAAGATTTGCGTTATTCAGAAGAGCATGAGTGGGTAAAAGAAGAAGACGGTAAATACCGTATCGGCATCACACATTTCGCACAGTCTGAACTAGGGGATATCGTATTTGTTGAATTGCCACAGGTTGGCGATCAATTGAAATCAGACGAGCCTTTCGGAAGCGTTGAATCAGTGAAGACGGTTTCTGAATTGTACGCTCCATTAACTGGTAAAGTTGTAGAAGTGAACGAAAACCTTGAAGATAGCCCTGAATTGGTTAACGAATCTCCATATGAAGACGCATGGATGGTAGTAGTTGAAATCGATAACAAAGCTGAACTGGATGAGTTAATGACAGCTGAGCAGTACGAAGAAATGACAGCTGAATAATATTCCAAAAGAAAAAGCGCTGGAACGTCTCAGCGCTTTTTTACACGCTAGGAGGAAACAGGATGGACCCGAAAGTTCTCATTGTAGAAGGCGGTTCGGATCGTAAGCGGCTAGTACCGATCCTTGCAGAGCCTGTAGAGATTCTTTGTACGAATGGCACGATCAGTGCGTATCATATTGAAGAACTGCTTGAACCGTACGAGCAGCAAGATCTGTTCGTCTTTATGGATGCGGACGCCTCCGGTGAGTCCATTCGTAAGCTGTTCAAACAACTGTATCCAGAAGCGAGACATTTATACACGGATCGTCTCTACCGTCAAGTGGAAACGACTCCCGTTAAGCTATTGGCAAGCATTTTAGCTGCTGCTAATTTTAAAGTACATTCCAAGTATTTGGCAGGTGGACAACATGAATCATTGGACAATTGAAGACTGGCAACGCACACAGGCTACAGAGCAAGTAGCCGCTTTTTATTTATATACACCAATGTGTGGAACGTGTGCAGTCGCTTCAAAAATGCTTACGGTGATCGAGACAATGCGCCCGCAACTACCGATTGGAAAGGCAGACTTGAATTATGTCCAGGAAATCGCAACTGAATATGAGGTGGAAAGTGTTCCTTGTTTACTCATTCAGCGAAAAGGACAGCCTGTAGAAAAGATTTACGCCTTTCAATCCGTCCCGTATCTACTAGAGAAGCTCAGTTGACAATTGAAATAAAAGTATGGTATAAGTAGTTAATCAATTGAATACGTAACTCTTATAAAGAGAGGCGGAGGGAAGTGCCCTATGAAGCCCGGCAACCGTCACATATGTGAAATGGTGCCAAATCACTCAAAGTGTAATGCTTTGATAGATGAGAGAAATGGTAACGTACATAACTACATACGTTCGGCCTTTCTGCTTATCTGCAGGAAGGCTTTTTTAAACTAAAGCTTCAGATGCCGTTTAGCTCCGACAGGCGTTGGAGAGCTTAAAAGCAAGGCGCTTTTTGCCTTGATCTTAAGATCGAAACGACCCGAGGAGCTGGCATCTGAAGCTAGATGAAACTAAAGTGGAAAGCGCCATGTAGGCTCGACAGGCGTTGGAAGACGTACCACAAAGGCGCTCTTTGCCTTTTTGGTACGTCTGAAACGACCCGAGAGCCTAGTGCTTGTAGTATTCTAAAAAAACAGATTTAAAAGACTTAATAAGGTGGTGCGGAAAATGATTCAACTAACAAACGTTCATAAAAAGTTCCAATTGAACCGTTCAGAAATTGTCGCGGTAGATGACGTGACATTATCCATCAAAGAGGGAGAAATTTTCGGCGTCATCGGGTACAGTGGGGCAGGAAAGAGTACATTAATTCGACTATTGAACGGTCTTGAAACGCCTACGTCCGGCAGTATCATGATTCACGGACAAGAAATGACTTCATTACAAGGTGCTGGCCTTCGGAATGCGCGTCAGAAAATCAGCATGATCTTCCAGCACTTTAACTTACTGTGGTCTAGAACAGTAGAAGAGAATATCATGTTTCCTCTCGAAATTGCTGGCGTAAAGAAATCGGCACGTAAGCAAAAAGTGAAGGAATTGATCGATCTCGTTGGATTGACAGGTCGAGAACAGGCGTATCCATCGCAATTATCAGGTGGTCAGAAGCAACGTGTCGGCATTGCGCGCGCACTTGCAAATGATCCTGAAGTCTTACTCTGTGATGAAGCGACGTCCGCACTAGATCCAGAGACGACGAATGCGATTCTTGATTTACTAACAGATATTAATGAGCGTCTTGGACTAACGATTGTGTTGATTACGCATGAAATGCACGTCATCCGGAAGATCTGTCATCGCGTGGCGGTCATGGAAGCGGGGAAAGTCGTGGAAATGGGCAATGTACTAGATGTCTTCCAATCCCCACAAGCGGATATTACAAAGCGTTTCATTTCACAAGTAACCGATACCGGCGATACGGACGCAGCGATGGCACATTTACAGCAAGAGTCGCCTCATGGCAAGTTGATCAAGCTAGCTTTCATTGGCGAACGTACTGAGCAGCCGGTGCTTGCTGAATTAATCCGCAAATTCCCAATTGATGTCAACATCGTGCAAGGAAATATTTCGACAACACGTGACGGCGCATACGGCACACTCGTCTTGCAACTAGTAGGGGACGTGGCGGTTATAGAGGAAGCAATTGCTTTCCTGGATGCCAATGAAGTGAAGACGGAGGTGCTGATCCATGATTGAGCAATGGTTCCCAAACGTGAATTGGGATAAAATGTGGGAAGCAACAGGTGAGACGCTTTATATGTCGGCTTACTCCACGTTCTTTACATTTGTCTTAGGTATCGCACTTGGTTTGTTGTTGTTTTTAACAAGTCCAGGGCAGTTATGGGCGAATAAAATCACCAATGTCTTTACAGGCGCCTTCGTGAATATATTCCGGTCGATTCCGTTTATCATTTTGATTATTTTATTAATTCCATTTACAAAATTATTATTCGACAGTATGCGTGGACCGAATGCCGCATTACCCGCATTAATTATCGGTGCCGCTCCATTTTATGGCCGTATGGTATTGATTGCATTGCAGGAAATCGATAAAGGGGTTATCGAAGCAGCGCGTTCCATGGGGGCTAAAACGTCCACAATCATTTTCAAAGTTTTGTTACCAGAATCCATGCCAGCACTAGTCTCCGGAATTACGGTAACTTCGATTGCGCTCGTCGGATATACCGCGATGGCAGGTGTGATCGGTGCAGGCGGACTAGGTACGCTCGCGTATTTGGAAGGGTTCCAGCGGAGTCGGGAAGATGTCACGTTAATGGCAACGATTCTAGTATTGATTATCGTATTTATCATTCAATTTATTGGTGATTTCATTACAAAACGTTTGGACAAGCGATAATAGGATTTTCAGGGAAACCTGTTAACCATAGAAATATTCTATAATAGAAAGGGAGAAATGTGGATATGAAGAAATTTTTATTCGGTCTATTCGCAGCAGTACTAGTGCTTGCATTGGCTGCTTGCGGATCGAAAGACGAAGGTAGCAAAGATAATGCAGCGCCAGATGTAGATGAAGCAGGGAAAGGCGAGAAAACGTCTTTGGTAGTCGGTGCATCTAACACACCACACGCAATCATTTTGGAAGAAGCTAAGCCATTATTAGCTGAAAAAGGCTATGATTTAACAATCGAGACTTACACAGATTATGTACTGCCAAACAAAGATTTGGACGAAGGTACACTGGATGCGAACTATTTCCAACACATCCCTTATCTTGAGAGCCAAATTGCCGATTTCGGTTATGACTTCGTCAATGCAGGCGCTATTCACATCGAGCCGATCGGTGTATATTCTAAGAAATATAAGTCGTTGGAAGAACTTCCCGACGGAGCGACGATCTTAATCAGTAACTCTGTTGCGGATCACGGTCGAGTACTTTCTATGCTTGAAGAAAAAGGATTGATCAAGCTAGCGGATGACGTGGAAAAAGTAAAAGCTGAAGTAGGCGATATCGTAGAAAATCCAAAGAACTTGGAGTTTGATGCGAACTACGAAGCAGCGTTAATGCCTCAGTTGTATAATAACGATGAAGGCGATGCATTATTAATCAACTCCAACTTCGCTATCGATGCGGGGTTAAATCCAATGGAAGATGCGATCGCATTGGAAGATAAAGAGTCTCCATATGTTAACGTAATTGCTGTGAAGAGCGGCAACGAAGACAGCGATGCTATCAAAGCATTGGTAGAAGTATTGACTTCAGAGCAAATTCAAGATTTCATTTTGAATGAGTGGTCTGGATCAGTTGTTCCTGTAAAATAATACAATGAACGCCGGTAGCTATCGCAGCTGCCGGCTTTTTTAATTGTATGCTTGGTGGGTGTGTTGGAGTGGTTGCTGCATGTTGGCGGAGATTGGCTCAATGTGTGGTCTATCCGCTCTATCTGGCGCGTGACCCGCTTAATGCGCTGGTCTATCCGCTCTATCCCGCGCGAGCCCCGCTCAATGTGCTTTCGTGTTCACACAATCCACCCTATCCAATTTCCAAACTACACCACCAAATCCACTTCCTAACAACCCGCAAGAAAAACATCACATAAATCTAAATAAAATCTTCTTTATTCAATCGACTTGTGATAAAGTTGATTTTGTTTGAGTAATACATATGTGTATTTGAGGAGGACGTATTGTGAAGTTTAAATTAGGGCTCATTTGGCGAATTCTCATCGCCATTGGGCTGGCGATCGGACTGGGTTTAGTATTGCCGTTGATCCATGAAGGATTTGCGCATTGGTTCGTTCGTTTAGCAGCTACTTTTAATATGTTATTCGGTGGATTCTTGAACTTTATCGTTCCGCTGATTATCATTGCGTTTATCGCACCAAGTATTGCAAAACTTGGCGCAGGTTCCGGAAAATTACTTGGCATGTCTGCTGCATTTGCGTATGGATCTACGGTTATTGCGGGATTGCTTGCGTATGTTGTAGCAATAAATATTTTGCCGAACTTTATTCGTCCAGCGACGAAGACGGACGTTGCAGAAGGCGCACGTGAAGCGGGAGTAGCGTTCTTCGAAATGGAAATGGATCCGGTGATGGGGATCATGACTGCTTTGCTATTGGCATTCGTGCTTGGCATTGGAATGGCGGCGATTAATGGGAAGACGATGATGTCGTTCTTCGATGAGTTTAATTTAATTATCGATAAAGTCATATCTGTCGTCATCATTCCATTATTACCTTTCCATATTTTCGGAATTTTCCTGAATATGACGTATACAGGTGAAGTGGCAAATGTACTTTCAGTCTTTGTATTTGTTTTCATCATGATTATTATTCTTCATTTGACCATGCTGACATTCCAGTACACAGTGGCGGGTACGTTAAACAAACGGAATCCGTTCGTGTTAATGAAAACGATGCTGCCAGCGTATTTGACAGCGATCGGAACGCAGTCATCTGCTGCAACGATTCCGGTTACGCTGCGTCAGGCAAAAAAGACGGGTGCTTCGGAGCGTGTAACGGACTTCGCGGTTCCATTATTCGCAACTATCCACTTGTCAGGTAGTACGATTACGATTGTTTCATGTTCGATTGGTGTTATGCTGATGAACGGTTTTGATGTAAGTTTTGGTTCGTATTTACAATTTATCTTTATGTTAGGTGTTACGATGATCGCCGCTCCTGGTGTACCGGGTGGCGCAGTTGTCGCGGCAACTGGACTTCTAACGACTATGCTTGGATTCAGTGATGGCATGGTAGCATTGATGATTGCACTCTATTTAGCGCAAGATAGTTTCGGAACAGCAACGAACGTTACAGGTGACGGCGCGCTTGCGATGATCGTCGACCGTTTCACTAAAAAAGTATAGAGTAGTAGAAAAGTCGGTTACTTGACCGGCTTTTTTTCTTTCTAATTCTTATGTACTAAGAACTGGTTTATTCTCATTCACTAGTTGTCAAATGAAAAATACATATCGTGAAAAATATAACCATCCGCGTAGTTGTAATGAAATTAGCCAATATGTGTAATGTTTCTTAAAGATTTGCAACCCAATCGAATATGGGTTAAGATTAGAATGATACTAAATAGAGAATGGATCATAACCATTCAACGCGATCATACTGGAGGTATTGGAATGGCAATTTTGGAAATTAAAGATCTTCATGTCCGAATTGAGGACAAAGAAATCTTAAAAGGTGTTACCTTAACAATAAATACAAATGAGATCCATGCAATCATGGGTCCAAATGGTACGGGGAAATCCACGCTTGCATCAGCAATCATGGGTCACCCGAAATATGAAGTTACTTCCGGATCCATTATGCTTGATGGTGAAGACGTATTAGCAATGGAAGTAGATGAGCGTGCGAGAGCCGGTCTATTCCTAGCTATGCAATATCCAAGTGAAATCACTGGCGTAACGAACGCAGATTTCCTCCGTTCTGGAGTGAACGCACGTCGTGAAGAAGGCGATGAGATTTCTTTGATGAAATTTATTCGTGAAATGGATAGCAAGATGGAAGTTCTTGAAATGGAAGAAGATATGGCCACTCGTTATTTGAATGAAGGTTTCTCAGGTGGAGAGAAAAAGCGTAATGAAATTCTCCAACTTATGATGTTGAAGCCAAAGTTCGCAGTACTTGACGAGATTGACTCAGGTCTGGATATCGACGCATTGAAAATTGTTTCTAACGGAATCAACCAAATGCGCGGCGAAGGTTTCGGTTGCTTAATTATCACTCACTACCAACGTTTGTTGGATTACATCGAGCCAGATAAAGTGCATATCATCATGCAAGGTAAAATCGTTAAAACGGGTGGTTCAGAACTAGCCAAGAAACTTGAAGTTGAAGGATACGACTGGATCAAAGAAGAACTAGGTATCGAAGACGAAACTGTTGGACAAGAAGCATAAGAAAGGGGACGACTCAAAATGACGGTTGAAACAACATTGGCATTGACCGAACAAGACGTCCGCTCTTATTCCGCAAAAGTGGAGGAAGCTGCTTGGATGGCAGATTTTCGTTCGAACGCTCTAGCGAAAGCTGAAGTGCTCGAAATGCCAAAACCAGATAAAACTAAAATTACCAATTGGAATTTCACGGAATTCCCTTCACATACAGTTGAGAGCTCGATCTTCGCAGGGTTGGAAGAATTACCGACTGAAGCGAAAGCATTGATCGATGACGAACAACAACAAAATATTTACGTGCAACACAATAACACACCTGCATATCTTTCACTGTCTGAAGATTTGAAATCACAAGGCGTTATTATGACGGATATCTTTACGGCTTCACGCGAACACAGTGAGTTGTTACAGAAATACTTGATGACTGACGGTGTCAAAGTGGATGAGCATAAGTTAACGGCTCTTCACGCGGCATTGATCAACGGTGGAGTATTTGTCTACGTACCTAAAAACGTAGTAATCGTAGATCCACTACAAGTACTCTTCATTCACGATAATGAAGAAGCCTCACTGTTCAACCACGTAGTCATCGTTGCAGAAGAAAACAGTCAAGTAACCTATGTAGAAAGCTATCTTTCTACTATGGAGCATGCGGCAACACAAGCGAACATTGTAGCGGAAGTATTTGCTATGGCCAATGCGAAAATTGTCTACGGATCAGTCGACGTATTAGCGGAAGGTATGACAACGTATGTCAACCGTCGCGGTGTCACGGGACCACGTGCACGCATTGAGTGGGCACTTGGATTAATGAACGACGGCAATACGATTTCTGAAAACATCACGCATCTAGTCGGTGACGGCTCATCTAGTGATATGAAATCCGTTGTAGTTGGACGCGGTAGCCAGAAACAAAACTTTACATCTGAAATCGTACACTGGGGACTTGACACAGACGCTTTCATCTTGAAGCACGGTGTAATGAAAGAAAACTCATCCGCTATCTTTAACGGAATTGGACGTATCGCTAAAGGCGCAACTCGCTCGAACGCGGTGCAGGAGTCCCGTATTCTTATGTTAGGTGAAAGAGGACGTGGAGACGCGAACCCGATTTTGCTTATCGATGAAAATGATGTAACAGCAGGTCACGCCGCTTCAGTAGGACGTGTGGACCCACTGCAAATGTTCTATCTAATGAGCCGTGGTATTACACAAGAAGAAGCAGAACGCCTCATCATTCATGGTTTCTTAGCTCCAGTTGTTAGCAAATTGCCGATCGCAGGAGTTAGAAAACAATTGACGGAGGTTATTGAAAGGAAAGTGCGCTAATGCTCAGCAAAGACATCCGCAATCATTTCCCTATATTAGACCAAGAAATCAATGGACATCCACTTGTTTACTTGGATAGCGCTGCGACTTCACAAAAGCCTGTGCAAGTAATTGAGGCCCTGGATCGCTATTATCGCTTCGATAACTCCAATGTTCACCGTGGAGTGCATACACTTGGAAATCGCGCGACAGATGGTTATGAAGGCGCTCGTGAGAAAGTCCGTAAATTCATTAATGCTAAATCCACGCAAGAAGTCATCTTTATGCGCGGTACAACAACAGCGATTAACACAGTTGCGCAAAGCTATGGCCGTGCCAATGTCTCGGAAGGTGACGAAATCGTCATTACACATATGGAGCACCACTCCAATATCATTCCGTGGCAGCAGCTCGCCAAAGAAACTGGCGCAGTGTTAAAATATATTGATTTAGAAGAAGACGGTACGTTATCACTTGATAAAGTACGGGAAACCATTACAGATAAAACGAAAATTGTTTCCATCATGTATGTTTCCAACGTTCTCGGCACGATGAATCCGATTGAAGAAATCACGAAAATTGCCCATCAACACGGTGCGGTGATGTGTGTGGATGCTGCGCAAGCAGCTCCACATGTTAAAATTGATGTACAGAAACTAGATTGCGACTTCCTTGCATTTTCCGGACACAAAATGTGTGGACCTACCGGCATCGGTGTCCTCTACGGTAAAAAGGATTTACTCAATAATATGGAACCCATCGAATTCGGCGGCGAGATGATTGATTTTGTCGGACTATACGAATCTACGTGGAAAGAATTACCTTGGAAGTTTGAAGGTGGTACGCCTATTATTGCAGGAGCTATTGGACTCGGTGCAGCTATCGACTTCTTGGAAGAAATCGGTTTGGACGCTATCGAACAGCATGAACACGAACTAGCTGGTTATGCTATGGATAAAATGTCTGAAATCGACGGCTTGACCATTTATGGACCAAGAGATCCCGATCAGCGTGCAGGATTGGTCACATTCAACTTGGATGACGTCCATCCTCATGATGTCGCAACTGTACTCGATATGAATGGTATAGCTGTTCGTGCAGGTCATCACTGTGCACAACCATTGATGAAATGGTTGGATGTTTCTTCAACAGCGCGTGCCAGCTTCTATCTTTATAACACCACTGATGACGTAGATCGCCTCGTGGAAGGACTTCGCACAACAAAGGAGTATTTTAACGATGTCTACTAATAAACTAGATCAACTTTATCGTTCTGTAATCATGGAGCATTATAAACATCCGAAAAACAAAGGCGTTCTAGAGAACGGTAATGTCACAATTGACATGAATAATCCGACTTGTGGCGACGTCATCCGTTTAACAATGAACGTGGAAGATGACATCGTCAAAGACGTCAAGTTTGAAGGGGAAGGATGTTCCATTTCAATGGCATCCGCATCTATGATGACACAGATGATCAAAGGTAAAACGACTGAAGAAGCAGTTAAGTTAGCACATACTTTTTCAGATATGATGTTAGGCAAAGAGTTGGACGAGTCGATTGATCTTGACGACCTAGAAGCATTATCGGGTGTCGCGCAGTTCCCTGCCCGCATTAAATGTGCAACATTGAGCTGGAAGGCGATGGAAGAGGGAGTCTCTGGCGAGTCGCAATGACCTTGGCCATAGTACGAGCAATTATGGAACGGAGGAATAATAATGGCAAAACAAATGCCGGAAATCGGCGATTACAAATACGGTTTCCATGACAAAGACGTTTCTGTGTTCCGTTCAGAGCGTGGATTGACACGTGAGATAGTGGAAGAAATTTCGGCAATGAAAGAAGAACCACAGTGGATGTTGGATTACCGTTTGAAATCTCTTGAGATTTTTTACAATAAGCCAATGCCACAATGGGGCGGAGACTTGAATTCATTGAAGTTTGATGAAATCACGTACTACGTAAAACCATCTGAAGGTGCAGAAACTTCTTGGGATGAAGTACCTGAAGAAATCAAGCGTACGTTTGATAAACTAGGTATTCCTGAAGCAGAACAAAAATACTTGGCAGGTGTCTCTGCACAGTATGAATCTGAAGTTGTTTACCACAATATGAAAGAAGAACTAACAGATCTAGGAATTGTCTTTAAAGACACGGATTCTGCACTTCGTGAAAACGAAGAGTTGTTCAAACAATATTGGGGTACGGTTATACCCAACTCAGATAATAAATTCTCAGCGTTAAACTCTGCTGTATGGTCTGGTGGATCATTTATCTATGTACCACCTGGCGTAAAAGTAGAAACACCGCTACAAGCTTATTTCCGTATTAACTCGGAAAATATGGGTCAGTTCGAGCGGACGATGATCATCGTAGACGAAGGCGCAAGCGTTCACTACGTAGAAGGTTGTACAGCACCTGTTTACACAACAAACTCACTACACAGTGCGGTTGTTGAAATCATCATCAAAAAAGATGCATATTGCCGTTATACAACAATCCAAAACTGGGCGAACAACGTCTACAACTTGGTAACGAAGCGTGCAGTATGTGAAGAGAATGCGACAATGGAATGGATTGATGGCAACATTGGTTCTAAATTGACGATGAAATACCCAGCAGTCATCCTAAAGGGTGAAGGCTCACGCGGTTTGACACTATCTATCGCATTAGCAGGTAAAGGACAGCACCAGGATGCCGGCGCGAAAATGATGCACTTGGCACCTAACACGTCTTCTACTATTGTTTCGAAATCTATCTCTCAACACGGCGGAAAAGTAACGTATCGCGGAGTTGTCCACTTCGGACGCAATGCGGACGGAGCTCGTGCCAACATTGAGTGTGATACGTTGATCATGGATAAACTATCTACTTCAGATACGATTCCATACAATGAAATCTTGAATAACAATATTTCATTGGAACACGAAGCAAAAGTTTCAAAAGTTTCCGAAGAGCAGCTCTTCTATTTGATGAGCCGTGGTATTCCTGAATTGGAAGCAACAGAAATGATTGTTATGGGCTTCATCGAGCCATTTACAAAAGAACTACCGATGGAATATGCGGTAGAGATGAACCGTTTGATCAAGTTCGAGATGGAAGGTAGTATTGGGTAAGCGTTGAAATATCAGCGTTTATGCGATATTCCTAACAGTTGAATAAAGCAACGTGCCGATTTCATGCCGATTCAATTCGGATGGTCGGCACGTTTTGTTTATTTAGCGAACCTTTTTCTCCACAACCGCAATCGTGCATCTCGAAACACTTATTAATTTACCTATCTCATCCGTGATTTGGATATCCCAGACCATCGATGTGCGCCCTTTATGGAATGGAACGGCAGTAGCAGTGACCACACCATCTTTTTTACCCCGTATATGATTCGCATTGATTTCTAGTCCTACTGGATAATGCGTCTCGGGATTTAGGTTTAAAGCGGCTGCAATGCTAGCCGCAGTTTCAGCGAGTGCTACTGAAGCGCCTCCATGTAACAACCCCATAGGTTGAACAGTTTTCGGTCCAACTGGCATTTCACAGACGACTTTGTCAGGATCGAGTTGTGTAAAGGTAATTCCTAAAGCACCTATCAATGTCTGTTCCAGATCAATACTATCCAATAAATTAAGTTCTTTCATCCTTTTCTCTACCTCCATTTCACTGATATGCTTCTATTACATGTATATACATGTAATAGAAGCATACTACTAAGTGTGGCGGGAAATCCAGCTTTAAAATTTATCCCGGTACATGTACAATAGAATGAATTGTCGAAGCGGCTAAAACAGTACGATCATCATTTTTAGGAAAGAGTGGACATCATGAGAAAAAAATTGGATCAAGAGCAAGCGAATTATATTATTGACGTGTGTGCCAGTGCGAATCTCCGTACGGTATCCGGATCACTTACACAACTGTACAATCATCTCTTGAAACCTACTGGATTAAAAATCACCCAATATTATATGCTCGGCAATATTTATACATCGCCGGATATTTCGATTAGTAAATTAGGTGAGATGATGTTGCTCGATCAAACGACTGTCACGCGTAATTTGAACATTCTAAACGATTCCGGATATGTACAGATCAAGAGAGCAAAACAGGACTCGCGAACCAAAGTGGTCACGATCACAGAATTAGGGTACGACAAATTAAATGAGGCTACACCGATCTGGGCACAAGTACAGGAACAAATTGAAGGATCTATTGGCAAAGCAGAATACATGGACTTACTGAAGAAGTTGAAGGCATTACAGAAAGCGATTGATGAATTCAAAAGTTAAGTAACATAAAAATGAATCTCCATTCATAAATTAATTGACAACTTGAAAAAATCAAGTAAAATACATGTATATACATGTATTGAAAATGTAAAGTTTTTGAAACGTCTTAGTGTATGTTCGTTACAGGAGTACATTTATACGTTTTGAAAGCGCTTACGCTAAAAGGAGAGTGTTTCTAATGAGTTTAGTAGAATGGAAAAAGAGTATGAGTCTTCCAGTGATCGCAGCCCCGATGTTCATTATTAGTAATCCTAAGACTGTGATTGAGCAATGTAAAGCAGGAGTAATCGGTTCTATGCCTTCTCTAAATGCAAGGCCCGTTGCACAATTCGAAGAGTGGTTGATCGAGATTACAGAAGAATTAGCCGACTATAATGCGAAAAATCCCAATAAACCAGCCGCGCCATTTGCGATCAACCAAATTGTCCACCGATCCAATGAAAGATTGCAAGAAGATATGGAGCTGTGTGTAAAGTATAAAGTTCCGATCATTATTACATCGCTAGGCGCCAAAGAAGATGTCTATGAGGCTGCACACAGTTACGGCGGTATTGTATTGCATGATGTGATCAATAATATGTTCGCGAAGAAAGCAATTGAAAAAGGTGCAGATGGTTTAATTGCAGTAGCTGCAGGAGCGGGAGGGCACGCGGGTCCGAAAAGCCCGTTCGCGCTCGTTCAAGAAATTCGGGAATGGTTTGATGGACCACTGGCACTTGGCGGATCTATCGCAACCGGCAGAAGCGTATTGGCAGCCGAAGCCATGGGGGCGGACTTTGCCTACATCGGATCGCCATTCATCGCTACTGAAGAAGCGAGAGCCGTTGAAGAGTATAAACAAGCCATCATAGACGCCACTTCCGATGATATCGTGTACAGTAATTATTTCACAGGGGTGCACGGGAATTATTTAGCTACGTCCATCCGGGCTTCAGGTTTAGATCCTGATAACTTACCAGAAAGTGATCCAAGTAAAATGAATTTCGGCGGAGATGCAGGTCAAAAAGCTTGGAAAGATATTTGGGGCTGTGGTCAAGGAATTGGCATCATCGATAAAATTCAACCTACGAAAGAATACGTCGCACAATTAGCACAGCAGTACCAAGAGGCAAAGGATAAGTTGGTAGGAGATAAAGTGAGCACGGCGAGCACCTAATAAAGAAAAGAATCATGATAAAAACAAGTATGTCCATCCAGACACGCTTGTTTTTTATTTGCCTGCTTAGTGTTGGTGAGTGGAGTTTGTTTCAATACGGTAGATTTTTAAATCATTCATTGCGGTCTTTTGATAGGTGAATTCTACATCTGTTTGGAGTTGTTCGAGTAAGGAGAGGGGTTTTGGTTTGTATTTCAGTTAAAGAAACATAGTTCATGTAAATTGTATCCTGTTTAGTTTCAATAGAAGACAACCGTTTATTTAATTTATCTTATTACCTCTATATACTAGCATGCTTTGCACTAAAGACAAATCCTATCATATAGACAAATCAATTTATTGATTATATACCTTATGGGGTATATAATAGATACACATACAAATGAAAAGGAGTTTTTTACATGTCTGAAAAAGCAACCGTATATGTATCATCTACTTGTCCTTATTGTACGATGATGACGAATTATCTGGATGAAATCCATGTGCCTTATGAGACGATCAATGTCTCTACAAATCCTGCAGAAGGGGAGCGTCTGATGGAACTAACCGGACAGATGGGCGTTCCACAAACACAGTTGAATGGAAAATGGATTATCGGCTTTGATCCAGCAAGTATTCACGCTGCACTAGACGCATGAATACATGTAAACGGTTTTTATTCAATCGAAACTGTATAATTCAATCGGCCGAAGAAATGGAAAAGAAAGTATTTCCGCGCTTTTGTCTTGGCCATATAGCATTTGCGTTGATGGGAGTCATTCTCGTCATCATCGAATGGACTCACTAATAGGAGGCATTAAGTATGGAATGGATCATCATAACACTAATCGTCGGCTTCGTAGTTTGGCGTATGAAGCCTGTAAAAGGTGTGCGTTCAATCTCGACTGCACAATTAAAAGATAGAGTGAACGATCAAAACGTCCAATGTATCGATGTGCGGACACCAGCTGAATATTCAGGACGCCATATAAAGAAATTTAAAAATATTCCTTTGAATTTGCTTTCAAAACAGATGGGAACATTGAAGAAAGATCAAGAAGTCATCGTCATCTGTCAAAGCGGCATGCGTAGTGCCAATGCAGCAAGCCAACTGAAAAAAGCAGGATTCGTGAATGTAACGAATGTACGCGGGGGAATGAGCGCGTGGCAAGATTAATACTAAAGAAGTGTCTCGGAGATCCTATCTCGGGACGCTTTTTTGCGTGAAAATAAAATCGGTTGACTAGGCGAATTATAGAAAATCATACTACCAAATCAGGAAGTATGATTTTTCCGAAAATACATGAGATATGATACACTAAGCTAAAGATCATAAGAGGGGGGCTTTCCATGATACATGTTGGTCTGACAGGGTGGGGAGACCATCCAAGTCTATACAATGAGAATACAGTCGCGAATAAAAAACTACTAGATTATAGTAAACACTTTCCAATCGTTGAGCTGGATTCGACGTTTTATGCTATACAATCGAAGAAAGTTATGGATAAATGGACAGAGGAAACGCCCGCTAATTTTCAATTTGTCGTGAAGGCGTATCAGGGTATTACAGGTCATCAGCGCGGAAAGTTACCATATGAATCTGAAGAGGAGATGTTCTCGCTGTTTAAGCTGTCCCTGACGTCATTTGTTGAAGCGGGGAAGCTTGCGATGGTACTGGTACAGTTTCCACCTTGGTTCGATTGTAAGAAGGAAAATGTGGATCGCATTCGCTATGTGCATGAACAATTACAGCCGTTGCCGATTGCTGTAGAGTTTCGCAATCAAACGTGGTATTCTCCAGCTTATCGAGAGAAAACACTCGACTTTCTGAAAGACTTGAACATCATCCATGTCGTTTGTGATGAGCCGCAAGTAGGGGACGGAAGTGTGCCGCTAGTCCCAGTTGCAACGGATCCGAAAGTTTTGTTACGTCTTCACGGTCGCAATGATAAAGGGTGGGTAAATACTACGGGAGATAGTAAAGCATGGCGTAAAGTCCGCTATCTTTATGATTATAATGAAAAAGAGTTAGAGAGTATGCGTGACATAGTGAAACATCTTCAGAAGCAGACTGAAGACGTATTTGTCATCTTTAATAATAACTCCGGCCAGCATGCAGCGAAGAACGCCAAACAATTTGCACGATTACTTAACATAGAATACGGTCAGCCTCTCACCAAGCAACTGGATTTATTTGAGGGGGATCACTGATGGAATTTGTAGTACTTGCCTTAATAGGTTTAGCATCGGGTATTATCGGTTCGATTGCGGGCCTCGGTGGAGGAACCATCTTGGTTCCTGTCACATTGTTTGTCGGATTAAATTTAGGAATGATTCCTGATATTACACCGCAAAGTGTAGTGGGCTTATCGGTCATCATGATGATTGCGAATGGACTTGGATCGACACTGTCTTATATGAAAGTAAAGACGATTGATTATCGCAGTGCATGGTTATTTTTCGCCGCGAGTATACCGGGTATCATTCTCGGAGCGCTAGTCAATAAAACCGTAAGTTTGTCCTCATTTAATTTATATTTTGGCATATTGCTCATCATTTTATCTACACTGTTAGTAACGAGAAAATATTTGAAACCGATTAGATGGTTTGTAGACAATGGAAAAAAGATTAAGTTTACTGATCCTCAAGGTAAAACACATATCTATGGCTACCCCATTTGGTTTGCCATCTTGTTGGCATTGTTCATTGGATTTACGTCGGGCTTATTCGGAATAGGTGGCGGTACGATGATTGTGCCGGCAATGATTTTACTATTCTTGTTCCCGCCACACGTCGCTGTTGCGACATCTATGCTTATGGTGTTTTTATCAGCAATCGTTAACTCGGTATCTCATATTTCACTCGGTCATGTGCCATGGCTGTATACGATACCTGTCGTGCCGGGCGCTTATTTTGGTGGCATGCTCGGCGCCTATTTAAACAGCAAAATGAAATCAGATACATTGGTTTTAGTCATACGCATCATTTTACTCGTCTTTGGACTTCGTTCCATCTATGAGGGGATTTGGGGTTGACACATATGAAGGAGACGGTAGCAACGATCCATATTTACCACACAAATGACGTCCATAGTCATTTCGAGAATTGGCCGCAAATTCATCACTTTCTTACTAAGCGGAAGCAACAAGCTGAAAAGAATGGGGAGCATTGTTTTCTATTTGATATTGGAGACCATATTGATCGGTCTCATCCGTTTACCGAAGGAACAGAAGGGAAAGGAAATATTGAATTATTAAACAAAGCAGGATACGACGCAGTAACGATAGGCAATAATGAAGGAATCACCATGTCAAAGGAAGCCTTAAATAGATTATATGAAGATGCGCACTTTGATGTAGTACTTTGCAACTTGACTGAACGGGATGGTAAGCTACCGTACTGGGCGAAGACGTCCACAATACTCGAGACCTCTGAAGGTGTGCGTGTCGGTGTCATCGGTGCCACAGCGCCATACTATGATTTTTATGAACAACTAGGCTGGAGCGTAAGCGAACCGCACGCGGCGTTGCAGGAAATGGCCCGCGGCTTGCGTCCTAAATGCGATGTCATCGTGTGTCTCTCGCATTTAGGAATCAATGAAGATCGTATTTTAGCTGCGCAATGCCCCGAGATCGATGTGATTTTAGGAGCACACACGCACCATTTATTACAAAATGGTGAATGGATTGACGACACGCTACTTGCGGCAGCAGAAAAATTCGGTCAGTATGTCGGTCACGTCCAGATCAATATAGACCGTATGACAGGTCAAGTCGTTCATATGAAAGCGGAGGTTTTTCCAACACAGATGATGGAAATGTCAGAAGAGGATATGGAACAGGTGAATAGCTTATTTGCTAAAGGGGAAGAGACACTAGAAGTACCCGTGTTTTATAATCCATCTCCATTATCACAGCGTCTTACAGGAGACAGTCCATTATCCTCGCTGTTTGGTCGCGCGTTACTTACGTATCTTGATGCCGACTGTGCGCTTTTCAACGCGGGTATTTTCCTTGGTAGTTTAGATAAAGGCTGGGTGACAAAAGGGGATTTGCACTCATTATTGCCACACCCTATCAATCCTTGCCTTATTCATTTAGATGGCATGGATTTGCTGACAGTCTATGAGCAATCACTTGATCCGAAGTGGACGGAACTTCCGATAAAAGGTTTAGGATTTCGTGGGACGCTGATGGGTAGTATGATACATGAACACTTATACCGTAACACGGACGGACAATTATTTGCAGGCAACCGTTTGGTAGAACCTGGTAAAATGTACACGTTGGCAACACTTGATATGTTCACGTTTGGCTTTTTCTATCCAGTATTAAAAGAAGCGAAGAAAGAATATATCATGCCGGAAATGCTTCGCGATATCCTTGGTTGGTATGGAAGGAAATATTTCAATGAGCGTTAGTTATGTCCGCCTCCTATTTCGCATAATGTGAAGTAGGAGGCGTTTTCATGCGGTTTTATACGAATCAAAAACGACCAAAGAAGTTTAATTACGGGAAAACCGTACTGCGCTTTGTCATCCCAACCATCATGGTGGGAGTGGCGATATTTTTCTATACGGTCAATAAACAGCTAACGCCAATCTATACACAATATGCCGAAGTGCAAACGCAGAAAATAGCCAGTTACGTGATCAGTCAAGCGATAAACAATCGATCCACCAGCGTCTACGATGTCAATGAAATTATAGAAAATGTTCCCGATGATACAACAGATACGGTGACAACGAAGTTTAACGCTGAAATCATCAGCCAGGTCATGTCAGAAATTCATCAGCTTGTTGAAAATCATCTGGAGCGCGCAGAAGGCGGAGATCTCGATATGCTACCGCCACTCGGAGATCTCGAGTACAATCCTGATCGTATGGAAAAAGAACAAGGTATTGTATTTTTCGTTCCGATTGGGCAAGCAGCGAATATCCCGTTGCTCGGTAACTTGGGGCCGAAAATTCCGATCCGCTTCCACGTCATTGGAGATGTACATGCAACAGTAGAAACCGATATTCGTGAATTTGGTATTAATAATGCCTATGTGGAAGTGTATCTGATGTTGCAAGTCAATGTGCAGATTATCGTTCCGCTAGCAACTAGCAGAAGTGTAGTGGAGCAGAAAATACCGATTGCAATTGGCTTGATCAGAGGAAAGGTACCACAAATTTATTCAAAAGGAGAGCAAACGCCCGCACAAATCGAAGTTCCGCTAGAGAAGACGGAGTAAAAGGCTATTGTGAACAAAGTCGATTATTGCTACACTAAGAACAGAAGAATATCGAGACTTACGTAGAGGCTGCATTGTTTATAAGTACCTGGCGAGAGAGTGACATCTATGACCGCGAGCGAAAGGAGACATTGCCGAAGTTTGAGAAGGGTCAACTTCTCAAGTTGGGGTCATTTCAAAGAGGAATGACACTGTCATACAGCGATAAATGTATGGAGAGCTACAGTTGCCAATTGTACTGCGATTTATGAATGTATTGCTTGATCAATTGACTGGCCGACTCCTACACGTATGCTATTGCCTGTGGGGTTGGCTTTTTTTATCGGTAAATTAAGGAATTACAGGATCGTATCTGCTATCCACTCTTCGAAAGATCTTCTGCATTTCGATATTATCTAGCAACTAGAAAGAGGAGGAATTACAATGATCGGAACATGGGTCTCTATTTTGCCTCCTATTATCGCCATCGTTATGGTGTTAGTGACAAGGAGAGTATTATTATCACTAGGTGCGGGAATTGTTACGGCAGCTTTACTATTAGCGAACTTCGCACCGTTTGAGACATTAAAAGGTGTATGGAGGGCTATGACAGTTTCATTTTGGGATGGCGGGCTCAATACATACAATATTTTTATTATGTTATTTCTATTATTACTAGGTATCGTTACGGCATTCGTCAGTTTATCCGGAGGGAGCGCCGCATTTGCACGCTGGGCAGTCAAACGCATCCGTACAAAACGTGGCGCGAAGCTGTTGACGATGGGGCTAGGGATTGCAATTTTTGTAGACGACTACTTCAATGCCTTGGCAGTTGGACAGATTGCAAGACCCATTACAGATCAGCACAAAATCTCTCGTGCAAAATTAGCATACTTCATTGACTCAACGTCAGCACCTATTTGTGTCGTGTCACCCATCTCGAGTTGGGGCGCATTCTTGATTGGACAACTTGCACTTATTTTAGGTACGACAGCAGCGGTGAGCTATTCGCCATTAACGGCATTTATTTTGATGGCGCCGATGAACTTCTATGTCATTGCGACATTGTCCATGGTCTTCTTCTTTGCTTGGACGAATAACGACTTCTTTGAAATGAAGAAACATGAAGACCGTGCCATGAATGAAGGCGAACTTTATGATCAAGATAAAGAAATTCCAGGTCAGCTAAAGGAAGAATTCCCTGAGCATACGCACGGCAAAGTTCGCGATTTGGTTGCCCCGATCGTGACGTTGATTGTGGTAACGCTCGGCATGATGATTGTTACTGGCTATAAAGAAGCGGGCGTTTTCGATATCTGGGCAATATTTGAAAACACTGATGTACCGTTCTCTTTGGTAATTGGTGGTGTTACGGCTACTTTGCTAGCTATGTTGTTATATATTCTGCAAATGAAAAAGAACGAAACAGCAAGTGTATCATGGATGTGGCGTGCATTGATTAGCGGAGTGAAAGCGATGATGCCTGCCATTCTCATCTTAATTTTCGCTTGGGGATTGACTGAGCTAATCGCTTCCTTAGATACAGGTCTATTCCTTTCTACCATGGTTGAGCAATTAAATATTCCTGTCACGTTCCTTCCGGTATTGATCTTCATATTAGCGGGATTAATGGCATTCTCGACAGGTACCTCATGGGGTTCTTTCGGTATCTTAATGCCAATTGCGGGTACTATTATGGTTAATGCAGCACCTGAATTATTATTACCGGCATTGGCGGCAGTACTTGCAGGCGCAGTATTTGGAGATCACTGTTCACCGATTTCTGATACGACTATTCTTTCCTCTACTGGAGCAGGTTGTAACCATATGGATCACGTGTCCACCCAATTACCTTACGCGCTTGTCGCAGCTGCTGTAGCAGCAATTGGGTATGTTGTGCTCGGGCTGACGGGTTCTGTGTGGATCGGTTTAGCGGCTGTTATTATTACTCTAATAGTTTTATTCGCGTATTTAAGCGCCAAAGGTAAGAAACACCCAGAACAAATAGCATAGTTTACCGTTTAGACTAAGAGTGATAATTACTTCATTCTTAGTCTAAATTTGTTTTGACATCTTTAATTAGGCTGTTTATACTAAATATACAGAACTATAGTTGTCAGAATAAATCAAATGGTAAAAGTTTTGTAAAATAACAAAAAAGAGGTGAAGTTGTATGGAAAATCGTTCACAGTGGGGAACGAGAGCTGGTTTTATACTGGCTGCAGTGGGTTCGGCTGTAGGACTCGGAAACATTTGGCGCTTTCCTTATGTTGCCTATGAAAATGGCGGCGGCGCATTTTTTATCCCGTACTTATTTGCACTATTAACAGCAGGTATTCCGATCCTGATCATGGAATTCACGATTGGACATAAATATCGTGGATCAGCCCCTCTTTCATTCTTCCGATTGAATGGAAAAAAAGCCGAGTTTCTAGGCTGGTGGGGGATCTTTGTATCCTTCGTTATTTCTACCTATTATGCCGTAATCATTGCATGGGCTATGAAATATACCGTCTACTCATTTAGTTTATCGTGGGGGAAAGATCCAGAAGCATTCTTCTTCGGAGATGTTCTGAGCCTAGCGGATAAACCAGGAGAAGTCGGAGGACTCGTTGGAGGTGTAGTATTACCCTTACTACTTGTCTGGGTGATTTGTTACATCATCCTAATCGGTGGTGTTAAGAAAGGGATTGAATTAGCGAATCGGATATTTATTCCTGTTCTTTTCTTACTCTTCTTATTTGTCGTCATCCGCGCCATCACACTTGACGGGGCTATGGTTGGGCTGGATGCGTTCTTTAAACCGGATGTCGATAAGTTACTGAACCCTCGTGTATGGGTTGCAGCGTATGGACATATCTTCTTCAGTTTATCGATCGCATTTGCCATTATGATCACGTATTCTAGTTATTTACCAAAGAAATCCGATATTACAAATAACGCCTTTATTACAGGTTTTGCAAACTCTTCTGTCGAGTTACTGGCAGGTATCGGAGTATTCGCGGTACTAGGATTCATGGCAACGAATCAAGGTGTAGACGTAGCAGACGTAGCCACGGCAGGTGTAGGGCTTGCGTTCGTCGTATTCCCTGAAATCATTAATCAAATGCCTGGATTAAATGGCCTGTTCGGTGCATTCTTCTTCCTGTCGCTGACACTTGCTGGTATCACATCACTCATCTCGATTTGTGAAACGTACATCGCAGGTATGGCAGATAAATTCAACATTTCAAGAAGTCGTTCGGTGACGATCGGTGTCGGATTATCAGCCGTCATCTCCCTGCTGTATGCAACGAACGGTGGTTTATACTTCTTAGACGTAGCGGATTACTTTATCAACCAATTTGGTATCGCAGTCATCGGTCTAATTGAAGTAGTCTTACTGGCTTGGGTGTTCAGAAAGCTTGGATTGTTCGAACAACATGCTAACGCAGTATCAGATATTCGTCTTGGTTGGTGGTGGAAAGTATCATTAACATTCATAACACCATTAGTATTAGGAACTATGTTATTCTTCCTCATCAAAGATAACATCGCAGAAAACTATGAAGGATATCCTACATCGTTCTTATGGACGATTGGTTGGCCAGTGGCAATTGGCGCGTTTGTTCTGTCGATCGTTTTCACATCATTAAAATGGAAAGACAACACACGAATTACAACAGATTATGAAGAAGAAAAAGGGGGGCTATAAATGGATACAGGAATGAGCGGCTCTGCAATTCTCATGATGCTACTCGGTGTGACAATCATCTGGGGCGGTCTATTTATTAGCATCTTTTACGCTACGATCCTCAGTAAGTTTCGAAAGAAATTCAAAATCGAATAGTAAACGATGGACACCTGTAACCGGAAATTTGGTTGCAGGTGTTTTTTTTGTAAGTTGGTGAGTGCACCATTGATCGACGCTGCAGGAGGATACTTAAGCAATGGAAGGGGTCAAAGCCATGCGTATTAGAAATCATCCACTACTACAACGAAAATCCAAAATCAGCCACCCTATTCCAAATTTCTACTCGCTTACCTTATTGCTTGCAATGTGTGTCAACTATAATTGAAGGTTATCTGAATTTATGTTACATTGACATGAGAAGAATCTATCAACAGAATGGAGTCGGTAGCGTTGTCATGCAAACCTGAAACAGGAAGAAAATCTGAGCATGTTAGAAAGCCGGATTGGCTGAAAATTAAGCTGAACACCAATGAGAACTATACAGGTTTAAAGAAATTAATGCGCGAAAAAAACTTGAATACCGTATGTGAAGAAGCGCGTTGTCCGAACATTCATGAGTGTTGGGGAGAGCGACGTACAGCTACCTTTATGATCTTAGGGGCTGTGTGTACACGGGCATGTCGTTTCTGTGCAGTTAAAACAGGTTTACCTAATGAACTTGACACCGCTGAACCGGAACGCGTAGCGGAATCAGTTGAATTGATGAATTTGAAACATGCCGTCGTCACTGCCGTAGCACGCGATGATTTAAAAGATGGAGGCTCTGCGATTTTCGCGGAAACCATTCGTGCGATACGCAGGAAGAATCCATTTACGTCTATTGAAGTATTGCCATCGGATATGGGTGGAGATATAGAGAACCTGCAACGTTTGATGGATGCAAAACCAGATATCCTCAATCATAATATTGAAACAGTACGCCGTTTAACACCGAGAATTCGTGCGCGTGCAACATATGATCGTTCACTTGAATTACTTCAACGTGCCAAAAACATGTATCCCGAGATCCCGACAAAGTCTTCACTAATGGTAGGACTCGGAGAAACAATGGAAGAAATTATTGAGACAATGGATGATCTGCGTGAACACAACGTAGATATCATGACAATTGGTCAATACTTGCAACCAACAAAAAAACACGCTAAAGTCGTAAAATACTATTCGCCTGACGAGTTTGGTGAGTTGCGGAAAATCGCAATGACTAAAGGATTCTCTCATTGTGAGGCGGGGCCGCTTGTACGTTCAAGTTACCACGCAGACGAGCAAGTTAATGCTTCGGCCAGAGAAAAACAGCGCCAAGGTGACGAACTGCTGAAACTTGAAGGACAAGCGAGCAGTTAAATGGAAGTGAAGCAGAGAATGGTTATTGTAGAGAATATGCAATATGAAATTGCAGAAGAGTTTCGCGATGGGTTCGATGAAGAAGCCTTGAACGAACGCTTTAGCGAAGTACTGTTAAAGTATGACTTTATCTTGGGTGACTGGGGATATGGTCAATTACGATTAAAAGGCTTTTTTGATGACCGTAATTCCAAATCCACATATGAAACGAAAATTAGTACTGTCCAAGATTATATTTATGAATACTGTAATTTCGGTTGTGCTTATTTTATCTTGAAAAAGATTGGAAAAGTAAAAGCGGAACTAACGGAAGTGGAAGCGGTGGACGAAGTACATTCTGAAACGCCATCTACTTCAAAAATAGACTAATAAAAATGAAAGCTTCGGGCAAATTAGCTCGGAGCCTTCATTCGTTTCGCAATAAATATGGTAAGATAGAAGTATAAGGTATATGAGGAGGATGAACAGTATGTATTTTGTAGATCAAAACCAAATCAATAAAACATTAGTGTATATGGAGCAGTTGATCGATATTTTCAAAAAGGAAACGAACTGGCTACAAAGCGATGTAAATAAGCTGGCTTTAGAGCGAATTACACACGGTTTGATTGAAGGAATCATTGACGTAGGTAATTCTATGATCGACGGATTCATCATGCGTGATCCTGGAAGTTACGACGATATAATCGATATTCTTGAAGATGAAAAAGTGATCCTATCCGAGCAAGCCACTCCATTAAAGGCATTCATTTCATTACGCCCAATGATTGTCCGCCAATTCGTGGAAGTCGATGCGGATAGAGTAGTACAATCCATTCGCGAGACGCTTAACGAACTACAACAATTCCCAGGACAAGTTCGAGACTACTTAACGAATGAATTAGGTCCAGTCTCGGCGTTTCTTCCGACAGAATGATGAGACAATATAAAGCGTATTGTTTTGATTTGGATGGCACGATGTATCGTGGTAGTGAACCTATCCAAGAAGCGGTAGATTTCGTTGCGGCGTGCCAAGCTGAGGGTAGGGGAACGTATTTCATTACGAATAACGCTGCCTTGACACGTACTGCGCAACAGAAGAAACTAGCAAGTTTTGGTGTGAGTACAGAAACTGATTTCATCATGAATTCAGCCACCACACTGGCTCGTTATTGCAAACAGCATTATGACGGTGCAAACGTCATGATGATTGGTGAAGAAGGATTGCGTGAGGCATTGGAACTCGAAAATATTACGATTACCATAACGAATCCAGATGTGGTGGTAATGGGACTCGATCGTCAGGTTACATACGACAAACTCGCGAATGCTTGTCTGGCGATACGTAACGGTGCTCATTTCTTAGGCACCAATCAAGATATTAAATTCCCGACTGAAAAAGGACTAGTACCAGCTAACGGTTCTTTCCTTAAGTTGATGGAGGCGGCGACTGATACAAAGCCACTCATTGTTGGAAAACCAGAGCCGCATATGCTGGAGTTCATTCGGCAGCAAGGAATGTACGAGAAGGAAGACATGATCTTGATCGGCGATAATTACGATACGGATATCATGGCGGGTATTCGCTATGGTATAGATACGGCGTATGTCGCGACAGGAGTCACGCGTAGAGAAGATGTGCTAAAGAAAGCGCAACAACCTACTTATATGCTGAATTCGCTTGCGGAATGGCTGAAGTAATAAGAAGCTATCGAAGAAGTCGTTACACACCGGCTTCTTGCGATAGCTTTTTTGTTTACAGGGTAGCTATTAGGGAATAGTGGGCAATGATAGTGGACTATAGCAAAAAAGGATGTCTCTAGAAGCGTAATCGCTAGAAGACATCCTGTTGACGGTATTTTATTAAAAAAGTGGATTTTCTTCAATGAACTGATAAATTTGCTTCGTCAATTCATCCGCTGTATCCGCTTCGACAAGTTCACCATTAACAATCGCGTACAATGTGTCGCTACATTTCGTACAATAGCTCAAACAGCCGTATTCGAGTACGTCAATGTTTGGGTCTCGTTCCAACGTTTCGAATACAGGGTAGGCACCGTTAGCCAAATTACTCATACAAAACTCCACGATGGGATTCATCTTTCTCACCTCGCCTACTAGAAATGGTACTCTTTTTTTACAAAAGCGTCAATGAACATGACATATTGTGAAAGTTGTCACATACTGTTATACTAGCAAATGAGATGCACGAGAAAATGGACATAGAAGGAGGACATTATGAGAAAATTACTTTTACTAGGTGCCGGCTATGGTAACATGAGAATTTTATTGCGTTTACTAAATAAAGAATTGCCAAGCGATATTGAAATTACACTTGTCGACAGAACCTTATTTCATAGTTTGAAAACAGAATTTTATGCATTGGCAGCGGGAACTGTGTCGGATGCCGATGTGCGCGTCGCGATCCCTGTTCATGACCAATTGAAAGTGGTAGAAGGCGAGATTCAAGAAATCAAGCCAGAAGAAAAAGAAGTGTTGTTGGCAGACGGACAAGCACTTGCATACGACGAATTGGTCATCGGACTAGGTAGTGAAGATAATTACCACAACGTACCTGGAGCAGCTGAACATACGCTGAGTATCCAAACGATTGGGAAATCCCGCCGGACGTATCAGACGTTACTTGGACTAGGCGATGGCGCAACAGTGGGAATCGTAGGTGCGGGACTTAGCGGTATCGAATTAGCGAGTGAGTTGCGTGAGAGTCGTCCGGATTTGAAGATTAAATTATTCGATCGAAGCCCGCGTATTTTACGTGACTTCCCTGAACGATTGAGTAACTTCGTAAAAGGTTGGTTTGATCAAAACAATGTAGAAGTCGTAGCGAATTCGAACATTACCAAGGTAGGCGAACATACTCTCTATAATCATGAAGATACAATCGATGTAGATGCAGTCGTTTGGACAGCTGGTATTAAGCCAGGCAAGGTTGTGGACGATTTAGTCATTCAGAAAGACCGTTCAGGCCGCATCGTACTCAATCAATACCACCAAGTTCCAAGTTACCGAAACATTTACGTTGTCGGGGACATCGCTGCGCTTCCACATGCACCAAGCGCTCAGTTGGCAGAAGTTCAAGGCGAGCAAATCGTTCAAGTATTACGCTCCACTTGGAAAGGTGAGCCGCTAATGCTTGAAATGCCGGAGCTGAAACTAAAAGGTTTCATGGGTTCGTTAGGGAAGAAGCAAGGATTTGCGTACTTAGCGGATCGTACCGTTACAGGAAGAATCGCCCGTTTAATGAAATCTGGCTTGCTATGGATGTACAAATGGCATAACGGGTAATGTCAACAATCTGCAAGTCACTTCCATGAAGTGGCTTTTTTAGTTATGATATTGCCTATCGTTCATTGCATACAAAGAAGCGGTCAGTTCCACATAGAACGACCGCTTCAATGAATATATTGTTCTCAATTAATCCATCAATTTCTCAATTTATTCGGCTTGAAAACCTTGTGCTTCTAATGCGTTAAAAACAGGCTTTAGTTGAATATGGCCTTCTCCGATCATTTCATCATTAATCATGACGAGTGGATAAAAATACTCATCATCACGAATTTTTTCGACGATTTCTCGCTGTCGTGATTCGGTTAATTCTTGATCGATATCAATATACGTAATAGAAAACGGTTGTTCAGGGTACTTTCTCGATATTGCTGCTTGAAGCCATTCATACGTGTCTTTGGAAGAAGGTGCATTTACACAACTGGCACAGATGACTTCTGCTCCATATACTTCAATTATTACAGGGGATTGCGACATATTAATCAAACCTCCGATTCATTATTGGATTTTTTCTGCTGGGCAGTTTATAATAAGTATAAGGAAAGGAGAGTGTGTTTACAATGACAACAGATATTAAATTATATGAGCCGGTAAAAGAAGTGCTAGATAAATTGCGCCCATTCCTCTTGCGAGACGGAGGGGACTGCGAACTAGTGGATATTGACGAAGGAATAGTAAAGCTGCGCCTATTAGGAGCATGCGGAACTTGCCCTAGTTCAACGATTACATTAAAAGCTGGTATTGAACGTGCATTACTTGAAGAAGTACCAGGTGTAGTAGAAGTAGAACAAGTATTTTAATTTCATTAAATAAAAAAGCCGTGCAAATGAAGTATAACCTTCTTTGCACGGTTTTCCTTATTCAACTGGTTTTATGAGCGGTTTCCTCATCACGGATTTCTTGCCATCGATCTTTGGCCATTTTGATGATTGTAGGTTCGGTTGATCTGTTTTGCGCTTCAATTACACGTGAGAAGTTTCGTATGGCTTCTGCGCGATCATGAATGCGCCAAGATAATTCCGCAATGATATATTGCACACGGGTTTCAGACATTTGTGTTCCGATATAATCACCTTCAGAAAATGCCTTTATGTAGAGGTCACGAGATATTTCAAGATAACGCATTTCTTTCTGACGGTTTTCCTCATTACGATAAATCCAAGCGATACGTAACATGATTCCTGCTATCGTTAAATACTTTTCTTTTTTAAAATTGGCATTCAAATACGCTAATTTATAGGCTTCAATTGCTTGCTCTTTCGTCCGTACGCCACCAAATGAGCGGCTATGCCATTTAGCTGTTATGTTTTTAGCGATCATTTCTTTTGTGCCGGGCGCAAAGTAGGGAGCGAAATCATCAGTAAATGCAAAACCGCAATTCGGACATACGGCAACATTATAAAAAATAGGATTAACTTCCTCGTCCAAGTAAATAGGTCTAAAATCGCTATCATGATCAACTACTCGTACTTGGCGAGAACGAACTTTAGTAGTAGGGAAATGCTCTTTACACAGTAAGCACTGCATTTTTTTCTCGTAAAACGGGCTAATTTCCACTAGTATCATCCCTTTCTGTCCTAAGTCTTATTATACATTATAATAGACCTAGTGGGGGGCTATTTGTTTGCATTGTGATGAAAAAGATTGATATGATAAAAAGAAAACGTGGAAAGTGAGTGGTATTCATGACGAACACAGTAGAGATAACAGAAGCAGCGGCATTTCACGTAAAAAAAATGATGACACATAATGAAGAAGAAGGATCTTTCTTGCGCGTTTCCGTTAATGGCGGAGGTTGTAGCGGGTTGACATACGGTCTTGGTTTTGCCCAGGAAAAAGAAGAGGATGATATTTCGTATACTGCACATGGAATTCCTGTAGTTATTAAAGAAGAGGATGCAGCGATTCTTGTAGGGACAAAAGTGGATTATAAAGAATCTTTAATGGGTGGCGGCTTCACCATCGACAATCCGAATGCCATTGCAAATTGTGGTTGCGGTACTTCATTTAGAACAGCTAACAAAGCTGGCGCTCCGGCAGATTGCGAGTAAATGAAGAAGAGATTAGCCGAGCGGAATGTGAGGGAATTATAAGGACGCTACATTACTAGTCTAAATTGATTATTTGCACAATTATAATTCTGTTGAAATACGTTCGCAAAAGGTCTACTATAGGAAATGAAAGTAAGATTCTATTCATATTAAACTAAATGCCGGCACTGCAAAATAAGTAAGATTGATTTTACACGTACTCGGCGTTTAAGAAACTAAAAGGTGGTTCGATTTACGTGAAAAGACCAACAATCTTAGTATTGGGTGCAGGTTATGGCGGTTTGATGACGGTTGTGAATTTACAAAAGTCATTAGGTGCAGATGAAGCAGATATCGTTCTAATCAACAAAAATGACTATCACTATGAATCTACATGGTTGCATGAAGCGGCAGCTGGAACGTTAACTCCAGAACAAGTTCGCTACGATATATCCAGTGTAATCAATAGCAATAAAGTAAAGTTCATCGAAGCTGAAGTTACGGGCATCGATGTCGCAACCAAAAACGTTAAAACGAACCTCGGTTCTCACACATATGATTATTTAGTAATTGGTCTTGGTTTTGAAGGAGAAACTTTCGGAATCCCAGGTTTGGACAAGTACGCATTATCCATTGCCAATGTGAATGCAGCTCGTCACATTCGTGATCACATGGAATATCAATTTGCTACATGGTCTACTGAAGAAGTTAAAGATGATAGCCGTTTGACTATCATCGTAGGTGGGGCTGGATTCACAGGAATCGAGTACCTTGGTGAACTGGGAGACCGTGTGCCAGAACTATGTAAAGAATATGATGTACCAGCCAAAAAAGTGCGCATTCTTTGTGTAGAAGCAGCGCCAATGGTCTTGCCTGGTTTCGATCCGGAACTGGTGGAATACGCGGTGCGTCAATTGGGTGCAAAAGGCATAGAATTCTCTATCGGCACGCCGGTTGTTGAAGCGACTCCTGAAGGCGTGAAGATTAAAAAAGGCGAAGATGAGTTTGAATTCATCAAAGCGGGTACAGTCGTATGGGCTGCTGGCGTTCGCGGTAACCACTTGATTGAAGAATCGGGTATAGAAAACATGCGCGCTCGTGTTAAAGTTGAAAAAGATATGCGTGCACCAGGATTCGATGATGTATTTATTGTAGGTGATTGTGCATTGATGATCAACGAAGCAATCAATCGTCCGTACCCACCAACTGCACAAATCGCTATGCAACAAGGCGAGATGATTGCTAACAATATTATTGCATTGATGAAAGGGAACCCAACGAAAGAATTCGTACCGGATTTAAAAGGTAGCGTTTGTTCTCTAGGTGATTCCGATGCGATTGGTGTGGTATTCGATAAAAAAGTTACAGGTGCGAAGGCATCCTTCATGAAGAAAATGATCGATAACCGTGCTCTATTCATGATCGGCGGTCTTGGATTAACGATTAAAAAAGGTAAATTCAACGTATTATAACGAATATAGAAAAGCACTCGCCTCTGCGAGTGCTTTTTGTGTGCATCAAAATAGGCAATAAGTCAACTGTGGAAGTAGTTGAATTAGGAAAGATCGTCTGTCAGATTTTAAGAATTCATGACATCTGAAAAGAACGTTCTGTGTACACTGTCTCATTCTATTGAAAGCCGTCGCATCATCCTGTAAAATGTTGAAGTGATGAACTGGGGGTTAGCAAGCATGCAAACTATATCCATAGCACAAGTGATGCTATCAATCTTGATATTTATTGTCATGTTTTTCGGTATCGGTTTTTTAATAAATATGTTGTTACGTATGACGTGGCTTATGGCTATCATTTATCCGATTATTGTAATTTTTATTATTGATGATGTGCCGATGTATGAGTACATTACGAAGCCTAGTTTTGCTTTTAGTGAGCTGGGGGCGAATCTTATGTCGCTTCACGCCGTGGATATCGTGATTCTGGCGAGTGGTATGGTGGGAGCGATTATCGCAGGTTTTGTAATGAAAGCTTTACGCAAGATGGGTTATCAGATGTTTTGATGTTTTTCCATACGTGGATACGAAAAAACGGAGCTGGACAGGAAGTCGTGAATTACGACATCTTGTGACAGTTCCGTTTTTTACGTTGCTTTAGAGATAAAAAGATTAGAGGAGGTGAGGGCACCGTTGATCGACGTTCCAGGCGGACGCTTTCCCATGGGCGTGGCCTTAAGCCTCCTCGTACGCTTCGCTTCTGCGGGGTCTCAAGGCGCACGCTAATCCATCGGGAGTCGCCGCCTTCCACTTACGATCAACTAGTGTATGTTTCTAAATATACTGACGTGTAAAAATCTTTCCAACTATAAAACGTAAGCCATCCGCAAGCGCCGGAGTGGATGCAATGATTTTCTCTAACTGCAACGTTACAATATAACGGTATACGTAAAGATCGAGATGAGAATACCTGTTAGAGCTCCGAAAAATACTTCGTTTGGTTTGTGGCCGAGTAGGGTTTTCAGTTCTTGAATTTTTGCGTCATTGTCTTTCTTCGGCCAATCTTTCAAATCGTTGACGAATATTTGGAAGTCGGAGCGCATTTGGTTGATGATGACGGCTTGTTGTCCGGCTTGGTAGCGGATGCCAGTTGCGTCGAACATGACAATGACTGCGAATATAGCGGATATGGCGAATAATGGTGAATCTAGGCCCGCTTCGAATGCGATGGCAGTTGTGAGTGCAGTGACAGCCGCCGAGTGGGAACTCGGCATGCCGCCTGTAGACGTCATGAGTCCGAAATCGAGTTTACGTGTCAATAAAAAATGAATAGGAATTTTTACAAATTGGGCAAAAAAGATGGCGAATAGCGCTACGAGGAGCGGTATGTTTTCAAAAATAGCCAAGAGGTTCCACTCCCTTACTGTCAGTAGTTTAGCAATTAGTATAACATAATCTGGATCTACTCGTTGTCTCCAATCCAGAATATTGCTCGTTGCTTGTGCTAATCTGACTAGTCTATACTAGTATGGGGAAAGCGTAAAGAAATGGGGAGGAAGCATTCATGATAAACGTAGAAACAGCATCCGCAATCGATCAGACAGAAGTAGAAGTACTTATTGTAGGAATACCAGATCATCCAGAGAACGTAGAAGGTTTCGATTTGTTCGTTGAATCTTTCCATCCTTTATTGCCAGACTGGATTAAATCACAGGACATTCAACAGAAGTGTAAGGCGATTACCAAAATGCCTGCGCTATCCAAGCAAAGTTACGACCGGGTGTACTTTGTTGGCGTTGGCAATCAGAAGCGACTGACAGAACAGCTATTGCGTGAATTATTCGCTGACGTAGGTAAACAACTACACAAGGACCGTGTGCGCACTGTAGGCGTCTGGACAGCGCCGTTCTCTAACGAGGAGATAGATAGTGAGGACGTAGCGTTCCTGGCCTCTGAGGGTATCGGAATGGGCTCCTACACATATGAAGGATTCAAGACTTCATCCAATGAAGTGGATGTCTCCTTAACTACTGTGACATTCATTACGACGGAAGATGAAGATCGTGTGACTACTGCAGGAGAAGTGGGCATGATCTCCGCACACGCAGTGAACGAAGCGAGGACGCTAGTCAATGTACCCCCTAATTTATTGACGCCAACTAAGATGGCGGAATACGCACAAGAATTGGCAGAAAGCTATGACCTAGAAATAGATATTCTGGGTAAAGCCGAAATGGAAGAGCTGGGCATGGGAGCCATTCTTGCGGTCAATCAAGGGTCAGTTGAAGAACCGAAACTCATTGTTCTTAAGTATCAAGCGACGGAGCAGTGGGAAGATGTCATTGGTTTAGTCGGTAAAGGAATTACTTATGATACGGGCGGCTATTCGTTGAAGCCTAAGGACGGCATGGTTGGCATGAAAGGGGATATGGGTGGCGCAGCAGCTGTACTTGGCGCTATGGCGATCATAGGGGAATCACGACCGAAGAAAAATGTGATTGCGGTCATCGCTTCTTCCGATAACATGATCTCCGGTGAAGCGTTCAAGCCGGATGATGTGATCACATCCTTAAGCGGAAAGACCATTGAAGTGTTGAATACAGATGCAGAAGGTCGTTTAGTACTAGCTGATGCAGTGACGTATGCGAAGCAAGCGGGCGCTGAGTATTTGATTGATGTGGCCACGCTAACGGGCGGTGTCATTGTGGCGCTCGGTCATGATAAAACGGGTACACTGACCAACCATGACGCATTCTATAAAAAATTTCAGGAAGCGGCGGAGGAAACGGGGGAATTCATTTGGCAACTGCCCTTAACGGAGAGCGATCGTCGGCGGATTCGCAAAAGTGATGTCGCAGATGTAAATAACTCACCGGGACGAGATGGCCATATGATCTTCGGAGGCGGCTTCGTCGGAGAATTTGTTGGGGATACACCGTGGATTCATTTAGATATTGCAGGTACGTCTGATGCAGCGACACCACATGCGCTCGGTCCGAAAGGTGCGACGGGCGTAATGGTGCGTACATTGGCGACCTTCGTGGAGCGCTTAGCTGCTGAAGCAGAGCCACAAGAATAATTCAGTATAGGCGCTTTCCCCATTCCTTCTTTCCGGTTAGTCATAGGATAGAGGGAAAGGGGGAGCTTGGATGACAAGACATAATTATAGAGGTGGATACGGTGGCGGTCGTCATCATGGTGGAGGGTATGGCGGTGGATTTGGTAGTTTCGGCGGATTCGGAGGTCCTTTTCTAGGTGGCTTAGTTGGCGGATTTTTAGGTAATGCTATTTCTCCAGGCTATGGTTACGGCTTCGGTGGAGGATATTATCCACCTTACTACAACAGCTATCCATACTATCCACAACCATATTATCCTTATTATCCATACTATTAAAAAAACACGCCGTGATGACTATTCGTCATCCGGCGTGTTTTTATCTGATTCTATGCGTAGTTCTATTACAGCTTCTTTTAGATCATCTCCAACCGTTAATTCGGTAGGCTTTACACCCGACATATACGCAGCGCGAGTCATTAAGTGACCGCCAATCGGAGAAGTGATGAACAAGAAGACGATCCCAAGTAATAACGCCACACTGAAATGGCCTTCATTCCACCAAAAGTGGAGAAATACGCCAAGCAGTAAACTCATAACGCCAAGCGTAGCGCTCTTCGAAGCAGCATGTGCGCGTGTATAGACATCTGGGAGCCGTAAGATTCCAATGACTGTGACGATCGTAAAAATGATCCCCACCGTAACGAGTAACACAATCATAATGTCAGCGATTAGGTCCACGTTCGATAATCTCTCCTCTCTCAATGAATTTGGAGAAGGACACTGTCCCAATAAACGACATAATGGCGATCAATAGAATCGCATCGATGAAGAAAGGCGTGTCGAACAAGATGGAAAACAGTGCGATTGCTGATATGAGCATGACACCGATCGCGTCAAGAGCTACTAAACGATCCGGCACGGAAGGACCTTTCCATACACGGTATAGTAATCCGAGCATAGACAGGATAACTAGCACGAGACAGACAGAATAAAATACATTCATCCTCGGCTCACCTCCATAATGGCTTTCTCGAATGTGTTTTTTATAGAATCGATTGCTTCATCGACATCGTCTACATCAATCGCATGGATATACAAAGTACGCTGATCATCTGAAACATGAACGACGACCGTACCAGGCGTTAACGTAATTAAACTGGATAATAACGTGATTTCCCAATCTTTTTCAAGCTCAGTCGGCAAAGCGAAGAACATCGGTTGCATTGTCGATAAATCCGGCTTGATCACCAGTAGCAACACGGAAATATTCGACATGATCAGTTCTTTTAGAAAAATCGCTGTCAGTTTCATTGCAGACCAGATTCGCCAAATGTACAAGCGTCCACTGAAATAGCGGCGTGTCATGATGATCATCAACAGCCCGATAAGATATCCTATGATGAACGTAGAAGGTGTCAATGAACTTGACATGAACATCCAAACGACTGCAATGAAGAAATTTAATAGTATCTGAAAAGCCATTGACCTCTACTCCTTTAACACCGCATTTATATAGATGGATGGATCAGCCAGTACATTCGCTGCATCCGTCATATATGGCATAAGCCACTCCGTACCTACACCGTACGCTACCGAAATGAGTACCAACATAACAGCTGGGAACATCATTTGGCGATACGTTCGTGGATCGCGAACAGGTAGATCGTTCTTTTGACTACCCCAAAATGCATAAATGAAAATCCGAATGACAGATAGTAGTACTACTAGGCTTGAAGCCAAAATAATGATACTGCCGATCACGTGATCCGCTTCAAATGCCCCTTTTGTGATCAGCACTTTCCCAATAAACCCACTCAACGGAGGGATGCCAGCCAGACCGAACGCAGCGATTAAATACATCCAACCAAGCGTTCCGTGCGTCTTAATTAAACCACCCATTTGCCGCAAGTTCGAAGTGCCGGTTACGTAGATGATGATACCGATCAGGACAAACAATGCGCCTTTGATCAACATATCATGAATTAAATAGTAAACCGCGCCCTCGAGTCCAGACGTGTTCATTTGAGCTACACCGAACAAGATGACACCTACTGCAATGATAATATTGTAAATGATGATTTGTTTTACATCGAAATACGCAAGAGCGCCGATACAGCCTGCAATGATAGTTAGTAACGATAGAACCATCAAAAACTGATGCGTAAATCCAATGTCGTGCACGAAAAACAACGTATAGGTACGCGTAATCGCATATACACCGACTTTAGTCAGTAAGGCACCGAATAATGCGAGAACGGGTATCGGTGGTGCAGCATACGAATTGGGTAACCAGAAATATAAGGGAAAGATTGCCCCTTTAATGCCAAAGACGATTAAAAACAAAATCGCAATAACCGAAATAATTCCTGGTTGATTGATCTCTGCAATCTTCACTGAGATATCCGCCATATTCAATGTACCGACGATAGAGTACAAATACGCTACCGTAATGACAAAGATGGCAGATGAAATAACGTTTACCAATATGTATTTGATAGATTCACGAAGCTGCCGTTTCTCACCGCCAAGCACAATAAGCAAATAGGATGCGATCAGTAGCACTTCGAAGAATACGAACATATTGAAAATATCGCCTGTTGTGAAGGCGCCATTGATTCCTGTAATCATAAACAGGATCGCAGGATAGTAGAAAAATCTTTCTCTTTCTACACCGATGGATGAAAAGCTATAGATGACGACAAAAAATGTAATGATAATCGTCGTTGTGACGAGCATGGCGGAGAACATGTCCGACACCATCGTAATCCCAAATGGTGCAGGCCAACTCCCGAGTGTCACGGTTTGGATTCCTTCTGTCTTCACTGTCGCGATAAGCCAAAAAGAAGCAACTAGACTGAGAGCCAATCCGATCAGTGTCAAAACTCTCTGGACGACCACCTGCTCTTTGAAAAACAATAAGATCATCGCGAAAAAGAAAGGAATAATGATCGGAAATAAAAGAAGGTTAATCATGTTCATCATTCCCTCTCAATTCATTCATATTATCTGTTTGGTGTACAGCATACATACGATATGCCATGACAAGCATGACCGCCGTCACACCAAAACTGATGACGATCGCAGTTAAGATCAATGCTTGAGGCAGGGGATCTGCAAAATCAGTCACTCCGTCGATTAGGACGGGAGGCGCTGAGCCTCCGAGTCCACCCATCGTAAGAATGAGTAAGTGTGCTCCATGACTGAGCAAACCAGTACCTAAAATCACTTTCAGTAAACTTCTCGATAAAATCAAATAGACGGCTGCCGTAAATAATATCCCGATAAGAATCGCAAGAATAAACTCCATCAGTCATCGCCTCCAATCGATTGAATAATCGTGATGGCGGAACCGACGACAACTAAATAAACGCCACTATCGAACAACATCGCTGTGTGAAGGGACGTGTGTCCGAACAGCGGTAAGTCAAAATCACTGAATGCATGCGTGAAGAATGGCACATTAAAGAAAATCGAGCCCGCCGCTGTACCTAACGCAAGCAATAATCCGATCGCCGTCATGACCGTAAAGTTGAACGGTAGAATCTGTTGAATCGTCCGTAAATCGAATGCCAACAACAACAGGACAATCGCACCTGTCGTCAACAAGCCACCGACGAATCCTCCACCCGGAGCATAGTGCCCCGCGAAAAAGATGTGTATGGAGAACAAGAAGATGATGAAAAACACTACTTTAGCTGTGGTTTGTAAAATAACATCATTTGTTTTCATCAGTCGGCTCCTTTCTCGATACACGCAAACGAATCATACCAAGTACCGCGATCCCTGCAATAGCGAGTACCGCGATCTCAAATAATGTATCAAATCCACGGTAATCTACAAGAATGACGTTGACGATATTTCCGCCAGCTGCTTCTGTCTTGACCGTATCTTTATAGTATTGAGAAATTGAAGGAATCATTTTTTGTGAGTGGCTGGATAGGGCGACCAATGTCACCATTACGCCTACACTCAATGAAACAATCAAATTAACCATTTTATTGCGTTTCGTTTCCCCGTGCGTACTGAGTGCCGGCAAATGTTTGAATGCCAGCAAGAACAACGCAACGGATACTGTCTCGATGACAAGTTGTGTTAGTGCTAAGTCAGGCGCTTTGAAAATAACGAAGAATAGCGCGACAGAATACCCGACACCGCCAAGCGCGATGATCGCAGCAAGACGAGACTTCGCAAACACCACAAATCCTACAGATAAAATCAACACGATAGCATTGAGTGATCCATATAAAGTAATCGCTGCAAAACTGTTCATATCAAGAACGAATGCGTCTTTGATAAACAACAGCGCGATGATCGTAACAGACATAAATGCGAACATATACAATAAGTAGGTCCGGATCTTACCTGTCATATAAAGACGGGAAACCCGATTCAATCCTTTTTCACTTCCGCGCATCATCGCATCATAGCCGTTATTCAGCGATAGACTGTCAGGCTGCATACGATAAAGCGGTTGCCATTTCGGAATGGTTAGATAGAGTAACGTACCGAATGCGACGATACCAATTGTCAGCCATAAACCAGCAGCCCCAAAACCATGCCATGCTTTGACATGAATATCGATAGCGGACGGATTTGCGTACAAAGTTGGTTGAATCGCCATAACGGCCGGTTTAATTATCCACTTACCGACGACATTCGGGATGAAGAACACTAGAATGACGATGGATGCCAAAATCATAGGCGAAATTAACATACCAATCGGTGCTTCATGTGGCTGTTTCGGCAATTGATCCAATTTCTTCTGTCCTATAAATGTTTTTAAAACAAAATACATACTGTACGTAAACGTAAACACGCTGGCAATCCAAGCGACGATCGGGAACAGTATCCCCCATGTATCGAAGTTGAATAATTCGAAGTGTCGAAGCGCTACCATAGATTCCAAAAACATCTCTTTACTCAAGAATCCACTAAATGGTGGCAAACCAGCCATAGATAATGAACCAATCGCGGCAACAGTAAAGCTGATCGGCATAACGCTCATTAATCCACCGAGCTTACGTATATCTCTGGTACCGGTTTCATGATCAATAATTCCAGCGATCATGAATAGCCCGCCTTTAAATGCGGCGTGGTTAATCAAGTGGAAGATTGCCGCATACGTCGCGAAGCCAAACACGGCTGCGGTCGCATGATACGAGATAGCACCTGCTCCAAGTAAAGACATGATTAAACCAAGTTGACTGACTGTTGAAAATGCTAAAATCGCTTTCAAATCCGTTTGCTTTACTGCGAAGAATGAACCCCAAAACAACGTCAGCAATCCAATTCCTGTAACGAGCCAAATCCAAGTGGACGCTGAGCCGAAAATCGGCGTAAATCGTGCGACCAAATAAATACCCGCCTTCACCATCGTCGCAGAGTGTAAATACGCACTAACTGGTGTGGGCGCTTCCATTGCATCCGGTAGCCAGATATAGAATGGAAATTGTGCGGACTTCGTAAAGGCACCAAGCAAAAGTAAAACTAATGCCAGAGTAAAGTACGGTTGACTCACAAGTTCAGGAGCTTCTGCGATCAATTCCCTAACAGAGAACGTTTCTCCCATGATACTGAGTAAAATGAATGCCCCGAGCATCATTAATCCACCAAACACCGTAATCATCATCGATTTTAATGCGCCAAAACGTGACTTGTCCTTGGTGTACCAGAAGCCAATCAATAAGAAGGACGAAATGGACGTTAACTCCCAGAACAAATAGAGTGTCATCGTGTTGTCAGATTGCACGACTCCGAGCATAGCGGTCATGAAAATCAGTAAGTAGACATAAAAACTACCAAGATCCTCTTTTTCCCTATCCATATAAAATACGGAGTACAATACTACTAACGAACCGATTCCGGTGATCAATAGCGTGAATAATAAACTAAGACCATCTATGTATGAAGTAAACGCAATTCCAAGTGAAGGAATCCATTTCATTTCAGAAATAGCATGACCACCATCCATGACTAACGGCAAAAAACTTGCGTAATAGCCAAATAACACGAGAGGTACAAGTAAAACAAACCAACCTGTATGTATTCCTTTAATTTTCTTATAAACAAAAGGAACGAGTATTGCGAAGATTACAGGTAAAAAAATCAATAACACGAATTCCAAGAGAATCCTCCTTCCAACCATGTTCTTCACTTATTCACATTCCCGAGGCGTAAGCGTGGGCGTATTTGTTAGTATAGCGTAAAACATTTCAAATTGCATAGACGACAGTTGACCAATTATTGCTTTATTCGACTTCCTTCTTATATTATTAGAAGGGGAAAAAATTTTTTTGGGGGTATTATGAAAAATCCATATTTGTTCAGCTATTTACCATTTGTCTCCGTCTTGTTATTCAGTTTGACTTTTGGCGTTTATAGCGTAGGGGAGACACTGATCCTTTTTAAGGAAATTGGTCTCTATCAAGGCATGAGGGAGTTCTTAACCGACCTTCAATTACGCCTCTTTTTACTGACAATGTATGCTTTAGTATTCTTCATGCTATTTGCAGCTTTAAAACTGATTGCCGTCACCATTCATGAAACGGCTTTATTATTTTTCCTAAAAGAAGAAGCAGATGCATCGTATAGCGCTTCAAAATCCGGTGTGATCATTTACTTTATTGGTGCACTAGCTTCGGTAATCGGTATTCAATCTTGGAAGATGCTAGCACTGATTTTCTTCTTCACGTCTTTCGTTTACTTTATTTACGTAGTGTACAAATTAAGTCCCTTTATGCCATTGACGCACACAGTCGGTTTGATATTCTTTCAAATTATCATTTGGAGCGTCTTGGTGGCGGGACTTGTGTATATCATTTTCCGTCTATACAACGGAGTACTCGCCAGTATCCCGTTAGCCAATCCAGTGAAATAAATGAAAAAGCCTTGCAGATCTAACTAACGGACCTGGCAAGGCTTTTATGGTCGCAATGTTGAGGAGAATGCCCGCAAATGAATTTTTTGATCACGCAGACGCGGGATGGGTGTAGGTCTGTCATACCCAATCCAGACTGCCGACGTATAACGATCATTCATGCCGATTGTCCACAAGTCTTTAAACGAATCGGTCGTTCCTGTTTTCGCTCCGGTATAGCTCGTTGTGTAAGCTATTCCTTCGCCTGTACCGTTCACAACGACTTCTTTCATCAAGGAACGAATGCTATTGACCGTGGAAGGGGACCAAACCGCTTTTGATCTATCTTTCCATTTATACAATACCTCACCTTTACCATCCTTTACCGAGCGAATGGCATGCGGGGGCAAATACGTCCCGTCGATAAAACTCGTAGTGGCTCCGGCAAGCTCCAGTGGCGTGACACCTTTAGAAAATCCACCAAGCGCTGCAGGGTAGGAACGGTCAGCCGCAACGATGTGTCGGAAATGAAAAGGTGCTAGATGGGAGAATGCCTCGTCGATTCCTACACGTTGCAATAAACGTACAGCTGTTGTGTTATAACTATTTCGGAATGCTTCCCGTACCGTAGTCGTACCAAACTGATAGTGGCCGAAGTTTTTCGGACAATAACCGGCAATACAAATATTGCTACTGTTGACGGGCGTATCCGCATGATACGGCCCACTTTCGAAAAACGGTGCATAGACAAGCAATGGCTTGATTGCTGACCCTGGTTGTCGAACAGCTTGAAAAGCCCGGTTGAAGTCGGTTTTTTTATAGCCCGAACCAGCATATAAACTGATGATCTCACGCATCTCATTGTCGATGACAGCAGCTCCAGCCTGCACACCGCCTGTTCCAATCAGTGCATTCAATCGGTTTTCATCATGCTGTTGCTTGTTTGGATCAAGTGCCGTATCGATTGTCACGCCTTTGCTGGTCACTTCTTGCGTACGCCGATTGATTTCACTCTGCCAGCGTTGTCGTTCTTCTGGCGTTTTGGCTTTAGCCATCGACACATCGAGCCCTTCCGTTTGCGCGATAAGGTCTTTCAATTCTTCTAATACATATGAACTGTACATTGGATAAAACTGTTCTTTGTTCTTAACGTTCAATTGAATGGGCAACTTACTATACTCTTCAAATTGCTCTTGTGTAATGACTTGCTGGTCGAGCATGACTCGAAGAAGTCGTAGTTGACGTTCTTTCGTTTGATCAAAATGCTTGATCGGGTTATAAAGAGAAGGATTATTTGGAATGGCCGCCAAAAATGCAATTTCTGCCTCATGCAGTTTTTCAAGAGGCCGGCTGAAGTAGTAGCTAGCCGCACCACCGATTCCGTATACTTGATTGCCGAAGTACATTTCATTCAGATACATTTCCAGGATTTCATCTTTTGTCGATTGTTTTTCCAACTCTGCTGCAAAGAAGAGCTCTTTGAACTTTCGTTCGTACGTTTTCTCGGTCGTTAGATGACGCATTCGCACGACTTGCTGTGTAATGGTAGAAGCGCCTTGCTGCTTAGCGTCTGCCGCTGCATTGATCGTGAAAGCTCGAATAATCGCTGCTATATCATAACCTCGATGCTCATAAAATGTCCGGTCTTCACTTTTTAAAAATAACTGGCGCGTGAAAAACGTCACATCTTGCAAATGAATGGGTTGCCGCCATTCGGTATATTCTTCCGCAAACAATTTTCCGTTACGGTCTTTCATTTGAATAGGGGAGACCATTACAGGCGCTTCCAACTGCACTGCCTTACGAATAGAAGCATGCAAGGTTTCCGTCTGCGCGGTTTCTGCGTAGATTTGATTTTGGATAAATAATAATAGCGGAACGCAAGCAAGCGTAATCACTAATCCAACCGTTTGTTTCAACTAACTAGCCCCCTGTACTTTCATATCGCTATAGAAAAATATAACATAACACGACACCTGTCGTCTGAATCAATAGGAAATAAAAAAACGCGCTACTGAAAAGCGCGCGTGGCTAAATTTATGTGTGTTCATTCGCTTCATCTTGCCGGTCTTCTAGGAAATGTTCGAAATCCTGTGTAGGCCGTCGTACTGCCATTGACAGGAACAAATACCCGACGACGAATAATATGCCTGTCACGATGAATACGGCAGGAATCCCGATATATCCACTGACAATTCCACCAAACATCGGTCCGATAATATTACCGAGGAAACGGAAGCTGGTGTTATACCCCATGACCTCACCTTGAACTTCCAGTGGCGCTTCACGACGAACAAGCGCTGTCGTAAGTGGAATCATCCCGCCAGTTGAGATTCCAAATAAGAACCGCAATAAAACAAGTTGCCAAAGTGACGTAGCGAAAGCCTGTGGGATAATGAAGATGAACGACATGATCAGCAGTAGTCCAAGGATTTTTTCATATCCTACATTGTCGCCAACTTTCCCCCAATACCTAGCGAATAGTAAATTACCGAGACCTGTTGCACTGAACGTCAATCCCGCGAGAAACGCTACGTTGGACGCAGCATGGGTCAAATCCGCTACGTAGAGTGACAGCAATGGCTGAATGCTGAAATTCCCGATTTGGATCAACGTCGTGACGACCATTACGTTAAACATCAGACGGTGCTTGAACAATCCACCCAAAATAACTTTCCGCGAATACTTTGCAACTTTCCGCACCTGTACCCGCGCTTGCTCTTTAATTCCAAATAACACGAGCAACGTGGCGATCATAACGGAAATAGATGTGATGATGAAAGCATACTCAAACCCAAACGTATCAGCCATTAGACCACCGAGAACGGGGCCGAATAACATTCCCGCAACACCGCCCATTTGCAACGTGCCGAGCATCTTGCCGGCTTCCTCACGTGGCGTTTGAGAAGAAATGAAAGCTAATGAAGTCGGTAAGAAACCTGTAACCAACCCCATTAGTAGTCTCAACACGAAAAAGGTTTCTACGGAATTAACAAAGCCCATTAAAAAAACTGAAATCGTAATTCCAAAACCATTAATGAGCAAAATAGGTTTAAAACCAAAACGATCTGCAAAACGTCCCCAAATAGGTGACATGATCAGTGCGGTAATAAACGTAGCACCAAAAATTAACCCAGCCCACTTCTGGACATATGCGTCGGAATAATCCCCGAATGTTTCAATATATAACGACAGGAACGGCATAATCATCGTCATCGTACCTGCTACAAGAAAGTTCGTGACCCAGATGATAATGAAATTTTTCTTATGTCGACTCAACGTTGAACCGCCTTCCTCCTGTAATGCTTAGATAATATTCAGTATAAAACAATTCGGCAGTCGAAGGAAACATAGTGCTTACATTAAACGTGAATAGAGCGGATAGCGCGGGCCATTGAGCGGGTGGCGCAGGCCATTGAGCGGGTGAGGCAATACATAGAGCGCTAGTGGTCTTCTGTCAAGAAAGTGGACACCATTTATTGAGCGTTTATTTTGAAAAACCTACCGCGCTACGCTTGCTGTACTTTCGTGGAGGAACAGTTAAAGTGACAACTGTTCCTCCACGAAAGTTATGAGTGGTT